>NZ_JBICTZ010000003.1:0-458413 GCF_043197875.1 Micromonospora sp. NPDC048935 | reverse complement strand
CCGTCTACTAGCGGGCGTGCCGCCACCGCCCGCGGCCGGGCGCGGCGACCCCCCCCATTGCCAGGGGGCCGGGGGGGCCCCCCCGGGGGGGGCCGGCGGCCCCCCCCCCCCCCCCCCACCCGTTCGTGCGGTTCTTAGTGCTTGTCCTGGTCCGGGTGTGCGAAGTTGAGGTGCTCTGGGGGCAGCGGGAAGGTCACGTCGTCACCGAACGGCGACGGCGCGGCGGCCCGGTCGAACGTGAGCTCGGTCAGCGGCAGCTTGCCCCGGTCGTCGACAGCCGGGGCGGTCGGGTGAGGCACCTCCCGGTCCCAGTTCACGCCGCTCTGCGCCTGCGCCTCGGCCCGCGAGTCGTGGGAACCACCCGCGTGCGAGTGCACCCCACCCCGGGCGGAGCCCGGCGTCGCCGAGCCCGGACGGGCGGTGGTCACGCTGGTCTGGGGCGTCTCGCCCCGACGGAAGATCTTGCTACCAAGCCACACAAGGGGATCGTACCTGCGGTCGACGACCCGTTCCTTCATGGGGATGATCCCGTTGTCAGTGATCTTGATGTGCTCGGGGCAGACCTCGGTGCAGCACTTGGTGATGTTGCAGAAACCGAGGCCCTGCTCGGCCTGCGCGTACTCCTTGCGGTCGGTCCGGGCATCCAGCGGGTGCATGTCCAGCTCGGCCGCCCGGATGAAGTACCGCGGGCCGGAGAACGCCTGCTTGTTCTCCTCGTGGTCGCGGATCACGTGGCAGACCGTCTGGCACAGGAAGCACTCGATGCACTTGCGGAACTCCTGCGAGCGCTCGACGTCGACCTGCTGCATCCGGTAGTCACCCGGAGCCACGTCGGCCGGAGGGGCGAACGCCGGGGTCTCCCGTGCCTTCTCGTAGTTGAACGAGACGTCGGTGACCAGGTCCCGGATGACCGGGAACGTCCGCAGCGGGGTGACCGTGACGGTCTCCTCGTCACCGAAGGTCGACATCCGGGTCATGCAGCCCAGCCGCGGCTTGCCGTTGATCTCCATGGAGCAGGAGCCGCACTTGCCGGCCTTGCAGTTCCACCGGCAGGCCAGGTCGGGCGCGTCGGTGGCCTGGAGACGGTGGATGACGTCGAGGACGACCTCGCCCTCGTTCACCTCGACCATGTAGTCCTGGAGGTCCCCGCCGGTCTCGTCACCCCGCCAGATCCGGAACTGACGCTTCGCGCTCATCGGTTGTCCGCCTCTCCAGCGTCGGCGACGAGGGCGTCGAAGTCGGCGAGCTCCTCGTCGGTGAGGTACTTGGCCAGCTCGGCCCGGTCGAAGAGGCCGATCAGCTCCGGCCGCATCTTCGGCAGCGGCTTGCGGGTCAGGCGTACGGCGTCGCCGTCCAGCGAGCAGACCAGGTTGACCTGCCGCCACTTCGGCTCCATCGCCGGATAGTCCTCCCGGGTGTGCCCGCCGCGCGACTCCTGCCGCTCCAGCGCCGCCTTCGCGGTGCACTCCGAGACCACGAGCATGTTGCGCAGGTCCAGGGCCAGGTGCCAGCCCGGGTTGTAGCGCCGGCCGCCGAACGCGCTCACCTTGGCGACCCGCTCGCGCAGCTCGGCCAGCCTGCTCAGCGCGTCAGCCAGCTCACCCTCCCGCCGGATGATGCCGACCAGGTCGCCCATGACCGCCTGGAGATCCTGCTGGAGGGTGTACGGGCTCTCGCCGGTGTCCCGTTGCAGCGGGGCCAGGGCGGTCTCCACGGCGGCCTCGACCGCGTCCACGGCCACCTTCGGCCGGGCGGCCAGCCCGTCGGCGTAGCTGGCGGCGTGCCCGCCCGCCCGCTTGCCGAAGACCAGCAGGTCGGACAGCGAGTTGCCGCCCAGTCGGTTGGAGCCGTGCATGCCGCCGGAGACCTCGCCGGCCGCGAACAGCCCGCGTACGTGGCCGAAGGCGGCACCCGAATCCGGGTCGACCTCCACGCCGCCCATCACGTAGTGACAGGTCGGCCCGACCTCCATCGGCTCGGCGGTGATGTCGACGTCGGCCAGCTCCTTGAACTGGTGGTACATCGACGGCAGCCGGCGACGGATCTCGTCGGCCGAACGCCGGCTCGCGATGTCCAGGAAGACACCACCGGCGGGGGAGCCCCGACCGGCCTTGACCTCGCTGTTGATCGCGCGGGCCACCTCGTCGCGGGGCAGCAGCTCCGGTGGACGCCTGTTGTTGTCCGGGTCGGTGTACCAGCGGTCCGCCTCCTCCTCGGTCTCCGCGTACTGCTTGCGGAAGACGTCGGGGACGTAGTCGAACATGAACCGCTTGCCCTCGGAGTTCTTCAGGACGCCACCGTCACCACGCACCGACTCGGTGACCAGGATGCCCTTCACCGAGGGCGGCCAGACCATGCCGGTCGGGTGGAACTGGAGGAACTCCATGTTGATCAGCGTCGCCCCGGCGCGCAGCGCCAACGCGTGCCCGTCCCCGGTGTACTCCCAGGAGTTCGAGGTGACCTTGTAGGAGCGTCCGACACCGCCGGTGGCCAGCACGACGGCCGGCGCCTCGAAGAGGATGAACTCACCGGACTCGCGGTAGTAGCCGAACGCGCCGGCCACCCGGTCACCGTCGAGCAGCAGCTCGGTGATGGTGGTCTCGGAGAACACCCTGATCCGGGCGTCGTACGAGCCGAACTCCCGCTGGTCCTCCTGCTGGAGCGACACGATCTTCTGCTGGAGGGTGCGGATCAGCTCCAGGCCGGTCCGGTCGCCCACGTGCGCCAGGCGCGGGTACTCGTGGCCACCGAAGTTGCGCTGCGAGATCTTGCCGTCCTTGGTGCGGTCGAAGAGCGCACCGTACGTCTCCAGCTCCCAGATCCGCTGCGGCGACTCCTTCGCGTGCAGCTCGGCCATCCGGAAGTTGTTCAGGAACTTGCCGCCGCGCATGGTGTCGCGGAAGTGCACCTGCCAGTTGTCGCGGCTGTTCACGTTGCCCATGGCGGCTGCCGCGCCGCCCTCGGCCATCACCGTGTGCGCCTTGCCGAAGAGCGACTTGGAGATGATCGCGGTCTTCTTGCCGGCGAGCCGGGCCTCGATCGCCGCGCGCAGACCGGCGCCGCCGGCCCCGATGACGACGACGTCGTAGTGGTGTCGCTCGATGCGAGTGGTAGTGGTCATGTCAGGGGCCCTTTAGTTGATGAACCGCAGGTCGGAGAACCAGCCGGCCGCGAGCGCCATGATGTAGAAGTCGGCAAGCGCCAGGGTGCCGAGGGTGATCCAGGCGAGCTGCATGTGCCGGACGTTCAGCGCCGAGACGAACGTCCAGGCCCTGTACCGCACCGGGTGCTTGGAGAAGTGCTTGAGCCGGCCACCGATGATGTGCCGGCACGAGTGGCAGGAGATCGTGTACGCCCAGAGCGCCACCACGTTGACCAGAAGGATGATGTTGCCCAGCCCGAAGCCGAAGCCCTTCGGCGAGTGGAAGGCGAGGATCGCGTCCCAGGTGTTGATCAGCGAGATGATCGCGGCGGCGTAGAAGAAGTAGCGGTGCAGGTTCTGACCGAGCAGCGGGAAGCGGGTCTCACCGGCGTACTCCTTGTGGCCGTCCGGGACGGCGCAGGCCGGCGGCGACAGCCAGAACGACCGGTAGTAGGCCTTGCGGTAGTAGTAGCAGGTGAGCCGGAACAACAACAGGAACGGCAGGGTCAGCGCGGCATCCGGAATGACCCACCAGCCGGGCAGGAACCGACCGAAGTGCGAGGCCGCCTCGACGCACCTGTCGGTCACGCACGGGGAGTAGAACGGGGTCAGGTAGTGGTAGGCGTCGACCCAGTAGTTGTCATGCTGGAAGACCCGGACCGTCGCGTACGCGACCCAGGCGCTGAGCCCGATCACGGTGATCAGCGGAGCGAACCACCACCGGTCGGTACGCAACGTCTTCGCCGCGATGGCGGCGCGCGCCCGCGCTTTCCGCGGCCTCGTTGCCGTTGAAGTCATTCGAGTCGTCTCCTCGACGGGCCCGTACGGGCGGGCTGATCTTTCTCCGGTCGGCACGCGGACCGGCAACCCGCACCCGCTGCCACGTCATGCGCACACCAACGACCACGCCGGATCGACCGACGCAGCTAAGTGACACACGTTACGCCGATCTCCCCGAGCCGTCCGCGCAAGGGAGTGTCCCGTGTGTCTGGCCTGCGGAAAAGCCGTGCCGCGCCGGTCGGGAACGTCACCCGGAAGCGCCTCCGGTGAAGTGCCAGGACGCCAGTCGCAGCGAGGGTGCGGCCCACCACGCACCGTCCACCCGATCCGGTTGGCGCACCGCCCGCGCGCCCAGCCCGAGCACGGCACCGGGGCCGAGCGCCCGCGGGTACGACTCGGTGAACCGCAGGTCGCGTACCGCACGCACGACCGTGCCGTCCTCAATGAGCCACACGCCGTTGCGGGTCAACCCGGTGACGACGAGGCTCTTCGGGTCGAGCACCCTCGTGTACCAGAGATCGGTGACCAGCAACCCTCGGCGTACACCGGTGACGAGCGCGGCGGTGTCCGCGTCGACCACCGCTCCGGCCGCCGCGCCGGTGGTGCTCCGGCCGGTCGCACTGGCCGGGCCGGCCGCCGCCCCGGAGAGGCGCAGGTTACGGGCCATCGGACCCCAGGTGGCCCCACCGGCGACCGCGTGCCCGGTCGACTCCACACCCGCCGCGGCGGCGGTTCGCCGGTCGTGCGCCACCGCCCTGGTGACACCCTCCTCGACCAGGGTCAGCGCCCGCCGACCGGTGCCCTCCGCGTCGAACGGCAGCCCCGACGCGCCCAGCGGGTCGTCCACCAGGGTCACCGCCCGGTCGAACTGGGCCACACCCGGCTCGGCGAACGACTGCCGCTCGGCGTACCGCTTGCCGTTGAAGCCGTACCAGGAGAGGTTCTGCAACAGGTCCGCCACCGCGGCCGGCTCGAACACCACCTCGTAGTGCCCCGGTGGCAGCTCGACCGGGTCGGCCGCCGCCCGGGCCTTCGCCGCCGCCTGCGCGCCCAACTCGGCGCCGTCGAGGTCGGAGAGTCGGTGCGCGTGGCGTCGGACCACCCCGTCGACGCCGTCGCGACGCGCGATGCCGTCCATCGCCGCCTCCGCCGAGCGGCCGTACGCCGTGTGCCCGGCCGAGTTGGCGAACGCCGACGAGCGGTGCGCGGTGCGGCAGTAACCGGCCGAGCTGAGACCCCCGGCGGCGGCCACGAAGGCGCCGACCCGGTCGGCCCGCTGATCCGGCTCCGCGTGGGCGGTGGCCTCGTCGACCTCCGGTGCGTCCGGCATCGGCGTCGGCGGGGTCAGCCCCGGCCAGCCCGGGTCGGGCGGGCAGAGCCGGGCCGCCGCCAGGGTGCGCTCCACCAGGGCGCTCAACCCGTCGGCGGTGACCACGCTGCCGCTGCCGGCGGCGGTCCGACCATCGACGTGCACCCGCAACCGGACCCCGACCGTCGACTCGGCGACGTTCTGGTGGATGGCCGAGTTGGCGAACCGGGTCAGCGCCAGATCCGCCCGCGTCACCACCGCCTCGGCCTGCGCGGCCGACCCGCCCAGGCGACGCACCAACTCCACGACCTGCCCCGCCAGCTCCAGCTCACTCCTCGCGCTCACGCCGACACCCCCACCCGGACGTTGCGGAACCGGGCCGGCGCGGCCGGGTGGCCGGTGTGGCCGATCTGGCCGGGCTGGCCCTTGCCGCAGTTGGGCGTGCCCCAGGAGACCGTCTCGCCGGACAGCATGTCCATCGAGCGCCAGAAGAGCGGGCCGATCCCGGTGTACGTGGGATTGCGCAGCATCCGCCCCCGCCGACCCTTCTTGATCTCCCAGCCGACCTCGCACCCGAACTGGAAGTTGAGCCGTTTGTCGTCGATCGACCAGGACCTGTTGAGGTCCATCAGGACGCCCTCGTCGGTCGCCGCGATGATCTCTTCCAGGGTGTGCGGGCCGGGTTCCAGGCCGACGTTCGTCATCCGGACCATCGGCAGTCGGGCCCACCCGTCGGCCCGTACGCTGCCGCCGTAGTCCAGGCTGGCCATCGCGGCCGAGTCCCGGCCGGCGAGCACACCCACCCAGCGACCGTCGCGGACCGCGTCCCGCTTGACCGCCGGCGAGCCCTCGTCGTCGAACCCGAAACTGCCGAGCGCGCCCGGGATGGTCGGATCGATGGTGATGTTCATCAGCTCGGAGCCGTAGCGCAGCGAGCCGAGCTGGGCCAGGTCCAGCCAGGACGTGCCGGCGAACGCCGCCTCCCAGCCGAGGATCCGGTCCAGCTCGATGGCGTGCCCGACCGACTCGTGGATCTGGAGGGCCAACTGCTCGCCGCCGAGGATCAGATCGGTCTCGCCGGCCGGGCAGAGCGGCGCGGTGAGCAGCGCCCGGGACTCCTCGGCGATCTGTGCGGCGTGCGCGGCCAGGTCGAGCGACTCGACCAACTCCCAGCCGGTGGTGCCGTACTGCCCCCGGTAGCTCGGCCAGGACCGCCGCTGCGTCTCGCCGTCGCCGATCGAGGTGGCCGAGATGCCCCCGCCGCACTCGCGGATCCGCTGGTCGATCCGGTGACCCTCGCTGGAGACGAACCACTTCG
This sequence comes from Micromonospora sp. NPDC048935, assembly GCF_043197875.1. Taxonomy (NCBI): domain Bacteria; kingdom Bacillati; phylum Actinomycetota; class Actinomycetes; order Micromonosporales; family Micromonosporaceae; genus Micromonospora; species Micromonospora sp. NPDC048935. The sequence goes on along the minus strand of NZ_JBICTZ010000003.1, from coordinate 451,864 downwards.
TGGTGTCCCAGATCTGGTACAGGCCCTCGGCCAGGTCCGCGCCGTGTTCGGCCATCGTGCGGGTCGCGCCGACAAGCAGGTCGCCCTTGTCGGACAGGGGCACCCCGAGCGGGTCGATCTCGCAGCCGGAGGCCCAGCTCGCGGTGACCGCCTCGGCCGGCACCAGGTCGACCGGCGGCCCCGGCACGCGCGCGCTCGCCACGGCGGTCCGCGTGGCGCGCCGGCCGGCATCGCGGGCGGCGGCGTCCGACAGATCGGGTACGGCGTAGAAGCCCCAACTCGCACCGACGAGCGCCCGGACCCCGAGCCCGATGCTCTCGTCCTGGGTCAACTCCTCCACGTCGCCGTTGCGCGCGGTCATCGACTCGTAGCGGCGGTGCATCACCCGCGCGTCGGCGTACCGCGCTCCCGCGTCGAGGGCGGCCTGGACGGCGGCGGTGGCCGCGTCGAACTCGGTCATGGACCGACCCTAGGCCAGCCGACCGACACCCGTCAGGCCAGCAACTCCTCCGGCCGAATGGTGGCCTTGACCGGTCCCGTCAGCTCCAACACCCCGCCCGCCCTGGCCACCGACCGCTCGACGTAGTGGGAACCCTGTCGCTGACGGAGGTGCACGGTCAAGGGCTCCTGCTCAACGAGCAGATACCACTCGATGCCGGCCTCGGCGTACAGGTGCGGCTTCAACACCCGATCGATGACGGCGGTGTGCGGTGCGGTGATCTCGCAAACCAGCAGGACCGCTCCCGCCGGCACGCAGTCCGCCGCGAGATCCAACTCCGCCGTCACCACGACGTCGGGGTTGAGGATCCGCGTGGCGTTCAGCCACAGGTTGATGACCGGGAGAAGGATGCGGTTCGCCGCGGCGCAGCCTGGTTCCAGCGCGGCTGCCAGGCCACCGACGATCGCCTGATGTCGGACGGACGGCGATGGTCCGATGAGCAGTCCGCCGTCTAGGAGTTCGATCCGCTGGGCCGTCTCACCGAGAGCGAGGTAGTCCGCCTCGGTCCACGGCAGCGAGTGGTCAAGAACGTCGGCAGGATCCACCCGGCCAGCACAACTCGTTGTGCATCGCTGAGGTCGCACCCGACGTTCGTGCACGAGATGAAATTCCCGGTCAAACCTTGTGTGATCGCCAAGGTTGAGTCACCAAGATCGCGCTCGATCGTAGATGTAGTGGTTTCCCAGCGCTTCGTGGCCACTGCAACCTGGTTCCAGCGTGACCTTGGCGGCGGTGCGTCCCCAACCCCGCCGTCGGTCTCTCGGGGACGGTGTCATCGGCAAGATCCGCGCAATATCAGGGTTGTTGCTGCCTCCGGCGTGTCGGAGGCAGCAACAACGGGGAAGTTGCGTAGATCTTGACGCGGGGCGCGGGGCGCGGCATGAACAGCCGTGGATGGCGAGGTGACGGGGGTGCGGGGCCGATGCCGACTCGTTACGCTCGGGCCCGCTGACACGTGCCGGCTTTGTAGCTTATTTTCACCCTCGGGACTTTGCTGTAAGTTCTCTTCGTCACTGAGGGAGGTGGCCGTGGACAGCTCGGAACCCTCGCCGTCCGGCGAACCGGACGACCGCCCCGTCGTGCCGGCACAGCGCTCCGACCAGGACGCCTACCTGCGGGTGCATGATCTTCGGGTCCGGTTCGACACCGAGGACGGCGTGGTGCGCGCGGTCGACGGGGTGTCGTTCGCCGTCGAACGGGGCCGCACCCTCGGCATCGTCGGCGAGTCCGGCTCCGGCAAGAGCGTCACCTCGCTGGCCATCCTCGGCCTGCACGACCCGAAACGGACCACCATCACCGGGGAGATCTCCGTCGGCGGCCGGCAGGTGGTCGGTCTCGCCGACGAGGAGGTACGCCGGCTGCGCGGCCGGGACATGGCGATGATCTTCCAGGATCCACTGTCGGCGCTGCACCCGTACTACACGGTGGGCCGGCAGATCGCCGAGGCGTACCGGGTGCACCACCCGAAGGCCAACCGGCGCGAGGCCCGCCAGCGGGCGGTGGACATGCTCGACCGGGTCGGCATCCCGCAGCCGGCGCGCCGCTTCGACCAGTACCCGCACGAGTTCTCCGGTGGCATGCGCCAACGAGTCATGATCGCGATGTCCCTGGTCAACGACCCGGCGCTGCTGATCGCCGACGAGCCGACCACCGCGCTGGACGTCACCGTGCAGGCACAGATCCTGGACCTGCTCGCCGACCTCCAGGCCGAGTTCCACTCCGCGATCATCCTGATCACCCACGATCTGGGCGTGGTCGGCCAGGTCGCCGACGACGTGCTTGTCATGTACGGCGGGCGCGCCGTCGAGCGGGGCAGCGTCGAGCAGGTGCTCCGAGCGCCGCAGCATCCGTACACCTGGGGGTTGCTCTCCAGCGTGCCGTCGCTGCACGGCGACGCGGACGCGGACCTGGTGCCCATCCCCGGCAACCCGCCCAGCCTGATCAACCTGCCGTCGGGCTGCGCGTTCCACCCACGCTGCCGCTACGCGGACCGCGTCGGCAGTCGATCCCGCACCGAGGTCCCCGAGTTGGGCCCGGCGGGGGCCGACGGCCACCTGGTGGCCTGCCACCTGAGCGCCGAGGAACGCGCCGCGCGCTACGCCGAGGACGTCGCATCCGTGGGGGTGGCCCGATGACCGATGAACCACTGCTGCGGGTCCGCGGCCTGACCAAGCACTTCCCGGTACGCCAGGGGCTGCGCGCCACCGGCCTGGTGCGGGCGGTGGACGGGCTCGACTTCGACGTGCGCCCGGGGGAGACGCTCGGGCTGGTGGGGGAGTCGGGCTGCGGCAAGACCACCACCGGTCGGATGCTGGTGCGACTGTTGGAGCCGACGAGCGGCAGCATCGAGTTCGCCGGGCGGGACATCACCCACGCGGGCCGGCGGGAGTTGCGCCCGCTGCGCCAGGACCTTCAGATCATCTTCCAGGATCCGTACGCCTCGCTGAACCCTCGGCACACCGTGGGCCGGATCGTGGCGATGCCCCTCCAGGTCAACGGGATCAAGCCGCCGGGCGGCACCAGGGCGCGGGTGCAGGAACTGCTGGAACTGGTCGGGTTGAACCCGGAGCACTACAACCGGTACCCGCACGAGTTCTCCGGCGGTCAACGTCAACGCATCGGCATCGCCCGCGCGCTGGCCCTGCGGCCCAAGCTGATCGTCGCGGACGAGCCGGTGAGCGCGCTTGACGTCTCGATCCAGGCGCAGGTGGTCAACCTGCTGCGCGACCTGCAACGGGAGCTTGGTCTGGCGTTCGTGTTCATCGCGCACGACCTGGCCGTGGTCCGGCACTTCTGCCAGCGGGTCGCGGTGATGTACCTGGGTCGGATCGTGGAGATCGGCGACCGGGCCGACATCTACGAGCGCCCGCAGCACCCGTACACCCGGGCGTTGCTCTCGGCGATCCCGGACGTCACGCAGCTCGGCCCGGCGGGCCGGATCCGGCTCAGCGGCGACGTGCCCACGCCGCTCGACCCGCCATCGGGGTGCCGCTTCCGCACCCGTTGCTGGAAGGCGCGGGACATCTGTGCCACCGAGGAGCCCGCGCTGGTGCCACGCGACGGCGGCCGGCAGGCCACCGCGTGTCACTTTCCCGAGCCGGCCGACGCCGACGCTGGTGTGGCCGTTGCCGGGGCGGCGGGACGCGGGGCCGCCGCGAACGTCGAGGAGGTGCCGTCGTGAGCCTGTCTCCGGTGGAGGGTGTGGCGCTGGCCGAGATCAAGTCCGACCCGGACGCGACCACGCCCGCGGCGAAGGGCGTCGTCGGGCGTTCGCCCGGTCAGCTCGCCTGGCTGCGGCTGCGTCGGGACCGGACGGCCACGGTCAGCGGCGTCCTCCTGGTGTTCTTCATGCTTGTGGGGTTGGCGGCTCCGCTGATCGAGATGGTCTACGGCGTGGGTCCGCGCGAGCAGTTCCAGCACCTGCTGGACGGCTTCGGCATGCCTCTCGGTTATGCCGGCGGGGTCACCGGGGAGCACTGGTTCGGGCTGGAGCCGGGGCTGGGACGGGACATCTTCATCCGGTTGATCTACGGGCTGCGGACGTCGTTGTTCATCGCGTTCGCCGCCGCGTTGATCACCGCGACGATCGGGATCGTGCTCGGCGCGCTCGCGGGCTACCTCGGCGGCTGGCTCGACGCGGTGATCAACTGGATCACCGACCTCACGCTGGCGATGCCGTTCCTGATCATCGCGCTGGCCCTCACCCCCACCATCACGCTGCGGTTCTACGGCGAGCGGGGGCAGGTGTCGTCCGCCTTCGGGGTGGGCGTGCTGATCGCCGTGTTCGCCATCTTCGGCTGGACCAGCACGGCACGGCTGGTCCGCGGGCAGGTGATCGCGCTGCGCGAGCGCGAGTTCGTGGAGGCGGCCAAGGCCAGCGGGGCCGGGCTGGGGCACATCATCTTCCGGCAACTGCTGCCGAACATCTGGGCGCCGATCCTGGTCTCGTTCTCGCTGGCGGTCCCGCAGTTCATCACCAGTGAGGCGGCGCTGTCGTTCATCGGTGTCGGCCTCAGCGACGAGACCCCGAGTTTCGGCCGGATGATCTACGACAGTCTGGACTTCCTCCAGACCGACCCGGCCTACGTGTTCTTCCCGGGCATCATGATCTTCGCGCTGGTGTTCGCCTTCAACCTCTTCGGCGACGCGTTGCGGGACGCGCTCGACCCGAAGTCGTCCCGGTAGGGGTGGGCTCATGTTCCGGTTCCTGATCAAGCGGCTCTTCTCGGCCACGCTGACCCTCTTCGCGGTGAGTGTGCTGACCTTCCTGATGTTCTTCGCCCTGCCGCGCGACCCGGTCAGCAGCATCTGCTCGAAGAACTGCAACCCGGAGCGGCTGGAGCGGGTCCGCGACGACCTGGGTCTCAACGATCCGCTGTTCAGCCAGTACGCCGGTTACATGAAGGGCATCGTCACCGGCCGGGACCTGGGCAGCGCCCAGGGTGGCCGGTGTGACGCGCCGTGCCTGGGCTGGTCGTACGTCAGCAACGAGGCGGTCTCGGACACCATCGCCCGGGTGTTGCCGGTGACGCTGAGCATCGTGATCCCGGCGGCCATCCTCTGGTTGCTGCTCGGGGTGGGCCTCGGCATGGTCTCCGCGTTGCGGCGCGGCACCTGGCTCGACCGGGCGGCCATCGGCTTCTCGCTGACCGGAGCGTCGTTGCAGCTCTACTTCGTGGGCGCGGTGCTGCTGCTGGTCTTCGTCTACAACCTGCGGTTGCTGCCGGTGCCCAGCTACACCTCGATCTTCGACAACCCGGCGAAGTGGGCGAGTGGGCTGGTGTTGGCCTGGGTGGCGTTGGCCTTCCTCTTCTCGGCCATCTACGCCCGGCTGTCGCGGGCGCAGATGCTGGAGACCCTGTCCGAGGACTTCGTCCGGACCGCGCGGGCCAAGGGCCTGGCCAAACCCACGGTGTACGGGCGGCACGCGCTGCGCGCGGCGATCACCCCGGTGGTGACCATCGCCGGGCTGGACGTGGGCGGGGCGCTGGGCGGGACGGTGATCACCGAGACGACGTTCGGCATCCAGGGGTTGGGGCGTACGGCGGTGGACGCGGTGCGCGCGGGTGACCTGCCCACCATCATGGCCACCGTGCTGATCGCGGCCGTCTTCGTGGTGCTGGCGAACGTGCTCGTCGACCTGCTCTACGCGGCCATCGACCCTCGGGTCCGGTTGCGCTGACCGGGTCGACGTGAAGCGCGTGGCCGGTGGCGAAATTTATCGACAACTGTTACACAACTCGTAGTTTTTCTTCCTTACGATCCTCGGGACGTCGGCGGTTCTCGCCCCGACGAAACGCACGGCACATGGGTGAAGGGGGTACTTCATGAGACCACGCGTGGTGGCTGCCGCGGGCGGCGCGATCGCTCTGGTGGTGGCATTGGGTGCGTGCTCGAAGAACACGGGCGAGGGCACCACCGTGGACACCGACCGGCAGCAGACCGGGGTCATCGCGACCGACCCCAAGGACTCGCAGGGGCCGGCGGCCGAGGTGAGCGGCGCGGCGAAGGGCGGCACCTTCACCATCATCCGGGAATCGCCGATCTCCCACCTCGACCCGCAGCGGACCTACTCGTTCGCCGGTCTGATGACCAACCCGCTCTTCGCGCGCTACCTGACCACCTGGAAGGACGACGGCAAGGGCGGCCTGGTCCTCGTCGGCGACCTGGCGGAGACGCCGGGCAAGAACGTCAACAACGACTGCAAGGTCTGGGAATTCACGATCAAGGACGGGGTGAAGTTCGAGGACGGCCGTCCCATCACCTCCAAGGAGATCGCGTACGGCATCGCCCGGTCCTTCGACCCGGACCTGTCCGGCGGCCCGACCTACATCCAGGAGTGGCTGGCCGACACCCCGCAGTTCGACACCAAGTGGGACTTCAAGAAGAACAAGACGTCGCTGCCACCCGGCCTGAGCACGCCGGACGCCAAGACGCTGCGCTTCGAGTTCGCCAAGCCCCGCTGCGACCTGCCGTTCGCCGTCTCGCTGCCGACCACCGCGCCGCTGCCGGCCGACAAGGACACCGGCGTCGACCTGGACAAGCAGCCGTTCTCGTCCGGCCCGTACAAGGTCGCCAAGAACCAGGTCGGCGTGCAGATCACCCTGGACCGCAACCCCAACTGGGACCCGAAGACCGACCCGGTCCGGCACCAGTACCCGGACCAGTTCGTCTGGAGCTTCGGCCCGACCGCGGACGCCGCCAACAACCGGGTGATCGCCGACAACGGCGCCGACCAGAGCGCGCTCGCCTTCAACACCGTGCCCGCCTCGCTCGTCGCCAAGGTGGCCGGTGACGCCGCGCTCAAGTCCCGGACGATTCTCTCGCCGACGCCGAGCGCCAACCAACTCGTCATCAACAACCAGCGGGTCACCGACCTGAAGGTCCGCCAGGCCCTCAACTACGCCATCGACCGCGAGGGCTTCATCAAGGCGATGGGTGGACAGACCGTCGCCGCGCCGCTGACCACGCTGATGCCGTCGGCCACCATCGGCTACAAGGCGTACGAGGCGTACCCGGCCGGCGCCAACGGCAACGTCGACAAGGCCAAGGAACTGCTCGGCGGAAAGACGCCGGAGCTGGTCCTCGGTGTCGCCGACAACTCGACCGAGCAGCAGCAGGGTGCCCAGCTTAAGGCCAACCTGGAGCGCGCCGGCTTCAAGATCACCCTGCGGAACATCTCCGACGACGCGAAGCTCGACGAGATCAAGAAGAAGGACAACCCCTGGGACCTGTACATCGGTAACTGGGCGGCGGACTGGCCGAGCGGGGCGTCGATCCTGCCGGTGCTCTACGACGGCCGCACCATCAAGGCCGAGGGCAACAGCAACCAGTCGTACTTCAACGACCCGGCGATCAACGCCGAGATGGACCGCATCCAGGCCATGCCCGCCGCCGACCAGGGCCCGGAGTGGGCCAAGCTGGACGAGCGGATCATGAAGGAGCACGCGCCGGTGGTGCCGCTCTTCGTCGACGTGGCCTACAACGTGCACGGGTCCAAGGCCGGCGGGATCTTCATCTCCAGCGTCTTCGGCTACCCGTCGTTCGTGAACGCGTACGTCAAGCCGTAGGTCGCACCGCAAGCCAGAAGGGCTCCCTCCCGACAACGCCGTCGGGAAGGGGCCCTTCTGTTCCTGCTAGGCCCATCCCGCACGAGTCCGCGTACCCACCACCTTCAGTTGGCTCATCGCTGGTAGTGCGAGAGGGACATCGGCGCAGCCGCCCTGGAGGTGTTGGTGAATTGTCCTACTCGGGCGAGGTGTTGTACTTGTCCAGGGTTGACTTGGACGTGGAAGCGTCCCGGAAGGTCAGCTCCCATGGGCCGGTGTTGACGTCCATGTCCTTGCCGAACCCGACCCATTTTCCAGCCATCCGCCGGCCGGTGGGCTCGACAAGTAGCTGTGTTGCGCCGTGGTAGCGGGCTCCCCGGTAGTAGCCGGCAGGATCGGTCTGCTCCACCCAGGTGCCGGTGACCACGGCACCGTCCACGGTGAGATCCATCGACAGTGACGACGCCGCCGAGCCGGGCAGGCTGCGTACGGTCAGTCGGTCGCCATGCTGGAGAAGGACCACGAAGTGCTGCCCGGCGAACGATTCTCCTCGCCCGCTGGAGTGGAATTGGTAGCGGCTGAGCCAGACGCCCTCGTACGACCCGTGGACCGCGAGTGGTCGGGGCCTCGGGGTGGCCAGGTTGGACACGGGCGAGGTCAGGTCGTGGCCACCGTGTTGGTCATCGACGACCTGGCCATCGGGTATCGCGGCGAAGCCGAGCAGGGAGACCGGCAAGCCGGTGACGACCTCCAGGGCGCGGGCATAGACGGGCCGCGGTGCGGCGATCGCACCGGACTCCCATCGCTGCACGAGCCTCTTGTTGGCGTCGTTGGGCTCGCCGACGCGATGGCCGGCGGCTTGAAGCGCGCGGGCGAAGTCGTCCTGGCTCATACGCATCCCGGTGCGGACCGCGCGTAGGGCGGTATTCGGGCCATTCATGTTCGCCACAATAGCGATGTGTCGCCCTAATGTCGCCCCTTATGTGCCCCATATGCCGTGAATTGTGCCCTCGCGCCTGACGACGGCTCGGCGTCATGGTGGGCATTACGCGACGGCTGAGCTTGCCGGTGCGCCTCAGCAGCGGAGGTGATGGTGCCCAGTTCCGACGACGAGCCGGCCAGCAGGGGCGAGCAGATCGACGCTGACGAGCGGGAAGAGGCCAAACGTCGGTTGCTCGCGCAGGCTGAGGCGGAGCGGATACCGGTGGACGAGACGACTCGGGCTGTGCCGGATCGGCGGTGGCGTGGTGAGTCGTGATCCGGTGCCGATCGGTCGTCGGGTGGCGTACCTGCGGGTGCGGCGGAGGTTGTCGCAGCAGTCGTTCGCGGATCGGTTGGGGAAGTCGAAGAGCTGGGTGGACAAGATCGAGCGTGGGGTCCGGTCCCTGGAGCGGGTGTCGACCATTCGGGATATCGCGGCGGTGTTGCGGGTCGACGTCGCGGTGTTGCTCGGCCGTGATGTGCAGCCCCCTGGGGAGGCTGAGCATCGTGAGGGCGTGGCGCGGATGCGGGCGGCGCTGTCGGCGTACCCGATGGCTTTTGGTCGCCCGGCGGGCCGGGAGGTGATGTCCGTCGATTGGTTGGCGGGGGAGGTGCGGCAGGTGTGGATGACCTATCAGCATGCCCGGTATCCGCGTCTGGTCGAGCTGTTGCCTGCGGTGGTGACCGAGGCGCACCGCGCCCACGTGCAGGGCTCGGAGGTCGGGCGGGCGGCGGTGGTGGAGATGTATCGGGTGACGGCGGCGTTGCTGGTCAAGCTGGGGGAGGGGAGCCTCGCGTGGTTGGCCGCTGACCGGGCGGTGTCGGCCGCCGCTGGCGATCGGGTGTTGCTGGGTTGCGCGGCGGTGCAGTTGGGCCAGGTGTTGCGGGCGTCGGCGCGGGCCAGGATGGTGGTGCTGGCCGCCGCCGACCAGGTCGTCCCTGGCACGCCGGAGGGATCGTCGCTGCGTGGGTCGCTGTTGGTGCAGGCCGCCCTGATCGCGGCCAGGGCTGGTGACGATCGGGCGGCCGGCGACCTGCTGGACGAGGCCGCCGTGCTGGCCACGCGGGTGGGCGACGGCCACGATCATTGCTGGACGGCGTTCGGGCCGACGGCCGTTGAGCTGGCGCGGGTCGCTGCCGCCGTGGAGTTGGGCGACGGGCCGCAGGCGGTTGCCCGGCACGAGGCGGCGATCGGTCGGGACGGGTGGCGGTGGCTGCCGATCGAGCACCGGGCCGCGCATCTGATCGACGCGGCGCGTGCCTACCAACTGGCGGACGACCCGACCAACGCGGGCCGGGTCCTGTTGCGGGCCGACAGCATCGCGCCCGCCGAGATCCGTCACCGGCCAGCCGCACGGGATGTGGTCGCCCAGGTCGCCCGGAACCCGGACGCCCCAGCCACGATCACCCAACTCGCCATCGGCCTCGGGGTGCTGTGAGCATGACGGTCCACCCCGGATGGCACGGAAAAGGTCCGGCTTTTCTGTAGCCGGGCAATGGCCAAAACGCACGTCGACACGACAGGCGTCTTCCGGCCCGGACAAGCCGCGGACAGCGGCAGATGCGAGCGAAAGAAGATCGAGCCAGATTGCCGTTTACCCCGCGACATCGGTCTGCTTGGCTGCCTTCGCGATGACCTTGATAACCCCTCAAATTACGGGAGATAGCCATGTCCTTCGGTGCCGCAATCAAGTCGGTTCTTAGCCAGTACGTCGGCGTCTCGGGTCGGGCTCGCCGGTCTGAGTACTGGTGGTTCGCCCTGTTCACTCTTCTTGTCAGCATTGTCGCCGCCATCCTGGACAGCTCGCTGGGATTGACCTTCGAGGGCTCGTCGACCGGTGTCATCGGTCTTATCGCCTCCCTGGTGCTGCTGCTGCCGTCGCTGGCGGTCGCGGTGCGCCGCCTGCACGACACTGACCGGACGGGGTGGTGGCTGCTGATCGCCTTGGTGCCGGTCGTAGGCGCCATCGTCCTGATCGTGTTCTTTGTTCTGGAGGGCACCCCCGGAGCGAACCGCTTCGGCCCCAGCCCCAAGCACTGAGCGCTGTCCGTGCCCAGCGTCCCGTAGTACATCCCGATCGCGTACGTCAGGGCGTAGCTCGATCGCCGGAAGGCAAGGGTCGCTTCCCGACATTCATGTCGGGAAGCGACCCTTCCCTTGTCTCCGGCAACTCCACGGTCCGGTCGGCAGTGTCGGCAGGTGCCGCGCCAGCAGGTCGCCGCGGGTGGCGGCACCGCCGGCACCGCCAAGACCCACATCGCGAACATCCAGGCGAAACTGGGGTTCCACAACCGGGTGGGCATCGCGGCCTGGGCATGGCGAGCTGGCCTGGTTACGCCTGGCGCATCTGTTCCTGCGCCTCGAAGAGCTCGTCGCCGTAGCGGATGATCCACTCGGCGAGTGCGCGCATCGGGCCGTCGGCGAAGGTCCGACCGAGAGGTGTCAACGAGTAGTCGACCCTGGGTGGCGACTCGGCATACGACCTTCGCTCGATCAGGCCGCTGGTGACGAGCCGGTGGAGTGCCTCGGTGAGAGCCTTGTCGCTGATGCCGCCGATCCTCACCCGGAGAGCGCGGCGACGTTGCGGGCCGGCGACGAGAGCGGCCAGGATCACCGGATCCCACACGTGCGTGAACAGGTCGGTCCCCATTCGCAGCCGGCAGTCCGCCACGTAATTCAAGCAGTCGTCGTCCGTGTCACGAGACATTCGGTCATCGTGGCACGGCCGATACGCACCTGGTGGTGCGTAACGACCCGAGCGGTTCGCATTGGATTTCCTAGAGTCTGACGTCATGCGAATCGGAATTCTCGGCACCGGAACCCTCGCCACGGCGCTGGCCACCGGCTGGACCCGGGCCGGACATGACATCAGCATCGGCGGCCGCTCGCCGGAGCGCGCGGAGATCGCGGCGAAGGCATCCGGAGCACGTGCTCGACGGCTACCCGACGTCGTCACGGACGCCGACGCCGTCCTGCTCTCCGTCCACTGGGAGGGCGTCGCCGACATCCTCACGGCGGCCGGCGCACCCGCCGGGTCGCTCGCCGGTAAGCCGCTCATTGATCCGACGAACGCGGTCGAGCATGGCATCGGTGTGCTGCGGACGGCATCCGGACGCGCGATTGCGCAGCACGTCGCCGAACTCGCCCCCGGCGCTCACGTGGTCAAGGCGTTCCATCTCTTCCCATCGACGCGGTGGACGGCACCCGCGCCGACACCGGCGACTGTCGCGATGTGCGGGGACGACCCAGGAGCGCTGGAGATCGTCGGCTCGCTCGTCCGCGACGTCGGAGGCATTCCCGCCGTACTCGGCGGGCTGGACCGGGCACGCCAACTGGAGGAGGTCGCCGGGTTCGTCATCGGGCTCGCGTTCGCCGGCGTCGATCCGCAGCCGGCGATCCCGGCGGTTCCGTGACCGACAGCAGACAATCCGTTCGCGGGGCGGCGAAATCCGCCCCGCACACGCCTGTCGGCGAAGCCGTGAGCGGTGGATGTCGTACCCGTGCGTAAGGCTTCGGGGCATGGCGACTTTCGTTCTGATCCACGGCGGCGGGGGCAGCGCCTGGGACTGGCACCTCCTTGTCCCCGAGCTGACCAGCCGTGGCCACGACGTGGTGGTCCCGGAGCTGCCGATCGACGACAGCTCGGCGGGGTTCACCGAGTTCTGCCAGACGGTCGTCGACGCGATCGGCGACCGGAGCGACCTCGTGGTCGTCGGGCACTCGTACGGTGGGTTCACCGCGCCGCTGATTGCCGACAAGCTGCCGGTGCGGCTGATCGTCCTGCTCACACCGATGGTCCCCAAGCCCGGTGAGAGGCCCGGTGACTGGTGGGCCAACGCCGGTTACCGCGGCACCGAGGGGCTCAGCGAGGAGCAGCAGTTCTTCAACGGCGTGCCCGCCGACATCGTCGCGGAGGCACCGGCACACAGCCGGGAGCAGGTCAGCGCGGAAGGGAACGAACCGTGGCCACTGGGCACCTGGCCGGACGTGCCGACGAGGGTGCTCATCGCACGCGAGGACCGGTTCTTCCCGGCGGACTTCCAGCGCCGGGTGGCCGCCGACCGACTCGGCGTCGTCCCGGACGAGATGGACGGCGGCCACGCGGTGGCGCTCAGCCACCCGCGGCAGCTCGCCGACCGCCTGACCGCGTACCCGCTGCACTGAGGGGTGGGGGCCACGGCCGTGCCGGTCCGAACGGGCATCTCCGGGCGACGGAGCTGGTTGCGGCCTCGTGGCGGCATGAGCGCAGGTCGGCAATGATGGGGCGTTCGGGTGGAGGCGGGTGATGATGAAGCAGCCAACGCTGTTCCTGACTGTGGGGCTCCCCTGCACGGGGAAGACCACCGCCGCTCGGCGGATCGAGGTCGAGCAGAATGCCCTTCGTCTCACGAAGGACGAATGGGTGAAGGCTCTCTACGGGCACGAGAATCCGCCATCGGCTCAGGACGTGATCGAGGGCCGGCTCATCCAGATCGGGCTGCGCGCCCTCGACCTCGGCAACAACGTCGTGATCGACTTCGGCCTCTGGAGCCGAGACGAGCGCTCCGCGCTACGGCAGGCAGCAGCGGGCCTCGGCGCGACGGTGGAGATGCGCTACTTCGCAACCACCTCGGCCGAGCAGCGCAGACGACTCGATCAACGCCAGGCCGAAGCCCCACACACGACGTGGCCCATGTCCGACGAGGAACTCGCCGAGTGGGCTGCCAGCATCGACATCCCGACGCCGGGCGAGCTTGACGGCAGCGAACCCATCGATGCGCCCCCGGCTGGATTCGCGACCTGGGACGAGTGGCGGATACACCGCTGGCCGCCGTCGGTCTCGTGACCCGCCTGATGGTCGCCGCTGATGACGAATCGCGAGGAGAGATGACCAGCAGCGGGGTCGTCGTGCTCTCGGGCCCTCCGTGCTCGGGCAAGACCACGGCCGGAAAGGTGATGGCCGGCGGGCTTTCCTCCGGCCGGGGACGGAGACACCTGGAGGTCGACAGGCTGTTCGACCTCCTGTTCCCGGAATCCGACAGGAACCGTGACGACCGCATGCGGGCCTACGACGGCGCGCACCTCCTCGCCCGGATGTTCGTCGAACGCGGAGAGACCGTGTTCCTAGAGTGCACCTACGCGCGGCGCGACCAGCGCACCAGCTTGCTGGAAGCGTTGGCCGGCTCCTCCGCGCCGCTGTGGATCGTCGAGTTCTTCGTGAGCCCCGACGAGGCGGCGACCCGGTTCCGGGAGCGGTGTCAGGCCACGGATCTCGACGAAGGCACTGTTCGGGAGCGGGCCCAGGCGTTCCCGTACTCCGACCAGGCCCTCCGTGTGGACTCGTCCCTCGGGACACCCGAGGATCACGCCCGGCACATCACCACGTGGCTGCGGCAGGGCCCTCGACCGGTCGATCAGGACGTGTGGGCCCAGGCTGGACGGGACTGGAGCTGACCGGCGCTCGGCTTTCGACATGAGTGTGGTGCTGATCAGCACGACGGGAAGTTCCACCGCACGGGTAGGCGGCCGTCGCACAGGACGCAGGTGAAGTCGTCATCCCGCACGATGTTCCGCTCGCCGCGGGTGAGGCATCGACGGGAGGCGACCTTGTCGGTGCAGGTGCCGGTGCGGTACGCCCAGGCGGTCGAGTGCCCGCTGATGATGCGCAACGGCTGAGCTTCTCAGGGCATCACGGCAGAGCCGTGCGCAGGACGTCAGACGCGAATCAGGGCTGGGCCGCGCCCTCAGTGGTGGTGCTTCCTGCGGACGGACGAAGCGCGGTCAGCAGACTGTCGAGTTGACCCCAGGCCCGCGCACTGGAGATGTGGTCGATGTAGTCACGGGACTCGATGATCAGCCCGTCGCGGATACGCATCACGAAGACACACGGCACCCTGAACGCCTCGCCTGTCTCGTCGACCCGCCCCTGATAGGCGAACTCGGCGACGATCACCTCCGGGTCGGCAGTTTCATGAACTGTCACGTCGACCGGCTTACGGTGCAGCGTCCGGGCGACCGGAGGCGGCGCGGTGAAGTGCTCGTGCAGCTCACTGCGGCTGAGCAGCGGAGGCGGGTCGAGCGGGTGGAACGGATGGGTGACATGGGTTTCTTCTGCGTACAGGTCAGACAGGTCTTCGTACGGACCGCCGCAGACACCGTTCACCAGCCGGAGGAAGGTTTCGCGTGGGCTGCTCATGCCGGGCTTCCTTCGAATCGGTGGATGTCACCTGGTGCATGCCGGGGATTCCGTCGGGGAATGGCCGGCGTCCCAACGACGGCACCCTACCGACCTCAGCCCCGATCTGACCGCCCCGAAGTGGTGTCGTCGGCTGCGTTGTCCTGTGTGCAACGACGTTCCGGCAGGCGCGGCCGGCGGGGTAGCACCCTGGTGGGGGTGGGGTTGGGTGGCCATGGATGACGTGTCCTACTCGGGCGACCTGTTGTACTTGTCGAGCGTCGCCTTGGACATGGAAGCATCCTGGGGGCAGGCTGCGTACGGTCAGTCGGTCGCCGTGCTGAAGTACGACCACGAAGTGCTGCCCGGCGAACGATTCTCCCCGGCCGCTGGAGTGGAATTGGTAACGGCTGAGCCAGACGCCCTCGTACGAGCCGTGGACCGCGAGGGGCTTGGGCGTTGGCGTGGCCAGGCTGGAAATGGGCGAGGCCAGGTCGTGCCCGCTGTGCTGGTCATCAACGAGCGCGCGGGCGGAGTCGTCCTGGCTCATCCCGGTGTGGACCGCGCGCAGGGTGCTCCTCGCGGCGTTCCTGCCGCCACAATGGCGGCGTGTCACTCTGATGTCGCAGTGAGTATGCCGCCGGTGTCGTGCCCGCGCTGTCGTCCTCGGCACCATCGGGGCGTCCTCGTGGACAGCACGCAATGGGCTGAGCTTGCCGGCCCGCCCAGGTAGCGGAGGTCATGATGCGGGGGCAACGACTGTCCCGGTGACCTGCAGCCGCCGGCCACATGAATATGCTTGAGATGCAGCCTTTAGTTGTTCGTGCGCGATAGCGGCGATCTCAGTAGGCACGTCCGGCGAATTTTCCACCGAAAAACTCCTCCACGAAGCCTGAGGCCACATCTTTGCGTGAGGTCTGCTGCATTGCAAGCGCGATTGCGGTTGACTCTTTTATGATTGCGAGTGTGTGGGCATTCCGTAGCCTGGAGGGGGGAGGTCGACCCATCCGATTTTCTGTATCCATATCGCCGCCGACCCAGCTGGCACAAAGGGAGAGAATTTGCGCCAGGCACTGGGAGTATGGCGGGAGGGTGTGAAGGTCTTCGAGCGCGAGGCTGGCCAACTCTTCAAGGTCGGAAGACTCCAGCCTCGCCTCACGCGAAATATTCCATAGCTTCAACAAGCGAACTACGCTTACGAAGCGCGCGCCGAGCCTGCGAATCGAACGTTCCGTTAGCGTTTTCAGTCTCGTGGGAGAAAAGGTTTGCCATTCATTGTTTCGACCCGCTGGAATGAGGTAGCAGTTCTGTCCGACATGGCGAATTGCGGGCATGACGTCAACCGCCGGCGGGCGCGCGAATTTTGCTGAGGCTACGAAGTCATCCGGTTCCACCATGATGCCGGCTGCTGTTAGGGTGGCGGCCAGATCCGCAATCCCTTGACGCGGTTCAGGGTGGGGCTGCTCAGCGGTTCCCAGGATCGCCAGTAGGTCGACATCTGAGTGGCTGCCGAGAGCGGTTGCGCGAGCGACAGATCCGACCAATCTGTACTCGGCGCATACGCCACTACGCACCAGCACGTCGGCTACCTCATCGGCCTTGGCTTGAAAACGCTGGTAGTCAGCTGCGCTGGGTTGCACGGATTGGTCAATCTTGGCGAGTGCTGCGTCTGCTGCGTTGATCAACACATTCCCTCATCCTGGGCTGCCACAACACTAACCAATGAGAGGGGAAGTCGGCGCGACGAGACCCGGGTGCGGGAGTCGGCAGCCCCAGGGCTGACTCCTCGTGCAAGTTGTGAATCGTCCACCCTGCGATGGGCCTGGTTCGGTGTACCGTCCGAAGTGGTGGCCCGTCGGACGGCCGGCAGGGAACGGGCTCACCCCGCTACCTGGTGTTGCTGGTTGCGCGGCGGTGCAGTTGGGCCAGGTGTTGCGGGCGTCGGCGCGGGCCAGGATGGTGGTGCTGGCCGCCGCCGACCAGGTCGTCCCTGGCACGCCGTCGGTCACCGCGCACACGCAGGCCGCTGCGGACGCGGCGGGGCTGCACACCACCGACTGGGCGGCACTCAGCGTCCTGAATCTTGCCGGCCGGCTGGCCTCCGGCGAGCTGGCCGAGCGCACCGGGCTCACCACCGGCGCGACCACCCGACTGATCGACAGGCTGGAACGGGCGGGGCACGTGCGGCGAACTGCCGACCCGGCCGACCGGCGACGGGTGCTTGTGGAACCCGTGCCCACGCTCGACGTGGACACCATCGTCGGCCCGGCCCGGCAGCGGCTGGGCGAGCTGTTCCAGCAGTACCGGCCAGAGGAGTTGGCGGTGCTGTTCGACTATTTCGACCGCGCTGCTGATGCGCTACTCACCGCCACGCGCGAGGTGCGCGCACGTGCGGCCGACCGCGGCGGCCCTCCGTCCTGACCACGCAGGTGGCGAGGATCCGGCACCAGTGCCAGGCAGGGGAGAGCGGGCGGATGCCGCCGGTCAGGGGGCCGGTACGGCGGACGCGCGCAGTGCCGCGGCCAGCCACTCGTACGGGAACCGCTCCGGCGGTGCGTCGTTGACGGCGGTGACCAGCTCCACGTACCTGTCGAATGGTCCCTCCGCCGGCAGGCGGTCCCACTCGGCGCCCCTGCGCATCTGATCGGCGGCCTGGATCCGGAACTCGGGCGTGTCCGGTATCCCGGGGCTGTCCGGTGTCGCGAAGATGCCGGTCAACCACCCCATCCACGCCTCGGCGATCTCCCGCCCCCTGGGTGAGTCCGGCGGCACCTGTTCGCGCGCCGCGTCCAGCACCGGTTGGCCGATCGCCGCGCCCGCTTCCAGGGCGTCCAGCATCGGCGACGAGGTCATCAGCGGCCCGGCACCGGTGGTGCACGCCTCGTGCAGCTCACGGCGTACGGCCTGCCGGACCTCGGTGTCCCGGACCAGCTCGGCCAGCTCGATCCACGCCTCCAGTTGGGCGGCGGAGGGATGGTCGGGTAGCTGCGGTCGGGCCGCCCGCCACCAGTCGACCATCCGCTCCGGCGGCTCCCAGCCGGTGGAGACCTCGACCCAGAACTCGTCGATCAGTCGATCGCGTTCCTCGTCCGGCATGCCGACCAGCTTGTGCATCAGCGTGACCTGCTCGGCAGTGGAGTCCTGCCGCAGGATGGCCGACAGCACCGCGCGACGGCTGCGCAGGCGTGCCTCCTGCCGGGCCAGCAGGGCCAGGTGGGTGGCGGCCAGGTCGCGCAGCGTCGCCTCGCCGGCCAGCACCCGCCGGATCTCGTCCAGGCCGGCGTCGAGTTCCCGGAGCGTCCGGACCAGTTCCAGCCGGGCGATGGCCGCCACGTCGTACAGGCGGTGGCCGGCCGGGGTGCTGGCGGCCGGCGTGACGACACCGGCGTCCGCGTAGTACCGGACGGCGCTGACGCTCAGGCCGGTCCGCCGGGCGACATCCCCGATGGGGTACAGCTCGTCTCTGTCCACGACGCCCACTATGCGATCTCAAGCGGCTTGAGACGCAAGCCCTTCATCGGGTCGCCTGACACAGTGCGGGACCGACGCTCGCTGCGGCCTCTGACACCGGCTCGGCGGCAGATCCGGATGCGGTGGGCTGCGTTCATACTTCCCTCGTGACCAACCAGAGCGATGCCCTTCCCGTGCTCGTCATCGACGGAGCCTCGTTCGTCGACTTCGCTGGCTTCGTACGCGAGTTCTCGCAGCTGCTGTGTCACGGCACCTGGAACGGCAACCTCGACACCTTCAACGACATCCTCCGCGGCGGCTTCGGCACTCCCGAGACCGGATGGGTGCTCAGGTGGGTCAACTCTGACTCGTCCCGGGTCGCGCTCGGTCATGACGTCACGGTCCGATGGCTGGAGCAGATCCTCCGCACCTGCCACCCGTCGAACCGCGCGAGCGTCGAGGCCGGGCTCAGCGACGCGCGGCATGGGCAAGGGCAGACGCTGTTCGACATGATCGTAGAAATCGTCCACGACCACGGCCCAGGCGGCAGCGAGTCCGAGGACGGCATCATCCTCGAGTTGCGCTGAACGGAGCACCTTATTCCATCAATGCCCGCATGAAGGCCCCCGTGGGCTTGGCGACGACAGGGGCGGCGGGCCAACCGCCCCTGCGCTCAGGATCGGCCGATGGAGCGGTCCAGGAAATCGTGGATCATCGGCGCGGCGACGTCGAGCTTGTCTTCCAGCAGGAAGTGACCGGTGTCGAGCAGGTGGAACTCGGCCGACGGCAGGTCCTTGCGGTAGGGGTGGGCGCCAGCGGCCGGGAAGACCGGGTCGTTCTGGCCCCAGATGATCAACGTCGGCGGCTGGTGGTCGCGGAAGAAGGCGTGGAACTCCGGGTACAACGTGACGTTGCTGCCGTAGTCGTAGAACAGATCCAGTTGGATGTCCGCGTTGCCGGGGCGGGCGAGCTGGGCGTCGTCGTGGGCCCACCGGTCGGGGTCGAGCCGGGTCACGTCCTTCACCCCCGCCGTGTACTGCTGCTTGACCGTGTCGGAATTGAGGATGAACGCGATGGCCTGACGGCGCTCGTCGGTCTTCTCGGCCCAATATGCCTTGATCGGATCCCAGAACGCGCTCAGGCCCTCTTCGTACGCGTTGCCGTTCTGCACGATGAGCGCGGCGACCCGTTCGGGCCCCTTCAGGGCCAGCCGATAGCCGGTCGGCGCGCCGTAGTCGAAGCAGTAGAGCGCGTACCGATCCACGCCGAGTTGGCCGAGCAGCCCGTGCATGAGGTCGGCGAAGTTGGCGAACGTGTAGTCGAACGACGACCGGTCCGGGCTGGCGCTGTGGCCGAAACCCGGGAAGTCCGGTGCGATCACCCGGTACCGGTCCGCGAGCAGCGGGATCAGGTGACGAAACTGCGAGGATGCCGTGGGAAATCCGTGCAGCAGCAGGAGGACGGGACCGTCGGCCGGCCCGGCCTCGCGATAGAAGATGTCGATTCCGTTCACGGTCGTCGTCCGAAAGTGCGTGACCGGAAACTCGCCTTCCTGAACGGCGGCGACCGACGGTTTCTGCGCAATTCCCACCATTGTGGAGTCCTTTCGGAAAGAGCGAAAACGGTGCCACCCTGGGGAATTCCCCGCTCCGGTCAGCATCGCATGTGGCAGGGCGCCCGACGTGCCGAAATCACTTATCGAGGACCGGTCCTACAGCAGATGGGTGCGGAGGAAGTCGAGTTCCAGCGGAAGCAGTCGCTCGGCGGTGCCGTTCGCGGCCAGATGGGTGGCCCCGGTCAGCGGCAGCACGGCGTGCGGGCGGCCGGTGCTCAGCAGCGCCGCCGAGAGTCGCAGCGTGTGCGCGGCCACCACATTGTCGTCGGCCAGGCCGTGCACCAGCAGCAACGGGCGGGTCTGGTTCGGGCCGGTGAGCGGCTCGGAGGCCAACTCGACGAGCGAGTGGTGCGCGTAGACGTCCGTGCCGTCCTCCGGCAACCCCAGATAACGCTCGGTGTACGCGGTGTCGTACAGCGCCCAGTCGGTCACCGGCGCACCCGCGATCCCGCACCGGAACAGCTCCGGGTGACGCAGCACCGCCAACCCGGCCAGCCACCCCCCGAACGACCAACCACGCACCCCCACCCGCCCCATGTCCAGGTCGGGGTGCTTCCCGGCGAGCGCGGTCAGGGCGTCGATCTGGTCGGTGAGGACCACGTCGGCCACCCGCCGGTGGATCGCCTTCTCGAACGACGGGGCCACTCCCGGCGTACCCCGGTTGTCGATGGTGACCACCGCGAACCCGGCATCGGCCCACCACTGCCGCTCCAACCACGCGGCCCGCGCCGCGACGACCTCCTGGTGCCCCGGCCCGCCGTAGATGTCCAGCAGCACCGGCAGCCGTCGGCCCGTCACGTGGTTGTCCGGGTAGAGCACCGCCGCCGGCAACCGCCTGTCGGTCACCCGTTCCAGCAGCGGCAGCGGCGAGTACGGAGGGGTGGCGGCCAGCGACCGCAACTCGGTGAGCTCCTGGTCGCCGCGTCGGATCGTCCACCGCACCCCGGCGTGGTCCAGTGACGCGACCCCGACGGCCAGCACGTCACCGCCCACGGCGGCGGTGTGCCAACCCGAGTCGGTGGTGATCCGGCGCGCGTCCACCCCACCGCCGATGGTGGTGCGGATCCGGAACAGGTGCCGCTCGCTCGGCTCACCATCGCTGGCCTCGACCAGCAGGTCGGCCGGGCCGGAAGCGGCCGACAGCCGACCCACCACCCGCCGCACGTACAGCGACGGCGGAGTGAGCAGGGTGCCGTCGGCGAACAGGCACCGTGCGTCGTACCCGTCGTGGGCCAACTCCCCGCCGACCAGCACCCGGCCGTCCGGCAGGTGCGCCGGGGTGCCGGTGATCGGCTCCACCCAGCGCGGATCGGCCAGCTCCGCGTGCACCTGCGTCTCACCCGTGCGGGGGTCGACCGCCAGCACCAGCCCGTGCTGCTGCGAGCGGCGCAGCACGGTGATCAACGGGCTGCCCTCGACCCAGTTGACCGAGGTCAGGTACGGGTAGGTCTCCCGGTCCCAGTGCACGTCGACCCAGCCGTCATCGAGATCCAGCAGGTGCAGGCTGACCTCCGCGTTCGGACCACCAGCCCGGGGGTACGCGACGGCGGTCGGCGGGCTGCCCGGCTCGGCCGGGTCGTGCAGGTGCCAGCGGTCCAGGCGGGACTCGTCGACCCGGGCGGCGAGCACCGAACGCCCGTCCGGTGCCCACCAGTAGCCGCGGAACCGGCCGAACTCCTCCGCCGCGATGTGCTCGGCCAACCCCCAGCTCACCCCGGCGTCCTCGCCGGCGAGCAGGGTGTCGGCGCCATCCGCCTCGATCACCCGCAGCTCGCCCCGGCGCACGCCCTCGCCCGCGTCGGTCACGTACGCCAACCGTTGCCCGGTCGGGTCCGGACGTGGGTCCAGCACCGGGCCGACGGCGGCCACCTCCACCACGTCGCCGTGCACCAGATCCGCCCGGAACAACCGCCCGGCCAGCGCGAACACCGCGATCCGACCGGCGGCGTCCAGCGCGTACGAGCCGATGCCGGCGGCGCTGAGCCGCAGCCGCTCACGCAGCGCGCGT
The DNA here is from genome assembly GCF_043197875.1 of Micromonospora sp. NPDC048935. NCBI lineage: Bacteria > Bacillati > Actinomycetota > Actinomycetes > Micromonosporales > Micromonosporaceae > Micromonospora > Micromonospora sp. NPDC048935. Next base: position 430,107 of record NZ_JBICTZ010000003.1, on the reverse strand, counting down.
TCGCCCGGCGAAAGGGACCGGACGTCTCCGCCCTCGCCGAGCAGGGTCGCCGGGTCGGCGACCAGGCGTTCCTCGGCGGTGGCCACGTCCAGCAGCCAGAGCGCGTCCGCCGGATCCTCCGGCCCGGCCGAGCGTAGGAAGATCACCCGAGAGCCGTCCTCAGCCACGGAGACAGCGCGCGGCGCGCCGTGGCTGAACCGGCGGGTGCGGGCGGCCAGCTCCGGAAAGTCCACAGACCAGATCGTAGAGCGGTACAGGGGGTGATGTGGCCGACCTGGGCGGACGCGTCAGCGTCGGCGGGCCCGGACTGCCGGTTAGAGTGACCGTCGTGACGACGCTGCCCGACCGACGCCTTTTGCTGGTCCACGCGCACCCCGACGACGAGTCGATCGGCACCGGCTCGACGATGGCCCACTACGCCGCCAACGGAGCCCACGTCACGCTGGTGACCTGCACCCTCGGCGAGGAGGGCGAGATCCACGTCCCGGCGCTGGCCCAGCTCGCCGCCGCCGAGGCCGACCAACTCGGCGGGTACCGGATCGCCGAGCTGGCCGCCGCCTGCGCCGCGCTCGGCGTCAGCGACCACCGCTTCCTGGGCGGGGCCGGCCGCTACCGCGACTCGGGGATGATGGGGCTCGACACCAACAACCACCCCCGCGCCTTCTGGCAGGCCGACCTCGACGAGGCCGCCGGGCACCTGGTGGAGATCATGCGGGAGGTACGCCCGCAGGTGCTGATCACGTACGACCCGAACGGCTTCTACGGCCACCCCGACCACATCCAGGCCCACCGGGTGGCGATGCGTGCTGTCGAGCTGGCCGCCGCCGAGGGCTACGCCCCGCGGAAGGTCTACTGGACCGCCATGCCGCTCAGCGTCCTGGAAGCCGGCATGGCGCACTTCGCGGAGTCCTCCGACAACCCGTTCGGCGGCATCGCCGACATCGCCGACCTGCCCTTCGGCACCCCGGACGCCCAGATCGCCGCCCGGATCGACGGCACCGACGAGCACACGGCCAAGGAGGCCGCGATGCGGGCGCACGCCACCCAGATCCCGGCCACCTCCTGGCTCTACTCGATCGCCGGCAACTTCGGCGGCGAGTTCATGGGCGTGGAGTTCTTCACCCTCGCGGTCGGCGAGAAGGGTCCGGGCTCCGGGCCGTACGGCTGGGAGGACGACCTCTTCGCCGGGCTCCCCGAGGAGACCGCGCCGTCCCGGTCTGTGGTTGGGGCTGGTTCGGGTGGGTCTGGTGCGGGTCGGTCTGTGGTTGGGGCTGGTTCGGGTGGGTCTGGTGCGGGTCGGTCTGTGGTTGGGGCTGGTTCGGGCGCAGCTGGTTCGGATCGGTCTTCGGTCGAGGACGCCCCGGGCCGGTCTTCGGTCACGGCGGCAGGTCTTCGGTGACTCTGCCCGCGTCGATGACGGTTCTGGACGACCAGGATGCCCCGCCCCCGGCGGGGCCGCCGCCGCGACTGCTGGACCTGGGCCTGCGGGTGGCCGGCGCGATCGTCGTGGTGGTCGCCGGAGTGCTGACCGGGGTCCTCGAGCTGCTGCTCGCCACGTTCCGCGTCGGTGGGCAGTTGATCGGCGTCTCCGCACTCCTCGCCGTCGGCGCCAACATCGTGCTGAGCTGGTTCGCGTACGCGGCGGTCGGCCGCAGGTGGGCGGTGGCGCTGCCGGCGGTGCCGTGGTTTGCGCTGATGGTGGTGGCCGCCATCCGGACAAACGAGGGTGACCTGTTGCTGGCCGGTGACAACTGGGTCGGCCTGGCCATGATCGTGGCCGGTGCGATGACCTTCGCGGTGATGGGCTTCCGGCAGATCCTCGCTCCACCCACCGCGCTCGGGCTGATGACGCCACCCAGGTAAGGGTGGTAGATATTCCAGCCAGGGATGTGAGCCCACGACGGGGCGTACGGCAGGAGGGCTGGCGATGGACAGACGGTGGCGCGACATCGGCGTGCTCGTGGCAGCACTGTTCGCGGTCAACGTGGTCGCCCGGCTGATCATCCGGTTCGGCTTCGAGGAGGACGACACCGTCGCCGACCGGGTGTCGCTGGCGATGTTCGCGGTGATCGGGCTGACCCTGGCCGTGGTCGCCTTCCGCTGGGGTCGTCGCCGGCCACTCGCGGACTGGGCGACTGACATGGCCCTCGTGGTGCTCGTGGCAATGGTGCTGACCGTGCTGGTCGGGCCCCTCCTGATCGGTCACAACCCGTTCGCCGGAGGCGCGCCGACGTTCTTCGCCCAGATCTGGCTGTACCTGCTCGCCTCCGGTGCCGGCGTGCTGATCGGCTACCTGGTGCTCACCGCGCTGGGGCGTGACTACCGCTCCCGGCAGCTCAAGCGGTACGCCGAAGTCAAAGCCGCCAAACCCCGCCGCGTCGTCCGCCGCTGACCCGCCCGAACGCCGCGACCGGCCGCACCGCTCACGAGTAAGGCGGGCATGGCTGGGCCATTGGGACGTGCGTGGTTGGGCGCGCTGCTTTGTGGGCTGGGCTGGGTGCGCGGCTGGGCGTGGCCTGGCGTGGGCTGGGTGCGTTGCTGAGCTGGGTGCGTGGCTGGGCGTGGGCTGGGCTGGGTGCGCGGCTGGGCGTGGGCTGGGTGCGCGGCTTGGCGTGGGCTGGGCTGGGCGCGCGGGCTGGCGTGGGCTGGGCGCGTTCCTGGGCTGGGCGCGCGGCTGGGCTGGGTGCGCGGCTGGGCGTGAGTGGGCTGCGCGGGCTGGCGTGGGCTGGGCGCGTTCCTGGGCTGGGCGCGCGGCTGGGCTGGGTGCGCGGCTGGGCTGGGTGCGCGGCTGGGCGTGAGTGGGCTGCGCGGGCTGGCGTGGGTTGGGCATGTGTGGGCCCGCGCTGTCGGGCTTGCCGCTTGATCAACTCGGTTTTCATGAAGTCGGGCTGTCCCGGGTGAGCGGATGCCCCGACTTCCTGTTGATCAACTCGGTTTTCATGAACTCGGGCCGTCCTGGGCAAGCAGATGCCGCAACTTCCTGAATGTCGAGTCGATCACGGTGCTCGGCCTGCCACGTGTGCTCGGCCTGCCACGTGTGCTCGGCCTGCCACGTGTGCTCGGCCCGCCGCGCGTGCCGGCCTTGCCACGTGTGCCGGCCTTGCCACGTGTGCCGGCCTTGCCACGTGTGCCGGCCTTGCCACGTGTGCCGGCCTTGCCACGTGTGTCGGCCCGCGTGTGTCGGCCCGCGTGTACATGGCCCGCGCACGTGGGTGGGTTCGCCCCTGCGCGCCGGTCGGGGTCAGTGCGGGGCGACTCGGGTCAGGTAGGTGTGGTGCGTGGTGAAGCCGAGCCGCCGGTAGAGCGCGACCGCCGCCGTGTTGTGCTGCTCGACCTGGAGGAACGCATGCGTCGCACCGGTCGACACGCCCCAGGCGGCCAGCTCGTGGATCACCCGGCTGGCCAGTCCCTGACGGCGGGCCACCGGCGACACCTCGATCAGGCTGAGGCCCAGCCAACGCCCCTGGCCGGTCACCGTGCCCCGGCCGACCGCCACCAGCGTGCTGTCGTCGTACACGTGGGCGAAGCGGACCTGGCCCACGGCGGTGAGCACGTGCCGGGCGGCGTCCGGCAGGCTGCCCTTGCGGCCGGCCGCGACGGCCAGCCACTCCGCGCTCGGCGCGGCGGCCAGCTCGACGACCGCACTGCTCCACCGATCGGCATCCGCAACGGCGGTGCCGGGCTGGTCGGAGTGCTGACCGGCGGTTGCGGGGGTGCGGCGGGCGACCGGTGCGTTGCCGGGCGGTGAGCTGGTCGCTGGCGGTCGGAGGGGGAGCGGCGTGGTCTGGACCAGGACCGGCGGGCGGGCGGCCCAGCCGCGGGCGTCCAACTCGGCGCCGACCGGGGCGGCGAGTGGCAGCGGCGTGTTGATGATCGGGGTCTGCCCCCGGTCGGCGTACCAGCGTTCGACCGCGTCCACGGCGGCGGGCAGCGGCCGGTCGGGGTCGCCGATCGGCAGAGCCGAGTTGGCCCGCCCGGTCCAGCCGTCGGCGGCGCGGAGCAGCCAGTCACCGAGTTGGTCGCGGGTTGGTGCCGGCCAGGCTTCGTCGGCGGCCCGTTCCAGGGCCACGACCGCCGCGGCGGTGGGCCGCCGGGTGGGTGGCACCCGCTTGGCGCGGTGCACCTGTGCCACCGGGACGCGTAGCTGGCCCTGTGCCGTGGCGAGGGTGAGATGAGTCTCGCTCAGCTCGACCAGTTCGCCGAGGGCATCGGAGAAGAGCGGTCGGCCTTCGCGAATCCCCACAATCCGGCGGACTACGATTCGGTGTCCCACATCCTGCTGTCGGAGCACGATCGACCCCCTCCCCGGCGAGATACTAGGCTCTTACTGTCGCGGGTGATCGCGGCGTGTCTTGCGGAGGAGAAGACCGGTGACCTACATCATCGCCGAGCCGTGCGTGGATGTGCTCGACAAGGCATGCATCGAGGAATGCCCGGTCGACTGCATTTACGAGGGCAATCGGATGCTCTACATCCACCCCGACGAGTGCGTCGACTGTGGTGCCTGTGAGCCTGTCTGCCCGGTGGAGGCGATCTTCTACGAGGACGACGTCCCGGAGCAGTGGAAGGACTACACCGGCGCCAACTACGAGTTCTTCGAGGAACTGGGCTCGCCCGGTGGCGCCTCGAAGATCGGCAAGGTGGAGAAGGACGCCACCTTCGTCGCCGCGCAGCCGCCGCGCGGCGAGGGCCACTGAACCGGCCCGCGCCGGTCTCGTCGCGACTGCCCGAGTTCACCTGGGACACCCTGGACGCCGCGGCCACGCTGGCCGCGGCGCATCCGGAGGGCCTGATCAACCTCTCCATGGGTACGCCGGTCGACCCGGTGCCCGAGGTGATCCGGCGGGCGTTGGCTGACGCGTCCGATGCTCCCGGTTACCCGCTGACCGCCGGCACACCGGCGTTGCGGGCCGCGATCGCGGCGTGGGTGTCCCGGGCCTGTGGTGCCGGGGTCGACGGTCTCGGTGTGCTGCCGACCATTGGCTCGAAGGAGCTGGTCGCCTGGCTGCCGACCCTGCTCGGCATCGGCCCGGGTGACGTGGTGGTGGTGCCGTCGATCGCGTACCCCACCTACGAGGACGGCGCCCGGTTGGCCGGCGCGACTGTCGTGCGCACCGACTCGCTCACCTCGCTGGGGCCGACCCCGAGGGTCCGCCTGGTCTGGGTCAACTCGCCCGGCAACCCGACCGGCCGGGTGCTGCCCGCGGCACATCTGCGCAAGGTGGTCGACTGGGCCCGGGAACGCGGCGCGGTGGTCGCCAGCGACGAGTGCTACCTGCCGCTCGGTTGGTCGGCCGAACCGGTTTCGGTGCTGTCCCCGCAGGTCAGCGGTGGCAGCTATGCCGGGCTGCTCGCCCTGCACTCGCTGTCCAAGCGGTCCAACCTCGCCGGCTACCGGGCCGGCTTCGTCGCCGGTGACCCGGCGCTCGTCGCCGAGCTGCTGAAGGTGCGCAAGCACGCGGGGATGATCGTGCCCACGCCGGTGCAGGCGGCCATGGTGGCGGCACTTGAGGACGAGCGACACGCCGAGGAGCAGCGGGAGCGTTACCGCGCCCGGCGGGAGGTGCTGGCCGCCGCGTTCACCGGTGCCGGTTTCACCGTCGAGCACTCCGAGGCGGGTCTCTACCTCTGGCTGACCCGAGGTGAGGACTGCTGGCAGACAGTCGACTGGCTGGCGCGGCGCGGCATCCTGGTCGCCGCCGGCGTCTTCTACGGCCCCGGCGGCCAGCAGCACGTGCGGGCGGCGCTTACCGAGTCCGACGAGCACATCGCCGGCGTCGCGGCCCGCCTCGCCGAGGTCTGATCGCGCTCCGGGCGGTCGAGCCGTCGGCCCGACCGCCCGGACGGTGTCAGTCGGCGATCTGACGGAAGACCCGTAGCAGGGTGTTGCGGCTCTGCTTCTCCAGCAGTTCGCTGCCCATCAGCTCCTGCATGGCGACCACCCGGCCGTCGTGCAGGGTCACCTCGGCCTTCAGCGGCACCTCCCGCCTGACATCCACGGAGACGATCTCCTCGTAGGGCAGGAACGTGTGCCCGGCCACCAGGTCCGCCATCGACACCGAGCCGACAAGCGCGCGTAGCCGTTTCTCGCCCTGGCTGGCCTTGCCGGGGTTGACGATCAGGACCAGCCCCCGGTCGAGGATGAGCACGTCGTGCTCCGTACCGTCGATCTTGATGTTGGCCAGTGCGCCGATCAGGCCGGCGTCCCGCCCGGAGACCCGGTCCTCGACCACCGTCGCGCCGGCGGGGTCGATGCCCAGCTCGGCCAGGCGGGCCAACGCCACGTCCAGGGTCTGCGGCGCGACGGCCAACTTGGCGATCTCGGCGAGGTCCCACGGTTGCCCCTGCGGCCCGACGAGCTGCGCCGGGCCGGACCAGGAGAGCTGCCAGCGCGCCTGACCGGAGCGGACGGCCGCGTTGTCGAGCAGCGTCTCCATCGGCCCGGCGAACTGGGCCGCGGCCTCCTCGCGTGTCGCGTCGTCGAAGAACTGCTCGGCGAACTCCCCCAACCGGCCGGAGCGGACCAGGTCCAGCACCGTCGTGAGGCCCGGCTGGGAAACGCCGGTGAACCGCCCCGCGGCCCGGTAGATGCCGTCCGCCCTCTGTTGCACGGCGGCCGCGACCGCCGCGGCGGTGAACTGCGCCCAGGGCAGCACCTGGCGGCGTCCGTGGTCGACGACGATCCCCTGCAACTGCCGTCCGGCGGTGGCGATGTCGGCGAGCAGCAGCGCGGCGGGCCGCTCGTCCGGTGCGACGGCCCCGGCCGGCAGGGCCGCCATCGCGGTGACCCGGGCGCCGATCGGCGGGTGGGTGTCCCACGGCGAGGGATCCTGGTCGGGGGCGTTCTCCCGCATCTCGGCGATCTCGTCCCGCCGGGCGTGCAGCAGTTGACCGAAGCCGCCGAAGAGGTCGTCCGGCGCCAGCTCGGCGGACCAGCCCGGCTCGACGTACCGACGCATGAAGAAGCCCCAGGCGGCGTCGAGCGCGGGCAGGGTACGCAGCGCGGAGGTCGCGGCGTCGTGCCCGGCCAGCAGCACCGAGGAGCGGTCGGCCTCCAGCTCCTGCCGCCGGGATGCGGCGTTGTCCACGATCAGGTAGAGCTTCGCGTAGCCCTTGAAGACCCAGCCGATCGGGTTACGCGGGCTGATCTGCTCCAGCGTCTCCGCGATCGCCAGCCGACCCCGGTACGCCACCCCGCCGAGGCGGGTGTGCTTGCCGGAGTAGTGGCCCAGCTCGTGCGCGAGGACCGAGCGCAACTGGTCGGTCCGCATCGCCTGGAGCAGGGGCAGCCCGACGTACAGGGTCCGCCGTCCGCCGACCAGGCCGAGCAGTCGGCTCTGCTCGGCGACCGCCGCGTTCACCTCGGGCACCAGCCGGATCTCGTCCGGGGCGCGGGTGCCGACCGCGGTGGCCAGCTCGCGCACGGTGGCCCAGAGACCCGGCGCCTCGCGTTCGGTGAGGATCAGGCCGGGTGCCGGCTCGTTCTTCGTACGGATCGCGCGCCACAGCCCGACGGCCACCGCGCCCAGGGCGATGACCAGGGGCAGCAGCAGCTTTCCGGTGACGATCCCGTTGGTGTGGTCGAACAGCCAGACGCCGAGCGCGACGACGGCGGCGAGCTGGAGGAGCGCGACCACGTAGAAGCCGATCAACATGACCACCGAGGCGAGCGCCCGGTATGTCGCGGACATTTCGTTTCCTTCCCGCTGTAGCCCGCGTCGACGTGGCGGGCGGCGGAGCGGACCGTACGACGCTGATCCGAACCGGACAACCCCCTTCCGGACCGGCCTCGGCCAGATTCACGATCTTGCGGTTCCCGGCCGGGGGAGAGGACAGCGCGGCTGATCCCGTTCGTCGCGGCGCGACGATGCGGTGGACGTCGAGGACTGACCGGCGGGCGGGCCGGCCGCGGACGATATCCTCGGCCGGACCCGGTCGGGCCGCGTCGGCCCCCAGCAGGAACGTCGAGGTGTGCGGATGGTGGACAGGCCCGGCGCGCGGGTGCGGGCGGCGGTGGTCGGCACCGGTCTGATCGGAGGCTCGGTGCTGCTCCGGATGCACGGCGCGGGCGTCGACGTGACCGGGTGGGATCCGGACGAGGCCACCCGGCGGGAGGCCCGCCGGATCGGCGTACCCGCTCCGGACCGGCTGGTCGAGGCGGTGGCCGACCGGGACGTGGTCTTCCTCTGCGGGCCGTTGCCCACCCTGCCGGCGACGCTTGTCGAGGTGGCGGCGATGACCGGTGAGCGGTGTGTGCTGACCGACGTCGGCAGCACCAAGGAGGAGGTGGCGGAGTTCGCCGCCACCCAGGGGCTGACGCACCGGTTCGTGCCCGGCCACCCGATGGCCGGCACCGACCGGGCGGGCCTGACGGCCGCGGGGCCGGACCTGCTCACCGGCGCCGCCTGGGTCCTGTGCCCGGCCGCCGGGGCGGCCACGACCGCGTTCCGCTGGCTGGCCGGGCTGCTGGTGGACGTCTTCGAGGCCCGGGTGGTGCCGATGTCCGCGGCGGAGCACGACTCGGCCGCCGCCCTCGCCTCCCACGTGCCGCACCTGCTGGCCGGCGCGTTGGCCGGTGCCGTACAGCGGGCGCCGCTGCGCGACGCGATCCTCGCGCTCGCCGCGGGCAGCTTCTCCGACGGCACCCGGGTCGCCGGCACCCCCGCCGATCGGACCGCGAACATGCTGCTCGGCAACCGGGACCGGGTGCTGCGCGAGCTGACCGAGGTCACCGCGTTCCTGGACGACCTGGCCGCCGCGCTGCGCGCCGGCGACGCACCGGCGCTCACCGCGCGCTACGACGAGGCGCGTGCCTCCCGCGCGGCGCTGCGTGGCCGCCGGTTCGACGCGGACGACAGGCGGTTCCCCCTCGACGGTGACCACACCGCCGAGGTGTCCTGGTTGCGCGGGTTGGGGGTGGCCGGCGGTCATCTGAGCGGCCTGCACGTCGGCGTCGAGACCGTCTCCTACGCGGCGCGGCGGCCTGTGGCTGACTAGGCTGAGGGGCATGGCGGCGGACAGTCCGGTGGTGCAGGTGCGCGGCGAGGCGTACCGGGAGGTGCCGCCCGAGCTGGCCCGGTTCGCGGTCACCGCGACCGCGCGGGACCGGGACCGGGAGACCACCCTGACCAGGCTGGCCGAGCGCGCCGCCGCCATCCGGGTGCTGCTGGACGGCTCGGGGCCGGCGGTGGCGCGGCGGGAGACCGGCGACCTGCGGGTGCGACCGGAGACCCGTCGCTCGGGCGAGCGGGTCGTCGCCTGGCACGGCAGCGTGACCACCACCGTCACCGTCACCGACTTCACCGCCCTCGGCGAGCTGATGCTCCGGCTGGCCGACCAGGACCAGGTCGAGGTGGCCGGGCCCTGGTGGGAGCTTCGTCCGGACAGCCCCGCCCACCGCGAGGCCCGACACGCCGCCATCCGCGACGCGCTGGTGCGGGCCCGGGAGTACGCCGAGGCGCTCGGCGCCCAGGTCACCTCGTTGCTTGAGCTGGCCGACGCCGGGCCGGCCGACCGGCCGATGTTCGCCCGCGCGGCGTTCGCCGGGAGCGGCGCGGGTGGCGGCCCACCAGAGCTTGAGTTGGACCCGCAGCCGCAGACCGTCCAGGCGGCCGTGCAGGCGCGGTTCACGATCAGCACGCCGGTCCTCGACTGATGCCACCGCCTCTGGTGCTGTCCGTCGACGCGTTGGTGCAGCGCGCGCTGGCGCTGGCCGAGGCGGGCCCGCGACAACTGCTGGGCATCGCCGGCGCACCGGGCGCTGGAAAGTCCACGCTGGCCGAGCAGGTCGTGGCCGCCGTGGGGCCGACCGCCAGACTGGTGCCGATGGACGGCTTCCACCTGGCGCAGGCGCAGCTGGTCCGGTTGGGCCGCGCGGAGCGCAAGGGCGCGGTGGACACCTTCGACGCCAACGGGTTCGTCTCGTTGCTGCGCCGGTTGCGTCGGTTGGAGCCCACCTCGGTGTACGCGCCGGAGTTCCGCCGGGAGTGGGAGGAGCCGGTGGCCGGGGCGATCGAGGTGCCGCCGTCGGCCCGGCTGGTGGTGACCGAGGGCAACTACCTGCTCCTGCCGGACTTCCCGTGGCAGGAGGTGCGCACGCTGCTGCACGAGGTGTGGTTCCTCGACCTGGACGCCGACCTGCGCCAGCGTCGGTTGACCGCCCGGCACGAGGCGTTCGGGCGGTCGCCGGAGCAGGCGCGCGAGTGGGCGCTGGGCAGTGACGAGGCCAACGCGGCCCTGATCACCCCCACCGCCGACCGGGCCGACCTGGTGGTCCGCCTGCCCGAGCCGCCGGCGGCCTGACCGCTCGGCGGCCTGACCGCTGGGCCGCCAACTGCCCGGACGGGCGTGGCGTGGTCAGTCCAGTTCGCGGACCGGCCGGGCGGGGTTGCCGACGGCGACCACGTTTGCGGGCAGGTCCCGGGTCACCACCGCACCCGCGCCGACGACGGTGTTGGCGCCGATCGACACCCCGGCCAGCACGATGGCGCCGCCGCCGAGCCAGACGTTGTCGTCGAGGGTGATCGGTTTGGCGGCCTCCCACTTTTCGCGGCGCGGCCCGGGCTCCACGGGGTGGGTCGGGGTGAGTAGTTGCACGTTCGGTCCGATCTGGACGTCGGCACCGATGGTGATCGGGGCGACGTCGAGGAAGACCGCGTGGTAGTTGACGAAGCTGCGGGGCCCGATCCGGATCTGCCAGCCGTAGTCGCAGTAGAACGGCGGGCGGATCCAGGTGTCGTCGCCCAACTCGCCGAGGAGTTCACGCAGCGCCCCCAGCCGCGCCCGCGGATCCGCCGCGGGGCTGGTGTTGAAGCGTTCCATCAGCTGGGCGGCCCGGTCCAGGTCGGCGATGATCTCGGGGTCGTCGGCCAGGTAGGGCTCACCGGCGAGCATTCGGTCCTTCATGGAGGTCACCCGGTCGATGATGCCGGTCGACCCTGCCGTGGGTTGGCAGGTCCGTCATATTTTCGACCCCTTTTTTGCATACCGGGTATGCAATACTGACGGCGGTCTATGCACGTCTCACAGTTACAGACGCTCCAACGAGGAGGATCCGTTGCATCGACGCAGCAGAATGACCATCGCCGTCACCGCCGTCGCAGCCCTCGTACTGGGCACGCCGGCCAGCGCGATGGCCAGCCCACCCACCACCTCCCCCGACGCCGCCCCGCGTACCGCGACCGGCACCGCCACCCCGAAGACGGTCACCCTGCTCACCGGTGACCGGGTCACCGTCTCCGCGTCCGGGTCCGCCGCCGTCCGTCCCGGCCCCGACCGTGCGCATGTGCGCTTCCTCACCAGTCGCGAGCGCGGTCACCTCACCGTGCTGCCGGAGGACGCCCTGCCGCTGATCCACGCCGGCCGGGTCGACCGGCGACTGTTCGACGTGACCGGCCTGATCGCCGCCGGTTACGACGACGCCCGCCGCGACAATCTGCCGCTGCTGGTGTCGTACGGCTCGACCGGCACCGCCCGGCGTGCCCCGGCCGCTCTGCCCGGCACGCGGGTGACCCGCGACCTGCCGGTGATTCACGGCGCCGCCCTGGCCACCGACAAGTCCGCCCTCGGCGCGGTCTGGGCGACTGTCGCCACCGGCCCCGCTGGAGCCCGCCTCGACGCGGCGGGGGGCGTCGAGCGGATCTGGTTGGACGGCCGCCGCACGGTGACCCTCGACCACAGCGTTCCGCAGATCGGCGCGCCCGCCGCCTGGGCGGCCGGGTTCACCGGCAAGGGAGTGTCCGTCGCGGTGCTGGACACCGGCGTCGACGCGACCCACCCGGACCTGGCCGGCAGGGTGGCCGAGGCACGCAACTTCACCGAGGCCGCCGACGCCCGGGACACGGTTGGTCACGGCACCCACGTGGCCTCGACCATCGCGGGCACCGGCGCGGCCTCCGGCGGCAAGTACCGGGGCGTCGCACCCGACGCGACGCTGCTGGACGGCAAGGTCTGTGAGGACCGGGGCTGCCCCGACTCGGCGATCCTCGCCGGCATGCAGTGGGCTGCCGTGGAGAAGAAGGCCGCCGTGATCAACATGAGCCTCGGTGGCTGGGACACCCCGGAGGTCGACCCGCTGGAGGAGGCGGTGCAGACCCTGACGGCGCAGACCGGCACGCTGTTCGTCCTCGCCGCCGGCAACGACGGCGCAGACGGTTCGGTCGGCTCCCCGGCCTCCGCCGACGCAGGGCTCGCCGTGGGCGCGGTGGACCGCGACGACGAACTGGCCGACTTCTCCAGCCGGGGGCCCCGGGTCGGCGACGACGCGCTGAAGCCGGACATCACCGCGCCCGGCGTCGACATCGTCGCCGCGCGGTCCGCCAACGGTGTCATCGGCGAACCGGTGGGGGACCGCTACGTCACGATCTCCGGCACCTCGATGGCAACTCCGCACGTGGCCGGGTCGGCCGCGCTGCTTGCCCAGCAGCACCCGGGATGGCGGGCCGACCGGCTCAAGGCCACCCTGATGGCCGCCGCCAAGCCGCATCCGGACCAGACCGCCTACCAGCAGGGCGCCGGGCGGGTCGACGTCGCGCACGCGATCACCCAGCAGATCACCAACGACCCGGTGAGCGTCTCGTTCGGGCGTGCGCTCTGGCCGCACGCCGACGACGCCCCGATCACCCGCACGGTGACCTGGCGAAACGACGGTCCGGCCCCGGTCACCGTGGACCTGAGCGTCGAGGGCGCCGGCCCCGGGGGTCGTGCGCTGCCGGCCGGCCTGTTCGTCCTGGGCGCCAACCAACTCACCGTGCCGGCGGGCGGCACCGCCGCCACGACCGTCACCGCGGACACCCGGGTCGGGGACGCCGACGGCTACTGGACCGGGCGGATCGTGGCCCGCTCCGGTACGGCGGTCGCGGTCACCCCGCTGGCCGTGCACCGGGAGGTGGAGAGCTACACGCTCACCGTGGAGCACCTGAACCGCGCCGGCGCCCGCACCCCGGACCACTGGACCATCCTGGTCGGGATGGACACCTTCGGCTCGTGGGACCTCGTCAGCTCGGACGGGGTGGCCACCGTGCGGCTGCCCAAGGGGCACTACGGCCTGAGCGGCCTCGTCTACGAGCCCGGCCCGGAGGACGGGCCACGCGGGATGTCCCTGTTGACGCAGCCCCTGCTGACCGTGGAACGGGACACCCGGATCGTCGTGGACGCGCGCCAGGCCAAGGCGGTACGCACCACCATTCCGGACCGGACGGCGGTCCCGGAGCTGATCGACGTCAGCGGCAACTTCACGGCCGACGACGGCAGCGGGTACACCATCGGGCTCTGGGGTGACACGTTCGCCGACCTGGCCAGCGGTCACATCGGCAAGTCGGTCTCCGCCGACCGGTTCGTCGCCACCGTCAGCAGCCAGTGGATCAAGCCGGACACGGCCGACAGCCCGTACCTGTACGCGCTTGCCGAAGCGATCCCGGGCCGCATGCCCACCGGGTTCGTCCGCGACTACGCCCGACAGGACCTGGCCACCGTCGTGCATCAGTTCCGCGGCGGTGACCCGGGCACCGAGGCCGATCGGGTCGTGTACCCCGTGCTGGAGTACAACGTCGGCGGTGCCGCCCTGGGCCTGCGCACCACCGTGCCCGGCCAGCGGGTCGAGTACTACAACACCAAGAACGTGAAGTGGGAGTCCGAGCTCTACTTCGGAACGCGGGACGAGGACGGCTGGTTGGACGCGAATGCCGCGCTCTTCTCCACCCCCACCGCGTACCGGGCCGGACGGACGGTGACGGAGACCTGGAACCAGGCGCCGTACGGACCGTCGTTCCCGAACCCGAGGTGGCCGCACCAGAGCGTCACCCGGGTGGGTGACACCATCGTGGTAGACGTGCCGCTGTTCAGCGACGCGGCCGGGCACCCGGGCGGCTCGTTGAGCGACAGTGAGACAACCACGCTCCGGCGCAACGGCAAGCTGGTCGGCGAGAGCGAGTACGGCGGCTACGGGGAGTTCGCCGTGCCGCCGGGCGCGGCGAACTACCGGCTCGTCACGTCGTCGAAGCGAAGCTTCACCGACCTGAGCACCGAGGTCGAATCCAGCTGGGCCTTCCGGTCGCGGCACGTCGCCGGTGACACGCCGGCCCGGCTGCCCCTGTCGGTGGTGCGTTTCGCGCCGCCGTTGCGGGTCGACAACAGCGCGCCGGCCGGTCGGGACTTCGTCGTCCCGGTGCGGGTGCAGCGGCAGCCCGGCGCGCCGGCGGCCCGGGTGGAGAAGATCGCTGTCGACGTCTCCTACGACGGCGGGAAGACCTGGGGCAAGGCGAAGCTGGTCCGGACCTCCGCCAACGGCTGGTCGGCGAAGTTGCGGCATCCGGCCGGCACCGGCCACGTGTCGCTGCGGGCCACCGCCCGGGACACCGCGGGTAACACGGTGACGCAGAAGATCATCCAGGCGTACCGGTTGAGCTGAGGCGTACCCCGTCCGGGTCCGCGGCCGAGTGCCGCGGACCCGGCGGGTTCGTCAGTCGTTGGCGTGCAGGGCGGCGTTCAGCTCGATGCCCCGGCCGGTGCGTGGCCGGGCCTCCAGCGCGCCGGTCACCGAGTTGCGCCAGAACAGCAGGCCGTCGACGCCGGACAACTCCCGGCCCTTGACCACCCGGCCGTCCGGGAGAGTGATCTTCGACGCGGCGGTGATGTAGCAGCCTGCCTCGACCACACAGTCGTCACCGAGCGAGATCCCGACGCCGGCGTTCGCCCCGACCAGGCTGCGCTCGCCGATGCTGACCCGGTCGGTGCCGCCACCGGAGAGGGTGCCCATGATGGAGGCCCCGCCGCCGATGTCGGAGCCGTCGCCGACCAGCACACCCTGCACGATCCGCCCCTCGACCATCGAGGTGCCGACGGTGCCGGCGTTGAAGTTCACGAAACCCTCGTGCATCACCGTGGTGCCGGCGGCCAGGTGGGCGCCCAGGCGGACCCGGTCCGCGTCGGCGATCCGCACCCCGGAGGGCACCACGTAGTCGGTCATCCGGGGGAACTTGTCCACCCCGTACACCGCCAGGTGGCGGCCGGCCGCACGCTCGATCACCCGCAGCTCGTCCACCCGCTCCGGTGGGCACGGCCCGGCGGACGTCCAGGCCACGTTGGCCAGCTTGCCGAAGATGCCGTCGAGGTTGAGCTGGTTGGGTCGCACCAGGCGGTGCGAGAGCAGGTGCAACCGGAGGTACGCGTCTGGGGCGTCCTTGATCGGGTCGTCGAGCGAGCCGATCACGGTGACCACCTGGACGGTACGCAGACCGGGCAGTGCCCGTTCGCCGAGCGCGGCCGGCGGCAGGTCGAGCACGTCCGACTTGTCCTCCCCGGCGACAAGTGGCAGCTCACCCAGGCCCAGCTTGCCGGTCGGGTACCAGGTGTCGAGCACCTGCTCATCTGCCGTGACCGTGGCCAGGCCAATGCCCCAGGCGGAATCTGCGGACGTCACTGTTACACCTCTCGGTCGCGGCCGGGCCGGCCTCAGCTCACTCCTCGCGCGGACAGACCTGAAGGTACCGTGCGAAGCATGGAGAACCCGCTGACCCCCGAGGTCCTCGCAGATCCGGTGCAGCTGACCCGCGCTCTGGTCGACATAGAGTCCGTATCCCTGAACGAGAAGGTGATCGCCGACTGTGTCGAGGAGGTGCTGCGGGGCGTACCGCACCTGACCACCCACCGGCACGGCAACACCGTGATGGCGCGTACCGACCTCGGTCGGTCGCAGCGCGTCGTGTTGGCCGGGCACCTCGACACGGTGCCACTGAACAACAACTTCCCGTCGACCATGCGCGGCGACCTGATGTACGGCTGCGGCACCTCCGACATGAAGTCCGGCACCGCGTACGCGCTGCACCTGGCGGTCACGCTGCCCGAGCCGCGCTACGACGTGACGTACTTCTTCTACGAGGCCGAGGAGATCGAGTCGCGGTACAACGGGCTCAACCTGGTGGGCCAGGCGTACCCGGAGTGGCTGGAGGCGGACTTCGCGGTGCTGCTGGAGCCGACGTACGGCATCGTCGAGGCGGGCTGTCAGGGCACCATGCGGGCCATCGTGACGACCACGGGGGAGCGGGCACACGCGGCGCGCTCCTGGCACGGCGTGAACGCCATCCACGCCGCCACCGAGGTGCTGCGGCGTCTCCAGACGTACGAGGCGCGCCGGGTCACCATCGAGGGCTGCGACTACCGCGAGGGCATGAACGCGGTACGGATCATCGGTGGGGTCGCCGGCAACGTGATCCCCGATCGCTGCGAGATCGAGGTCAACTACCGGTACGCGCCGGATCGCGACCCGGCGGCCGCGGAGGCGCACCTGCGGGAGGTGTTCGCCGGCTTCGACCTGGCGGTGACCGACGCGATGGCCGGTGCGGCCCCGGGGCTACAGGCGGCTCCGGCGCAGGAGTTCCTGGCGGCGGTGGGCGCGGCGCCGATCGGCAAGCTGGGCTGGACGGACGTGGCCCGGTTCGCGGCCATGGGCATCCCCGCGCTGAACTTCGGCCCGGGCGACCCCAACCTCGCCCACCACAGGGACGAGCACGTCGAGATCAGCAAGATCCGCGACGGCGCGGCAACCCTGCACCGCTGGCTGGCCCCGGCCTGACCCCGACCCCGGCCGGCGTCCCGCCGGCCGATGTCGCCCCGGTGATCAAGAGGTTTGCGTCAGCCGGGCCCGTTGTCGGCGACGTAAACCTCTTGATCAGCTCCCGAGGGGGTGGAGGCTGCGGGGGAGACGAGAGCCGGGTCCTGCGCTCTGCTGCGGCGGCGTTCAGCCACCACGTCTCGGATCCGTCGCTGCATCTGGCGACGGATCCGGATCATCTCGCTGTTACTGATCACGCTGTCTCCTCCCCCGAAGGCGCGCGCCGGGCATACCCGGTATGTGAATAGTAAGACGTACGGGGAAGCGGAATAGTTGCCCATGATCCCGAACTATTTCTCGGCGTCCCCGCCCCGCACACCTGCGCGGTGCCGCTCCACTACGGTTGCCCCATGAGCCAGAGCAACGGGCGGGAGGCCGGTCGCGGTCCAGGGCAGGAGCGACACCGGGGCGCGGTCACGCTGCGCCGAGGGTCGATCCCGAGCAGCACCGCCGACCAGCGGTTGCTGGATTCGCGTGGGCGCGGCGACTGGAAGACCAAGGACGCCTGGCGCGCGCTGCGCATCCTCTCCGAGTTCGTCGAGGGTTTCGACACCCTCGCCGACCTGCCGCCGGCGGTCAGCGTGTTCGGCTCCGCACGCAGCGGCCCGGACAGCGCCGAGTGCCGGCTGGCCGAGCAACTGGGCGGCGCGCTCGCCCGGGCCGGCTACGCGGTGATCACCGGGGGTGGGCCGGGGGTGATGGAGGCCGCCAACCGCGGCGCCAGTGAGGCCGGTGGGCTCTCCGTCGGGCTCGGCATCGAGCTTCCGTTCGAGCAGGGCCTCAACGAGTGGGTCGATCTGGCCATCGACTTCCGCTACTTCTTCGCCCGCAAGACGATGTTCGTCAAGTACGCGCAGGCGTTCGTCGTGCTGCCCGGTGGGTTCGGCACCATGGACGAGCTGTTCGAGGCGCTCACCCTGGTGCAGACCGGCAAGGTCACCCGGTTCCCGGTGGTGCTGATGGGGGTCGCCTACTGGCAGGGCCTGCTCGACTGGATGCGCGACACGATGGCCGCCGACGGCAAGATCGGGCCGGTCGACCTGGACCTGATCTGTCTCACCGACGACATCGACGCCGCGGTCCGGTACATCGTCGAGGCGGAGGCCGCGCTCTCCGTCGAGCAGGAGGCGGTCCGCGACGAGGCCGTCGCGCGTACCGGCGCGGACCAGCAGGCCGCCGCCGCGCGGGCCGCCGACCAGCCACGGGACAACTGATGGCCGCGATCTGCGTCTTCTGCGCCTCCTCCCGCACGCTTGACCAGCGCTGGTTGGACCTGGCCACCGAGACCGGCGTGGAGCTGGCCCGACGCGGTCACACGCTGGTCAGCGGCGGCGGCTGCGTCGGCATGATGGGCGCGCTGGCGGACGGCGCCCGCTCCGCTGGCGGGCGCACCCTGGGGGTGATCCCACAGTCGCTCGTCGATCTGGAGGTCGCCGACCTGGCCTCGGACGAACTGCTGGTGACCGACTCGATGGCCAGCCGCAAGACCCTGATGATCGACAAGTCGGACGCGTTCCTCACCCTGCCCGGCGGGCTGGGCACCCTGGACGAGCTGTTCGAGGTCTGGACCACCGCGACCCTTGCCCTGCACACCAAGCCGATGGTGCTGATCGACACCGACGGCTTCTACCGCCCCCTGCTGGACTGGCTGGACGGGCTGGCCGACCAGACCTTCCTCAAGACCGCCGGCCGCGACCTCCTACAGGTGACCACCACAGTCCCCGAAGCCCTGGACGCCCTGGAGTCCCACCTGACCTGACCCACCCCACCCCCTGGTCGCCTGCGTTGATCATGGAGTTGGTGGTGCCGCTGTCGGCGTGTCGCGCCGCCAACCTCATGATCGACAAAGGTGGATGGGGTGGAGTGGGGGATCGGGTGGGTGTCGTATGGGTCTGATGGGATGAGCTGATGCAGGCGTACCGGTTGGTGCGGCGGCCCGGGGGGCCGGCGCGGGGGGACGGGGCGACGCCTGACGGCGCTTCCGTGCCCGCCAGCGGCGGCACGTCCGGGGGCGGTGTCGGCGCGTCGGCCGGGCCCGATCGCGGGGCCGGGTCCGAGCTGACGGTCGGCGGCACCGGTTGGCGGGTCGACGCGGTGCAGGCCGAGGTGGTCGGGCACACCGACGGGCCGATGCTCGTGCTCGGTGGGCCGGGCACCGGCAAGACCAGCACCCTGGTCGAGGCGGTCGCCGCCCGGGTGACCGAGGGGGTCGACCCGGAACGGATCCTGGTGCTGACCTTCGGCCGTCGCGGGGCCGCCGCCCTGCGCCAGCGCATCGAGGCCCGGGTCGCGCAGGACGGCCACCGGGTGCTGCGCGAGCCGCTGGTGCGCACGTTCCCGGCGTACGCCTTCGGTCTGCTGCGCCGCGCCGCCGCCGAACGAGGCGAGCCCTCGCCCCGCCTGCTGACCGGCCCCGAGCAGGATCTGATCATCCGCGAGCTGTTGGACGTGGTGGGCGAGGAGCCCGAGGACGACCCGGTCGGTTGGCCGACCGACCTGCGCCCGGCTCTGCGGACGCGCGCCTTCGCCGGCCAGCTGCGCGACCTGCTCATGCGCGCCGCCGAGCGCGGCGTGGGCCCGGTCGAGCTGGCCCGGCTGGGTGAGAGGCTCGGCCGCGCCGACTGGCCGGCCGCCGCCCGCTTCCTTCGGGAGTACGTCGCCGTGCTCGCGCTGCGCGACGTCAGCAACCGGGGGTCCATCGCGTACGACCCGGCGGAGCTGGTCCGGGCGGCCACCGGGCTGCTGCGCGACGACGAGGAGTTGCTGGCCGCCGAGCGCCGTCGGCTCGCCCACGTGTACATCGACGAGTTGGCCGACACCGACCCCGCCCAACTGGAGCTGCTCTCGGTGATCGCGGGCGGAGGCAAGTCGCTCGTCGCGTTCGCCGACCCGGACTCCTCCACGTACGCCTTCCGCGGCGCCGACCCGGCCGGGGTGACCACGTTCGCGCACCGCTTCCGGACCGCGTCCGGCGCGCCGGCCGCGCAGGTGCTGCTGACCACGTCGTACCGGGCCGGGCCGGGTCTGCTCGCGGCGATCGCCCGGCTGGGCCGCCGACTACGTGGCCCGGCCGCGCACCGTCGGCTGCACCCCCTGCCGGACGCGCCGCCCGGGACGGTCGAGGTGCACACGTTCCGCTCGGCGACAAGTGAGGCCGCCTGGTTGGCCCACGCGCTGCGCTCGGCCCACCTGCTCGACGGTGTGCCCTGGTCGCGGATGGCGGTGCTGGTGCGGTCCACCGCCCTGCAACTGCCCACCCTGCGACGGGCGCTGCACGCTGCCGGCGTCCCCACCGTGGTGCACGGCGAGGACCTGCCCCTGCACCTGCAACCGGCGGTCGCGCCGCTGCTGCTCCTGCTGCGCTGCGCACTGGAGCCGGAAAAGCTGGACGAGGAGGCGGCGGTCGCGCTGCTGCACTCGCCGCTCGGCGGGGCCGACCCGCTGGCCGAGCGGCGGCTGCGGCAGGGCCTACGCGCCCTCGCGCTGGCCGGCGGTGACCGACGCCCGTCGGGTGAGCTGATCGTCGAGGCCCTGCGCGACCCGGAGGAACTGGCCGACATCGAGCGCCGCTGGGCCGAGCCGGCGCAGGCGGTGGCCGGTCTGCTGGCCATTGCCCGGGAGGCCGCCGGCAGGCCGGGCTCGACCGCCGAGGACGTGCTCTGGGCCGTGTGGAACGCCAGCGGGCTCGCCGAGCGCTGGGCGGGTGCGATCAACCAGGGGCGGCCGGCGGCCGGCGAGGGGGACCTGGCCCGGCGGCGGCGGGCCGAGGCGGCCGACCGCGACCTCGATGCCGTGCTCGTGCTCTTCGACGCGGCGGCCCGGTTCACCGACCGGCTGCCCGGCGCCCGCACCGAGGTCTTCCTCGACCACGTGCTCGCCCAGGATCTGCCTGCCGACACCATCGCACCGACCGCCGACCGGGGCGCGGCGGTACGCCTGCTCACCGCACACGCCGCGAAGGGCCTGGAATGGGACCTGGTCGCGGTGGCCGGCGTGCAGGAGGGCATCTGGCCGGACCTGCGACTGCGGGGCAGTCTGCTTGGCTCCGAGCGGCTGGTCGACGTGCTGGCCGGTCGGTCTGTCGACGGTGCCACCAGGGCGAACGTGGTGGGGCAGACCTCGGCGTTGCTGGACGAGGAGCGCCGGCTCTTCCACGTCGCGATCAGCCGGGCCCGGCATCGGCTGCTGGTCAGCGCCGTGGCCTCGGCCGCCGTCGGCGGTGACGACCACGAGGAGCAGCCGAGCCGGTTCCTGCACGAGCTGGGCCCGACCCGGCCGCCCACCCCGCCGGGTGCCGGGCCGGTCGCACCGCCCACCCCGCCGGGTGCCGGGCCGGTCGCACCGACCGCACCACCGGGCGGGACCGGTGATGACGAGGAGCCGGATCGTCCCGGGGCACTGCCGGTGACGCGTCCGCCTCGGGCGCTCACCCTGCCGGCGTTGGTGGCCGAACTGCGTACCGCCATCACCGACCCGGCCGCTCCGGCGGCCCGGCGGCGCGCGGCGGCGGCCGAGTTGGCCCGGCTCGCCGCCGCCGGGGTGCCCGGTGCGCACCCGGACGACTGGTGGGGGTTGCGCGCGCTCTCCGACGACCGGCCGCTCGTCGACGACGGGGATCCGGTGCGGGTCACCCCGTCGGGCATGGAGAGCGCACTGCGGTGCAGCCTGCGGTGGTTGCTGGAACGGCACGGCGGCAGCGGCCCGACCAGCACGGCGCAGGGGGTGGGCAACCTGGTGCACGCCGCCGCGATGCTCGCCGAGGACGCCAGCGCCGACCGGGGTGCCCTGCTCGACTACGTGGCGGCCCGGTTCGACGCGATCGAGCTGGCCGCCCGCTGGATGGCCGGCCCGGAGCGGGACCGCGCCGAGGCGATGGTCGACAAGCTGCTGCGCTGGCTGGCCACCAACCCGCGTCGGTTGCTCGCCATCGAGCACGAGTTCGCGGTCCGCCTGGACGACCCGCACCGGCCCGTCGACCTGACCGGCCGGGTCGACCGGCTGGAGGTCGACGAGGCTGGCCGGCTCGTGGTGATCGACCTGAAGACCGGCAAGTCCACCGCCGTCACCGGCAGCGAGCTGGCCGAGCATCCGCAGCTCGGCGCGTACCAGGCGGCGGTGGAGGCGGGGGCGTTCGCCGAGTTTGGCGACGAGTCCGGCGGTGCGGCGCTGGTGCAGCTCGGCACCTCCGCGAAGGATGCCCGCGAGCAGAACCAGCCGGCGGCAGGTGAGGGCCCGGCGGCCGGCTGGGCGACCGCGCTGGTCCGGCGCACCGCCGATACGATGGCAGCCGCCACGTTCGCCGCGGTGGCCAACTCGAAGTGCCGGGTCTGCCCGGTCCGCACCAGCTGCCCGGTCTCCGGGCAGGGGCGTCAGGTCGTCGAGCCGCCGACCGTCCGGCGCACCCGTGAGGGCGAGGAGTGAGAAGGCACCGTGAGCCAGCCCACCCTGTTCGGCGCGGGCCCGACGCCGGCGCCCCGGCTGGCGGACTCCGGCCCCCGGTACACGCCCGTGGAGTTGGCCAAGCTGCTGCGGTTGCCGGCGCCCACCCGGGAGCAGGCCGCGATCATCGCCGCCCCGGTGGAGCCGCTGCTGGTGGTCGCGGGAGCCGGGTCGGGCAAGACCGAGACGATGGCCGCGCGGGTGGTCTGGCTGGTGGCCAACTCGTACGTGCGCCCGGAGCAGATCCTCGGGCTGACCTTCACCCGTAAGGCGGCCGGCGAGTTGGCCCACCGGGTCCGTACCCGGCTCGACCAGCTGATCCGCCGACTCGGCCGGCAGGGCCGGGATCCACTGGACGATCCGCTCGCCGGTGAGCCCACAGTCTCCACGTACCACTCCTACGCGGGGCGGATCGTCACCGAGCACGGGCTGCGGTCCGGCTACGAGCCGTCGACCCGGCTGCTCACCGAGGCGTCCCGCTGGCAGTTGGTCGACCTGCTGGTGCGCAACTACGACGGCGACATGTCCGAGGTGGACCGGATGCCGAGCACCATCACCGACGCGGTGCTGGCGCTCGCCGGTGAGCTGGACGAGCACCTGGTCGCACCGGACCAGCTGGCGGCCTGGACCGGCCGGTTCTTCGCCGAGGTGCAGTCCCGGCCGGGCCGGGTGTACGCCGACGTGCGCAAGGCCCTCACCCTGCAACAGACCCGGCTGCGGCTGCTGCCGCTGGTGCGCGCGTACGCCCGGCGCAAGCTGGACTTCGAGGCGATGGACTTCGCCGACCAGCTCGCGCGGGCGGCCCGGGTGGCCCGTGACCACCCGGGGGTCGGCGAGATCGAGCGGGGCCGCTTCCGGGCGGTGCTGCTCGACGAATACCAGGACACCAGCCACGCCCAGGTGGTGCTGCTCAACGCCCTGTTCGGCGGGGGGCACCCGGTGACCGCGGTGGGCGACCCGTGCCAGTCGATCTACGGCTGGCGGGGGGCCAGCGCCGGCACCCTGGACCGGTTCCCCACCGAGTTCGCCCGCGCCGACGGTGAGCCGGCCCCGGCGCTGGGGCTCACCACGAGCTGGCGCAACCGTCCGGAGATCCTCCGGGTGGCGAACGCACTGTCGACTCCGTTGCGGGCGGCCGGCGCCCGGGTGCCGGAGCTGCGCTCGGCGCTGACCGTCCGGGACCCGATCCCGCACCGCAGCCCCGGCGGTGCGGCCGGCGGCACGGTGCACTGCGCGCTGCTGCCCACGTACGCAGACGAGGCGGACTGGATCGCCGACAGCGTGCTGGCCGCCTGGCGTGGGGCGGCCCGGATGCCGGGCGCGGCCCCCGAGCACATCCCGGTGGCGCAGCGTCCGACCACCGCCGTGTTGGTCCGGGTTCGCAGTCAGATTCCGGCGATCGAGTCCGCGCTGCGCGAGCGCGGCCTCCCGGTCGAGGTGGTGGGGCTCGGCGGCCTGTTGGACACCCCCGAGGTACGCGACGTGGTCTGCACGCTGCGGGTGCTCGCCGACCCGACCGACGGGGCGGCGCTGCTGCGGCTGCTCACCGGCGCCCGCTGGCGGATCGGCCCGCGTGACCTGGTGGCGTTGCACCGGCGGGCCCGAGCCATCGCCAACGCCCGCCGTCAGGTGGCCGCCGACGAGGCCGCGGAGATCAGCCCCGACCTGCTGGACGAGGCGACCCTGGTGGAGGCGCTTGCCGATCTCGGCCCGGCGCAGGCGTACTCGGCGGAGGGCTTCGCGCGGCTGCGCGCGTACGGCATGGAGTTGGCGCTGTTGCGGTACCGGCTGGACCAGGCGCTGCCGGACCTGATCGCGGACATCGAGCGGACCATCGGCCTGGACGTGGAGGTCGCGGTGCGGGCCGGCCGCGACGGCGCCGGCGACGCCGGCCTGGCCCGCGGGCACCTGGACGCCCTGGGTGACGTGGCGGCCCGCTTCAGTGGGGAGACGCCGGGCGCGACGCTGTCCGGGTTCCTGTCCTACCTGGCCGCCGCCGAGGACGAGGAGCGCGGTCTGGCACCGGGCGAGGTCGAGGTGGTGGAGGGCGCGGTGCAGGTGGTCACCGCACACGCCGCCAAGGGTCTGGAGTGGGACGTGGTGGCGGTGGCCGGCCTGTGCCGTGGGTCGTGGCCGGGGCCGGTGCGCAACTCCGATCACTGGTTGGGCGGGTTGGGGGTGCTGCCGTTCCCGCTGCGGGGCGACGCCGACGGGTTGCCCGAGTTGGCACTCGACGAGGCGGCCGACCAGCGGGCGGTGGCCCGGGCGGTGACCGACTTCACCGACGCCTGGCGGGCCCACGACGAGCGGGAGGAACGCCGGCTGACGTACGTGGCGGTCACCCGGCCGCGCCGGCTGCTGCTGTGCTCCGGCTACTGGTGGGGGGAGGGCACGAAGCGGCCGCGTGGTCCGTCGGTCTTCCTGCGTGAGGTGTACGACGCCTGCCTCGACGGTGGGCCGGGGCACCTGATCGACGCGTGGGCGCCGGAGCCCACCCCGGACGCCACGAACCCCACGGCCGAGGTGGTGCTCCGCGCGGAGTGGCCGGCCGACCCACTGGGTGGCCGCCGACCGGAGTTGGCCGAGGCGGCCGGGCTGGTGCGCCGCCTGATGGCTGACGGCCCGACGGCGGTGGCTGTCGGGCCGCTGGCTGTCGGGCCGGTGGGATCGGCAGTCGCCGGGCCGGTGGGATCGGTGGAGCCGGAGGGGGATCCGGAGGTGGCGCGCTGGCAGCGCGAGGCGGATCTGTTGCTGGCCGAGCGGGCCGAGCTGACCCGACTCTCCGGTGCCGTCGAGGTGGCCCTGCCCGGGCAGTTGAGCGTTACCCAGCTGGTGGCGTTGCGGCGCGACCCGGCGGCGCTGGCCCGTACGCTGCGCCGCCCGGTGCCGGCCGAGCCCAACCCGTACGCCCGCCGAGGCACCGCCTTCCACGCCTGGCTGGAGCAGCGCTTCGGCGCTGACCGCCTGCTGGATCTGGACGAGCTGCCCGGTGCGGCAGACGCGGATGCCGCGCCCGACGAGGCGCTGGTCGAGCTTCAGGAGCGGTTCCTGGCCAGCGAGTGGGCCGACCGGGCACCGGTGGAGGTGGAGGTGCCGTTCGCCACGGTGATCGGCGGCGTCGTGGTGCGGGGGCGGATGGACGCGGTGTTCGCCCGCCCGGGAGGACGGTTCGACGTGGTCGACTGGAAGACCGGTGCGCAGCCCGCCGGGCCGGCGGCGGAGGTGGCCGCCGTGCAGTTGGCGGTGTACCGGTTGGCCTGGGCGGAGCTGGCCGGCGTGCCGGTGGACCTGGTGGGCGCGGCGTTCCACTACGTCCGGCACGGGGTGACGGTTCGGCCCGCTGACCTGCTGGACGTGACGGGGCTCACCGCCATGATCGCCCAGTTGCCCGAAGATTCCGTCCAACATTGACCGCTCGCGGGAAAACCATGATAGGTTGACCGGGTTGCAGTTTTGGTTACCAGAGACTCTGTGTGCGCCTGGCGGGATTGTGGCCCCAGGCGCTCTTTGTTGTGTCCGGAGTTCTCCGGGCGGGGCGACCAGAAGCGACAGGCGATTCGCGCATCCCCGCGCGGAGCGCTCCTCTTCGGGCACGCAACAAGTGCGTGTCCGACGTTCCGTCAAGGAGACGAAACACATGGCTATTGGCACCGTGAAGTGGTTCAACGCTGACAAGGGCTTCGGCTTCATCACCCCGGACGGCGGCGGCGCTGACGTCTTCGCCCACTTCTCGGCGATCCAGTCCTCCGGCTACCGGAGCCTGGACGAGAACCAGCGGGTCGAGTTCGAGGTGACCCAGGGCCAGAAGGGCCCGCAGGCGGAGAACATCCGCCCGCTCTGATCTTCGGATCGGTCAGCATTACCTGTCGCACCCTCCGGGTGTGACGGTGACGGGACCGGCCCGCCTCGCCGCCGCCTGCACACGTGGGCGGCGGCCCGGCGGCGGGCCGGCCCGTACTCCAATCGGTTCGTGCTTGTGAGTCCTGGCTGCCCTGTGCCGCCGGTGACAGCGCCGACTTCGGCGCCCTCCCTCGACACGTGCCGCGTCGAGGAAGGCTCCTGCGTGACCACAGTTATTCCGTCTTTCGCCCATACCGGTCTGGCGCCGGCGCTGCTCACCGCGCTGACCGCGCAGGGCATCACCGAGCCGTTCCCGATCCAGACGGCGACGCTGCCCGACTCGCTCGCCGGCCGGGACGTCCTGGGCCGGGGTCGTACCGGTTCCGGCAAGACGCTCGCCTTCGGGCTTCCGCTGCTGTCCCGCACCGCCGGCCGTAAGGCCCGGCCGGGTCGCCCGCTGGCCCTGGTGCTGGTGCCGACCCGTGAGCTGGCCCAGCAGGTCACCACCGCACTGTCCCCGTACGCCCGTGCTGTCGGGCTGCGCTGCGCCACAGTCGTCGGCGGGTTGTCGTTGCAGCGGCAGGCGGACGCGCTGCGGGCCGGCGCCGAGGTGGTCGTCGCCACCCCCGGCCGGCTGCACGACCTGATCAACCGGGGTGACGCCCGGCTGGACCAGGTCGAGATCACCGTCCTGGACGAGGCCGACCAGATGGCCGACATGGGCTTCCTGCCGCAGGTCACCAAGCTGCTGGAGCAGGTCGCGCCGCAGGGGCAGCGGATGCTCTTCTCCGCCACTCTGGACGGCGGCGTGGACCGGCTGGTCCGCCGCTTCCTGAGCAACCCGGTCACCCACTCGGTCGACCCGGGCACCGCCACGGTCACCGCGATGACCCACCACGTGCTGCACGTCGACGCCGTCGACAAGCCCGACGCGCTGACCCGGATCGCCGCCCGCGAGGGCCGCACCATCCTGTTCATGGGCACCAAGCACCGCGCCGACCGGCTCGCCCGGCAGTTGCTCGCCAAGGGTGTACGCGCGGCCGCGCTGCACGGTGGCAAGTCCCAGCCGCAGCGCACCCGCATCCTGGAGCAGTTCCGCAACGGCCAGGTGACCGCTCTGGTGGCCACCGACGTGGCGGCCCGGGGCATCCACGTCGACGGCCTGGACATGGTGGTCAACGTGGACCCGCCGACCGAGGCGAAGGACTACCTGCACCGGGGCGGCCGGACCGCGCGGGCCGGCGAGTCCGGTTCCGTGGTCACCCTGGTCCTGCCCGAGCAGCGCCGGGACGTGTCGCGGCTGATGGCGGTTGCCGGTATCCGGCCCGAGTCGGTGCAGGTGCGCCCCGGTGACGGGTCGTTGGCCCGGGTCACCGGTGCCCGTGAGCCGTCCGGTGTGCCGGTGACCATCGTCGCTCCGCCGGCGCCCGCAGGTCGGGTCCGCACCGGTGGCGCAGCGGTCGCCGACGGGGCCGCCCGCCCGGCCCACCGCGCGTCGGGTCGGTCGCGCCGCCCGCGCCGCCCGCGGACCGTCTGATCTCTTCTGATCTCTTCTGCGCTTCGACAGACCGACCCGTCCCGCTTCGGCGTGGCGGGTCGGTCTGTCTGCGGCGAGTGGCGTGGCGGCAGGCGCACGCGGGGTCGGACCGGGTGCGGCCCACCAACCCCTCCTGACCGCCTTTGCTCTGCACCCGAATAGGCGCCGGTCACGGGCCGTAGCCGTCGCATCCGCAGGTGCAGAGCAAAGGGGGGCGAGCGGGGTGTCCACTCCTCCTGGTTGGCCAGACCACTCGGTCGATTGGCCGACCGAACCGCTCAGTCGGTAATCAGCCTCGGCTGGGTCGGCTGGCCGATTGTGCACCGGCTGTCCGTCGTCGAAGCTGGCCAGCGGGGGACGTCGGGCGGGGGGCCCGACACGGGAGGGGTGGCCATGGCGGGCGAAGCCGGCTCGGGCGCACTGCGCGAGCTGATCCTGGTGGTCGCGGTCGCGCTCGTCGGTCTGTTGCTCGCCATGGTTGCGGCCTTCGCACCCTGGCATGCCACGCTGGCGGGCAACGCTCCCGCCGGCCTGGTGGAGCTGCACGGCCCTGACGACTCGGGCTCCGTCCCGGTGGTCGCGCACGTGGGCTGAGCGGTGGGCCGGCCGACCGGTGCCGGTGGGGGCAGGCCCGGTCAGGATCGGTACGAGATGTGGTCGGGTCGGCGGGGCGCCGACCCGACCACATCGCCTCCGCCGCTCAGGTGGTGCGGGCGTGATCCGTCGAGTGACGGGTGAGCAGGTTGGCCAGGGTGGTGCTGTCGACCACCGTGGCGATCGCCCCGTGCACCGCCAGCCAGACGTCGGTCAACCCCGCGGCCACTCCGTGGTAGCCGGCGCGCTCGGCCGGCAGGCCGCGCACCGTGGTGAGCGAACCGCCGACCGCGCGCAACACATCCCCGACGGTGATCTCGTCGGCCGGGCGGGTCAGCTCGTAACCGCCGTCAGCGCCACGATGACTGTGCAGCAGACCCGCTCGGCGCAGGTCGAGCAGGATGCCCTGGAGGAAGCTGAGCGGGATGTCCTGCACCTCGGCGAGGCTGGCCGCCTTGACCAACTCGCCGCCGCCACCGGCGGCGACGGCGAGCATCGCCCGGAGCGCGTAGTCGCTGCGCGCGGAGACGTACACCGGTCAGTTGCCCGCCTGGTCGAGCACGCCCCAGCGGCGCCGGATCGCCTTGTCCGCGGCGCCGAACGCGGCGTCCACGCCGAGACCGAGCACCAGGATGACGATCATGGTGGAGAGCAGCCAGGGTGCGTCGGACAGCTCGCGAGAGTAGGTCAGTTGGGCGCCGAGCGAGGTCTGCGAGATGCCGACCACGATCAGCTCACCGGCCATCAGGCTGCGCCAGGAGAACGCCCAGCCCTGCTTCAGGCCGGCGACGATCGCCGGCAGGGCGGCCGGTGCGATGACGTACCGGTAGAGGTTGAGCCCACGCGCACCCAGGTTGCGGCCGGCGCGCAGCAGCAGCGGCGGCACGTAGTCCACACCGGAGATCACCCCGTTGGCGATGGACGGCGCGGCACCGAGCACCACCACGAAGAAGATCGCCTTCTCGCTCAGCTCGAACAGCAGGATGGCAAGCGGGAACCAGGCGATCGACGGCATGGTCTGCAACGCCGTGATCATCGAGCCGATGGCCGCCCGGAGCACCTTGGACCGGGCCACCGCGAGGCCCAGCAGCAGGCCGACGGCGACCGAGAAGACGTACCCGACGGCGGCCCGGCGCAACGTGGTGACCAGGCCCTCCCAGAGCTGTGGGCCCTGGGCCTGGGCGATCAGCTCACGGCCGACCTCCAGGGGGCCGGGCAGCGAGTACGGCGGCTTCCAACCCGACCAGACCACCACCTGCCAGGCCAGGACGGCGATGGCCAGCGCCGCCAACTTGGGCCAGGTGGCCGCCCAGAGGCGCGCGCCCCGGGAGACCTCCTTGTCCCGGCCGGCGATGTCCAGCGCGTCCAGGCCGGAGATCTGCGCGTCGGTACGCGCCGGATCGGTGAGGGTGTCACTGGCCATGGCGGCCCACCTCCGTACGGAGCCGCTCGGTGACCTCGGCGGCGATGGCGGCGACCTCGGGGGAGTCGATCCGCCGTGGGCGCGGGATGTCCACCTCGGCGGAGTAGATGATCCGGCCGGGGCGGCTGGAGAGCAGGATGATCCGGTCGGCCAGCCGGGCGGCCTCGCGGACGTTGTGCGTCACGAAGAGCACCGAGAGCTGGCGTTCGGACCAGATCCGCTCCAACTCGTCGTGCAGGATGTCCCGGGTCATCGCGTCCAGTGCGCCGAACGGCTCGTCCATCAGCAGCACCGGCGTGTCCAGGGCCAGCGTGCGGGCCAGTGCGACCCGCTGGCGCATTCCGCCGGACAGTTCGTGCGGACGCTTGCGGCCGAAGTCGCCCAGGTGCACCGTGCGCAGCAGCTCGGCGATCCGCTCGTGGCGTTCGGCCCGGGGCATCCCGCGTAGTTTGAGCGGCACCTCCACGTTGCCCTCGACGGTCAGCCAGGGAAACAGCGCCGGCTCCTGGAACATCAGGCCCGGATTGACGTCGCCGGCCAGCCCGATCTGCCCGCCGCTGGGCCGGTCCAGCCCGGCGACCAGGTTGAGCAGGGTGCTCTTGCCACAGCCGGACGCGCCGACCAGACAGACGAACTCGCCGGGCGCGACGTCCAGCGACACACCGTCGAGGGCCAGGACGGCGCTCGCGCCACGTCCGTACACCTTGGTCACGCCGGAGAGCGCGACCGCGGTGGTCGCGCCCTGCGGCGTCGTCGTGGTCGACGTCATGGCTGGACGACCTCGGGCTTGCCCTGTGCCTTGAGGGCCTCGTTGAGGTACGTCAGGTCGTACAGGCCCTTGAGGTCGACGGGGTCGGTCAGCTTGACCTCGACGGCGTGGTCGAGGCCCGCCTTCAGCGACGAGGGGATCGGGTCGTTGGTGAACTCCAACGTCGGCCACGCCTGCTTGATCAGCTTCAGGTCCAGCGGCTTACCGGTGATCTGGCCGATCGCGTCGGAGATGGCCTGCTGGGCCTCCTCGGGCTTGGTGTTGACGAACTCGTTGGCGGCCACCTGGCCGTCGACCAGCTTCTGCACCACGTCCGGGTGTGCCTTGAGGAACTTCGTGCTGACCAGCAGGTTGGTGATGACGAACTTCCGGTCCGGCCAGAGGTCTCGCTCGTCGACGAGCACCTTGCCGCCGGCGTTGACCAGGCGGGAGACGAACGGCTCGGGCACCCAGGCGCCGTCGATCGCGCCGCTGTTGAACGTCTCGACCGTCTGGGCGTTCTCCTGCGGCACGATCTTGACGTCGCCGCCACCCTCCTTGGTGGTGGTCAGACCCTGCTGCTTGAGCCAGTAGCGGACCGCCACGTCCTGGGTGTTGCCCAGCTGCGGGGTGGCGATCTTCTTGCCCCTCAGGTCCTGCGCGCCGGTGATGCCGGGCTTGACGACCAGGGCGACGCCGCCGGAGGCCGCGCCGGAGATGACGCGGACGGCTTCGCCCTTGGACTTGGAGAAGGCGTTGACCGTCGGGTTCGGACCGATGTAGGTGGCGTCCAGCGCACCGGAGAAGACGGCCTCGATGGCGGCCGGGCCGGCGTTGAAGGTCTTCGGGTCGAGCTTGACGTTCGTACCGAGCTTTTCGGCGAAGATGCCCTTCTGCACGCCGACGACCGCCGGCGCGTGGGTGATGTTGGGGAAGTAGCCGAGACGCAGCGTCACCGGGCCGCCGGAGGCGCCGCCGGAGCCATCGCTGTCGTCTCCGCACCCGGCGGCGCTGCCCACGGTCGCCGCCCCGAGGGCGGCAAGGGTGGCCAGGGTGACCAACCGGCGCAAGGGGAGCCGTCTCATCGTCCATCCAATCCGCAGTATTCCTACTTAGTTGGTAGGAAGAGTGGGCCAGGGCGGGGCCAGCGTCAAGGCTCATCCACATGCCGGGAAGCCGTGCTTCAGTTATGTCGGTATTTCCTACTGATTAGCTAGGGTAGGCGGGTGATGCGATCGATGACCTTCCACTGGTTTCTGCCCACCTCCGGAGACGGCGACCAGGTCGGTGCCGCCACCGTCACCGCGGGCGCCGCCCGGCACGACCGGGCCGCCACCGTGGCGTACCTGGCCGAGGTCGGCCGGACCGCCGAGACACACGGCTTCACCGCCGTCCTCACGCCGGTGGGCGCCGGCTGCCCCGACCCGTGGATCGTCTGCGCCGCGGTCGCCCAGCACACCGAGCGGCTGGGCATGCTCGTCGCGGTCCGGGCGGGCTTCGCACTGCCCACCCTGATCGCCCAGCAGGCCGAGGCGTTCCAGGCCATCTCCGGTGGCCGACTGTCGCTCAACATCGTGACCGGCGGCGACCCGACCGAGCAGCGGGCGTACGGCGACTTCCTCGGGCACGACGACCGCTACGCGCGTACCGGCGAGTTCATCGAGGTGCTCCGCCGCTCCTGGGCCGGACGGCCCTTCGACTACGCCGGGAGGCACTACCGGGTCGACGGCGGCGGCCTGACCACCCCGCTGGCCCCGGCACCGCCTGTCTACTTCGGCGGTGCGTCCCCGGCGGCCGAGACGGTGGCCGCCCGCCGGGCCGACGTGTACCTGATGTGGGGCGAACCGCCGGCGTCTATCGCGGCCCGGGTCGCCCGGGTACGGGCGCTCGCCGCCGAGCAGGGCCGCACCCTGCGCACCGGCCTGCGGCTGCACGTCATCGCCCGACCCACCGACGCCGAGGCGTGGGCGGAGGCCGACCGGCTGTTGGCCGGGATGAGCCCGGAGCGGATCGCCGCCGCCCAGGCCAGGTTCCGCCGGATGGACTCGGTCGGACAGGCCCGGATGGCCGCGCTCAACGCCGGCCGCACCGACGGGCTCACCGTCGCACCGAACCTCTGGGCCGGCGTCGGCCTGGTCCGCGAGGGTGCCGGCACCGCGTTGGTGGGCAGCTACGCCGAGGTCGCGGCCCGGATCGACGAGTACGCGGCGCTCGGCGTCGACGAGTTCGTCCTCTCCGGCTGGCCGCACCGGGAGGAGGCCGAGCGGGTCGGCGCCGAGGTGCTGCCCCTCGTGAACGCCCCGGTGGCGGCGGCTCCGTGGAGGTCGCGGGTGGCGGGGGTGCCGACACGCTAGGGTCGACTCCGTGGCTGCCCGGAGATCCAGAATTCCAGCGACGAAGTATCCGGTCGAGCGGTTCACCCTCGACAACGGCCTGCGGGTGGTGCTGACCCCTGACCGCAGTGCCCCGGTGATCGGGGTGGCGGTGGTCTACGACGTCGGCATCCGCTCCGAGCCGGAGGGACGCACCGGCTTCGCCCACCTCTTCGAGCACCTGATGTTCCAGGGCTCGGAAAATCTGGAGAAGCTGGCCCACTTCCGGCACGTGCAGGGTGCGGGTGGCACGTTCAACGGCTCCACCCACCTGGACTACACCGACTACTTCGAGACGCTGCCGAGCAACGCGCTGGAACGCGCGCTGTTCCTGGAGGCGGACCGGATGCGCGGCCCCCGGCTGACCGAGGAGAACCTGCGCAACCAGGTCGACGTGGTCAAGGAGGAGATCCGGGTCAACGTCCTCAACCGTCCGTACGGCGGTTTCCCCTGGCTGACCCTGCCGCCGGTCATGTTCGACACCTTCCCGAACGCGCACGACGGCTACGGCTCCTTCGACGATCTGGAGTCGGCGACTGTCGCCGACGCCGCCGACTTCTTCCGCCGCTACTACGCCAGCGGCAACGCCGTGCTGGCCGTCAGCGGCGACATCGACGTGGCGGAGGCGACCGAACTCGTCACCCGGCACTTCGGCGACGTGCCGGCCCGACCGGCACCGCTTCGGCCCGACTTCACCGAGCCCGACCTGACCGCCGAGCGGCGCACCTCGTACACCGATGCCCTGGCGCCGCTGCCGGCGGTCGCCGGGGCCTGGCGGGTGCCCGACCCGGTCACCGACTTCGCCGGCTACCTGCCCTACGTGGTGCTGGCCGAGGTGCTCACCGACGGTGACGCGTCGCGGCTGGTCGAGCGGCTGGTGCAGCGCGACCGCACGGTGACCAGCCTCGGCGGATATATCGGCTTCATGGGTGACCCGTTCGACGTCCGCGACCCCACCGCGCTGCTGTTGCAGGCGCACCTGCCGCCCGGGGGAGATGTGGACAAGGTCCTGCGCACCCTCGACGAGGAGTTGGACCGGCTGGCCACGGACGGGCTGACCGACGGTGAGCTGGCCCGCACCCAGGCTCGGATGGCGACCCACCTGCTGCGCGACACCGACGCGGTGCTCGGCCGGGCCCTGCGGATGGCCGTGTTGGAGCAGCAACGCGGCGAGCCGGGCCTGCTCAACGAGCTGCCCCGGCTGGTGGGCGAGGTCACCGAGGAGCAGGTCCGGGCCGCGGCGGCCACCCTGCGCCCGGAGCGCCGCGCCGCGATCGAGGTCATTGCCGGAGGTGCCCGATGACGGCTGCTACTGCTACCACCACCGCCCCCGTGGGGCCGCGTACGCTGCCTCCGCTCGGGCCCACCCGCAAGCTCAAGGTGCCCAAGCAGGCCGAGCGCACGCTGCCCAACGGCCTCACCGTGATCGCCGTACGCCGGCCCGCCGTGCCGCTCGTCGAGCTGCGGCTCTGGGTGCCGTTCGGCCGGGTCCACCTGGCCCGCGGCGCGATGCTCTCGCAGACCATGCTGTCCGGCACCGAGTCGATGACAAGCGTGCAGATCGCCGCCGAGTTGCAGAAGGTGGGCGGCGGGCTCTCCGCGGGCGTCGACCCGGACCGGCTGATGCTCTCCGGCGCCGGCCTGGTCACCGGCCTGGACCGGATGCTGGAGCTGCTGGCCGAGGTGCTGACCGGCGCCAGCTACCCCAGCGACGAGGTGGCCACCGAACGGGACCGCCTCGTCGACCGGATCCAGGTGGCGCAGAGCCAACCGTCGCACCTGGCCCGGGAGGCGCTGCTGAAGCGGATCTACGGGCGGCACCCGTACGCGACGCAGACCCCGGAACCCGGCCAGATCCGTGCCGTCCGACCGGCGGCACTGCGCAGCCTACACGCGGAGCGGGTGCACCCGGCCGGCGCGCAGCTCGTCGTGGTCGGCGACGTGCGGCCGGAGAAGGCCCTGGACGCGGCCGAGCGGGCGCTCGGCGGCTGGGCCGGCGCCGGGCGCACCGCCGAGCTGCCGCCGACCCCTCCGCTGGAGCCGGGGCCGCTGCTGCTCGTCGACCGGCCCGGCTCGGTGCAGTCGTCGTTGCGGATCGCGCTCCCGGCGGTGTCCCGCACCGATCCGGACCACGCCCCGCTGCAACTGGCCAACCTGATCTTCGGTGGTTACTTCTCCTCCCGCTGGGTGGAGAACATCCGCGAGGACAAGGGCTACACGTACGGGCCGCACTCGGGCATCGAGCACTCCGTGGCCGGGTCGGTGCTGGTCGCCGCCGCCGACGTGGCCACCGAGGTCACCGGTCCGGCGTTGCTGGAGACGACGTACGAGCTGGGTCGGTTGGCGTCGCTGCCGCCGAAGCCCGAGGAGTTGGAGCAGGCCCGTCAGTACGCCCTGGGCACCCTCCAGCTCGGCATGTCCACCCAGGCCGGGTTGGCGGCGTTGACGAGCGCGTACGCGGGCAACGGGCTGAGTCTGGACTTCCTCGCCGAGTACGCCGCGCGGTTGGCGAACGCGAGCATCGACGACGTCGCACGGGTGGCGGCCCGTTACCTGGCGCCGGCTCGGGCGGCGATCGTGGTGCTCGGTGACGCCGAGCGGGTCACGCCGGGTCTGGCCGCGCTGACCACGATCAACACCGAGCCAGCAGCGTGAGCGCGCGTAGCGGAGCGGTGGCGTGAGCGGCGAGGCGGCGCCACCGTTGGCGCGGTCCACGCTGGACCGGGCGGCCCACCGGCGGGGTGATCCGCAGTGGTTGACCGAGGCGTGGCTGCGCGCCCGGGTGCTGGTGCTCGACTCGTCCGACGAGGGTCGGGCGCTGGCCCGCACCGGCACGTCACCTCCGGCGCTCGTGCTGTTCTCCTCGGCCGACGTGCCGGCCGGGTCCGAGTCGACGGCGATGTTCCTCGGCGTCGAGCCGGACGGGGTGCCGGTCTTCGCGGTCGACGCGCCGTTGCCGCAGGTTCCGGGGACTCGGGCGGTCAACCTGCGCGAGGTGGGTCACCTGCTCGCCGACCGGGAGGCCGGCATCTTCACCACCGCGTTGGCGCTTGTCAACTGGCACACCCGGCACGGTTACTCGACGAGCACCGGGGCGCCGACCGCCATGGACGAGGCCGGTTGGTCCCGGGTGGACCGCAACGGTGGGCGGGTCTGGCCGCGTACCGATCCGGCGATGATCGTGCTGGTGCACGACGGGGTGGACGGTCCGGACGGGCGCTGCCTGCTCGGCAACAACGCCAGTTGGGCGGGCACCCCGGATGGTCGGCGTTACTCGTGTCTGGCCGGCTACGTCGAGCCGGGCGAGTCGGCCGAGGCCGCCGTGCTGCGCGAGGTCCGCGAGGAGGTGGGCATCGGGATCGGGCACATCGGGTACGTGGGCAGCCAGGCATGGCCGTTCCCGGGCTCGCTGATGCTGGGCTTCCTGGCCACCGCGAACCCGGCCGATCCGGTGCGGGTCGACCCGTCCGAGATCGCGTACGCGCGGTGGTTCTCCCGCCGGGAGATCGGGGCGGCGTTGGCCGGGCAGACCGTCGACGTGGGCGACGGTGCCCGGCTGATCCTGCCGCCACCGTCGTCGATCGCGTTGTTTCTCATCCACCGCTGGTTGGACGGTTGGGTGGACGCCGGCCGCTGAGCACGGTCCCGGCCCGTGGCCGCCGTTGCCGCGACGGTCACAGGCCGGGAACACGGGCCGTCGTGGTCGGCGGGTGCGATTAACGCGGCGGGGGAGCCGGTCCGACCACGACGGACGTCCGGGTGGTGTCAGGTGCCGAGGCGGCCCGGTCTGCCGCGGAAGGCGGGCCGGGGCTCGCTCAGCGGCAGGACCTTGACCCGTTGCTTGCCGGCGCGGACCGCGCCGACCGCGGCCAGGGCGCGGGCCAGCAGGAGTGCGGCGTCCCGGTCGTCGGCGTGCACGATCTGCCGTCGCGGCTCGGGCGCGGTCGTCTCGTCGCGGAGCAGGTGACCATCCACCCAGGCGGCGGCGATGTCCCCGTCGGCGACGGAGCGGATGTCGGTGCGAACGATCAGGAACCGCATGAGGGTCTCCGGATGAACCGCGACGGATGAGCCAGTGTGGAAGT
Source organism: Micromonospora sp. NPDC048935 (assembly GCF_043197875.1). Taxonomy (NCBI): domain Bacteria; kingdom Bacillati; phylum Actinomycetota; class Actinomycetes; order Micromonosporales; family Micromonosporaceae; genus Micromonospora; species Micromonospora sp. NPDC048935. The sequence goes on along the minus strand of NZ_JBICTZ010000003.1, from coordinate 393,460 downwards.
TCCACGTACTCGACGGTCATGTTACGCCGCGGTGTCGTCCCAGCAACGCAAACTCGCCTATCGGTCCTGAGCCTCGTCCGATCATCCGATGCCTGCTCAGCGGGCCTACGCGCACAGCGGGACGGGGCCGTCGGCATCCTGCCGGCGGCCCCGTCCCGGTCACCGGGTCAGTTCAGATCGAACTGGCCACCCTTCGCTCCGGCGATGAAGCCGAGCCAGCCGGCCCGATTGAACAGCAGCACCGGGCCGCCTCGGTCCTTGCTGTCGCGCAGCGCGACCGCGGACGGGCCGGTGCCCAGTGGGGCGACCTCCACGCAGTTGGAGGTCTGGCTGCGTGTGCTGGTACGCCACGGGGCGTCCGCCAACGAGCGGACGGAGGTGGACAGCGTCGTGCGGATGTCGTTCATGACTCTGCTCCTGGTGTGGACCGATCCGATGGGACGAGTGGTGCCGCACGTCCCGACGGATGGGCCCCCGTGGATCACCGGTCCGTCAGCCGCCCCGAGTCACGGCGGCGTTGGGTCGGCGCCGTTGCCGGCCCGAACGCCACTGTGGATGGGGGCACCGCCTCGGTCGGCCGTCCCGTCGACTCGATCAGCCAGGAGAGGGTTTCCGACGCGGTCAGTGCCGCCGTGCATAGCCACTCGAACACCACTTTATAGCTATTTAGTGTGATTGCCTCGGTCGACATGACGTCGGTGAACCCCCCTTCGATGGCCAGTGTCTCCGGATCGAGCGGATCGGCGAACCGGTAGACGGAGAACGCGGTCGGCGGAAGGTAGAAATTGCCGACAGGCGTGTCCCGGAGCAGCACGTGCAGCGTCACGTTGGGCAGCAGGGCCAGCTCGCAGAGCTGGACCAGTTGCTCGTGCAGCACCTCGGGCGGCCCGGCCCGGTTGCCGAGGGCCGCCTCCTCCAGGACCGCGGTGTAGCGCGGCGCGTGCGGCTCCCGGGTCAGCAGCAACTGACGGGCCATCCGCGCCTGCACCTCGGTCTCGGGTTCGTCGCCGGGCTCCGGTTCACCGGCGCCCGCGCCCACCTCCCGGGCCGAGACGATGCGGACCCTCGCGTACCCCGGGGTCTGCAACAGGCCCGGCACCAACACCGGGTTGTACTCGCAGATCTCCGCGCAGCCGGCCTCCAGCTCGGCCCACACACGCTGCTGCTGCGTCATCACCGGGAACTTCTTCAACCAGCCCCGCATGTCGCCGGCCTCGCCGGTTATCCCGAGCAGCTCCGCGTGCAGCCCCTCGTCGGCGCCGTACAGGTCCAGCAGAACACCGACGTCCTGCGGGTCGGGCCGGCTACGGCCGTTTTCCAGGCGGGACAGCTTGGACGCGGACGCCCAACCGATCCTCTCGATGACCTGATCGCCGGTGAGGCCCGCAGCCTCGCGCAGGCGGCGCAGTTCTAGGCCCAACCGTCGTCGACGCATGATCGGGCTGGGTGCGGCAGGAGGCACAGTGTCCTCTTTCCCGTCGACCGCCGCAGACGCGACGGTAACTGTATGAAATTCGCCCCCCACGGCCAGTATGGACGGCGCGACCGGCGTCGGAGGTTCCGGCGGGGGCGTGTCTTGCGAAAAATGGACCACGGGAACGCCGGATGACGACGGACCTGCGGTCGCAGCCCCGTCGACCACGCCCACCCCGGGCACGCCATCCCCGCCGGAGGGACCCCCATGCGCACCGTCCTGCGCCGACCCGACTTCCGCCTGCTCTTCGGTGGCCTGCTGGCCAGCATGACCGCCGAGTCGATCCTGCTGCTCGCGCTGGCCATCTGGGTCAAGGATCTGACCGGCTCCAACGGGCTCGCCGGCGGCACGATCTTCGCCGTCGTCGCCCCGATGACGCTGGCACCGGTGATCGGCTGGTTCGTCGACCGCCACCCACGCCGGCCGTTCTTCGTCGCCGCAAACGTGGTCACCGCGGCGCTGCTCACCCCGCTGTTCACCGTCGCGGACGCCGGTGACGTCTGGATCGTCTACCTGGTGGCGGCCCTGTACGGGCTGTCGTCGATCACGCTCGGCGCGGCGCTCAGCGGGCTCATCCGGGAGTTGGTGCCGGTCGAGCTGCTGGCGGACGCGAACGGCGCGTTGCAGACCGTGCGTCAGGGCATGCGGCTGGTCGGTCCGCTGGCCGGCGCGGCGCTCTACGCGGCGCTCGGCGGGTGGGCGCTGGCCGGGGTCGGCATGGTCGGATTTCTGACCGCGGCGGCCGTGGTGACCGCGTTACCCACCCCGCACCAGGTGCCCTCGGCCCCGCGACTGCGCTGGCCGGCCGAGTTGGGCGCCGGTCTGCGGCATCTGGCCGGCGAGGCGGCCCTGCGGCGGGCCCTGCTCGGCTACGGGCTCGGGTCGCTGGTGATGGGCTTCAGCGAGTCGCTCATCTTCGCCTACGTGGACCAGGGGCTGCACCGGGACGCCGCCTTCGTGGGTGTCCTTGTCACCGTGCAGGGCGTGGGCGGGCTGCTCGGCGGGCTCTGCTCACCGACGCTGGTCCGCCGGCTCGGAGAGGTCGGCACACTGGCCGCCGGGGTCGCCTTCTTCTCTCCGGCCGCGCTCGTGCTCGCGTACCCCGATCTGCGGCTGGCGTTCGTGGCGGTGCTGCTGGCCGGCGTCTCCCTGCCCCTGACGATGGTGGGGCTGCACACGCTGATCCAGCGTCGGACCCCGCCGACGCTCGTCGGCCGGGTCGCCGCGGCCACCCAGGCGGTGGTCAGCGGGCCGCAGGCTTTCTCCATCGGGGCGGGCGCGTTGCTCGTCGGTTTCCTCGACTACCGGGTGCTGTTCGCGCTCGTCGGGATGGCCACCCTGGCGGCCGGCACCTACCTCTGGCGGGGCCGGCACCTGAGCGCGCCGCCCGGCACCCGCCCGCCACCCCCGCCGACCCACCCGGTTCCGGCACCCCGGCGACCGGTCGAGGACACCGACCGGCCGGTCGCGACCGGCACGAAGCGGCCGCCGCCCGGGTGACCGACACAGACACGACGAACGGCCGCCCCGACTGGGGCGGCCGTTGGTCGACAGGGACCCGGCCGGTCAGGCGTCGAGGGTCTCCAGGTGTTGCTTGACCTGGGTGATCGAGGGGTTCGTCAGGGCGCTGCCGTCGGCGAAGCGCAGCGTCGGCACCGTCTGGTTGCCGCCGTTGACGCTCATCACGAACTCCGCGGCCTTCGGGTCCTGCTCGATGTCGACCACCTCGTACCCGATGCCCTCCCGGTCGAGCTGCGACTTCAGCCGGTGGCAGTAGCCGCACCAGGGGGTGGAATACATCGTCAGCATCCTCGGATCCTCCAACTCCTCCGGCCGCGGCTTGCGGATCAAGCCGAGGCTGTTCGCTGCAACGCTGGGAGGAGCTGAGATGATTCCTGGTTGTGGTGGTTCACTCAGCGTCGGAACAGGTGCTCACCGGGCTGGACCCGGAGCAACGCTCCGCGGTGACCGCACCCGCCGGACCGGTCTGCATCCTGGCCGGCGCCGGCACCGGCAAGACCAGGGCGATCACCTCCCGGATCGCCCATCGGGCGCTCTCCGGCGAGATCTCCCCCCGGCACGTGCTCGCGGTCACCTTCACCGCCCGCGCCGCCGCCGAGATGCGGAGCCGACTCACCGTTCTCGGGGTGGGCGGCGTGCAGGCGCGGACCTTCCACGCGGCCGCGTTGCGCCAGGTGCGGTACTTCGCGCCCCGGCTGCTGGCCGGCCGGGCCATGCCCGAGCTGCTGGACAGCAAGGTGCGCCTGGTCACCCTCGCCGCCGCCCGGGTCGGCCTGCGTACCGACCGGGCCGCCGCCCGCGACCTGGCCGGTGAGATCGAGTGGGCCAAGTCGTCGCTCGTCGAGCCGACGGACTACGTGGTGGCGGCCGCCCGCGCCCTGCGCGACACCCCGCACGAGCCGGCGAAGGTCGCCGACGTGTTCACCGCGTACGAGCAGCTCAAACGCTCGAACGGCGTGATCGACTTCGAGGACATGCTGCGTGCCGCGGTGTGGGGCATCGAGGAGCACCCGGACGTCGGCGAGCAGGTCCGCGGCCAGTACCGGCACTTCGTGGTCGACGAGTACCAGGACGTCAACCCCCTCCAACAGCGGTTGCTCGACGCCTGGCTGGGTGGCCGCACCGACCTGACCGTGGTCGGTGACGCCAGCCAGACGATCTACTCGTTCACCGGGGCGACCTCGGCGTACCTGGTCGACTTCCCCCGCCGGCACCGGGGCGCCACGGTGGTCCGGCTGGTCCGCGACTACCGCTCCACCCCGCAGGTGGTCGGGCTGGCCAACGCGGTGATCGCCCAGGCCCGGGGCACCGAGGCCCGGCTGCGGCTGGAGTTGAGCGGGCAGCGCCCACCCGGCCCCGAGCCGGACCTGCGGATCTTCACCGACGAGCCGGCCGAGGCGAACGCGGTGGCCGCGCGCTGCCGGTCACTGATCGACGCGGGCACGCCGGCGAAGGAGATCGCCGTGCTGTTCCGGGTCAACGCGCAGTCCGAGGCGTACGAGAAGGCGCTCACCGAGGTCCGCGTCCCGTACGTCGTGCAGGGCGCGGAGCGTTTCTTCGAGCGTGCCGAGGTGCGCCAGGCGATGGTCGCGCTGCGGGCCGCCACCCGCTCGATCCCGGGCGAGACACCGCTGCCGGCCGCCGTCGTCGAGGCGCTCACCGCCGTCGGCTGGGCACCGGACGCGCCCCCGGCCGGTGGCGCCGCCCGCGAGCGCTGGGAGGCGCTGTCCGCGCTGGTCCAGCTCTCCGAGGAGTACGCGGCCAGCCCCGAGGTGGTGCCGATCGGCGAGGCCGCCTCGGTGGAGCGTCAGGTCACCCTCACCGACTTCACCGAGGAGTTGGCCCGCCGGGCCGCCCAGCAGCACGTACCGACCGTGGATGGGGTGACCCTCGCCTCACTGCACTCGGCCAAGGGGTTGGAGTGGGACGCGGTCTTCCTGGTCGGTCTCGCCGAGGGCACCCTGCCGACCACGTACGCCAAGACCGTCGAGCAGGTCGAGGAGGAACGCCGCCTGCTCTACGTCGGCATCACCCGCGCCCGGCAGTGGCTCTGGCTGTCGTACGCCGCCGCGCGCTCGCCGGGTGGACGAGCCCGGCGGCCGTCGCGGTTCCTGCCCCAACTGGACCGCTCCGGCGGCACCGAACGGGCGACCGGCACCGGTCCGGCCCGCCGCCCCGAGCGGCGGCGCACCCAGATCGTCTCCTGCCGGATCTGCGGCGCGACCCTGCTCGCCGGCCCGGACCGCAAGCTTGGCCGCTGCCCCACCTGCCCGTCCGACATCGACGATGAGCTGCACGAACGGCTGCGTGAGTGGCGGCAGCGGGTGGCCGGGGCGCAGAAGGTCCCGGCGTACGTGGTCTTCACCGACGCGACACTTGTCGCGTTGGCCGAGCGGCGGCCCGGCCGGCCCGAGGAGTTGATTGCCATCGCCGGTATCGGCCCCCGCAAGCTGGACCTCTACGGGGAGTCGGTGCTGGCGTTGGTCGATGGTGCGGGGGTGGACGACGTCTGCCCAGAGAAAACTTTCGAAATCGAGTCGTAAATTCGTTTGCCCTCGCCCCGGCGCGAGGAATAGCCTCAGGACACACCACGCGAGCGGCGCCATTCCGGCTGCTCACGGGGGTTGGTCCAGTCGATTCTGAGGAACGTGAGGGAGGTGGCACCCGTGAAGATCTTCACCTATGAGCGTCTGGCGGCGATGCCGTCTGTCGGCGCTCCGCTGTCGGCTGTCCGGGTGGCCCTTACGGCCGCACGACCGTCGGTTCCGCAGGTGCACCAGGTTCAGGCCGAGCTGATCCTGGCCGTCGCGCCAACCGGAGTCGAGGGGACCAGTGGCTTCACGGGCATGGACATCCAGGGCGTCAAGAAGCGCACCAATGTCCGCGGCGTTCCACCTCGAGGTAAACCGGTCTGACCATCAGACACCGGCTCACCTCGAGGCCGCGGAACCCGCTTACCGGGATCCGCGGCCTCAGTTTTTTGCCCCGCCGAAGTACGTCGGAATGCGATCCACGAGATCGATGTGAGAGAGAGGTGACCGGGAGATGAGTCTGGCGTTGGCCCCCCTCGACGTGAGTGTCGAGCTGGAGGCGAACCTGCCCTGCCGGAAGTTCGACCCCGACCTGTGGTTCTCCGACTCGCCTACCGAGCTCGAGCTGGCCAAGTCGCTCTGCGGGGACTGCCCGCTGCGCGTCGAGTGCCTGGCCGGGGCGGTGGAGCGGGCGGAGCCGTGGGGCGTCTGGGGCGGCGAGATCTTCGAGCGTGGCGCGGTCGTCCCGCGTAAGCGGCCCCGTGGCCGTCCGCGCAAGGAGGACGTCGCCCGTGACGCCGAGCTTCGGGTCGAGGCCGAGGCGCGCCTGGCGGCCAGTGGGCTGTCCGAGGTGCGTGGCGCGGTCCGGCTGGCAGCCTGACATGTTCCCGACCCGTCCCAACTACGCCGGTGTCACACCGGCAGTGAGCGAGAAAACGATGTTGAACGTTCCGAGTGGAGCCTTCGAGATGCAACTACTCCACGAAGCGTTGACCAGGGCTCGAATGCGCCGGCCTCAGGCCGGTCGTACCACCACGAGCACTGAGGCAACCCGATCCGCCCGTACCGTCGCCATGAGCAGCCGCAACCAGACGGCTCGCGACCTGGGCGTTCTCTAGTACCACCTCACGCAGAAGGGCGGGTGCCGACCGGCACCCGCCCTTCGTCACGTCTTCAGCCCGGTGTGCTCACGCCACGGCGGCGAAACCGGGTAGCCAGCGTTCCAGGATGCTGCGGTACGGGGCCTTCGCCTCCAACTGGCAGAGCACTCCGATCGACCCGAGCGTCACCCGGTGGATCAGCAGGTACGACGGCGGCAGGTTGAGCTGCCTGCTCAACTGGTACGTGGGGGAGCGAGGGCTGGCGAGTCGACCCGCCTCGCCCCGCAACCAGGCCCGGGTGAACCGGAACCCGTCCGCCGCGATGGGCTCCAGCATCGGACGGATGAAGTCGAGCACCCCCTCGGCGTCGATCTCCTCCGTCGAGCCGATGAATCCCTCCGACCGCAGTCCGGCAACCACCTCGTTGGCGTCGCCACGCAGGGCCATCGCGGCGATGCGACCGATCGGCTCCGGCGTGCCCTCCGGCATCCGGGCCACCGCGCCGAAGTCGATCACCCCGAGCCGGCCGTCGGGCAGCAGCCGGAAGTTTCCCGGGTGCGGGTCGGCGTGCAGCAGCCCCGCCCGCTGCGGCGCGGAGAGGTGCAGGGTGGCCATCAACCGGCCCGCCTCGTCGCGCTCCTCCTCGGTGCCCTCGCGGATGATGTCGGCCAACGGGGTGCCCGTCACCCACTCGGTGACAAGCACCCGGGGCGCCGCGTTGACCACCTTCGGGATGTAGATCTCCGGGTCGTCGGCGTACGCCTCGGCGAAGGCGCGCTGCGACTCGGCCTCCAGCTCGTAGTCCAACTCCTCGGTGATGCGTTCGCGCAGCTCGACCAGGAGCGGCTTGACGTCCAGGCCGGGCTGGATGGCCCGGAACATCCCGCCCAGGCGGGAGAGCTGCTTGAGGTCGGAGAGCAGCGCCTCGCCGGCACCCGGATACTGGATCTTGACGGCCACGTCCCGGCCGTTCGGTGCCCCCGACTCGTCGACCCCCGGCTCCCGCCACCGCGCCCGGTGCACCTGACCGATGCTGGCGGCGGCGGCCGGGGTGTCGTTGAACTCGACGAACAGGTCCCGCCAGTCGGGGCCGAGTTGCTCGGCCAGCACCTTGTGCACGCTGGCGACCGGCAGCGGTGGCGCCGCCTCCTGGAGCTTGGTGAGCGCCTGGCGGTAGGGCGCGGCAATCTCCTCCGGCAACGCGGCCTCGAAGACCGACAGCGCCTGGCCGAACTTCATCGCCCCGCCCTTGAGCTGGCCCAACACGCTGAACAGTTGCTCGGCGGTGCGCTGCTGGATCTCCGCGGAGATCACGTCGGAGGCCAGCCCGGTGACGCGCTTTCCCATGCCGAGAACGGTCCGGCCGGCGAAGCCGAGCGGCAGGGCGGCGAGCTTGGCGGTGCGGGACACGGCGCGGCGCGGGATGTCGGTCACTCGGTCATTGTTACCGACCGGAGGGCCCCGCTGCTGCTCTGCGGCCGGGCTGGTGCGGACACTCGCCCCCGCGAGCACGCACACGCCGGGTGTGGCGGCCAGCCCCGACGACGGAAACGGCCCGCACCAGTGATCTCCATCGCCCCACCCAGCGTCTCCGGCTGCCCACCGTCGAGCTGTGTCAGTGCCTCGGCGAGCGCGTACCCGATGGCCGCGAACAGCGTCCCGGTCGCGCCGGCGGTCGTCACCGGCTCGGCGGCGGCGATCTGGGCGGCCAGCCGCGGCCAGTCCGGGTCGCGGTCCGCCCGGTGCAGTTCGACGCAGTGCAGGCAGGGCCCGGCGGGTGGGCAGACCAGCGGCCCGATGACCGGTACGCCCTCGCGCAGGGTGACCAGCAGGTGCGGCTGCCGACGTTGGGCGAGACCGGCGGCGAGCAACGCGGGTGGGCGGTCCGTGCCGAGCTGGATCACCAGGTCCGCCCGTCCGCCCCGGATCGGCTGGGTGCCCGTGCCCGGGGCGACGCGGTCGACCGCCGCCCGCACCGCCGGTGCCAGCGGCTGGCCCAGCTCGGTGGCGGGAATGCCGGTCCCGACCAGGTCGACGGCGCGCACCGGGCCGGTGAGAAGCGGCACCACCTGCCCGACGCCGGACTGGGCCAACGCCACAGTCAGCGGCCCGCCGAGCGCCCCGGCGCCGCTGAGCACGACTCGGGCGGCCCGTCGCCGGCGCAGCACCTGGGCGGGGGTGCCGGGCAGTCGAGCGGCGGCCAGGGCCAGCGCGCCGGCCTCCGCGGTGAGCCGGGCGCGGACCGGGCCGGCCAGGTCACGGGGGAGCAGGCTGTGCGCGGGCACCAGCAGGCCGGCCGTACGCAGGGCGTCGAGCAGGGTGCGCGCGTCGTCGATGGTGACCTGGGCGGTGGCCGCCTGGGCCAGCACGGCCCGCTCGCTGCGGGTGCCGTCGAGCAGGTCGAGCAGGTGGGCGGCACGGGGATTGGCCAGCTCCAGCAGCACCGCCGGCCCGGGGCCGACGCCGAGTTGGAGGGTGTGCCGGTCCCGCCAGAGGCGGTGGAGGCCGGGCAGCAGCGTGGGACGGGGCAGGAGGGTGTGACTCATGGTCACGAATTGTGATCACGCATTCGCGTTGGGTCGACGGTTGTCCACAGGCGCGCGAGCCTCTGTCCAGCGTTGTCCACAGGGTTCGCCTAGTTATCCACAGGCTGCCAACGAGGCTGTCGGTCACGCGACACGGTCCAGCCGGTAATCGCCGCGCTGGGAGACGCCACGGGGGCGGGCTGGCCAACCGGCCAGCCCGCCCCCGTCACTCGTACGGGTCAGACCTTGGCCTTACCCAGGATGCGGTTCACTGTTGTTCCGCATACCGGACACTTGCCCTTCGCCATGTTCATACCGGTCTTCGAGACCTCGACGTGTCCCTCGAAGTCCCGCTTCTCCTTGCACTTCACGCAGTAACCGTTGTAGGTCGTCTGGGCCTGGTCGGCCACGGTGCCCTCCTCGTCTCGTCCGCCGGTCGATGCCGTCCCGGCGGGGTGCCCGGCGGCGGGCCACACGGGGCGCCGGCGCTGGGTCTCACTCCACGGCCACCTTCGTGACCGCTGGTCCGCGGACCCTACCCAGGTCTGGGCGGTTCCATGTCAGCTGTGCATCGACACTGTGAGCAAGTCGACGTCGAGAGTGTGCATGGCGAAATAGGTCGGATAAGTCAGTTTGGCGGGGACACGCCGACCAAACCCCCACAGCCACCCGTGCGAGTGCCCCCCGAGGCGGCATCCGGCCTCGTGATCACCTACGGTGGGGAGGTGCCGCATACCGGTGCCGTCGGTGTTCACCAAGGGTGACGAGACGGCGCGATGGCGTCGCGGTCAAGAAATTTTCGGGACACCTGACGACCAATCACCATTTTCCGGGCGTGTGTCGTGTGGTTGACTCTTGCGGACCCCTGGTCAGAGGGCATTAGCTGTCCTTCGTGACACGTAGCCGAGGCTGCGCGGGCCAGTGATGGCGGGGACGCGCAAGCCGGTCGTCGAGGTGCGGCGCAGCCAGCGTCGGCGACGCACGGTGTCTGCGTACCGTGACGGTGAGCGTGTTGTGGTCCTCATCCCCGACCAGTTCTCCCGCGCCGAGGAGAGCGAGTGGGTCGACCGGATGCTCGCCCGGCTCGCCGCCCGGGAGGGCCGCCTGGCGCGTTCCGACGCCGAGCTGCTGGCCCGCGCCACCCGGCTCATCGACCTCTACCTCGCCGGGTACGCCACCAGGGCGGTGCCGGCCAGCGTCAGATGGGTCACCAACCAGAACGGCCGGTGGGGCTCGTGCACGCCTGCCGACCGCAGCATCCGGATCTCGCACCGTGTTCAGGAAATGCCCGACTGGGTGATCGACTACGTGTTGCTGCACGAGCTGACGCACCTGATCGTGCCCAGCCACAACGCCCGGTTCTGGGCCCTGGTCGGTAGCTATCCCAAAGCGGAGCGCGCCCGCGGCTACCTCGAAGGTGTCGCCGCCGCCTCCTGCGCCCCGGTCCCGACCTGATTTCCCTGCCCGCCGAGCCGCTGAGCGCACCGCGCCGAGCGCCGGCCGCCGTCTGCGGCGCGCGATACGCCGAGATCCACTCGCCTTTCTGAATTCCGCGCTATCCAGGTCGTCGGGACACCGCGACGTCAATGAAGCCGAGTCGATCATGTCGTCGAGCCGCGCCAGGGTGGGGTGGGGTCGCCGTACGGGACGGGCGCTAGGGTCGGGGGATGGCGCGACGGGTGGTGGTGGCGTTACTCGGGCCGGTGCACTGGTCGCCGCCCGGCGTCGACCTGGCGGAGTGGCGGGCGGCTCTCGCGGAAGACGTCCTCGACCTGCTCGCCACGCTCAACGAGGTGGAGGCCGCGGTCGCGGTGACCCCGGCCGACCGGGCGATGGCCGAAGCGCTGGTCTGGCCCGGCACGACGGTGTACGAGGTGGCCGAGCCGACGCCGAACGCCGTGTTCGCCGCGTTGGAGGGTTACGACCAGGCGGCCGTGCTCGCCGGCGACGTGCCCGACCTGCCCGCACTGACCGTCGGCAAGTTGCTGCGCCCGCTCACCACCCGACCGGTCGCGGTGGCTCCGGTCGAGGGCGGCGGTCCGGGTCTGCTCGGGGTGGCTGTGCGGCTGCCGGTGCCGAGCTGGCTCCCCGCGCTCGACCTGGACACGACAGCGGCGGCCGACGTTCGTTCCGGTGCCGCCGCACCGGGGGACGTGGCGGTCACCGCCGGGTGGCGACGGCTGCGCGGCCCGGCTGACCTGGCAACACTGGACCCGGCCTTCGAGGGCTGGGAAGCAACCCGCGCTCTCCTCTCGGGCTTACGCCGACCTACCTGACCAGCCAGCCGCACTCCCGGGAGCCCGCCGTCGATCGGGGCGGGCACCCGGGCGCTGGCGTCAGGGCTTCGCGTCGCCCTCGTCGTCGGTCCCGTCGGGCTGGCCCGGGGCCTTCTCCTCCGCGCCGCCGGGCGCGCTGAAGTCGAAGCTGTCCAGCTCGCTCAGGTCCATGTCGTTCATGGCGAAGGCGACCGGGTCGGCGAAGTCGTCGTCCGAGGGGAGCAGGTCCGGGTGACCCCAGACGGCGTCGCGGCCCTCGATGCCGCGGTGCTCGGTGAGCGCGGCCCAGAGCGCCGCGGCCTCGCGCAGTCGGCGCGGGCGCAGCTCCAGGCCGACGAGTGCGGCGAAGGTCTGCTCGGCGGGGCCACCGGCGGCACGGCGACGGCGGAACGCCTCGCCCAGCCGGACGACGTTGGGCAGCCGGTCGCTGGCGGCGCTGTCCACGACGTGGCAGACCCAGCCCTCGACCAGGGCGAGTGCGGTCTCCAGCCGGGCCAGGGAGGCCTTCTGCGCCGGGGTGTCCTCCGGGGTGAAGATGCCCTCCAGGGCGATCGCCTGCATCGACTCCGGGTCGGTCGGGTCGACCCGGCCCATCGCCTCCTCGATCGCGTCCCGGTTGACCCGGATGCCCGAGGCGTACATCTCGACCGCGCTGAGCACGTGCCCGCGCAGCCACGGGACGTGCTGGAAAAGCCGCTGGTGGGCGGCCTCGCGCAGCGCCACGTAGAGGCGGACCTCGTCCTCGGGAAGCTCCAGGCCCTCGCCGTACGCGCGGATGTTGGCCGGGATCAGCGCGGCCGTGCCGGCCGGGCCGAGCGGCAGCCCGATGTCGCCGGCGGAGAGCACCTCCGCGGCGAGCGAACCGAGCGCCTGGCCGAGCTGACCGCCGAAGAGCGCGCCACCGAGGGTGGCCACCATCGACTGCATCGGCCCGAGCTGGGCACGCGCCTCCGGTGGCACCAGGTCACCCATCGCGCCGACCATCCGGCTGGCGACCGGGTCGCAGAGCTTGCGCCACACGTCAAGCGTCTTGAAAATCCACTCATTGCGGTTCCAGGCGACCGGCGACTGGATGCCCGACGGCCACGCCGAGGCCGGCTCCAACCACAGGTCGGCCAGGCGCAGCGCCTCCTCGACGGCGTTGCGCTCATACGGTGACACCGCCGGGTCGCCGGCGGCCGCGAGCTGGCTGGCCGCTACCTGCCGGGCCAGGTCCCAGTTGACCGGACCGCTGCCCGGCGCGGAGAGCAGGTGCTGCAACTGCGACATGAACTGCTGCATCTGCGCGGGATCGTTGGGGTCTGGTGGTTGCCCACCCGGGAGCGCGAAACCGAACGGAATATCAGGCACGACGTCTACGGTACGCGGACCGCGCCCCAGGTCGCCGCCGCTGGCGTTGCGCTGAGGGCGAAGTCGCCCGACGCATTCGGCAGGAGGTGCCCGGCCGGTCGGTACGCTCTGCGGCATGAGACGTCGTGGCCTGACGGTCCTGCTCGGTGCCCTGTTCACCGCCCTGCTGAGCATCGGGGTGCTGCGGGTGCCGATCCCGTACGTGGTGCTCGGTCCGGGCCCGACGGTCAACACCCTCGGCACCGCCGACGGCAAGGAGGTCATCCAGGTCTCCGGGCGGGAGACCTCGACCTCGGCCGGCCAACTGCGGTTGACCACGGTGGGGGTGCAGCCCACGGTGCGGCTGCGCGGGGCGATCGCGGGCTGGTTCTCCGACGACGAGGCGGTGGTGCCGCGCGAGCTGGTCTACCCGCCGGGAGAGTCGACCGAGCAGGTCGAACAGCGCAACGCGGAGGACTTCAAGGCGTCGCAGACCAGCGCGGAGACCGCCGCGCTGCGGAAGCTCGGTTTTCCGGTGCAGGTGGTGATCAAGACGGTGGCCGGGGACGGCCCGGCGGCCGGGGCGCTGAAGGCCGGAGACGTGATCACCGCGGTCGACGGTCAGCCGGTGCCGGTGGCCGCGAAGGTCACCGAGCTGGTCCGGGCCAAGCCGGCGGGCACGGCGTTGACCATCGCCTACGTCCGCGACGGCGCGCCGGCCACCGCCACGGTGACCAGTCGCGAGCAGGACGGCCGACCACGGATCGGCGTGGAGATCGACCAGCAGCAGCCGCATCCGTTCACCCTCGGCATCGACCTGGGGGACATCGGCGGGCCGAGCGCCGGTCTCATGTTCGCCCTGGGGATCGTCGACAAGCTGACCCCGGCCGACCTCACCGGCGGTCAGATCATCGCCGGCACCGGCACCATCGACGACGAGGGCACCGTCGGCCCGATCGGCGGGATCGCCCAGAAGCTGGTCGGCGCGAAGCATGCCGGCGCCAAGGTCTTTCTGGTGCCGGCGGACAACTGCGCCGAGGCCGTCCGTAATCCGCAGCCGAATCTGCCGTTGTTGCGGGTGGGTTCGTTGGACGACGCGATGGCCGCTCTGGAGACGTTGCGCACGGGGGGTCAGCCGACCCGCTGCTGACCGATGTGACCGTGCCCCGACACGCTCAGGAACACCCCGTACTCTGGGTGCCTGGTCGGAGCCGATCACATCGAGCGTGCGGAGCCAACAGTGGTCATGCGTAGCAGCAGCCCCCTTCCGAGGATGAGCCGGCGCGGGCGCGTCACCATCGCGGTCCTGGTCGGGGTGTTCGTGCTCTTCACCCTGCTCGGCTGGGGTGTCCAGGCGTGGACGGACTGGCTCTGGTTCGACGAGGTCCGCTACACCGAGGTCTTCACCGGTGTCCTGCTGACCCGGCTGGTGCTCTTCCTCGCCATCGGGCTCGGCATGGCGGTGGTCGTCGGTGGCAACCTCTGGCTGGCCCACCGGCTGCGCCCGCGACTGCGTCCGCACTCGGTGGAGCAGGCGACCCTGGAGCGCTACCGGATGGCGCTCAGCCCGCGACTCGGCACCTGGATCGTGCTGATCGCGGCGGTGGTCGGGCTCTTCGCCGGCCTCTCCGCGCAGAACCGGTGGAACCAGTGGCTGCTCTTCCGCAACGGTGGTGACTTCGGGGTCAAGGACCCGGAGTTCGGGGTGGACATCGGCTTCTACGTCTTCCAGTTGCCGTTCTGGCGTTACCTGCTCGGGGTCGCCTTCACCGCCGTCGTGCTGGCCGTGATCGGCGCGCTGGCGGTGCACTACCTCTTCGGCGGGGTCCGCCTCCAGGGCGTCGGGGACCGGATGAGCAACGCCGCCCGCGCGCACCTGAGCAGCCTGGTGGCGGTCTTCGTGCTGTTGAAGGCCGTCGCGTACGTGCTGGACCGGCGGGCGATGCTGCTGGAGTACAACGAGGGCGCCAAGTTGTACGGCGCCGGCTACGCCGACGTCAACGCGTTGCTGCCGGCGAAGGAGATTTTGGCGTACATCTCGATCGTGGTGGCGATCGCGATCGTGGTGTTCTCCAACGCCTGGATGCGCAACCTGGTCTGGCCGGGGATCTCGCTGGCGCTGCTCGGTGTGTCGGCGGTGGCCATCGGCGGCATCTACCCCTGGGCGGTGCAGACCTTCGAGGTCAAGCCGAGCGCCAAGGACAAGGAAGCGCCGTACATCCAGCGCAGCATCGACGCGACGCGGGCGGCGTTCGGGCTGGGGGCCACCCAGACGACCCCGTACGCGGCGAACAACCTCACCCCACCGGCGAACCTGGTCACCGACACCGCGGTGGTGTCGAACGTGCGGCTGCTCGACCCGCAGTTGGTCAGCGAGACGTACACCCAGCTCCAGCAGGTGCGTGGCTTCTACGACTTCGGCCCCAAGCTGGACATCGACCGGTACGGGGTGAACGGGAAGGTCTCCGACTACGTGGTCGGCGTCCGGGAGATCAACTACGGTGAGCTGACCGACCAGCAGAACACCTGGATCAACAGGCACACCGTCTACACCCACGGGTACGGGCTGGTGGCCGCCCCGGCCAACCAGGTGGTCTGCGGTGGGCAGCCGTTCTTCGTCTCCGGCTTCCTCGGCGAGAAGACCCAGGAGGCGTGCTCCTCACAGACCGAGCAGATCCCGGCCAAGCAGCCGCGCATCTACTACGGCGAGCGGATGGCGCCCGACGACTACGCGATCGTCGGTCAGGCCGACCCGAACAAGAAGGCCGAGTTCGACAGGCCGGTCGGCGAGGGCGGCGGCGAGTCCTACACCTACACCGGTGAGGGCGGCGTCAAGATCGGCTCCTTCACCCGGCGACTGCTGTACGCCATCAAGGAGCAGGAGTCGAACTTCCTGCTCTCCGAGGCGGTCAACAAGGACTCCAAGCTGCTCTACGTGCGTAACCCGCGGGACCGGGTGGAGAAGGTCGCACCGTTCCTCACCCTCGACGGCGACCCGTACCCGGCGGTGGTCGGCGGTCGCGTGCAGTGGATCGTCGACGGCTACACCACGGCGGCCACCTACCCGTACGCCGAGCGGGTCAACCTACAGACCGAGACCACCGACGAGTTGACCAACCGGGGCACCTTCCAGCTGGCCCGGGAGAACGTCAACTACATGCGGAACTCGGTGAAGGCCACCGTCGACGCGTACGACGGCACCGTGAAGCTCTACGAGTACGACGACACCGACCCGGTGCTCAAGGCGTGGAACAAGGCGTTCGGCGGTGACCTGGTGTTGCCCAAGGCGGACATCCCGGTCGAGTTGACCGAGCACCTGCGCTACCCGGCGGACATGTTCAAGGTGCAGCGCAACCTGCTCACCAAGTTCCACGTGACCAACCCGGGCGACTTCTACTCCGCACAGGACTTCTGGCAGGTGCCGACCGTGCCGGACGCCCCGGACAGCGGTCAGAAGCAGCCCCCGTACTACCTGTTCACCCAGTTCCCGGGGCAGGAGAGCCCCCGGTTCCAGCTCACCGCCGCGGTCACCCCGAACGGCCGGCAGAACCTCGCCGCGCTGATCTCCGGGTCGTACGTCGACGGGAATCCCCGGTTGGAGGTGCTGGAGTTGCCGGACCAGACCCGGATCTCCGGCCCGGTGCAGGTGCACCAACAGATGACCAACAACGCCAACATCCGCCAGCAGCTCAACCTGCTCTCCAGCAACCAGGCGCAGGTGCAGTACGGCAACCTGCTCTCGTTGCCCTTCGCCGACGGCATGCTGTACGTCGAGCCGGTCTACGTGAAGAGCAACCAGCAGGACGCGTACCCGCTGTTGCAGAAGGTGCTGCTCTCCTACGGTGACGGTGGCTCCTTCGTGGCGCTCGCCGACAACATCAACGACGGCATCAAGCAGTTGGTGGAGCAGGGCAAGAAGGCCGGGCAGGGCACGTCGCCGCCACCGACCACCGGGGGCAACCCGACGACGCCGACGACCCCGACGCCGACGACGCCGACGCCGAGCGCCGGCACCGGCAACCCGCCGCCGACCGGTGAGTTGGCCACGGCCGCCGAGCGGGTGCGGACCTCGATCACCGAGGTCCGGGCCGCGCAGACCTCTGGTGACTTCGAGCGGTACGGGCGCGCGCTCAAGGCACTGGACGAGGCGCTGACCGCGTTCCAGCAGGCGCAACAGGCCGCCAACCCGACCGGAGCGCCAAGCGGTAGCGCGGCACCGAGCGGCGGCGCGTCACCGTCGCCCAGCGGCAGCCCGAGCGCGGGCGGCTGACCGCAGTCGTCGGCTGCGACTCTCGGAGCCCCCGTCGTCGGACCCTCCCGGTCCGCGCGACGGGGGCTTCGCTGTCGTCGGCCGGCTGCCCGCCCGTCGCCGCGTCCGAAAAAGGTCCGACCGACCGCAACCTGCGACACCGGCCCGCCGTCCTCAGGTCGACGGTGTGCGACGAGGAGGAACAGTCTTGCGGGACGCGCAGAGCTTCGATGACTTCTACCGCGGCACGGCGCGGCGGATGGCGAGGTACGGCTATGCGGTCGCCGGCGATCACAACGAGGCGCAGGACCTGGTGCAGGAGGCGTACACCCGGGCCTGGCGGCACTGGGGGCGGCTGGCGGCACATCCCGCGCCGGAGGCGTGGCTGCGGCTGGTGGTCGCGCGGTTGGCGACCGACCGCTGGCGTCGGCTGCGCGGTCTGCGCGGGGCGTTGCGGTTGGCGGGGCCCCCACCGGCGGCCCCGCCGCCCAACGAGGACAGCGTGCTGCTGCTCCAGGCGCTGCGCCAACTGCCGGCGAACCACCGGCAGGCGTTGGCCCTGCACTACCTGTTCGACATGCCGGTGGAAGAGATCGCCCGCGAGGTCGGCGCGCCCGTCGGCACGGTGAAGTCCTGGCTCTCCCGGGGCCGGGCCCGGCTTGCCGCGCTGCTGCCCGATCTCGCCAACATGGAATTGGAGACCAGCGATGTCGCGTGAACTTGCCGAGTGGTATCGGCGCCTCGCCGCCGACGCCGATGCCGGTGACCTGGGCGTTCCCGACGTGCTGCGGCGGCGGGCGGACCGGCGGGCCCGGCTGCGCGCGGCCGGGGGTGCCCTCGCTGCGGCGTTGCTGGTGGGCGGCGTGGTGATCGGTACCCAGGTGGTCGCCATGCCGACGCCCGGCGCCCCGCCGGCCGGCACACCGACGATTCCCGCGCCGAACGTGACTGCCGGGTCGCCGTCGCCGTCCGCCACGCCGGGCCGACCTCCGGGTACGACCCCCGAGTCTCCGCGGATTCCCGGCGGCATTCCGGATCGGGCGTTCTTCACGCTCCCGCCGGCCAACCAGACCGGCATCGCGCCGGACTACCGAGACGTGGCCGCGTTGCCGGGCCTGTGCGGTGCCCACCTCCCGAGCGAACCGATCCTGCACCGGCGTACCCGGTTGTTGGTGTTCAAGCTGCCGAAAACGCCCCAGCGGAACGACCCGGACGGCACCTACGCGCACTCCATCACCGTCTACCGGGCCGGGCGAGCCACACACGTGCTGGAGGAGCTGCGGCGGGCGGTGCGCGACTGCCCCGAGCAGCCGGCACTGCGTCTCCAGGTCCCGCCGGTGCCGAGCAGGCAGCGGCTGCTCAGCGACGTCGGGTACGGCGACGAGTCGGTGCTGTTCGAGCTGCGGAAGCCGGCTCAGGACCGCAACGGCGACCCGACCGGCGGGGAGGAGGTCCGGCTGGTCCGGGCGATCCGGGTCGGCGACGTGGTGACCACACTCTGGGAGAAGGGCTGGGAGACCGGGTCCAGCCCGCGTGCACAGGTCGACGCGGACAGTCGCCTCGCCGTGGCCGCCATCGAAGCCTGGCTTGGCTGACCCCAGCGTGCCGGATCGCTACCCGGCGGATTCGGATGTCGTTTTGCGGGGCCCGGGGGTGGTGCGCTACGGTTAGCGAGCCGACGCGGGGTGGAGCAGCTCGGTAGCTCGCTGGGCTCATAACCCAGAGGTCGCAGGTTCAAATCCTGTCCCCGCTACAAAGGAAAGCCCGTCTCCCGCACCTCGGGGAGGCGGGCTTCTTCTTGTGCGGGCGGCGATGACTGGGCGGCGACGACTGGGCGCGGCACCCGGCGCGGGCGTCCGGAACCGGTGCCGACCCCCGGCTGATCATCGCTGAACGGGATGGGTTAAGGTTAACCAGTCGACGCGGGGTGGAGCAGCTCGGTAGCTCGCTGGGCTCATAACCCAGAGGTCGCAGGTTCAAATCCTGTCCCCGCTACCACGCAGGAAAGGGCCCGTCTCCAGAGTTTTCTGGGGACGGGCCCTTGCTCGTAGGTGGATAGCCTGCCCCTGGTCTGAGCTACGTGCTGTTGCGGATGGCAGCCGGCGGGCTCGGCGTCGGCTCCGCCATGATCGCCCTGATGTCGTCGTCGTCGACGTACCCGCAGTCGCGCAGGACGTCGAGGGCCGACTGCCAGTGCGGCAAGCGTTGGGTGTTCGTGCTCCGCGAGGCGGACGGCGCGGCGGCGGCGGAGCGGGCCGCGGTGGCCAACACGGCTCCCCAACTCGACACCTGGACCCACCTCGCCGGTGTGTACGACCACGATGCGGGCGAGCTGCGGATCTACCTCAACGGTCGGCTGGCTGGCAGTACGCCGTACCGCAGCACCTGGAACGCCTCCGGCCCCCTCCTGGTCGGCCAGGCGAACGGTGTGTCCGGCGCGCGTGGCGCCTGGACCGGTTCGCTCGACGAGGTCCAGCTCTACGACTACCCGGCGGCGCCCAAGAAGATCATCGAGGAGATGGCCGGCGAGCCGTTCGGCCCGGAGGCGTGGTGGCACCTGAACGAGTCGGGAGGTGTGGTCGGCACCGATGCCAGCGGGAACGGTCACTCGCTCTACCTGGCACCCGGTGCGGCATTCGACCGGGATGTGCGCGACGGGGGCGTGCGCCTGGACGGGACGTCCGGAGTGGCGTACACGGCGGGGCCGGTGGTGGCGGGGGACGCCAGCTTCACCGTGTCGGCCTGGGTACGGCTCGCCGGTGCCGGTCGGGATGCCGTCGCGGTCGGCCAGGACGGGCGGCACAACAGCCGGTTCCGGCTGCGCTACGAGGCCGCGACCGGCCGGTGGGCCTTCCGGATGGACCGGGTCGACGAGCCGGGCGGGAGCGCGGCCACGGACGCGGCCGTGTCCTCGTCGGCGGGCGTCAACAGTTGGACGCACCTGACCGGTGTCTTCGACGCCGCTGCCGGCCAACTGCGGCTGTACGTCAACGGGACGCTTGCCGGCACGGCGAGCCACGTGGCGAGTTGGCCCGCCACCGGTGCCCTCGTGCTGGGCCGGGGGCTGCGCGACGGCTCGGCGGCCGATTTCTGGCCGGGTGACGTCGACGAGGTGCGGGTGCTCCCGCGTGCCGTCA
Source organism: Micromonospora sp. NPDC048935 (assembly GCF_043197875.1). Classification (NCBI taxonomy): domain Bacteria; kingdom Bacillati; phylum Actinomycetota; class Actinomycetes; order Micromonosporales; family Micromonosporaceae; genus Micromonospora; species Micromonospora sp. NPDC048935. The sequence goes on along the minus strand of NZ_JBICTZ010000003.1, from coordinate 373,318 downwards.
CCGCGCCGGAGGTGACCGGTCTCCTCGGTCTCCCGCCGGCCGTCACCCCCGGACCGGTGCGGATCCGTGCTGTCCACAGCGGCATGTGCCTCACCGAGGAGGGTGGCGACAGCGGCTACCTCTACCAGCAGCCGTCGTGCGGCAGCCAGTTCCCGAGGATGACTCTGGTGGCGGCCGGGAGCGACACCTATCGGATCGCGACCGACCACGACGTCTACGGGCCCGGCTGCACAGGGGTGCGGAACGGATCGGTGAGTGTCCGCGCGCCCCTCTACGACGACTACTGCGCCGCCGGGCACGGGCAACTGTTCCGCGTCGAGCCGGTGGCCGCGCCGCTGTGGGGCTATCGGTTGCGACCGGTGCACAGCAACCTGTGCGTCGGGTTCCGGGACAACTCCACCCTGGCGGGCGCCCAGCTCGTCCAGCTCGCCTGTGACTCCCTGGCGCGGGGTCCGGGGTGCTCCGGACGATCTCGGTCCCCTGGTTCGGCGTGGACCGACGTGCCCAGGTTGCGTCCTTCGGCGAGGATGGGCACATGTCTTCTTTCGGTAAGTGGTGGGGCCGGCTGAGCACGGTCCTCGGTGCGGCCGTACTGGCGGTCTTCGTGCCCGTCGCGGCGTGGGCGTCCACGGGCACCGGCGAGGTGGTGGTGGAGGCCGCGCGGCGGCGGTCCCGTGGCGGCGGCGGGTTTGGCATCCTCAGCCTGCTCTGCTGCCTGGTGGTGGTCGGGGTCATCGTGTTCCTGGTGCTGCGTCTGACCCGCAACCGTCGCAACCGTCCGCCACACTGACCCGGCGGGCCGTCCCCATCGGTCGGTCGACGGCAGCGGGCTGTCGACCGACCGCCGGTGGTCACGCCGTCAGCGCGGCATTGGCCTGGGAGAGGAAACGCGAGGTGGCCGCCCGGGTGCCGGCCCGCTTGGCGCGGATGCTCTCCGCGGCGGCGACCAGCAGGGTACGCACCCTGGCGTGCCCCTTCGGCGGTGGTGCCGGCGCGGGCCCGAGCTGGTCGGCGAGGCTGGCGCCGAACGCGGCGGCGCGCTGCTGGGCCGGGTCGGTGATGCTGCCCTCGGTGTAGCGGCGGACGGCGAGGCTGGGGTTCAGGCCACGTTCGTGGCCGAGGACGGTGCCGGCCTCGCCGTTCGTGGTCAAGAAGTTGATCACGTCGGTGACGGTGTCCGGGTGGCGGGTGCCACGGAACGCGGCCCAGTACATCGACGCGCGTGCCCACTGCGCGCCCGCCGGCCCGGGGAGGCCGACCACGCCCAGCTCGGCCTTGGTGAGCCGCTGCAACTCCGGTAGTTGATGGGACCAGGCGAACGACGCCGCGGTCATCCCGGTCACCACCAGTTGTCGGGCCGGCTCCCTGCTGTCGACCTGCTCGACGAGCGCGGCACCCGGTGTGGCCCGTGCGGTGCGAGCCCGCTGCCACAGCTCGAACCACGCGATCAGCTCGTCCGCGCCGAAACCGAGCTGGTTGCTCCGGTAGAATTCGCCGCCCTGCGACCGCAGCCACAGCCAGAGCGCCCGGTGGTCACCGGACGCGTCCACCGTGCCGGCCACCTGACCCTTGCTGGCCTCGGTGACCTGCTCCGCCCAGGCGACGTAGTCGGCCCAGGTCATTCCGCCCCGCGGCTCCGGCACCTTCAGGTCCCGCAGCAGATCCCGGTTGAAGACCACGGCGGCGTGGGTCTGCCCGCCGGCCACGGCCATCGTCCTCCCCTCGACCGTGCCGTAGCGGAGCAGGCCCTCCGGCAGGCCCCGCAGATCGAGGCGGTGGTCGGCGACCCGGTCGGTGAGGTCGAGGATGATCTGGCGTTGGGCGTACTCGGTCAACACCACGTCGTCGATCTGGATCAGGTCCGGTACGTTGCCGCCGGCCGCCTGGGTGGCCAGCCGCTCGTAGTAGCCGTCGGTGCCCTGCCAGGTGACCCGGAAGGTGACCCGGGGGTTGCGATCCGAGTAGAGCCGCAGCACCTTCTCGGTGAGTTCGGCCCGTTTGGTCCCGCCCCACCAGAAGACCGACAGCTCGACCGGCCCGTCCTGGGTCGACGTGTCGGCCCCGTCGCTGCATCCGGCCAGCCCACCGGACGTGAGCAGGGGTGCACCGAGCAGCGCGGTGAGCAGTCGGCGCCGGCCCGGGTCGGCGCCGAGGCGGTCGATCGGGGGTGGAACAACGGGCACGGGGGTCTCCTGGACCTGCGGGAGTGCGGCGGGACCATTCACGCAGGGAGCGCACGAAGGTGTCAACGTCCGTCCGGCCACCCCCGGCGCGGGTGGTCGAATCAGGCCCTCCGATGTCGCGTGGTGTACTAGGGCGCGTGGAACTTCTGCACTCGGGCAAGGTTCGGGACGTCTACGCCGACGGCGACGACCTGATCCTGGTCGCCTCGGACCGCATCTCGATCTACGACGTGGCGCTGCCGACGCCGATTCCGGACAAGGGTCGCCTGCTCACCGCACTCTCGCTGTGGTGGTTCGAGCAGCTCGCCGACCTGGTGCCGAACCACGTCATCTCGGCCACCGACGTGCCCGCCGAGTTCGCCGGGCGGGCGATCCGCTGCCAGCGGCTGGACATGCTCCCGATCGAGTGCGTCGCTCGCGGCTACCTGACCGGCGGCGGCCTGCGGGAGTACGAGAAGACCGGCGCCGTCTCCGGCGTGGCACTGCCCCGAGGGCTCGGCGAGGCGTCGATCCTGCCCGAGCCGATCTTCACGCCGTCCAGCAAGGCGCCGATGGGCGAACACGACGAACCCATCACGTACGACCAGGTGGTGGACACGGTGGGCCAGGCCACCGCGGAACGACTGCGGCAGATCACCATCGACGTCTACCGGCGCGGGGCCGAGCTGGCCGCCGACCGGGGCATCCTGATCGCCGACACCAAGATCGAGTTGGGTTGGGCGCCGGACGGCACCCTGGTCCTCGCCGACGAGCTGCTCACCTCGGACTCGTCGCGGTTCTGGCCGGCCGAGTCGTACCAGCCGGGCCGCGTGCAGTTCTCCTACGACAAGCAGTACGTGCGGGACTGGGCCACCGACGGCGGCTGGAACAAGCAGGCACCGGCACCGGACGTGCCGGACGAGGTGGTCGAGGCGACCCGCGCCCGCTACGTCGAGGTGTACGAGAAGCTGACCGGCAACCGCTGGGAGTGACCGCCCGGGCCGGCCATCACTCCACCCAGTCCAGGGTGCGCTGCACGGCCTTGCGCCACTGGCCCAGCTCCTGCTCGCGCAGCTCCGGGGCCATCGCCGGCTCCCACTGCGCGTCGGAGCGCCACTGCGCCCGCAGGGTGGCCAGATCCGGCCAGAAGCCGACCGCCAGACCGGCCGCGTACGCGGCGCCCAGGCAGGTGGTCTCGGTGATCCGGGACCGGATCACCGGCACGTCGAGCACATCCGCGAGGAACTGCATGAGCAGCCCGTTGGCGGTCATCCCACCGTCCACCCGAAGTCGGCGCAGCGCCACGTCGGAGTCGGCGTCCATCGCGTCGACCACCTCGCGGGTCTGCCACGCCGACGCCTCCAGCACCGCCCGCGCCAGGTGCCCCTTGGTGACGTAGCCGGTCAGGCCGGCGATCACACCACGCGCGTCGCTGCGCCAGTGCGGGGCGAACAGGCCGGAGAACGCCGGCACGATGTAACAGCCGCCGTTGTCGTCCACGGTGCGCGCCAGCTCCTCCACCTCCGCGGCCGTGGAGATCAGCCCGAGGTTGTCGCGCAGCCACTGCACCAGCGAGCCGGTGACCGCGATCGCGCCCTCCAGGGCGTACGCCGGAGGTTGGTCCTTGATCCGGTACGCGACAGTGGTGAGCAGGCCGTGCGTGGACGGGACGGGGCTGGCCCCGGTGTTGAGCAGCAGGAAACTGCCGGTGCCGTAGGTGCACTTCGCCTCGCCCGGCTGGAAGCAGGTCTGCCCGAACAGGGCGGCCTGCTGGTCGCCGAGCGCGCTGGCCACCGGCACCCCGGCGAGCACCCCACCCGCCGTGCCGTACACCTCGGCGGAGCAGCGGATCTCCGGCAGCATCGCCGCCGGCACGCCCACCGCGTCCAGCAGCTCCGGCGCCCAGTCCAGTGTGGTGAGGTCCATCAGCATGGTCCGGCTGGCGTTCGTCACGTCGGTGACGTGCGCGCCGGTCAGCTTCCAGATCAGCCAGCTGTCCATGGTGCCGAAGAGCACCTCGCCGCGCTCGGCGCGCTCGCGCAGGCCGTCGACCTCGTCGAGCAGCCAGCGCAGCTTCGGCCCGGCGAAGTAGGTGGCCAGCGGCAGGCCGGTGCGGGCCCGGAACCGCTCCTCACCGTACGCCGAGGCCAGCTCGCGCAGCAGCGGCCCGGTCCGGGTGTCCTGCCAGACGATGGCGTTGGCCACCGGGCGGCCGGTGGCCCGGTCCCAGACGACAGTGGTCTCCCGCTGGTTGGTGATGCCGACGGCGGCCAGCCCGGTCGCGTCGGTGCCGGCGGCTCGCAGGGCGTCGGCGACCACCTGCTGGACGTTGTCCCAGATCTCCTCGGCGTCGTGCTCCACCCAGCCGGGGCGGGGGAAGATCTGCCGGTGTTCGCGCTGGGCCACGGCGACGATCTCCCCGGCCCGGTCGAAGACGATGCACCGCGAGGAGGTGGTGCCCTGGTCGATGGCGGCGACGTACTGGGGGGTCACCGCAGCACCGTACCCAAACCGGCGGCGCGGAGCGACCGGCGTCACGGTGGCCTGCGCTTCGCCTACCATGTGCGAACGTGCGTGACATCGCCGTTTTCAGTGGAACCGCCCATCCCGACCTGGCTGCCGAGATCTGTGCCCACCTCGGGGTGCCGCTGCACCCGGTGCGGGTTTCCCGATTCGCGAACGACTGTCTGGAAGTGCAGTTGCAGGCCAACTGCCGGGAGCGCGACGTCTTCCTGATCCAGCCGTTGGTGCCGCCCGTCCAGGAAAACCTGGTCGAGTTGCTGTTGATGATCGATGCCGCCCGGGGCGCGTCCGCCGGCCGGATCACGGTGGTGTTGCCGCACTACGCGTACGCCCGCTCCGACAAGAAGGACGCGCCGCGGATCTCGATCGGCGCTCGGCTCGTCGCGGATCTGCTCACGTCGGCCGGGGCGGACCGGGTGCTGGCGATGACGCTGCACTCGCCGCAGGTGCACGGCTTCTTCAGCGTTCCCGTGGATCACCTGCACGCGTTGCGTGAGCTGGCCACCCACTTCCAGCGCTACGACCTGAGCGACACCGTGGTGGTCTCACCCGACCTGGGTAACGCCAAGGAGGCGGCGGCCTTCGCCCGGCTGCTCGGCACGCCGGTCGCGGCCGGCGCGAAGCAGCGGTTCAGCGACGACCTGGTCAAGATCAGTGCGGTGATCGGCGAGGTGACCGACCGGGACGTCATCGTGCTGGACGACGAGATCGCCAAGGGCAGCACGGTTGTCGAGCTGATGGAGCATCTGCGCGGCCTGAAGGTCCGCTCGATCCGGCTCGCCTGCACGCACGGGCTCTTCTCCGGCGACGCGTTGCGGCGGCTCAGCGACCAGGACGGCGTCCTGGAGATCGTCTGCACCAACACGGTGCCCATCCCGGCCGAGAAGCGGGTCCCCGCACTACAGGTCCTGTCGGTGGCCCCCGCCCTGGCCGAGGCGATGCGCCGAATCCACAACGGAGAATCCGTCTCCGCCCTCTTCGCCTAACGGCTCCCGGAGTTCGCCGTAACCCGCGCGATCTTGCACTTTGTGTCGCCGAGATGAGGGTGTTCGGGGTGATTTGTCGGGGCAGAAAGTGCAAGATCGCGCGGGTCGTGGGGGGGTGGGGGCGCGGGGGTGGGGGTGTGGGGGTTAGTGCGGGGTGGGGTTTTGGGTGGTTAGGCCCGTGGTGATGCGGACTGTGGTGCCGGCGGTGCTGGTGACGACCTCCATCGCGTCGGTCAGCTCGCGGGCGAGCCACAGGCCCCAGCCTCCGGCGGTGTCCGGGGCGGGTCGACTGCGGTCGCCCAACCGCTGCGGGCTGATCCCGTGCCCGTGGTCGGCGACCTCGCACACCAGCAGGCCCGACTCGTGCCAGAGCCGCAGCCACCCCCGCCCGCCGCCATGGCGCACGGCGTTGGTAATCAACTCGTTGATCGCGAGCACGAAATCGTCAAGCCGTTGACCGCCGAGCCCGGCGGCATGCGCACAGGAGGTGACCGAGTGTCGAATCTCGGTCACCTGGGCCTGGTCGAAGGCGTCGGCGATCAGGAGGGCAGGTTCGATGGGCCCCACCGTACGCGGTGCGTGCGGATCTGCATTCGTCATGGCCCTGTCCCGGCGGCGGATCTCGGAGTCTTTCGCGGCTTTTCCACCGTACGTCAGGGTTTCCCGAACCGCACTCGCTGCTCGCCGCGCTCCTTGCCGCGTGTGGCATCGTGACCGCCATGCCGTCGCCGCCGGGTGGGTTCGAGGTGCCGCTGTGGCGTGCGCTCGCGGTGTTCCGGATGGCGTCCCTGGCGTACGTCTGCGTGCTCGCGGTACGCGACGCCGACCGGTACGCCCACCCGTACGCCGTCGCCGCCCTGGTCCTTCTGATGATCGTCTGGACGGGGGCGACCGCGATCGGATACGCGCGGCCGGCCTGGCGGCGCTGGCCGCTGCTGCTTGCCGATCTCGGGGTGGTGTTGGCCGTCGTGCTGGCCACCCCGTGGGTGGTCGGGCGGACGGCGCTCACCCACGGCGTACCCACCATGGGGGTCGCCTGGATGGCCGGCCCGGTGCTGGCCTGGGCCGTCTCCGGCGGCCGGCGGCGGGGCACGGTAGCGGCGCTGCTTGTCGCCGGCGCGGACCTGGCCACCCGGGAGCGGATCGGCCAGTCCTCGTTCACCGGGGTGATCCTGATGCTGCTCGCCGGGGTGGTGGTCGGGCACGTGGCCCGGCTCGCGGCGGGCGCCGAGGAACGACTGCAACGCGCGGTGGAGTTGGAGGCCGCCACCCGGGAACGGGAGCGACTGGCCCGCGACATCCACGACTCGGTGCTCCAGGTGCTGGCGCTGGTGCAGCGGCGTGGCGCGGACCTGCCCGGCGAGGCTGGCGAGCTGGCCCGGCTGGCCGGCGAGCAGGAGGCCGCGTTGCGGGCGCTGATCGCCGGTGGCGGCCCGGCTGTCGCCAGCCTCCCGGCCGGCCCCGAGGCGGTGGACCTGCGAACCCTGCTCAACCGGTACGCGTCGTCGGCGGTGGCGCTCTCCGCCCCGGCCACCCCGGTCCCGCTGCCGCGCCGGGTGGCCGGAGAGTTGGCCGCCGCGACCGGCGCGGCCCTGGACAACGTGGGCCGGCATGCCGGTGGACGGGCCTGGGTGCTGATCGAGGACGAGGGGGCGACGGTGACCGTGTCGATCCGTGACGAAGGGCCGGGCATCCCGGACGGCCGGCTGGCCGAGGCCGCCGCTCAGGGCCGGCTCGGCGTGACCCAGTCCATCCGGGGGCGGGTGTCCGACCTGGGCGGGACCGTTCGGATCGTGTCCGCCCCCGACGCCGGCACCGAGATCGAGCTGACCGTGCCGAGGGCAGGGCGGTGAACCAGACCAGGGTCATGGTCGTCGACGACCATCCGATGTGGCGGGAGGGGGTCGCCCGCGACCTGACCGAGGCCGGGTTCCTGGTGGTGGCGACGAGCGGCGAGGGGCGACAGGCCATCCGGGTGGCCGCCGCCGCCCGGCCCGACGTCGTCGTCCTGGACCTGCAACTGCCGGACATCTCCGGTGTCGAGGTGATCCTGGGGCTACGCGCGGCACTGCCCGACGTGCGGGTGTTGATGCTCAGTGCCAGCGGCGAACAACAGAGCGTCTTGGACGCGGTCAAGGCCGGTGCCACCGGTTACCTGGTGAAGTCGACAGCGCCCGCGGAGTTCCTCGACGCGGTCCGCCGCACCGCGGCCGGCAACGCGGTCTTCACCCCCGGCCTCGCAGGGCTCGTCCTGGGCGAGTACCGGCGGCTGGCCGCCGGGCCGGGGCAGGGCACCGACCCGGCCGGCGGCGCGGAGCCCGCGACGCCCCGGCTCACCGACCGGGAGACCGAGGTGCTGCGGTTGGTGGCGAAGGGGATGTCGTACAAGCAGATCGCGCAGCGGCTCGGGCTGTCGCACCGCACCGTGCAGAACCACGTGCAGAACACCCTGGGCAAGTTGCAACTGCACAACCGGGTCGAGCTGACCCGCTACGCCATCGAACGCGGCCTGGACGACTGAGAGGTCAGACCGAGCGCGGCGGCTCCGTCTCGTGGATGGCCAACTCCTCGGCCGTCGCCCCGCCGCCGGCGGAACCGGCGTCGTACGCCACCGAGTCGGTCTCCTGGTCGGTGTGCGCCCCCTCGTCCGGCTCCACCAGTCGACCCACCGTGGCGTCGGCCACCGTGCCGAGCTGACCGTGGTCGTAGAGGGAGACCGGCGAGTTCGGATCCGAGGTGGGCCCCGGGTCCATCACGTCGGCGTCCAGCTGGGCCTCCGCTGCGGCTTCCAGATTGTCCGCCTCGAAGGCGATCTTCGGGTCGATCGTTCCGGCCAGCGGGTCGTCCGCCGGGCGCTCGTAGACCTCGCGGTCGAGCTTGTAGTCCAACGACTCACCGTCGAGCTGCTCCTCGGCGGTCGTCCCGAACCGGTCCACCGCCACCGGCGTCCGGTCGCCGGGGAGCTGGGCCGGGTCCGGGCCGTCCGCCTCGCGCCCGGTGAGGACGTCGTCGTTGGCGGTCGAGTCGTCATCGGCGGTGTCGGGCAGACCTTGCGCCTCGGTGTCGGACACGGGGGTCGGGTACTCGTTGTCGCGCATGTCTGATCACTACCCGCTGCCCTCCCGCCGTAACCGGGGCACCGCCGGCCGTACCGTTGCCGAAACCGGCACCGACGGCGAAACGCCCCGTCAGTCGAAAGCCCCGGCCTCGTCGTCCGGGTGCAGGACGCACCAGACGACCTTGCCGTCCGGTAGGGCGCTGCTGCCCCAGCGACGGGCCACCGTGTCGATAAGCAGCAGGCCCCGGCCGCCCACCCGGGTCGGCGGTGACAACCCCGCGAACGTCGGCCGACGCGAGGAGTAGTCGCGGACCGCCAGGTGCAGGGCGCCGTCCCGGGCGGCCAGCCGCACGGTCATCGAGGTCCGGGCGTGCGCCACCACGTTGTTGACCATCTCCGTGATCGCGATGCCCGCCGGGTCGGTGAGTGTCGGCATGCCCCAGGTGCGGCAGCCGGTGGTGACCAGCTCGCGGGCCTCCCGGGCGGCTACCACGGTCGCGGCCAGCGGCGTGCTGAGCATCCCCGCCAGCGGCACCGCCGCGACCGCGGCCAGCGCGCCGTCCAGCGTTGGCCAGGCTGGTACGCCGGCCGTCGTGATCGACCGGGCCGACCCGCCGGCCAACGCGGTGCTCGCCTGGTCGGGCCGGTCGGCGCTCGGGTCACACAGCAGCAGATCCCCCGCCGGCCAGTCGGCGACCTCCCGCCGAACCTCGGCGAAGACATCCCAGGCCCGCGGCTCGCTGACCCGCAGGCCGGTCACGTCGGCCACCACCTGGCCCGGACGGTCCCAGAGGCAGGCGAGCAGCGCGGCGCGTACCGATTCGGCTCCGGCGGCGTCGAGGGTGCCCGTCAGCCGGACCACCGCCGACGAGTCGTCGATGGTCACCAGACAGCTCGACATGATCGCCCCAGTGTGCGCGTCGGTGACGGTTCGCGCATTCGGGCGGTCAATGCCGGTCATCAGCGGTCCAACCGGGAACGGCGGTTGATCGCCGCCATCGTGCCGACCGCGGTGCCGGCCGCGGCCAGGCCGAGCGCGGCGGTCATCCGCACCAACTGACGCCGCCGACCGTGCCAGCCGCCGTCCCGCCGGGCCTGTGCGTCGGCGTGGAAGACGTTGCCGCTGCTGTCCATCCGCGCCCCCGGGCCGAACTGGGTGCGCTGGGCGTACCAGCCGAGGGTGCGCTCCACCAGCGCGGGCGCCATCCGCCACTGGAGGCCGAGCAGGCGGGCCGCCCCGCCGGCGTACGCCTCGCGGCGGGGCCGGCGCAGCAGCCGCACGATGGTCTCGGCGACCACCTCCGGCGGATAGATCGGGGGTGGTGGCACCAGTTCGCGGCCGGTGTGGTTGGCCGCGTGCCGGAAGAAGGGGGTGTCGATGGTGGCCGGCAGCACGGTGCAGACGGAGATCTGACCGCGACCGGTGACCCGCAGCTCCTGTCGAACCGTGTCGGCCAGCCCGCGGATGCCGTGCTTGGTGGCGTTGTACGCCGACTGGTACGGCATGGCCACCTCGGCCAGCACCGAGGCGTTGTTGACGAGCACGCCGCCGCCGGCCGCGCTCAGGTGCGGCAGCGCGGCCTTGATGCCGTGCACCGCGCCGAGCAGGTTGACCTCCAGCACCCGGCGGAACTCGGCGACCGGGATCTCGTCGAACAGACCCACCGCGCTCACCGCCGCGTTGTTCACCCAGGCGTCGATCCGGCCGAACTCGGCCGCCGCCCGGTCGGCCAGCCGTCGCACCGACTCCAGGTCGGTCACGTCGGTCGGCACGACGAGCGCCTGACCGCCCAACTCGGCGCAGTGCAGCGCGACCTGTCGGAGGGCCGCCTCGCTGCGGGCGGCAAGCACGACGGACGCACCCCGGCGGGCCAGCGCGTACGCGGTCGCCGTGCCGATCCCGCTGGACGCGCCAGTGATCACCACGGTCGAATCGTCGAGGCTGCGGGTCAGCGGCATTCCTCAGCGGTACCCCCACCCGGGCCTGGTCATGCAACGTACCCATTGTCGATCTTCGCAATCCGGCCCGGTGACGTGATCATTGTGATTGTCGTTGCGCAAGCGTCGGTGGCACTCGCGGGGACCTGTTCCGATCTGCCAGGTTTCGACTCGGGCCCCCGAGGTTAATGGGACGCTCTGAAACGGGAGGACCACCGCCGAGGAAAGATCGCAGGGAGGTGACCCATGCGCGTCGGCCTCGTCTGCGCGCACGCCAGCTCGTACCGCCACGCCGACGGCCCACCGGTCGGCACCCGCCAGCACATCGCACGGGTCGCCGCCGAGTTGGCCGAGCGAGGCCATGACGTCCGGCTCTACGACCGCCGGGATGCCCCGGGACTGCCGGCGGTCGCCGACATCGACGGCTACCAGGTGCACCAGGTGCCGGCCGGCCCGCCCACCCCACTACCCACCGCCGAGCTCATCCCGTACGTGACCGAGTGCGGTCGCTGGTTGGCCGAGCAGTGGTCCGGCGCCTGGCGGCCCGAGGTGGTGCACGGGCACTACTGGGTCGGTGGCCTGGCCGCCGCGCACGCCGTTCGGGAGACCGACATCCCGGTGGTGCAGACGTTCCACTCGCTCGGCGTCGAGCAGCTACGCCACCTGGGCGGCCACTACGACGGGCCGGGGGAGCGGATCACGCTGGAACGCGCGCTGACCCGGGCTGTCGACATCGCCGTCGCCCAGTCGAACGACGAGGTCGACGAGCTGACCCGGATGGGTCTGCAACGCAGCTCGGTCGCGTTGGTGCCGGCCGGGGTGGACATCGAGCAGTTCCAACCCGATGGCGAGGCGGCACCGCGCGAGCAGCGCGCCCGGATCCTGTCGGTAGGCTCGCTGGCCGCCGGGCACGGCCAGGAGGACCTGATCCGGGCCATGCGACTGGTCGGTGACGCCGAGCTGGTGATCGCCGGTGGCCCGCCGGCCGACCAACTGGCCAACCACGCCGAGGCACGGCGGCTGCGCGAGCTGGCCGAGCAGGTCGGCGTCGTCGACCAGGTACGACTCGTCGGCGCGGTGCCGCACGACCAGATGGCCACCTGGTACCGCTCGGCGGACGTGGTCGCCTGCACGCCGCACTACTCCTCCGCCGGACGGGTCTCGCTGGAGGCGATGGCCTGCGGTGTGCCGGTGATCGGCTACGCGATGGGTGGCCTGGCGGACGCCGTCGTCGACGAGGTCACCGGCCGCCTGGTGCCCCCCGGCGACGTACGGGCGCTCGGAGTCTCGCTGCGCCGGCTCCTCGCCGACAACGCCGGCCGGTTCGCGTACGGGCACGCCGCGGTGGACCGGGTGCGCAGCAGCTACACGTGGGAGCGCACCGCCGGTGCGTTGGAGCGCCTCTACGAGCGGGTGGTGAGTCGACGTAAGCCGGTCGAGGCCTGAGCTGGCCGGTCGGGCGGCCCGGTGTCTCGGCCGGACCGCCCGACGACGGCAGCGGCCCGGTCGCGTCGGTGTGCCATCGCGCGCTGCTGCTGCGGCTCGGCGTAGCGGGTCAGGCCGATCACCGCGGCCAGGGTGACCAGGAAACCGGCCGCGGCCAACCACTCCCGCCCCGGCCAGATCTTGTCGTTGAGCAGTAGCAGACCGACGATCGCGGCCGGCACCGCGCCGGCGGCGTCCATCGCGGCGACCGCGGCGGTCGTCGAACCGCGCTGCATGGCCAGCCCGAGCAGGAGCTGACCGACGATCGAGTGGGCGATCAGCAGGTAGAACAGCGGGTGCGAGAGGAACGCCTCGGCGGACGACGCGGATGCCAGTGGCCGGGCGGCGACCGCCGCGGAGCTGAACGCCAACCCGGCCAGCGAGCCGAGGGCCACCGAGCCCGGCGCCCCGTGCAGTCGGACGGCGAAGACCCCGAGCACCGCGATGACACCGAGCGCCACCAGCAGGGCGATCGAGCCGGCGGTGCCGAGCTGCTTCGACGGCGCCGGGCGGGCGGCCAGCACCAGGGCGGTGATCCCGGCGAAGAGCAGGGCCAACAGCACCACCTCCGCCACCGGCAGCCGCCACTTCAGCACCAGCACGCCGAGGATGGCGGTCACCCCGAGCCCGGCCGCGACGCTCGCCTGCACCAGGAACAGCGGCAGGTCGCGTCGGGCCAGGAAGGCGAGCACGAACCCGCCGATCTGGCAGCCCAGGCCGACCAGGTACGTCCGGTGCCCGGCGAGACGCAGCAGCAGGCCCGGGTCGAAGGTGTGGTGGACCGTGGTGCGGGCCGCGGCCACCGACTGGAGCAGGTTGGCGAAGCCGTACGCGACGATCATCGCCGCGAGGAAGCACCAGCCGGAGGAGACCACCTGGCGAGGATAGAGGTTGGCGACGGTCAGCGCTCGGCTGGACGATCGAGCCGGGCGAGGATGTCGGCGTGCAGCACACCGTTGGTGGCCACCACGCTGCTGTCGGTGCCCGGCTCGCCGGTCGGGGACGGGTGACCGCCCAGATCCGTGACCGTGCCACCCGCCTCCGTGATGATCGGCACCAACGCCGCCACGTCCCACAGCGACAACTCCGGCTCGGCCATCACGTCCAGTGCGCCCTCGGCCAGCAGCATGTAGCCGTAGAAGTCGCCGTACGCCCGGCTGCGCCAACCGGCCCGCATCAGGTCGAGCATCGCGTCGAGCCGACCGGCGCGCTCCCACCCGTCCAGTGACGAGTAGCAGAGGCTGGCGTCCGCGATGTCGCGCACCGCGGACACCCCGATCCGCTCGCCGGTGGCCGCGCCGGGACCGGCGTACGCGCCCGCTCCCGCGCTGGCCCACCAGCGCCGGCCCAGCGCCGGTGCGGACACCACACCGACCGCCGGCAGGTCACCGTCGTAGAGCGCGATCAGGGTGCCCCAGACCGGCACGCCACGGACGAAGTTCTTGGTGCCGTCGATCGGGTCGATGATCCAGCGGCGACCGTCCGGGTCGCTGGCCGGCTCGGCGCCGTACTCCTCGCCGAGCAGCCCGTCGGTCGGCCGGTGCTCGGCCAGCAGGGCGCGGATCTCCCGCTCGACGGCGGTGTCCGCGTCCGAGACGGGGGTCAGGTCGGGCTTCGTCTCCACCCGCAGGTCGAGCGCGCGGAACCGGGCCGTGGAGATGGCGTCGGCCCGGTCGGCGAGCAGGTGGGCGAGGGCGAGGTCGTCGGCGTACCCGGTCATGCCGGCAACCTAGCCGACGCCCGACTGGTCACTCGTCGGGGCCGCGCCGGTCACCCTCGCCGGGCCCCCGCTGGTCACTCTCGCCGCGCGAGTCGCCCTCGCCGGCACGCGAGGCGAGCAACCGGCGGTACGAGGCCAACCGGCGTGGGTCGGCCTTACCGGCGGCCACCCAGGCGTCCAGCCCGCAGGCGGCCTCGTCGGCCGTGTGCTGACAGTTGGGCGGGCAGTCGACGGTGCCCTCGACCAGGTCGGGGAAGCCGTGCAACAGGCTGTCGGCCGAGACGTGCGCCAGCCCGAAACTGCGGATTCCGGGAGTGTCGATGATCCAACCGGGATCGGTGTCGACGCCGGGCACCGGCGGCAACCGCAGCGCCACCGCGCTGGTGGAGGTGTGCCGGCCACGGCCGATCGCGCTGACCACGCCCACCGCACGCAGCGCGTCCGGGACGAGGCGGTTGACGAGTGTCGACTTGCCCACCCCGGAGTGGCCGACCAGCACCGACACCTTGCCGCTCAGCAACGCACGCAGCGCGCCCAGGTCGGCGTCGGGACGGTTGAGCACGTACGGCAGCTCCAGCTCGGTGTAGTAGCCGAGCACCTCTTCCGGCCCGGCCAGGTCGGCCTTGGTGAGGCAGAGCAGCGGCTCGACGTCCGCGTCGTACGCGGCCACCAGGCAGCGGTCGATGAACCCGGTGCGCGGCGGCGGGTCGGCCAGCGCGCTGACGATCACCAACTGGTCGGCGTTGGCCACCACCACCCGTTCCAGCCGGCCTTCGGCGGTGGTCTCGTCGTCGTCGGCGGTGCGGCGCAGCACCGAGCGGCGCTCGGCGATCCGGACGATGCGGGCGAGAGCGCCCTCCGCCCCGGACGTGTCCCCGACCAGGCTGACCCGGTCGCCCACCACCACCGACTTGCGGCCCAGCTCGCGGGCCCGCATCGCGGTCACCGTGGGCAGCTCGGCCCCGACCACGCCGCGCTCGGCACCGGCCAGCACACACTGGTAGCGCCCCCGGTCGACGGCGATGACGAAGCCGTCCACCGCGTCACTGTGCTGGGGTCGGGTGCGCGTACGCGGGCGCGACGACTTCCCGGGCCGGACCCGTACGTCGTCCTCGTCGTACTCCCGCCGTTTGGTCGCCAGGACCTGTCCCCTTCTCGCGTCAGCTCAAGTGAGCCGTCCGGAAACCCCGACGCTCACTTGCCCGTCACCATCGCTGACCATAGTGCCGGGAACTCGGGCATGGTCTTGGAGGTACACCCCACGTCGTCGACCTCGATGCCGGGAACGGCGAGCCCGGCCACCGCGGCGGCGTGCGCCATCCGGTGGTCGTGGTAGGTGTGGAACACCCCGCCGCGCAGCGGGCGGGGCCGGATCTCCAGCCCGTCCGGTGCCTCGGTGACGTCCGCCCCGAGCGCGCTGAACTCGCGCGCGAGCGCGGCCAGCCGGTCGGTCTCGTGGCCGCGGATGTGCCCGACGCCGGTGAACACCGACGGCGAGTCGGCGAGCATGGCCAACGCGGTCAGCGCCGGGGTCAGCTCGCTGACGTCGGAGAGGTCGGCGGTCAGGCCGTGCACCACGCCGGTGCCGCGCACGGTCAGCCCGTTGGTGGAGAGGGTGACCTCGCCGCCCATCCGCTGCAGCAGCGAGCGGAGCTGCTCGACCGGCTGGGCGCTGCTGTGCGGCCAACCCTGGAGGGTCACCTCGCCACCGGTGACCAGGGCGGCGGCGAAGAACGGCACGGCGCCGGAGAGGTCTGGTTCGATGTCCCAGCCGCGGCCGGTGAGCGGGCCGGGCTCGACGGCCCAGACGTCGGGGGTGCTGTCGTCGACCGCCGCACCGGCGGCCCGCAGCATCCGCACCGTCATCCGCAGGTGCGGCGCGGAGGGCACCGGCGGCCCGACGTGGCGGACCACCACACCCCTGTCGAAGCGCGGTGCGGCCAGCAACAGCGCGGAGACGAACTGGCTGGACACGGACGCGTCGATCACCACCTCGCCCCCGGTGACCCGGCCGGTGCCGAGCACGGTCAGCGGCAGGCTGCCGGTGCCGGTGACGTCGATCCGGACGCCCAGCGAACGCAGTGCGCCGACCAGCGGGCCGAGCGGCCGGGTGCGGACGTACGGGTCGCCGTCGAAGGTGACCTGCCCATCGGCGAGGCCCGCCACCGGTGGCACGAACCGCATCACCGTGCCGGCCAGCCCCACGTCGACGTGTGCGGGGCCGGCCAGCGGGTGCGGCCGGACCAGCCAGCGCTCGTCGTCGCTGATCGACACGTGGGCGCCCATCGCGCGCAGACCGGCGGCCATCAACTCGGTGTCCCGGGCGCGCAGCGGCCGGGACAGCGTCGACGGCCCGGCGGCCAGCGCGCTGAGCACCAGGGCGCGTGCGGTCATCGATTTGGAACCGGGCAGGCGCAGCGTCGTCGACACCGGGTCGGATGCGGTAGGTGCGGTCCACGGCTGTGGCGGCCGGGTCGCGGTCAGATTCCCCACGGTTACATTCTGCCGCGTCGGCTGGTCGGTGGCGGGAGGCGGTGGTCGTACTCCCGGTTGGCGGGACAGCCGACAGGGCTCCGACGCGTTAGCGTGTGGCCCATGTGCGGCAGGTACGCGACGACCCGGAGCTCCGGCGAGCTGAGCGCGTTGTTCGAGTCGTCCGACGACACCGACGGCCCGCTCCGACCGGACCACAACGTCGCGCCGACCGACCCGGTGCCGCTGGTCCGGGTCAGCCCCGAGGGGCACCGCAGCCTGTGTGTCGGTCGCTGGGGTCTGCTGCCGCACTGGTCCCGGTCGCCCGCCGGGGCAGCTCGCATGATCAACGCGCGGGCGGAGACGGTGGCCACCAGCAGGGCGTACGCCGGGTCGTTCTCCCGGCGGCGCTGCCTGGTCCCGGCCGACGGCTGGTACGAGTGGGTCCGTCGGCCCGACGGCGGGCGGCAGCCCTATTTCATGACCCCCCGCGACGGCTCGGTGCTCGCGCTGGCCGGCATCTGGTCGGTCTGGGAGTCCGAGGCCGAAACCCGGCTCACCTTCAGCGTGCTGACCACCGCGGCGCTCGGCGACCTGGCCGAGGTGCACGACCGGATGCCGGTGCTGCTGCCGCCCGAGCGGTGGTCGTCGTGGCTGGCGCCGACCGACGAGCCGGAGCGGCTGCTCGTGCCGGCGTCGGCGGAGTGGCTCGCCGGTCTGGAGATCCGCCCGGTCGGGGCCGCGGTGGGCGACGTCCGCAATGACGGACCGCAGTTGACCGCCCGGGTGTCGGTGGCGCCGACGGTGACGCCGCAGGAGCTGACCCTGTTCTGAGATCGGCGCGCATCGTCAGGCACCGATTTGCCAGGGTTGCGCGCGATTCGTCTCCCGGCTGTTCAGTCATGTTCCCGGCAAGCCCTTGTCCCGGTGTTGCGAAGTGCGATAGAACACAGCGCCGGTAGTGGCCGTCGATCCGCACGGGGCGGACGACGTCCTCCGATCTTGCCGGTCCCACGGGGGAGGTGGGTGGATGACACGGGCGCGTATGCCTCGCCCGCACGAGGTGGCTGCGGCGCGGCGAGACCCGCGACTGCTGCGGGCCGTGCGGGACCGACGACAGGACGACGCGTGGCGCACCAGAGGCACCTGTCAGAGCGTCGATCCGGAGACGTTCTTTCCGGCACCGAACGAGCCGGCGGACGCCGCCGTCGCGCTTTGCCGCAGTTGCGACGTGCAGGGGTCCTGTTTGGCGTGGGCCCTCGACGTGGGTGACTGCCACGGCGTGTGGGGCGCCACCACGCCCCGCGAACGGCGGGCGATGCTCGTCGCCTGGCGTGGCGAGGTCGATCCGGACCCGGACGCCGTCGACGATGCCGGCCCGCCGGTGCGGGATCGCCTGCTCACCCTGGTCCCGTTGAGCTGATCAGCGCACCCGGCCCGCACCCGCCACCGGTCCGGCGGCGCAGAATGGGTCGGTGCTGCCCAGCGACGAGATCGACACTCCGCGCGGTTCGGCGCGGATCGACACCGACCTGCCGACCCGCCGGGCCACCGCGCTGCTCGTGCTCGGGCACGGCGCGGGCGGCAGCGTCGACGCCCCTGACCTGCTCGCGGTCCGGGACGCCTCGGTCGCGGCCGGCCTGGCGGTGGTCCGGGTGACCCAGCCCTACCGGGTCGCCGGTCGACGTGCGCCGGCACCGGCGGGTCATCTCGACGAGGCATGGACGGCGGTGCTCGCCGTGCTGCGGGCGAGGCACGCCGACGTGCCGACGGTCCTGGTCGGCGGCCGTTCCAGCGGCGCTCGGGTGGCCTGCCGCACGGCCCGTGCGGTGGGAGCGGCAGGCGTGGTCGCGTTGGCCTTCCCGCTGCACCCACCCGGGCGGCCGGAGCGCTCGCGCGCCGCCGAACTGGCCACCGGCCTGCCGACGCTTGTCGTCAACGGCGACCGGGACCCGTTCGGGACACCGGAGCCGGGGCCGGCAGTGCAGGTGGTCACCCGTCCCGGGGAGACGCACGACCTGCGGCGGGATCCGGCCGGCACCGCCGCCGTCGTCCGGGCCTGGCTGGGTGCACAGGGCTGGGCACCCCACTGATCCGGCCGACCCCGGCGCGCCCGGACGACCGTTTCCGGTGCCGGGCACGGGTCGTTGCATCCGATGGTGCCGCCGGCCCGATCCGGACCGGGGACACCAACCCTCCCAGGCCCTTCCTGGTCCCAGCGCCGGCCGCCGTCGGGGCCGGGACCAGGAACGGGAGGTCAGCCGGAATGCCCCGGTGGTCATCTCGCGTTACTAACCCCGGACGAGTTTTCTGCGAGGGGGGTGACCGGTGCCAACCGAGACGCGAAGCCTGGAACGGGACGAACGGGACGCCCGGCAGCTGAAGCGGCTGCTGGATGGCCCGGAGTGGCCCGCGACGGCGGGACCGGGTGGGGTGCGTGCGGCGGTGAGCACGGGCACACCGGCCGGAAGTGGATCTGCGGGCAGGGCCGTGCGCGTATCCTCGGCGGGAAAGCATCCGACGCGAGGGGATGTGCGGTTGACCACCGAGAAGACGGACGAGCGCAGGGCCCGATTCGAGCGGGACGCGATGCCATTCGTCGATCAGCTCTACGCTGCTGGGCTGCGGATGACGCGCAACCCGGCGGATGCCGAGGACCTGGTCCAGGAGACCTACCTGAAGGCGTACGCGGCCTTCCACCAGTTTGAGCAGGGCACGAACCTGAAGGCCTGGCTCTACCGGATCCTGACCAACACCTACATCAACTCCTACCGCAAGCGGCAGCGCCAGCCGATCCAGGCGCCCACCGAGGAGATCACCGACTGGCAGCTCGCCGAGGCCGAGTCGCACACCTCCAGTGGGTTGCGATCGGCCGAGACCGAGGCACTGGACCGCCTGCCGGACAGCGACGTCAAGGAAGCCCTCCAGCAGTTGCCGGAGGAGTTCCGGCTGGCCGTCTACCTGACCGATGTCGAGGGCTTCTCGTACAAGGAGGTCGCGGACATCATGGGCACGCCGATCGGCACGGTGATGTCGCGTCTGCACCGGGGGCGTCGTAATCTGCGCAAGTTGCTTGAGCGCTACGCCGGGGAGCGGGGCTTCAGCGCGGCCCGCTCGTCGAAGGGCTCGACCGCCGCCGCCGGCCGGGAGGTGTGACGTGAGCTGTGGGGAGCCGCACGAGACGGATTGCCGCGAGGTGCTCGCGGAGGTCTACCTCTACCTGGATCTCGAGTGCGCCGACGAGCGGCGCTCGCTGATCCGGCACCACCTGGACGAGTGCGGGCCCTGCCTGCGCGAGTACGGGCTGGAGCAGGAGGTGCGGGCGTTGGTCGCTCGTTGCTGCGGCAACGAGACCGCACCGGACGAGCTGCGCGAGCGCCTGCGGGTCAAGCTGACCGAGCTGGTGGTCTTCGAGACCAGCGACTCCCGTGAGCTGGCCGACTGAGAGTCGGCACGACAGCGTCAAGACCGGTGGCCCGGGTCGATGTCGACCCGGGCCACCGGTGTGTCCGGCGTCGGCCGGGTCCAGCTGATCGGCGACGGGCCGCCGGCCCGTCGACCCGTTCAGGAGTTGGGACGCTTGCCGTGGTTCGCGGCGCTCTTCTTACGAGCCTTCTTCTTCCGGGACTTCTTCGCCATGCTGACCTCCTCGTGTTGGGGCGGATCCGTGCTGCCCACGACCTCGGCGCCGGTGCACCCACCGGCGGCCCGGCAACGGGTCCGACCCGCTGATGGTAGTGCGGTCGGCACCCGTCGCCTTCCCCAGGGCGGGTGCGCCATCCGGACCGGGCCGCTGCGCACCCGGGGGCGGTGGCCGCATGATTGGATACGTCGGCAGGCACATCGCGAAAAGGGAGGGCCTGGACATGGCCGAGGAGATCCGCGCCGAGATGGTGGCGAACGTCTGGAAGGTCGTCGCCACGGCGGGTGACACGGTGACCGAGGGCGACACCCTGGTGATCCTCGAGTCGATGAAGATGGAGATCCCGGTCGTCGCCGAGTCCGACGGTGTGCTTGAGCAGCTCGTGGTCCACGAGGGCGACGTCGTGCAGGACGGCGATCTCATCGCGGTGATTGCTTGACCGGGGTGCGGGTCCGTCCGGCCGAGCCGGCCGACTTCCCGGCGGTGGCCCGGCTGACCGTTGCCGCGTACGAGGCGGACGGCCAGCTCAAGGACGAGCACTGGTATGCCGAGGTGCTTGTCGACGTGTCGACCCGGGCCGAAAGCGGCGAGGTGCTTGTCGCGGTCGACGAGGCGACCGGTGCGGTGCTCGGCTCGGTGACCTTCGCGCTGCCGGGCACCCCGTTCGCCGAGCTGTGCGGGCCGGGCGAGGCGGAGTTCCGGATGCTCGCGGTCGACCCGGGCGCACAGGGGCGGGGCGTCGGTGCCGCCCTGGTCGAGGCGTGTGTCGCCCGTGCGACCGAGTTGGGTTGCACGGCGGTGGTGATCTGCGTACGCGCCGGAATGGCCGATCCGGCGCACCGGCTCTACGAGCGGCGTGGGTTCGTCCGCGCGCCGGAGAAGGACTGGGCGCCGACGCCGGGCGTGCAGCTACTCGGCCTGCGCCTGGAGTTGACGCGCGGCTGAGCCGCCGACCGGCGGGTCCGGGCCGTGACCGCCCGGATCAGGTGTCGTGCTGCGTGCCGATGGCGGCCAGCAGCTCGTCGGCCACCTCCAGGGCGAGCTTGCGGCGTTCGTCGTCGCTGATGAGCGGCGCGCGGACGGCGAACCAGCTCGTGTGCACCGCGAAGATCGACAGCGCGGCGCGAAGTTGGGCGGCGGGGGAGTCGTCGCCCCGGCAGAGCGCGTCGGCCAGCTCCAACATCCGACCGCGCATCTGTTGGCCGGCGGAGAGGCTCTTGAGCGCGGTCTGGTTCTGCTCGAAGAAGCGCATCACCGACGGCTGGGTCCCGTCGAACATCGTGTCTGCGTACCGGGAGATCAACTCGCGCCGGGTGTCCAGGGTGGCGGGCTGGGTGGCGGCCCAGGCGATCAGCGCATCCATCCCCTCCAGCCGGTCCTCGACGAAGCTGGCGACGATGTCATCCTTGCTCTTGAAGTGGTAGTAGAGCGCGGCCTTGGTGACATTGAGGCGCTCGGCGATCTCCCGTAGCGAGGTCTTCTCGTACCCCTGCTCGGTGAAGAGCTCGAGCGCGACGGCCTTGATCCGCTCTCGCGTCCCGCCTGTGCTCTCCCTCACCCACGCCCCCCAATTGACTTGACCGGTACTTCCTACCGAACTTACCGTGCGGCTAGTAAGGTGACTAGCCGGGCGGCAAGTAAGTATGGCAATTCTCAGGGGGAGCTTACCCATGACTCAGGCAACCCAGGCCGGCGTGCGACCCAACAACATCCGGGTCGTGCTGTTCGGGCTGATGATCGCGATGATGCTCGCGATGCTCGACAACATGATCGTCAGCACCGCGCTGCCGCGGATCGTCGGCGAGTTCGGCGGCCTCAACCACTTCACCTGGGTGGTTACCGCGTACGTTCTGGGCACCACCGTCTCGACCCCGATCTGGGGCAAGCTCGGTGACCTCTACGGCCGCAAGTCGGTCTTCCTGACCTCGGTGGTCACCTTCCTCGTGGGCTCCGCCCTCTGTGGCATGGCCGGCTCCGCGATGCTCGGCGGCCCGCAGGACGGCATGGTCCAGCTCATCGCCTTCCGTGCCGTGCAGGGCCTCGGCGCCGGTGGGCTCATGGTCGGCGTGATGGCGATCATCGGTGACCTGGTCCCGCCCCGCGAGCGTGGGCGCTACCAGGGCATGATCGCCGGCATCATGGCCATCGCCATGGTCGCCGGCCCGCTGGCCGGTGGCTTCATCACCGACCACCTGTCCTGGCGGTGGGCGTTCTACGTGAACCTGCCGCTGGGTGGGATCGCACTGCTCGTACTGATCAGCACGATGCACCTGCCGAAGTACCGTACCGAGCACCGGATCGACTGGCTCGGCGCCGGGCTGCTCTCGGTCGGCATCACCGCGATCGTGCTCATCACCACCTGGGGTGGCAACGAGTACGACTGGACGTCGCCGCAGATCCTCGGCCTGGCCGTGCTGGGCGTGCTCGCGCTTGTGGCGTTCGGCCTGGTGGAGCGCCGGGTCCAGGAGCCGATCCTGCCGTTGGCGCTCTTCGCCAACCGCAACTTCGCGCTGATCTCGGTGATCGGCTTCCTGCTCGGCTTCGCGATGTTCGGCGCGATGAACTTCCTGCCGCTCTACCAGCAGACCGTGCAGGGGGCGTCGGCGACCAACAGTGGTCTGCTGCTGCTGCCCCTGATGTTCGGCATGCTCGTCGTCTCGCTCGTCATCGGCCGGGCGATCACCAAGAACGGCAAGTACCGGGCGTACCCGATCATCGGTGGCGTCGTGATGACCGCGGGCATGGCGCTGCTGTCCATGCTCGACACCAACACCAGCAAGCTGACGTCCTCGCTGTACATGGTCGTGCTCGGCGTCGGCATGGGCTTCCTGATGCAGACGTCGATGCTGATCGCCCAGAACAGCGTCGAGCAGAAGGATCTCGGCGCGGCGAGCGGCGCGGCGACGTTCTTCCGGTCGATCGGCGGCTCGTTCGGCATCTCGCTGTTCGGCGCGATCTTCGCCAACCGGCTGGCCGACTCCGCCGCGGGCGCGGCCTTCGGTGGCGAGTCCGGTGGCAGCATGGACCTGGAGAAGCTCAAGCAACTGCCGGCCCAGGCGCGTGAGGCGGTGCTCGGCGGTCTCTCCGACGCGATCTCACACGTCTTCCTGTGGGCGGTGCTGTTCACCATCGTGATCCCGGTGCTCGCCTGGTTCATCAAGGAGATCCCGCTGCGTACCGCCAACGAGGCGCCGCCGCAGGCCACTCCGGAAGAGGACGCCGAGGTTGCCCTCGGCAAGGCGGCCCCGGTCGCCTGACCCGCACCCATCCCCGCGCCGCGCCAGCCCTGCCGGGCCGGCGCGGCGCGCTGCTTCCCGCGCTGTTTCCCCGCGATCTTGCACTTTCTGCCCCGACATAATCCCCTGTTCCCGACAAAACGGCGACAGAAAGTGCAAGATCGCCGGGCCGGGCCGGGCCGGGCCGGGGTGGGGCGGGGTGGGGGCGGTTAGGTGCGGCGCGTTAGGTGTTGCCAGAGGCGGCGTAGGGGGTTGCGGGGGCGGGGGAGGGTGGCGGGTCGCGTGCCGAGTAGTTGGGTGGCCAGCGCCGCGGTGGCCTTGTCCAGCTCCGGGACGGCGAGCGCCAGGTGGGCCAGCGAGACGGCGATCGGGACCGGTCGGGCCCGCGCGACGGCAGCCGCGTCGGCGAGCCGCTCCGCCACCACCCGCGCCACGTCCGACCGCACCGACGGGTCCACCCAGGCGGCCGTGACCAGGGCGAACAACGCCGCCTCGGTGACCCAGTCCTCGACGTCCCAGATCAGGTCGAGCAGTACGCGGCGGCGGGTCGAACCCTCCCACGGCTCGTCGGTGCGGTGGTGCAGCAGCCCCAGGCACGCCCACACCTGCACGCCACGCACCCAGATCGACGGGTCGTGGGCGGCAAGCAGCCGACCCACCGCGTTGGCCGGCGCCGCCGGCGGGTGCACCAGCAGGCCGAGCAGGTCCGCCACGTCGAGACCGGCGAGGCCCACCGCCGCGTCGTACGCCGCCGGTGGGTGCGGCCACGCCGGGTGGGCGAGCTGGCCGATCCGTTCGACAGCCGTCGCCGAGGGCGCCGGCAGCGCGGGCGTGGGAACGTTCTCCGCGTAGTGCCACAACCGCTGGGCGGACGCCCGCCGGGGCTCGCGCGGGTCCGGATCGGGCGTGCCCACGACGTCGATCCGCAGCCCGGGGGCGGTGGACGTCGCCGTTCGCACGGCACTCGGCGGGGCTGCGGCGGCCAGGCGTACGGCGTTGCCCGAGCCGTTGTCGTCATCGGCCACCGCCTGGCGCATCGCGTCGACAAGTGGGCCGCCGGCCGGGGTCAGTTGGCCGAGCCACGGCCGGCCCCGGCAGCACTGGGCCAGGTCACCATGCTCGTGGCTGTCGTCGGGGTGGTCGCGGACGAAGTCGGCGAGCGCGACCAGGTGGGCCAGGTCGCCGTCGCGCAGGTGCCGTAGCCGGTGGGCGGTGTGCACCGCGCAGTCGAACGACGGGTCGCGCGCCAGCGCCCGCTCGGTCCACTCCAGTGCCTCGTCGAGGCGGCCGATGTCGGCCAGGGTGCCGGCGATGTCCGCGTAGATCGCCAGGTCGTCGGGGTCCAGCTCGACGGCACGACCGAGGGCGGCCAGGCCGTCGCGGGTCCGGCCCACGCTGCGGTACGCGTACCCGAGCCAGACCTCGCCCATCTTCGAGGGTTGTGCGCGTACCCCTCGGGTGGCCCAGCGCACGGCCAGCGTGGCTTCGCCGAGACGCCGGGCCAGCGCGGACGCCGCACCGAGCAGCAGGCCGTGCTCGGGGTGGACGGTGACCGCGTTGCGGGCCAGCGTGAGGTACGGCGTGAGGGCGCCCCGGTCGACCCGCGGCACCGGGTCGGGCAGCGCGGCGCAGACCTGCATGAGGACGCGGGCGATGTGCTCCGGGTTCAGCCGTTCGGCCAGCTCGGGCGCGGTGACCCAGGGCACCCCGGCCCAGTCGGTGCCGGGTGCGTACGTGGTCGCCGCGGCCAGCAGCTCCAGCCCTTCGGCGGGACGGCCGGCGGTGGCGAGCAGATGGGCGCGGGCGACGACCGCGCCCACGAAGGTGTGGTGGTTGATCGGGAAGAGGTCGAGCCCGCCGCCGCTCGTCGCGGCGAGCCGGGCCAGTGTCTCGTGCACCTCCGGGAGGGTGGGGGCCCGCGCCAGCGCGCCGGCGAGGTGGCCGGCGGCGTGGTGCAGGTCGCCCTCGTCGAGTGCCAGCCGGGCCAGCGCCAGCTCCTCCGTCACGGAGAGCGCGGGGTCGTCCGTTCCCTCGGGCACGTCGTCCTCTCGTCGCTGGGCTGGGTGCAACACGCCCAGCTTAGTTGATATTGAGATCAACTGGTGATCATCTGCGCACTCCTGCTCGTTCGATTACTGAGATACCGTTAAACGTGCAAGAATGAGCAAGAATCGCGCGGCAACCGCGCAGGGGAGGGGTTTCCGTGACACGTGCAGGGGCCGGCATGGCCGCCGACATCGACGAGCAGCCCGCTGGCTACGCCCGCCTGCTCTCGACCGCCAACGCCGCCGAGATCGCGCGGGTGGCGGCGGTCATCGCCGAACGTCGCCCCCGGCACGTGGTCTTCACCGCCCGGGGCACCTCCGACCACGCGGCGCTCTACGGGGCGTACCTGACCGAGATCCGGCTCGGCCTGCCCGCCGGGCTCGCCTCGCCCAGCTCGGTCACCCTGTTCGGGGCCCGGCCCGACCTGTCCGACGCGCTCGTCGTCGGGGTCAGCCAGAGCGGCGGCTCGCCCGACCTGGCCGAGGTGTTGCGCGCCGCCCGCGCCACCGGGGCGCTGACCCTCGCGGTGACCAACGCGCCGGACTCGCCGCTGGTGGACGTGGCCGAGCTGAGCGTCGACATCGCCGCCGGGCACGAGCGGGCCGTCGCCGCCACCAAGACCTACACCGCCGAGCTGCTTGCCCTGCTGATGCTCGTGGAGGGGATCCGGGCCGGTGACGGCGTGCTCCCCGCGGCCGAACGGGAGGCGCTCGACGCGCTGCCCGAACTGGCCGCCCGCACCCTCGCCGACGACACGCCGGCCCGGCTCGCGCCGCGCTACCGGTTCGCCCGCCAACTGGTCACCACCGGCCGGGGGTACGCCTACCCGACCGCCCGGGAGGCCGCGCTGAAGCTGATGGAGACCTCGTACCTGCCGGCGCTCGCCTTCTCCGGCGCCGACCTGCTGCACGGCCCGCTCGCGATGACCGACCCGGAGGTCCCGGTGCTCGCCGTGGTCGGCTCCGGCCCCGGCGGCCGCTCGATGGGTGAGGTGCTGCCCCGCCTCGGTGAGCGCCGCGCCGACGTCGTGGTGGTCGGCTCGGCCGACGTGCCGGGTGCCACCCGGCTGGCCGTCCCCGAGGTCGACGAACGGTACGCCCCACTCCTGGACATCCTGCCGTTGCAGCGGTTGGCGCTGGCCCTGGCGCTCACCCGGGGTGAGGACCCGGACGCGCCGCGCGGCTTGAAGAAGGTCACCGCGACGATGTGAGGCACGGCGTGGCACCCTGGTCACCGTGTCCACGCTGCGCGACCTCGCCGAGGAGCACACCCATCTCCGTCCGGCCGACATCGACCACCTGCACCGCATCGCCGGCGACTGGCAACTGCTCTCCGATCTGTCCTTCGCCGACCTACTGCTCTGGGTGCCGGTCGACGCCGACGGCACGTTCCTGTGCGTCGCCCAGGTCCGGCCGACCACCGCACCGACCGCCTACCAGGACGACCAGGTGGGGCGGATCGTCGGCGGGTCGGAGGTGGCCCACCTGGGAGTGGCGTACTCCCAGGGTCGGATCTGGCGGGAGGGCGACCCGGTCTGGTATGGCGACGTGCCGGCCCGGCACGAGGCGATCCCGGTCCGGCTGCGGACCGCCGAGGGCGAGGCCGGCGAGGTGATCGCCGTGGTGGGTCGGGACACCAACCTCTCCACCGCCCGTACGCCCAGCCAGCTGGAACTCAACTACCTGACCACCGCCGACGACCTGGCGCAGATGATCGCGGACGGCACGTTCCCGCCGCCGCGGCACCCGGGCGAGACCACGTCGGCGCCCCGGGTCGGCGACGGCCTGGTCCGGCTCGACGCCGGTGGCAAGGTCACCTACGCCAGCCCGAACGCGCAGTCCGCGTACCGCCGACTGGGCTACGCCTCGCACCTGGTGGGCGAGGACCTGGCCGCGCTGCACCGCCGGCTCGCCGGCGATCCGTTGGACGGCACCGAGGCGGCGAACGGCATCCTGGCCGCGCTGCGCGGTGAGGCGCCGCCCCGCCGGGAGATCGACGCACGCGGTGCCACGATGCTCACCCGGGCGCTGCCGCTGATGCCCGCCGGGGTGCCGATCGGCGCGCTGGTGCTGGTCCGGGACATCACCGAGGTTCGCCGTCGGGATCGAGCACTGATCACCAAGGACGCCACGATCCGGGAGATCCACCACCGGGTGAAGAACAACCTCCAGACCGTTGCCGCACTGCTGCGGTTGCAGGCCCGCCGGGTGGCCATGCCGGAGGCCCGGGTCGCGTTGGAGGAGTCGGTCCGCCGGGTCGCCTCGATCGCCCTGGTGCACGAGACGCTCTCCATGTCCAGTGACGAGGCGGTCGAGTTCGACGGCATCGTCGACCGGGTGGCCAGCGCGGCGACCGAGGTCGCGGCGACCGAGGTGAGCGTCGGTATGCGGCGGCGGGGCAGCTTCGGCGTGCTGCCGGCGGAGATCGCCACCTCCCTGGTGATGGTCCTCAACGAGTTGCTGCTCAACGCCGTCGAGCACGGCTTCCCGCCGGCCGACGAGGCGGAGGACGCTCCGACACCCGCCGCCTCGGGCATGGTGCCGGTCGCCGTTGCCGAGGTGGACCCGTCGGACCGGCCGGAGGTGGTGGTCGCGGCGCACCGGTTCCGCAAGATGCTGCACGTCTCGGTGACGGACAACGGGCGCGGGCTGCCACCGGACTTCGACGCCGAACGTGGCAGCCGGCTCGGCCTCCAGATCGTCCGCGCCCTGGTCACCGGTGAGCTGCGCGGCACCATCGAGCTGCGGGCGGGGGCCAACGGCGGCACCGAGGCCGTGCTTGTCGTCCCGCTGGCCCGCAACGCCCACGACGGCCGCTCACCGGGCTGAGCCGGCTCGCCTGCCCGGGGTCGGTCGGGTCGGCGGTCGGAAGGGCTGGTCAGCGGCCGGGTCGGCTGGTCAGCAGGGCGACGGTGAGGCCGGGGCGCGGCCAGACCTGGGCGACGGTGAAGTCCGCGCGCAGGGCGTCGCCCTTGGGGCCGGTCACGGCGGACAGCGGCTCGGCGTGCCGGCCGGAGACGACGAGCCAGACCCGTGTCGTGCCGGCCAGGCACTGCGCCGGCTGGGGGCACTCGGCGGCCCACAGGTCGCCCCGGCGGACCTCGTCCTCGGTGACCAGCACGTCGCGTGGTGGGTCGCCGAGGTGGTATTCGATGCCGAGGTCGAGGAAGAGCCAGCTCTGCCGGGGGGAGTAGACCACCGCGTCGCCCGGCCGCTGACCGTCGGCGATCACCCGGGCCGCACCCGCGTAGTCGACCGGCGCGCTGCGCGGCCACTCGTGGGTGCGCCGCAGCGCCGCCTGGTCGGGAAGGCCGAGCAACCCGGCCAGGACCACCACGGCGAGCCCGGCCGGCACGGCCACCGCGGCCAGCGCCGCGCCTGCCAGCAGGCAGGCGAAGGGCACCACGAAGACCAGGTACCGGGGCACCCACAGCGGTACGACCTCGCCGGCGGCGAAGAGCAGCAGCACGGGCAGCAGCACCGCGCTCACCGGCAGCAGGGCGCGCCGCCCGAGCCGGGCCGCACCCAGCGCGGCGACCCCGACCAGCAGGCCACCCACCACGCTGCTCTGTGCCACCCCGCCGGGCAGCGCGGTGAGGTCGTCCAGGCGGACCAGGTGGACCCAGTTGAGCTGCCGGGACCGCTGTGCGCGGGCCTTGAGCAGCAGGGGGGCGACAAGCAACGCGACCGGCACCACGGAGACCACCCACCGCCACACCCGCCGGTCCCGCGCAGCGCCGTCCTGGTCCCGCGCAGCGCCGTCCTGGTCTCGGCTGGCGACGCCGGCCGGGGCCGGGCCGCGCCACCAGGCGAGCAGGACGACCAGGCCGTGCGCGGCGAGCAGGGTGAGCGCGATCAGGTGGACGAGTCCGAGGGCGGCGACGGCGGCGGCGTACCCGGCCCAGCGGGCCCAGCCCGGCCGGCGCAGTGCGGCCACCAGCAGCAGCGTGGCGAGCACCGCGAGCATGGTGGCCAACGCGTACGGGCGGGCCTCCTGCCCGTAGCGGGACGTGCCGGGGAGGACCGCGAACAGCAGCCCGGCGAACAGGCCGGTGCGCCGGTCGACGAGCCGCGCGCCGAGCACGGCGAGCAACCCGGCCGCCACGGTCATCGCCAGCACGGCCGGTACGCGCAGGGCGATCGTGGAGTCGCCGACGATCGTGGTCCAGCCGTGCATCAGCAGGTAGTACGGCCCGGTGGCGGCGTCGATGGTGTCGGCCAACCGGGCCAGGTCCTCCGGCGACCGGCTGGCCGCGCTCCAGGTCGCCAACTCGTCGCGCCAGAGTTGGGCGGAGCCCAGCCCGGTCAGGGTCACCGCCAGGGTCAGCAGCGCCGGGGCGAGCCAGACCGGTACGCGGCGCAGGTGCTCCCACGCCGCCCCGGTCGACCCGGACAATCCGCCCATGGTTCGAGCCTGCCACGGCCGTGCCGTTCGTGGGCGTCAGCCGGCCGCAGGCGGTGGGCGCCAGGCCGGCGGCACGTCGTTCGGCCGGGCGGTCTTCGCCGGATCGCGTTCGACGAGGTCGCCGAGCACGGTATCGATGCGCCGCATCAGCTCGTCGTCCAGCCGGAGCGCGGTGGCGGCGGCCGTCTCGGCGAGCTGCTCGGGTCGGGACGCGCCGACGATCGCGCTGGCCACTGTCGGCCGGTGCAACACCCAGGCCACCGCCAGTTGGGCCATCGTGCAGCCGGCGGCATCGGCGATCGGCCGGAGCTGGCGGACGCGGGCGAGCAGCAGATCCGAGGAGTAGCGGGCGATGAACGATCCGCCGAAGCCGTCGGTGGCCCGGGAGCCGGCGGGCGGACGCTGGCCGGGCTCGTACTTGCCGGTCAGCACGCCCATCGCGAGCGGCGCCCAGGCGAGCTGACCCAACCCGAGTTCGGCGCTGGTGGGCAGCACCTCGGCCTCCGGCACCCGCCACAGCATCGAGTACTGCGGCTGGTTGGCGATGAACGGCACGTGCAGGTCGGCGGCGAGCCGCCGGCCCGCACGCAGTTGCGCGGCGGTCCACTCGGACGCGCCGACGTAGAGCACCTTGCCCTGGCGGACCAGGTCGGCGAAGGCGAGCATCGTCTCCTCCAGCGGCACGGTGTCGTCGTACCGGTGCGCCTGGTAGAGGTCGACGTAGTCGGTGCCCAGCCGACGCAGTGAGGCGTGGCAGCTCTCGAAAATGTGCTTGCGGGACAGCCCGGAGTCGTTGGCCCCGGGCCCGACCGGCAGGAACACCTTCGTGCACAGCTCGATCGAGCTGCGCCGGACGCCGCTCAACGCCCTGCCGAGCGCCTCCTCGGCCCGCCCCTGGGCGTACCGGTCCGCGGTGTCGAAGGTGGTGATGCCCGCGTCCAGGGCGGCGGCCACGCACGCACCCGCCGCGTCGTCGTCGAGCTGGTTGCCGTGGGTGACCCAGTTGCCGTACGCGACCGCGCTCACGCGCAGGCCCGACCGGCCCAGTTGCCTGTGTTCCATTCCAGGATCCTCGGCCGGCCCCGCGCTGCCGCCGAACCGTTCGAACGTGGTCGAATCTGTCGGTGATCGAGGTTCGGTTCACGCCTGACGACCTGAGTCGGGTCCGGTTCGTGCACTCTCCGATGGCCGAGTTGGTGGCCAGCTCCTGGGCGTTGCGCAAGCCCGCGAAGTACTGGATGCACCGGCCGTGGCGGGAGCGTGCCGAGCGGCTGCTGCCCGGTGCCGGCCTGGAGCCGCTGCTGGCGGTGCTCAGGTCGTCCAACGGATACGTGCCGGACTTCCTCACCCCGATCGGGGTGGCCCCGAACCTGGCGGCCGAGCTGCGGGCGGTCGCGGGCACCGACCCGAGGAGGGCACGGCGGCAGCTGGACCGGGCCGGCGCGCCCCGGCTGGCCCCGGACGAGCTGGTGGCGCAGCTACGCCGCTACTTCTCCCTGCTGATCGCGCCGGACTGGCCCCGGCTGCGGGCGCTCGCGCTGGCCGACATCCGGCGGCGGACGCTCCTCGCCGCCGAGCAGGGCGGGCGCACCCTGCTCCGCGAGCTGCACCCGCTGATCCGCTGGGACGGCGCGGCGCTGCGGGTCGCCGTCGGCGCCACCCGACCGGTCGGTATGGACGACCGCCCGTGGACGCTGCTGCCCACCTCGTTCTCCGGGCCGACGGTGCACGCGATCATGGAAGGGGACGCCGGCCCGGCCCTCTGCTATCCGCCCGCCGGTCTGGGCGGGCTGTGGGCCTCGCCGCCGCCCAGCGCCGCGCTCGGCGCCCTGCTCGGCAGTACGCGGGCGGCGGCGCTGTCCCTGCTCGACACACCGCTGAGCACCGGCGAGCTGGCCGCGATGTTGGGCCTCGCCGCGGCGACCGCGTCGCACCACCTCACCACGCTGCGGGACAACGGCCTGGTCGCCGGCGTGCGACAGGGGCGAGTGGTGCGCTATGCCCGAACTGTCCTCGGTGACCAGCTCGTCGGCTAGCGCCGGCCCGTGATGTGGGATCCCACACGTGAACATTGGCCGGGCCTCATGTCGTGTGGCAGCATGGTCGGCATGACCGCCGCTGTCGTCCGCCGCTTCGTGGCCCGTCGCCACGTCGATTACGGCCGCGTGCGCAGCGCGATCTGTCCGGCTTCCTGACGACGCCCGACCAATCTGTCTCGGGTGCGCTCCGCGCCGGCTGTCTCAGACACCGTTGTCCCGCCCGCTTCCGCCGGGCCGGCCGTCGCGCCCCGCCTGCTTCGAGGCACCGCAGACAACGGAGGACGCCGCGATGGCGGTCAGCAGCATCCCTGCCCGTTCCGAGGACCCGACGACCCGCCCGGCCCGGGCGCCGCGCCGGCCACGGGGTGAGGGTCAGTGGGCGCTCGGCCACCGCGAGCCCCTCAACCCCAACGAGCGGATCAAGAAGGACGACGACCCGCTCAACGTCCGGGCGCGTATCGAGAACATCTACGCACACGGCGGCTTCGCCTCGATCGACCCACAGGATCTGCGTGGCCGGTTCCGCTGGTGGGGCCTCTACACCCAGCGCAAGGCGGGCATCGACGGCGGGCGCACCGCCGTGCTGGAGCCGCACGAGCTGGAGGACGAGTTCTTCATGCTCCGGGTCCGCATCGACGGCGGTCAGCTCAGCCTCGCCCAGCTGCGGGTGATCGCGGACATCTCCCGGGAGTTCGCGCGGGACACCGCCGACATCACCGACCGGCAGAACATCCAGTACCACTGGATTCGGGTCGAGGACATGCCGGAGATCTGGCGTCGGTTGGAGTCGGTCGGCCTGCAGACCACCGAGGCGTGCGGCGACTGCCCCCGGATCGTGCTGGGCAGCCCGGTCGCCGGGGTGGCCCGCGACGAGCTGCTCGACCCGACCCCGGCGATCGACGAGATCGTCTCCCGGTACGTCGGTGACAAGCAGTTCTCCAACCTGCCCCGCAAGTTCAAGACGTCCATCTCCTGGCTGGTGGACACCCCGTACGAGTCCAACGACATCGCCCTCCTCGGCGTCGACCACCCCGAACACGGCCCCGGCTTCGACCTCTGGGTCGGTGGCGGGCTCTCCACCAATCCGATGCTCGCCAAGCGGCTCGGCGTCTGGGTGCCGCTGGCCGAGATCCCCGACGTGTGGGCCGGCGTGGTCGGCATCTTCCGCGACTACGGCTACCGCCGGCTGCGCAACCGGGCCCGGCTGAAGTTCCTGGTGGCCGACTGGGGCGTGGAGCGTTTCCGGGAGGTCCTGGAGAAGGAGTACCTGGGCCGTACGCTGCTCGACGGCCCCGCCGCGGAGCTGCCGGCGAAGCCGATCGACCACGTGGGCGTGCACGAGCAGTCCGACGGGCGAAACTACGTCGGTGCCGCCCCGGTGGTCGGGCGGGTCTCCGGTGGGCAGCTCGCCCAACTGGCCGACGTGGTCGAGGCGCACGGCAGCGACCGGGTGCGGCTCACCCCGTACCAGAAGCTGCTGGTGCTCGACGTGCCGCCGGAGCGGACGGAGTCGCTCGTCGACGCGCTGCGCGGCATTGGCCTGGAGGCCCGGCCGTCGGCCTGGCGACGCGGCACGATGGCGTGCACCGGCATCGAGTACTGCAAGCTCGCGATCGTCGAGACGAAGGCCCGCGGTGAGGAGTTGGTGGCCCGGCTGGAGCAGCGGCTGCGTGACTTCGACGCGGACATCTCGATCCACATCAACGGCTGCCCCAACGCCTGCGCCCGCACCCAGGTGGCCGACATCGGCCTCAAGGGGCAGCTGGTGGTCGGTCCCGACGGCCGGCAGGTGGAGGGCTTCCAGGTGCATCTCGGCGGCGGGTTGGGCATGGCCCAGGGGCAGACGGCCGGGTTCGGTCGCAAGCTGCGCGGGCTGAAGACCACCGCCGACGAGCTTCCGGAGTACGTGGAACGGCTGGCCACCCGTTACCTGGCCGGCCGGAGCGAGGGCGAGACCTTCGCCAACTGGGTGATCAGAGTCGACGAGGAGGCACTGCGGTGAGCAGCGAGAACCGAGCGGCACCTCTGTACTGCCCCTACTGCGGCGAGGAAGACCTGCGGCCGCACGAGGCGGGGCACGGCGCCTGGGAGTGCCACGCCTGCACCCGGGTCTTCTCGGTGAAGTTCACCGGGCTGCTCTCGCGGGCGGTGACCCGATGAGTCTCGTCTCCGCAGCGAACCTGCGCCTGGTCGGGCCCGGTGCGCCGACGAAGGCCGACCCGGCCCGACGCGACCCGGAGGAGCTGCGGGCGCTGGCCGAGCAGGCGGCTCGCGACCTGGAGGGCGCGCCGGCGCTGGAGATCGCCCGCTGGGCGGCGCAGACCTTCGGCGACCGGTTCTGCGTCACCAGCTCGATGGCCGACGCCGTGCTGGCTCACCTGGTGTCGCGGGTGGCCCCGGGGGTGGACGTGGTCTTCCTCGACACCGGCCTGCACTTCCCCGAGACGCTACGGGTCCGCGACGAGGTGGCCCGGACGCTTCCGGTGAACGTCCGGTCGATCCGTCCCCGGCTCACCGTCGGTCAGCAGGACGGCCAGTACGGCCCCCGGCTGTTCAACAAGTCGCCGGACGACTGCTGCCAGTTGCGCAAGGTGGAGCCACTGGAACGGGCGCTGGCCGGGTACGACGCCTGGGCCGCGGGCCTGCGCCGGGACGAGTCGCCGACCCGGGCCAACACGCCGGTGGTGACCTTCGACGCGCGGCGCGGCAAGGTGAAGGTCAACCCGATCGCGGCGTGGTCGCAGAAGGACGTCGACGCCTACATCGCCCGCTTCAACGTGCCGGTGAACGAGCTGTTCAAGCAGGGGTACGGGTCGATCGGCTGCTGGCCGTGCACCCGGCGGACCAAGGCCGGCGAGGACGCGCGTGCCGGCCGGTGGGCCATGTTCGAGAAGACCGAGTGCGGGCTGCACGTCTGACCTCGCCGGCAACGGCCCCGACCGGCCCAGGGTTGGCCGGCGGGGCCGACCCGGTGGTGCTCGTCGCACACGGCAGCCGGGATCCGCGAGCGGCCGACGCCACCCGGGCACTGACCCGGGCCGTGTCGGCGGCCCGGCCGGGCACGCCGGTCTGGGCAAGCTGGCTGGACCACACCGAGCCGGGGCCGACCGAGGTGCTGCGGGGGCTGGCGGCTGCCGGTCACCCACAGGCGGTCCTGGTGCCGCTCCTGCTGACCGCCGCGTACCACCACCGGGTCGACATTCCGGCGGCGGTCACCGCGGCGGTGCGGGCCGAGTCACCCCTGGCCGTACGCGTGACCGACGTGCTCGGCCCGGCGGACGGGACTGTCGACCCAGGGCTGATGGCGGGGCTGCGCCGTCGGCTCGCGGAGGCGCGGGCGGGCCGCTTCGACGCGCTGGTGTTGGCGGCGGCGGGCACCCGGGACGCGCGGGCACGCCGCTCGGTGGGGCGGGTCGCGGACGCGCTCGGCGCGGAGTTCGGTGTGCCCTGCCGGGTGGCGTACGCCTCGGCGGCTCCACCGGCGGCCGGCGTGGCGGTGTCCCGGCTGCGGGCGGCCGGCGCACGGCGGGTCGCGGTGTCCGCGTACTTCCTGGCGCCGGGGCTGTTCCACGACGCGGTGACCGAGGCGGCTCGGGCGGCCGGTGCGGTGGCGGTGTCCGCCCCGTTGACCGACGCGCCGGAGTTGGTCGAGGTGGTGCTGCGCCGGGTCGACGACGGGTCGTCCGGCCGTGTCGTGACACCGGCGGGCTGAAACCGGTACCGGACAGCGGAACGCCCCGGTGGGCGGACCCACCGGGGCGTACAGCTGTGTCGTTGGGGATCAGGCGGAGTGAGCGCGCAGCACCCGGAGGCCGCCGCGCCGCTTGACAGCGCGCCGCTCCTCCTCGCTCATTCCGCCCCAGACGCCGGCGTCCTGACCGGACTCGAGCGCCCACTGCAGGCACTGGTCGGTCACGGAGCAGCGCCTGCAGACGGCCTTGGCCTGCTCGACCTGCAGGAGAGCCGGCCCGGACGTCCCGATCGGGAAGAACAGCTCCGGGTCCTCGTCGCGGCAGACAGCATGGTGACGCCAGTCCATGGCGGCAACACTCCTCATTCTGGATGGGTGGCAAACAATTGCGTGGTCGTGCTTTTCCTATATGCATCCGCAGTGCCGATGGTGACAGTTAGCGTTCGACCATTCGGCAGTGCGTGAGCAGGCGGTTAGCCCCGGGGACCTGCTGGAACAGCTCAACCTGACGAGCATATCCAGGCAATGTCCCGGTAACTCAAGTTCGCTTGTGAATACTTTCACGAACTCTCGTGATGTCAAGGGTGACGCTCGGAAAAACTCCGGGCGGTGAGCAAGCCCACAGCCCCTTTGTCCGGTTTTCGGGGCCTTCCCGATTACCCGCCGTGCCACAGTCGAGGATCAATATAGTACAGTCCGCGTGACATTGCTGACATTTCCGGCACCTGCCCCTCGGTGTGGCGGTGACCCGTCGATGCGGTTGTGGCCACCGTGTCGACCTAGGGCAGTACCCGAGACCTAGCAGATTACTCTCAGTGCGGCCGGAACGGAGGTGAATCTGACTTTCTCCCGCTCGCCGAGATAGTCCCCGTCTAGCTGAAACGCCTGCGGACGACTGGAGAGCAGGGTGAACTCCGGCGTGTCATGGAGTCGTAACACCTGCCGGCCGCGCGGATCCGGCTGCCGAGACAGGAACTGCGTCACTGTCCGTGTTGTGCTAGCCACCCGGAGCTGACGTAACGCCAGCACATCGAGCCCGAGATCGAACGACGCGGCGGGGTTCGGGTTGACCTCCCGGTCGCCCAGGTACGTCCAGGGCGCCGTGTTCTGGATGATGACGGTGGCCAGCTCGGCCTCGGCCGCCTCGCCCGGACGCTCCAGAGTGATCGCCGGGTGCCGCCGGTCCGAGGCGAGGAAGTACTGGTTCATGATCGAACGCAGATAGAGCGTCGGCGTGGACACCCGACCCTTCCGCCGGGCCTGCTCCACCCGGTGGATGACCGCGGCGTCCAGGCCGAACCCGGCGCAGAAGGTGAAGTAGCGGTCGTCCGCGCGGCCCAACCCGACCGTTCGGCTCCGACCCAGCCGCAACCCTTCGAGGATCATGCTGGTCGCCTCCGGCCACTCCCGGGGCAGGCCCAGCGCACGGGCGAACACGTTCGTCGAGCCACCCGGCACGGTCGCCAAGGCGGGCAGCCGCTCGGCCATCGGCGCGTCGCCTCGGGGCGGCGGCTCGGCCGTCATCAGGCCGTTCACCACCTCGTTCACGGTGCCGTCGCCACCGAGGGTGACGACCAGGTCGACGCCCTCAGCGGCGGCCTCCCGCGCCAACGCCATGGCGTGCCCACGCCGGCGGGTGTAGCGCACGCTGAGGTCGACTTCGCTGCGCAGCGCCCGGACAAGCACGTCCCGGCTGCGTTCGCTGGTGGTGGTGGCCTTTGGATTGACCACCAGGACGGCGCGCATGGGCGGCACTGTACCTCCCGGTAGCCCGGGTATCGTGGCGCGCGTGACCATCGACTCGGCCCCGTTTCCCGTCACGCTCCGCTGGGCGGTGCGGCTGCTGTGGGCGGAGGCGGTCGCCGTCGGGCTGATCGCGGCATGGCTGGTCTGGGCCGACCTCACGGTCACCACCACCGATCTGGCGTCGGCGTTACTGGTGACCGCGTTCGCCATCGGGGCCGCCGTCGTGCTCTGGGCGCTGGGTCGGGCGCTGGCGCGCCGAAAGGCCGGCGCCCGCGCGCCCGCGATCGTGCTTCAGCTGATGCTGCTGCCGATCGGGTGGTTCATGATCCAGGGCGGGCTTGGCTGGCTGGGCGTGCCGCTGATGGCGCTCGGCCTGGGCGTGGGCTGGCTGCTGGTCAGCCCACCGACGACCCGGGCGCTCGGCTTCGAGTGACCGCGCGGAGCTGGGCCGGACCGGCCTGAACCGGGCTGCCGTGCGCCGGGCTGCCGTGCGGCGGACCGGCCTGAGTCGGGGCTGCTGTGCGCCGGGCTGCCGTGCGCCGGGCCGGCCTGAGTCGGGGCTGCCGTGCGCCGGGCCGCCGTGCCGAGCCGGTCAGTAGCCGCCGGAGCGGCGGGTCAGCAACGCGATCGTGGCCCGACCGTCGACGGCCGTGGCGGACGCCGACGTGGTCAACGCGGTGAGCACCTTCCAGGCGAAGGACGACTCGGCGGGCAGCGTGGCACCGCGCACGGTCGGCACTGTCACCTCGACTGTCAACGCGTCCTCGGTGACCGCGAAGCGGCACTCCAACTCGGCGTCGCGGGTGGCGATGGCGAGCAGCATGGCGCACGCCTCGTCGACAGCGATCCGCAGATCCTCGATCTCGTCGAGCGCGAACTGCAACCGGGCCGCGAGACCGGCGGTGGCGGTGCGGAGCACGCCGAGGTAACCGCCGTCGGCGGGCACCGTGAGGTGCACCACGTCGTCGTCGGTCGCTGGCTGGCCAGTCAGTTGAGTCACGCCTCATCCCCCCGGTCGGGGACTCTACCCGGTCGGTCGCCCGTACGCGTGTCAGCGGTGGCGGCATGGTCGGCCAGCTCCCGCAGCGCGTCGCCACTGAGCCGATAGGGCACCCACTCGCTCATCGGCTGCGCGCCGATCGAGGCGTAGAAACCGGCGGCCGGGTTCCAGTCGATCATCCACCACTCCAGTCGCCGATAGCCGCGTCGTACGCAGATCTCGGCCAGGGTGGCGAGCAGCAGTCGACCTGCCCCGGTGCCCCGTGCGGCCGGCCGCACGTAGAGGTCCTCCAGGTAGATGCCGTGCACGCCGGCCCAGGTGGAGAAGTTGAGGAACCACAGCGCGAAGCCGATCGGCTCGTCCTGCTCGTCGACCGCGACGTGACCGAAGAGCGCCGGAGCCGTCGCGGGGCTGGACGCGTCCGAGGCCGCACCGCCGTCTGGATCGGCCGGGAACAATGCCGAGGTCAACTGCTCGGCGGTGAGGTGGCACTGGTCGGGGGCCCGTTCGTACTCCGCCAGGTCGTGCACCATGGCGACGACGGCCGGCACGTCCCGAGGACGTGCCGGCCGGATCGTCGGAGTGACCGGTGGGGTCACGCCTTCTTGGTCTCCCAGAAGATCTTCGAGATCTCGTCGATCTTCGCGAGCAGCTTGTCGGCGGTGGCCGGGTCGAGGCTGCCCTTGACGCCACCGGCGCCGGCGAGCTTGGTGGCCTCGTTGAACAGGCTGTGCAGGTTCGGGTACTTCTCGAAGTGCGGCGGCTTGAAGTAGTCGGTCCACAGCACCCACAGGTGGTGCTTGACCAGCTCGGCGCGCTGCTCCTTGATGATGACGGCGCGGGTGCGGAACTCCGGGTCGGTGTTCGCCTGGTACTTCTCGCAGATCATTTTGACCGATTCGGCCTCGATCCGGGCCTGGGCCGGGTCGTAGACGCCGCACGGTAGGTCGCAGTGAGCGCTCGCGGTGACGCGGGGCGCAAGGATGCGCAGAAATCGCATCGGGATCCTCCATGGGAAGTTTGCGATGATCAAAGGCGACATTACTCCTGGGGATGCTCCCCTAACCGGGTGGAGGTGAAACCAATGGGCACCGATCACCCGGCTGAGGCGCCTCGGCTGCGGGGGCCGTTGACCGCCGTGTTGGTGGTTGGCCCGTCCATGGCACCCACCCTGCGGCACGGCGACTCGGTGCTGGTCCGCCCCGGTGGCCGCCGGATCCGACCCGGGGACGTGGTGGTCGCGGTCTTCCGGAGTCGTCCCGACCTGCTGGTGGTGAAGCGGGCGGTCCGGAAACAGGACGGCGGCTGGTGGCTGCGCGGGGACAACGACCTGGTCACCGACGACTCCCGGGCGTACGGGGTGGCCGACGTGCGGGGGAGGGTGCTGGTCCGCTACTGGCCACGCCCCGGCCGGGTACGCCGACACCCGATATGACCCTGCTCACACCCGAGGGGTAGGGCCGACACTATGCTCGGAAGTGACCGGGTGACCCCCTGCACCGCGCGCCATCGCTCGCCGCCCACCTCGCGGCCGGGCGGGCCGCTCCGTCTGCTCGACAGATCCTGGAGTCACCATGTCTTCGTCCACCATGGACCCCGCTGATCCCGTCTTCCTGCTGCACCGGGGCGGCAAGATGGCCGTCACCTCGACCGTGCCGCTCACCAGCCGGGAGGATCTCTCCCTGGCGTACACCCCGGGGGTGGCGCGGGTGTGCGAGGCGATCGCCGCCGAGCCTGCCCTGGTGGACGAGTACACCTGGGTGTCGCACACCGTCGCGGTGGTCACCGACGGCTCGGCGGTCCTCGGGCTCGGCAACATCGGCCCACGCGCCGCGCTGCCGGTGATGGAGGGCAAGGCGGTGCTGTTCAAGCAGTTCGGCGGGGTGGACGCCGTGCCGGTCTGCCTGGACACCCAGGACACGGACGAGATCGTCGCCGTGGTCCGGGCGCTGGCCCCCTCGTTCGGCGGGATCAACCTGGAGGACATCAGCGCGCCGCGCTGCTTCGAGATCGAGCGCCGGCTCGACGAGGCGCTGGACATCCCGGTCTTCCACGACGACCAGCACGGCACCGCGATCGTGGTGCTCGCCGCGCTGCGCAACGCCGCCACCCTGCTCGACCGCAAGCTCGGTGACCTGCGGGTGGCGGTGAGCGGCGCGGGCGCGGCCGGCGTGGCCGTGACGAAGATGCTGATCGCCGGGGGCGTCAACCCCGACCAGGTGGTGGTCTGCGACTCCAAGGGGATCATCGGCCGGCACCGCACCGAGCTGACCGGCACCAAGGCCGAGCTGGCGGCGAACACCAACGCCGACGGCCGCCACGGCGACATCACCGAGGCGCTGCGCGACGCGGACGTGCTGATCGGGGTCTCCGGCGGGCAGATCCCCGAGGCGGCGGTGGCGGGGATGGCGCCCGGCGGGATCGTGTTCGCGCTGGCCAACCCGACCCCGGAGGTGCACCCCGAGGTGGCCGCCCGGCACGTCGCGGTGGTCGCCACCGGGCGCAGCGACTACCCCAACCAGATCAACAACGTGTTGGCCTTCCCAGGCGTGTTCCGTGGCGCGCTCGACGCCGGCGCGACCCGGATCACCGAGTCGATGAAGGTCGCCGCCGCGGACGCCATCGCCGGTGTGGTGGCCGAGTCGCTGACCGTCGACGCGATCGTCCCGTCGCCGCTGGACCCACGCGTCGCGCCGGCCGTCGCCGAGGCGGTCGCCGAAGCCGCCCGCCGCGACGGCGTCGCCCGCCGGTAGACGCGGCGCGGTGCGCCCGTAGACCGGGGGTGCTCGGGCGCGGCGTGCGCCGCCGGTTGTGCGCACAGGTGGGTCGGGCGCTCGGGCGCGGCGTGCGTCGCCGGTTTGTGTGCACGCGTGGGTCGGGCGCTCGGGCGCGGCCTGCGCCGCCGGCCTGCGCGCTGGCTTCTTAACGAGCGCTCAGCTTGTTACCGTGCCGATCATGCGTGCTGCCTTTGCCTCCCGCTTCGACGACGCCGACCCGCTCGCCGCGCTCACCGTCGGCGAGCGGCCCGAGCCGACCCATCCGGCCGACGACTGGGTGACCGTGCAGGTGCGGGCCACCTCGCTCAACCACCACGACCTCTGGTCGTTGCGCGGGGTGGGGCTCGCCGAGGCCCAGCTGCCCATGATCCTCGGCTGCGACGCGGTCGGGCTGGACCCGGAGGGCCGCCCGGTGGTCGTGTACCCGGTGGTGGTCACTCCGGGTGACCCGCGCGGGGTCTCCATCCTCTCCGAGCACTTCGCCGGGACGTTCGCCGAGCGGGTCGCCGTACCCCGGTCGAATCTGGTCCCGCTGCCCGACGGCATGGCGGCGACCGACGCGGCGTGCCTGCCCACGGCCTGGCTGACCGCGTGGCGGATGCTGACCACCAAGGGCCGCGTCGCGGACGCCGACAGCGTGCTGGTCCAGGGCGCGGGCGGTGGCGTCGCCACCGCGGCCGTCGCGCTCGCCGTCGCGATGGGCAAGCGGGTGTACGCGACGAGCCGCGACGCGGTCAAGCGGGACCGGATCTCGGCCCTCGGCGCCACCGCCGTGGAACCCGGCGCCCGGCTGCCGGAACGGGTCGACGTGGTGATCGAGACGGTCGGGGCGGCGACCTTCGACCACTCGCTGAAGTCGGCCGCGCCGATGGCCCGGATCGTGGTGTCCGGCGCGACCGCCGGGCACGAGCCGAGGGTCAACCTGCGTCGGGTCTTCGCGATGCAGTTGGAGATCCTGGGCACCTCGATGGGCACGCCGGGTGAGCTGTACGAGCTGCTGGCGTTCTGCTCGGACAACGAGGTGCGCCCGGTGGTGGACAGCGTCGTCCCGTTCAGCCAGGTCGAGAACGCCTTCGCCCGCCTGCACTCCGGCGACGCCTTCGGCAAGGTCGTCATCGACCACACCGCCTGACGCGGCCTCCATGATCCGCGCAACATCGGGAAAACTGCTGCCTCGGGCCGCGCTGAGGCAGCATCATCCCTGATGTTGCGCGGATCTCCGCCCTGGTCGGCCGGCCCGCCCGCTCAGAGGTGGTCGTCGAAGGTGGCGATGTCGCCGCGGGTGGCGTCGGTGGCGATGCGCTTCTTGGCCGCCGGGTCGCCGTAGAGCGACCAGCGCAGAAACTCGACAGACGTGTCCGAGACGACCCGCAGCGTCGCGCCGTCGCGGAGCAACGACCGTCCGTGATCACCCTTGGGCAGGCTCAGCATGGCCTTCGGCCAGGGCACCTTGTCGTACGCCGCCTTGCCGGCCGCGTAGTCGACCACCTCGTCCAGCTCGCCGTGCACGAACAGTTGCGGCGCGGACGCGCCGGCGAACGCGGTGCCCACACCGAGGGCCGTGCCGGCGAACACCACGCCCGCGTCCAGCCGCCTGTCCCGGCTGGCGGTGAAGAGGCCGATGGTGGTCACCCCACCCGCCGAGTGCCCGGCCGCGGCGACCCGCTCGCCGTCCACCCGGCCGCGCAACGCGTCGCCGGCCGTGCCGTCCAACGCCAACACCTGATCCAGCGCGTACGACACGTCGGCAGGCTGGTTCAGCACGTCGAGGACGTTGTTGTCGCCGCCGGAGGAGGTGTGCGGGAACGTCGGCGCGGCCACCACGAAACCCGCCGCCGCCCACCGGGTCAGCAGCGTGGCGTAGTCGTCCGGCCGCCCACCAAGCCCGTGGCTGAACATCACCACCGGAAACCGGCCCGGTGCCGCCGTCACGGACCGTCTGGCCGCGCCGCCGGCTTCCCCGGCCGCCGGGTACCAGAGCGTCGTCGGTAGCGCCCGGCCGTCCCGGTTCAGCTTCAGCTGGCGTACGCCGACCGCGAAGCTGCGTTGCGGGGCCTTGCCGGCCGGGACCTTCGGGGTTGGTGTGGCGGCGGGCGGTCGGTCGACAGGTGCCTGCCGGCCCTCGGTCTTCCGGGCGTCCGTGGAGCAGCCCACCAGACCGGCCAGCAGCATGGTGCCGGCCAGCAGGGCCGGGGTGACGCGACGGGACATGAATCCGATTGTGCCTCGCCCACCTGGCCTGCCCGGTGCGTTCTGGCGCGGTGTGTCCATTCGATCACCCGACGTCGCACGGCCGGCACCGGGCGCGCTCAGGCTGCGGCGCGTTCGGCGAGTGGACGCCGCCGCCGTGCGGTGTCGGTCAGCGCGCGGGGAGGGAAGGCGGCGTTGGGGTTGTACCGGTTCGTCCCGGGGGGAACGATCTTGTCGATCCGGTCGAGGGTCTCGTCGTTCAGGGTGAGTGTGGCGCCCGTGAGTAGATCCTCCAGTTGCGGCAGGGTCCGCGGTCCGATGATCGCCGAGGTGACGGCCGGGTGGGCCACGGTGAAGGCGATGGCCAACTGCGGAAGCGTGCAGCCGATGCTCGCCGCGAGGTCGACGAGCTGTTCGACGGCGTCGAGCTTCGCGGCGTTCTCGGCGATGGTGGGATCGAACTGCGCCGGCCGCAGGGCGGCCCGCCCGGTCGTCAGGTCGACGGGCTGGTCCCTGCGGTACCTTCCGCTGAGGAACCCGAAGGCGAGCGGGCTCCAGACCAGCACTCCCATCCCGTAGCGCTGGCAGACCGGCAGAGTCGCGGCCTCGACGCCGCGGGCCAGGATCGAGTATGGCGGCTGCTCGGTGCGCAGCCGTCCGAGGCCGCGACGCTCGGAGACCTGGTGCGCCTCGACGATCTCCTCGGCCGGGAACGTCGAGCAGCCGAAGGCGCGGATCTTTCCGTCGCGGACGAGGTCGGTGAGCACCGAGAGCGTCTCCTCGATATCGGTCGAGGGGTCGGGACGGTGGATCTGGTAGAGGTCGATCCAGTCGGTGTTCAGACGCCGCAGGCTGCCCTCGACCGCCTTCAGGATCCACCGCCGCGAGTTGCCGCCCTGGTTGGGGCCGTCGCCCATCGGAAAGTGCACCTTGGTGGCCAGCACGACGTCGTCGCGATGCCCCCGCAGCGCCTTGCCGACGATCTCCTCGGACTCGCCCCGGCCGTACATGTCGGCGGTGTCGACCATGTTGATGCCCTGGTCGAGCGCCGTGTGGATGATCCGGGCGCAGTCGTCGTGGTCGGGGTTTCCGACGGCGCCGAACATCATGGTCCCGAGGCAGTGGGTGCTGACCTCGATGCCGGTGCCGCCGAGGGTGCGATAGCGCATGACGAAGCTCTCTCCCAGGTGGTTGATTGGTGATCACCTGGCACGGTAGGAGCTGGAGTCGGCTCTAGGTCAACCCTCGTTACCCTGCTCGGCATGGTTGAGGTCACCGCGGATCTGAGCATCGGACAGGTCGCCGAACGCACCGGTCTGAGCGTGCACACGCTCCGCTTCTACGAGCAGGAGGGCATCTTCGTCAGCCCGGTGCGTCGCGGAGCCGGCGGGCGGCGGATCTACAGCCAGGACGACGTGGACTGGCTGACCGTCTGCATCATCCTTCGCGCCTCCGGCATGCCACTGCCGGCGCTTCGCCGCTACACCGAACTCGTCCGTGCGGGCGCGGGCAACGAGGAGGAACGACTCGCGCTCATGCGTGAGCACCACGGGCGCGTCACGGAGCAGATCGACCGGCTCACCCAGT
Organism: Micromonospora sp. NPDC048935; assembly: GCF_043197875.1. Lineage (NCBI taxonomy): Bacteria > Bacillati > Actinomycetota > Actinomycetes > Micromonosporales > Micromonosporaceae > Micromonospora > Micromonospora sp. NPDC048935. The sequence continues at coordinate 328,615 of NZ_JBICTZ010000003.1, read as the reverse complement.
GCCTGGACCTGATCACCTTCAAGGTCGGGGTGTACGAGGATCTGCTCGACGAGGCCCGGCCCGCAGTCGAGCCAGGTCGTCCACGTCAGTGGGCCGGGGGCGGTGCCGCGTGACCAGCTTCGCTAGGGTCACCGACATGCCTGAGAACTACACGGACCCCAGCGGCAACACCGAGGCGTTCCGCGCCTTCAACCAGACGCCGGAGGGTGCGGCACCGACGGAGGCCCCGTCCCGCCTGCCGCTCATCATCGGTGCGGCAGTGGTCGTCGTGGTGCTGGTGGCACTCGTCGCCTGGCTGGCGACCGGCTGATCGAATCACACCGACTCGCGCGCACCCTCGGGCTTCCCGGGGGTGCGCGCCTGCGTGACGTCAGGCCGCCCCGACCACGTCCCGGGTCTGTCGGGCGATCTCCCGTTCCTCGTCGGTCCGGATGACGCAGACGCTCACCTCGGCGCCCTCGGGAGAGATCAACCGGTCGCCCGTGCCGTCGTTGCGGGCGTCGTCCACGGTGATACCGAGCCGGTCCAGACCGGCCAGCGCGGCCGCCCGGACGGGCGCGGCGTGCTCGCCGACCCCGGCGGTGAAGGCGATCGCGTCGACCCGGCCGAGCAGCGCGTAGTACGCCCCGACGTACTCGGTGATCCGCCGGCAGTACACGTCGAAGGCCAGCTCCGCCGCCCGGTCACCGGCCGCTCGGCGTTCGAGCACCTCGCGCATGTCGTTGGCGCCGGTCAGCCCCAGCAGGCCGCTGCGGTGGTTGAGCAGGTCGTCGATGTCGTCCACCGACAGCCCACCCTCCCGGCGCAGGTGGAAGATCACTGTCGGGTCCACGTCGCCGCTGCGGGTGCCCATCACCAGCCCCTGCAACGGGGACATGCCCATCGAGGTGGCGACGCTGCGACCGTGCGCCACCGCGCAGGCGCTGGCCCCGTTGCCCAGGTGCAGGGTGATCGTGTTGACCTGCTCGTACGGACGGCCGAGCAGGTCGGCGGTGCGCCGGGACACGTACGCGTGCGAGGTGCCGTGGAAGCCGTACCGGCGGATCTCGTACCGCTCGGCGGTGTCCCGGTCGATCGCGTACGTCGCGGCGGCCTCCGGCAGGGTGTGGTGGAACGCGGTGTCGAAGACGGCGACCTGCGCGACGTCCGGCAGCGCCGCGCGGGCGACCTCGATGCCGGCCAGGTTGGCCGGGTTGTGCAGCGGGGCGAGCGGCACCAGGTCCTTGATTGCGGCCAGCACCGCGTCGTCCACGAGGGTCGGGGCCGTGAACGTCCGGCCGCCGTGCACCACCCGGTGCCCCACCGCGGTCAGCCCGGTCAGGTCCAGACCGTCCAGGATCTGCCGGACCGCACCGGCGTGGTCCGCCGGGCCGCCACCGGGCTCACCGACCCGCTCGACGGTGCCCTGGGCCAGGGTCCGGTCCCCGTCGTAGTGACGCCACTTCACCGACGACGACCCGCAGTTGAGCACCAGCACCCGACTCATGACGCCTCCTCGGCTGCCGCCTGGATGGCGGTGATCGCCACCGTGTTCACGATGTCCGGAACGGTCGCGCCGCGGGACAGGTCGTTCACCGGCCGGCGCAGGCCCTGCATGACCGGGCCGACGGCGACCGCCCCGGCCGAGCGCTGCACCGCCTTGTACGTGTTGTTGCCCGTGTTCAGGTCCGGAAAGATGAAGACCGTGGCCTGACCGGCGACCGGGCTGCCGGGCAGCTTCGTCGCCGCCACCGCGGGGTCGATCGCCGCGTCGTACTGAATAGGCCCCTCCACCAACAGGTCGGGCCGGCGCTCCCGGACCAGGGCGGTGGCCGTGGCGACCTTCTCCACGTCCGCGCCCGCGCCGGAGCTGCCGGTGGAGTACGACAGCATGGCCACCCGGGGTTCGATGCCGAACCGGGCGGCGGTGTCGGCCGACGAGATTGCGATGTCGGCGAGCTGGGCCGCGTCCGGGTCGCGGTTGACCGCGCAGTCGCCGTAGACCAGCACCCGGTCGGCGAGCAGCATGAAGAAGACGCTGGACGCCACCGACACGTTCGGCACGGTACGGATGACCTCGAACGCCGGTCGGATCGTCGCGGCGGTGGTGTGCGTCGCGCCGGAGACCATGCCGTCGGCCCGTCCGGTCGCCACCATCAGCGTGCCGAAGTAGTTGGGCTGGGCCACGATGTCGTAGGCCAACTCGGCGCTGACGCCCCGATGGGCGCGCAGCCGCGCGTACTCCGCGGCGAAGTCGTCGCGCCAGCCGCTGGTGGCCGGATCGACGACGCTCGCGTCACCGAGGTCGATGCCCAGCTCACGGGTGCGGCGGGCGATGTCGTCCGGCCGGCCGAGCAGGGTCAGCTCGGCGACTCCCCGGCGCAGCAGGATCTCCGCCGCGCGCAGGATCCGCTCGTCGGCGCCCTCCGGCAGCACCAGGTGCCGCGGCTTCGACCGGGCCCGGTCGATCAGCTCGTTCTCGAACATCAGCGGGGTCACCCGCGTCGACCGGCTGACCCGCAGCCGGCGGGCCAGGTCGTCGGTGTCCACGCAGCGTTCGAACGCCCCGAGCGCCGCCTCCACCTTGCGCGGGTTCGCCGTGCTGGGCCGGCCCTCGATCCGACTGGACGCGGCCACGGTGTCGTAGCTGTCGCTGCGCACCGAGAGCACCGCCAGCCCGGTGTTCAGGCCCTCCACCAGCCGCATGACCCGGGGGTCGGGCTGAACGCCCAGGGTGAGCACCAGCCCGGCCACCGACACCTGCCCGGCCACGTGCGCGGCACTCGCGGCCACCAGCAGGTCGGCCCGGTCTCCGGGGGTGATCACCAGGGCGCCCTCGGTGAGGTGGCCCAGCAGCGTCGGCACGTGCGCCGCGCCGACCACGAAGTCCAGGACGTCGCGACCGAGCGCCGCGTCGTCCCCGGCCAGCAGGGTGGCGCCGAGCGCCGCCGCCACCTCGGCCACCGTCGGCGCCGACACGCTCGGCACCTCCGGGATGGCGTACGCGGGGACCGGCAGGTCGGGCAGCGTCATCGGCTCGGAGACCCGGTTGGCGATCACCGCGAGCACCGTCGCGCCCAGGTCGGCCAGATCGTGGTACGCCCCGCGCACGGCCGCCGCCACCGCCGACGGCTCCTGCTCGAAGCCGTCCACCACGGGCACCACCACGCTGCCGAACTCGGTGGCCAGCCGGGCGTTGAAGGCCAACTCCCGAGGATGGGCCGGGTCGCCCGGGTCGTCGAAGTCGCTGCCCACCACGACCACGGCCGGGCACTGCCGCTCCACCGCCCGGTACCGCTCGACGACCGTGGAGATCAGCTCCTCGCGCCGGCCGTCGGCGACAAGCGCCGCGGCCTGGGAGTAGCTCGCCCCGGCCAGCTCGGCCAGCGGCAGCTCGACCCGGTAACGCTCACTGAGCAGGGCGAGGATCGGGTCCGGACCGGCGTCGGAGACCAACGGCCGGAACACGCCGATCTGCCCGACCTGGCGGGACAACAACTCCGCCAGCCCGAGGGCAACCATCGACTTGCCCCCACCAGACCCCACGCTGGTCAAATACACACTGCGAGCCACGCACCCACCCTAGAAGATCGCAAGGCCCACCACCCGGGCCCTCCGGCCCTGCCGGCCCCACCCTTCGCCCCGGTGATCATGAGGTTGTCGACTGACACGCCGACGACACGCGCGGCCAACCTCATGATCAACGTGACGGGGGGGTGGGGTGGGGGGTTAGGCGTCTTCGTCGTCGGGGTCGTCTAGGCGGGCCAGGTAGGTGGCCAGGCGTTCGATGGGGGTTTCGAAGTCGGGGTTGAGGTCGACGAAGTCGCGCAGGCGCTCACCCAGCCACTCCAGGGTCACCTGCTCCTCGCCCCGGCGCTCGACCAGCTCCTCGATGCCACGGTCGGTGAAGTACATGGGTACGTCCTCGTGCTCGGCCCGGCGCGGGCCGGGCGGGTTGATGGGTGGTCGACCGGCCGGCGGGTGGACCGGGCGGGACCGATGCGAGCCGGGGCAGGGCCGCTGTGAAACGGCCCTGCCCCGGATTACGTGCTCAGGTCAGGTCACGGGCGGGGGAGAGCCGCCTCGATCAGCGCGTTCTGCTCGACCTCGTGGGTCTTGGCCGAGCCGACCGCCGGGGCGGCCGCGGCCGGGCGGGAGATCCGCCGCAGCCGGACGTCGGTCAGGTGCTCCAGCAGGTTGAGCGCGACGAACGACCAGCCGCCCTGGTTGGCCGGCTCCTCCTGCACCCAGGCGAAGTCCTCCGCGTTCGGGAACTGCGCGAGGGCGGCCCGGATCTCCTCCACCGGCAGCGGGTACAGCTGCTCGATGCGGAGGATCGCGGTGTCGGTGACGCCGCGATCCTGCCGGGCCTGGAACAGGTCGTAGTAGACCTTGCCGGAGCAGAGCAGCACCCGCTTCACCGCCTCCGGTGCCGGGGCGGCCGGGTCGCGCAGCACCGGCTGGAAGGTGCCGGTGGTGAAGTCCTCCACCGAGGACACGCAGAGCTTGTGCCGCAGCAGCGACTTCGGCGTGAACACCACGAGTGGCTTGCGCTTGGGCGACAGGGCCTGGCGGCGCAGCAGGTGGAAGTAGTTCGCCGGGGTCGTCGGAATGGACACCCGCATGTTGTCCTCGGCGCACATCTGTAGGAACCGCTCCGGCCGGCCGGAGGTGTGGTCCGGGCCCTGGCCCTCGTGGCCGTGCGGCAGCAGCAGGGTGATGGCGGAGCGCTGACCCCACTTCACCTCACCGGACGAGATGAACTCGTCGATCACCGACTGGGCGCCGTTGACGAAGTCGCCGAACTGGGCCTCCCAGGCGACGAGGGCGTTGATGTTCTCCACCGAGTAGCCGTACTCGAAGCCCATCGCCGCGTACTCGCTGAGCAGCGAGTCGTGCACGAAGAACCGGGAGCGTTCGCCGTCGCCGGTGAGCGACTTCAGCGGCAGGTAGTCGTCGCCGGTGCGGGAGTCGACCACCGAGGCGTGCCGCTGGACGAACGTGCCGCGCCGCGAATCCTGCCCGGCCAGCCGGACGGTGACCCCGTCGTGCAGCAGCGCCCCGAGCGCGATGATCTCGCCGAAGCCCCAGTCGATGTTGCCCTCGGTGGACATCTTGGCCCGCCGGTCCAGCAGTTGCTGGATCCGCTTGTGCGGGGTGAAGCCCTCCGGGAGGTTGACGTGCGCCTCGCCGATGGCCTTGACCACTGACGCGTCGGTGGCGGTGTCGACCTGCGGCTCCGGCTCCTCCTCGCGGCGCGGCCGGTTGAGCTGCCGGGGCGCCGAGGCGGCGTCCCGGGTGGCCTTGAAGACCTTCTCCAACTGCGCCTGGTAGTCGCGCAGCAGCTCCTCCGCGTCCTCCACGGTGATGTCGCCGCGGCCGATCAGCTCCTCGGTGTAGAGCTTGCGCACCGAGCGCTTCGAGTCAATGATCTTGTACATCTGGGGGTTGGACATCGACGGGTCGTCGCCCTCGTTGTGCCCGCGCCGCCGGTAGCAGACCATGTCGATCACGACGTCCTTGTTGAACGTCTGCCGGTATTCGAAGGCCAGCCGGGCCACCCGGACCACGGCCTCCGGGTCGTCGCCGTTCACGTGGAAGATCGGCGCCTGGATCATCCGGGCCACGTCGGTGCTGTAGAGGCTGGACCGGCTGTATTCCGGGGCGGTGGTGAAGCCGACCTGGTTGTTGACCACCACGTGCACGGTGCCGCCGGTGCGGTAGCCGCGCAACTGCGACAGGTTGAGCGTCTCGGCGACCACGCCCTGCCCGGCGAACGCCGCGTCACCGTGCACCGCCAGCGGCAGCACGGTGTAGCCCTCCAGCTTGAGGTCGATCCGGTCCTGCTTGGCCCGGACGATGCCCTCCAGCACCGGGTCGACGGCCTCCAGGTGCGACGGGTTGGCCACCACCGACACCTTGACCGCGTGCGCGCCGTCGGGGGTGGTGAACTTGCCGTTCTGGCCGAGGTGGTATTTCACGTCGCCGGAGCCCTGCGTCGAGCGCGGGTCCAGGTGACCCTCGAACTCCGAGAAGATCTTCTCGTACGGCTTGCCGACGATGTTGGCCAGCACGTTGAGGCGACCCCGGTGCGCCATGCCGATGACGACCTCGTCCAGGCCGTTCTCGGCGGAGGACTCCAGCACCTCACCGAGCAGCGGGATCAGCGACTCACCGCCCTCCAGCGAGAAGCGCTTCTGGCCCACGTACTTGGTCTGCAGGAAGGTCTCGAACGCCTCGGCGGCGTTGAGCCGGTTGAGCACGTGCTTCTGCTCGTCGGCGGACGGCTTCTCGTACTTGCGCTCGATCCGTTCCTGGATCCAGCGCCGCTCCTCCGGGTCCTGGATGTGCATGTACTCGATGCCGACCCGGCGGCAGTAGGAGTCCCGCAGCACACCCAGGATCGAGCGCAGCTTCATCCGCTGTCGGCCGGCGAAGCCGTTGACCGGGAACTCCCGGTCCAGGTCCCACAGGGTGAGCCCGTGCTGGAGGACGTCCAGGTCGGGGTGCTTGCGGATCTTGAATTCCAGCGGGTCGGTGTCGGCCATCAGGTGACCGCGCACCCGGTACGCGTGGATCAGCTCGTGCACCCGGGCGGTCTTGTTGATCTGACCCTCGGAGTTGACCGCCACGTCGCGCATCCACCGCACCGGCTCGTACGGGATGCGCAGCGAGGTGAAGATCTCGTCGTAGAAGGCGTGCTCGCCGAGGATCAGCTCGTGCATCACCTTGAGGAACTCGCCGGACTGGGCGCCCTGGATGATCCGGTGGTCGTACGTGCTGGTCAGCGTGATGATCTTGCTGACGGCCAGCTCGGCGAGGGTGGCCTCGGACATGCCCTGGTAGGGAGCCGGGTATTCCATCGCGCCCACGCCGATGATCGCGCTCTGCCCCTGCATCAGGCGCGGCATCGAGTGCACGGTGCCGATGCCGCCCGGGTTGGTCAGCGAGATCGTGGTGCCGGAATAGTCCTCCATGGTCAGCTCGTTGCGCCGCGCCCGCCGGACCACGTCCTCGTACGCCTGCCAGAACTGCCGGAAGTCCATCTGCTCGCAGCCCTTGATGGAGGGGACCACCAGGTTGCGGGTGCCGTCCGGCTTGGCCAGGTCGATCGCGATGCCGAGGTTGACGTGCGCCGGGCGGACCATCGCCGGCTTGCCGTTGGCCTCGGCGAAGGAGTTGTTCATCTCGGGGTGCTGGACCAGCGCCCGGACCAGCGCGTACCCGACCAGGTGGGTGAAGCTGACCTTGCCACCGCGCCCCCGGGCGAGGTGGTTGTTGATCACGATGCGGTTGTCGACGAGCAGCTTGGCCGGGACCGCGCGCACGCTTGTCGCGGTGGGCACGCTCAGCGAGGCGTCCATGTTCTGGACGATCTTCGCCGCCACGCCCCGCAACGGCGTGGTCTGCGGGCCGTCGGCGCTCGGCGCGGCGGCCGGCTTGGCCGGGGCGGCCTTCGCCGGTGCGGCCTTGGGCGCGGCCGGCGCGGCGGCGGGCTTGGTCGGTGCCGACTGCGTGGCGGTCGGCTTGCTCGCGGTCGCCGGCGGCGTGGCGCTCGGCTGGCTGACCGTGGCGGCTGCCTCCGGCTGCCCGTCCGGCTCGGGAGCGGCGGCCGGCTTTCCCGACGTCTCGGCCCCGCTCGGCGTGGCCGCGCCGGGCGCCGGCCGGTAGTCGGCGAAGAAGTCGTGCCAGGCCGAATCGACGCTCGATGGGTCGGCGAGGTACCGCTGGTACATCTCCTCGACGATCCACTCATTCGGGCCGAAACCCGCCAGTGGGTTCTCCTGCGAAGTCTGCTGGGTCGACACGGCCGGTAATCGCCTCTTTCACGCGGGTTTGTGTGGCACGCGGTGTGTCCCTCGTGCCCGATTAGGAGCACGGACTGGACGGCTCCCAGGCTACGCCGTACCGATCCCGCAGGCATTTCAGCCTCGGTCCCGTGGCCGGTTTCACAGAAGATGCCAGAAGTTCAGCAACCGCTGCGCGACTGGTGAGGGACTGGTAACGCACGGTCGCCCGCGAGGGCGGGGCACCGACCCCGGAGCGGCAGGACAGTCGCCACCGCCCCCGGGGTCGGGACCGCCGTCAGGCGATGTCGCGCCGTCGGGTGATCAGGACGCCGACGACCCCGGTGACCAGCGCGTAGCCGACCAGCACCAGGGCACCGACCCACCAGGACGGGGTGAACTCCGAAGTACCCTCCGTGATCATGACCTGGGACGCCACCGCGGGCCAGACCACCTGCCACTTGAGCACCGCCTGGCTGTCGAGCAGGTTCGACAGGAGCAGGAACAGCAGACCCACCACCTGCGTACCGATCAGGTAGAGCACCGCCGCCGTGATCACCGCTCCGAGCTGGTTGGTGATCAGCGTGCCGATGCCCACCCCGAGGATCGTCCAGATGGCGTACGCGAGCAGGTTGAACAGCAGCGCCCGCTGCACCGGCCACTCACCGAGCTGGGTGCCGTAGTCGTTCAGGGACAGGAAGATCGAGCCGGCGGCCAGGTCGATGAGCGTGGTCGCCAACCAGAACATGAAGCCGAGCAGGCTGGCGGCGACGAGCTTGCCGACGATGACCGAGGTACGCCGGGGAGTCGTCAGGAACGTCGTGGTCGCGGTCTGGTGGAAGAACTCGTTGGTGACCATCAGGATGCCGATGAGCATCACGAACATCAGCCCGAGGTACTGGCCCGAGGTGTAGAGGTTCGCCGCCTGCGCCGGCGCGGTCGCCTGCTCGGCGCTGACGCCGATGTTGTCGGCGTCGCCACCGAGCGCAGTGACGAGCAGCCACGCGTTGATCGCGAACGCCAGGGCGATCGAGAGGAGCGCGCCGAGAGCCAGCCACCACCAGGTGCTGGTGGTACGGATCTTGAGCAGTTCGGCTCGGACCAGGTTCATCGGATGCCCGCCTTTCCGGCCGTCAGCTCCAGGAAGACCCGTTCCAGGTCGGGTCGTTCGGTGGTCAGTTCGTGCAGTTCGACACCGGCGGCCAGGGCGGTCCGGCCGATCGTCGGGGCGTCCACCCCGGCGACCAGCAGCACGCCCTGCTCGTCGGTGTCGACGGTCGCCGACTGCGCCTTGAGGGCCGCGATCAGCGCCTCGGCCTGCGGCGTGCGGACCCGCACCCGGGCGCTCTGCGCCATCGAGCCGAGGACCTGCTCGACCGGTCCCTGCCGGACCAACTGACCGGCCGCGATGATCACCACGTCGTCGGCGAGCAACTGCATCTCCGACAGCAGGTGGCTGGAGACCAGCACCGTACGGCCCTCGACGGCGAGGTTCTTGAGGAACCCGCGCATCCACCGGATGCCCTCCGGGTCGAGCCCGTTGGCGGGCTCGTCGAGGATCAGCACGCGGGGGTCACCGAGCATCGCGGCGGCGATGCCGAGCCGCTGCTTCATGCCCAGCGAGTAGCCCTTGAACTTGCGCTTCGCCGCCGGGGTCAACCCGACCAGGGCCAGCGCCTCGTCGGCCCGCTGCCGGGGCAGACCGGCCGCCGCGCAGATGACCCGCAGGTGGTTGATGCCGGTGCGGCCCTTGTGCGCGCTGGAGGCTTCCAGCACCGCGCCGACGTGCCGCAGCGGGTCCGACAGATCGGCGTACCGGTGGCCGCTGATGGTGGCCGTGCCGGCAGTCGGCGTGACCAGGTTCAGCAGCATGCGCAGAGTGGTGGTCTTGCCAGCGCCGTTCGGGCCGAGGAAGCCGGTCACCCGCCCCGGTGCCACGGTGAAGGACAGGTTGTTCACCGCCCGCACGTTCTTGTACTGCTTCGTCAGACCGGACACCACGATCTGACCGTCGCTGGTGGGGCTTCGCTGCCCGTCAGTCATCGTTCTCCTCCCGTGTACGGCGTCGAGGTACGCCGTGGCACAGCGTGACGGCCCGGGGCAACAAGGTCAATCAGGCGCGGTCCGTATGTTCGCCTCCGTCGCGGGGCGGAGGCGAGTCCACCCTGCGGACGACGGGGCGGGGTTCAGCGGGCGATCCAGGTCGCCCGGGCCGCGCCGAGCAGTGCACCGTCCGGGCCGTACAGACTGGTGTGCACGAGCGCCTTGCGCCCATCGACACCGAGCAACGCACCGGTCACCACGCAGTCGTCGCCCGGGCCCGGCAGCGCGGTGACCACGGCGGCGATCCGACCCAGCAGGTACGGGCGGCCGGGCGCGAGCACCGTCCAGCCGCCGGGGCAGTCCAACGCCGCCCAGACCGTGGCCGCGCGGACCTGCTCGGGCGCCCGGAACGGCGCGGCGGTCCGCCCGTCCGGCAGCCGACCGGGAAAGATCCGCAACCCGTCGGTCCGCTGCGGCCCGCACACATAACAACCCGGAAACGGATGCTCGACCAGGCCGGGATAGCGGGTCGCCGCGGCCATCGCGGTATCCAGGTCGACAGGGGGTACGACGGCGTCGACCACCCCGACCGGGCGCACCTCGGCCACCAGCTCGCCGGCCGGGTCACGGACCTCGTCGCCGACAAGTGTCAACTCGGTCTCCAGCGGCGGGGGCCGGCGCAGCGTCACCTCGATCGGGCCGGTGCCGCCCGCCTCGGCGGCGAACACCCCCGCGCACCACCCGCCGTTGCCGGAGCCGGCGGGCCCGTTGTAGCGGGACTCGATGCGCATCGTCGACCTCCGGTGGGGCACGTCGGCGTCGTCGCCGGTTCGTCGCGCAGCCTCGCACGACCACCTGCGGGACGCATCTGCCGGCCGGCGTTCATCCTGCCGACACCGGTGGTCCCCGTGAATGGCAACCCGGGCACCTACACAGATCCCATGGCCGTTCTGCATGCCGCTGGCGCACCCTTGACGACCAGCGGATACACCCTGCTGATCGCCGACGACCCCACCCAGGTCGCGGCCGCGCAACGCCTGCGCCACGAGGTGTTCGCCACCGAACTCGGCGCCACCCTCCTCCCCGGCGCGGCCGGGCTGGACGTGGACCCCTTCGACGCGTACTGCGACCACCTGATCGTCCGCGAGGACAGCACCGGCGAGGTGGTCGGCACGTACCGGCTGCTGCCGCCGGGGCGCACCAACCGGCGGTACGCCGAGGACGAGTTCGACCTCGGCGCGCTCGATCCGCTCCGTGACGACCTCGTCGAGGCGGGCCGGTCCTGTGTGCACCCGGACCACCGCTCCGGCGCGGTGATCAACCTGATGTGGGCCGGCATCACCCGGTACCTGCACCTGCGGGGCTCCCGCTGGCTCGGCGGCTGCGCCTCGGTACCGGTGGACGACGGCGGGCGGACGGTCGCCGGCGTGTGGGCCCAGGCGCAGGCCCGGCACCTGTCACCGCCGCCGCTGCGGGTCCGCCCGCTGCGACCCTGGTTCGCCAACCCGGCCGCGGCCCTTGCCCCGCCCGCTGGTCTCGCCCCGGCCGCCGCTGGTCTCGCGCCGGCCGCTGCTCCTGTGCCGGCCGCTGGTCTCGCGCCGGCCGCCGCCGCTGCCTCTGGCGCCGCCGAGCCGGGCATGCGCGTCGCGGTGCCGCCGCTGCTGCGTGGCTACCTCCGGCTCGGCGCGTGGATCTGCGGCGAGCCGTCGTACGACCCCGACTTCGGGTGCGCGGACTTCTACGTGCTCTTCTGCCTGGACCGGATGAATCCGCGTTACCTGCGGCACTTCCTCGGCGGGGCAGAGCGGTGACCGCCGTACCGCACGACCTGTGGCGGCCCTCGTCGGGTTGCGACGACGACTGTCTGCCGACGGCCGGCGAGGTGCCCACGGTGCCGGTGGCCCGTCGGGTGCTCCGGTTGGTCGCCGTGACCGGCATGCTGCTGGCCGGTGCCGGCCTGGTGATGGTGCTGCCCGTGCTGCCCACCCAGGAACGGCAGGCGGCGGTACGCGGCTGGGCCCGGGCCACCGCGCGTGCCTTCGGCGTCCGGCTGGTGACCCGGGGCCGGCTGCCCCGGCGACGGGCGCTGTTGGTCGCCAACCACGTCTCGTGGCTGGACGTCATCGCGGTGTTGGCTGTCGCGCCCACCCGGATGGTCGCGAAGCGGGAGATCCGCTCCTGGCCGGTGGTCGGCCTCCTGGCCGCGGCGGCGGGGACGGTCTTCGTGGACCGGTCCCGGCCGCGGGCGCTGCCGAACATGGTCGGCCGGGTCGCCGACACGCTGCGCGCCGGCCGGTCGGTGGCGGTCTTTCCGGAGGGTACGACCTGGTGTGCCGGTGACGGCGCCGCCGACTGCCGCCCCGGCGGCGGGTTCCGGCCCGCGACGTTCCAGGCGGCCATCGACACGGGCAGCCCGGTGGTGCCGCTGCGGCTCGCCTACCGTTGCGCGGCCACCGGCACGACCACCACGGTCGCCGCCTTCCTCGGCGCGGACACGCTGCTGCGATCGATGGCCCGGGTGGTCGCGGTGCGGGAACTTGTGGTGTCGGTGACGATCACCGCAGCTCTGCACCCGGCCCGCGCCGCCGACCGGCGGTTGCTGGCCCGGGCCGCCGAGTCGGCCGTACACCTGTTGCCCGCGGCGGGCGCGGTGACGCGGGCCCGGCTGCGTCCGGTGCCCACGGCGACCTCGGCGGCCCCTGCGGCCTCGGCGGCCCTGCCGGCGGCCCCAGCCGTCGGTGGCGAGCTGGACCTGGCGGCCTGAGAACGGCAGCCACGTCGGGGCCCTGCGTCGCGTCGGGATCCTGCGTCGCGTCGGGATCCTGCGTCGCGCTGGCAGCCTGCGCCGTCCCAAGATCGCGCTCGATCCAGGACGTAGTGGCCTCGGTGAGCTGGGATGCCACCACATCCAGGATCGAGCGCGATCTTGGCGGCGGGGGCGGGATCGCAGAGCAAGATCCGCGCAACATCGGTGATGTTGCTGCCTCCCGCGCGTCTGAGGCAGCAACATCCGGGAAAGTGCGCGGATCTTGGCATCCGGAAGGTGCGCGGCTCTTGGCGCGCGCCCGGCGGCACGGCCAACTCGCGACCTGTCTTGTGCTGTCGCGATGTATCGCGTTACTGTCTGGTCGTCGGGCGCGCGTGGCGCGCCGTCGAGAGAGAGGACGCGCCATGGCCGGATGGACTGTCGAGAGCCCGCGACGGCTCACCCTGGACGGGCCGGTCAACCGCCTGGACGTCCGCCTGGTGAGCGGACGACTCAACGTGGTCGCCGCCGACGGCCCCGCCCGGGTCGACGTCACCCAGGTCGGCCGTCGGCCGGTCCTGATCGAGCACTCCGACGGGCGGCTCAGCATCCGCCAGGAACGCGGCCGGAGCTGGTCGGACGTCCTGCGGTGGCTCCGCATGATCCACCGTTATCCGAAGGTGGACGTCTCCGTCGCCGTGCCCGCCGACGTCCTCGCCGACCTGGGCCTGGTCGCGGGCTCGCTCGTCGCCTCCGGCCTGCGCCAGCAGACCACGGTCCAGGTCACCGCCGGCCAGATCACCCTCATGGGTCTGCGGGGCACCACCAGCGCGCACATCACCTCCGGCCCGGTGGAGGCGCTCGGCGTCCGCGGTGACCTCACCCTGGAGACGGTCTCCGGCGAGGTGATCATCGCCGACAGCGCCGCCGAGCGGGTGCGGGCGCAGACCGTCTCCGGTGCCATCACCTGTGACCTGGACAATCCCCGGCGCAGCGAGATCCGGCTGACCACCATCTCGGGCAGCATCACCGTCCGGGTCCGCGAGGACAGCGACCTGGCCGTCGAGCTTCAGACCGCCGCCGGGCGGATCACCAGCGGCTTTCCACAGGTACGCACCTCGCCGTTCCCGCCGTCCAGCGGCGCGGGTGTGCTCGGCGCCGGCGACGGTAAGCTCTGGGCTTCCGCGACCTCGGGGAGCATCGCCCTGCTCGCCCGAGCTGTCGACCACGACGGGGAGGAGCTGCCGTGACCGCCGTGTTCAGCCACGGGCGGCTCCGGCTCTACCTGCTCAAGTTGCTCGACGACGGCCCGAAGCACGGCTACGAGCTGATCCGCCTGCTGGAGGACCGTTTCCTCGGGCTCTACGCGCCCAGTGCCGGCACCATCTATCCCCGCCTGCAACGCCTTGAGGTCGAGGGGCTGGTCAGCCACACCGCTGCCGGTGGCCGCAAGACGTACGACATCACCGACGCGGGTCGTGCGGAGCTGCGCCAGCGGGCCGGTGAGTTGGCCGCGCTCGAAGCGGACATCGCGGCCTCGGTGGCCGACCTCTCCAGCCTGGCCGGCGAGATCCGCAACGAGGTACGCGGCTCGGTTCGCGACCTCAAGCGGGAGCTGAGCGAGGCCACCCGGCAGACCCGGCGTACCCGGTGGGACGCACCGGCACCGCCGCCCCGGCCGGCGTCGACCGCCGGGCCACGAGCCGAGCTGCTCGACGAGCTCGACCAGCGGCTCACCGCGTTCAGCGCCGAGGTGGGCCGACTGATGCGCGCCCGGCAGTTCACCGACACCCAGTTACGCACCGCGATCCGGTTGCTCGACGGCGCCCTGGACGGGCTGCGCCGCCTGCTGCGCTGAGTACGTTCGCCGTACCGTGACGACTCACAGGGTTTTTGCAGGAAGTGTCCAGCGCAGGCGCAGTGACGTCGCCGATGATGGGCGCATGCCCGCTACCCAGACCGAGGCGCGACTCCTCGTCGTCGAGGACGACCCCAACATCCTCGAACTGCTCTCCGCGAGCCTGCGGTTCGCGGGCTTCGACGTGGCCACCGCGACAAGTGGGAGCGCGGCGCTCAACGCCGCCAAGGACCACCGGCCCGACCTGGTGGTGCTCGACGTCATGCTGCCCGACCTGGACGGCTTCGAGGTCATCCGGATGCTGCGTGAGGGCGGCACGCGTACCCCGGTGGTCTTCCTGACCGCCCGGGACGCCACCGACGACAAGATCCGTGGGTTGACCCTGGGTGGCGACGACTACGTCACCAAGCCGTTCAGCCTGGAGGAGTTGACCGCCCGGATCCGGGCCGTGCTGCGCCGCACCACGACCGGCGGGCAGGCCCCGTCCCGGCTCACCTTCGCCGACCTGGAGTTGGACGAGGAGACCCACGAGGTGCACCGGGCCGGTCAGCGCGTGCAGCTCTCGCCGACCGAGTTCAAGCTCCTGCGCTATCTGATGCTCAACGCCAACCGGGTGCTGTCCAAGGCGCAGATCCTCGACCACGTCTGGAACTACGACTTCCGTGGTGACGACAACATCGTCGAGTCCTACATCTCCTACCTGCGGCGCAAGGTCGACACCACCCAGCCCCGGTTGATCCACACGCTCCGTGGCGTCGGGTACGTGCTGCGCAAGCCGGCGGCGTGAACACGGTCCAGCAGGCGAAGGGACGGCTGCGGGGCGTACCGCTGCGGGTCAAGCTGGTCACGTCGGTGCTGGCGCTTGTCGCCGTCGCGCTGCTGGTGATCAGCTCGCTGACCGCCTACTTCCTGCGCAACTACCTGGAGGGCCAGGTGGACGGGCAGGTCCGCTCGGCCACCCAGGGTCTCGGGCAGGCGCTGCCGGGTCTGCGCAGTGGCGAGATCAGGGCGATGCTGCCCAGCGACTACGTCGTGTCGGTGGCCGACGAGACCCAGGTCTACCGGGCGATCTACGACTACAAGAGTCTCGACCCCGAGCAGTTGCCCACGCTCCCGACAAGCGTGGACGGCTTCGAGGATTCGGAGGGGGAGCCGAAGACCGTCGTTTCGCACGACGGCCGTACCCGGTGGCGGGTCTACTTCGCGGCACAGCCGGACGGCTCGGTGCTGGCCGTGGGTCAGCCGCTCACCGAGGTCGACCGGGCGGTGAAGCAGCTCGTCTGGATCGACCTGCTGGTCGGCGGGTCGGTGCTGATCCTGCTGGCGTCGGTGGGTGCGGCGATCGTCCGGACCAGCCTCAAGCCCCTGGTGGAGATCGAACGCACCGCCGCCGCCATCGCCGGCGGTGACCTGACCCAGCGGGTGCCCGACCCGGAGCAGGGGCAGGAGCATCCGACCTCGGAGCTGGGCCGGCTCTCCCGTGCGCTGAACGCGATGCTCACCCAGATCGAGGCGGCGTTCACCGCCAGAGCCGCCTCGGAGATGTCCGCGCGCTCGGCGGAGAGCTCCGCCCGCGACGCCGCCTACGCCGCCCAGGCGTCCGAGGCGCGGGCGATTCGCTCGGAGGAGCGGATGCGGCAGTTCGTCGCGGACGCCTCGCACGAGCTGCGGACCCCGCTGACCACCATCCGCGGCTTCGCCGAGCTGTACCGGCAGGGCGCGGCCCGGGAGCCGGAGCAGACCGCCGGCCTGCTGCGCCGCATCGAGGACGAGGCGTCCCGGATGGGGCTGCTCGTGGAGGACCTGCTGCTGCTCGCCCGGCTGGACCGGGAACGGCCGCTCTCGCTGACTCCGGTGGAGTTGCCGGTGCTCGCCTCCGACGCCGTGCAGGCCGCCCGGGTGATGGCCCCGGATCGTCGGATCGAGTTGGAGATCGAGCCCGGGTCGGGTCCGCTCGTCGTCTCGGCTGACGACGCTCGGCTGCGTCAGGTGATCGGCAACCTGGTCACCAACGCGCTCACCCACACCCCGCCGGAGGCCGAGATCCGCGTGCGGTTGCGGGCCGAGCCGGGGGGCCGGGCCGTCGTGGAGGTGGTCGACACCGGCCCCGGCCTCTCGCCGGAGCAGGCCGAACGGGTCTTCGAGCGGTTCTACCGGGCCGACGCGGCGCGTACGCGGCGGGCCGACGGCAACACCGGCACCGGCCTTGGCCTGGCCATCGTGGCGGCACTTGTCGCCGCGCACCACGGCTCGGTCGAGGTGGCCGGGACACCCGGTGGTGGCGCCACCTTCCGGGTCCGGCTGCCGCTGCTGCCACAGGCCGAGGAAGTGGGCGAGTGACTTTCAGCCAACTTCCAGGACGGTTCCAGGTTGATTGCAGTGCCCAGGGAGAAGGTAGTGGCATGACTGAGTACGAGTCCGACCCGCAGCGCCGGCCGGCCCCCACCGACGCCGAGCCGTCGCACCCCACCGCCGAGCTGCCGCGCGACGAGCGCGCGCAGTCCGACTCCCCGACCACTCCGATTTCGGTCGTCCCGACCACCGGTGACACGCAGCCCACCGGTGACGCGGCGACCACCCGTGACACGGAGACCACCGCCGTCACGCAGCCCGTCGCCGGCAGCGAAGCCGCCCCCGCCGCCTACGCCGGGCAGCCGGCCACCACGCAGCCCACCGGGTACGAGCCCCCAGCCGCCACGCAGACCGCCGGGCAGCCGGCCAGCACGCAGCCCACCGGGCAGCCGACCACCGCGCAGCCCACCGGGTACGAGCCGCCGGCCGCCACGCCCTCCGCGCCGCCGTACCCGGTCTCCGGCTACCCGGCACCGGGCCAGCCCGGCTACCCGCAGCCGAATGCCGGCCGATACCCCGGTGCACCCTGGTACGCGGGCCAGCAGTCCGGCTGGGCCGGCGGGGGTCAGCCGGGCATGGCGTACCCGCCGCACCAGCAGCACCCCGGACAGCACCAGCAGCACCCCGGACAGCACGCCCAGCACCTCGGCCAGCACCCGCAGCACCCCGGCCAGCACCCCGGTCAGCCGATTCCGCCGTGGGGCCCGCAGGTCGCGCCGCCCGGCAGCGGCCCCCGGCCGGGCCGGATCGCCAAGTTCGCCGGCGCGGGCGTCGCGGTGTTCGCGCTGATGCTCGGCTCCGGCGTCGCCGGTGGGGCCCTCGCCCTCGCCCTCGACGGTGACGGCGGCGGCGTCACCCGCACCTACACGGCGGCACCGGTGCTCAACAGCGCCGACCTGCCGAAGATCGCCGCGTCCGTGCAGGACAGCGTCGTCTCGATCACCACCGGCAGCGGCGAGGGCTCCGGGGTGGTGCTCACCAACGACGGCTACGTGCTGACCAACAACCACGTGGTCGCCTCCGCCGGTGGAGACACCGTCCAGGTGATCTTCGCCGACGGCACGAAGGCACCGGCGAAGATCATTGGCACCGACCCGAAGACCGACCTGGCCGTGGTCAAGGCCAACGGGGTCACCGACCTCAAGCCGGCCAAGTTCGGCGACAGCGACGCCATGCAGGTCGGCGACCAGGTGCTCGCCCTGGGCAGCCCGCTCGGCCTGCAGGGTTCGGTGACCTCGGGCATCCTCAGCGCCCGGGACCGCACCATCCGGGCCGGCGACGGCCAGCAGCAGGACCCGAACCAGCAGAGCCAGCCGGTCAGCTCGATCTCCGGTCTGCTCCAGACCGACGCGCCGATCAACCCGGGCAACTCCGGCGGTGCGCTCGTCAACACCCGGGGTGAGGTGATCGGCGTCAACACCGCCATCGCCACCTCCGGGCAGAGCACCGGCAACATCGGCGTCGGGTTCGCCATCCCCAGCAACAAGGCCAAGGACGTCGCGGGCAAGCTTCAGCGCGGCGAGAAGGTCAGCCACCCCTCCCTCGGGGTGGGCGTCAACCAGGCCGAGGGCGGTGGCGCGCTCGTCGCGTCGGTCACCCCGGGCAGCCCGGCCGAGAAGGCCGGCCTCCAGCGTGGCGACGTCGTCACCAAGTTCGGCGACAAGCCGGTCAACGACTCCGACGACCTGGTCGGCGCGGTGCAGGCCGGCAAGGTCGGCGACCGGGTCGAGGTGCAGTACAAGCGAAACGGCACCGAGAAGTCGGCAACCGTGACGCTCGCCGAGACGTCCTGACAGACATCCACACCTGCCTCCTCCCTCCGGCGGCGGGTGGCGGGGCCGAGGGGGTCGGCTCCGTCACCCGCCGCTCTTCTCCGCCCGGACGGCGGTTCACCCGGATCGGGTGAACCGCCGTCACCCGTTCACCCGGCAGGTTTCGGTGCGGAGTGTGCGCAGCCGAGACCGGGGGTGGGCTTCATGACCGAGGTGGTGGGTGTCCGCGACGACCAGCGGATCCAACGCGACGTCCTCGCGGAACTGGCCTGGGACCCCCGGCTGCGCCCGAACGAGATCGGCGTGACAGTCGACCAGGGGGTGGTCACGCTGACCGGGTTCGTGGACGGCGCCGCTCGCGCCTGGGCCGCGACCCGATCCGCGCAGCGGGTTCGCGGCGTACGGGCGGTGGCCGACACGATCGAGGTGCGGCTGCCCGGCACGCCGGGTCGCACCGACGCCGAGGTCGCCATCGCCGCCTCCCGGGCGCTGGAGTGGGACAGCTCCGTGCCGGCCGAACGCCTGGACGTCACAGTCGCCAACGGCTGGCTGATGCTGCGGGGTGTCGTCGAGTTCGGCTGGCAGCGCCGCGCCGTCGAGGGCGAGGTGCGCCGGCTCGCCGGCGTCCGGGGGATCACCAACCTGATCGAGGTACGACCTGGGGACCCACCGGTCGCCGAACGCCTGCGTCGGGACGTCCAGCGGGCGTTGGCCCGCACGATCGGTGCCGATCGGGTGACAGTCGAGGTGGACGGCGACGCGCTGGTCCTCGCCGGGGTGGTCCGGTCCTGGTGGGAACGCGACCAGGTCGAGCGGGTCGCCTGGTGCGCGCCGGGCGTGCGGGTGGTGCACGACCAACTCCTGGTCGGAGGGTGAGCGACCGCTTGTCCGGTTTACCCGGGGCGCCACCGGGAACCCGCCGCCGACCTCACCCGCCGGCCGGCGGGTGACGCCGCACGGGGAGCAACGGGGAGGACTCGTGGCCGTGAACCACCCGCCTGCGGGCCGCCCTCCGGAGCGGTCTCTGCGCATCGCGATGGTGGTTCCGCCCTGGTTGTCCGTGCCGCCTCCCGGTTACGGCGGCCTCGAACAGGTCGTCGCCGCACTTGTGGACGCGTTGAGCAGGCACGGACACGCGGTGACCCTGTTCGGCGCAGGCAGCCACCACGGCACCGCCGCCGACGGCTTCGTCTCGACCGTGCCCGAGCTCCAGTACGAGCGGCTCGGCGAGTCACTGCCCGAGCTGGCCCACCTGGCCCGGGTGAACCGGCTGATCACGGCGGCCGACTTCGACGTGATCCACGACCACACCACGATCGGCCCGCTGCTCGCCGGTCGCCGGGCCGTACCGACCGTCGCGACCGTGCATGGCAACCCCGTGGGGGAGTACGGCGACGTGCTCAGCGAGATCGACGCCGAGGTGGCCCTGGTGGCGATCTCACACGCCCAGCGCCTGCTGAATCCCGGCCTGCCATGGGCGGGCACCGTGCACAACGCGCTGGACGCCCAGGGCCTACCGCGCAAGAGCGAGCCCGGCCGGGGACCGGTGCTGTGGCTGGCCCGGTTCAGCCCGGACAAGGGTCCCGACATCGCCATCCAGGCGTGCCGGGAGGCCGGGTTGCCCCTGCTGCTCGCCGGCAAGTGCAACGAGCCGGCCGAGCGCCGGTACTACGAGCAGGTCGTCGAGCCGCTTGTCGACGAGAATGTGACAGTCGTGCTCAACGCCGACCGCGCCGAGACGCTCCGGATGCTCGTCGACGCCCGTTGCCTGATCATGCCGATCCAGTGGGACGAGCCGTTCGGCATGGTGATGGTGGAGGCGATGGCGACCGGGACACCTGTGGTCGCGCTCAACCGGGGCGCGGTGCCGGAGCTGGTCGAACCCGGGGTGACCGGGCTGGTCTGCGCGCGACCGGAGGAGCTACCCGCGGCCCTGCGCGCGGCGGAACGGCTCGACCCGGCCGACTGCGCGGCGCACGTGACCCGGAACTTCTCGGTCGAGCGGATGGCGGACGGCTACGCGGAGATCTACCGGCGCTTCGCCACCGGCGGGCACGACGTGCGCGAGTCGGCCCGGCTCTCGGCCCGTTGACCCGCCCGCCGCGACGCGCCCGTTGACCCGCCCGCCGCGACGCCCGTCGCCCGCTCAGACCCGGGCCATGCCCAGCTCGGCGATGGCGACGTCGAGTTGCCTCGCGTACGCCGGACTGATGCCACCCTCGCCGAGGCGGACCGCGACCTTCTGGCGCAGCCGGGCCACCGGTGGTGCCAGCTCGTCGCGGCCGGCGCTGACCCGGGCGGTCAGGTTGCGGAGTTCGTTGCGCAGGTCGAGGCCGACGTCGTCGCGGATCTCCCCGGCGCTCAGCCCTGCGGAGATCAGCTCGTCGACCCGGTTGGCGGCCTGGACGAGAGTGCCCGGATCCGAGGTGGGCGACGCGAGCCCCGCTGGCGGTGCCGTCGTCGGCGCGGACGGCACGGACGTCGCCGACGTCGCCGGGGTGGGGGTCGGGGTCGTCACCGGGCCTGTCGAGGGCTGCGCCCGCCGCGTGGGCTGCTGCTCCGGCAGCAGGGCCACCCCGATCAGCGCGGCCGCGACCGCCAGGACCACGGGCACGAGCAGCAGCGCCAGCCGCCGTCGCGACCGGTTCGACCCTGCGCCCGCCGTCCCTGCGCCCGCCGTCCCTGCGCCCGCCGTCCCTGCGCCCGCTGTCCCTGCGCCCGCCGTCCCTGCGCCCGCTGTCCCTGCGCCCGTCGTCCCTGCGCCCGCTGTCCCTGCGCCCGGGATCTCTCCGCCCGGGGCCTGTCCGCCCGGGGCCTCCCCGCCTGGCGTCCATCCGGCCGGGGTGCTTCCGTCCGGCGTCCATCCGGCCGGAGGGCTTCCGTCCGGCGTCCATCCGCTCGGGGTGTCTCCGCCCGGCGTCCATCCGGCCGGGGTGTCTCCGCCCGGCGTCCATCCGGCCGGGGTGTCTCCGCCCGGCGTCCATCCGGCCGGGGCGCTTCCGCCCAGGCTCCCTCCGACGGGTGGGACGGCGACTGGCTGCGGTGGCAGGGGCTGGCTGGGCAGCCGGACGGTCGTGGGTGACGGGTCGGCCGGCGCCAACTGGTCGCGCAGCACGTTGGCGACCTGTCGGGCGGTCGGCCGGTCCGCCGGGTCGCGGGCGAGGCTCCGCAGACAGATCTGGGCCACCGCCGGGGGCAGCTCCGGCAGCTCGGCGAGCGTCGGCGGCGGGCCGTTGGCCAGCGCGGCGCTGAGCTGCTCCCAGGTCTCCGCCGGATAGGGGACCCGGCCGGTGAGTGCCTCGTACAGCAGGACGCCGAGCGAGTAGACGTCGGTGGACGGCTGGGCCGGCGCACCGTCGAGTCGTTCCGGTGCGACGTACGCCGGTGTGCCGAAGGTGCCGCCGTCCTCGTCGTCGTCGGGTGTGCCGATCCGCGTGGCGATGCCGAAGTCGAGCACCTTGACCCCGGACCCGGTCATCATCACGTTGGCCGGGGTGATGTCCCGGTGCACGATGCCGAGTCGGTGCGCGGCGGCCAGCGCGTCCGCGACCTGGGCGGCCACCTGGACCGCCTCGGCCCACGGCAACGGCCCCTCGGTGAGTCGCAGCTCCAACTCCTCGCCGCTGAGCAACTCCATCACCACGAACGAGGTGATGGAGCCGTCCGGGGCGACCGTCTCGCCGTAGTCGTGCACCGAGGTCACGTGGGGGTGCACCAACTGGGCGGCGGCTCGGGCCTCCTCGCGCACCATGTCCCGGAAGCGCGCGTCGGCGGCCAACGAGGGGGCGAGCACCTTGAGCGCGACGACCCGGGCCAGCACCTCGTCGCGGGCACGCCAGATCACCGACATGCCGCCGGCGCCGATCTGGTCGAGAAGCCGGTATCTGCGAGCCAGCAATCGGCCCGCATGCAGTGCTGCCTTCACCGATCGCACCTGCCTCAGGGGTGGGAGCGGTATCAGGTTGCGCGAATGCGTCCTGCCTGTCAACGCCGTTGCCGCCTCCGGTCGACGGACGGTGCCTGGCGTGCGCCGACCGTCCAACGACGGCGGCTGGCCGGTCGTCTGCGGGTCCGTGCCAGGATGAGAGACATGGCGGGGGGACCTGTGGCGTTCGTGCTCGGCGGTGGGGGAGTGCTGGGCGCGGTCGAGGTGGGCATGCTGCGCGCGCTGTTCCGCGCCGGCATCCAGCCCGACATGGTGCTCGGCACCTCGATCGGCGCGGTGAACGGCGCGCTCGTCGCCGCCGACCCGTCGGAGGCGGTGACCGACCGGCTGGTCCGGCTCTGGGCCTCGCCGGAGGCGAGCGAGGTGTACGGCGACTCGGTCGCCCGGCAGTTGCGCCGCTTCGCCGCCCGCACCCACCTGCACTCGCCCCGACCGCTGCGCCGCCTGCTGGAGACCGAGTTGGGGGTGGACACCACCTTCGCCGAGCTGCGGGTGCCGTTCCGCTGCTGCGCCGCGCACATCGAGCGGGCCGCCGAGCACTGGTTCGACACCGGTCCTGTGGTGCCGGCGGTGATGGCGTCGGCCTCGGTGCCGGGCCTGCTCCCGCCCATGGAGATCAACGGCGCGCACTACGTGGACGGCGGCATCGTCAACTCCATCCCGATCGGCGAGGCGGTGGCCGTCGGCGCCCGCCGCATCTACGTTCTCCAGGTGGGTCGGATCGAACGGGAGCTGACACCGCCCCGGCGGCCGTGGGAGATCGCGCAGGTCGCGTTCGAGATCTCCCGCCGGCACCGTTTCTTCCGCGAGATGGCCGCGCTGCCCGAGGGGGTGGAGGTGCACGTCCTGCCGACCGGGGGGCTGAACCCACGAGACGACACCCCGTGGGCGTACCGGGACATGGCGGCGGTGGGCCGGCGGATCAGCCGGGCGTACACCGCCTCCCGGCGCTACCTCGCCACGCATCTGGAGCGGTGATGCCGCTGCCTCCCCGGTGGCTCCGTCGGTTGCTGATCGCTCCCGCCGTGGTGGTGCTCGCCTTCGTCGTGGTCACCACGTTGCCGGTCTGGGCGTTCCTCGCCGCGGCCGCGTCGCCGCTGGTCCCGGGCCGGTTGCGCCCGTTGCGGCTGCTCTGGATCGGCTGTGTCTACCTGGTCTGGAACGCCGCCGCGCTGCTCGCGCTCTTCGTGCTCTGGGTCGTCTCCGGCTTCGGCTGGCGGGTCCGGTCCCCGGCCTTCCAGCGTGCGCACTACGTGCTGGCGGGCTGGTTCCTGCGGGTGCTGTTCTGGCAGGCGCGGTGGACCCTGCGGTTGAGCATCGACGTGGTCGGCACCGATCCGGACACGGCGCTGCCCGGCCGGCCCGAGCTGGTGCTCTGCCGGCACGCCGGGCCGGGCGACTCGTTCATCCTGATCCACGGCCTGGTCAACTGGTTCAAGCGGGAGCCACGGATCGTCCTCAAGGACAGCCTCCAGTGGGACCCGGCGATCGACGTGCTGCTCAACCGGCTGCCCAACCGTTTCATCGCGCCGACGCCGGAGCACGGCGAGGAGACGGTACGCCAGGTCGGTCACCTGGCCACGGGCCTGGACGACAACGACGCGTTCGTCATCTTCCCCGAGGGCGGCAACTTCACCCCCAAGCGGCGGCTGCGGGCCATCGCCCGGCTGCGGTCCCTCGGCCTGGAACGGATGGCCCTGCGCGCCGAACGGATGCGCCACGTGCTCGCCCCGCAGCCCGGCGGGATGCTCGCCGCGCTGGACGCCGCCCCGGACGCGGGGGTCATCTTCGTCGCCCACACCGGGCTGGACCGGATGCTCACCGTCGCCGACGTGTGGCGGGAGCTGCCGATGGACAAGCGGATCGTGATGCGGTTCTGGTCGGTGCCGCCGGAGGACGTGCCGACCGGCCGGCAGCAACGCATCGACTGGCTGTTCGACTGGTGGGCCCAGATCGACACGTGGATAGCGTCTAATCGGGACAATGCCGCGTAGGGTGCGGGCGTGGATCAGATCTGCGTGGTGACGACTGTGGTGGACGCGCGTTCGGTCGCCGACGTGCTGGCGGCCGCGGCCGTTGCGGGCCGGCTCGCCGCCTGTGCACAGGTGGGCGGTCAGGTGGACAGCACCTACTGGTGGCGGTCCGGGGTGGAGACCAGCTCCGAGTGGTCGGTGCAGTTCAAGACCGCACCGGATCGGCTGGCCGCGTTGGTGGACCAGATCCGGGTCAGCCATCCGTACGAGGTGCCGGAGATCCTGGTGTCCAAGGTGGACAGTGGCGACCCCGCGTACGCCACCTGGGTATTCGAGCACACCCGACCCTGAGTACGCGGACTCTGGGCCGCGCTCCGGTCGACTGCCGATGATGACCGGGTGGATGACACAGGCTATCCCTGCCCGGCCTGCGGTGCCCCGGCCGATCTGAGTACCGGCTGCACCGGCTGCCGGCGCGCGCCCGACCCGATCGCCGCCGAGGTGTTGCGGCTGGGCCGGGAGGTCGCCCGGTTGGAGCCGGAGGTGGAGCGGGCCCGCCGCGCGTACGTCGAGCTGGCCGGACGCCTGTCGGCCACCTCGCGGCGGCGGGCCGAGCTGGCGGCGGTCGTCCGCGCGGGGTTGGCCGGGTCCGTGGTGACGCGTCCGGCGTCTCCCGTCGGGCCGGTGGTGTCCACCGGGCCGGCCGCCACGGCGGGTGCGGCACCGGGTGCGGCGGAGACCTCCACCCGGACCGTCCAGGGCGTGCTCTTCGTCCTCGGCGGGCTGTTGCTGGGCACGGCCGCGGTGGTGTTCACCGCAGTGGCCTGGGCGGCGGTCGGTGTCGCCGGTCGGGCGTCGATCCTGGCCGCGGTCACGGCGCTTCTGCTGGGCGTACCGCTGCTGGTGGCCCGTCGGGGGTTGCGCGGCACGGCGGAGACGTTCGCCGCGGTCGGGTTGCTGCTTGTGGTGCTTGACGGTTACGCGGCCTGGTCGGTGGACCTGGCCGGGGTGGCCGGCTGGTCCGGCAGCAGGTACGCCGCGCTGGTCGGGGGGGCCAGCGCGGCGGTCGCCGTGGGGTACGGCCGGGGGAGCGGGTTGACCGGGCCCTGGTTCGCCGCGCTGGTGGCCGCGCAGCCGGTTCTGCCGCTGCTCGCCGTCGGTGCCGAGCCGGATGCGGCCGGCTGGGTGCTGGTCCTGCTCGGGGTGGCGCTGCTGGACCTGGCCGTGCTGGTGGCGCTGCGCGGCCGGGTGGGCGTGGCACCGCTCGTCGGCCGGGTGGTGGCGGCGGTCGGTCACGTCGCCGCGCTCGTGGGTGCCGCCAGTTGTGCCCTGGTGCCACTGGTCCTCGGGCGGGCGGCGGGTTCGCCGTTGCTGGCCGGGTTGCCGCTGTTGCTTGTCGCGCTGGTCGCGCTCGGTGCGGCCCGGTTGGTCGGCGGACGGGCGTTGCGGGCGGTGGCCGGCGGGTTGCTGGTGCCGGTCCTCGCCGCCGCCCTGCTCCGCCCGGTGGCCGAGCTGCGGCCGTCCCTGCTGCTGCTCGCGGCGGCCACCGTCGCACTCGTGCTGGCCGGGGCGGTGCGCCTGCTGCCGGGAGTGGTCGGGGCGGAGCCGCCGGTGCGGGAGTCGGCCGGGGCGGAGCTTCCCGCCGAGGTCGCTTCGGTGGCGCGTGGCGCCGGCGGTTGGCGTACCGGCCCGCGTGCCGGCGCGCTGCTGGTCGCGGCCGCAACGGCCCAGGTGGCCGCGCTGATCACCGCCGTGCTCGCGGTCACCGCCGTGGGCCGCTCGCTGCCACCCTGGCGTGGGGCCGGGACGGGACCGGACCTGGACTGGGGCTGGCAGTTGGCACCCGCCGTGGCATTGGCGCTCGGCGCGACGGTGCTGCTGCTGCCCCGGAAGGTGCGAGCGGTGCTCGCCACGACCGGCGCGGTGACGGTGCTGCTCGCCCTGCCCGCCGGCTGGGCGGCCCCCTGGCCGGCGGTGGTGGCCGTCGACCTGGTCGGCGGGGTCGGGCTGCTGTGCGCCGTGCTGGCTCGTCCGGCGACCCGCCCCGCCGCGCTGCTCACCCGCGCGCTCGGTGGTGCCGTCCTGCTCGGGCACGGGCTGCTGGTCGCCCTGGCCGCCCCGATCGGCGCCCTGGTGGCGCTCGGCAGCGTCGTCGGGGTCGGGCTGGCCCTGGCCGTGCGACGGGGTGCCGGGCCGTACCGTCCGGTGGCCGGCGTGGGGCTCCTGGTCGCGCAGCTCGCGCTGCCCGGGGCCGTCGCGGTGGCGCTGTTCGCCGGGGGTGCGCCACCCTGGTGGCAGGCGCGGCTCGCGCTGGCCGCCGCCGGGCTGCCGCTTGTCGCGGTGCTCGCGGCGCGTCGCCACCGGATCGAGCTGACCGGGTACGCGGTGATCGGTGCCGTGGTCGCGGTGACCGTGCCCGGACTCACGCCGCTGATCGTGGCGGGCAACGAACCCCTCCCGCTGTACGCCGCACTGGCGACGCTCGGCGTCGCGCTCGTCGCCCGGTGGGAGCGGCCGGCGGCCGGCGACCGGGAACCGGTCCGGCGGGCCGTGCCGCTGGCGGCGGGGGGCCTGCTGGCGGCGCTCACGATCCTGGCGGCCCTGCCGACGGTGTGGGGCGCGCTCGTGTCGCCGTACGGCGGTCGGGGGCGGGTGTGGTCGGGGGTGCCCACGCTCGTCGCCGACCCGATGGCGCTGTCGCGCGGGTTGGCGTTGGCCGTGCTGGCGCTGGCCGTCGTGGTGGCCGGTCGGGGGGTCCGCGCCCGGGTGCTGCCCGCGCTGCCGTTCGTCGCGGCGGCCCTGCCGGTGCTCCTCGTCGCGATCGGCACGCCGTGGCCGGTGCTGCCGGTGGTTGTCCTGCTCACCGGTCTGGCGGCGCTGCTGATCGCCGCTCTGGCCGTGCGCCCGGCGTTCGCACCGGTCGCCGTGCCGGTGGGTGCGGTGCTGACCGTCTCCGGTGTGGCGGGGCTGCTGGCCACCCGGGCGGGGACGCTCGCCGCGGAGGGAGTGCTGCTGGTGGTGGCGGTTGTCGTCGCCGTCGGGGCGCGGGTGTTCGAGGTGCGGGTGGCGGGTTGCCTGGCCGGGGTGGGTGCGGCGTCCGCGCTGGCGGTGACCGCCCCGCTCGCCGGTGGGCTGCCACTGCGGGCGGCGGCGTATCCGCTGTTGGCGGTGGCCGCCCTGGTGCTGGCCGTCGCCGCCACGACCACCGGGCCGCGGGCGGCCACGGCGGCCCTGCGGCCGGGTGACGTGACGCCTCCGCCGCCGGGTGACGCGGCGGTCCCGCTGCGTGCTGATGCGGCGGTCCCGCTGCCGGCTGCGGCGGTTGCGCCACGGCTCCGGGTCGGGCGGGTGCTGGACGCCGCCGCGCAGGCGGTGGCGCTTGTGGCGGCGGTGCTGGCGGTCGAGGTGGCGCGGCACCTCGCCACCGTCTGCGTGCTCTGGGGAGCTGCCGTCGCGCTGCGGCTGCTGCGCCGGGGTGAGTCGGCCGGCCGGCGGTGGGCGTTCGCCGGCATCGCCGCCGGCAGCGAGCTGCTCGGGGCGTGGGTCCTGCTGGCCGCCGGAGGCGTGACCGTGTTGGAGGCGTACACCCTGCCGGCCTCGGCGCTCGCCCTCGGCGCGGGCCTGCTGGCGCTGCGCACCCGCCCCGGGCTGACCAGCTGGCCGGCCCTCGGCCCGGGGCTGGTCGCGGCGCTGCTGCCGAGCCTCGTGTCGGTGCTGGCCGGATCGGACCCGCAGCCGTGGCGGCGACTGCTGCTCGGCGCGGCGGCCCTGGGCGCGGTGCTGGCCGGCGCGACCCGCCGATGGCAGGCGCCGGTGCTGCTCGGCGGCGGGGTGCTGGCGCTGTTGGCGCTGCACGAGGTGGCCCGAGGCTGGGACCTGCTGCCCCGGTGGATCTACCTCGGAGCGGGCGGGCTGGCGCTTGTCGGGCTCGCCGCGACCTACGAGCGGCGGCGGCGTGACCTCGCTCGACTGCGGGCCACGGTGGCCCGGCTGGGCTGAGTCGTCCACCAGCGGGGTAGTGCCCGCCCTACCCCCGATTCGGGGGTTGCCAGGGTTACTCAGCGCTACTGCGGACCGGAGACTTGACAGAAGGCCCGAACCATACCGGTTCAGGCACAAGTGGATCGGGAGCAGCAATGGCGCTCGGAGCGGTGGCGGAACCGCCGGTACGACGGCGAGGCAGTGATTACGCACAGTTGTCCCGACGGATCAGCCAGGCGGGCCTGCTCGAACGGCGTCCCGGCTGGTACGTCACCCGCATCACGCTCACCCTCGGCGCCTTCGTGGCCGGCTGGGTCGCCGTGTTCCTGCTCGGCGACTCCTGGTGGCAGCTGCCCCTCGCGGCGGTGATGGCGGTGGCCACCACCCAGGTCTCGTTCCTCGGGCACGACGCCGGTCACCGGCAGATGTTCCGTCGGCGTGGCCCCAGCGAGTTGGTGGGGCTGTTCGCCGGCAACGTGGCGGTGGGGATCAGCTACGGCTGGTGGGTCGACAAGCACAACCGGCACCACGCCAACCCGAACCACGAGGACGAGGACCCGGACGTCGGCGCGGGTGCCCTGGTGTGGACGCGCGAGCAGGCGCTGGAGACCCGGGGGTTCGGTCGTTGGCTGGCCAAGCGGCAGGCGTACCTCTTCTTCCCGATGCTCCTGCTGGAGGGTCTGAACCTGCACGTGTCGGGCATCCGGGCGATCGTCGGGCGGGAGCCGAACGGCGGGTACACCGTTCCGATGCGGCACCGCGCGATCGAGGCCGCGCTGCTCGTCGCGCACACCGTCGGCTACGTGGCGTTGCTGTTGGCGGTCATGTCGCCGGTCAAGGCGCTGCTCTTCGCCGTCGTGCACCAGGCGCTGTGGGGCCTCTACATGGGCTGCGCGTTCGCACCGAACCACAAGGGCATGCCGATGCCGACCGCCGAGGACGAGCTGGACTTCCTGCGTAAGCAGGTGTTGACCTCCCGCAACGTGCGCGGCAGCCGACTGGTGGACACCACGCTGGGCGGGCTCAACTATCAGATCGAGCACCACCTCTTCCCGAACATGCCCCGGGCCAACCTGCGCCGGGCCCAGCCGATCGTGCGCGCCTACTGCGTCGAGCAGGGCATCCCGTACGCCGAGACCGGGCTTGTCGAGTCGTACCGGCAGGCGCTCGGTCACCTGCACGAGGTGGGCCGGCCGCTGCGCGGCTGACGAACTCGTCGAAGACTGGGCTCCGCCCTCCGCCGGTGGCGCGTCCGGCTCGTCGGCCGCGCCACCGGTAGGGTCTGCTCATGGCAGACCTGCTCACCGCGGACGCGGTGCGAGAAGAGCTGGGCCGGTTGCCCGACTGGTCAGGCGACCCGACCGGCATCGCTCGGACAGCCCAGCTCGGCAGTTTCCCGGCCGCCATCGCGGTGGTGGACCGGGTGGCGGCGGTGGCCGAGGAGCTTGACCACCATCCCGACATCGACGTCAGATGGCGGACCCTGACCTTCCGCTGTGTCACGCACTCGGCCGGTGGGGTCACCCACCGGGACATCGAGCTGGCCGGGCGGATCGACGACATCGTCCGGAGTGCGGCATGAGATTCGAGATCAGCAAGGTGTTGGACGCCATCGAGGGCCGGGTCTGCACCGATCCGTCGCTGGCCCGGGCGGTGCTCGACCTGGCCGAGGTGATCCGCTACCAGGACATCGACGGTGGTCGACCGGCCAGCCTGCTACGGCTCGGCATGGTCATCGACGCGCTCTCCCGCGAGTTGGAGGAGGACAGCGTCCAGGTCTACGCGGTCGTGCACCGGGCGCTGCTCTCCGACGCGGACCTCACCTCCAACGAGCGGATGGTGGTGCGCCGCTGGGCCGACGACGGGCTGGTGGAGGTGCTCGACAATCCGGGCGACCGGATGTTGGAGGTGGCCGACCTGCTCGGGTTGCCGGTGCTCAGCCGGGTCCGCTTCGACGGGTTGCGTGGGCGGTTCCCGTGGCTGGTCGAGCAGGCCGGTCGGGTGGTCGCCCCGGTGCCGGGCGCGGGCGGGCCGGTGTTCATCGCGCACGTCGGTGGCGGGCACTCGCCGGTCGCCGGCAAGCGCTCGCCGACCGGGGCGAAGCTGCTGGCTCGCCAGTGGCGCTGCCCGGAGTCGGGTTGCGCGCTGTTCGGCGGTGGCGGTGGGGGTGGCGCGTTCGCCGACCTGGCCGGGGGTGCCGACCGCAGCCCGGCCGGGCAGCCGCCGCCCGCGCTGCGCAACGGTGTGCCGACCTGCCCCCGCCACGGCGTACGCCTCGGCGACGGCGGGCCCCGGCCGCGCAGTGAGGTGCTCGCCGTGCGCGTCGGCGGCCTGGTTCGGCGACGGTTCGTGCTCACTGAGGAGCAGCCGATCGTGGCCGGCCGGGCACCGGAGCAGGACGGCGGGATCATGCTCGGCCAGTGGCTCAACGACGAGGCCCGGCGGTGGATCAGTCGTGGTCACGTCCAGTTCGAGCTGCGGGTCGGCGAAGTCATCGTGACCGACATCAGCACCAACGGCTCCGGCATCCGTCCGGCCGGTTCGATGACCGAGCCGGACCGTATCCCCCTGGCCCCGCAGCAGTCCCGGGTGCTCGGTGAGAACGACATGGTGGAGCTGTACCCGGGGGTGCAGATCGGCCGCGCGGAGGAGTTGCCGACCGGCGCCCCGTTCACCCCCACCTCCGTGATGGCCGAGGCCCCGACCATGGCCATGCGCCTGCCCCGCCCCTGACGGGCCCGCGGGCCGCAGCCGGTCAAGATCCGCACAACTACAGGGAAAGTGCTGCCTCGGACGGTGTCGAGGCAGCACTTTCCCTGTAGTTGCGTCTCCAGCGCGGCTCAGCCGGCCAGCACCTCGGCCAGCTTGGACACCGCCAGGTCGATCTCGTCCTCGGTGATCACCAGGGGTGGGGCGAGCCGGATGGTGGAGCCGTGGGTGTCCTTGGCGAGCACGCCCCGCTGGGCCAGCCGTTCGCACGCCTCCCGCCCGCTCATCAGCGCCGGGTCGATGTCCAGACCGGCCCACAACCCGCGGACGCGTACCCCGACGAGGCCCTTGCCGACCAGCCCTTCCAGGCCGGCCCGCAGCCGTTCACCCAGTTCGGCCGAGCGGCGCTGGAACTCGCCGGTGGCCAGCAACCGGACCACCTCGATCGCCACCGCGCAGGCGAGCGGGTTGCCGCCGAAGGTCGAGCCGTGCTGGCCGGGCTTGAGCACGCCGAGCACGTCGGCGTTCGCGGCCACCGCGGAGACCGGGATGATGCCGCCGCCGAGCGCCTTGCCGAGCAGGTACATGTCGGGCACGACGCCCTCGTGGTCACAGGCGAAGGTCTTGCCGGTACGCCCCAGACCGGACTGGATCTCGTCGGCGATGAAGAGGACGTTGCGCTCGGTGCAGACCTGGCGTACACCCGGCAGGTAGCCCTCGGGCGGCACCACCACACCCTGCTCACCCTGGATCGGCTCCAGCAGCACGGCCACCGTGTTCTCGTCGATCGCGGCGGTCAGCGCGTCCAGGTCGCCGTACGGCACGACCGTGAAACCCGGGGTGTACGGCCCGAAGTCGGCGCGGGCGTCCTCGTCGGTGGAGAAGCTCACGATGGTGGTGGTCCGGCCGTGGAAGTTGCCCTCGGCGACCACGATGTTGGCCTGGCCGGCGGGCACGCCCTTGACCTGGTAGCCCCACTTGCGGGCCACCTTGATCCCGGTCTCCACCGCCTCGGCGCCGGTGTTCATCGGCAGCACCAGATCCTTGCCGCACAGCTCGGCCAGCTCCCGGCAGAAGTCGGCGAACTGGTCGTGGATGAACGCGCGGCTGGTCAGCGTGAGCCGGTCCAGTTGCGCGTGCGCGGCGGCGATGAGCTGCGGGTGCCGGTGGCCGAAGTTCAGGGCGGAGTAGCCGGCGAGGCAGTCCAGGTAGCGGCGCCCGTCCACATCGGTGAGCCAGGCACCCTCCGCGGACGAGATCACCACCGGCAGGGGGTGGTAGTTGTGCGCTGTCCAGCGCTCGGCGTCCCGGACCGCTTCCGGCGTCCGCAGGATGTCATCCACGATCACTGGCTTGCCTTTCCCTGACGGAGTCGCAGCGTGCAGCACTTCGGTCCGCCGCCGGCCTTGAGTAGTTCGGACAGGTCGACACCGATGGTCTCGTAGCCCCGGTCGCGCAGCTTGGCGGCCAGGTCGGTGGCCTGCGCGGGCAGCACCACGTGCCGTCCGTCGCTTACCGCGTTCAGCCCCAGCACCTCGGCGTCGGCCATGCTGGCATGCACCGCGTCGGGGAAGAGCCGGCGCAGCACGGCATGGCTGCCGGGGGAGAACGCCTCCGGGAGGTACGCCACGGTCCGCTCGTCGAGCACGGTCAGCGCGGTGTCCAGGTGGTAGAAGCGCGGGTCGACCAGTTGCATGGTGATCACCGGGTAGCCGAAGACCTCCTGCAACTGGGCGTGCGAGGAGTGCGCCGTGCGGAAGCCGGTGCCGGCCAGCAGGTGGTCGCCGGCCAGGAGGACGTCGCCCTCACCCTCGTTGACGTGCTTCGGGTCGTACATCTCGAAGCCGGCGTCCTCGAACCAGGCCCGGTAGGCCGGTGCCTCGTCGGCGCGCTGCGGGTCGCGGAACTGCACGGCCATCGCCTTGCCATCGATGACGGTGCCGCCGTTGGCGGCGAAGACCATGTCGGGCAGACCGGGCACCGGAGTGATCTCCTCGACGGTGTGGCCCAGGTCAAGGTACGTCTGGCGGAGTTGCTCCCACTGCCGGACGGCGAGCGCGGCGTCGACCGGGGAGCTCGGGTCCATCCAGGGGTTGATCGCGTAGTCGACGGCGAAGTACGTCGGCCGGCACATCAACAGGCGCTGGCTGGTGGCGTCCATCGTCATTAGTCCTGCTCCCAGGGTCGGGCGCGCCCGGCCACCGTGGCCCACGGGCTGGCGCCGTTGCTCAACGCTATGCGGCCCCAGCGGCAGGATCCACCACTGAGAGTTGCGCAGACCGAACATTCGTTGCGTCTGGCCGGCCTACGACTGCGAATCGTTGCGTCGAGGGTTTGCGAGAGCCGGGATTCGGGTTCTGGGCCCCCGCCGCAGGGCTGGGTCTGGGTCACCTTTGCTCTGCACCCGCTGCTCCTGGTGGGTAAGCCTGCGGGTGGGTGAGGCTGCGGGTGGGTGAGCCTTCTGGCGGGCGAGCCTCCTGGTGGGTGATCCTCCTGTTGGGTGAGCCTTAGCCATCCTTTGCTCTGCACCCGCGGAAGCGCCAGCTACAGATTGTGAGTGTCGCCTCCGCGGGTGCAGAGCAAAGGTGCACGTAGGGGTGGCCGGTCCGCTGCTTGTGAGTGTCGCCTCGGCGGGTGCAGAGCAAAGGCGATCCAGGGGTGGCCGGTCCGCTGCCGGCAGGCGGGGTCGCTGTCGGGCCAGCGAGCCGTCCCAAGGGGACGAGCCATCCCAGGGGACGGAGCCATCCCAAGGGGACCACCCATCCCAGTGGACGCTGCCGGGCCCCGAAAACACTTCAGGGGCGGCGAACCGCCGCCCCTGAAAGGGTGTCGCACGTCCGGTGAACCACCGGATGAGATCGTGCTGCCGGCGAACCGCCGGCTTGTCGCCGGTGCATCACCGGCGAGCGGAACAGTGCCCGCTAGAAACGGTCGACAAACTGTGAGTCAAGCCACTCGCGGAAGCGTTGCACCCAGTCGCCGTCCGTGGTCGGCCAGTCGAACTGCCCGGTCATCGCGAGCACCCCGATCACCACCGCGGCCAGCCCGATCAGCACACCGAAGAGCGCGTCGGTCTTGCCGGCGACGTGCCGGCGGCGGGTGGCCATCAGGCCGAGCACCGCGAGCACCGCGCCGAAGGCGCCAAGCCCGATGCCGTACCCAGCCAGAGTGCCGGTCAGCACGAACAGCGCACCGGCGACAGAGACGATCAGGCCGAGGGTGGCGAGCAGGCTGGCCCGCGGCTTCGGACCGCGCGTCGCCGGCGGCTCGGGCGTGGTCACGCCCGGGGTCGGGTCGACCGGTCGGTCGGTGGTGACGCGGTCGGTCGTGTCGGGCCGGCCGGCGGTGCTGCCGAGGTCGGCGTCCCGCTCGGCGGTGCGGGCCACGGTCGGGGCGGTGCCGCTACGGGTCTCGGTCGCCACCGGGCGGCCGCTGTGAGTCTCGGTGTCCAGCGGGCGGGCGCTGCGAGTCTCGGTCGCCACCGGGCGAGCGGTGCGGGGCTCGGTGTCCACCACGGCTCCGGTGCGGGTCTCGCCGTCGACCGGGCGGGCCGTTCCGGTCGTGGTCGCCACCGGGCGGGCGGTGCGGGGGTCGCTGTCGACCGGGCGGGCGGTGGCGGCTCGGGCCACCGCGGCCCGCTCGGCGGCACGCCGCTCGGCCTCGCCGATCTGCCCGCTGGGCGCGGTGGCGCTGCGGTACGTCGTCTGGTCGGCGTCCCGGTCGGTGATCACCGGTCGACCGGAGACCTCGTCGGACCGGCCCGTGTCGGTCGTCGCTGTGCTGGCCCGGTCAGCGCCCGGGGTGTCGCGGCCGTCAACGCGGCCGTCGAGGTTCTCGTCCCGCGTCGGTGCCGGCTCGGACCGGCGGGACAGCGAAGGAATCCTGACCACTACACACCTCCTGATAAATGCGTGGTGGCCGTCGGAAGGGATGGCACCCACGCGGTACCGCCCTGAAATACCCACCTGGGCGTTTCCTGACACCAATCCCGGGTACGGGTCGCC
Organism: Micromonospora sp. NPDC048935; assembly: GCF_043197875.1. Lineage (NCBI taxonomy): Bacteria > Bacillati > Actinomycetota > Actinomycetes > Micromonosporales > Micromonosporaceae > Micromonospora > Micromonospora sp. NPDC048935. Next base: position 293,465 of record NZ_JBICTZ010000003.1, on the reverse strand, counting down.
ACGTCGGGCCGTGACCGAGGCTGGGCGGTGTCCGAGGCTCGCGGTGATCGACTCGATTTGCAGGAAGTCGGCGGGTCCGCCTCACTGGGACAGCCCGGTTTTCTTGATGCCGAGTCGTTCACCGCCGGGCCGGGTCGACTTGCGGGTCGACTTGCGGGGCGTGGGTGGGGGCGGGGGCGCGGCGCGGAGCAGACGCACCCCGGCCTGCTGCACGAAGACCTCTCGCTTGTCGACGGCCAGATCCTTGTCATCCAGGACGTAGCCCGTCAGCCAGACCCACCCGTGGTACGTCGGGCGCGGGTCGGCGTTGACCAGCCGAAGGCGTAACGCCCGGTCGCCGGCGAACTGCACCGAGCACGCCGCGCCGATCAGCAGCAGGTCGCCGGGCTTCCAGCCGGTCATGTCGGCCAGTGGCCGCGGTTGATCGGGATGCGGTGACGGGCTCGGCAGGGCAAGTCCGCACCGCAGCGGCACACGGTGCGCCAGCGCACCCAACTCCACACCGGCCGATGTCGACGGGCGAAGGTCAGCGCGGTGACCAAGAGGTATTCGTTGTACGAGACGCGCATCGCGGTGTCCTTCCGAGGAATAGCGTCACACCGGCCTTGTGCTGACGCTATTCCCGAAGCAGTTTTCGGGGAGGCGCCAACGCGTGACAGCATGTTCCACGCTGGCCACCTTGTGCAATCCACACCGCCGTCCTAACGTCAGATAACATTGACGCACGAGGAATGGAAAAGAAATGCGTGCAGGGCGAAACATTCGGTGTTGCAGGAGGGACGCGGTGATGTTGCATGACGGATGAAACAAGCGGGTCCACGGTCCCTCGACGGCAGCTCGGTCGGCTGCTCACGCAGCTCCGCGAGGACGCCTCGGTGTCGCTGGACGCCGCAGCCGAAGCGCTCGACTGCTCACGGCAGAAGGTGTGGCGCATCGAGAAGGGGCTGGTCCCGGTGCGCGTGGTGGACGCCCGAGTGATGTGTGCTCTCTATCGGGTGCCCGACGACATGGGCGAGATCGTCGCCGGGCTCGCGAAGGAAACTCGTGCCCGTGGCTGGTGGCATTCGTACGGCGACGTCGTACCGTCGTGGTTCTCGCTGTACGTCGGCCTGGAATCGTCCGCGGCTCTGATTCGCCGATATGACTCGGAACTGATCCCCGGGCTTCTGCAAACCCGGGAGTACGCCAGCGAGTTGTTCCGCCGGAAGAATCCGACCATGCGCGAGGAGGATCGGGAAAAGTTGGTGGAAGTCCGGCTGCAACGGCAGAGCATTCTCGTGCGCCGGCTGCCCACCGCGCCCACCCTGCGGGTCGTCCTGAGCGAGGCCGTGCTGCTGCGCACCATCCCCGATCGCCGGGCGATGGCCCAGCAGCTACGACACCTGCTCGACGTGGCCGCACTGCCGACCGTGAGTCTGCGGGTCCTGCCGCTCGTCGCCGGTCCGCCGTTGGCCAGCGAGACCGGCACCTTCGTCCTGCTCGATTTCCCACAGGCGTTCGGGAGAGCGTCGACCGAGCCGACCACCGTCTACGTCGAGAACATCACCGGCGCGCTCTATCTGGACAAGCCGGCCGAGGTGGCCGCCTACGAACATGTCTGGTCGGACCTGGAAGCCCTCGCGTCGAGTGAGGCAGAATCAGAGAAAATGATCACTTCGATCATCGAGGAGCATCATGACTGACCTTGCCGGTGCGACCTGGCGCAAGAGCACCCGCAGCGGTGGGAGCGGCGGCGACTGCGTCGAGGTGGCCGACAACCTGCCCGCTGTCGTGGGCGTACGGGACAGTAAGGACCCGACCGGTCCCGCGCTGGCCTTCGCCCCGGCCACCTGGGCCGCGTTCGTGGACGGCATCAAGGGGCAGCGCCGGGGCTGACCACGCCGTCCCGGGCACCCTCCCGCCGTGATCGACTCGCCTTCCTGAAAACCGGGGTGTCCCGCTCACCAGAACACCCCGATTTCCTGAAAGCCGAGTCGATCAAGCGCGGCGGTGCCCGACCGGCGGCGCCCCCAGGGCGATCAGCCCGGCGTCGCGCAGCCCGGGGTCGCCCGAGTCGGTCGGCGTGGCGGTGCCCGGCCCGGCGTCGCCCGGCCCGGCGGTGCCCCGAGTCGGTCGGCGTGGCGGTGTGGCTGGCTATCCTTGGGACCCGTGCCAGAGGGACATACGATCCACCGCCTGGCGGCCCGGCACGCCGAGCTGTTCGCCGGGGACAAGGTGCACGCCGCCAGCCCGCAGGGGCGCTTCGCCGACGGTGCCGCCCGCCTCTCCGGGACGGTGCTGAAGGGCACCGAGGCGTACGGCAAGCACCTGCTGCACCACTATGCCGGCGAGCTGATTCTGCACGTACACCTGGGGCTTTATGGGAAGTTCACCGACGGGTCGGGGGAGCCGCCGGAGCCGGTCGGCCAGGTGCGGCTGCGACTGGCCAGCGATCGGCACTGGCTGGACCTGCGCGGGCCGACCGCCTGTGAGCTGATCACTCCCCCCGAGGTGGCCGCGCTGCGGGCCCGCCTCGGGCCGGATCCGTTGCGCGCCGATGCCGACCCGGAGCGGGCGTACCGCCGGATCTCGCGCAGCCCGACGCCCCTCGCGGCGCTGCTGCTGGACCAGTCGGTGGTGGCCGGCACCGGCCTGATCTTCGTGACCGAGGCGCTGTTCCGGGCCGGCCTGTCGCCCACGGTGCCCGGCCGCCGGCTCACGCGGGAAGGCTGGGACGCGCTCTGGGCCGACCTGGTCGCCCTGATGCGGCTCGCGGTCGAGCACGGCCGGATCGACACCGTGCGCGACGCACACCTGCCGGAGGCGATGGGCCGGGCCGCGCGGGTGGACCGGCACGGTGGCGAGGTGTACGTCTACCGCCGTCCCGGCGCACCCTGCCACGTCTGCGGCACCGAGGTCAGCCGTGGTGAGTTGGCCAGGCGCAACCTCTACTGGTGCCGCACCTGCCAGCTCGGCTGAGCCGCCCGCGTCGCCACCGCCGCCACCACCAGCGCCGCCACCAGCGCCACCACCGCCGCCACCAGCGCCACCGCCACCGCCACCGCCCGCCCTGCCCCCATGATCGTGCTGGAACAAGGATGTAGTGGCCTCGCGGAGCGAGCAGACCACTACATCCTGGATCGAGCGTGATCAAGGAGGGTGCACGGATCGATCGATCAGTCGAGCAGCCAGCGGACCACCTCGATCTGGTGCGGAAAGACGCTGTCGTTGGCGACGCTCCAGGCCAGCGTGTGCCCGATCGTCCAACCCCGTACCCGCTCCCGGTCCAGCCCGAGGTCGGTGCTGAGCCGGTGCAGCCGATGCCGGACAGCGGCCGGCGAGTGGCCCAACTCCGGACCGCGCACCATCGACACGACCGAGAACTCGCGTTCGCCGGTCAGCGGCTTCGGGTCGATCGCCAGCCACGGCTCCCGGTCGGCGGCGAGCACGTTGCCGGCGTGCAGGTCCTGGTTGACCAGCACCTGCTCGCCCTGGCTCGACACCAGGGCGGTGAGCAGGGCGAGCGCCGCGTCCAACAGCCGCCGCTCGTACGGCCGGCCGGCCTGCTCCCACGCCCTCGGCATCCGGTCGATCCAGCCGGCGGCCTCCTCGGCGAGCGGGGTGAACGGCGTGCCGGCGGGTCGCCAGAGCCGGGGCAGGAGCCCGGTCGCCACGTCCAGGGCCCGGTCCATCGGCAGCTCGTGCAGCGGACTGCCGGGCCGGCAGCGCTCCACCAGCAGGGCGCGGCGTGCCGGATCGTGCGCGAGGAGCCGGATCGCGCCGTCGCCAGCCCAGTGGGTCAGCGCGTCGGCCTCGTGCCGGCTGTCGTCGTCCGGGTACTGGAGTTTCAGCACCGCCGCCGTGCCGTCCGGCAGGTCCGCCGGGAGCGCCAGCGAGGCGTACGCCTGCGGGAAGGGCGGGCCGAGTCGCAGCGACCACTGTTCGGCGCACTCCGCCAACCAGCTCGGGAGGGCAGCGAGCCAGGCCCGGCCGGTCGGTGCCGCGCCCACCCAGCCAAGCCCCTCGGGTAGCTCCATCCGGCCATCCTGGGGCAGGGCGTTCATCCGCCGGGCCGGACCGGGCCGGCGTCCGGCGCGGGCCGCGATCGGGCAGGGCTCGACAGGGTACGCGGCCCGCACCTGCCGGCCGATCCGCGCCCAGGGTCAGCACAGGCAGGGATCATGGTGTTCACACGCCGGTCCACAGTGGCTAGCGTAGGCCCGTGCACATTGGCGTGAACGTACCGAACTTCGGCCCGGGCACCGACCCCGACGTGCTGCGACGGTGGGCACAGACGATCGAGGGCCTCGGGTTCGACCTGCTGATGGTCTCCGACCACATCGCGGTGACCCCGGACGTGGCCCAGCAATATCCGGCACCGTTCTACGAGCCGTTCACCACGCTGTCCTGGCTGGCCGGGGTGACCCATTGGGTCCGGCTGGGCACCACAGTGCTCATCGTCCCGTACCGGCATCCGCTGCTCACCGCCCGGATGGCGGCGAACCTCAACCGGCTCAGCGGCGGCCGGCTCGTCCTCGGTGTCGGCGTCGGCTGGGCCCGGCAGGAGTTCGAGGCGCTCGGTGTGCCGTTCCAGCGGCGCGGCGCGCTTACCGACGACTACCTGCGCGCGATGCGCGACGCCTGGCAGGACACCGACGACTACGACACGGGTGCGATCCCGATCTGGGTCGGCGGCAACAGCGATGCCGGCATGCGCCGCGCCGTTCGACTCGGAGACGCGTGGCACCCGCTGCGCCTCACGCTCGGCGACCTCACCGACGCGGCCGGACGACTCACCGCCATCGCCGACGACCTGGGCCTCCCCGTGCCCGCGCTGATGCCGCGCATCGCACTCCAGGAGACCAGCGACCCGGTCACCGGCCCCGACCGGCTCGCTGGTGTGGGCACCATCGAGCAGATCACCGCAGACCTCGACCAGATCCGGCTGCTCGGCGCGGAGACGGTGGTGCTCGACCCGTTCAACGGCGACCTCACCGAGATCCACCAACCCGAGCGCGCCTGGCAGACCCTCGCGGCCGTGGCCGCGTACGCCAAGACCATGGAGGACCGATGACCCCCGAGGACGAGACCTTTCTCCGCCGTGCCGTTGCCATTGCCAGCGAGGCCGGAGCCTCCGGCGAACGGCCGTTCGGCTCGTTGCTCGTCGGGGCGGACGGCACCGTCCTGATCGAGGACCACAACACGGTGGTCTCCGACGCGGACATCACCGCACATCCGGAACTCAAGCTGGCCCGCTGGGCCGCTCGGGAACTCTCTCCCGAGGTGGCCGCCGGCACCACCATGTTCACCAGTTGCCAGCCCTGCCCGATGTGCGCGACAGCGATCGACCGCTCCGGGCTCGGACGGGTGGTGTACGCCCTGTCCAGCGAGCAGTTCGAGGAGGTCAAGCCGGCCACCCCGCCGCTGCCTCCGGTCCGCTACGAGGGGCCGGCGCTGTTCGACGAGGCGCGTGCGCCGATCGACGACTACTACTGAGCGCAGCGGTAGGGGAGGTCGCCGACCTGCTGGACCACGTCCGGACGGCTGCTGCGGCGGTGGTGCGGTGTGACGCAGACGGAATTGACAGTCGGCCGGCCACCGGAGCAGGGTTGAGAAGTGACAACGATGTCAACGGGCAAAAGGGAGGAAAAGCTCTCCCTGCCGCATGGTCGACCTGGCCGGTTGCTTCGTGGCGTACCGTTGACGGTTTTGCGGCGCCGACCCGGTCCGTGCGCCGATCCTGGCCGTATGTCCCTTTCCTACCCGACGGTGACCAGCTGAGATGACCGACGTGCCCCGATCCGACGCCCTGACGACCCCCGCTCCGCCCGGGTCACCCGACCTGCCCGACCTGGACGGGTTCCTCACCGACCAGACCAGCACCCTGCTCGACACGGCCCGCCGCGCGGTCCGGCCCGAGGGCGGCTTCTGGTGGTTGACCGACGACCGCACCCCGGACCGTGGCGAAGCCGTCTACACCTGGATCACCTGCCGGATGACCCACGTGGCCGCCCTCGCCCACCGCAACGGCGATCCGGACGCCGCCGCCCTCGTCGACCACGGAATCGCCGCGCTCAGCACCCTGCTGCACGACGACCGGTTCGGCGGTTGGTTCAGCGCCGTGGACCAGCAGGGCGTGCCAGTCGACGACCACAAGGCCGGCTACGACCACGCGTTCGTGCTGCTCGCCGCATCCAGCGCCACGCGCGCCGGACGACCCGGCGCGAAGGAGTTGCTCGCCGACGTGCTGACCGTGGTGCGGGACCGGTTCTGGGACGACGAGGCGGGCGCGGTCCGCGAGTCGTGGCTCCGGGACTGGACGGTCACCGAGGACTACCGCGGCGCGAACAGCAGCATGCACATGGTCGAGGCGTTCCTCGCCGCTGCCGCCGCCACCGGCGACGCGAGCTGGGCCGACCGCGCCCTGCGGATCGCCACCCACCTGGTGCACACCGAGGCCGCCCGACACGACTGGCGGCTGCCCGAGCACTTCACCGCCGACTGGACGCCGCTGCTCGACTACAACCGGGACCAGCCTGCCGACCCCTTCCGGCCGTACGGCTCGACGATGGGCCACTGGTTGGAGTGGGCCCGGCTGCTGCTGGAGTTGGAGGCCGTCCTGCCGCAGCCACCCCGCTGGCTGCACGCCGACGCCCGCACCCTGTTCGCCGCCGCCGTGCGCCGTGGCTGGGCGGTCGACGGCGCCGACGGCTTCGTCTACACGATCGACTGGGACGACCGGCCGGTGGTGCGCTCCCGGATGCACTGGGTGCTCGCCGAGGCCATCGGTGCGGCGATCACCCTGCACCGCCGCACCGGCGACGACGTCTACGCCGACTGGTACCGCGTCTTCTGGGCGTACGCGCGCCGCTACCTGATCGACGGCACCGGCTGGCGGCACGAGCTGGACGCGCGGAACCTGCCCGCCGACACGGTCTGGCACGGCCGGCCGGACGTCTACCACGCGTACCAGGCGGTGCTGCTGTCGTGCTCCGCCACCGGGCTCGGCGGGCCCGGCCCGCTCGCGCCGGGCGAGGTGACCGCATGATCGTGGTCGCTGGCGAGGCGCTCATCGACCTGGTGGTCACCGCCGAGGGGCAGCGCGCCGTGCCGGGTGGTTCCCCGGCCAACGTTGCGCTCACCCTGGCCCGGCTCGACCAGCCGGTACGGCTGCTGGCCCGGCTCGGCACCGACGATTACGGTCGGCAACTCACCGCGCACCTGAGCGCCAACCGGGTGGACCTGGACTGGGCGGTCCGCGCCACGGAGCCCACCTCCGTGGCGGTGGCCACGTTGAACGCCAGCGGGCAGGCCAGCTACGAGTTCCGGCTGGCCGGCACGGCGGACTGGCAGTGGACGCCGCGGGAGCTACCCGACCTCGCCGGGTCACCGGCGACCGCGCTGCACACCGGGTCCCTCGCGCTCGCGCTGCCACCCGGGGCCCAGGTGCTGGAGGACCTGCTCGCCCGCGAACACCGCCGCGACGGGCTCACCGTCTCGATCGACCTCAACCTGCGGCCCAGCATCGTCACGGACCGGGCGGCGGAACAGGCCAGGGTACGCCGCCAGGTGCCCCTCGCGAACGTGGTGAAGGCGAGTGACGAGGATCTGGCCTGGCTCTACCCGGACCGGTCGGTGGGCGACGTGCTCGCCGAGTGGTGCGAGGCCGGGGTGTCCTGCGCCGTGGTGACCCGGGGTGGTGAGGGAGCCTGGCTACTCGCCCCGAACGGATCACTGCACGAACAACCGGCGGTACGCACCACAGTTGTCGACACCGTCGGGGCGGGTGACTCGTTCACCGGCGGTCTGTTGGCCGCGCTGGCCGATCTCGACGCCCTCGGCGACCGACCGGCCGACCGACTCGCCGCGGTGACCGAGCAGCAGTGGGGCTCGGTGCTCCGCCAGGCGGCGACGGTGGCCGCGCTGACCTGCGCCCGCCAAGGCGCGGACCCACCCCGCCGAGCAGAGGTCCAACCCCTCCTCAACCCAACCCCGTAAAACCCCGGACCCGCCCCCGCCCCACCCGGCCCGGCCCAGGCTCGCCGGGTCGATCATGGACTTGTGGTGCCTCACAAACGCCGCGAAGTGCAGTCAAACGCCCACCACAACTCCATGATCGACCGGGTGGGGGTGGGCGGGGCGAGCGGGGCCGGGGGCCGGGGGCGCGGGGGCGGGTTAGGTTAGGCCTCGTTTTAGGAGCTTGGTGGGGAGGACTGTGGTGGACGGTGGGGTGTCGTCGCCGGCTACTCGTTGGAAGAGGCGTTCGGTGGCGACTCTGGCCAGCTCCCGGGTGTCGTAGGCGACCACGGTCAGTGGCCGCGGCATCAGGTGGGACAGTTCGAAGTCGTCGAAGCCGACAAGTGCGGCGTCACTGCCCCGGCGGTGCAGCTCCTGGAGGGCGCCGACGGTGAGCCGGTTGTTGGCGCAGAAGAACGCCGTCGGCGGGTCCGGCAGGTCGAGCAGCGCGGCGACGGCTCGACCGGCCTCCTCGGGCGCGATGAGCCGTTCGCGGACCAGCGACTCGTCCGGTGCGACCCCGGCGGTGGCCAGCGCCGCCCGCGCCCCGGCCAGCCGCTCGCGCATGGTGGGCACGCTCGGCGCGCCGAGCAGCAGGCCCACCCGGCGGTGCCCCTCGTCGAGCAGCGCGCTGACAGCGGCCTGGCTGCCGCCCCGGTTGTCCAACAGCACCGCGTCGGCGTGCAGCCCCTGCGGCGGACGGTCCAGGAAGACCACAGGCATCCCCAGCTCGACCTCGCGACGCAGGAACGAGTGGTCGAGACCCGCCGGCACGACCAGCAGTCCGTCGACCCGACGCTGGGTGAAGTCCTGGAGCAGGGCGCGTTCGCGTTCCGGGTCCTCCTCCGACGAGGCGGTGATCAGCATGGTGCCGTGGGCGGCCGCGATCTCGGCGGCAACGCTGGCGATCGTCGCGTAGAACGGGTTGGCGATCTCCTCGATGAGCAGCCCGACCGTGGCGTTGAGCTGCCGGGACCGCAGGTTGCGGGCGATGTCGTTGCGGCGGAAGCCCAGCTCGGCGATGGCGGCGAGCACCCGGTTGACCAGCTCCTGCCCCACCGGCTCGTCGTTGACCACCCGGGAGACCGTCTTCAGACTGACCCCGGCGTGCCGGGCCACGTCGACCATCGTCGGGCGCCGACGCACCGTCGGCCGGGTCGGGGTCTGGGTCACGGGTCGTCCTCCACGGCGGGGCGCCGGTCAGCGGTCGGGGGCGGCGAGCGCGTCGACCGCCTTGCGCGCGGCGACGAGCACCGGGTCCCACACCGGCGCGTACGGCGGAGCGTAGCCCAGGTCCAGTGATGTCATATCGTCCACCGTCATGCCGTTCCAGAGTGCGACAGCCAGCGTGTCGATGCGTTTGGCCGCCTCGGACCAGCCGACGATCTGCGCGCCCAGCAAGCGGCCGCTGGGCCGCTCGGCGATCAGTTTGACGGTCATCGGTCGGGCACCGGGGTAGTAGCCGGCCCGGTTCGTCGACTCGGCGATCACCGAGACGAAGTCGAAGCCGGCCAGGGTGGCCTCCCGCTCCCGCAGGCCGGTGCGCCCCACCTCCAGGTCGCAGACCTTGGTCACGGCCGTGCCGATCACGCCGGCGAAGGTGGCGTACCCGCCGCCGATGTTGATCCCGGCCGCGCGGCCCTGCTTGTTGGCGTGGGTGCCCAGCGGCACGTGCACCGGCATCCCGCTGACCCGGTGCAGCATCTCCACGCAGTCACCGGCAGCCCAGACGCCGGACAGCCCGGCCACCCGCATCCGGCGGTCCACCCGGATACCACCGGTCGGGCCGATCGGAAACCCGGCAGCCTTGGCGAGCGCGGTGTTCGGGCGTACCCCCAGGCCCAGGACCACGACGTCGGCCGGTATCGGCCCCTCGGCCGTGACCACCGCGGACACCCGGCCGTCCCGCTGCTCCAGGCCGGTCACCGGCAGGTCGGTGCGGATCGTGACACCCAGGCCGCGCATCGCCTCGGCGACCAGCTCGGCCATGTCGCCGTCGACAGTCGCCATGGGCTGCGCACCGGCCTCGACCAGGGTCACCGACAGGCCGCGCTGGATCAGCGCCTCGGCGATCTCGACGCCGATGTAGCCGCCGCCGACCACCACGGCCCGACGCGGCTGCGGCTCAGCGTCCAGCCAGTCGCGCAGCGCCGCCCCGTCGTCGAGGGTCTGCATGCCGAACACGCCGCCCGCGTCAGTGTCCGCCCAGGGCGGTTGCACCGGGACGGCACCGGCGGCGTACATCAGGTCGTCGAAGCGCTCGCGGACCTCGCCGCCGCCCTCCAGATCCCGGGCCACCACCTCGCGGCGGTCCAGGTCGATGGCCGTGACCTCGTGACGCAGCCGGACGTCCATCGCGTACGTCGTGCGGAACGTCTCCGGATCCCGCGCGATCAGCGCCTCCGGGCCGGACACCAGGCCACTGATCCAGTACGGGATGCCGCACGCCGAGTAGGAGGTGAAGTGGCCCCGCTCGAAGACCACGATCTCCAGGTCGTCACGGTCGCGGCGGCGTCGGGCCTGGGACGCCGCCGACATTCCGGCGGCGTCCCCGCCGATGACGATCAGCCGTTGCGCCACGGGCTCATCCTGTCACGACGGTGTTCAGCCACGGGTCTGCCGTGCGACGTCCTGCACCACGTCGGTGAGTTGGCCGGCGCGCTCGTACACCGCGCGTTGCCGGGCCGCCCCGCTGCCGTGCCGGCGCAACCCGCCCAGCAGGTCGGTCACCTCGGCCCAGTCGCCGTGCTGCTCCAGCGCGGGCCGCAGCCGCTCGACGAACCGGTCCAGCAGTTCCCAGGCCGGGCGGACCTCGCCGGTGGTGACGTCGACGGCGTCGCCCTCCAGGCCGTCGTGCGCGGCCCGCCAGTGCGCGCCGACAAGCAGGTGGTGATCGGTCTGCAACGCCGGGCGACCAGCCTCGACGTCCGCCCTGGCGGTGGCCACCAGGGCCCGGACCAGCGCGGCGACCAGCACCGCGTCGTCCACCGACGGGCAGACGTCGCCGATCCGCAGCTCCACGGTCGGGTACTTCGCCGACAGTCGGGCGTACCAGTAGAGCATCCCCTCGTCGAGCATCACCCCACTGGAGATCAACTGACGGATCAGCCGCTGGTAGTGCTCGTGCGACTCCAGGAACGGCGTCGGCGCCACCGACGGCCAGCGCTCCCACTCCACCGAGCGCCAACTCGCATAGCCGGTGTCCTCACCCCGGGAGAACGGGGAGTTGGTGGTCATCGCGTGCAGCATCGGCAGCCAGGGGCGTACGTGGTTGAGCACCTGCACACCGGTCTCCGGATCGGGAACGCCGACGTGCACGTGCATGCCGTTGTTGCCGGGGCCGGGAACGAGCAGCCGGAACCGCTCGACCATCCGGTCGAAGCGGGGCTTGTCCACCACCGGCGGCACCGGGCCGTCCACCGGGCCGGTGCCGATGGCGAGCAGACGTACGCCGGCCCGCTCGGCGGCGTCGGCGAGCGCCCGACGCAGCACGCCGAGGGAGTGCCGGATCGACGACAGCTCCAGGCCGGGCGGGCTGCCGATCTCGATCTGACTGGTCTGGAACTCCCGCTCCACCTGCCCGCGAAGCTCGGCCGGCACCTGCTCCATGACCAGGTCGACGGCCGGGACCGCGGCCCCGGTGTGCGGGTCGACGAGCAGGAACTCCTCCTCGACGCCCACGGTGAGCAATCCGGTCGCCCCAGCCGCCTCGCTGGGCGCCTCCGCCACCTGACCGGTCATCGCCACCACCGTCCGTTCCTACCGTTCGCGGTCCGTCCGCATCGGTCTGCTGCTTGGTTACCCAACGTGGCGATGCCGGGAAACGTGGCGATGGCCCGTGGTGCGGGAGCGTGCCGCCGGTTTCGCCGGGACGACGTGACAGGGGGTCCTATGCTGAGCCCGTGCCGGTGTCACTGGGGGTTGTCGGGGTCGCGTGGTTGTCCGCGTTCGCCCAGCTCACCCTGCTCGCCGGCCGTCCGACCGACCTGCTGGCCGGTGCCGCGCTGACCGCCCTGGTGCTGCTCGCCGTGGTGCTCGCGGCGCGGGTGCTCGGCCGCGCGGGTGTGCCGGGCACCGGGCCGCGCTGGGCCGGCTTGCGAGCCCGGTCCCGTGCTCGGCGGGTGCCCCGACAGATCGACCCGGACGCCGCCGGCCGCCCACGTCCCCGTGCCCCCGGGCTCGGTTCGGCCGCGTAGCGCCACGCCGCCGCGCGGCCGATCCCGCCGTCACCGGCCCCCCTGTCGAGCGGACACCGCCCGGGGTTGGGCCCCACCGGAATCGGACCGAGGGGTTTCCCATGCTTGCCTTCGCACCACTGCACGACGCTGTCGCCGCTGCCGGCACCGCGCTGTCCTGGCTCACCGACCTGCTCGAACCGTTGGCCGGCGGGATGGCGACCGCCGCCGCCATCGTGCTGTTCACCATCGCCGTCCGACTGCTGATCTCGCCGCTCACCGTCGCGCAGGTCCGCGGCGAGCGACGCCGCGCCGCGCTCGCCCCGCAGGTGCGTGACCTCCAGCGGCGGTACGCCGACGACCCGGCGAAGCTTCAGCGCGAGGTGTTCGCGTTGTACCGGAGTGCCGGGGCCAACCCGATCGCCGGCTGTCTGCCGTTGCTGCTTCAGGCGCCGTTCCTGCTGGTCCTGTACCGGTTGTTCACCACGAGCGAGGGCGGCACCGGGCTGCTCGACGAACGGCTGGCCGGGGTGCCACTGGGCCACCATCTCGGCGACGGTGTGGCCGGGGCGGCCGGCCCGCTCTTCGCCGTACTGCTGGCCGTGCTGCTGGCGGTGGCCTGGTGGTCGTCGCGGCGGGCCCGGCGGGCGTCGGCGGCCGTCGGCACGGTGGCCGGCACCCCCACCGAGGGGCCGGGCGCGGCGGTGCTCGGGCGACTGCTGCCCCTGCTGCCGTTCACGACGGTGCTGGTGGCGCTGGTGCTGCCGCTCGCCGCGGTCATCTACCTGGTGACCACGAGCGTGTGGTCGGCCGCCGAACAGGCGGTGCTCCGCCGGCCGCAGGCCGTGCCGTCGCCGGCTGACCGGTAGCCGATCAGCGACCGGCGGTCACCGACCGCCGGTCGTCGCGCCCCCGACGCTTGCGGACCTTGCGGATCACCCAACCGGCCACCATCACCACGAAGACCGCGCCGATCGCGTAGTTGAACCAGTCGCTGTAGCGCTCCACATCCTGCCAGCGGCGCCCGAGCGCGTAACCGGCTCCGACGATGAGAGCGTTCCACACACCGCTGCCGATGGTGGTGAGCAGGATGAACTCACCCAACGGCATCCGGTTGGCCCCGGCCGGCACGGACACCAGGCTGCGGACCACCGGGACCACCCGGCCGATCAGCACCGCCCACCGGCCGTGCCGCTCGAACCACCTGTCGGCCTTCTCCAGGTCGTCGCTGTCCACCAGCGGGATGTGGTCCAACCAGCGCTTGAGTCGTTCCTCGCCGAGCGCCGCGCCCAGCCAGTAGAGCACCAGCGCGCCGACCAACGAGCCGACCGTCGCGGCGAACACCACGACGAAGACGTTGAACTTGCCCTCGTGCGCCAGGAAACCGGCGAGCGCCAGCACGATCTCGCTGGGGATCGGCGGGACGATGCTCTCCAGCGCCACCAGCAGCGCCACGCCGACCGGGCCCATCACCTCGATCACCGAGGCCACCCAACCGGTCAACCCGGTGAATTCGGACGGGTCGCCAGCCTGGGCGTACGCCATGGGTCGTCCTTCCGGTCGGCTGTCGGGGATCGGAGGGTCTTACCCAATAAAGGCGATTGCTATACCTCGGGGTGCAGGGCGGTGTCCGCCGGACCCTGCCGCCAGCCGGTGAACACCACGCTCAGGCCGGCACGCGACGGCGCGCAGCAGAACGGGCCCGCCACGGCCTCGGCCGCCGGATCCAGCGGGGCGAGCCGGACCAGTCGCCACGGCTCGTCGTCGGCGCGGGCGCGGACGGTAAGCGCGTCGCCGGCCCGGCTGACCCGGACGGTCACCTCGCGGCCCGGCCACTGCGGCACCGGTGCCACCGACCAGTCGGAGAACTCCCGGGTCACCACCGCGCCGACCTGCGCCTCCCCGTCGCTGATCTCGACGCCGGCCTTGGTCCAGGTGCGTTCGTCGACGCGGACGAGCGCACCGGCCTGGTCGAACTGCGCCGAGAAGTCGAGCCGGAAACTCACCTCCATGGCGGTGCCGACCGGTAGCGGCGCCAGCAGGGCCGGGCCGTTGTCGTGCACGAAGCCGTAGCTGGTCCGCCGCCAGAAGTCGCTGTCCGCGGCCGGCTCGACGACGAGCGCACCGGCGGGGCCCTCCTCGACGCGTACCGGTGGGTGCAGCCACCGGCCCGCAGACCAGTCCAACGGTTCGCTCGGCGGTACGAGGTCGTTTCCCATGACAGGCACGATAACCAAGGGTTTGCCGCGGTGATCGATCGGAGAAGTCTCTCCCGCATGGGTGACCGCTGGTATTCCGAAGCCGTCGTGTACTGCCTCGACATCGACACGTACGCCGACTCCGACGGCGACGGGGTCGGTGACATCCGTGGGCTGATCGGGAGGTTGGACTACCTGGCCCGGCTCGGGGTGACCTGCCTGTGGCTGCACCCGATCCACCCGTCGCCCAACCGCGACGACGGTTACGACGCCACCGACTTCTACAACGTGGACCCGCGTTTCGGCACCCTCGGCGACTTCGCCGAGCTGCTGCACCAGGCACAGAACCGGGGCATCCGCGTGATCATCGACCTGGTGGTCAACCACACCTCCGACGAGCACCCGTGGTTCCAGTCCGCCCGATCCTCGCCGGACTCGCCCTACCGCGACTGGTTCGTGTGGTCCGACACCGAGCCGGACGACCGGCACCAGGGCATGGTCTTTCCGGGTGAGCAGGACGAGACCTGGAGCTACGACCGGACCGCCAAGGCGTGGTTCTACCACCGGTTCTACAAGTTCCAGCCGGACCTCAACTTCGCCAACCCGCAGGTCCGGGACGAGATCAAGAAGATCATGTCGTTCTGGCTCCAGCTCGGCGTCTCCGGCTTCCGGATGGACGCGGTGCCGTTCATCATCGAGCTGACCGAACCGGGCAACCCGAACTCCCCGAAGGACTTCGAGTTCCTCACCGAGATGCGCCAGCACGTGCAGTGGCGCCGCGGCGACGCCGTCCTGCTGGCCGAGGCGAACGTCGAGCCGGACCAGCTACCGACGTTCTTCGGCGACAGCAGCGGGTCCGGCAACCGCATCCACATGCTCTTCGACTTCATGCTCAACGGTCGACTCATGCTCGCCCTGGCCCGCGAGGACCCGGAGCCGCTGATCGAGGCGCTCCGCGACACCCCGAAGCTGCCCGTCGGTGGGCAGTGGGCCACCTTCCTGCGCAACCACGACGAGATCGACCTGTCCCGGCTCACCACCGAACAACGCAACCAGGTGTACGCGCAGTTCGGCCCGGACGAGACCATGCGCATCTACGACCGGGGCATCCGCCGCCGGCTCGCCCCGATGCTCGGCAACGACAGGCGACGCATCGAGCTGGCGTACGCCCTCCAGTTCTCCATGCGCGGCACGCCGGTGTTGCGCTACGGCGAGGAGATCGGGATGGGCGAGGACCTGTCGCTGCCCGGTCGGGAGGCGATCCGTACCCCGATGCAGTGGTCGTACAAGCCGAATGCCGGCTTCTCCACGGCGGAGGAGGAGAAGCTGGTCCGCCCGGTGATCGACAAGGGTGAGTTCGGCTACCAGACGGTCAACGTCACCGCCCAGCGCGGCGACCCGAAGTCGCTGCTCGCCTGGTTCGAGCGCATGATCCGTACGCTGCGGGAGGCCCCGGAGATCGGCTCCGGCTCGACCACCCACATCGACGTGGCGATGCCGGCCGGAGTGCTGGCGCACCGGGCGGACGGACCGACCGGAACCATGGTCTTCGTGCACAACCTCGGCACCGACGACGTCGAGGTGGACCTGAGCAGTCTCGAACCGGAGGCCGACATGCCGATCGACGTGCTCACCGACCGTGGCTACGGCGAGTTGGGCAAGCTCGGTGCCGTCAAGGTCTCCGGCCACGGCTACCGCTGGATCCGGCTCTGCCGGGGCAGCGCGTTCTGAGCTGACCGGGAGACCGCGCCGCTCGGCGCGGTCTCCCCACGCGTGCGCACCGGACGATGTCACGCCCTCGTCGCGGTGTGCCGATCAGCGCACGCCGAAGGCGCGGAGCACGGTCTGCCGGAGTCGGATGCTGCCACCACCGGTGACGCCGGGCAGACGCGCGGCGGAGACGGTCAGCTCGGTACGGCCGCGCGCGGTGCCGGCGGCGTCAAGGCTGCTTCCTGGATCAAAGCATGGTCATCGCCGATAACTAGCAGTGGAAGGTTAAGCTCCTTCGATCGACCCCACGTTACCGGGAGGTAATCATGTCGGAGGAGCCCCGCGTCGCCATCGTCACCGGAGCCGCACGCGGTATCGGCGCGGCCACCGCCCGACGGCTGGCCGCCGACGGAATGGCCGTCGCCGTGGTCGACATCGAGGAGGCGGCCACCAAGGAGACGGTGGACGCCATCGCCGCCGCCGGCGGCCGGGCGCTCGGTGTGGGTGCCGACGTGTCCGACCGCGATCAGGTCGAGGCGGCGGTGTCCCGGGTCGCCGCCGAGCTTGGCGCGCCCACCGTGCTTGTCAACAACGCCGGTGTGCTCCGCGACAACCTGCTGTTCAAGATGACCAACGCCGACTGGGACACGGTGATGGGGGTGCACCTGCGCGGCGCGTTCCTGTTCAGCCAGGCCGCGCAGAAGCACATGGTGGACCGGAAGTGGGGGCGGATCGTCAACCTCTCCAGCACCTCCGCCCTGGGCAACCGGGGCCAGGCGAACTACGCCGCCGCCAAGGCCGGCCTCCAGGGCTTCACCAAGACGCTCGCCATCGAGCTGGGGCCGTTCGGGGTGACCGTCAACGCGGTCGCACCCGGGTTCATCGTCACCGACATGACCGCGGCCACCGCCGCCCGCATGAAGGTCGACTTCGAGGACTTCAAGAAGCACGCGGCGGCCGAGATCCCGGTGCGTCGTCCCGGGTTCCCGGAGGACGTCGCCCACACCATCTCGTTCCTGGCGAGCGAGGGTGCCGGCTTCGTCTCCGGTCAGGTCATCTACGTTGCCGGCGGCCCCCGGGACTGACCCCGTACTCCCGACGGGGGCGCTCCTTCGCGAAGGGGTGCCCCCGTCGTCGCGTCAGGCGGTGGTGACCCGGACGGCTGTCGCGTCAGGCGGTGGTGCGGCGGGTGCGCCAGAGCCAGAGCAGGCCGAGCACCGGCAGCACCAGCGGGATGTAGCCGTACCCGCTGCCGAACTTCGACCAGACTGTCTCGTCCGGGAAGAGCTCCCGGTCGGCCAGGCTCAGGATGCCGACCGCGACCACCCCGACCAGCTCCACGGAACAGCACGCCAACGCGACCCGTCGGCCGGTGTGCCCGGCGCGGGCCAACCCCACCGCCGCCACGATGTAGATGAGCGCGGCTACCCCGGACAGCAGGTAGGCCACCGGCGCCTCGTCGAACTTGGTGGCGATCTGGAGGCCCGCCCGACTCGTCGCCGCGATGGCGAAGAGCAGGTAGACCGCGATCAGCAGCCGGCCCGGGCCGGCGTTCGTGGCGCGACCGGCCGGTCGGGTCTCACCCACCGAGCACCTCCCAGGTCTGCTGCAACCGGACCACCACCACCGGGGTGACCAGGCAGACCGCACAGACGATCGCCGAACCCCAGCGGGTCGGCTCCATCCGGGCCAGCACCCAGGCCAGCGGCGGCAGGCACACCAGCGTGACCAGATAGCCGAAGAAGGCGCCCGGCTCACCGGGCCGGTCCCCGCCGCCGACCGCGACGAGCGCCAGCACGGTCAACACCAACAACGCCACTTCGAGTACGGCCAGGCCGACGAACTGCAACCGGTCCGGCGGCCGTTGGCGCACCGCCGCCACCAGTGCCCACACCGCCACGAGCAGCGACAGCACGATCGACACCGTCGCGACGAGCCCGTCCACCGGTGAGTCGGCACCCATGCTGGTCACCGGCCCCAGCCGGTCGTTGCCTCGGTCACCGGCACAGCCTACTAACCGTCGTAGTAAAGGGCTGTACCCGCCTCGGGAGGCGTCCGCCGAGGGGTGGTTCGGGCGACCGGCACGGGCCTCAGTCGCTGTCCGGCAACCAGTAGACGGAGACGGCAAGGAGCGGGTCCGGCCCGTCGTTGCGGATCTGGTGCGGCACCCTGCTGTCGAACGCCGCGACGTCGCCGGATCGCAGAACGCTCGTCTGGTCGCCGAAGGTCAGCGTTCCGGTGCCGGACACGATGATCCACACCTCGCGCGACCGATGGACATCGAGGTCGTTGGACGTGTTCGGGGCAACCGACCAGCGAGCGACCTCGAACGGCGCGGGCGCCGCCGACGGATAGGGCAACAGCCCACGGTGCACGGGTCCGCCCTCGGCGAAGTCGTACCAGTGGGCAAAGTCGACGGGACCGCTTGTCGGTGCTGAATTCGTGCTCGGCATGCCATCCACACTGCCGCGCCGACCCCGGCGCGTCTGGCGGCAATCGGACGTGGCGTTGCCCTGGGCGGTCCGTGTCGGGCAGCGTCGATTGGTCGAACCCGCCGCCGTCGTGGCTGGTAGGGCGACTAGCGTGGATCACGGCCGTGGCGTTGCCGCGGGGTGGGGAAAAAGCGGAGGTACACGTGCTGCGGTTCGGTTTGTTCGGCACCGGTCACTGGGCGATCGAGACGCACGGGAAGGCATTGCACGCACATCCGGACGCGGAACTGGTCGGGGTGTGGGGGCGTAACCCGGAGCGGGCCTCCGCGCTGGCCGAGCGGTACGGGGTGCCCGCCTACGCCGACGTCGACGCGCTGATCGCGCAGTGCGAGGCGGTCGCCGTCGCGCTGCCGCCGGACATCCAGGCCGACATCGCGACCCGGGCGGCCACCGCCGGGCGGCACCTGCTGCTGGACAAGCCGCTGGCGCTCAGCGTGGCCGACGCCGACCGCGTCGTGGCCGCCGCCGAGGAGTCCGGGGTCGCCTCGGTCGTGTTCTTCACCCAGCGTTTCCAGCCGAACGTGACGGCCTTCCTCGCCGCCACCGCCGCCGTCGGGGGCTGGCAGCACGGCCGCACCACCGCGTTCGCCTCGATCTTCCAGGACGGCAGCCCGTACGGCGGATCGTTGTGGCGCCGGGAGCACGGCGCGCTCTGGGACATCGCCCCGCACGCGCTCTCCATCCTCCTTCCGGTGCTGGGCCGGGTGACCCAGGTCGCGGCCATGGACGGACCGAGCGGGATGGTGCATCTGCTGCTCACCCACGAGGGAGGAGCCACGAGCAGCGCCTCGCTCTCGCTGGACGCCCCGACCGAGTCGATGGCCCGGGAGTTCGTCTTCTACGGCGAGAACGGCATCGAGACCGTGCCGTTCGGCGAGAACGACGCCGCGACCGCGTTCGGCGTCGCCATCGACCAGCTCGTCGAGCAGGTGCGGGCCGGCACCCGCGACCACCGCTGTGACGTCCGCTTCGGCCGTGAGGTCGTCGGCATCCTGGCCGCCGCCGAAACCGCCCGCGCCGAATCCCGCACTGTCCCGCTCCCCTGACCCCCACCCCCTGACCCCCACCCCCTGACCCCCACCCCCTGACCCCCACCCCCTGACCCCCACCCCCTGACCCCCGCCCCCGCCCCCACCCGTCAGCCCCGGTGATCATGGGGTTAGCGGCGCGACACGCCGTGCCGGACGGCAATAACCTCATGATCACCGGGGTCGACGACGGGGCCGATGGGGCGGGGCCGACGGGCGGGGCCGGGGGTTACGGGAGCGTGGTTAGGGCGGCGTTCAACTCGTCTGGTGAGTTGAACTGTTCGGGCGGTAGCGACTGCAACATCTGCAACATTTCTGTGCTGGCGCCGTTCTCCTGGCCCCAGCGGATCAGGTCCTCCCGGGAAACCGGGTAGTCGAGTCCGGCCAGGTACTCCTGCAACTGCACGCCGGTGACGGTCATGTCGGCCGGCTACCCGCTCGCGGTGGTCGTACACCGGCTCGGTCGGCACCCACGACGGCCCGGCGGCCGGCGTGTCGGCCCGCGGCGCGCCCACGGTTTGTCCCCGCGGGGGTCGGGTAGCCGCTGGCATGCTGGTTCAGCGGCTCGGCGCGCCGAGCGATTTCGACCCGTTGCTGGAGCGCGTTCGGGACGCCCGGGTGGTGATGATCGGCGAGTCCACCCACGGCAGCTACGACTACTACCGGCTGCGTGAGCAGCTCACCCGTCGGTTGGTCGCGGAGTGCGGCTTCTCCTTCGTCGCGGTGGAGGGTGACTGGCCGGACTGTGACCGGGTGCACCGTTCGGTGACCGCCGCGCCGGACGGCGCACTCCAACCGCAGCTTGCGCTGGACCAGTTCCAGCGGTGGCCGACCTGGATGTGGGCAAACGCCGAGGTGGCCAGGTTCGCCAGTTGGTTGCGGGCCTGGAACCTGGAGCGGCCGCCGGAGCAACGCGCCGGGTTCCACGGGCTCGACGTGTACAGCCTCTGGGAGTCGATGCAGGCGATCTTCGACTATCTGGGGGAGGAGGACCCGACGTCGCTGGAGGCGGCGCAGGACGCGTACCGGTGCTTCGAGCCGTACGGGAAGAGAGTCGAGGAGTACGGCGCGGCCAGCCGGTTCGTCTCCGCCCGTTGCGAGGAGGAGGTGGTCCGGCTGCTCGCCCGGACCCGTGAACATGCCCTCTCCGACGGCCCGGACCGCTTCTCGGCCTGGCAGAACGCGGAGGTGGTGGCCGGTGCGGAGCGGTACTACCGGGCGATGGTGGCCGGTGGGCCGGACTCGTGGAACATCCGCGACACCCACATGCAGGACACGCTGGACCGGCTGCTGGACCGCTACGGCCCGGACGCCCGGGGCATCGTCTGGGCGCACAACACGCACGTCGGGGACGCGCGGGCCACCGACATGGCCGCGGACGGGATGGTCAACATTGGTCAGTTGGCCCGGGAACGCCACGGCGACGACGCGGTGGCGCTGATCGGCTTCGGTAGCTACCGGGGCACGGTGATCGCCGCACCCCGGTGGGGTTCGCCGCCCGAGCCGATGGTGGTGCCGCCGGCCCGGGAGGGGTCGATCGAGCGGCGGCTGCACGAACTGATGCCGGACCGGGCGGTGCTGGTCTTCGGCGGTGACGACCAGCCCGGCTGGGTTACCGACACCGCGGACCATCGGGCGATCGGTGTCGTCTACGACCCGTCCTTCGAGTCCTGGGGCAACTACGTGCCCACCCGGCTCGGTGACCGCTACGACGCGTTCATCTGGTGCGACGAGACAACCGCTCTGCACCCGCTGCCGGTCCCGGCCGCCCCCGGCGAGATGGAGACCTACCCGGCCGGCGTCTGACGATCAGTCACCGGCCGGGTGGAGTCTCGGGGTCAGACGTGGGTGGGGGTGCGGTCCTCCAGGTGGGTGCGGAGGCCCTCGCCCTCGATGTCGACGTTCGGTAGGGCGCGGTTGAGCCAGCTCGGCAGCCACCAGGCGCGGGCACCCAGAAGCGACATCACCGCCGGGACGATTGTCATCCGGACCACGAACGCGTCGATGGCGACGCCGACCGCGAGCGCGAAGCCCATCGACTTGATCACCGGGTCCTCCAGGAAGACGAAGCCCCCGAAGACCGACATCATGATCAGCGCGGCGGCGGTGACCACCCGGGCGCCATGCCCCATGCCGCTGATGGTGGCCTGCCGGGCGGACTCGCCGTGCACGAAGTCCTCCCGCATGCGGGACACCAGGAACACCTCGTAGTCCATGGCGAGCCCGAACAGGATGCCGATCAGCAGGATCGGCAGGAAGCTGATCAGCGGACCCGGCGTGTCCAGGCCGACCAGGTCGGCGAGGTGCCCCTGCTGGAAGACCGCCACCGTGATGCCGAACGTGGCCGCGACGGTGAGCAGGAAGCCCAACGCGGCCTTGACCGGCACCAGCAGCGAGCGGAACACCAGCATCAGCAGCAGCACCGAGAGCCCGACCACCAGCAGCAGGTAGACCGGTAGCGCGTCGGAGAGCTTCTCGGAGACGTCGATGCCGATCGCGGTGGCACCGGTGAGCAGCACGTCCACGTCGCGGATCCCGCCCACCGCGCCACGGATGTCGTGCACCAGGGTTTCGGTGGCCTCGGCGGTCGGGCCGGTCTTGGGCACCACGCCGAGCAGCGCGGTCCGACCATCCGGGCTGAGCTGCGCCGGAGCCACCGCGAGGACGTTCTCGGTGCGCTGGAGCAGGGCGGTGACCTGCGGCACGGCGGTCGCGGTGGCCTGTGGCGTGTCACCGGCGACCACCACCGCGAGCCGGCCGGTGAAGCCCGCTCCGAAACCCTCGACGGTCAGGTCGTTGGCCACCCGGGCGGGTGAGCCGACGGCGGCCGTCGCGGCCCCCGGCAGGGCCAGCCGCATGTCCGGCGTGGGCAGCGCGAGCAGGCCCAGGCCGAGCAGACCGACCAGGATGACGGGTACGCGGAAGCGGGTGACGAACCGTGCCCAGCGGAACCCGAACCGGGACTCGTCCTCGACGGCCGACCGGTTGGTGTCGTCGGAGTGGTCGACACCGGCGCTGGTGTCGGTGCCGTCGGTGGCGACCGCACGCAGTCGGCGGGGGAGCACCCGGCGACCGGCGAAGCCGAGCAGTGCCGGCTGGAGGGTGATCGCGACGAGCACCGCGACGGTGACCGTGCCGGCGGCGGCGAGACCCATCACGGTGAGGAACGGGATGTTCACCACGGCCAGTCCGGCCAACGCGATGACCACTGTCGCGCCCGCGAAGACCACCGCGGACCCGGCGGTGCCGACCGCTCGGCCGACCGCCTCCTCCGGGGACAGGCCGTCGAGCAGGTTCTGCCGGTGCCGGGAGGTGATGAACAACGAGTAGTCGATGCCGACGGCGAGGCCGAGCATCAGCGCCAGGATCGGCGCGGTGCTCGTCAACTCGATGACGCCGCTGAGCGCGAACAGGCCGGCCATGCCGACGCCCACGCCGATCAGCGCGTTGAGCATTGTCATCCCGGCGGCGACAAGTGAACCGAACGTGATGATCAGGACGATCGCGGCGACGAGCACGCCGAGCGCCTCGGTGGAGCCGATCTCCGGCTCACCACCCAGCACCTCGCCACCCGGGGCCACCTGCCAACCCTTCGCCTCGGCGGCGGCACCGACCTTCTCGTACGCGGTGCGCTGCTCGTCGGTCACCTCGTCGCCGCCGCTGGCGAACTGGACCTGGACCAGCGCGTACCGACCGTTGGGCGAGACCGCGCCGATCTGGAGCGGGTTGACCGCGCCGACCACGCCGGGCAGGGTCGAGGCCTCCTGGACCAGCTCCTGCACCACCGCCTTGCCCTCGGGGGTGGCCAGTTGACCGTCGGCCGGCGCCTTGACCGTGATGGTGCCGGTCGCGCCGCTGGCCGCGGGGAACTGCTCGGCGAGCAGGTCGAGCGCCCGCTGGCTCTCGGTGCCGGGCATCGTGAAGTTGCTCGCCGTCGGGCCGCGCAGGGTCGCCGCGGCCAGGCCGGCGATGACGAGTACGACGAGCCAGAGCGCGACGACGAGTCGACGCCGGCGTAACGCGCCCCGGCCGAGCCGGTAGAGCAGGGTGGCCATCAGGAGTCCTTGTCCTCGGTCGTTGGTGCTGGGAGCAGGGGTGACCCGACGGGCTCGACGGCCCGCCGGACGAGGGCGAGCAGGGCGGGGCGCAACTCGTCGTCGGGCATGTCGACGAATTCGTCGCACGCCTCGGAGATGCCGGCGAGCAGCACCAGCGCGGTGATGCGGGCACCCGGTCGGTCGGAGTGCCCGGCCAGCGCGTCGCGCAGCCGGTCCGAGATCTGCTGGATGTGCGCGAAGGCCGGCTGGCACAGCAGCTCGGGGAACTCGCCGCGCAGCACCGCGATCTCCCGCCGGAACCGGACCGCGAGGTCGACGAAGCCGATCGCGGCGACCTCCTGGGCGGGTGCTCCGGTCAGGCCGGTGAGCTGGTCGTCGAGGTCGCGCAGCACACCGATCGCGGGAGCCATCAGCTCGGCGAGCAGGGCTTCCTTGTTGGCGAAGTGGTAGAGCACGGTGGCCTTGGAGCAGCCGACCTCGCCGGCGATGTCCTGTAGCGAGGTGCCCCGGTAGCCGGTGACCGCGAACCGTCGTGCCGCCGCGGCGAGGATCTCGCCGTGCGTCTCGGACACCACTCTGGCCATCGTTGGTCCACCTCCGTGAACCAGCATGCCTGACCGATCGGTCAGATCCTGACCGATCGGTCAGACCTCCGCGGTGGCGTTCCCCACATCCGGCGTTGGTTTACCCGGCGTGCTCGGCGTCGTACCTGGTCCGCGCCTCGGCGATGGCCCGACGGTGCCGCTCGGCCCAGGCCGTCAGCGCGACGAGTGACTCGTACAGCTCCAGGGCCATGGGGGTGGCGGTGTATTCGACCCTGGGCGGAACGGTCGGGTAGACCCGGCGGTGCAGCAGGCCGTCCCGTTCCAGGTTGCGCAGCGTCAGGGTGAGCATCCGGCGGCTGATCCCCTCGATGTGCCGCTCCAGCTCGGTGAAACGCACCGGCCCGTGTGAGGCGGCCACCAGGACGCCGATGCTCCACTTGCCGCCGACCCGGTCGAGCACCTCGCGGACGGTGCACGCCCGAGCCTGGCCCGGGGTGAACGGCACGTTCTCGCCCGCGCAGGTCAGCTCGGCCTCGACCAGCGCGGTCACATCGCTGTTCCTCTGGGACATCACAGTGCCTCCTTCCGCTCCGGTTCATGGTCACAGACGATGACCTCGGTAACAAATCGTGCACCAAGGAGGGGTTTCATGGACCGCGTCGTCGCGTCCCGCTGGCCGGCGCTGCTCGTACTCTGTGCCGGCAGCCTGATGATCATCCTGGATGGCACAGTCGTGGCCGTGGCGCTGCCCGCCGTACAGCGCGACCTGGGCTTCACCGCAGCCGGCCTGGCGTGGGTGGTCAACGCCTACCTGGTCGCGTTCGGTGGGCTGCTGCTGCTCGCCGGTCGACTCGGCGACCTGCTCGGCCGGCGGGGGGTGTTCCTGGCCGGCGTCGCGCTGTTCACCCTCGCCTCGCTGGCCTGCGTGGTGGCCAGCGGGCCGGCCCTGCTGGTGGCCGCCCGGTTCGGCCAGGGCATCGGTGGGGCGCTGGCCATGGCGGTCAGCCTCGGCATGATCGTCCGGCTCTATCCCGAGCCGGCCGAGCGCGCCCGCGCGATCGCCGTCTTCAGCTTCACCGGAGCGGCCGGCGCATCGGTCGGCACCGTCGCCGGTGGGGTGCTCACCGACGCGGCAGGGTGGCGGGCGATCTTCCTGGTCAACCTGCCGATCGGTGCGGCAATCCTGCTCACGGCCGTCCGCCGGCTCCCCGCCGAACGGGGCATCGGCCTGCGGGCCGGCCTGGACCTGCCCGGCGCACTGCTCGGCACCGCCGGTCTGATGGCCGCCGTGCTGGGCATCGTGGGGGCCGGCGAACACGGCTGGACCAGCCCACGCACCGTCGGCGCGGTGGCCCTCGCGGTGCTGCTGCTCGGCGGGTTCGTGCTCCGCCAACGGGTGGCGGCGACCCCGCTGCTGCCGGGTCGGGTGCTGCGCGTCCCGGGTCTGGTGGCGGCGAACGCCGTGCAGTTCCTCATGGTGTCCGCGTACTTCGGTTTCCAGTTCCTGCTCGCCGTGGAGCTGCAACTGGTGCTCGGGCTGGACGCGGCCACGACCGGCTGGGCCTTCCTGCCCACCCCGGTGGTGATCGCGGTGGTGTCACTCGGCCTGGCCGGCCGGCTGATCGCCCGCTGGGGTGCCCGGACCGTGCTGCTGGTCGGGCTGGGCCTGGCAGCCGTCGGCTTCCTGCTGATCGCCCGGCTGCCCACCGACGGCGCCTACCTCGCCGACGTACTCCCGGCGATGTTGGTCTTCGGGATGGCCGGCGGTCTGACCCTGCCGGCGGTCACCACCCTGGCCATGGCCGGCGCGACCGACACGGACGCCGGGCTCGCCTCCGGCCTGGCCAACACCACCCAGCAGGTCGGTGGGGCGGTCGGTCTGGCCGCGCTTGCCACCCTGGCCGCCGCCCGCAGCGACAGCCTGCTGGCCGACGGCTGGGGCGAGACGGCCGCGCTGGCCGGTGGCTACCGGATGGCGTTCGTCGCGGCCGCCGCCCTGGTGGTCGCCGCCTTGCTGGTGGCACTGACCACGCTGCCCGGCGCCCGACCCGCCCGGACCGATCGGCAGGGCGGGTTGACCGCCGGCACCGCGCCGATCGGCAGGGCGGGTTGACCGACGGCGGTGGGCCGATCGGCAGGGCGGGTTGACCGACGGCGGTGGGCCGATCGGCAGGGCAGGTTGACCGACGGCGGTGGGGCCGCGAAGGTGGTCGGGTGAGCGAGGCTGACGAGACCCGGGACGGCGTGGCCCTGACCAACCTGGACCAGCCGCTGTCCGACCGTGACGACGCGACCAAGCGCGACCTGGTCGACTACCTCGACGCGGTCAGTGGGCGGATCCTCCCGCAGGTGCGGGGCCGCCCGCTGTCGGTGATCCGGGTCCGTCCCGGCCAGCCGCCCTTCATGCAGAAGAACCTGCCCCGCTACACCCCGGACTGGGTCCGCCGGGTGCCGGTCTGGGCGGAGGCGTCGCACCGGGAAATCTCGTACGCCCTCTGCGACGACCGGCGCACCCTGCTCTGGTTCGCCAACCAGCGCGCGGTGGAATACCACCCGACACTGGCCACCGCGGCGGATCCGCAGCGCCCGACGCACCTGGTGCTCGACCTGGACCCGCCGGAGGGCGACGGCTTCCGGGCAGCGGTCGCCGCGGCCCTGCTGGTCCGCCAGGCACTCGCCGACGCCGGCCTGGCCGGTGCGGTCAAGACCAGCGGGGCCAAGGGCGTGCACGTGTTCGTCCCGGTGGCCGACGAACCCACGGCGGAGGAGTTGGCCGCCGCCACCCGGGCGCTGGCCGTCCGCGCCGAGCGGCTCGATCCGGCGTTGGCCACCACCGCGTACATCAAGGAGGACCGGGGCGGCCGGGTCTTCGTGGACGCCACCCGCGCGGGCGGGGCGACGGTGGTGGCCACGTACAGCCCGCGGCTGCGCCCCGGCATGCCGGTGTCCTTCCCGGTCGACTGGGCCGACCTGACCGAGGTGACCCCGGCCGACTTCACCATCCGGACCGTGCCGGCGCTGCTCGGTGACGACGATCCGTGGGCCGCGCTGCTGCCGGCCCCGCAGTCGCTCCCGGCCGACCTGGTCGCCGAGGGCCGGACCATCCCGGTGGCCCGGGTGCAGGCCATGCACGAGGGAAAGCGCCGGGCCCGCGCCCGCCGCGAGGCCGGCTGACCAGCCTCGTCGGCCTCCGCCCGCGCCCGGCGAGCGGCCGATTGTCGGTGGGTTGTGGCACGATTTCCCAGGTGAGCAGCAAACCCGATGCGACCCAGCGACTCGCCGACCTCGCGCGGCTGCGCCGGGTCCGCGACCGGATCGACCGGGAGTACGCGTCTCCGCTGGACGTCGAGGCGCTCGCCCGGGGCGCGCACATGTCGGCCGGGCACCTGAGCCGCGAGTTCCGGCTCGCCTTCGGCGAATCTCCGTACAGCTACCTGATGACGCGGCGGATCGAGCGCGCGATGGCGCTTCTGCGTCGTGGCGACCTGAGTGTCACCGAGGTCTGTTTCGCGGTCGGCTGCTCGTCGTTGGGCACCTTCAGCACCCGCTTCACCGAGTTGGTCGGTGTGCCGCCGAGCGTCTACCGGCGGCAGGTGGGGCAGGCGACGGCGGGGCTGCCGTCCTGCGTGGCGAAACAGGTGACCAGACCGATCAGGAATCGAGAAGCGCAGGTCGCGGAGCCACAACTAGCGTGACGGCCATGGACATCACCATTCATTCGAGCTTCCTCCCGCACATCGACCCGGACGCCTCCCTGACCTTCTACCGCGACGTCCTCGGTTTCGAGGTTCGCAACGACGTCGGGTTCGGGGGGATGCGCTGGATCACGGTCGGGCCCGCGGGCCAGCCCGGGACGTCGATCGTCCTGCACCCGCCGGCCGCCACCCCCGGCATCACCGACGACGAGCGCCAGACCATCCTCGAACTGGTGGCCAAGGGCAGCTACTTCGGCGTCAACCTGGCCACCTCCGACCTCGACGCCACCTTCGCCACCCTGGAGGCCACCGACGCCGAGGTCGTCCAGGAGCCGACCGAGCAGCCGTACGGCGTACGGGACTGCGCCTTTCGCGACCCGGCGGGCAATCTGATCCGCATCCAGGAAGTGCGCTGACCGTCCGCGCCCGACAGATGGAGACACGATGAGCACGGCCCCTCAGCCGTCCGCGCCACACGTTGCCGACAGTCACGACCTGATCCGGGTGCAGGGCGCACGCGTCAACAACCTGAGGGACATCAGCGTCGAGATCCCCAAGCGTCGGCTGACGGTGTTCACGGGTGTCTCCGGCTCCGGTAAGAGTTCGTTGGTGTTCGGCACCATCGCCGCCGAGTCGCAGCGGATGATCAACGAGACCTACAGCTCGTTCGTGCAGGGCTTCATGCCGACGCTGGCCCGGCCCGAGGTCGACCTGCTGGCCGGCCTGACCACGGCGATCATCGTGGACCAGGAGCGGATGGGCGCCAACTCCCGGTCCACGGTCGGCACCGCCACCGACGCCAACGCGATGCTGCGCATCCTGTTCAGTCGGCTCGGTCAGCCGCAGATCGGCCCGCCCAACGCGTACTCCTTCAACGTCCCCTCGGTGAAGGCCACCGGTGCCATCACCGTTGATCGTGGCGCGGGCAGGACGAAGACCGAGAAGGCGACCTTCACCCGGCTCGGCGGGATGTGCCCGCGCTGCGAGGGCATGGGTTCGATCAACGACATCGACCTGTCGGCCCTGTACGACGACAGTCTCTCGCTCAACGAGGGCGCGATCACGATCCCGGGCTACAGCATGGAGGGCTGGTACGGCCGGATCTTCCGTGGCTGCGGCTACTTCGACCCGGACAAGCCGATCGGCACGTTCACCAAGCGGGAGCAGCACGACCTGCTCCACCGGGAGCCCACCAAGATCAAAATCGATGGGATCAACCTGACGTACGCGGGCCTGATCCCGTCCATCCAGAAGTCCTTCCTCGCCAAGGACATCGACGCGTTGCAGCCGCACATCCGCGCCTTCGTGGAACGGGCCGTGACCTTCACGGCCTGCCCCGACTGCGACGGCACCCGGCTCAGCCAGGAGGCCCGGTCGTCGAAGATCCAGGGTAAGAACATCGCCGACGCCTGCGCCATGCAGATCAGTGATCTCGCCGCCTGGGTCCGGGGGATCAAGGAGCCGTCGGTGACCCCGTTGCTGGCGGGGCTGCAACACCTCCTCGACTCGTTCGAGAAGATCGGGCTGGGCTACCTCTCGCTCGACCGGCCGTCGGGCACCCTGTCGGGCGGCGAGGCCCAGCGCACCAAGATGATCCGCCACCTCGGCTCGTCGCTCACCGACGTCACCTACGTCTTCGACGAGCCCACGATCGGGCTGCACCCGCACGACATCCAACGGATGAACGAGCTGCTGCTCCAACTGCGCGACAAGGGCAACACCGTGCTTGTCGTGGAGCACAAGCCGGAGGCCATCGCCATCGCCGACCACGTCGTCGATCTCGGGCCCGGGGCCGGCAGGGACGGCGGGACCATCTGCTACACGGGCACCCTGGAGGGCCTGCGCGCCAGCGGCACCAGCACCGGTCGCCACCTCGACGACCGGGCGGCCCTCAAGCAGACGGTGCGTACGCCCACCGGCAAGCTGGAGATCCGTGGCGCGACGGCCAACAACCTCCGGGACGTCGACGTCGACGTCCCGCTCGGCGTGCTCGTCGTCGTGACGGGTGTCGCCGGCTCCGGCAAGAGTTCGCTCGTGCACTCGTCGCTTCCCGCCGGTGCGGGTGTGGTGTCGATCGACCAGGGCGCGATCCGTGGCTCACGGCGGAGCAACCCGGCCACGTACACCGGCCTGCTCGACCCGATCCGCAAGGCGTTCGCCAAGGCCAACGGTGTGAAGCCGGCGCTGTTCAGCGCCAACTCCGAGGGCGCGTGCCCGAGCTGCAACGGCGCCGGCGTCATCTACACCGACCTGGGGATGATGGCCGGCGTCGCGGCACCATGTGAGGACTGCGAGGGCAAGCGGTTCCAGGCGTCGGTGCTGGAATACCGCTTCGGCGGTCGCGACATCAGCGAGGTGCTCGCGATGTCGGTGACCGAGGCCGAGAAGTTCTTCGGTGCCGGCGAGGCCCGTACGCCGGCCGCGCACGCCATCCTCGACCGGCTCGCCGACGTCGGGCTCGGCTACCTCAGCCTGGGCCAACCGCTCACGACCCTCTCCGGCGGCGAACGGCAGCGACTCAAGCTGGCCACCCACATGGCCGAGAAGGGCGGCGTCTACGTCCTCGACGAGCCGACCACCGGCCTGCACCTGGCCGACGTCGAGCAACTGCTCGGCCTGCTGGACCGCCTCGTCGACGCCGGCAAGTCGGTGATCGTCATCGAGCACCACCAGGCGATCATGGCGCACGCCGACTGGCTCATCGACCTCGGCCCCGGTGCCGGCCACGACGGTGGTCGGGTCGTCTTCGAGGGCACACCCGCCGACCTCGTCGCCGCCCGTTCCACCCTCACCGGCGAGCACCTGGCTGCGTACGTCGGCGGCTGAGGTTTTCGGTTCACGGGACTGACGGTCGGGTTCTCTCCGCCGTCCTGGTCGCGAGGGCTCCGCAGGTGGCGGCAATCAGCCCGAGGATGATCGTGGTCGGGGTTACGTACCCGGGCACCGCCGAGGTGACGTAGGCACCGCCACCGCTCAGGTGGCACTCGAAGCGCAGCGGCAGGTAGCTGACGTCGTACCCGTCGACCTGGCTTGACCACTGCGGCCCGGCCTCGCGACAGGGGGCGATGGGGAACGAGCCGGCCCCACCGTCCTCCGCCCCCAGCACCGCGTGCCCGAGGTGGAGCAGGCCCCACGCGTACACGCCGACCGTGGCCGCACCGGCGAGGAGCGCCGCCGCCCGCAGTCGTTCGTTCTTCCGGAACACCGCGCGGAGCCCACGGACGGCGAGGACCGTCGCGGTGGCGGCCCCGATCAGCGCGGCGAGGAGCAGAGCGACAAACAGCACGACCGCATTCTTGATCTTGTGTGATCGCGGACGCAAAAAACCGGGCGCGGGGAGCGATCACGCTCCTGCGCCCGGCGATTCTTTTCTGGTGCCCCCGGCAGGATTCGAACCTGCGCCCCCGCCTCCGGAGGGCGGTGCTCTATCCCCTGAGCTACGGGGGCTCAGCGACTGGAGAAGACTAGCAAACCCACTCCCCGTACGCCGAATCGGTATCGGGTGAGCCGATCGTGTCGGCGAGTGGCTCACCTCCGCGCTCAGGCCGCGACCGCCCGCCCACAACTGGGCAGCGGGTGCAGGACGATTCGCCGTGGCAGCCGGCGTGGCCACTCGTTGCGCGGCCAGGAGCCGTCCACGATCAGATGCACGGTGCGCTGCTCCTCACCGCTGAGCCGCAGCACGAAGTCGCGGGGGAGCGGCGGGTCGACAGTCGGTGTGGTGATCATGAAGCGCACCCGGCCACGGGACGACACCGCGGAGATCACGTCGGCCGCCGGCATGGTGCCGCGCAGCCGCACCCGACCGATCCAGTAGACCTCCGCGAGGTGCTCCTGGGCGGCCCGGGTGATCGCCGGGTACTCGCTGCGCACCCAGCGCTCGACCGCGCTGACGCAGAGCCCGCAGGCGCGCTCGCGCGGCTCGCGCGGACCCAACCCCCAGGCTCGCAGGTACGCCCCGACCGCTCCAGCGTCCAACGGCAGATCGAATCGGCGGCTGATGAGCGTGGTGAGGCTCTGCCTTGTCCACAGCTCTTCGTCCAGGCCGAACTCGTCGGGGTGGACGCCCCGCAGTGTGTCGATCAGGTCGAGTTCCTGTTCGCGGCTGAGCATTCCCGGCTCGCCCTGCCGCTGTCCGCGACGGACGGCTGCCACCGCCCCGTCACCGCCGATCGTGTGGCGTCGGCACCAGCTGGTGACCGAACGCCGTGCGTCTCTGAGTGCAACCCCCACGTCTTGGGCAACGAGCACGAATCGCAACTGGTCACGATATGTGCGGAGAAAACTCTCTAAGCAACGTAATCGCCCGTGCCGCGCAAACCACTCATAAGCGACAACACCGGCCATTCATGTCACAACCCCACCGACGCCCGCGCTGATCAACTCGGCTTCCTGAAAGTCGGGGTGTCCCGGTCGCGCGGATGGCCCGGTTTCCTTGAAGCGGAGTCGATCATCGGGCAGGCCGGCAGCCGGCAGCCGGCAGCCGGCAGCCGGCAGTCGGCAGTCGGCAGTTGGCAGTTGGCGGGCTGGTGGGCCGGCGGGCTGGTGGGCCGGCGGGGTGGTGGGCCGGCGGGGTGGCGGGGTGGTGGGCCAGCGGGGTGGTGGGCCGGTGGGCCGGCGGGCTGGTGGGCCGGCGGGGCGCAAGCCGGCAGATGCCGCGTTGATCGACTCGGCTTTCTGGAAGTCGGGGTGTCTTGGTCGCGCGGATGGCCCGGCTTCCTTGAAGCGGGGTCGATCATCGGGCCGGGTGGCCGGGTGGCCGGGTGGCCGGGTGGCCGGGTGGCCGGGGCGCGGTGGCGCGGTGGCGGCGTCGCCGTTGCGGGGTGGCCGGGTCGGGGGCCGGCGGCAGGGTCGGGTGTCGGGTGTCGGAGGCCGGCGGGCATTGGCGTAGGTGCGTGCTGATCGACTCGGGTCTCTGAAGGTCGGGGTGTCCGGGTCGTGTCGATGGCCCGGTTTCTTTGAAGCGGAGTCGATCATCGGCCGGTTGGCAGCCGGCGGCTGGCGGGGTGGCGGGGCGCAAGCCGGCAGATGCCGCGCTGATCAACTCGGCTTCCTGAAAGTCGGGGCGTCCGGGTCGTGTCGATGGCCCGGTTTCCTTGAAGCGGAGTCGATCATGCCCCGGCCGCCCCGGCCGCCCCGGTCGCCCCGGTCGCCCCGGTCGCCCCGGTCGCCCCGGTCGCCCCGGTCGCCCCGGTCGCCCCGGTCGCCCCGGTCGCTTGGGTGCTCGGGTCGCTTGGGTCGCTCGGGATGGTCCGGGGTGCGCGGGGTGGCAGATGGCCGGGTAATGGGAGCGAGAGGTCGGGGGTCGGGGATCGGGGCGGGGGTGACAGGGGCCGGGCCCGCGCCAGCGCCGATGAGCGGCGGTGGCGCGGGCCCGGGTGCGGCCGTCTTGGTCGGGGCTAGCCCTTGGCCGCCTGTGCCTGGAGTTGCCGGAGGTTGTTCAACTCGGTCTGCTGGGTGGCCTTCATGGTCTTTGCCACCCGCACCACCTCGGCGTTGTCGGTCTCGTCGAGCGCCGCGTCGATCATGTGGATGCCGCCGAGGTGGTGGTCGTACATCAGGGTCAGGAACTGCCTGTCGACCTCGATGCCCCGCGCGTCGCGCAGGGCGGTCATCTGCTGCGGCGTGGCCATCCCCGGCATCAGACCGTCCTTGAGGCGGGCACCGTCGGACATCCACGACATCGGCGGCCGCGACCCGGTCGGGCTCAGACCCCATTCACGCAGCCAGGTCTGCATGGCGCCGATCTCGCCCTGCTGGCCGGTGGCGATGTCGACAGCGATCTGCCGCACCTCGGGAAGGGTCGCCGACCGGTACGCGATCAGGCTCATCTCCACCGCCTGCGCGTGGTGGGTCGTCATGTCCCGGGCGAAGCCCGCCTCGACCGACGCGTCACCCGGCCGGGTGAGTCGCGGGGTGAGCAGACCGCCGGCGTACCCGAGGAGGAGCCCCACCACCACCATGATGGCGAGCGCCAGCACGCCGTAGCGCGACGCCGGGGCCCGGCCGTCCTCGTCCGGGACGGCCGGGGTGTCGTCGTACTCGTTGTCGGTGGTGGCGGGGGCCGTCATCGGCGTCCTTACTGCTGGGGTGGCTGCTGCTGCTGAAGTTCACGCGGCGTGGTGCCGGTGGCGGTGATGCCGGTGTTGCACAGCGCCGTCGGGCCCTCGGCGGAGGCGTTCACCCGCAGGTCCTTGATGAACTCGTCGATCCGCGAGTCGTCGGCGTTGTCGAGCTTGAGCTGGTAGCCCCAGGCCTGCAGCGAGATCGGCTTGTCCAGGCCCTCGTACGGGCTCATCAGCATCTTCTCGACGCCGCGCACCTTGCCGGCGAGCTTGTCGACCTGGTCCTTGGGCAGGTCGGGGCGGTAGGTGATCCACACCGCGCCGTGCTCCAGGCTGTGCACCGCGTGCTCGTTGGCGATCGGGGCGTCGTAGACGTCGCCCATGCAGTTCTGCCAGGCGGCGTTGTGCACGCCACCCACCGGCGGCGAGTATTTCCAGGTCAGCGGGCCCGACTTGTGCGACTCGTACTTCAGGCTCTCCCCGTCGGTCTTGCGGATGTTGACGATGCCGTCGATGGCGTTGGCCCGCTTGTCCCACGGCTTGGAGCCCTGGAACGCCGCGTAGGCGCCGTAGCCGATGATGCCGGCCGCGAGCACGCCCACCGCGACGAAGAGCGCGATGGGGCCCCAGGCGCGGCCCTGGCTCACCTTGACCGGGGTGACCGGTTTGCGCGGGCCCTTGCCGCCTGCCCGCGGGGAGCCCGCCGGCTTGCCGGAACCGGCCTTGGCGCCGGGCGCCGGCCGGCCCGCGGCCGGCTTCTTCCCGGTGCTGACCACGGTCGGGCGGCGCTCAGGGCCACCGGGGGTGCTGATGCTCATCGTGCCTCGTCAAGTCGGTCGGTCAGGGGAATGGCGGGCCGGATGACGCGCAGGGTAGCCGCCGAGTGCCCGAGTCTACCCCCGATAACATGGCTGGGTGACTCCTGCAGAACTCGCCTCGGTCGTCCTTGCCGCCGCCCACGCCGTCTTCGCCGAGCGTGGCCTGGACCACGCGGCCCTGCCGGAGCACACGGTGGTGGAGCGACCGCGCAATCCCGAGCACGGCGACTACGCCTCGACCCTCGCTTTGCAGTTGAGCAAGAAGGTGGGTGTTCCGCCCCGGGAGTTGGCGGCCGCGCTGGCCGACGAGTTGGGCCGGTCGGTGGGCGTCAAGTCGGTCGACATCGCCGGCCCGGGCTTTCTGAACATCCGGCTCGACGCGGCCGCCGCCGGTCAGCTCGCCCGGGTGATCGTCGAGGCCGGTGCGGAGTACGGCCGCAGCGACCGGCTCGCCGGCGAGAGGATCAACCTGGAGTTCGTCTCGGCCAACCCGACCGGGCCGGTGCACATCGGCGGGGTCCGCTGGGCGGCCGTCGGCGACGCGTTGAGCCGGCTGCTGCGGGCCACCGGTGCCGACGTCGGCACGGAGTACTACTTCAACGACGCCGGTTCGCAGATCGACAGGTTCGCCCGTTCGCTGCTCGCCGCGGCCAGGGGTGAGGCGGTGCCGGAGGACGGCTACGGCGGGGCGTACATCGCCGAGATCGCCACCGAGGTGCAGGCCCGCCGGCCGGAGGTGCGGACCCTCGACGACGCCGCTGCCCAGGAGGTCTTCCGGGTCGAGGGCGTCGCGCTGATGTTCGACGAGATCCGCTCCTCGCTCCGCGACTTCGGGGTGGAGTTCGACACCTACTTCAACGAGAAGGACCTGCACGACCGGGGCGAGTTGGACCTGGCGTTGAACCGGCTGCGCGCGCAGGGGCACCTCTACGAGTCCGAGGGCGCCACCTGGCTGCGTACCACCGACTTCGGCGACGACAAGGACCGGGTGCTGCGCAAGTCCAACGGCGAGTGGACGTACTTCGCCGCGGACTGCGCCTACTACCTGGACAAGCGCGAGCGCGGCTTCGAGCGGGTCGTGATCATGCTGGGTGCCGACCACCACGGCTACATCGGCCGGATGAAGGCGATGGCCGCCTGCTTCGGCGACGACCCGGAGCGCAACCTGGAGATCCTCATCGGGCAGCTGGTCAACCTGCTGCGCGACGGCGCCCCGATGCGGATGAGCAAGCGGGCCGGCACGGTGATCACCCTGGAGGACTTGGTCGAGGCGATCGGGGTGGACGCCTCCCGGTACGCGTTGGCCCGCTACTCCAGCGACTCCCCGATCGACATCGACATCGAGCTGTGGACCAGGGCCAAGAACGACAACCCGGTCTACAAGGTGCAGTACGTGGCCGCCCGGACGGCGGGTGTGGCCCGCAATGCCGCCGAGGTGGGGCTGCTCGCGGGTGACGCCGACACGTTCCGCCCCGAGCTGCTCGCGCACGAGAAGGAGAACGAGCTGCTCAAGGCGCTCGCCCAGTTCCCAGCGGTGGTCGCCACCGCCGCCGAACTGCGCGAGCCGCACCGGGTGGCCCGCTACCTGGAGGAGGACGTCGCACCGGCCTACCACCGGTTCTACGACGACTGCCGGGTCCTGCCGCGCGGCGACGAGGAGATCACCGACCTGCACCGCGCCCGGCTCTGGCTCAACAACGCCACCCGCACGGTCGTCGCCAACGGGCTGCGCCTGCTGGGCGTCTCCGCACCGGAGAGGATGTGACATGAGGGCTCATGAGGCGGGTGCGCTGCACGCGGACATCAACAACCGGGGGCCGGCCTGGCTGCGTACCCCGGAGGATGTCAATGCCCTGCTGCCGGCGCTGTGGCCGCGGTCGGTGACGCGCGGCGCGGACGGCGCGGTCGCCGTCGCGGGCCTGAGCGTCCGCGACATCGCGGCCGAGTTCGGCACTCCGGTGTACGTCCTCGACGAGGCCGACCTGCGGTCACGCTGCCGTGAGTTCCGGGCGGCCTTCCCGACCGAGGACGTCTTCTACGCGGGTAAGGCGTTCCTGTGCCGGGCGGTGGTCCGGATGATCGCCGAGGAGGGGCTGCACCTGGACGTCTGTACCGGGGGTGAGCTGGCCACCGCGCTGTCGGCCGGGATGCCGCCGGAGCGGATCGGCTTCCACGGCAACAACAAGTCGGTCGCCGAGCTGTCCCGGGCGCTGGACGCCGGGGTGGGGCGGATCATCGTCGACTCGTTCACCGAGATCGACAGGCTCACCGCGTTGGCCCGCGAGCGCGGGGTCCGGCCCCGGGTGCTGGTCCGGGTCACGGTCGGCGTCGAGGCGCACACCCACGAGTTCATCGCCACCGCCCACGAGGACCAGAAGTTCGGTTTCTCCCTCGCGGGTGGTGCCGCCGCGAACGCCGCTTTCAAGATCCTCGACGAGGGTGTGCTGGAGTTGCGCGGTCTGCACTCGCACATCGGCTCGCAGATCTTCGACGCCAGTGGTTTCGAGGTCTCGGCCCGCCGGGTGCTCGCCCTCCAGGCCCAGATCCGCGACGCGCGCGGGGTGGAGCTTCCCGAGCTGGACCTGGGCGGCGGCTTCGGCATCGCGTACACCACCCAGGACGACCCGGCCACTCCGCAGGATCTGGCCAAGCGACTGCGCAAGATCGTCGATTCGGAGTGCGCGGCGGAGAACCTGGCCGTGCCGCACCTGTCGATCGAGCCGGGGCGGGCCATCGTCGGGCCGGCCGTGTTCACCCTCTACGAGGTGGGCACGGTCAAGGAGCTCGAAGGCATCCGCACGTTCGTCAGCGTCGACGGCGGGATGAGCGACAACATCCGTACCGCGCTCTACGACGCGTCCTACTCGGCGACGCTGGCCTCCCGCGCGTCGACCGCGCAGCCGTTGCTCGCCCGCGTGGTGGGAAAGCACTGTGAGTCGGGGGACATCGTGGTGAAGGATGAATTCCTGCCCGCCGACGTGCAGCCCGGAGATCTTGTCGCGGTGCCCGGCACCGGTGCGTACTGCCGGAGCATGGCCAGCAACTACAACCATGTGCCCCGGCCGCCGGTTGTCGCGGTGCGCGACGGCCAGGCGCGTCTGATCGTCCGGCGGGAGACCGAAGACGATCTGCTGGCATTGGATGTGGGATGACGTCACCTGTGCGCTTGGCGCTGCTCGGCTGCGGCACGGTCGGCCAGGAGGTGGTCCGGCTGCTGCACGAGCAGTCGGCCGACCTGGCCGCCCGCATCGGCGCTCCACTGGAGATCGCCGGCATCGCCGTCCGGCGGCTCGGCCGCGATCGGGGTGATCTTCCGGTCGACGAGGCCCTGTTCACCACCGACGCGCTCGGCCTGATCAAGCGCGACGACGTCGACGTGGTGATCGAGGTGGTGGGCGGCATCGAGCCGGCCCGAGGCTGGCTGGTCGAGGCGCTGCGGGCCGGCAAGAGCGTGGTCACCGCCAACAAGGCGCTGCTCGCCGAGGATGGTGTGGCCCTGCACGAGGCGGCGGCCGAGGGCGGTGGCGACCTCTACTACGAGGCGTCCGTGGCCGGCGCGATCCCGCTGCTGCGCCCGCTGCGCGAGTCGCTGCACGGTGACCGGATCAACCGGGTCACCGGCATCGTCAATGGCACCACCAACTTCATCCTCTCCGCGATGGACGCGACAGGCGCCGGGTTCGCCGAGGCCCTGGAGGAGGCAACCTCCCTGGGGTACGCGGAGGCCGACCCGACCGCCGACGTGGAGGGCTTCGACGCGGCGGCGAAGGCGGCGATCCTCGCCTCGCTGGCGTTCCACACCCGGGTCGGCGCCGCCGACGTGCACCGCGAGGGCATCACCGAGGTGACCGCCGCGGACATGGCCAGCGCCCAGGCGATGGGCTGCACGATCAAGCTGCTCTGCATCGCGGCCCGGGGCGTCGACCGCACCGGCCGGGAGACCGTCAGCGTCCGGGTGCACCCGGCGATGATCCCGCGCAGCCACCCGCTGGCGAGCGTCGGCGACGCCTTCAACGCGGTCTTCGTGGAGGCGGACGCGGCCGGGCAGCTGATGTTCTACGGTCGGGGCGCCGGGGGTGCGCCGACCGCCAGCGCGGTGCTCGGTGACGTGGTCGCGGTGTCCCGCAACCGGCTCGCCGGGGTGCGCGCGGCAAGCGAGAGCGCGTACGCCGACCTGGCGGTCCGGCCGATGGGCGAGGCGTTGACCCGCTACCACGTGAGCCTCGACGTGGCCGACCGTCCCGGTGTGCTGGCCTCCGTGGCGAACGTGTTCGCCCGGCACGACGTGTCGATCGCGACGGTGCGGCAGGGTTCGGCGAGTGGGTCGCCCGGTCGTGACGGCGACGCCGAGCTGGTCATCGTCACCCACGTCGCACCGGATGCCGCGCTCGCCGCGACGGTTGGCGAGCTGCGCGGCCTGGACATTGTCCGGTCCGTGACCAGTGTCTTGCGGGTCGAGGGCGG
The DNA here is from genome assembly GCF_043197875.1 of Micromonospora sp. NPDC048935. Classification (NCBI taxonomy): domain Bacteria; kingdom Bacillati; phylum Actinomycetota; class Actinomycetes; order Micromonosporales; family Micromonosporaceae; genus Micromonospora; species Micromonospora sp. NPDC048935. The sequence goes on along the minus strand of NZ_JBICTZ010000003.1, from coordinate 254,222 downwards.
CGCCTGATTCGTTGACACCATCGGTGGGGCTGGCTCGCGCGTCCCGCCAGGTGGGTAAGCCGGGGTGTGCCGTTGGCCACTCCGGCAGGCTGGTCCAAGGTGGCCCGATGCGCGGTCGGCGCAGTGTCAGAGGCGAGGAGAACGACATGTGGCGGGGTCTGATCGAGGCGTACCGGGATCGGCTGCCGGTCACCGCGGCCACGCCGGTCGTCACGCTGCACGAGGGCAACACCCCGCTGCTGCCCGCGCCGGTGCTGTCCGCGCGGATCGGCTGCGACGTGCACCTCAAGGTGGAGGGCGCCAACCCGACCGGCTCCTTCAAGGACCGGGGGATGACCCTCGCGGTGTCCAAGGCGGTCGAGGCCGGCAACAAGGCCATCATCTGCGCCTCCACCGGCAACACCAGCGCCTCCGCCGCGGCGTACGCGGCGCGGGCCGGGCTGACCTGCGCGGTGCTGGTGCCGCAGGGCAAGATCGCGTTGGGCAAGCTGGCCCAGGCCCTGGTGCACGGCGCGAAGCTGCTCCAGGTCAGTGGCAACTTCGACGACTGCCTGTCGCTCGCCGCGAAGCTCGCTCAGGACCACCCGGTCGCGTTGGTCAATTCGGTCAACATCGACCGGCTGCACGGCCAGAAGACCGCCGCCTTCGAGATCGTCGAGGCGCTCGGTGACGCGCCCGACATCCACTGCCTGCCGGTCGGCAACGCCGGCAACATCTCCGCCTACTGGATGGGCTACGCGGAGGAGCGGGCCGCCGGCGCCACCACCCGCGCGCCGAAGATGTACGGCTTCCAGGCCGCCGGCGCGGCCCCGATCGTGACCGGCCAGGTGGTGCCGGAGCCGTCGACGATCGCCACCGCGATCCGGATCGGCAACCCGGCGAGCTGGACCAAGGCGTTGGACGCCCGGGACACCTCCGGTGGTCTGATCGCCGCGGTGACCGACCGGGAGATCCTCTCCGCGTACCGGCTGCTCGCCCGCGAGGTGGGTGTCTTCGTGGAGTTGGGCAGCGCGGCCAGCGTGGCCGGCCTGCTCCAGCAGGCCGCGGCGGGCGCGGTGCCGCCCGGCTCGACCGTGGTCTGCACGGTGACCGGCCACGGCCTGAAGGACCCGGAATGGGCGATCTCCACGGCCCCTGCGCCGCTGACCATCGCGAACGACCCGATGGCCGCCGCCCGCGCCCTCGACCTGGCCTGACCGCGCGCCGTCGGCCGCCCGTGCGGGACGGGCCGGCGGTCGGCGGTGGGACTGCGCCGGGGGCGGCGGGGGTTCCGGTGATCTAATCCGGCACACTTTCGGGTATCCCCGCCCGCATTCTCGTTCAGGAGTGAACCAGGCCGATGTCGCTGCTCGCCAGATTCAGCCTCGCCAACCGAGGGCTGATCGCCCTCATCGCGGTGGTGACCACGGCGTTCGGAGCGTTCGCCGTTCCGTCGCTGAAGCAGCAACTGCTGCCGTCGCTCGAGTTCCCGGCCGCGTTCATCGTGGCCGCCTACCCCGGTGCCGGCCCCGAGATCGTCGAGTCGCAGGTGACCGAGCCGATCGAGAACGCCCTCCAGGGCATCCCGGGGTTGGACAAGGTCACCTCCACGTCCCGCGAGGGGTCGGCCACCGTCCAGGTGACGTACGAGTTCGGCACCGACCTGGACGACGTGGTCAACAAGATGCAGACCGCGCTGAGCCGGATCGACGCCCAGCTGCCGTCGAGCGTCGACCCCCAGGTCATCGCGGGTAGCACCGACGACCTGCCGGCGGTGGTGCTGGCCGCGGCCGGCGCCGCGGACGAGCGGGCGCTGGCCGAGAAGCTGCGCGCGACTGTGGTGCCGGAGCTGGAGGGCATCGAGGGGGTCCGCACGGTCGAGGTGACCGGCACCCGCGACGACCTCGTGGTGGTCACCCCGGACCCGGCGAAGCTGGCCGCGGCGCAGGTGCAGCCGACGGCGATCGGCGCGGCGCTGAAGACGAACGGCGTGGCGGTTCCAGCCGGCGCGGTGACCGACAGCGGGCTGACCCTTCCGGTGCAGGTCGGTACGCCGATCGCCAGCCTGGAGGACCTGCGCGGCATCGTCATCACCCCGGGCGCGTCCCCGGTCCGCCTCGGTGACGTGGCGACTGTGGAGCAGCAGCTCGCTCCGGCCACCGCGATCACCCGGACCAACGGCAAGGACAGCCTCGGCATCGCGGTCACCGCCGCGCCGGACGGCAACGCCGTGCAGATCTCGCACGAGATCCGCGACCGGCTCGCCGACCTGAAGGACGCCTCCGGCGCGGAGCTGACGGTCGTCTTCGACCAGGCGCCGTTCGTGGAGAAGTCGATCGAGTCGTTGACCACCGAGGGTCTGCTCGGCCTGGTGATGGCGGTTCTCGTCATCCTCGTCTTCCTGCTGTCGGTGCGCTCGACGGTGGTCACCGCGGTCTCCATCCCCCTCTCCGTGCTTGTGGCGTTGATCGCCCTGTGGATCGGCGACTACTCGCTCAACCTGCTCACCCTCGGCGCGCTGACCATCGCGGTGGGCCGGGTCGTCGACGACTCGATCGTCGTGTTGGAGAACATCAAACGACATCTGGAGTACGGCGAGGAGAAGCGGCACGCCATCGTCACCGGCGTCCGGGAGGTGGCCGGTGCCGTGACCGCGTCCACCCTCACCACGGTGGCGGTGTTCGCGCCGATCGCGCTGGTCGGCGGGTTCGTGGGCCAGCTCTTCGCACCGTTCGCGATCACCGTGACGGTGGCGCTGCTCGCCTCGCTGCTGGTGTCGCTGACCGTGATCCCGGTGCTCGCGTACTGGTTCCTCAAGCCGCGTGGCGGCACCGCGGACGACGAGGCGGTGCGACGTGTCGCGGAGGAGAAGGAACTGCGCAGCCCGTTGCAGCGGGCGTACCTGCCGGTGGTCGGGTTCGCCACCCGCAAGCGGTCGACCCGGTGGATCACCGTGGGGCTCGGTCTGCTGGTGCTCTTCGGCACCTTCGGCCTGGCCCAGAAGCTGGAGACCAACTTCCTGGACGACTCCGGCCAGGACACCCTGAACATGAGCCAGGAGCTGCCGGCCGGGAGTGGCCTGGCGGCCACCGACGCGGCGGCCAAGCAGGTCGAGTCGGTGCTGTCGGCCACGAAGGGCGTCGAGACGTACCAGGTGACCGCCGGTGCGGGGGACAACCCGTGGGCGGGTGGCGGCGGCAACAACGTGGCCAACTGGTCGTTGGCGCTCGACGGTGACACCGACGCGAAGCAGATGCGTGAGGTGCTGCGCAAGGAGTTCGACAGGCTCGGTGCCGGGGTGGGTGAGATCAGCTTCGGTGGCGGTCAGGAGGCGTCGACAAGCCAGCTTGAGGTGATCGTCCAGGCCAGCGACCCGGAGGCGCTGACCCGGGCCGCCGAGGAGGCGCGGGCGGCGATGGCCGGTGTCCCGGACGTCGAGGACGTCTCCACCAGCCTGGCCGAGCGGGTGCCGCGGGTCGACGTGACTGTCGACCGGGTCGCCGCCGGTCGGGCCGGGCTCACCGAGGCCGCCGTGGGGCAGCTCGTGTCGCAGGCGTTCCGGGGAGCGCCGTTGGGTGAGGTCGCGCTCGACGGGCAGCAGCAGAACGTCGTCCTCCGGCTGGGCTCGCAGCCGCCGATGACGGTGGAGCAGTTGCGGGCGCTGCCGGTGGGTTCGGTCAAGCTGGACGACATCGCGGATGTCACCCAGGGCGAGGGACCGCAGCAGGTCACCCGGATCGACGGTGAGCGCAGCGTGTCGGTGACCGGTGCGGCGACCGGCTCGAACCTGGGCGCGACCAGCAAGGAGCTGCAGAAGCGGCTGGACGCCATCGACGTGCCGGGCGCGAGCTTCACGATCGGTGGCGTCAGCGCGGACCAGGCGGACGCCTTCGGTGATCTGGGCCTGGCGGTGTTGGTGGCGATCGCGATCGTCTTCCTGATCATGGTGGCCACGTTCCGCAGCCTCACCCAGGCGCTGATCCTGCTGATCTCCATCCCGTTCGCGTCGACAGGCGCGATCGGCCTGCTGCTGGTCACCGGGACGCCGCTCGGCGTGCCGGCGTTGATCGGTGTGCTGATGCTCGTCGGCATCGTGGTGACGAACGCGATCGTGCTGCTCGACCTGATCAACCAGTACCGGGCACAGGGCATGGGGGTCCGGGAGGCGGTGGTCGAGGGTGGCCGGCGTCGGCTGCGCCCGATCCTGATGACCGCCGTGGCGACCATCTTCGCGCTGCTGCCGATGGCCTTCGGGCTGACCGGCGAGGGCGGCTTCATCTCGCAGCCGCTGGCGGTGGTGGTGATCGGCGGTCTGCTCAGCTCCACGCTGCTCACCCTGATCCTGGTGCCGACGCTCTACACGATGGTGGAGCACACCAAGGAGTCGCTGCGCGCCCGCCGCGACCGGCGGCGCTCCGGCGGGGCGGCGGTGACGGCGGCGGAGACCGACGAGGCGACGAGCCCGAACCAGGTGGCGGTGCCCGGTGACGTGTCCGTCCCGGCGACGGCCGGGACCGCACCGTCGGCCGGGCAAGGGGCCCCGTCGGGTGCGCTGGTGGACGGCACGGACCAGTTCGAGGTGCTGCGGCTGCCCCGTAGCCGTACCTCGCCGCTGCCCCCGTCGGAGTCGACCGAGTAGGGACCGACTCCGACAGGCACTGCGCAACGCCCCCGGCGGTCTCCGCCGGGGGCGTTGCGGCTACCCGGCACGGGGACACTCCGATGGGGGATCTGAACCTACACTTTGTGTCACGTCTTGCATACTCCTAGTGGTCTGGTGGACGTGCTGTGCAGAGTGGGGCGGACGGATGAGCGAAGGCGCGCGCGGCTGGTCCCGGCGCGACGTGCTGCGCCGGAGCGCCCTGTTGGTGGGCGGCGTGGCCGTCGGCGTGGGGGCATCCGAGGGGTGGCGGAGCACCCATCGCCGGCTGCCGCTCGCCGGAGGCCCGGCCAGCGCCACGCTCGGTAACGGGCGGGGAGTCGGCTCCGGCGAGCTGGCGGTCATCTGGTCGGTGCCGACCGGGCAACGGCTTGTGGCACTCACCTTCGACGACGGTCCGGCGCCACAGTGGACCCCGATGGTCCTGGACGCCCTGGCCCAGCACCAGGTGCCGGCCACCTTCTTCCTGGTCGGGGCGCAGGCCAAGCGGCACGCCGACGTCGTCCGCGGTCGGCTCGGCGGCCACGAGGTGGGCAACCACAGCTGGCAACACCGTGACCTGGCGCAGATGGACGCCGCCGAGGTGTACGACGACCTGAGCCGCAGCCACGACGCGATCACCGACGCGACCGGAAGCGCACCCCAACTGGTCCGCCCGCCGTACGGTCACCTGGGTGGGGCGGTGTTGCACGCCGCGGCGCGGCTCAACTATCGACTGGTGCTCTGGTCGCTGCAGATGGTGGAGCGCGAGTTTCCGGACGACCCGGCCGGCCACGCCCGGCGGATCACGACCGAGGTCCGGCCGGGGACGATCGTGCTCGGGCACGACGTCGGCGACCATCGACGTCTGGTCGCGCTCCGCGGCCTGCCGGACATGATCATCGGGCTGCGGGAGCGGGGCTTCACCTTCGTCACCGTCTCCGCGCTGCTCGCAGCGGGTGTGCGGCCGACACCCGCACCGACCCGGTAGGGTCCCGCTCCGTGGCGTCCACCCTCTCGGTCCTGACCGGCAATCGGAGTTTCCGCAATCTCTTCCTGGCCGAACTGGTGGTCTTCGGCGCCGACTGGTTCGTCATGGTGCCGCTTCTGGTGCTGCTGCCGCAGCTGACCGGCAGCGGGGTCTGGGGCGCGCTGGTGTTGGCGGTGGACACCGGCATCGTGGCGCTGCTCCTGCCGTACACCGGAACCATCGCCGACCGTGTCGACCGCCGGAAGATCATGATCGGCGCCAACGTGGCGACCCTGGTGGGTGTGTTGCTCCTGCTCGGCGTGCGCAGTGCCGGAACGGCGTGGCTGGCGCTCGTCGCGATCGGGGTGGTCGCGGTGGCCAAGGCGTTCTACTCGCCGGCCGCCCAGGCCGCACTGCCCAACGTGTTGGAGCCGCACGAGTTGGCCGCCGGTAACGCGGTGGCCGGTTCGGCCTGGGGCACCATGACCGTGGTCGGTGCGTCGCTCGGCGGTGTCCTGAGCACCGCTGCCGGCCCGTACGCCTGCTTCTGGGTGGCGGCGGCGGGCCTGGTGCTGGCCGCGGCCCTCGCCACGCGGATCCGCCGGCCGTTGCAGGCACCACGGGACACCGACCTGCCGCCCCAGCGGACCTGGGCCGCGGTCCGCGAGGCGCTCGGCTACATCGGTCATCGCCCCCGGGTGCTCGCGCTGGTCACGGTGAAGTCGGCGGTGGGCCTGGGCAACGGCGTGCTTACCGTCTTCCCGTTGCTGGCCAGCGTGTACGGTGTCGGCTCGCTCGGCGCCGGCCTGCTCTTCGCGGTGCGCGGGGCCGGTGCGTTGGTGGGGCCGATCCTGATGCGTCGGGTGCTCACCAGGCGGGCGTGGCTGCTGCCGGGCCTCGCGCTGTCGATGTCGCTCTACGGGCTGTCCTATCTGGGCGCGTCGGTGGCGCGTTGGTTTCCGCTGGTGCTGCTGCTGGTCTTCGTGGCGCACTTCGCCGGTGGCAGCAACTGGGTGATGTCGAACTTCGCCCTGCAGGGCGAAGTCCCGGACCGGTTGCGGGGGCGTGTCTTCGCCACCGACATGATGCTCGCGACGCTGGCGATCTCGGTGAGCCAACTGGCGGTGGCCCTGGTGGTGGACGTGGTGGACGAACGGGTGGTGCTCGCCGGCTGCGGGCTGATCACCCTCGTGTACGCGGTCGGCTGGCGGATCGCCACCCGCCGACTCACGCTCAGCGACCCGGCTGCGGACCCGGTGCCGAGCCCGGCCGGCTGAGTCTGTCGATCCCAGGTTGCGGACAGCCGTCGGACCGTCGGTGCCGAGCCCTGGGGTGTGTGGCAAAGCCCCTGGCCGGCCTGCGGCGGGACGAGACGACGACCGCCGGACCGCCGCCTGGACTCCGCCGCGGCTCGACCGAGGACTTTGACACACGCCCTAGCATGAGCGCGTGCCGACGAACTTCACCGCCGGGCCGGTCCGTGTCCGGGTTCCCGCGACGAGCGCCAACCTGGGCCCGGGCTTCGACGCGCTGGGTCTCGCCCTCGGGCTCTACGACGACGTGGCCGCCGAGGTCGCGTCGGGCGGGGTCCGGGTGACGGTGACCGGGCAGGGCGCCGGTGAGCTGCCGGCCGACGACCAGCACCTGGTGGTGCGGGCCATGCGGGCCGCGTTCGACGTGCTCGGCGCCCACCCCGAGGGCCTGAGCGTGGAGTGCGTCAACCGGATCCCCCAGGCGCGCGGTCTGGGCTCCTCGTCCGCCGCGATCGTCGCCGGGGTGCTGCTGGCCCGTGCCCTGGTCACCGAGGGGGAGCACCGGCTGGACGACGCGGCCGCGCTCCGGCTGGCCGCCGAGATCGAGGGCCATCCCGACAACGTCGCGCCGTGCCTGCTCGGAGGCTTCACGGTGGCCTGGTCCGAGCCGGGGGGCGCGCGGGCGGTGTCCCTGCCAGTCGCGGACGGGGTCCGGCCCACCGTTTTCGTCCCGGCGGAGCGGGGGCTGACCGCGGCCGCGCGGGCCGCGTTGCCGGCCACCGTGCCGCATCAGGACGCCGCGTTGACCGCGGGGCGGGCGGCGCTGCTGGTGCACGCGCTCACCGCCGACCCGACCCTGTTGCTGCCGGCGACCGTCGACCGGCTCCACCAGGACTATCGCGCACCCGGGATGCCAGGCACATCTTCCCTGGTCAGAGCGTTGCGAGCGGCGGATGTGGCGGCTGTGGTGAGTGGTGCCGGCCCCACCGTGCTGGCGTTCGGCGAGCCTCCGGCGGGCTTCCCGGTGGGAACAGACTGGCAGATTTGGCAGTTACCGATAGACGTCAGCGGTGCGCGGGTGGCTCGGGGTAGACTGGGACACGCCGAGCGGGACCCTGTTGCCGCAGGTCGGAAGAGTTGATTACGCTCTAGACCTAGCACAGCCGCGAAGCACGCGATCTCCTGCGAGGCGGCGCACCCCCGAAGCTACTCGGCGGTCAGCCCGTCACACCCCTGCCAAAGGCCCACGCCGCACCGCAGATTCCACAGGTCGCCGCAGACGGCGAGACCTGCTCACCGACGTTGGTGAGTCGGGATACCGACCGGCTGCTGTGTCACAGACTCCCGCGACGCGTCCTTGCGAGGCGGGTGCACCGAGGCCGCCCGGCCACCTGAGCTCCGACTCCGGGCAGTCCCGGCCTTTATCGAGGGAAGGAATCCATTGAGCGACACCACCGACGTGACGTCGGATGTTTCCAACGTCGCTGGCGATGCCACCGCCGCCGCTCCCGCCCGTCGGCGGCGTAGCGGCACCGGTCTGTCGGCGATGCTGCTGCCAGAGCTGCAGAGCCTGGCTGCGTCGCTCGGCATCTCCGGCACGGCTCGCATGCGCAAGGGCGAGCTGATCGCCGCGATCTCCGAGCGGCAGGGCGGCAACGCCGCCGGGACCCCTCGACCGCGGGCCGAGGTCGCGGCCGCGGCCGCCCCGACCCGCGAGGGGGTGCGTGCCGAGGTGCGGGAGACCGCCGACCGGCCGGCAGCCGAAGGGCGTGGCGCCGAGCCGGCGCCCGCCGAGCCGGCCGCCGAGACCGAAGGCCGCACTCGCACCCGGCGGAGCCGGACCGCGGCAGCGGAGACCCGTCCGACCGAGACCCGTCCGACCGAGGCGCGTCCCGCTGAGGCACGTCCGGCCGAGGCCCGCACCGAAGAGGCGCGTACCGAAGAGGCTGGCACCGGCGAGCGGACCGACCGCGGCGAGAATCGCCGGGACCGGGCCGAGCGTCCGGAGCGCGCCGAGCGCACCGAGCGTCCCGACCGCGCCGAGCGTCCCGACCGGGGCGACCGTGCCGATCGGGGCGAGCGTGCCGACCGGGGCGAGCGCGCCGACCGTGCCGAGCGCAACGACCGGGGCGACCGTGCCGATCGGGGCGAGCGCAACGACCGCGCTGAGCGTTCCGACCGGGGCGAGCGTGCCGAGCGCAACGACCGTCCGGAGCGCAACGACCGCGCTGACCGCAACGACCGCAACGACCGTGGTCAGCGTGTCGAGCGGGACAGCGACGACGATGACGGCGAGGGCGGCGGCCGGCGTGGCCGGCGCAGCCGCTTCCGGGACCGTCGCCGCGGGCGCGGCGAGCGCACCGAGACCGGCACCGACACCGGCGGCCGCGAGCCGCAGGTCAGCGAGGACGATGTGCTCGTCCCGGTGGCCGGCATCATCGACGTGCTCGACAACTACGCCTTCGTCCGGACCACCGGCTACCTGGCCGGCCCGAACGACGTGTACGTCTCGATGTCCCAGATCAAGAAGTACGGCCTGCGCCGCGGTGACGCGATCACCGGTGCGGTGCGGGCGGCCCGCGAGGGCGGCAACAGCGGCGACCAGCGGCGCGACAAGTACAACCCGCTGATGCGGCTGGACACCATCAACGGGATGGAGCCGGAGGAGGCGCGGCGCCGGCCGGAGTTCTACAAGCTCACTCCGCTCTACCCGCAGGAGCGCCTGCGCCTGGAGACCGAGCCGCACATCCTCACCACCCGGGTCATCGACCTGGTCATGCCGATCGGCAAGGGCCAGCGGGCACTCATCCAGTCGCCGCCGAAGGCGGGTAAGACGATGGTGCTGCAGGCGATCGCGAACGCGATCACCCGCAACAACCCGGAGTGCCACCTCATGGTGGTGCTTGTGGACGAGCGGCCCGAAGAGGTCACCGACATGCAGCGGTCGATCAAGGGCGAGGTCATCGCGGCCACGTTCGACCGTCCGCCGCAGGACCACACCACCGTGGCCGAGCTGGCCATCGAGCGGGCCAAGCGCCTGGTCGAGCTTGGCCACGACGTGGTCGTGCTGCTCGACTCGGTGACCCGGCTCGGTCGCTCGTACAATCTGGCGGCTCCGGCCAGCGGCCGGATCATGTCGGGTGGTATCGACTCCACGGCGCTCTACCCGCCGAAGCGTTTCCTCGGCGCGGCCCGCAACATCGAGAACGGCGGGTCGCTGACCATCATCGCCACCGCGCTCGTGGAGACCGGGTCCATGGCGGACACGGTCATCTTCGAGGAGTTCAAGGGCACCGGCAACGCGGAGCTGAAGCTGGACCGGAAGATCGCCGACAAGCGGACCTTCCCGGCCATCGACATCAACCCGTCCGGTACGCGTAAGGAAGAGGTCCTGCTCGCACCCGAGGAGCTGGCCATCATCCACAAGCTCCGGAAGGTGCTGCACTCGCTGGACTCGCAGGCGGCGATGGATCTCCTGCTGGACCGACTCAAGCAGTCCCGCACCAACATCGAGTTCCTGATGCAGATCGCGAAGTCGACGCCGGGGGAGTAACAGGTCCCGGATGACCGACGACGAAGGGGCACGGCCAGCGCGGCCGTGCCCCTTCGTCGTACCCGAGAGGCGGCCCTCAGAGGGCGCCGCCGGCACGCAGGCGCAGACCGAGGTACGGGATTGCGCGTACCCCCGGTGGGTCACGTGGCGGCGGCCCGCCGGGTGGGCGAATGCCCCGTCGGGCGGCGGGAATGCGGTGGGGGGAGCACGTGTTGACGATCCCGGACGAGGTGTGCGGCCCGATTACCGGGTCGGCTCAGGCCCATGGCACACTTGTCAATCGGCCACCGGTTCCGGTTCACGCCCGAGCCCGTCGTGTACGGCGCGACGAGTGATGACGGCGACCCGGCGACCACCAACGAGAGGACCGAGGCGAGATGAAGGCAAACATCCACCCGGAGTACGTGACCACCGAGGTCAGCTGCTCCTGTGGCAACACGTTCACGACCCGCAGCACCGCCAAGGGCGGGGCGATCCACGTCGAGACCTGCAGCGCCTGCCACCCGTTCTACACCGGTAAGCAGCGCGTTCTCGACACCGCCGGCCGGGTCGCGAAGTTCCAGCAGAAGTACGCCAAGGTTCAGGCCAAGAAGGCCAAGTAACTCCTCGTTCGGCGCCCGCGTCCGGTTTCCCACCGGGCGCGGGCGCCGTCCGCGTTGTGCCCTGTTACGCACCCGGCGGCCGGCCTTCGGCCCGACCATGCCGGCATCGCACCGTCGAAGGAGCATCCGCAGCATGAGCAGCGAGCGTCTGGCCGGCCTCCTCGACGAGTACGCGGAGCTGGAGAAGCGGTTGGCCGATCCGGCCATCCACGCCGATCAGGCCACCGCTCGCCGGGTGGGTCGCCGCTACGCGGAGCTGGTGCCGCTGCACAAGGCCGCCGGTGAGCTGGAGCAGGCCCGCGCCGACCTGGCCGCGGCCCGTGAGCTGGCCGCCGAGGACCCGTCCTTCGCGGCCGAGACCGAGGCGATCGCGGCGTCCCTGCCGATGCTGGAGGAGCGCCTCGCCGAGCTGCTCATCCCGCGTGACCCGCACGACGCCAAGGACGTGATCGTCGAGATCAAGGCCGGTGAGGGTGGTGAGGAGTCGGCGCTCTTCGCCGCTGACCTGCTGCGGATGTACACGCGCTACGCCGAGCGGCACGGCTGGGTCACCGAGGTGATCGACGCACAGGACTCCGACCTCGGTGGGGTCAAGGACGTCTCGCTGTCGATCAAGACCAAGGGTGTGCCGGAGGGCGGCAACGGCGTCTGGTCGCGGCTCAAGTGGGAGGGCGGCGTGCACCGGGTGCAGCGCGTCCCGGTCACCGAGTCGCAGGGCCGCATCCACACCAGCGCCGCCGGCGTGCTGGTGCTGCCCGAGGCCGAGGACGTCGACGTCACCATCGACGCCAACGACCTGCGTATCGACGTGTTCCGGTCGTCCGGCCCGGGTGGCCAGTCGGTGAACACCACGGACTCGGCGGTGCGGATCACCCACCTGCCGACCGGCATCGTCGTCTCCTGTCAGAACGAGAAGTCCCAGTTGCAGAACCGGGAGCAGGCGATGCGGATCCTACGGGCCCGGCTGCTCGCCGCCGCCCAGGAGCAGGCCGACGCCGCCGCCTCGGACGCCCGCAAGGCGCAGGTGCGTACCGTGGACCGTTCGGAGCGGATCCGCACCTACAACTTCCCGCAGAACCGGATCAGCGACCACCGGATCGGCTACACGGCGTACAACCTGGATCTGGCGCTCGCCGGCGACCTGGACGGGGTGCTGGACGCGCTCGCCGAGGCCGACCGCGCGGCCCGGCTGGCCGGCGACACCGAACTGACCCGCCGCTGACCGCACCCGGCGGCCATCCGGCCGGACGCGCCGCCGCGGGCGTGCGGGCGATCAGCTCGCGCGTGGGCGGGACTTGGCGCGGAGCATCTCCCGGTCGGCCTGCTCGAAGGCGACGCTGAGCGCGTCCCGCAGCCCGCCGCCGGAGACCTCCGCGAAGCCGATGCTCACCCCGACCGGGGTCCCCGGCACCAGCGACTCCCAGTCTTCGAGTCGGACGGCGGCCTCGATCCGGCGGGCCACCTCGGCGGCCTCGGTCATGCCGGTGTCCGGCAGGACGACCACGAACTCGTCACCGCCGTAGCGGGCCACGAAGTCACCCCGGCGCATCACCCGGTTGATCACCCCGGAGATGCGTTGGAGCACCAGGTCACCGGAGTGGTGCCCGTGACGGGTGTTGACCGCCTTGAAGCCGTCGAGATCGCAGACGCCGATCACCACCCGCTCGCCCCGCCTGACCACCGCGGTGATGTAGCGCTCCAGCCGGCGTCGGTTGGGCAGCCCGGTGAGCGGGTCGGTCAACGCCTCGCCCTCGAACCGTGCCGCCTCGCGGCGCATCTCCTCGTGGTCGATCCGGGCGGCGATGCCGTCGATGTAGACGTCACGCAGCCGGTCGTTGCGCTGGGCGGCGAGCCGGAACGCCAGCCGGTCGGCCCGGTGCGCCGCCGGGTGGTCCCCGGCACAGGCCAGCGCGATGCTGCGCAGACGGGCCGGCTCGGCCGCCCCGAGCGTCTCGTTCGACACGTGGATGGTGTCCAGCCGGGTGACCGCCTCGATCGGACGCCCGTCGGCGACGGCGAGGCACACCTGCCCGAGCTGACGCATGTCGCGGGCGCGGGCGCTGTCCCCGCCGTGGCTGATCAGGCGGGCCGGTTCGGTCTTCCGGTCGGTCTCCAGTTGGTCGCCGAGCGCGGCCTGCCGGGCCGCCGCGTAGCCGTACGCGGCGAGGCTGCTCGGGCGTAGCCGGCCGGCCCGCCCGGAGTGCACGAAGCGGGCCAGGTCGGCGGCCACGTCCCGGAGCACCCGCAGGCAGCCGTCGCTGTCGCCGTTGTGGTCGAGTGCCACGGCGTTGCGCAGTCGGATGCCCGGTGCGGCGAACGTCTCCTCGGGGATCCCGGCGGTGAGCCCGAGCTGCCGGGCCCGCTCGATGGCCCCCAGGGCGTACCCGTGGAAGCTGAGGTAGCTGTACGCCATCGCCAGGTCGTGCCAGCCCCACGCGGTGTCCCGGTCCGGGTCCTCGACGGCCCCCAGCGCCCGGGCGGCTCGGACGAGGTGCGTGACGCAGCGGTCCAGTGCGCCCTGGTGGTGTGCGGCGAGGGCGGCGAGTGCGTTGAGGTGCCCGTGCAGGTACGGCTCGGCGAGATCACGGACGGCCGCCGACGCCTCCTCGATGGCCCGGGTGAACTCCGCCGTCCGACCGAGATTGATCAGCGCGGAGAGGCGCTGCACCATCGCGTCCGCCCGAGCCGCCGGGTCGGTGGTGCTGCGGATCACACGCTCCAGCAGCACGTACGACTCCGCGGAGCGGCTGGCCTCCTGCAACGCGCGGGCGCGCGTGAGGGCATCAACCTGGTCATCGACCCGGTCGAGCCAGCCCACCCGCCAACCTCCTGTCGTGTGCGCCGTCCGCGCACCCGTTGGTCGCGCCGCCCGCGACGCATCATGATTATCGCGTGACCACTCTGCCGCAACACCCCCCCGAAGGGACAGGCCCCGTCCGCCCGTCGGCCGCGGTGGCCCGAGCGGCCCGTGCCCTCGCCGCCGCCGGGGTCGGCTCGGCCCGGGTGGAGGCCGAGGTGCTTGCGGCGTACGTGCTGGGGGTGCCCCGTGGTCGGCTGGCGCTCGCCGACGACCTCAGCGGCGAGCAGGTGGCGCGGCTCGACGGCCTGACGCGTCGGCGTGCCGCGCGCGAGCCGTTGCAGCACCTGACCGGGCGGGCCGGGTTCCGGCACCTCGACCTGGCGGTCGGCCCGGGTGTCTTCGTGCCCCGGCCGGAGACCGAGTTGCTGGCCGGCTGGGGCATCGAGCAGGCCCGGGGGCGGGTCGACCCGGTGGTGGTCGACCTCTGTAGCGGCTCGGGCGCGATCGCGCTGGCGGTGGCACAGGAGGTGCCGGGGGCGCGGGTGATCGCGGTGGAACGGTCCCCGCAGGCGCTGGTCTGGCTGCGGCGCAACGCGGCGGAGCGGGCCGGGGCGGGGGACCGGCCGATCGAGGTGGTCGAGGCCGACGTGACCGCCCCGGACCTGCTGGCGGCGCTGGTGGGCTCGGTGGACGTGCTGCTCTGCAACCCGCCGTACGTGCCCGACGACGTGGTGGTCCCGCCGGAGGTGGCCGGGCACGACCCCGCCGAGGCGGTCTTCGGCGGCGCGGACGGCCTGACGGTGATCCGTCCGGTCGTCGGCCGGGCGGCGGTGCTGCTGCGCGCGGGCGGCGTCTTCGGGGTCGAGCACGACGACACCCACGGCGCGGCGGTCCCCGGCCTGCTGGCCGAGGACTGTGGATTCACCGCCGTCGCGGAGCATCTGGACCTCACCGGACGCCCCCGTTACGCCACCGCGTCCCGACGGGCGGACGGCCAGCACGCCCCGGCCGGGGCGGCGTGGCAGACTGACTCCTCGTGATGCTCTACGACTGCCGGTCGCCCGCCGATCGGGACCGCGGCATCGCCGCGGCGATCGAGGCGGTCAAGAACGGCGAGCTTGTCGTCCTCCCCACCGACACCGTCTACGGGATCGGCGCCGACGCCTTCACCCCGTACGCGGTCAAGGCCCTGCTGGATGCCAAGGGCCGGGATCGGCAGATGCCGCCGCCGGTGCTGATCGGCTCGCGGCACACCCTGGACGGGCTGGTCTTCTCGCTGCCCACCGCCGCACGGGACCTGGTGGAGGCGTTCTGGCCGGGTGCGCTGACGATCGTGGTCGAGCACTCGCCGAGCCTGCAGTGGGACCTGGGTGACAAGACGGGCACGGTGGCGGTGCGGATGCCGCTGCACCCGGTGGCCCTCGAGGTGCTGCGCGAGACCGGCCCGATGGCGGTCTCGTCGGCCAACAAGACCGGTCAGCCCGCCGCGGTGACCGCCGAGGAAGCACGGGACCAGCTCAGCTACTCGGTGCGGGCCTACCTGGAGGCCGGGCCGTGCCCGGACCCGGTGCCCAGCACGATCGTGGATCTGACCGGCGAGGTGCCGCAACTGCTGCGGGCCGGGGCGATCCCGCTGGAGAAACTGCGCGACGTGGTGCCGGACCTCGTCGACGTCCGGGGGGTCTGAGTGCCCCCGTTCACGGTCCTGCACGTCTGCATGGGCAACATCTGCCGCTCCCCGATGGCGGAACGGCTGCTCGCCCTCGCGGTGCGGGAGCGGTTGACCCGGCGCGCGCAGGACCCGACCCAGGCCGACGAGCTGGTGCACAGCCACAGCGCCGGCACGGGTGGTTGGCACGCGGGTGAGGAGATGAACCCGCCGGCGGCCCGGCAGGTCACCGGCCGTGGTGGGGACGTGGAGGGGTTCGCCGCGCGCAAGCTGCGCTCGGACCACATCGACGCCGCCGACCTGGTCCTGACCGCCACGGCCGACCAGCAGGAGTACGTGGTGGCGCTGCGACCGGACGCGGCGGCCCGCACGTTCGTCCTGGGTGAGTTCGGTCGGCTGCTGGCCGCGGTGGACGCCGCCGCGCTGCCGCCGGGCGAGGCGACCCCGGAGGCCGTGTATGCCCGGGGTGTGGCCCTGGTGGCCGCGGCTCACGACGCCCGGGTGGGCGCCTCGGCGCTGCCGACAGACGATCTGGACGACCCGTGGGGTCGTGGTGACCAGTGCTTCAGCCGGGTCGCCGACGAGATCGAGGAGACGGTTCACCCGCTGGCCGGCGCGCTGCTGCCCTGAGCGCGGTGCGAGTTTCCTCCGGGTTTGGGGAAAACCCGGGGCGAAAGGGGCGTTGCGGGTCATTCTGAACGGGTCCTAGCGTGACCGGCTCCTGCGGGGAGAGCTGATGATCCGGGCCCATCTCAACAAACTGCTGACCGTGGTGATCGCCGGCGTACTCGCCGGGTTGGTGCTGGCCGCGGCCGCCCTGCCGGCGGCGCTGGTGTTCGGGATCGGCTTCAGCGCCCTGTCCACGCCGTACTCGGAACTGCCGAACACGCTCCGCACGCCGCCCACCGCCCAGCGTTCCAACCTCTACGCCAACGACGGCACCACCCTGATCACCTCCTTCTACCAGGAGGACCGGGTGGACGTGCCGCTGCACGAGGTGGCCCCGGTGATGCGCCAGGCGATCGTGGCCGCCGAGGACGTCCGGTTCTACCAGCACAGCGGTGTGGACCTGCGAGGCGTGGTACGCGCGTTCACCGTCAACCGGCGCGACGGTCAGACCCGGCAGGGCGCTTCCACGCTGACCATGCAGTACGTCCGCAACGTGCTCAGCAGCGACCCCCGGCTGACCGAGGCGCAGCGCGTGGCGGCCACCGAGGTCACCACCGCCCGCAAACTCCAGGAGATGCGGTACGCGCTCGCGTTGGAACGCGAACTCGACAAGGAGGAGATCCTCACCCGCTACCTCAACATCGCCTACTTCGGCGCCGGGGCGTACGGCATCGCGGCGGCCAGCAAGCGCTACTTCTCCCGGTCTCCCGCCGAGCTGACCCTGGCCCAGGCGGCACTGCTGGCCGGCCTGGTCCGCTCGCCCGACAGCGACGACCCGATTAACGGCGACGCCGACAGCGCGCTGGCGCGGCGGCAGTACGTGTTGGAGCGGCTGGTGGAGTCCGGGCAGGTGCCGGCGGACGCGGCGGCGGCGGCGCGGGCCGAGCCATTGCAGCTACGGCCCAGCGAGACCCCGAACGACTGCACGGCGGTGCCCGAGACGCACAACGACTGGGGGTTCTTCTGCGACTGGTTCACCCGATGGTGGAGCAGCCAGTCCGCGTTCGGGGCGACGGCCGACGAGCGGCAGCGGGCGCTGCGCCGGGGCGGCTTCTCCATCGTGTCGTCGCTGGACCCCGGGGTGCAGCGGGCCACCACCGAGCAGGTGCAGAAGATCTACCAGCCGACCGATGCCGAGACGGTGCCGACCGCTGTGGTGCAACCGGGCACCGGGCGGGTGCTGGCCATGTCGGTGAACCGCGCCTACAGCGTGCGGGACAACCCGGTCGGGCAGAAGAACCGCCCGAACACGGTCAACCAGTTGATCGCCGGCGGCGGTGCGATCGAGGGGTACCAGGGCGGTTCGACGTTCAAGCTCTTCACCATGCTGGCCGCACTGGAGGCGGGCCTGCCGCTGTCGACCGACTTCGTGGCCCCCACCCAGTTGCTCACCCGTTTCCCAGTGACCGGGGAGGCGAGCTGTGACGGCCACTGGTGTCCGACGAACGCCAGCCCGTCGGCGATGGACGGCCCCCGCACCATGTGGAGCGCGTTCGGCCGGTCGGTGAACACGTACTTCGCCTGGCTCACCGAGAAGGTCGGCGCCGACCGGGTGGTGGAGATGGCCGAGCGACTCGGCATCGTGCTCCGGGCCGACGCCGACGCCCGGCTGGCCCGCTACGGCGCGAAGGACTGGGGCCCGTTCACCCTGGGCGTCGCCGCGACCACGCCGCTGGACCTGGCCACCGCGTACGCCACGGTGGCGGCCGAGGGGATCCGGTGCGCGCCGCTGCCGGTGGTGTCGATCACCGATTCGGGCGGCCGGCCGGTCGACGCCGCCAAGCCGGACTGCCGACAGGTGCTCGACGCCGACGTGGCGCGGGCCGCCACCGACGCGGCCCGCTGTCCGGTCGGCGACCAGTCGATGTACGGGCGCTGCGACGGTGCCACCGCACCCGGTCTACGGGCGCGGCTCGGCCGACCGGTGGCGGGCAAGACCGGCAGTTCGGAACGGTACGAGACGGAGACGGTCGTGGCGTTCACACCGCAGCTCGCGGTCGCCTCGATGGCGGCGAACCCGGACGACCCCCGGGACGCGGTCGGGCAGGCCGTCCAGGCGCGAATGGTGGACGCGGTCGGCGAGGTGCTCGCCACCGCCCTGCGCGACCAACCGATCCGCGACTTCGTACCCCCCAGCGAACGCACGGCCTACCAGGTAACCAAAGCCCGCACCGGCAACTGACTCGACAGCGAACCGTACGTAAGAGGCGACAGGGACCAACCTCCACCGTTCCCTTTGCTCTGCACCCGCGGATGCGACGGCTACGTTACGTGACCGGCGCATATCGGGGTGCAGAGCAAAGGGGGCAGGGGTGGGGGTGGTCTGCCGTGCCCCTTCGCCGCGCGACAGGGACCAACCCGACCCGACTGCCGATCAGGGAGTTTGTTCGGCGTTGCGGGCTATGTTGCGGGCCATCCCCCCGAAGACCAGCGCGTGGAAGGGCGCCACCGAGCCCCAGTAGGCGTGTCCGGCCAGGCCGCGGGGCAGGAAGACCGCGCGTTGCTGGTAGCGGCTGCGGCCACCCTCGGCCGGCAGCGCCCGCATCTCCAGCCAGGCCCGTCCGGGCAGCCGCATCTCGGCGCGGAGGCGCAGCAGCTCGCCGGGGACGATCTCCTCGACCCGCCAGAAGTCCAGCGCCTCACCGACCTGGAGGCGGTGCGGGTCCCGTCGGCCGCGCCGCAGCCCGACCCCGCCGACCAGGCGGTCCAGCCAGCCGCGCACCGACCAGGCGAGTGGGAACGAGTACCAGCCGTGTTCGCCGCCGACCCCCTCGATGACCCGCCAGAGCGCGGCGGCCGGCGCGTCCACAGTTCGTTCCCGGACGTCGGTGTAGGCGGTGCCGCCGGACCAGCCCGGGTCGCTGGGCAGTGGCTCGGCCGGCGCGTCCGGGCCGCTCGCGGTCGACCAGCGGGTCTCCACCTGGGCGTCCCGGACCTTGGCGAGCGCCAGCGCCACCGCGTCGTCGAAGCCGGTCAGCCCGCCGGGCGGGTCGGGAACGTACCGGACGATGTCGTGTTCGTGGGCTACCGCCTCGTGGATCAGGCTCTCCACCAGGGGCCGGGCGATCGCGTTCGGCACCGGGGTGATCAGGCCGACCCAGTGTGCGGACAGCGACGGGGTGAGCGGGCGGACCGGCACGATGATCCGCCGGCGCAGCCCGGCCACCCGGGCGTAGCGCTGCATCATCTCGCGGAAGGTCAGCACGTCCGGTCCGCCGATGTCGAAGCCCCGGTTGACCTCCGGCGGCAGGTCGACGCAGCCGGCCAGGTAGCGCAGCACGTCGCGGACCGCGATGGGTTGGATCCGGTTGCGCACCCAGCGGGGGGTGACCATGGCGGGCAGCCGCTCGGTGAGGTAGCGCAGCATCTCGAACGACGCCGAGCCGGACCCGATGATCACCGCGGCCCGGAGCACCGCCGTGGGCACACCGCTGACCAGCAGGATCCGGCCCACCTCGGCGCGGGACCGCAGGTGCGGGGAGGGGACCTCCGCGTCGGACGCCGGCTCCGGACCACCCAGATAGACGATTCGGCGTACGCCGGCCGCGCGGGCCGCCGCCGCGAAGTTCGTCGCCGCCGCCCGGTCGGCCGCCTCGAAGTCGGGCCGGCCGAGCGAGTGCACCAGGAAGTACGCGACGTCCACGTCGGCGAAGGCGGCGGGCAACGTGTCCGGCCGGCTCAGGTCCCCCTCGACGATCTCGGCCGCCGAGGCCCAGGGCACATCGCGCAGCCGGACCGCCTTGCGGGCCAGGCACCGCACGGTGTGACCGTCGGCGAGCAGCAGCGGCGTCAACCGCCCGCCGATGTATCCGGTGGCTCCGGTGACCAGGCATCTCACAGGTCCCAGTGTGCGGCCCCCTAGACTCGTTCGCTGTGGAGACCGAGACGAGCACCTTCTGGGGGCCGGATTTCGCCCAGCTCAGGGCCACCGACCCGGAGATCGCCGGGGTGGTCCTCGGCGAGCTGGACCGGTTGCGGGGTGGCCTGCAGCTCATCGCCAGCGAAAACCTGACCTCGCCGGCGGTGCTTGCCGCGCTCGGTTCGACGCTCACCAACAAGTACGCCGAGGGCTATCCGGGCCGGCGCTACTACGGCGGTTGCGCCGAGGTGGACCGGGCCGAGGAGATCGGCATCGCCCGGGCCAAGGAGCTCTTCGGTGCCGAGCACGCCAACCTCCAGCCGCACTCCGGGGCGAGCGCCAACCTGGCCGCGTACGCCGCGCTGGTGCAGCCGGGGGACACGGTGCTGGCGATGGACCTGCCGCACGGTGGGCACCTCACCCACGGCAGCCGGGTGAACTTCTCCGGCAAGTGGTTCCACCCGGTCGGTTACCCGGTCCGCCCGGACACCGAACTGATCGACTACGACGAGGTACGGGATCTGGCGCGGACGCACCGCCCCAAGCTGATCATCTGTGGCGCGACCGCGTACCCCCGTCTGATCGACTTCGCCCGGTTCCGGGAGATCGCCGACGAGGTCGGGGCGTACCTGATGGTGGACGCCGCGCACTTCATCGGCCTGGTCGCCGGCCGGGCGATCCCGTCCCCGGTGCCGTACGCGGACGTCGTCTGCGCGACCACCCACAAGGTGTTGCGCGGCCCGCGCGGCGGCATGATCCTCTGCCGTGAGTCGCTGGCCCAGCGGATCGACAAGGCGGTCTTCCCGTTCACCCAGGGCGGCCCGCTGATGCACGCCGTCGCGGCCAAGGCGGTCGCGTTGCGCGAGGCCGCCCAGCCCGAGTTCCAGACGTACGCCCGGCAGGTGGTCAGCAACGCCCAGGCGCTCGCGGCCGGGCTGGCCGACGAGGGGATGCGCCCCGTCTCCGGTGGCACCGACACCCATCTCGCCCTGATCGACCTACGGGAGGTGGGGGTGACCGGCGCGGAGGCCGAGCGACGCTGCGACGCCGCGTCGATCACCCTGAACAAGAACGCCATCCCGTACGACCCGCAGCCGCCGATGGTGGCCTCCGGCCTGCGGGTGGGCACCCCGAGCGTGACCACCCAGGGCATGCGGGAGGGGGAGCTGCGGCAGGTGGCCACCCTCATCACCCGCGCGGTACGCGCCGATCCCGGAGCACCGGGCGGCGCCGACGAGTTGACCCGGATCGGGGCCGAGGTGGCCGAGCTGGTCGCGGCGTTTCCGGCGTACCCCCGTGGCTGAGCCCGGGGTGGTCGCGCCCGAGACCGACCGGCGGTGGCGGCTGCGGCACCTGCCGGTCCTGTTGGGCGCGTCGGCGGCGTTGGCGGTGGTCGCCGCGGTGGTGGGCGGGGTGACCGACGGCGCGACGGCCGCGCTCGGCGCGGCGGCCGGCGTGGGCGTGACGGTGCTCAGCTACACCCTCACGACAGTGGTGCTGGCCTGGGCCGACCAGATCAACCCACAGTTGCTGCTGCCGCTGGGGCTGGGCCTGTACGCGGTGAAGTTCACCCTTCTGGGTGTGGTGATGGTGGCGGTGGCCTCGGCCGGTTGGGCCGGATTGATCCCGCTCTGCCTCGGTATCGTCGCCGGGGTGGCAGTGTGGACGGCGGTGCACATCTGGTGGCTGACCACGGTGCACGCTCGCCGACCGCGGGACTGACCTGGCCACGACCCGGCCGTCCCACCTGTCGGACGCGTGGCAACGTGTCGGCCTCCGGTCATTTTGCGACGGGCGGAAGGGGAGTACCGTGCCCACAGACGACGGAGCCCACGAAGTGCCCACACAACGACGGTTGTGCGGGGGGTGAGGCACAGCCTCGTCTTCCCGGCTGATATCGTTCGCCCCGTCATGGCTGGTGACCAAACCCCCCGTCCCGCCGGCGAACCGGACGACATTCCGTCCGGCGCCGGTCAGGGTTGGACTGCGCTCAGCTACCTCATCGGAGGCATGCTCGTGTGGGGTTTCGTCGGCTGGCTGGTCGACCAGTGGCTCGAGACCGGCGGCATCGCCACCGGGATCGGCGTCGTGCTCGGCATGACCGGGGGCATCATCCTGGTCGTCCGCCGACTCGGCACGCCTACTTAGGAAGGGACGCGGTGTTCGGACAGGCGAACGTTCTGGCAGCGGGCCAGGCGGTATTCCCACCCAGCGTGGAAGACTTTTACCTGCCCAGCATCCTGCCCTGGGGCGCGCACGAATCGTACTGGTTCACCAAGATCACGGCGATGGTCTGGATCGCGGTCGGCGTCCTGATCATCTTCTTCCTGGCGACGTACCGGAAGCCGCAGCTCGTGCCGACCAAGAAGCAGTGGCTCGCCGAGTCGATCTACGGTTTCGTGCGGAACAACATCGCGGTCGACATGATCGGGCACGCGGGTGTGCGGTTCGCTCCGTACTTCACTACCCTGTTCTGCTTCATCCTGGTGACGAACCTGTTCGCGATCGTGCCGGTGTTCCAGATCTCTCCGAACTCGCACATCGCGTTCCCGGTGATCCTCACCGCCATCAGCTACGTGATGTTCATCTGGATCGGCATCCGCAAGCACGGCTTCTTCAAGTACTTCAAGTCGGCAATGATCCCGCCGGCTCCGTGGTACATCCTGCCGATCCTGATTCCGATCGAGTTCGCCTCGACCTTCCTCTTCCGGCCGTTCACCCTGGCCGTCCGTCTCTTCGCGAACATGTTCGCGGGTCACATGATCCTGCTGGTCTTCACGCTCGGCGGGTTCGCGATGATCCAGGCGAACGCCTGGCTGGCGCCGGTGTCGGTGCTGTCCTGGGTGATGACCGTGGCGCTCACCTTCCTCGAGTTCCTGGTCATCGTCCTACAGGCATACGTCTTCACGGTGCTGTCCGCGAGCTACGTGCAGGGCTCGCTCGCCGACGGGCACTGATCCACCTCGCACCAACCGTTGTCGTCCCGCGTGACAGTCACGCGTGATTACCAGGAGGAACCACCAATGGACGCTAGCGTTCTCGCCGAAGTAACCGGCAGCACCGCCGCCATCGGCTACGGCCTCGCGGCTATCGGCCCGGGCATCGGCGTCGGCCTGGTCTTCGCCGCCTACATCCAGTCGACCGCCCGCCAGCCGGAGTCGTCCCGGATGACCCTGCCGTACGTCTGGATCGGCTTCGCCGTCATCGAGGCCCTCGCGCTGCTGGGTGTGGCGTTCGGCTTCGTCTGGTCCGGCACCGCCGGCTGATCCAGCCCCTCTGACCGGGAGGTTTCCCATGCACTTCCTTGCCGCCGAGGGTGGTGAGACGGCCCACAACCCGATCGTCCCGCTCTGGCAGGAGCTGATCGTCGGTTCGGTTGCCTTCGCCGTGCTCTGCTTCGTGCTGATGAAGTTCGTCTTCCCCCGCATGGAGCAGACGTTCCAGGCCCGGGTTGACGCGATCGAGGGCGGCATCAAGCGCGCCGAGGCCGCCCAGGCCGAGGCGAACCAGCTGCTCGAGCAGTACCGTGCCCAGCTCGCTGAGGCCCGGACCGACGCCGCCAAGATCCGTGACGACGCGCGGGCCGACGCCGAGGGGATCCGACAGGACATCCTCGCCAAGGCGCGGGAAGAGTCCGACCGGGTCATCCAGGCGGGCAAGGACGCACTCGCCGCCGAGCGGGCCACCATCGTGCGCGAGCTGCGCGCCGAGGTCGGCACCATCGCGGTGGACCTGGCCAGCAAGATCGTTGGCGAGTCGCTGGCCGACGAGGCGCGACGCAAGGGCACCGTCGACCGGTTCCTGAGCGGCCTCGAGAGCACGGGGGCCCGCTGATGCAGGCCGCCAGCCGGGAGTCGTACAAGGTCGCGGCCGAGCGCCTCGACGCGTACGTCCGCGGCGCGGAGCCGTCGGCGGTGACCTCCACCGCCGACGCCATCCTCTCCGTGGCGACCCTGCTGCGGCGTGAGCCGCGGCTGCGTCGGGCGCTCTCCGAGCCGTCCCGGTCCGGCGAGGACCGCGGTGCCCTGCTCGGCGACATGCTGGGCGGGCGGATCGGCGCGGACGCACTCGACCTGCTCGTGTCGCTCGTCGCCGGCCGGTGGTCGGCACCATCGGAGCTGCTCGACGGCGCCGAGCGCCTCGGCGTGGAGGCGCTGCTCGCCAGCGCCGACAAGGCCGGCGAGCTGGGCGAGGTCGAGGACGAGCTGTTCCGCTTCGGTCAGGTCGTGGCCGGTCAGTCGGCGTTGGGCAACACGCTCGCCGACCCGGTCGCCCCGGTCGAGCAGCGGGCCACCCTGGCCCGCGAGCTGCTCGCCGACAAGGCCCGTCCGGTCACCGTCCG
Organism: Micromonospora sp. NPDC048935; assembly: GCF_043197875.1. Lineage (NCBI taxonomy): Bacteria > Bacillati > Actinomycetota > Actinomycetes > Micromonosporales > Micromonosporaceae > Micromonospora > Micromonospora sp. NPDC048935. Next base: position 229,887 of record NZ_JBICTZ010000003.1, on the reverse strand, counting down.
CCTCGTCGAGGTCGCACTCGGCGGGTACGGAGGGCGCTCCTTCACCGGCGCGCTCACCCGGCTGGTGGAGCTCGCCGCCGAGCGACGTGACCGGCAGGTGGCGTACGTGACAGTCGCGGCCCCGTTGAGTGACGAGGACGAGCGCCGGCTGGGTGCGAGCCTCAGCGCGATATACGGTCGAGAGGTCTCCGTCAAGCAGACGGTGGACCCCCACGTCCTGGGTGGAGTGAGCGTTCGGGTCGGCTCCGACCTGTACGACGGCACCATCCTGCGTCGCCTCAACGAGACCCGCAACGCGCTCGCGAAGCGCTGAGCGGCCCGCCGCCCAGCAATGCGGTGGCTTCGCCGCCCAGTAGCTGAGCGGCCTCGCCGCCCAGCTTTGGGGTGGCTGGACCGCTCAGCGCCCGGAATGACAGACGCCATTCGGACCGGTCGGTACTAGGTATCCCGGGCCCCTGAATTTTAAGGAAGCAGAGGATGGCCGAGCTGACCATCTCGACGGAGGAGATCCGCGGCGCCCTGGAGCGCTACGTCTCTTCCTACTCGTCCGACGTCTCCCGCGAGGAGGTCGGCACCGTCGCCGACACCGGCGACGGTATCGCCCACGTCGAGGGCCTGCCCTCGACCATGACCAACGAGCTCCTGGAGTTCGAGGACGGCACGCTCGGCGTGGCGTTGAACCTCGACGTCCGGGAGATCGGTGTCGTCGTTCTCGGTGACTCCGCCAAGCTGGAGGAGGGGCAGCGCGTCAAGCGCACCGAGCGGGTTCTCTCCGTTCCGGTCGGCGACGCCTTCCTCGGCCGCGTGGTCGACGCGCTCGGCAAGCCGATCGACGGGCTCGGCGACATCGCCAACGAGGGCTTCCGCGAGCTGGAGCTGCAGGCTCCGAACGTGATGTCCCGCCAGTCGGTGTTCGAGCCGCTACAGACCGGCATCAAGGCCATCGACGCGATGACCCCGATCGGTCGGGGCCAGCGGCAGCTGATCATCGGTGACCGGAAGACCGGTAAGACCACTGTCGCCCTGGACGCGATCCTCAACCAGCGGGACAACTGGCGCACCGGCGACCCGAAGAAGCAGGTCCGCTGCATCTACGTCGCCATCGGTCAGAAGGCCTCCACGATCGCCTCGATCAAGGGCCAGCTGGAAGAGGCCGGCGCGATGGAGTACACGACCATCGTGGCCTCCCCGGCGTCCGACCCGGCCGGCTTCAAGTACCTGGCCCCGTACACCGGCTCGTCCATCGGGCAGCACTGGATGTACGGCGGCAAGCACGTCCTGATCGTCTTCGACGACCTGAGCAAGCAGGCCGAGGCGTACCGGGCCGTGTCGCTGCTGCTGCGTCGCCCGCCGGGCCGTGAGGCGTACCCGGGTGACGTCTTCTACCTGCACTCCCGCCTGCTGGAGCGCTGCGCGAAGCTCTCCGACGAGCTGGGTGGCGGCTCGATGACCGGTCTGCCGATCATCGAGACGAAGGCCAACGACATCTCGGCCTTCATCCCGACCAACGTCATCTCGATCACCGACGGCCAGATCTTCCTGGAGACCGACCTGTTCAACCAGGGCGTTCGTCCGGCGATCAACGTCGGCACCTCGGTCTCCCGGGTCGGTGGCGCCGCGCAGGTGAAGCCGATGCGCAAGGTCGCCGGTTCGCTGCGGCTCAACCTCGCCCAGTACCGCGAGCTGGAGGCGTTCGCCGCCTTCGCCTCCGACCTGGACCGGGCCTCCCGGGCCCAGCTCGACCGCGGTGTACGCCTCGTCGAGCTGCTCAAGCAGCCGAACTACTCGCCGTTCCCGGTCGAGCAGGAGGTCGTCTCGGTCTGGGCCGGTGTCGAGGGCAAGCTGGACGACATCCCGGTGGGCGAGGTCCGTCGCTTCGAGGCGGAGTTCCTCCAGTACCTGCGGCACAAGCACCAGGGCGTGCTGGCCGGGATCGCCGACAACCAGTGGGGCGACGACATCGTCGGCTCCCTGGACGCCGCGATCACCGAGTTCAAGCAGGTCTTCCTCAACAAGGACGACGAGCGCAAGGTCAACGACGCGCCGGCCGCACCGCTTGAGGGCGACGAGAACCGCGAGACGGTGACCCGCTTCCGCGACAGCGCGACCGACCGCCCGGCCGAGAGCTGATCTGATGGCCGCCCAGGTACGCGTTCTTCGTCAACGGATCCGCTCGGCGAAGTCGATGAAGAAGATCACCAAGGCGATGGAGCTCGTGGCGACGAGCCGGATCGCCAAGGCTCAGGCCCGGGTGCAGGCGTCCCTGCCGTACGCCCAGGCCATCACCGGTGTGCTCACGGCGCTGGCGTCCAACGCTCGGATCGACCACCCGCTGCTCACCCCGCGCGAGCGGGTGCGGCGGGCGGGCGTCCTGTTGGTCACCAGTGACCGTGGTCTGGCCGGCGGCTACAGCTCCAACGCGATCAGGATGGCGGAGTCGCTGATCGCGCGGCTCAAGGCGGACGGCAAGGAGCCGGTGCTCTACGTGATCGGGCGTAAGGGCGTCGGGTTCTACCGGTTCCGCAACCGGCCGATCGAGGCGAACTGGACCGGCTTCAGCGAGCAGCCGTCGTTCGAGGACGCCCGTACCGTCGGTGAGACGCTGATCAAGGCGTTCACGGCCGGTGCGGACGACGCCGACGGCAGCGCCGGAGCGGACGGGGTGCTCGGCGTCGACGAGTTGCACATCGTCTACACCGAGTTCCACTCGCTGATGACGCAGAACCCGGTTACCAAGATCATTGGTCCGATGCAGGTGGAGGACCGGCCGCGCTCCGAGGGGTTGCTGCCGGCGTACGAGTTCGAGCCGGAGGCGGAGGCGCTGCTCGACGCGCTCCTGCCGAGGTACATCAACACGCGGATCTACGCGGCGTTGATCGAGTCGGCGGCGAGTGAGTCGGCGGCACGGCGGCGGGCGATGAAGAGCGCCACCGACAACGCCGAAGAGATGATCGAGAAGTACACGCGCGAGATGAACTCGGCTCGCCAGGCCGGGATCACCCAGGAGATCAGCGAGATCGTCGGCGGCGCCAACGCGCTGGCCGCGTCGGGAAGTGAAGTGTGATGACTGCACCAGTAGAGACCAAGACGGCCACGGGTCGCGTGGTCCGGGTCATCGGCCCGGTCGTCGACGCCGAGTTCCCGCGCGACGCCATGCCGCCCCTGTTCAACGCCCTCAACGTCACGGTGAACCTGTCCGGCGGTGAGAAGACGCTGACCCTGGAGGTCGCCCAGCACCTGGGTGACAACCTGGTCCGTGCCATCTCGATGCAGCCGACCGACGGCCTGGTCCGTGGCGCCGAGGTGCGCGACCGCGGCGAGCCGATCACGGTGCCGGTGGGCGACGCGGTCAAGGGCAAGGTGTTCAACGCGATCGGCGAGGTGCTCAACCTCACCGAGGGCGAAACGTTCGAGGCCGACGACCGGTGGGGCATCCACCGCAAGGCCCCGGCCTTCGCGGACCTGGAGCCGAAGACCGAGATGCTGGAGACCGGCATCAAGGTCATCGACCTGCTCGCCCCGTACGTCAAGGGCGGCAAGATCGGCCTGTTCGGCGGCGCGGGCGTGGGCAAGACGGTGCTCATCCAGGAGATGATCACCCGGGTTGCCCGCAACTTCGGTGGTACCTCGGTGTTCGCCGGCGTGGGTGAGCGCACCCGTGAGGGCAACGACCTCATCGCCGAGATGACCGAGTCCGGCGTCATCGACAAGACCGCGCTTGTCTACGGCCAGATGGACGAGCCGCCGGGCACCCGGCTGCGGGTGGCGCTCTCCGCGCTGACCATGGCGGAGTACTTCCGGGACGTGAAGAAGCAGGAGGTGCTGCTCTTCATCGACAACATCTTCCGCTTCACGCAGGCCGGTTCCGAGGTGTCCACCCTGCTCGGCCGTATGCCGAGCGCCGTGGGTTACCAGCCGACCCTGGCCGACGAGATGGGCGAGCTCCAGGAGCGGATCACCTCCGTCCGGGGCCAGGCCATCACCTCCATGCAGGCGATCTACGTGCCGGCGGACGACTACACCGACCCCGCCCCGGCCACCACGTTCGCCCACCTGGACGCGACCACCAACCTGGAGCGGTCGATCTCCGACAAGGGCATCTACCCGGCCGTGGACCCGCTGGCGTCCTCGTCCCGGATCCTCGCCCCGGAGTTCGTCGGCAACGAGCACTTCCAGGTCGCCACCGAGGTGAAGCGGATCCTGCAGCGCTACCGCGACCTGCAGGACATCATCGCCATCCTCGGTATCGAGGAGCTCTCCGAGGAAGACAAGATCACCGTGGCGCGGGCCCGGCGGATCGAGCGCTTCCTCTCGCAGAACACCTACGCGGCGGAGCAGTTCACCGGCGTACCGGGCTCGACGGTCCCGATCAAGGAGACCATCGAGGCGTTCCGGAAGATCAGCGAGGGTGAGTACGATCACTTCCCCGAGCAGGCGTTCTTCATGTGCGGCGGTCTCGAGGACCTGGAGCGCAAGGCTGAGGAGCTGATGAAGGGCTGACAAGCCCCGATTCGACCCGTAACAAAAAGACTGCCCCGGCAATGCCGGGGCAGTCTTTTGTTCACCTTCGCGCCTTACCATCGTCGCGGTCCGTTACTCGGGGTCGTTCGTTCCGTGCACCCGAGATACGGTCGATCCGCACGCTCACCCGAACGAGCGTTTGATCTTCGAACCTTTCGACGAGGTGCGCCCGTCTTCCCTCGTGTGGGCGTAACGAACGGAGCTGCTCGTGGGTAAGGCCGGCAAGCGTGGCCGCAAGTCGTCCGTCTGGCGGGGCGTCCCGCGCTGGGCCAGGCTCTGCACCGTGTTCGGCACCGTGCTGGTCGTGCTCAGCGGTGCGGTGCTTGTCGGCGCGGAGGTCCTGATGGCCCGCTACGAGGGCGCGGTCGGCAAGGCGGACCTCTTCGGCGACCAGGCCGCCGGCGCCCAGCCGAAGAAGAGCGACATCAAGGGCCCCCTCAACATCCTGCTCGTCGGCATCGACCCGCGTACGCCGACGGCCGCGCCGCTGGCCGACTCGATCATGGTGTTGCACGTGCCGGCGTCGATGGACCGGGCCTACCTGTTCTCTCTGCCGCGCGACCTCTACGTGCCGATCCCGGCGTTCAAGAGAGCCGACTTCCCCGGCGAGACCACGAAGATCAACGCTGCGATGTCGTTCGGCAGCCAGGTGCCGGGAGGAAACCCCGACGCGGCCCGCGGCTTCGAGCTGCTGGCCACCACCGTGCAGAACGTGACGGGCATCAAGCGGTTCGACGCCGGCGCCATCATCAACTTCTCCGGCTTCCAGAAGATCGTCGACGCCATGGGCGGCGTCGACATGTACATCGAGCGCGACGTCAAGTCCGAGCACAAGCAGCCCGACGGTAAGCCGCGGCCGGGCAAGACCTACGGCGAGGGCTACGTCGGCCCGCAGGCGGTCTACAAGAAGGGCAACCAACACCTCAGCGGGTGGCAGGCCCTCGACTATGTCCGGCAGCGCTACCCGAAGAACGGCGTCCCGGACTCCGACTACGGCCGGCAGCGCCACCAGCAGCAGTTCGTCAAGGCCATGGTCGGCCAGGCGTTCAGCGCCGACGTCGTGGCCAACCCGCTCAAGTTGGACAAGGTGCTCCGTGCCGCCGGCCAGTCGCTGATCTTCAACGGTCGGGGGAGCAGCGTTGTCGACTTCGGGCTCGCCCTGAAGGACATCCGCCCCAACACCATCCAAATGATCAAGCTTGCCGGTGGTGGACTCACGAACAGCAGAGGCGCCTATCTCGGCGAGCAGTTCCAGCCGGAAGTTGCGGACTTCTTCACCGCCCTGCACAGCGAGCAGCTCGATCCCTTCCTGCTGGAGCATCCGGACTTCGTCAACAAGACCAAGTAGTCGTGACGCGGTTCTCGCCACCCGCGTTGGGAGCGCCCGCGCGTCAGGCTAGACTTTCGACAATCCGTCGCCGCAGCAAGGAGACAGCGTGGCAAAGCAGCTTCACGTCGAGCTCGTCGCCGTCGAGGAGAAGGTCTGGTCCGGTGACGCCGAGATGCTCGTCGCCCGGACGACCGAAGGCGAGCTCGGTGTCCTGCCGGGACACGCGCCGCTGCTCGGCCAGCTCGCGGAGCCCGGTCAGGTCCGCATCAAGCTCGCCGGCGGTGAGCAGGTCTCCTACGAGGTGGCCGGCGGCTTCCTCTCGGTGAGCGCCGACGGCGTCATCGTGCTGGCCGAGAGCGCAACCCCGGTCTCCGCGCAGAGCCGCTGAGCCACACCGGGGATGGACATCGTCGAAGGAATCGGGATCGGCGTTGTCGTCATCCTCGGCGCGCTTCTCACCCTCTTCGTCCGACGAGCACTCGTCACCCGCAGCGGTGGCATCATCCGGCTCAGCGTCCGAGTCACCACCATGCTCGACGGCCGTGGCTGGTCGCCCGGCTTCGGCCGGTTCGCCGGTGACGAGCTGCGGTGGTACAGGATGTTCAGCTTCGCGATCCGGCCCAAGCGGGTTCTCTCCCGCAAGGGGCTGGCGGTCGAGCGCCGCCGACTGCCGGAGGGTCAGGAACGGCTCTCCATGCCGGCCGACTGGGTGATCCTCCGCTGTACCAGTCACCACGCACCGGTGGAGATCGCCATGGCGCGGTCGACCGTGACCGGTTTCCTGTCTTGGCTCGAGGCCGCCCCTCCGGGGGCGGTCTCGCCGCGTATGGCCTCCCAGGATTGGCCGGCTGCCTGAGCTGTGCTTGGGGTTGCCTGAGTTGTGCTTGGGGTTTCCGGGGGAACCCACCCGGCTCCGGGCGGTCAGGCTTGATCCCTGCGCCGGGCGGGCTCCCCCGGAAACCCGTTCTTGTCGCTGTGCGTCGGTCTGGCGCGGTTTCTCAACACCTGCCGTTGCCGATGCAGCCGAGTCCCGCCCTCCCGGCTGTCGGGGCTGGTTGATCGACTCGGTTTTCTTGATGTCGGGGTGTCCTGGTAGCTGAAACACCCCGACATCATGAAACCGGAGTTGATCAAGGCCCGCCGAGGCCCGCCGAGGCTCGCCAGGCCCGCCCAGGCCCGCCAAGGCCCGCCTGGCCCACCGAGGCTGCGGGCGAGGAGTGGTGGTCGGGCTGGCCCACTGAGGCTCGGGCCGAGGAGCGGCCTGCTCGGCGAGGAGTCGGCGCTGGCTACGCGTGGGGGCGGGCAGATTGGGAACCCGCACCTCGACGGGGCGCGGTGCGCCTACGGTCTAGCGCTTGCCGCCCGGCACCCATAGCACGTCTCCCGCCGGATTTGCCGTTCTTGACAGGATAAAGAGCAGATCGGAGAGCCGGTTGAGATACTTTGCCGGGAGCGTGCTGGTTCGTTCCGGATCGTGGCTGACCAGCGCCCACGCTGCCCGTTCGGCACGCCGGGCGGTGGTCCGCGCGACGTGTAGCAGCGCCGCGCCCGCGGTGCCGCCGGGGAGGATGAAGGAGTCGAGCTTGCTCAGGCGTGCGTTGTACTCGTCGCACCAGCCCTCCAGGCGCTCGACGTACTCCTCGGTGACCCGCAGCGGCGGGTACTTCGGCTCCGGTTCGACAGGGGTGGACAGGTCGGCGCCGACGTCGAACAGGTCGTTCTGCACCGACCCCAGCACGGCCCGCAGTTCCTGGTCGAGCCCGCCCAGGGCGAGCGCGACGCCGATCGCCGCGTTGCACTCGTCGACATCCGCGTACGCGGCGATCCGTGGATCGGTCTTCGGCACCTGCTCGTTGTTGCTCAGCCTGGTCATGCCGGCATCGCCGGCCTTGGTGTAGATGCGCGTGAGGTGGACGGCCATGACGCACAGCCTACGGATTCCCGACCTGACGATCCCGGCGCGGCCGGACAGCGCCCCCAGTTGGCCGGTGGTGGTGGGCCCCGGCGACGCGGGCGACCCGGCGGTCAACGACGTCGACGTCATTCGGGTCCACGGTGACGTCCGGCTGGCCGGCACCGTGCACGTGGTCGGTGCCAAGAACTCGGCACTGAAGTTGATGGCGGCGGCGCTGCTCGCCCCGGGCCGCAGCGTGATCACGAACGTTCCCCGGATCACCGACATCGCGATCATGGGTGAGGTGCTGCGTCGGCTGGGCTGCGACGTCCGGTTCGACGCGGACGACCCGGTCGACCCGATGGTCGCCCGCGGCGGCGTGGCCCGGTCCCGTTCGGTGACCATCGACGTGCCCGAGCAGCCCGGCGCGGACGCCGACTACGACCTGGTCCGCCGGTTGCGCGCGTCGATCTGTGTGCTCGGCCCGCTGCTGGCCCGCCGGGGGTTCGTGCGGGTGGCCCATCCCGGCGGCGACGCCATCGGGTCACGGGGGCTGGACATGCACATCTCCGGGCTGACCCGGATGGGCGCGGAGATCTCCGGTGAACACGGCTTCGTCATCGCCTCCGCTCCGCACGGGCTGCGTGGGGCGGAGATCGTGCTGGACTTTCCCAGCGTTGGCGCGACCGAGAACCTGGTGATGGCGGCGGTGCTGGCCCAGGGCGTCACGATGATCGACAACGCGGCCCGGGAGCCGGAGATCGTCGACATCTGCACGATGCTCAACCAGATGGGCGCCCGGATCTCCGGCGCGGGCACGTCCACCCTGCGGATCACCGGAGCGCCGGGTCTGCACCCCGTCCGGCACGCCACGGTGGGGGACCGGATCGTCGCCGGCACCTGGGCGTTCGGGGCGGCGATGACCCGGGGCGACGTGACGGTGACCGGGCTGGATCCGGCGTACCTGGAGGTCGCGCTGGACAAGGTGGTCGCGGCCGGCGGCCTGGTGGAGACCCGGGGGGACGGCTTCCGGGTACGGATGGACGACCGGCCCCGGGCGGTGGACGTGGTGACGTTGCCGTATCCAGGCTTCGCCACCGACCTGCTGCCGATGGCGATCGGGCTGGCCGCGGTCAGCGACGGCGCCTCCCTGATCACCGAGAACATCTTCGACGGCCGGTTCATGTTCGCCAACGAGATGATGCGGCTCGGCGCGGACATCAAGACCGACGGGCACCACGCGGTGGTCCGTGGGCGGGGCCGGCTCTCCGGTGCCCCGGTCCAGGCGACCGACATCCGGGCCGGTGCCGGGCTGATCATCGCCGGGTTGTGTGCGCAGGGGGTCACCGAGGTCTCGCACGTGCATCACGTCGACCGGGGCTATCCGGACTTCGTGGCCGACCTGCGGGCGCTCGGGGTGGCGGTGGAGCGGGGCACCACGCCGGAGGAGCCGTCGCTGGAGATCTGACGCCCACCGGGCTTAGCCATCGTTCAGGCTCGCCGACTAGGGTGCAGGCAGGCACTCAATCGCAGCGAGGGAGAAGTAGATGGCGGGTCGACTCGCGGTCGTCGGGGCCGGGTTGATGGGCTCCGGCATCGCCCAGGTGGCGGCGCAGGCGGGCTGGCAGGTGACGCTGCGCGACCTGGACGACGCGGCCACCACCCGAGGGCTCGGCGGCATCCGGAAGTCACTGGAGAAGTTCGCCGAGAAGGGCAAGATCGAGGCGTCCGAGGTCGAGTCGACGCTGGCCCGGATCACCCCGACCACCGACCTGGAAGCGGCGGCGGACGCGGACATCGTGGTCGAGGCCGTCTTCGAGCGGCTGGAGATCAAGCACGAGGTGTTCCGCGCCCTCGACAAGATCTGCAAGGCCGACGCGGTGCTCGCCACCAACACCTCGGCCATTCCGGTCACCCAGATCGCCGCGGTGACCGAGCGGCCGGAGGCGGTGGTCGGCACCCACTTCTTCTCCCCGGTGCCGATGATGCAGCTCTGCGAGCTGGTCCGCGGTTACAAGACGAGCGACGCCACGCTGGCCACCGCACGGGCCTTCGCCGAGGAGGTCGGCAAGACGGTGGTGGTGGTCAACCGGGACACCGCCGGCTTCGTCACGACCCGGCTGATCACCGTGCTGGTCGCGGAGGCGGCCAAGCTGGTGGAGTCCGGTGTGGTGTCCGCCGAGGACCTGGACACGGCCTGCCGCCTGGGCTTCGGGCACGCGATGGGCCCGCTGGCCACCATCGACCTGACCGGCGTGGACGTGCTGCTGCACGCCATGAAGAACATCTACGCCGACACGGCCGACGAGAAGTTCTTCCCGCCGGAGCTGCTCCAGCGGATGGTCACCGCCGGTGACCTGGGCCGCAAGACCGGCAAGGGTTTCTACACGTACTGAACCGTGGCGACCGGGGCGGGCGCCCGCCCCGGTCGGCAGGTCAGCCGTCGCGCTTGGTGGTCCAGCGGAAGGTGGTCAGGCAGAGCACCACACCGATCACGCACCACAGGGCCAGCACCAGGGCGACCCGCCCCAGCTCGAACGAGCCTCCCGGCTCCTGGGCGCCGAAGCTCTCCGGCAGGAAGACCGATCGCAGGCCCTGGCACATCCACTTGAGCGGGAACAGCGCCGCGACCTGCTGCATCCAGGTGGGCAGGTCGGTGAAGACGAAGAACACCCCGGAGATGAACTGGAGCACCAGGGCGACCGGAGTGACCACCGCCGAGCCGCTGCGGGCGGTGCGGGCCAGCGACGAGATGGCGATGCCGCACAGCGTGCAGGCGGTCACCCCGAGCACGGCGACCCAACCGAAGGTCAACCACTTGCCGGCGGTGCCCGGCAGGTCGAGGTCGAACAGCGCCACCGCGACGGCCAGCAGCAGCGCGGTCTCGGCGATGCCGATCGCCACCACCATGATCACCTTGCCGGCGAACCAGACCCACTTGGGCATCGGGGTGCCCCGGTAGCGCTTGAGCACGCCCCGGTCCCGTTCGATCGGGATCCAGATGCCGAGGTTCTGGAAGCTCACCGTCATCAGGCCGGTCGCGATCATGCCGGTGATGAAGTATTGCGTGAACTTGACCCCGCCGCCGATCGTGCCATCGAAGATCGACGCGAAGATCAGGATCATGATGATGGGGAAACCCATCGTGAAGACCACGGACTCCCGGCTGCGCAGGAACTGGGTGATCTCCAGCCGGCCCTGGCGCAGGGCGAGCGCGCCGGCACCGGGCCGACGGCTGCGGGTCGCGGCGACCGGCGTCGCCGGCTTCGTCGTGGTCGTCATCGCGCGTGTCCGATCATGGTGAGGTAGACGTCCTCCAGGGTCGGCCGGGTCACCGTGAGCCCCGGAACCTCGCCGCCGTGGCGCGCGGCCAGATCGGCCACGAGGGCCGTCGGCGTCGCGCTCTGCGTGCTCTCCAGCACCCCGTCCGGGGTACGCCAGGAAACCGTCGCCAGGGCCTCCTGCCGGTTGCCCAGCTCGTTGGGGGCGGCCACCGCGACAAGCCGGCCGCCGGCGATCACGCCGACCCGGTCGGCGAGCGCCTCCGCCTCGTCCAGGTAGTGGGTGGTCAACACGATGGTGGTGCCGGCGGCGGCGAGGTCGCGGATCAGCTCCCAGAACTCGCGGCGGGCCTCCGGGTCGAAACCGGTGGTCGGCTCGTCGAGGAAGAGCAGCTCGGGGCGACCGATGATGCCCAGCGCCACGTCCAGGCGACGCCGCTGCCCACCGGAGAGGCTGTGCGTACGGGCCGTCGCCTTGTCGGCCAGCCCGACGCGCTCGATCACCTTGTCCGGGTCGTCCGCGTCCGGATAGAAGCCGGAGAAGTGCCGGATCACCTCGGCCACGGTCAGCTCGTCGAACTCGCCAGTGCCCTGGAGCACGATGCCGACGCGGGAGCGCCAGTCGGCGTCCGGGTGCGCCGGGTCGGTGCCGAGCACGGTGACCTCGCCGGCGTCGCGGCGTCGGTAACCCTCCAGGATCTCCACCGTGGTGGTCTTGCCGGCGCCGTTCGGGCCGAGCAACGCGAACACCTCACCGCGGTGGACGTCGAGGTCCACGCCCGCCACCGCGACGTTGTCGCCGTACGCCTTGCGCAGCCCCCGCACGGAGATGGCCAGCTCGTCATCCATGTCGCCAAGTGTGCGCCTGACCAGGCCGGCCCGGTGCCCCGGGGTGTGGCGGTGCGCGCCATCTCGGGCGTTTGCCACCCGGACAACCCCGACATGGACGTGTGTGGTTTTCCACAACCCGTTTTACCGAGGGGTAACTTAAACTCCGGCCATGGATGAGACGGCATATCCGGGGCGGCTGCCGGAGCGGGACCGGCCGTGGGTGATGCGCACCTACGCCGGCCACTCGTCGGCCACCGCGACCAACGCCCTCTTCCGCCGCAACCTGGCGAAGGGGCAGACCGGTCTCTCGGTCGCCTTCGACCTGCCCACCCAGACCGGGTACGACCCGGACCACGAGCTGGCAGCCGGTGAGGTCGGCCGGGTCGGCGTGCCGGTGGCCCACCTCGGCGACATGCGGGCGCTCTTCGACGGTCTCCCGCTCGCCGACATGAACACCTCGATGACCATCAACGCCCCGGCGATGTGGATGCTCGCCCTCTACGGCACCGTGGGGTTGGAACAGGGCGCCGACCTGACCCGCTGCGCCGGCACCACGCAGAACGACATCGTCAAGGAGTACCTGTCCCGGGGGACGTACATCTTCCCGCCGGCCGCGTCGCTGCGGCTGACCGCCGACGTGGTGGCGTACGCGCTGCGGGAGATGCCCCGGTGGAACCCGGTCAACATCTGCTCGTACCACCTCCAGGAGGCCGGCGCGACGCCCGTGCAGGAGGTCGGTTTCGCGCTGGCCACCGCGGTCGCCGTGCTCGACGCGGTCCGCGACTCCGGTCAGGTCCCGGCCGAGCGGATGGGCGACGTGGTGCAGCGGGTGTCGTTCTTCGTCAACGCCGGTGTGCGCTTCGTCGAGGAGATCGCCAAGATGCGCGCGTTCGGCGTGCTCTGGGACGAGATCACCCGGGACCGGTACGGGGTCACCGAGGCCAGACAACGGCGGTTCCGCTACGGCGTCCAGGTCAACTCGCTGGGTCTCACCGAGGCGCAGCCGGAGAACAACATCCAGCGCATCGTGCTGGAGATGCTCGGGGTGACGATGTCCCGCGACGCGCGGGCCCGCGCCGTGCAACTGCCCGCCTGGAACGAGGCGCTCGGACTGCCCCGCCCGTGGGACCAGCAGTGGTCGCTGCGGATGCAGCAGGTGCTGGCGTACGAGTCGGATCTGCTCGAATACCCCGACCTCTTCGCCGGCTCGCACGTGATGACCGCGCTCGTCGACGAGATCGTCACCGGAGCGCGGGTCGAGTTGGACAAGGTGCTGGAGTCGGGTGGTGTGGTCGCCGCCGTGGAGTCCGGCTATCTCAAGAGCGCGTTGGTCGCCTCGCTGGCCGAGCGCCGCAGCCGGATGGAGTCCGGCGCCGACGTGGTCGTCGGCGTCAACAGGTACGCCGAGACCGAGCCCTCCCCGCTGACCGCCGCCGGTGCGCAGGCCGTCGAGCGGGTGGACCCCGCGGTCGAGGCGGCCGCCGCTGCCGGCGTACACCGGTGGCGTGCCGACCGGGACGCGGACGCCGTCGACGCGGCCCTGGCCCGGCTCCGTGCGGACGCCGCGACCACCACCAGTCTGATGCCCGCCACCCTGGAGTGCGTGCGGGTCGGTGTGACCACCGGCGAGTGGGCCGGGGCGCTGCGGCAGGTCTTCGGCGAGTACCGGGCGCCGACCGGCCTGGCCGGTGCCGCCGGCAGCGGTGGCGACCCGGGCCTGGCCGCCGTCCGCGAGCGGGTCACCGCCACCGCCCGGGAGTTGGGCAGCGGCCGGCTGCGGCTGCTGGTCGGCAAACCCGGGCTGGACGGGCACTCCAACGGCGCGGAGCAGATCGCGGTACGCGCCCGCGACGCCGGCTTCGAGGTCGTCTACCAGGGCATCCGGCTGACCGCGGGGCAGATCGTCGCCGCCGCCGTCGAGGAGGACGTCGACCTGGTCGGGCTGTCCGTGCTCTCCGGATCGCATCTGGCCGCCGTGCCCGCCGTGCTGGACGGGCTGCGCGCCGCCGGCCGGGACGACCTGCCGGTGGTCGTGGGGGGCATCATCCCCGCCGGTGACGCCGACACCCTGCGGGCAGCCGGTGTGGCCCGGGTGTTCACCCCGAAGGACTTCGCCCTCACCGGCATCATCGACGACCTGGTGACTGTCATCCGACGCGCCAACGACCTGCCCTGACTGCTGTCGGTGGGTCAGCGGCCGGCGTAGGTCATGCAGTCGGCCAGGTCGTTGTCCGGGCCGACCCTGATCGAGGGCGCGTGGCACTCCAACTGCTCGTTGTGCCGACAGTCGGCCCGCTGGCAGGCGCCGACCTGGGCGGTCAGGCCGTCCACGCCACCCCGGACGGGCGACTCGACGAAGGTGTGGCAGTGGGCGTGGTCCATGCTGCCGATCGTGATCGCGAAGGCGTGGCAGTCACCCGACTGGTTGTACGCGCACGCGGCGACCACACACTCCTGGACCCGGGGCATCTCCAACGCTGCGGTCATGCCAGCCTCCTCTAGGTCTTTGCCCCGATCCTAGGCTTTTGTCATCCCGGGCCGCCTCGGTATGGCGGACCGCCGATCCGCCGCCCAGCGATCGAGCATCAGACGCGGAAGCCGGCGGCGCGGGCCGCCTCGCGTTCCCGGCGGCGTTCGGAGCGCCGGCGGAGGAACCAGTAGACGAAGACCACCAGGCCGAGCAGGAACGCCAGCACCAGCACCGGCAGGATGATCGCCACCAGGGAGACCACCACGCTTGTGGCGTCCTCGGCGGTGCTGGCCACCGGCGCACCGAACCCGGCGGTGGTGGCGTTGATGACCGGACGGGCCGCGGACTTGAGCAGGTGCACGCCCAGGGCCAGCAGCACGCCGGTGGCGACCGGCACCCACTGGTGGGACGAGAAGAAGCTCCCCGGGTCGCTGACCGTCACCGTCTCCGACGAGGAGCCGGCGCCGAAGGCCAGGCCGCCGGCGGTGGGTCGGACCAGGGTCTGCACCACGTCGTTGACGTGGTCGACCACCGGCACCTTGTCGGCCACCATCTCCACGGCGAGCAACACGGCCAGGATGACGATGACCCAGCCGTTGCCGAGCCAGGTCCAGCCGCTGGGAAGGTCGATCAGGTCGGTGTAGCGACCGAGTAGGCCGAGGGCGAGCAGGGGTATGTAGGCGTTCAACCCCGCTGAGGCGGCGAGGCCGGTGCCGGTGAGGACTTCGAACACGAACTCAGCATCGCATCGACGCGCCAGTGCCGCTCGGTGGCGACCGGTCGGTCCTCGGCTACCCTCGTCGGGTGCGGTTGGTCATTGCGAAGTGCTCGGTGGACTACGTCGGACGGCTCTCGGCTCACCTGCCGCCGGCCACCCGGTTGCTGATGGTGAAGGCGGACGGGTCGGTGTCGATCCATGCCGACGACCGGGCCTACAAGCCGTTGAACTGGATGAGCCCGCCATGTCGGCTGGAGGAGGCCCCCGGCGTGTGGCGGGTGGTCAACAAGGCCGGCGAGGAGCTGCGGATCACCCTGGAGGAGATCTTCCAGGACACCTCGTACGAACTGGGTGTGGACCCGGGCCTGCGCAAGGACGGGGTGGAGGCGCACCTACAGGAGTTGTTGGCCGCCAACCCGAGTGCGTTGGGTGAGGGGTTCACGCTGGTCCGCCGCGAGTACATGACGGCGATCGGCCCGGTCGACCTGCTGTGCCGGGACGCCAACGCCGGTGCGGTCGCCGTCGAGGTCAAGCGGCGGGGCGACATCGACGGTGTGGAGCAGTTGACCCGCTACCTCGAGTTGATGAACCGTGACCCGCTGCTCAGCCCGGTGGCCGGGGTCTTCGCCGCCCAGGAGATCAAGCCGCAGGCCCGGGTGCTCGCCGCCGACCGGGGCATCCGGTGCGTGGTCGTGAACTACGACCGGCTGCGGGGCATCGAGAAGGACGAACTGACGCTCTTCTGATCGGCTCACCCGGCGTTACGCACCGCGATCAACGACTTGGGCAGGCCGAACGCCCGCTCGACAAGCATCGTCGAGTCGGGGAAGTAGTGGCGCATCTGCGAACGGTCCAGTAGCTCGGTCCAGAGCACCTGGTGGATGGCGGCGTCGTGGCTGCGGGTCGGCTTGTGCCCCAACGGCCAACGCCGGGCCAACGCGGTGCGCAGTCGCACCGGGAGAAACTGCATCCCGGGCGCGATCCAGTGTGGCTCGATGGGGAAATAGCGGTAGGGCGTCTGCACCCAGTGCCGGTCGGCCATCGCCCGGGCGGCGGCGGAGAAGCGCAGCCGTCGTTCGTGCCCACCCACGTGCTCCAGCACGGAGTTGGAGAAGACCAGGTCGTAGTCACCCTTGGCGATGCGCGGAGGCAGGTTGCAGGCGTCGGCCTGCTCGACGTGGGCCCAGTCCGGCACGACGGCGGGCGGCCGCTCCAGGTTGACGACCGTCACCCGGGCCGGCCGGACTGTCGCGCGGTGCCAGGTGCCGAGCCGACCGCCCAGATCGACCACGTGCATGTCGCCGATCTCGGGAAAGGTGCGTGCCAACCAGTCCGAGCGGTGCCGACGCCGCCGCGCACTCCACGACTGGTCGCTGTCGACAAGGCGGTAGCGCAATCGATTGGGGCCCATTTAACGCAATGTACCGCCGTCGACACCGCGTATAAACATGCCGATACGCTGATCTTCGCCGAGATCGGTTATCCGACACTCATCTCCCGTACATCAGCTTGATGGCCTTGACCAGTCGTGCCACGTCGGTCGGGGTGCGCTCGAAGGTCATCGACGGCAACAGCGATCGGGCCCGCCGCCGGGTGACCGCCTTGGCCCGGCCGAACTCGCGCAGCCCGTCCTCCCCGTGGATCCGCCCGAAGCCGGAGTCGCCGACCCCGCCGAACGGCAGGGTGGACATGCCGGCGAAGGTCAGGGTGGAGTTGACCGAGGCCATTCCGGAGCGTAGCCGCCGCGCGATGGACACCGCGCGCCGCCGGCCGAAGACCGAACCTCCCAGGCCGTACGGCAGGGCGTTGGCGCGGGTGACGGCCTCGTCGGCGTCGCGGACCCGGCTGATGGTCAGCGTGGGGCCGAAGGTCTCCTCGCGAACGGCGGCCGACTCCTCCGGGACGTCCACGAGCACCGTCGGGTGGACGTACGGCGGCTGCACCGCGCTCGGGCCGCCCAGCACCGCGCGTCCGCCGGAGGTGATCGCGGCGTCGATGTGCCGGCGGATCATGTCGATCTGCTGGGGCATGGTGATCGGGCCGAGGTCGGTGCCCTCCGGCCCGACGGTCAGCCGACCGGCGCGGGTGACCACCTTGTCGACGAAGGCATCGAAGACCGAGTCGACGGCGTAGACCCGTTCGATGCCGATGCAGGTCTGGCCCGCGTTGGTCATGCCGCCCCAGACGCATGCCTCGGCGGCGGCGTCCAAGTCGGCGTCGCTGTCGACGATCATGGCGTCCTTGCCGCCGCCCTCGATCAGCACCGGGGTCAACGTCTCGGCGCAGGCGGCCATCACCTTGCGGGCGGTGACGGTCGAGCCGGTGAAGGCCAGCTTGTCGACCCCGGAGTGGCACAGTGTGGCACCAACGTCGCCCAGCCCGTGCACGGCGGCGAACACCGGCTGCTCGGGCACCACCTCGGCGAAGCTGTCCACCAGCCACTGGCCGGCGGCGGGCGTGTACTCACTGGGCTTGAGCACCACGCCGTTGCCGGCGGCCAACGCGTACGCGGCGGAACCGATCGGCGTGAAGACCGGATAGTTCCACGGGCCGATCACGCCGACCACGCCGTACGGCTGGTATTCGAGGTGCGCGGAGAACTCGGCGAGGATGAGCCGGGACCGCATCCGGCGCGGGCCGAGCACGCGGTTGGCGTTGCGGGCGGCCCAGTCGATGTGCTCGATCGCGGTGACGACCTCGACGATGGCGTCGGCGACCGGCTTGCCACCCTCGACGTGCACCAGCTCGGCCAGCTCCTCGATGCGTTTGGCCAGCAGGGCACGCCACCGCAGCATCCGTTCGCGGCGGTCGGTGAAGCCGAGCCCGGCCCACCACCCGCCGGCGGCGCGGGCGTCCTCGACGGCCCGCCGCACGTCGGCCTCGGTCGCGACGGGGAAGCGGCCGGCCTCGGCGCCGGTGGCCGGGCTGGTGGAGACGAGCCGACCCGCCTCGATGATCGGAAGACCCGGGACACGCACAGCCGTCATGGCGGAAGTCTAGACCCGAGGATTACTCACCGGTAGGTCCGGATCGTAACCGTCCGGCCCACCATCGGGCCGCTTCGCCTGGTCGTTTATCAGGGCAGGTCAGGCCGTTGGTGACGAGCGCGGTCCGCCCGAACCGTCGAACGGCAGGTGGCCGGGAGGTGACGAGGAGCTGACCGGCCGGTCGGTATCGATGATTACCGTCTGGTGGCAGGCTGACGCGCGGAGTGACGGTGTGGGGTGGAGGGCTGAGTGTCCATGGAGGAACTTCCGGAACTTATGCCGCTGTTGACGGTGGCGGGTGGGCCGATGCGCGGAGCGAGCTTCCGACTTCGAGTCCAACCGCAGGTGGTCGGCCGTGCGCCGACCGGTCACGTCGTCATCAGCGACCCGCATCTGAGCCGCCGCCACGCGGAGGTGTGGTTGGCCCCGGAGGGCCCGTCGCTGCGGGACCTTGGCTCGACGAACGGCACCTGGCTCAACGACCGCCGGATAACCGAGGTGGAGCGGCTCTCCGACGGCGACGTGATCCGACTCGGCCGTACCGAGCTGCGCCTGTTCGACCCGGGGGTGGCACACACCGACCCGGTGGGGCTCAGCTTCGGGCCGTCCCGGCGGGACGTCCGACCGACCCTTCCGCTGCCGTTGGCCACGCAGCCGGGCGCCCGGCGCTGACCGGAGACCCGGGTGCGGCCCACACCTGGGCCGCACCCGGGGTGGCTCCTCGGCACCTGGACCGGCCCCGGCGGGCGTGGCAGCATGCCGCGGATGGAAACCGAGCAGCGGATCGTGACGGCCAACGGCATCACCCAGGCGGTCCGGGTGGCCGGCCCGCCGGACGGCACCCCGGTGCTGCTGATCCACGGCAACTGCTCGTCCGCGCTGTTCTGGGAGCCGCTGGTCCGGCGGCTGCCGCCGACGCTGCGGGTGGTCGCCCCCGACCTGCGGGGGTACGGCGACTCCGCGACGGCCCCGGTGGACGCCACCCGCGGCCTGCGGGACTTCGCCGACGACGTGGCCGCCCTGCTGGACGACCCGACGCTCTTCGGTGCCGGCGACACCCGCCCGGTGGTGGTCGGTCACTCCCTCGGTGGGGGAGTGGCGATGCGACTGCTCGTCGACAACCCACACCGGGTGGGCGCGTTGTTGCTCGCGGCGCCGGTCTCCCCGTACGGCTTCGGTGGCACCCGCGACCTGACCGGCACGCCGACCACCCCCGACTTCGCCGGCACCGGCGCCGGCACGGCAAATCCGGACTTCGTCGCCCTGCTCGCCGCCGGCGACCGGAGCGCGGACACTCCGGCCAGCCCACGCGCCGTCCTGCGAGCCACCTATGTGGCCGATCCCGCCGCGCTGGGCGACGACGAGGACCTGCTGCTGGACACCGTGCTCTCCACCGCCACCGGGGACGACAACTACCCGGGCACGGCGGAGCCGTCGGAGAACTGGCCGGGCACCGCCCCGGGCACGCGCGGGGTGCTCAACGCGCTCGCGCCGACCCACTTCCGGCTCGCCGACGAGCTGGTGGCCGTCGCCGCGAAGCCTCCGATCACCTGGGTACGCGGCGACGCCGACGTCATCGTCTCGGACACCTCGCTGTTCGACCTGGGGTACCTGGGTTCGTTGGGTCTCGTGCCCGGCTGGCCCGGCGAGGAGGTCTGCCCGCCGCAGCCGATGATCGGCCAGACCCGGTCGGTGCTGGAGCGGTACGCGGCGGCCGGCGGCACGTACCACGAGGTGGTGTTGCCCGGGTGCGGGCACAGCCCGCACCTGGAGCGCCCGGCGGAGTTCGTCGCGGAACTGCTGGCCCTGACCACCGGTCCCGCCGCGTAGGGTCGCGTCACGTCGCCGCGGTGAAATAGGCCACGGCGTCTCGACAACCATGCGTCGCGTGGCAGACTCGCGCGCATAGCCTTAGCGGCCGTTCAGGGGCCGTGCGGAGTGTCTGGGGAGGCCGATCGTGGCGCGCGAGTTCAGCACCGTGGGCGTGGTGGGGCTGGGCACCATGGGTGCCGGCATCGTCGAGGTCTTCGCCCGCAACGGTATCGACGTGGTGGCGGTCGAGATCTCCGAGCCGGCGCTGGATCGCGGCCGAGCCACCCTGACCCGCTCCACCGACCGGGCGGTCGCCAAGGGCAAGCTCGCCGTGGCGGACCGCGACGCCCTGCACGAGCGGGTGCACTTCGCGGTCGGGCTGGACGCGCTGCACTCCGTCGACCTGGTCATCGAGGCGGTGCCCGAGCACCTGGACCTCAAGCAGCGGATCTTCGCGGAGCTGGACCGGGTCTGCCGGCCGCAGGCCATCCTCGCCACCAACACCTCGTCGCTGAGCGTCACCGAGATCTCGGTGGCCACCACCCGGCCCAACCAGGTGATCGGCATCCACTTCTTCAACCCCGCGCCGGTGATGAAGCTTGTCGAGGTGGTCCGCACGGTCGTCACCGCACCCGAGGTGGTCGCCGACGTCGAGGCGCTCTGCACCCGCCTCGGCAAGGTCGACGTCACCATCAACGACCGGGCCGGCTTCATCGCCAACGCGCTGCTCTTCGGCTACCTCAACCACGCGGTCGCCATGGTCGAGTCGCACTACGCCGCCCGGGAGGACATCGACGCCGCGATGAAGCTCGGCTGCGGCCTGCCGATGGGCCCGCTCGCGTTGATGGACCTGATCGGCCTGGACACCGCGTACGAGATCCTGGACACCATGTACCGGCGCGGCGGGCGGGACCGCCGGCACGCCCCGGTGCCGCTGCTCAAGCAGATGGTGACCGCGGGGCTGCTCGGCCGGAAGTCCGGTCGGGGCTTCTACACCTACGAACGGCCCGGCTCGCCGGTGGTCGTACCGGATGAGGCGACGCCGCCGGCCACGGAGTCGGCGCTCGCCGACGGCGCGCGCGCCATCGCGAAGGTGGGCATTGTCGGCTCCGGAACGATGGCCACCGGGATCATCGAGGTCTTCGCGAAGGCCGGCTACGAGGTCGTGTCGGTGGCCCGTGGCCTGGAGAAGTCCGCGACGCTCCGCGAGGCGGTGCGGACCTCGCTGAACGAGGGCGTGGTGCGCGGCAGGCTCGCCGAGGCCGACCGGGACGCCGCGCTCGGCCGGATCAGCTGGTCGGCGGCGCTCGACCACCTCGCCGACGTCGACCTGGTGGTCGAGGCGGTCGTCGAGGAGTTGAGCGTGAAGAAGGCGCTCTTCGCGAGCCTCGACGAGATCTGCAAGCCGGGCGTGGTGTTGGCCACCACGACCTCCTCGCTGCCGGTGATCGACGTGGCGATGGCCAGCCACCGACCGGCCGACGTGGTGGGGCTGCACTTCTTCAACCCGGCGCCGGTCATGCCCCTGGTCGAGGTGGTCCGCACGATCCGCACCTCCCCGGAGGCCACCGCCACCGCCCGCGCCGTCTGCGCCACGCTCGGCAAGACCGGTGTGGTCTGCGAGGACCGGTCCGGGTTCATCGTCAACGCGCTGCTCTTCCCCTACCTCAACGACGCGGTGAAGATGCTGGAGGCCAGCTACTCGACGGCCGACGACATCGACCACGCCATGAAGCTGGGCTGTGGCTACCCGATGGGCCCGTTCGAGCTGCTCGACGTGGTCGGGCTGGACGTCGCGCTGGCGATCCAGCGCGAGCTGTACCTGGAGTTGCGCGAGCCGGGCTTCGCGCCCGCGCCGCTGCTGGAGCATCTGGTCACCGCCGGCTACCTGGGTCGCAAGGCCCGTCGCGGTTTCCGCGACCACTCGCACCGTTGAGCGGGTAAACGCCACGGGGCACCCAGGGCGTCTGCAGGGTGTGACCTTCGAGGAGTACGTCAGCAGCCGGGGACCGGCGCTGGTCCGGCTCGCCCGGCTGCTGACCGGTGACGAACACCGGGCCGAGGACCTCACCCAGGAGGTGCTGTCCCAGGCGTACGTGCGGTGGCGCAGGATCGCCCGCGCCGACCGGCCCGACGTGTACGTGCGTCGCATGCTCGTCAACGCCAACAACTCCTGGTGGCGCCGACGATCGAGTCGCGAGCTGGTCGTCGGGTCCTTCGCCGAGCGGGCGCACCGTGGCGACCTCGGCGGCGAGGCGGCCGATCGGGACGAGATGTGGCGGCTGATCCTCGGCCTGCCCGACCGTCAGCGGGCGGTGCTGGTGCTGCGTTACTACGAGGACCTCGACGACCAGACCATCGCCCAGATCCTGGACTGCTCACCGGTCACCGTCCGCACCCACGCGATGCGGGCGCTCGCCAACCTCCGGGAGCGCTGCGGTGCCCCGGCCACGAACGGGAGCCGACCGTGACAGACCTCGACCAGCGGATCGACCAGACGCTGCGCGAGCACGCCGAGGGCACCGTGGACACCGATCGGCTGCTGGCCGTCGCGGTGTCCCGGGGCCGGGCCCGGATCCGCCGCCGCCGCCGCACCACCGCTGCCACGGTGCTGGGGGTGGTCGTACTCGGCGCGGGTGTGGCCCTCGGCCCGGTGAACCTCTCCGGCTCCGGCCTGGACGTCGTCATTCCAGGGCTGGGCCTGCCGGGTGACGCGGTGCAGGCCGTGACGCCGCCCCGGCTCGACGGCGTAGCGGGTGCGGCCGCCCGACCCGACCTGGTCGGCGCGGACCCGGACGTGCTGCACTTCGGGTTCGCCCCGGACGGCCCCCGATACATCTCCTGGTCGGTGCAGAGCGGCGTGGAGATGGCGCGGCTCGACATCGACGGGCGCGCCGTCACCCTGGAACTGGCCGCCTCCGCGGACGCCCTGCCCCTGCGCGCCCAGGGCCTGCCGGCCCTGGTGCCGGAGTTGGTGAAGGACGGCGTCTACGACGGGTCGGTGTCGCACGCCGAGGGGCCCTACGGCGTGCTGGCGTGGCTGCGACACTGGCAACCCGCCCCCGGGGTGTACGCGCGGGCCAGCGGCAGCGGCCCGGACGAGCGGGACCTGTTCGCCGTGGCCGACGCGCTGCGGCTCGACCAGGCGCACCGTTGCGGTGGCCCGCTGCGGCTCACCACGCTGCCGGCGGGCACACGGCTCACGAGGTGCGAGGTGACTGTGGCACCGTTCCCGGCGGCGTTCGGCGTGCAGATGATGGTCTCCGGGGGCAGCCCGGGCGCGATCCAGGTCGAGTTGCAGTACGCCGTCGGCATCGCCGGGGCCCGCACCGAGGGAAACCGGACCGTCGGTGGCAAACCGGCGCATGTCGACCGCCGGAGCGGAGAACTCGAGCTGCTCGGCTTTCCCAAGGCCCACCTGACCGCCAACTTCGGCTGGCCGGCACAGGGGTACGACGAGGAGGACGCGGCGACGGTGCTGGGCGGGGCGCAGGTCGCCGAGCCGCTGGACGAGCCCACGTCCTGGTGACCGGCCGGGCCGCTCCGCCAGACGGACCGTACGCTTGGTGACTGTGAGCCCCCGTCGCAATCGCCCTCGCCGGGACGAGAACGCCAACCTGGACGCCGACCGGGTCCGGCAGGGTGTCGCCTCGGTGCAGCAGTGGGCCGACGGCGCCTGGCAGGTACGCGGGATCGGCGCCGGGGCGTCCGTCAAGACGTACCGCTGCCCCGGCTGTGACCAGGAGATCCCACCCGGAGTGGCGCACCTGGTGGCCTGGCCGGCCGACGGCCTGGGTGACCTGACCGACCGACGGCACTGGCACAGCGGCTGCTGGCGAGCCCGGGACCGGCGCGGGCCGGCGGTGCAACGCGGCCGGGGCACGCCTCGCTACTGAGCGACTCGGCCGGGGTGTCCCGCGCGACGGCCCGGTGGCCCGCCGGGGTGCCGCACGCCGCGGCGTAGCGACCTGGATCACGCTGTTTGCGCCTGGGCGGGCGGCGGCGGTGACTTCGCGACAGACTTGGGCGGTGAGCACAGCGATTCGCGCGTCGTCGATCCTGCCCGGCCGCCGGGAGGACATCGAGCTGCACACCGCCGACGGTCTGCGGCTGGTCGGTGAGCTGGCCCTGCCGGCCGACCGGCCGCCGGTGGCCACCCTGGTCTGCCTGCATCCGCTGCCCACCCACGGCGGAATGATGGACAGCCACGTCTTCCGTAAGGCGGCCTGGCGGCTGCCCGCCCTCGCCGACCTGGCCGTGCTGCGGTTCAACACCCGGGGCACCAGCAGCCTGCGCGGCACCAGCGAGGGAGCGTTCGACGGCGCGGTGGGCGAGCGGTACGACGTGGCCGCCGCCATCGAGTACGCGGAGTTCGCCGAGCTGCCCAACATCTGGCTCGTCGGCTGGTCGTTCGGCACCGACCTGGCCCTGAGGTACGGCTGCGACCCGGCGATCGCCGGGGCCATCCTGCTCTCCCCGCCGCTGCGCTTCTCGACACCTGCGGACCTGGCCACCTGGGCCACCTCGGGTCGGCCGTTGACGGCGCTGGTGCCGGAGTTCGACGACTACCTGCGTCCGACCGAGGCGCGGGAGCGGTTCGCCGCGGTGCCGCAGGCCGAGGTGGTCGGTGTGCCGGGCGCCAAGCACCTCTGGGTGGGCGACGCGGAGACGGTGCTCGACGAGATCGTCCGGCGGGTCAACCCGGCCGTCGAGGTGCCACTGCCGACGACCTGGGACGGCCCCATGGAGTCCGGCGACGTCAGCGCGTACGCCGACCGGACGGTGGCCTCGTTCGCCGACACGGCCGTCCCCGGCCCCGCCGCCGGCAAGGCCGACTGACCGTCGCGCGGCGGGCGCGGCGGCGCGGCGGGTCTGCCCCGCGGCGTGCGGGTCAGCGGGTCTCCTGCCGGGGCAGCACCACCTCGCGCAGGATCAGCTGTAGCGCGGCCACCGTGGGGATGGCGATCAGCGCGCCCACCACGCCCAGCAACGCCACCCCGAGCAGCGCGGCCAGCAGGGCGGCCACCTCGTTGACCTCCACCGAACGCCGCATCACCTTCGGGTAGATCAGGTAGTTCTCCACCTGCTGGTAGATGAGGAAGAAGACCGCGCAGGCGATGCCGGCCCGCAGGTCGGTGGCGAAGCCGACCAGACTCACGATCACCGCGCCGAGGGTGGCGCCGATCTGCGGGATCAGGTCGGTCACCGCGACCACCACGGCCAGCGCGAACGGGTACGGCAGATCGACGATCAGCGCGAAGACGAACGTGGTCGCGCCGGCCAGCACCGCGATGCTCAGCGCACCCACCATGTACGCCCCGACCTTGGCCAGAATCTCGTCGCCGATCAGCTGCACCCGCTCCCGCCGCGACCGGGGCACCAACGAGTAGCCCAGGGAGCGCAGCTTGTTGAAGTAGGCCAGGAAGTAGATGGTCAGCACCAGCACGGTCAGCGTCCGGAACACCGTGCCGAAGATCAGTTGAGCGCCGCCCAGCACCCCGCCGAGCGCCCGGCCGACGGTGTCCGCGTTGGCGGCGCCCTGCACGCGCTCCACCACGTCGTACCGTTCCATCAGGTCACTGACCGTCGGACTGCGCCGCAACTCCGCGAGCAGGTTCGGGATCTGGTCGATGAACTGCCCCGACTGCGTCACGATCGGCGGGACCAGCGCCCACACGCCCCCACAGAGCAGCAGCACCACGGTCAGCGCGACCGCCGCCACCGCCAGGCCGTGCGGCACGCCCCAGCGGCGTAGCCGGACCACCGCCGGGTTGAGGCCGACCGCCAGGAAGAGCGCGATCACCACAAGCACCAGGATGCCGCCGGCATTGCGAATCCCCAGATAGAGGGTGTACGCCAGCAGCACGCCCAGCCCGCCGGTGAAGCCGATCAGGAAACTGTTGCGGCGCAGCGGGCGCCCAGGTGTGCCGAATTTGCCGGACGGGACCGCCAGCGCCTCATCGGGGTCGGTGCCCGGAGCGGGGACCGGCACCGGCGGTGGTGTCTCCGCCGAGGGCGGCGTCTCCGCCGGTAGGGGACCGGTGGTCAGGTCCGGGTTGTCGCCGGACGGGTCGTGCTGCGGCACCAGGGACCTCCCGGCTCAGGGGGTGGGGCGACGGGCGGCGGTCACGAACGCCCGCCACACGGCCGGCGCGAACACCAGCACCGGGCCGGTCGGGTCCCTGCTGTCCCGCATCCCCACCTCGACACACTCTCCGTTGCCGCCACGGCTGGGCGTGCGCCAGCGTGCACCGGTCAGGTCCATGAGGTCACAACTTCCTTCATCAGTTCGATCGACTGGCGGCGGGACAACGCACCGTTTCTGATCATCGGCCCAGCGCGCCAGCAGCGTAGCCACCTCATGGTCGCCACCGACCACGAGACCGTCAATCTGGTGTTCCACGTGCCCCACCCAACCACCGTCGGCACCTCGGGCCGGATTGAACGGTCCGGAAAGGCCGACGGGCGGCCCAGCTCCGGCCGGGACGCTGATCCACTCGCCTTTCACGAAATCGGGGTGTCCGGATAACCCGGACACCCCGACTTCACTGCTGTCGTGTCGATCATGCGGTTGGCGGCGTACCCGTCAGTCCTTCTCGATGGTGACCTTGCTGGGCTTGGCGCTGCGCTCGTCGGTGGTCGGCTTGCTGGGTCGCTTGCCGTTCTCACCGGTGCTGGTGATCTTGGTCGGCTTGGCGCCCCGGCCACCCTCGCCCGGAACGGCGGCCACGGTCGGCTCCCCGTCCACCCCGGCACTGGCCGCGCCTCCGTCGACGGTGGTCACCGGCTCGGCCACCGGCCGGGTCGTGGACTGCCCCTCGGCCGCGGCGTTCACCGGCTGCCGGGTGTCGGCGGGCTCGGTCTTGAGGCCGGTGGCCGCACCCGACCCGGACGACGTGCCCGTGTCGGTGGTCGCCGTGCCGGGAGCGGTCGTGCCCGTGTCGGTGGTCGCCGTGCCCGAGACGGTCGTGCCCGTGTCGGGGGCGGTCGTGCGCTTGTCACCATCGTCGGCCGCGCCCCTGCTCACCCCATCGCCAGCGGTCGGGCCGTCGATCGGGCCGGCGACGCTCTGCAACCGCAGCTCGGCCATCCGCCGCTGAAGCTCGTCGGACTCCTGCCGGGACTTCCACGTCTCCTGCCGCAGGTCAGCGAGTTGCTGCTGGGCCTGAGCGATCTCCAACATCACCTGGGCCAACTGCTGCCGCCCCGCCGCCGACTCCTGCTGGGTGGCCGCCAGGTGCTGCTGCGTGGTGGCCAGGTGCTGCTGCGTGGTGGCCGCGTACTCCTCGAACTGCCGACGCGACGCCGCGACGTGCTCGTCGGCCTCGCGGCGCTTGTCGCTGGCCTCGGTCTCGGCCCGGCTCAGCAACTCGGCGGCCTCCGCCTCGGAACGCTGGCGGAGCGCCGCCGCGTCCTGCTCGGCCGCCTGGCGAACCCCGGCCGCGCCCTGCTCGATCTCGTTCTTGCGCGTGGAGTATTCGGTTTCCAGCTCGTTCTTGCGGCTCGTGTACTCGGTTTCCAACTCGTCGCGGCGGGTGGTGAAACCCGCCTCCAACTCCTGCTGACGGCTGGCGAACCCGGTCTCCAGCTCCTGCTGGCGGGACTCGTGCTGCCGGTCCAGCTCATCGCGGCGCTCGGCGAACTCCTGCTCGGCAGTGGACCGTCGCTGCGCCAACTCCCGGTCGGCCGCCTCGCGACGCGAGTTGACCTCCTGCTCCACGCCGGCCCGCCACGCGCCCAGCTCCTGCTGGGTCTGCGCACGGGTCTGCTGCACGTACGCCTCGGTCTCGGCGCGGCTGCGCTTGGCCGCCTCGGAGGCCTGCGTGGTCAGTCGCTCCGCCTCCTGTTGCGCCTTGGCGCGGGTGGCCCGGCCCGCCATCGACGCGTCGTCGATGATCTGCTTGGCCTCCTGCTGGGCCTTGGCGTGCGTGGCCCGGCCGGCCTCGGTCGCGGTGTCGGTGAGCCGCTTGGCCTCCTGGAGGGCCTTGGCGTGCACCTCCTTGGCGGCCTCGCGCAGGTCGCTGGCCTCCTGCCGGGCGTTGGCCAACGTCTCGCGGGCCGACTCGCGCAGCTTGGTCGACTCCTGCTGGGCCCGGGTGTGGATCTCCTTGGCGGTGTCCCGTAGTTGGGTGGCCTCCTGCTGCGCCTTCGCCAGCGCGTCCTGCGCCGCCTTGCGCAACTGCGCCGCCTCGTCCTTGGCGGACCGCAGGGTGGCGTCCGCCTCGGCCCGGCGGGCGGCGCTGTGCCGCTCCTCCTCCGAGCGCCGCGCGGCGAGGGCGATCTCGAAGTCCTTCAGTGCCCGCGCGGACTGCTCGCGGGCCTCCTCGATGATGTGCTCGGCCGCGGCACGACGGGCCTCGATCTCCACGTTCGCATCGGCCACGATCTTCTCGGCCAGCTCTTCGGACTGCGTGACGATCGAGTCGACAAGCGGGCCGAGATGCTTGAACGAGGCCCGGTCGACCACGTTCATCTGCTTGCGCACCTGGGTCAGGTCACGCTGGAGCACCTCGACCTGGCCGGCGAGCTTGTGGATCTGTGTATACGCCTGTTCCCGTTCGGACGCGAGGGTCGCGATCTCGTGCTCGGCACGCGCGACATACCGATCAACCTGCTTCTTCTCGTACCCCCGCAGAGCGGACTCGAAGCTGGGCTCCGTCGTCACGTCCCCGCCGAGAGCGAACAGTTCCTCGCCGTGCGACATGCCCCCATCCTCACACGCAACAGGGCCTGCTGGGGCGATACGGACGCGCCTTGTGCGAGCTACTTCACTCCGTCGCGAGCGCGGGATACCACGGGCTGGGAAACGCATACGGCGCGAGGTGACACCGGTTACCCGGTGTCACCTCGCGCCGTCGATGCCCCGACCTGACGCCGCGCGTCAGCCGGCGGTTTCCGCCGGCACCCGGTCCTGACCGCCCTCGGTCTTCTTGGCCTCCGGCTTGGCCGCCGGAGCGGCCGCGGGCATCCCCGGCACGATGCCGGCGAGCCCGGAGAGCATCTGGCCCAGCTGCGAGGTGACCGCGTCCTTCTGCCGGGTGAGGTCCTCGACCTCGCGGCGGGCGGCCTGCGTGGTCAGCTCCGCCTCGGTGCGCGCCTCGGTGAGCAGGCGCTGCGACTCGGCCTTGGCCTCGTTGAGCGTCTTCTCGGAGTGCGCCTTGGCCTTGTCGATCGTCTCGGCGGCGTTGCGCTCCGACTCGACCCGGCGGGCCTCGGCGCGCTGCTCGATCTCCTTCGCGCGCTCCTGGGCGGCGCGGGCGCGCTGCTCGGCCTCGCTGACCATCTTCTGGGTCTGCGCGACCTGGGCGGCGTGCCGCTCGGACTCCTCGCGCTCGGCCTTCTCGCGGCGCTCGGCCAGCTGCAGCTCCAGGGCCTGGAGGTCCTTGTCGCGCTTGTCCCGCGCGTCGGTGAGCAGCTTGGTGGCCTCGGCGCGCTTCTCCTCGGCCTCACGCGCGGCCTTGGCCCGCTGCTGGGTGATCTCCCGCTCGGCGGTGGCCCGAAGGGTTGCCACCTCCCGCTCGACCGTCGACTTCAGCTCGGCCACCTCGTGCGCGGTGACGGTACGCAGCTGCTTGGTCTCGCGGTCGGCGTCGGCGCGCAGCGTGTCAGCCTCGCGGCGGGCCTGCACCCGGACCTCGGCGGCCTCGCGCTCGGCGGCCGTGCGCAGGTTGCCCGCCTCGCGCTCGGCGCTGGCCTTCATGGCCGCGGCCTCGGCACGGGCCTTGTCGGTGATCTCGCGGGCCTCCAGGCGGGCGGCGGAGAGGATGCCCTCCGACTCGCGCTTGGCCTCGTTGCGGTGGTCGTTGGCCTGCTCCTCGGCGAGCCGGAGGATCTGCTCGACGCGGGTGCCGAGCCCGGAGAGGGTCGGTCGGCTGTTCTCTTCGAGCTGCTTGTTCGTGTCGGTGAGCTTCTGTTCCAGCGCACTCATGCGCTGTTCGGCTTGGCGGAGTCGACGCTGGGCGTCGTTCATCCGCTGCTCGGCCTCGGCACGGGCCTGCTCGGACTGGGTCAGCGCGGCGGTCATCCGGCCGAGGAAGTCATCGACCTGGTGGGTGTTGTAACCGCGCAGGCCGACGGTGAAGTCTGGCTGCGAGTTCGCGTTATCGAAGAACGCGAGAGGGGAGGACTGCTGCTGGGGCATTGGGACATACTGGCAGACGCCCCAGGGTGCTTCGCAAGAGCGGTGCGCAGCTTTCGTGGCCTCTTTACATGGTCAACTGCCACCATCGACGGGGTGGGGCCAATCGGCGATCTTGGCAGGTCCCGGGCGGGTCGGACGCCACGCAGCGTGACGTGAAAAAGGGCCCCGGGGTTACCCCGAGGTCCTTTGTTCAGTCCGGGCGGGTTTTCCGCTAATGGGAGCGGAAGAACAATGGCCGATCACCGCAATGGTCATCGAGGGCTCACCCGTCCGGCCGGTGGCCGGGCTCAGCGCCCCGAAGGCCGGCGGTGCCGGTCAGTGGCCCCGGAACCGGTTGATCGCGTCCTCGTGCCGGGCCCGCAGCTCTCCGTCGCGTACGCCCAGGCCGTCCGTCGGTGCGAGGCACCGCACGCCGACCTTGCCCTGGTGGGCGTTGCGGTGCACCTCGTACGCGGCCTGCCCGGTCTGTTCCAGGGAGTAGGTGCGGGACACCGTCGGGTGCACCTTGCCGAGCGCGACCAGGCGGTTGGCCTGCCACGCCTCGTGGTAGTTGGCGAAGTGGCTGCCGACGATCCGCTTGAGGTGCATCCAGAGGTAGCGGTTGTCGTACTGGTGCTGGAAACCGCTCGTGGAGGCGCAGGTGACGACCGTCCCACCGCGCCGGGCCACGTAGACGCTCGCGCCGAACGTCTCCCGCCCCGGGTGTTCGAAGACGATGTCCGGGTCCTCGCCGGCGGTCAGCTCGCGGATCCGCTCGCCGAAACGCTTCCACTCGTCCGGGTCCTGGGTCACCTCGTCCTTCCAGAAGCGGAAACCCTCCGCCGCGCGGTCGATGACCAGGTCCGCACCCATCCGGCGGCACAGCTCCGCCTTCTCCGGCGAGGAGACGACACAGACCGGGATCGCACCGCCGTTGAGTGCCATCTGGGTGGCGTACCCGCCGAGGCCGCCGGAGGCGCCCCAGATCAGCACCACGTCGCCCTGTTTCATGTTGGCCCCGTGGTGCGAGACGAGCTGCCGGTACGCGGTGGAGTTGACCAGTCCGGGACTGGCCGCCTCCTCCCAGCTCAGGTGACGCGGCTTGGGCATCAGTTGGTTGGCCTTGACCACGGTCAGCTCGGCCAGCCCACCGAAGTTGGTCTCGAAGCCCCAGATCCGCTGCTGCGGGTCGAGCATGGTGTCGTCGTGTCCGGCGGCGTCCTCCAGCTCGACGGAGAGGCAGTGCGCCACCACCTCGTCGCCGGGCGCCCACCGGGTCACCCCGGGGCCGGTACGCAGCACCACGCCCGCCGCGTCCGAGCCGACCACGTGGTACGGCAGGTCGTGCCGCCGGGTCAGCTCGGAGACCCGGCCGTAGCGCCGGAGGAACGTGAAGGTGGGCAGCGGCTCGAAGATGCTGGTCCACACCGTGTTGTAGTTGATCGCGCTCGCCATCACCGCGACCAACGCCTCGCCCGGTGCCAACTCCGGCGTCGGCACCTCCTGCACGTGCAGCGCCCTGCGCGGGTCCTTGTCCCGGGTGGGCACGCCGTCGAACATCCGGGCCTCCTCGGCGCGGACCACGACGCCTCGGTAACTCTCCGGTACGGGCAGCCCGGCGACGCCGGCGAGTTCGCGGTCCGGATCGTTCGACTCCTCCGCCGCCATGATCACATCGAGGATGTCCTGCACGGTGACCTCCGGTTCGTCCGCACCCGCACGGGCCCGGGTGCTGCCATCGTCGGGGCCGGTGGGCACGACCGCCATGTCGGCATTCGACACATCCGGCACCGGTCGTGCTCCGGTGGGGGCGGACGTTACTGAACGGTAGCTAAGCCGGGAAGTCCTCTGTGAAAAACTGCATCCGCCGATGCGTGAAGGTGCCCGCCCACCCCGCCAACCGCGCACCGACGCGCGCGGCCGACGGGCGCGAGGGCTGGACGCGCGCGGGCCCCCGCGGGGCGCGGCGCGCGAGGCGACAACTTCAGGGATGTTGCTGCCTCAAGTGCGGCGGAGGCAGCAACATCCCTGAAGTTGTGCGGATCTTGCCGGCGCCGGTGAGGCGCGGGAGGTCAGTGGAGGGTGGGGGCGGGTTCGACGAGTTCGACGAGGACGCCACCCGCGTCCTTCGGGTGGACGAAGTTGATCCGGCTGTCCGCGGTGCCGCGCCGTGGTGCGTCGTAGAGCAGCCGCATCCCCCGCGCGCGCAGCGCCGCGCAGGCCGCGTCGATGTCCACCACCGTGTACGCGACCTGCTGGACTCCCGGCCCGTTGCGGTCCAGGAACTTGGCGATCGTCGACTCCGGGGTGAGTGGGGCCAGCAGTTGCACGCAGCCACCCTCGGTGGTCGGCCCGACGGCCAGCATCGCCTCCTGTACGCCCTGTTCGGCGTTGGTCTCGACGTGCACGCAGCGCATCCCGAACGTGCGCTGGTAGAAGTCGATCGCGGCGTCCAGGTCGGCCACGGCGATCCCGACGTGGTCAATCTTGCGAAGCCCGATGTCTGTGACGGAGTCGGCACCGGGCTCGGCGGGGGAGTTCTCAGTCATGGCGCTAGTCTGGCCGAACCATCGTTCAGGCGTACAGCACGGCACCCCCTCTCGGAGGCAGGCATGGCTTCGGTGATCGTCAGCGGCGCGCGGACCCCGATGGGTCGGCTGCTGGGCAACCTCAAGGACCTCCCGGCCACCAAGCTGGGCGGGGTCGCCATCAAGGCCGCGCTGGAGCGTGCCGGGGTCAGCCCCGACCAGGTCCAGTACGTGATCATGGGGCAGGTGCTGCAGGCCGGCACCGGCCAGATCCCGGCGCGGCAGGCCGCGGTCGAGGCGGGCGTGCCGATGTCCGTGCCGGCGCTGACCATCAACAAGGTCTGCCTCTCCGGTCTGGACGCGATCGCCCTGGCCGACCAGCTGATCCGTGCCGGCGAGTTCGACATCGTCGTGGCCGGTGGCATGGAGTCGATGACGAACGCCCCGCACCTGCTGATGGGTCAGCGCACCGGTTACAAGTACGGCGACGTGGTGGTCAAGGACCACATGGCGCACGACGGGCTCAGCGACGCGTGGGACTGCTGCTCGATGGGCGAGTCCACCGAGCGGCTCGGCACCAGGCTCGGCATCAGCCGCGAGGAGCAGGACGCGTTCGCCGCGGCCAGTCACCAGCGGGCCGCCGCCGCCCAGAAGAACGGCCACTTCGCCGACGAGATCGCCCCGGTGGTGATCCCCCAGCGCAAGGGGGACCCGCTGGTGATCAGCGAGGACGAGGGCATCCGCCCGGACACCACTGTCGAGTCGCTGGCCAAGCTGCGCCCCGCCTTCGCCGCGGACGGCACCATCACCGCCGGCAGTTCGTCGCCGATCTCCGACGGCGCCGCGGCGGTGCTGGTGATGAGCAAGGCCAAGGCCACCGAGCTGGGGCTGACCTGGCTGGCCGAGATCGGCGCGCACGGCAACGTGGCGGGGCCGGACAACTCCCTGCACTCGCAGCCGTCCAACGCGATCAACCACGCTCTGAAGAAGGGTGGGCTGAGCGTCGCCGACCTGGACCTGGTCGAGATCAACGAGGCGTTCGCGCAGGTCGGTGTGCAGTCCAGCCGGGACCTCGGCATCAGCTCGGACCGGGTCAACGTCAACGGCGGCGCCATCGCGCTGGGGCACCCGATCGGCATGTCCGGCGCACGTCTCGTCCTCACCCTCGCGCTGGAGCTGAAGCGGCGCGGTGGCGGCACCGGCGCGGCGGCCCTCTGCGGTGGCGGTGGCCAGGGCGACGCGCTGATCATCCACGTGCCGGGCAAGGCTGAGTCAGCCCGGTGAGCGAGGCGGCCGCGCACGTCCCGTCCGGGGGCACCACGTCGGTGCGCCGCAGTCGGGACGTACCGATGCTTGTCGAGCGGGCCCGCGCGGGTGATCCTCGCGCGGTGGCCCGGCTGATCACCCTTGTGGAGAACGGCGACGCGCTGCTGCCGGCGATCGCCGCCGCGTTGGCGCCGTACGCCGGGCAGGCCCAGGTCGTCGGGTTGACCGGTTCGCCCGGGGTGGGCAAGTCGACCACCACGAACGAGCTGGTCCGCGCGCTGCGGGCGCAGGGGCACCGGGTCGGTGTGCTGGCCGTCGACCCGTCCAGTCCGTTCACCGGGGGAGCGATCCTCGGCGACCGGGTGCGGATGCAGGACCATGCCACCGATCCGGGCGTCTACATCCGGTCCATGTCCAGCCGGGGTCACCTCGGCGGGTTGGCCGCGGCGACGCCGCAGGCGGTCCGGGTCCTGGAGGGCGCCGGCTGCGACGTGGTGCTGGTGGAGACCGTCGGCGTCGGGCAGGCCGAGGTGGAGGTCGCCTCGCTTGCCGACACCACGCTGGTGTTGCTCGCCCCCGGCATGGGTGACGCGATCCAGGCGGTCAAGGCCGGCATCCTGGAGATCGCCGACGTGTTCGTGGTCAACAAGGCCGACCGGGACGGCGTCGACGCCACCGTCCGTGACATCCAGGGCATGATCGCCCTCGGCGAGCGCGGCCCGGGGCAGTGGCGGCCGCAGGTGGTCCGCGCGGTCGCCGCGCGTGGCGAGGGCATCGACGAGATCGCGGCGGCGATCGACAAGCACCGGGGCTGGCTGGTCGAGCACGGCGAGCTGCGCCGCCGCCAGGAGGCGCGGGCCGCCGCCGAGGTCGAGGCGATCGCGCTCGGCACCCTCCGCGCCCGGATCGGCTCCCTGCGCGACGGTACGGAGCTGAGCACGCTCGCCGCCAGGGTCGCCGAGGGTGCGATCGACCCGTACACGGCGGCGGACGAGTTGCTCGCCCAGCTCGCCCGCTGACCGTCCACCGGGGACACCCTGGCGGTAGGTCGTCCTTGTAGGCTCGCAGCGCCCCACGGCGGTGGGGCCGGGCGGTGGCGCGAGGACCAGGGGAGTTGCGATGGAGCACGAGGCGACGCAGGAGCTGACCACGGCGTCGGCGGGGGTCGGCGGAACGACGCAGGTCTCCGACGAGGTGGTCGAGAAGATCGCCGTCGCGGCCGCCCGCGCGGTGCCCGGCGTGGCCGAGTTGGGCGGGGACGTGGCCCGCTTCTTCAACTCGGTGCTCGACCGGGTCGGGCTGGACCAGGTGGGCGATGCCCGGCGGGGTTGCTCGGCGCACGTGACCGGGGACGCGGCCGTGGTCAACCTGGTGTTGGTGATCCAGGCCGGCCAGCCGGTACCGGAGATCACCGGTCAGGTGCGGGCCCGGGTCACCGAGGCGGTCGAGGCGTACGGGCTGCGGGTCGACGAGGTCAACATCCGGGTCGACGACGTGGCGATGGGCGGGCCGACCGCCTAGCGCGCGGCGGGGCGTCCCGGTCGCTGGTTACCCGTCGGTACGACGGGACTTAGCGATCGTTCAGGTGAGGGTCCTACACTCGACGTGCAGTCGAGGACCCGAGGAGGAGCCCTGCTCATGGACGCCGACGAGATCGACGCCGGACGGGCGCGCTGGCAGGCCCGGTACGATGCCGCGCGCAAGCGCGACGCGGACTTCACCACGCTCTCCGGGATGCCGGTGGAGCCGGTCTACGGGCCGCCCGAGGGCAGCGCGTATCCGGGCTTCGAGCGGATCGGCTGGCCGGGTGAGTACCCGTACACCCGGGGTCTGTATCCGACCGGATACCGGGGCCGGACCTGGACGATCCGGCAGTTCGCCGGCTTCGGCAACGCCCAGCAGACCAACGAGCGCTACAAGATGATCCTCGGTGCCGGCGGTGGCGGCCTCTCGGTCGCGTTCGACATGCCGACGCTGATGGGCCGCGACTCGGACGACCCGCAGGCGCTCGGCGAGGTCGGCCACTGTGGCGTCGCCATCGACACCGCCACCGACATGCAGGCGCTCTTCGACGGCATCGACCTGGCCGACGTGACCACCTCGATGACCATCTCCGGCCCGGCCGTGCCGGTGTTCTGCATGTACCTGGTCGCCGCCGAGCGGCAGGGCGCCGACCTGTCCAAGCTGGACGGCACGCTACAGACCGACATCTTCAAGGAGTACATCGCGCAGAAGGAGTGGCTCTTCGACCCGGAGCCGCACCTGCGCCTGATCGGCGACCTGATGGAATACTGCGCGGCCGAGATCCCGCATTACAAGCCGCTGTCGGTCTCCGGCTACCACATCCGCGAGGCCGGCTCGACCGCCGCGCAGGAGTTGGCGTACACCCTGGCCGACGGCTTCGGGTACGTGGAGTTGGGCCTCTCGCGCGGGCTGGACGTGAACGTGTTCGCGCCGGGCCTGAGCTTCTTCTTCGACTCGCACCTGGACTTCTTCGAGGAGATCGCCAAGTTCCGCGCCGCCCGCCGGATCTGGGCGCGCTGGCTGCGCGACGTCTATGGCGCCACCAGCGAGAAGGCCCTCTGGCTGCGGTTCCACACGCAGACCGCGGGGGTGTCGCTGACCGCGCAGCAGCCGGTCAACAACGTCGTCCGCACCGCCGTCGAGGCTCTCGCCGCGGTGCTCGGCGGCACGAACTCGCTGCACACCAACGCACTGGACGAGACCCTGGCACTGCCCACCGACGAGTCCGCCGAGATCGCCCTGCGCACGCAGCAGGTGCTGATGGAGGAGACGGGTGTGGTCAACGTGGCCGACCCGCTCGGCGGCTCCTGGTACGTCGAGGCGCTGACCGACAAGATCGAGGCCGAGGCGGAGGAGATCTTCGCCCGGATCCGGCAACTCGGCGGGGACGGGCCGCACCAGATCGGCCCGATGACCTCGGGCATCCTGCGCGGTATCGAGGACGGCTGGTTCACCGGGCACATCGCCGAGTCGGCCTTCGTCTACCAGCAGGCCCTGGAGAAGGGCGACAAGAAGATCGTCGGGGTCAACTGCCACACCGGCACGGTCGCCAAGGAGTTGGAGATCCTGCGCATCTCGCACGAGGTGGAGCTGGAGCAGCGCCGGGTGCTCGCCGAGCGCAAGAGCGCGAGGGACGAGTCGACGGTCCGCGCGGCGGTGGCCCGGATGGTCGAGGTCAGCCGCACCGACGGGAACATGATCCCCGCCATGCTCGACGCCGTACGCGCCGAGGCGACCCTCGGCGAGATCTGCGACGCCCTACGCGCCGAATGGGGCACCCACCGAGAGCCCGCCCGCTTCTAACCCGCCCCCACTAATCCCGCGATCTTGCACTTTCTGTCCCCGTAAAAGGGGTGAATGCCGCGTATGGGCGACAGAAAGTGCAAGATCGCGGGGGTGGGGGGCGGGGGGTTGGGGCGGGGTGAGAGTTGCAACGTCGGGGTTGTGGGTGACCTGAGATCGGGGGCTCACGTGCGAGACTAGGTAACCATGAGCGACCCACGGATCACCTCGTCGATCTTCACCCGCGGCGCGGTCGACCTCAGCACGCTGCGTGGCCCCGCACCAGCAAGTACGCGCCCCGGCACGCCCCCGCAGGGCGGCCCATCCAACGGCACTCCCGGCGCGCCCGCCGCCGGCGGCAGCACCGCAATCGTCGACGTCACCGAGGCGACAATCCAGTCCGAGGTGCTCGAACGGTCGATGGCCGTGCCCGTCGTCGTGTTCTTCGGCGCGGCCGGCTTCCCGGAGAGCGACGAGTTCGCCCCGGTCCTGGAGCAGTTGAACGCCGAGGGCGGCGGCACCTGGGTGCTGGCACGGGTCGACGTGCAGGAAAACCCGCGCATCGCCCAGATGTTCCGGGTCCAGGGCATCCCCATGGTCTACGCGGTCGTCGGCGGTCAGCCGGTCGACGCCTTCTCCGGGGTGGTGCCCGAGGCGCAACTGCGGCAGTGGATCCAGGCCGTGCTCAAGGCCGGCGGCGTGACCGTGGCCGAGCCGGAGGATCCCCGCCTCGACGAGGCGGACGACGCCCTGATGAGTGGCGATCTGGACGCCGCCGAGCAGGCGTACCGCAAGATTCTGGCCGATGCCCCGGCGGACGCCGCTGCCACGGCGGGGTTGGCCCAGGTCGGCGTGGCTCGCCGGGTAGCCGGCGCGGACCCGGCCGCCGCGCTGGCCGCCGCCGAGAGCGCCCCCGACGACGTGGCCGCCCAACTGCTGGCCGCCGACATCGAGGTGCTCAGCGGCCTGGCCGAGCAGGCGTACGCCCGGCTCGTCGGGCTGGTCCGGCGCACCGCCGGTGAGGACCGGGAGACGGCCCGCCAGCACCTGGTCTCGCTCTTCTCCATCGCCGGCCCGGACGACCCGGCCGTCGCCTCGGCACGCCGGGCACTGGCCAGCGCCCTGTTCTGAGTTCGTAGCACGCCAGCGCGGGCCGGCGTTCCGGCCGGCCCGCCCGACCAACGAGGACGGGAGCTCATGATGCGCCGGATCGCCGTCCTCGACGCGCCGACAAATCTCGGTCTGCGGCCACCGACGACCACGTCGGTCCCGGGTTGTGCCAAGGCGCCCGGCGCGCTGCGCGACCACGAACTGCTGGCCCGGCTACGGGCCCGCGACGCCGGTTGCGTCACCCCGGCCCGGTACGACCCGGGCGACTGGCGCCCCGGCGACGGGGTGTGCCACGCCCGGGAGATCGCCGACTACTCTTTGGCCCTCGCCGAACGGATCGGCTCGATCATCGACCGGGGCGAGTTCCCGGTGGTGCTGGGCGGCGACTGCTCGGTGCTGCTCGGCTCGGCGCTGGCCATGCACCGCCTCGGTGAGGCCGTCGGCGGGCGGATCGGGCTGGTCTTCGTCGACGGGCACTCCGACTTCCGCCACCCCGGCAATGCCTCGTACGTCGGCGCGGCCGCCGGGGAGGACCTGGCCCTCGTCACCGGCCGGGGGCAGGCCGACCTGGCCGCGATCGAGGGGCGACGGCCCTACTTCCGTGACATCGACGTGGTGGTGCTCGGCATCCGAGCCCAGGACGAATACCGGCTCGACCTCCAGGCCGCCGGGATCACCACCCGGCCGGTGCCGGCGCTGCGGGCCGAGGGCGCCGCCCGGACGGCCCAGTGGGCGCACGAGCAACTCGCCGACTGCGCGGGCTACTGGGTGCACATCGACGTGGACGTGCTCGACCCCGCGGTGATGCCCGCCGTGGACGCCCCCGACCCGGGTGGGATCGCCTTCGCCGAGTTGGAGATCCTGCTCGCCGGCCTTGTCGACACCCCGCACTGCCTCGGGGTGGAGTTGACGGTCTTCGACCCCGACTACGACCCCGACGGCTCGTACGCGGCCGAGATCGTCAACACCGTGGTCGCCGGCCTGGCCCCGGTCACCGCCCCGGAGGCGGTGCCGCCCCGGCTGCTGTCGTCCCGGCCGACTCCCGGCCCCCGGCGCGGCGCGCCCACCGACCGGGGCGAGCGGCCCGGTGGGGTGGACCGTGCCGAGCGGGTCGGTGGGGTGGCTGGCGTGATCGGCGGCGCGGCGTCCTTCGCCGATGCCACCTCGTGGCACTCGGCCGTCGACGCCACGCCGCTCACGGAGGCCGGGTCCTCCGACCCGGGAGCCGCCGACGTCGACCGGGCCGGCATCGACCGCTCCGACGGTGCGCTTGCTGCTTCCGGCCGATTCGGCGGTGACTCCGCCGAGGGCGTGGCTCATCTCCCGGTCACGGCCGAGCGGGAGCCGGTCGGCCCACCAGCCTCGGCCGGCCCAGGTCTGCTCCGCCGACCCGTCCCACCGGCAGAAAGCGCCCCGGAACACCACAAAGCCGACACCGCCTGATCCGAATGCCGCCCGGCCGGGCCATGATCGACTCGGTTTCAATGAAGTCGCGGTGTCGGAGTGGCCGGGATACCGCGCCTTTCAGCAAACCGAGTGGATCAACGCCTGAGCGGTGTTGGTGTCAGGACCGGGGGAGGGCGCGGAGGAAGCGCTCGGCGATCGGGACGGCGGACGCCGTGCTGGCGCCGCCCTTCTCCACGAAGACGGCGAACGCCACGTCGCCCCGCCAGCCGACAAACCAGGCGTGGGTGTGTGCCGGGTTGTCGTCGTACTCGGCGGTGCCGGTCTTGCCGTAGACCTCGCCCGGCACGTCCTTCAGGGCGCTCGCGGTGCCGGTGGTGACCACCTCGCGCATCATCGCGCGCAGTGCCGCGACCGATTCCGGCTTGAGTTGCTCCCCCGGCGGGGCCGGCTTGGCCGGCGCCGGGTCGATCAGCAGTTTCGGCTGCTCGAAGCGGCCTCGGGCGACCGCCGCGGTGGCACCGGCCATGGCCAGCGGGCTGACCAGCGTCGTGCCCTGCCCGAACGATGCCGCCGCCTGCTCGGCCGGACTGCCGCCGGTGGACACCTTGCCGGTGAAGGCGTCGGTGCCGACGTCCCACTGACCTTCCAGGCCCACCGAGCGGCCGGCGGCGGCCAGCCCGTCGCCGCCGAGCTTCGGGGCAAGCGAGGCGAACGCGGTGTTGCAGGACTTGGCGAAGTCGGTGCGGAACGGCACCGAGCCGAGCTCGAAGTTGTCGGAGTTCTTGAAGGACCGACCGTCCACGGTGAAGGTCTTCGGGCAGGCCACCGGCCCGTCCAGGGTGACCGCGCCCCGGTCCAGTAGGCCCAGCGTGCTGACCATCTTGAACGTGGAGCCGGGCGGCACCTGAGCGTCGAAGGCCAGATTCTCCCCGGCCGGCCCGGGACCGTTCGCGGCGGCGAGCACCGCACCGTCGCTGATCCGGAGCGCCACCAGCGCGGACCGCTGTGGCTCGGCGCGCAGTGCCCCGTCGGCGGCGTTCTGGACGGCGACGTCCAGCGTGGTCTTGAGCGCCTGACCGGGCTGCGGCTCACGGCGGAACAACTCGGTGCCGGTGGGTTCGAGTTTGCCGCCCTCGGTGGGACGCTCGACCACCACGGTCAGACCGGGGGCGCCGCGCAGCCGTTCGTCGTAGCGGCCCTGCAACCCGCCGTGCCCGACCAGGTCGCCGACGACGTACCGGTCGGGGTGTGCGGCGAGGTCGTCGGCCTGCGCCGGGTCGACGGTGCCGAGCAGCGCACGGGCGAACTCCCGGGTCGGTGCCAGGTCGATCTTGTCGGAGGTGAACTTGGTGCCGGGCAGGTCGTAGATGCGGGGCTTGATCTGTAGGTACGCCTCCTCGCGAAGCGACACCACCTCGACGAACGCTCCCGGGTCGGCCTTCGCGACCCGCTCGGGCAGGTCGGCCAGGTCGACAGCGGGGACCAGCGCCGGGCGGATCGCCCGGAACGCCGCGTCGAGATCCTTCACGAGCTTTTTGATGTCGGTGACCCCGTCGGGCTGCACACCGACCCGCACCACCGGGCGGGGGGCCACGATCGGTTGCCCGGCGGCGTCCAGCACCCCCGCACGGGTGCTGGCGTCGCGGCGCACCGCCAGCCGGTCACCCTTGCTGAGCTGCTCCTGCACCACCTTCGGCTCCCAGATCACCTGCCACTGGTCGCCGTCGCCCTGGGCGAGGCGCACCTCCCGGTCGTACGTCCAGCGGGTCTGGCCGGGGAGGTTCCACTCCACCTGCACGGTTGTGGTGGCGATGTCCGCAGTGACCTTCGGCTCGCCGCGACGCGTCAGTGTGGGCGGGGTGGCCGCCAGCTCACCGGAGAGTTCCTTGATCTCGCGACTCACCTCAGCCGAGGGCAGTTTGTCGCCGGTCGGGTCGATCAGGCCGACCGCCTGAAGGTCGCCGCTGCGCCAGCCGGCGAGGAAGGCGTCCACGGTGCGCTCCGGCCCGTCGTCACCCGAGCAGCCAGCCAGCACACCGGCCGCGAGCAGCGCCGCGGTGAGGCCGGCGAGCGCGCGGCGGGCGGGGTTCGGCCGGTGGGGCCGGGGGTACGACGAGGGCATGAAGCTGGTCCTTCCGATCTCGGAGCGCCTTCGCACGGTAGTACGCCGAAGGCGTCCCCAACGTCCCCCACGGTGGTGGGCGCGCTCAAAGACGGGCCGGGCCAGTGTGATGAACATCGCGTGGCGGGGTATCCCGCAGCCGGCCAACCTCGGACCCGCAACGGGTGAAAGGACAAAGTCCCGATCCGGACGTCTGGCCAGTGGTCCGCCGACGAAGGCGTACAACGGCAGGGCCTAGGCTGGGCGGCAGAGTGACCCACAACGCGGTGGGTCGAGGGGAGTGGCACCGATGGACCGGCGTCCGGCGATCAAACCGGAACCCGACCTCCGGCAGGATGACTCCGGCCGGGACGACGACAGCTTCGATTCGGCGACCGACGGGGACGGCTACGGCCGGCTCGACACGGGAGTCACCGGGCTGACCGGGTCGAGCATCGACACCATCTACGATCTGGGCCTGCCGACCGAGGCATTGGCCGACGACGTGGAGGACGCCGAGCTCGACGAACCCGTTCCCAACGCGGAGCGCCTGGTGGCCCAGGCTGTCGCGCTCGCCGGGGACGACCACGACGCGGCGACACTTGTCGGCCGTTTCTGGCGGTTCGCACCGGACGAGGAACTGGTCGGCTTCACGGCGGAAGAGATGCTCGACGCGGCCCGGGCACACCGGGACCTCGCCCAACAGCGGGTGCCGGGCGAGTTGAAGCTGCGGATCCACGAACCGCACGCCGACCAGCACCACACGGTCGTCGAGATCGTCACCGACGACATGCCGTTCCTGGTCGACTCGGTGACCGCGCTGCTCAACTCGTACCACCTGGACGTGCACCTGCTGGTGCACCCGCTGGTGGTGGTCCGGCGGGAGCCGTTGGGCCGCCTCACCGAGGTCTCCGCCGACGTGGAGCCGGACGACGCGATCGCCGGCGACATCATCGAGAGCTGGATGCGGATCGAGATCGACCCGGTCCGGGACGCGGCCGAGCGGGACCGGCTGCGCCGCGAGCTTCAGCGGGTGCTCACCGACGTGCGGGAGGCGGTGGAAGACTGGCCGAAGATGCGTCAGCGTTCCCTCGCGCTCGCCGACGAGTTGGCCTCCGCGCGCACCTCCGACAACCGCCCGCCGGTGCCGGAGAAGGACATCACCGACTCGGTGGAGCTGCTGCGCTGGCTCGCCCACGACCACTTCACCTTCCTCGGCTACCGCGAGTACCGGCTGGTGGACGCCCCGGGCGGCGACGCGGCGGACCCGGTCGACGGCAAGGCCCTCGAAGCGGTTCTCGGCACCGGT
This sequence comes from Micromonospora sp. NPDC048935, assembly GCF_043197875.1. NCBI lineage: Bacteria > Bacillati > Actinomycetota > Actinomycetes > Micromonosporales > Micromonosporaceae > Micromonospora > Micromonospora sp. NPDC048935. The sequence goes on along the minus strand of NZ_JBICTZ010000003.1, from coordinate 186,896 downwards.
CTGGGCATCCTGCGCTCCGACGCGCCGGACGCCCGGCCGCTGGCGTCGATGACACCCGAGGCACACGAGAAGGTGCTGGAGAAGCGCCTGCTCATCATCACCAAGGCCAACTCGCGGGCCACCGTGCACCGCTCGGCGTACCTGGACTACATCGGCTTCAAGATCTTCAACGAGGCCGGCGAGGTGATCGGCGAACGGCGCTTCCTCGGCCTGTTCTCCACCGCCGCGTACCGGACAAGCGTCCGGGAGCTGCCGGTGGTGCGCCGCAAGGTGGCCGAGGTGCTGGACCGCTCCGGCCTGAGCCGGCGCAGCCACTCCGGCAAGGATCTGATCCAGATCCTGGAGACCTACCCGCGCGACGAGCTGTTCCAGATCAAGACCGACGACCTCTACCACGCGGTGATCGGCGTGCTGCGGATGGCCGGTCGCCGGCAACTGCGGGTCTTCCTGCGCCGGGACGCGTACGGGCGGTTCATCTCCTGCCTGATCTACCTCCCCCGGGACCGGTTCACCACCCAGAACCGCCTGCGCATGCAGGACATCCTGCTGCGCGAGCTCAACGGTGTCGGGGTGGACTACACCACCCGCGTCACCGAGTCGATGCTGGCCCGGGTGCACTTCATCGTGCGTACCGACCCGACCCGGCCACCCGGCGAGATCGACGCCGACCTGCTGGCCGAGGAGCTGGCCGACGCGACCCGACTCTGGGACGACGACTACCGGCTGGTGTTGGAGCGAAAGCTCGGCGACGAGCAGGCCAAGCACCTGTTCACCAGGTACGCCGACGCGTTCCCGGAGGGCTACAAGGACGGGCACACGCCGTACGAGGCGATGAAGGACCTGGCGAAGCTGGAGCTGCTGGAGGAGCCCGGCCAGCTGGAGATGCACCTGTTCCGCAAGCAGCTCGCACCCCGCCCCGGGACCCGGGTGCCCGGCGCGGACCTGGCCGAGGCCATGGACGTCCGGTTCAAGGTCTACCGGTACGGCGAGCCGATGATGCTCTCCGCCGTGCTGCCGGTGCTGCACTCCCTCGGTGTGCGGGTCGTCGACGAGCACCCGTACGAGGTGGACCGGATCGACGGGCGGGTCTACCTGTACGACTTCGGCCTCATGCTGCCCGAGGGGCACCACGAGCTGGCCGAGGTGCGCCCGCACGTGGAGAACGCCTTCGCGGCGGCCTGGCGCGGCGAGGCCGAGGTGGACCGGTTCAACGAGCTGGTGTTGCGCGGCGGGCTGACCTGGCGGCAGGTGGTGGTGCTGCGGGCGTACGCGAAGTATCTGCGGCAGGCCGGCACGGTCTTCTCACAGGACTACATGGAGCAGACGTTCATCGCGTACCCGAAGCTCGCGAGCCTGCTGGTGGAGTTGTTCGAGACCCGGTTCGCACCGGGTGAGCTGAGCGCCGAGCAGCGGCAGCAGCGCAGCGGTGAGCTGGTGGAGACGATCCGGGGCGCGCTGGACGACGTGGCCAGCCTGGACCAGGACCGGATCCTGCGTTCGTACCTGACGTTGATCGAGGCGACCCTGCGGACCAGCTTCTACCAGAAGCGCGCCGACGGGCGGCCGAAGGCGTACGTGGCGTTCAAGCTCGACCCGCAGGCCATTCCGGACCTGCCCGCGCCGCGCCCGAAGTTCGAGATCTTCGTCTACTCGCCCCGGTTCGAGGGTGTGCACCTGCGGTTCGGGCCGGTGGCCCGGGGCGGGTTGCGCTGGTCGGACCGTCGGGAGGACTTCCGGACCGAGGTGCTGGGTCTGGTCAAGGCGCAGATGGTGAAGAACACGGTGATCGTGCCGGTGGGCGCCAAGGGCGGCTTCGTGCTGAAGCAGAAGCCGGGTGACCGGGACGAGGCGGTCGCCTGCTACCAGGAGTTCGTCGGCGCGATGCTGGACGTCACCGACAACATCGTCAGCGGGCAGATCGTGCCGCCCGAGGACGTGGTCCGGCACGACGGCGACGACCCGTACCTGGTGGTGGCGGCGGACAAGGGCACCGCGACGTTCTCCGACATCGCCAACGAGATCTCCACGGCGCACAACTTCTGGCTGGGCGACGCGTTCGCCTCCGGCGGTTCCGCCGGCTACGACCACAAGAAGATGGGCATCACCGCCCGGGGCGCCTGGGAGTCGGTCAAGCGCCACTTCCGGGAGTTGGGCCTGGACACCCAGACCCAGGACTTCACGGTGGTCGGTGTCGGCGACATGTCCGGCGACGTGTTCGGTAACGGGATGCTGCTGTCCGAGCACATCCGCCTGGTGGCCGCCTTCGACCACCGGCACATCTTCCTCGACCCGGAGCCGGACGCGGCCACCTCGTACGCGGAGCGGCGGCGCCTGTTCGACCTGCCCCGGTCCTCGTGGGAGGACTACAACCCGGAGCTGATCTCGGCCGGCGGCGGCATCTTCCCGCGTACCGCGAAGTCCATCCCGATCACGCCGCAGGTCCGGGCGGCGATCGGCCTGGACGACGACGTGACGCACCTGTCGCCGCAGGAGCTGATGAAGGCGATCGTGACCGCCCCGGTGGACCTGTTCTGGAACGGCGGCATCGGCACCTACGTCAAGGCGTCCACCCAGACCAACGCCGAGGTGGGCGACAAGTCCAACGACGCGATCCGGGTGGACGGGCGCAACCTGCGGTGCCGGGTCGCGGGCGAGGGCGGCAACCTGGGCTGGACCCAGCTCGGCCGGATCGAGTACGCGTTGACCGGTGGCCGGATCTTCTCCGACTTCATCGACAACGCGGCCGGGGTGGACACCTCCGACCACGAGGTGAACATCAAGATCCTGCTGAACACGGCGGTGGCCGACGGCGAGTTGACCACGGCCGAGCGGGACGAGCTGCTGGCCGGGATGACCGACGAGGTCGCGGAGCTGGTGCTGCGGGACAACTACGACCAGGCTCGGGCCATTAACAACGCCCAGGCCCAGGCCGCCTCGCTGCTCCCGGTGCACCGCCGGATGATCAACGAGCTGGAACGCTCGGGTGGGCTGGACCGGGCGCTGGAGGCGCTGCCTCCGGACGAGGAGCTGGCGGTCCGCAGCGAATCGGGCCTGACCGCGCCGGAGTTCGCGGTGCTGCTGGCGTACGTGAAGATCGTCCTGGAACGGGAGATCCTCACCGAGGGGTTGGCCGACGAGGAGTGGACGACCGACGTCCTGGTCAACTACTTCCCGACGCCGATGCGCGAGCGGTTCGCCGACCGGATGGGCCGGCACCGCCTGCGCCGCGACATCGTCACCACCGTGCTGGTCAACGAGGCGATCAACCGGGGTGGCATCTCGTTCATCTTCCGGGTGGTCGAGGAGACCGCGGCCAGCGCCGCGGACGTGATCCGGGCGTACGTAGTGGTCAGCGAGGTCTTCGGGCTGCGTGAGCTGTGGGACGCGGTCGAGGCGCTGGACAACAAGGTCGCGCCCGAGTTGCAGACGAGCGTCTACCTGGACACCCGCCGGTTGCTCGACCGGGCGGTGCGGTGGCTGGTGTCCAACCGGCGCTCGCCGATCGACGTACCGGCGGAGATCGCCCGGCTGCGCGACGGGGTCACCCGGCTGTTGCCGGGGCTGGAGGACCTGTTCTACGGCAACGAGCGGCAGGGCATCGCCGCGCACATGGACTCGATGACCGATCGTGGGCTGCCCCGCGAGCTGGCCGAGCGGGCGACCCGGCTGATGTACAGCTTCGGCCTGATGGACGTGGTGGAGACGGCGAACGCCAGCGGGCGGGACGTCAGCGAGGTGGCCTCGGTCTACTTCGTGCTGTCCGACCTGTTCCGGGTGGACTCGCTGCTGTCGAAGATCTCCCTGCTGCCTCGGGAGGACCGCTGGCAGACGTTGGCCCGGATGGCGCTGCGCTACGACCTGTACGCCGCGCTGGCCGCGCTCACCGCGGAGGTGCTCGGCTCCACTCCGGAGGACCTGCCGCCGCACGAGCGGGTGCAGCAGTGGGAGCAGTCGAACGCCACCTCGATCCACCGCGCCCGGCGGGCGATGGGGGAGTTCGACGAGTCGCGGGCGGACCTCGCCGCCCTGTCGGTGCTGCTGCGCCAGATCCGCACCCTGGTGCGGACCTCCGCAGCCGCCTGAGTCAGGTACGCCGGACGCGGTCCGGCCGGTCGGGTCACCCCCGACCGGCCGGACCGCCGTCATTCGCCGCAGGTCACCCCGCCAGAGTGGCGAAGACGACGATGTTGTCCTGGTAGCTCTTGGCGGCCTGGTCGAACTGGCCGCCGCAGGTGACCACCCGCAGGCCGGGCCGGTCACTGGGCCCGTACACCAGCTCGGTGGGGAAGGCCGTCTTCGGGTACGACGCCACCGAGTCGACCCGGAACGTGGCGGGCCGGCCGTCCGCCCGCCGCACCGTCATCGTGTCGCCTGGAACGAGAGCGCCGAGGTCGAAGAAGACCGCCGGGCCGAGCTTCGCCGAGTCCACGTGCCCGACGATGACCGCGTTACCGGTCTCACCGGGGCTCGCGCCCGGCTCGTACCAGCCGGCCTGGTCGGCCTGCTCCAACGGGGGAACCTGGACGGTGCCGTCCGGGTTGGTGCCGAGCGACATGATCGTCGCCTGGACGCCGATCCGGGGGATCTCGATGCTGGTCGGCACGGAACGCGCCAGCCCGGCCGGCACGTCCCCCTGGCCGGCGGGCTGTCCCTCGGCGAACTGTCCGTCGGCCGGCGGGTTGGCGGTGGCGGTGACGGCCGGCCCGCTCACCGTGGGACCGGCCTGGGCCAGCGGCTGCGGCGGTCGGGCCGGGGGCGTGGTCTTCAGGGCGGCGCCGATCATGCCAGCGCCGATCATGGCCATGGTGACGACGACGGCCGCGCCGGCGGCACGCCACGGTCTCCCGTGACGGCCGCCGGCCCGTGTCGTCGTCACGTCAGACGAGCGAACCATCGGTCCGCCGGCGACGCATCAGCACGATCCCGCCCAGCGCGGCAGCGCCGAGCAGACCCGCCCCGCCGGTGGCCAGGCCACGGTCGGTACCGGTGCTGACGCCACCGTCACCACCGTCGACACCGCCGTGCGGCAGCACGACCAGCTCGCCCTCGCCGCACGAACCCTTGAGCTCGTAGCGACCCGGCTTGGCGTCCTTGTCAATCTTGGCCTCGCCGTAGTAGACGAACTCCCGCTCCTTCTCCCAGCGGTCCTCGTCCGAGCCGCGCTCGTCCCTGTCCTTGGACTCCCGGCTCTTGTCCGAGCCGTGTTCGTCGCGGCGGTCGTCGGAGCCGTACTCGTCCTCGTCCTTGTCCCTGGACTCCCAGCTCCTGTCGGAGCCGTGCTCGTCGCGGCCCTTGTCGGAGCCGTGTTCGTCGCGGCCCTCGTCCGAGCCGTACCCGTGCTCGTCCTTGTCCTTGGACTCCCAGCTCTTGTCCGAGCCGTGCTCGTCGCGGCCCTTGTCCGAGCCGTACCCGTGCTCGTCCTTGTCCTTGGACTCCCAGCTCCTGTCGGAGCCGTGTTCGTCGCGGCCCTCGTCCGAGCCGTACTCGTCCTTGTCCTTGGACTCCCAGTCCTTCTTGCCTTCGTCCTTGGAGCCCCAGTCCTTCTCGTCGCGGTTGTCATCCGCGTCCTGGCCGTGCTCCTCGCCCTTCCAGTCCTTGCTGCCCTCGTCCTCGTAGGCGTCGGCGGCAGCGCCGCCACCCTGGCCGCCGGGCTGCGACTTGTCCTTGCCCTCGTCGTCCTTGCCCTTGTCGTCCTTGCCGTTTTCGTCCTTGCCCTCGTGGTCCTTGCCCTTGTCGTCCTTGCCGTGCTCGTCCTTGCCCTTGTCGTCCTTGCCGTTTTCGTCCTTGCCCTCGTGGTCCTTGCCCTTGTCGTCCTTGCCGTGCTCGTCCTTGCCCTCGTCGTCCTTGCCGTGCTCGTCCTTGCCGTCTTCGTGGTCGTAGGAGTCCTCCTCCTCGCCCCACTCGCGGTCCTCGCCCCGGTCTTCCTTCGCCGGGTCGAGCTTGACCTTGCCGGTGACCTTGGACCACACGAACGCGTGCTCCTGCCGATCCGGGCAGATCTCGAGGAGCTTGACCTCTTCGCCGGCCTTGACGACGTGCGGCTTGGCATAGACCTTGCCGTCGTGGTCCTTACCGTCGTCGTGGCCGTTGGCGTAGGCGATCCCCGGTGCGAACACCAGGAGCGATGCGCCGCCGAGCGCGGCACCCGCAACGACCTTCCCGAGCATCTTCTTAGCCATGACCTGCGTCACTCCATCCCTGTTGTCCTGCGCCCGGCGACAACCGAGCTAAGACCGACGTTAGACGGTTTCATGACTTATGAAGTGAAAGATTCGCGTTTTGACCTTTGGTAGGGGTAAGAGGTGAAGGGGTGCTACGCGGCTTTCCGTGCGGTGCACGTCTTCTCGGGCACCCCGGGCTTCCCCGGGCGTGGTAGGGCGTTCCTCGCCCGTCGTGCCGCACCCGGCGTGGCCATCCGGTAGCGCCGGGACCGGTCCGCTACGTGCCGCACGGGCGAACTCGGGGGTATCGTCCGAAACCGAGCCGCGCGCTGACCTCGCCGCCACGCATCGAGCCATTGCCATGGAAGCGCTCCCATGTAAGAATCGGCGCACGCGGTTCGGGGAGCCACGCCGCGAGGCAGGCAGTCGAGGGCACCCGGTTCACCGGGGCGACATCCCGCCGCCGTTCGACCGGCCGCCGTGTCGGTCGTGCACCACCACCACCATCGCCCGTCCGGGTCGGGCATCCCCGAAAGAACCCCGTTGGCGCCGGCGACCGTCCGTGCAGGACGTTCACCGGGCCGTCCCGCCGGGCCGTACGTGGGCCCGGTCTCGCCCAAGGAGATCAGTGGCATGAATGTGTGGAGAAGGCTGTCCGGCCCACGCCGGGCCCTCGCGCTCGCCGGCGCGGGTGCCCTGGTCGCCGGTGGGTTGGTAACGATTCCGGTTACGGCGGCGCAGGCCGCGACGCAGTGCGAGATCGGCTACACGACGAACGACTGGGCCGGTGGTTTCACCGCGAGCATCACCATCAAGAACCTCGGCGACCCGGTCAACGGCTGGACGCTGGGTTGGACCTTCGCCAACTCCAGCCAGCGGGTGCAGCAGGGCTGGTCGGCCACGTTCACTCAGTCCGGCAGCCAGGTGACCGCCCGGAGCATGTCCTACAACGGCACCCTCGCCGCCGGCGCGTCAACGACCCTCGGCTTCAACGGCGCCTGGAGCGGCAGCAACCCGAAGCCGACCTCCTTCACCCTCAACGGCGTGGTCTGCAACGGCGGTGTCACCCCGACCTCCGCGCCGCCGACTGACGTGCCGCCGACGTCCGCGCCGCCGACCGACGTGCCGCCGACCTCCGCGCCGCCGACGAGCCCGCCGCCGGGGCAGAAGGTGGACAACCCGTACGTCGGGGTCCCGGGTTACGTGAACCCGGAGTGGAAGGCCAAGGCGGACGCCGAGCCGGGCGGAAGCCGGATCTCCAACAACCCCACCGCCATCTGGCTGGACCGGATCGCCGCGATCAACGGCACCCCGGACAGCAGCTCGAACGGCGCGTTCGGCGTGCGTGACCACCTGGACGAGGCGCTGCGCCAGGGCGCGGGCTACATCCAGTTCGTGATCTACAACCTGCCCGGCCGGGACTGCTCCGCCCTCTCCTCCAACGGCGAGCTGGGCCCGGACGAGCTGCCCAAGTACAAGGCCCAGTACATCGACCCGATCGCCGCGATCCAGGGCGACGCGAAGTACCGCAACCTGCGCATCATCAACGTCATCGAGATCGACTCGCTGCCGAACATCGTGACCAACACCTCGGGTCAGCCCGGCGGCACGGTCATGTGTGACACGGTCAAGGCCAACGGCGCGTACGTGAACGGTGTCGGCTACGCGCTGGCCAAGCTGGGCGCCATCGGCAACGTCTACAACTACATCGACGCCGGCCACCACGGCTGGCTCGGCTGGGACAGCAACTTCGGCCCGAGCGCCGAGATCATGAAGACCGCCGCCGTCGCCTCCGGCAGCACTGTCAACAACGTGCACGGTTTCATCACCAACACCTCCAACTACTCGGCGTTGCAGGAGCCGTACTTCAAGGTCACCGACAACGTGAACGGTCAGACCGTGCGGCAGGCCAAGTGGGTCGACTGGAACTACTACGTCGACGAGCTGTCCTTCGCCCAGGCGTTCCGGACCAAGCTGGTCTCGTTGGGCTTCAACTCGAACATCGGCATGCTGATCGACACGTCCCGCAACGGTTGGGGCGGCTCCGCGCGGCCCACCGGGCCGGGCGCGATGACCAGCGTGGACACCTACGTCAACGGTGGTCGCATCGACCGCCGGGCCCACCTCGGCAACTGGTGCAACCAGGCTGGCGCCGGTCTCGGTGAGCGGCCCCGGGCGAACCCGGCGGCGGGCATCGACGCGTACGTCTGGGTGAAGCCGCCGGGTGAGTCGGACGGCTCCAGCAAGGAGATCCCGAACAACGAGGGCAAGGGCTTCGACCGGATGTGTGACCCGACGTACGGCGGCAACGCCCGCAACGGCTTCAACCCGTCCGGGGCCCTGCCAGACGCGCCGATCTCCGGTGCGTGGTTCTCCGCCCAGTTCCGGCAGCTCATGCAAAACGCGTACCCGGCGCTCTGACCGGAACGCGTCAACAACCACCCGCCACCGGCAGTAGGTGAGGCACTGCCGGCGGCAGGTCCCCCCGGGTCCCCGGCCCGACCGTCACAGGTCGGGTCGGGGACCCCCCCTTGTGCCCTGGTCAGGGCACGGTGCGCTCGATTGCCGCCCGACCCTGCTCGGCCAGGTCACGGCGGGCCTTGTCCAGATTCTCCGGTGTGAGGTCCTGGCCGCGGGCCATCACCAGGTCCTCCGGCTCCCAGGGCTGCTCGGCCCCGGTACGGATGTTGTCGCCGCCGGCGCCGGTGCCCGTCCCGGTCGCCCCCGAGCCGGCGGCGTAGGGGTCGCCGATCAGCTCGTCGGTGTCCGGCGCGAGGTCGTCCGGCCGGTCGCGGGGCTCGGCGAAGCCGGGGGAGTCGTGGTCGGGGCCGCCCCCGCCACGCAACTGCGGGACGGTGGTGTCATCGTCCACCGCCGCGGCCACCTCCAGGCTGTCCTCCAACGGCGGTTGGCGATCGCGATCGGTCATGGTGGTGCCTCCTGTGTCCGACACGGTGCCTGATCCCCTCGCGTACCCTCTCGGGGCGGGCTCATGCTCCTGCCGGCCAGGTCCGGCGTCAGGCGCCGGGTTGCTGCTCGTTGGGGGCCGGCGGCTCCGCCGGGCGCCGCCACTGCCAGAACAGCATGAGCAGGCCGAAGACGAGCATCACCAACCCGGCCCACAGGTTGATCCGGACGCCCTGGGCCTTGTCGATCTCGGCCGCACTGTCGAAGATGCCGATCAACGTCACGATGATCCCGTACGCCACGAAGAGGCCACCGATCACCCGGCGGACGTCGAACAGCCGGGCCGCGGCGGAGCGGCGCTGCTCCGCCTGCGACTCGTCGATCAGCGGGTCCTGTGCCGGCTGGCCGTCGTCGCTCATCTGCCGACTCCTTTCCTAGAAGACCGGGACGTAGAACAGGGCGGCGAGCGCCACCGCGATCACACCGAGCAGCACGGGGGAGCGGTACCAGACGGCGTCCCCGGCGAGCACGTCACCCTTCAGGTCGACGCCGCCCATGCCGTAGACCAGCCCGCGCAGTTCCTCGTCGCGCTTGGGCGCGGTGAGCGGGGTGATGATCGCGGCGACCACCACCGCCGTGACGAACGCGAGACCGGCGCCCCAGAAGCTCTCCTCCAGGTCGGAGTTGAAGTCGATGACGCCACCCTTGTAGAGCAGGTAGAGACTGAGCGACACCAGGGTGCCCAGCAGCAGCGACCAGAAGCCGGCGAGCGCGCTCATCCGCTTCCAGAACATGCCGATGATGAAGGTGGCGAACAGCGGGGCGTTGAAGACGGAGAAGAGCGCCTGGATGTAGTTCATGATGTTGCTGAACCCGGCCGCGATGAACGCCGTGCCGATGCCGATCACCACAGCGGCGACCGTCGCCCAGCGACCGACCCGCACGTAGTGGTCGTCCGGCCGGTCGCGGCGGATGTACGCCTGCCAGATGTCGTAGGTGAAGACGGTGTTGAAGCCACTCACGTTTGCCGCCATGCCGGCCATGAACGAGGCGAGCAGACCGGTGACGGCCACCCCGAGTACGCCGTTGGGGAGCAGGTCGCGCATCAGCAGCGGGATCGCGTTGTTGTACTGAAGGTCGCCGCTCTCCGCGCCCAGGCCCTTCACCGTCACCAGGGCCACCAGGCCGGGGATGACCGTGACCAGGGGGATCAACAGCTTCGGGTACGCGGCGATGATCGGCGTACGACGCGCGGCGCTCATGTTCTTCGCCGACAGCGCCCGCTGCACCTCGGCGAAGTTCGTCGTCCAGTAGCCGAAGGACAGCACGAAACCGAGGCCGAAGACGATGCCGATCCACTGCGCGCCCAGCGGGTTGGCCGTGCTGCCGGTGTCCTGCCAGGCGTGCAGACCCGCCTCGCCGAGCTTGGAGTCGCGTACCGCGTCCATCAGGCCGTTCACCCCGCCGACCTTGACCAGGCCGATCACGGTGACCGGGATGAGGCCGGCCAGGATGACGAAGAACTGGAGCACCTCGTTGTAGATCGCGCCGGTCAGACCACCGATGGTGATGTACGCCAGCACGATCGCCGCGCCCACCACGATCGCGGTCCAGAGCGGCCAGCCGAGCAGTGCCTGCATCACCAGGGCCAGCGCGTAGAGGTTGACCCCGGCGATCAGCACCTGGGCGACGGCGAAGCTGAGCGCGTTGAGCAGGTGGGTGGGGCGGTTGAACCGCAGCCGCAGGTACTCCGGCACGCTGCGGACCTTCGACCCGTAGTAGAAGGGCATCATCACGATGCCCAGGAAGACCATCGCCGGCACCGCGCCGATCCAGTAGTAGTGGACGGTCATGACGCCGTACTGGGCGCCGTTCGCGGCCATGCCGATGATCTCCAACGCGCCCAGGTTCGCCGAGACGAAGGCGAGCCCGGTCACCCAGGCCGGCAGGGACCGGCCGGAGAGGAAGAAGTCGACGCTGGTCCGGATCGCCCGGCGGGCGGCGATGCCGACCCCGAGGACGGTGACGAAGTACAGCGCCAGGATCAGGTAGTCCAGGCCGTTCATGCTGAGCCGAAGACCGTCGCCGTCCATCCCGTCACCCCTCGTCCCGCGGTCCGCGCTGTTAGCCGCGCGCGCCGTATTACCCCTGTGCGGACGGTTTCACGCCTCGACGTCCGTGGAGGTGGTTTCGGGTGAATCGGGCCGGTCCCCCAGCGCGAGGGGGCGCCCCGGCCGACCGGCCGGGGCGCCCTGCGTGTGTCGCTCAGCGACCCAGTACGCGGTCCAGGAAGTCCCGGTAGTTGCGCACCGCCATCCGCAGTTGCTCGGTGTCGGCCGAGCCGGCGTCCTGCCACCCGCCCAGCGTGTTCTTCTGCGCGGCCAGTGCCGAGGAGAGGGCCTGGATGGCCTCCTCGACAAGCGACTGCGCCTCGCCGGCCGCCGCGTGCGGGTCGTCGACGAAACGCAGCTGCACGTCTCGCCAGCGGTCCCGGAAGCCCTGCGCGGTGTCGCTGTCCAGGAGCGTGGCCGGCTCGGCCGCGACTGTCGACCCGGCGGGTCGCGACGTCCCGGCGGCTCCCAGCGTGCCGTCGCCCTCGCTGTCGACCGGCTCGCCGTCCGCGTCCGGATCGACCATCTCCGGCGTCGCGCTGCCGTAACCGGCCGCGCCGGCGGTCACGGCGTCGGGGTCGGTGCCCGGGGCGACATCCCTGCGGTGCAGGTCGGCCGTCGGGTCGGCGCGCAGACCCTCACGCTCGCCGTCCTCTGCACCATCGCCCGGCTGGGCCGTCCGCTCGGCCCGGGCGTCCGGCTGATCCTGCGGGTGTGGGCTGGCCAGCGCCGAGGCCGCCACCGCGTCGGCGACGGTGGTGGCGCCGAACGCTGTCGGCAGTGGCCCCGGCTCGTGGAAACCGCCCTCGTCGGCGGACCGGTCGTCCCGCCGGTGGCGCGGGTCGGTGTCGTCGGCACGTGCGGTGTCGTCGGCCCGATCGGTCGCGTCGGTCCGCTCGGTGTCGTCGACGCGTGCGGTGTCGTCGGCGCGTTCGTCGGGGGCGGTCCACTCGTTCGACGCGTCCCGCTCGTTCGGGGCGGTCCGGTCGTCGAAGGTGCCCCGGTCGTCCAGGGCGTCCTCAGGGACGTCCGAGCGGCCGGCCCGGTCGCCGGTGGGAGGCACCGGGACGGGCGCGGACCGGACGGCCTCGGGGTGATCGCTGCTCGCCTGCTGTTCTTCCTGGCGCATCGGTGGCCTCCTCAGCGGCTCGTGGAGTCGTGGTCCGGGTGGTGGCGCTGTTCGGGCGTACGGCGGCCAACCGGCTCCTCGCCGAGCAGGTCGGCGAAGAGTGCCCGGTAGTGCACGACGGCCTGCCGCAGCTCCTCGGTGCTGGCCTCGCCCCGGGAGTTGCGCAGGTGGATGTCGTGCGCGTCGCGGTAGTTGGTGAGCGTGCGAGCGTGCTCGACGGAGAGATGGGCAATCTGGTCGGAGAAGTCACCGGTCGGATAGCCCTGCTCCTCGATGAGCCGGGTGACCAGTTCGTCCGCGTCGCCAACCGTTTCGCCGGGCGAGTCGATGAAGCGCACCTGGAGTTCCTCCCAGGCGGCGCTGTAGCGGGCCCGGGACTCCGGGCTGAGCGGGGTGAGCGTGAGCTCGGCGTGCCGGCGTTCCCGGTCGCGCAGTTCGCGTTCGGCGGCGGACCGGCTGTCCTGCTCCTCCACCACCCGGTCGTACTCCGGCCCGAACCGGTCGCGCAGCGCGCGACGGCGGCTGAGCGACCGGACGGCCACCGCCAGCACCGCGACGATCACGAGCACGACGAGCACGATGACGATTACCTGCGTGGGCGACATGGCTCCTCCTTCGTCACCTGGTATTCCCTCCGCGCACTGATCGCCAATCCCGATCGGGGGTACTTTCCTGGGCGGCTTGCGGGCGAGAGCGGGAAGAGGTGCTGTGGAGGGGCCGCGGCTCCGCCCACCGGCGTAGACCTGAGCCAGTCCAGAAAACGCGTCGATCGTCCGTCGCCTTGTGAGGCACATCTCGGAGCGTCGATGTCGGCGCGACGGGCGGTAGTGCAACCGCCCACGATTACGTATCCTGCCCAAGGCGCCCGCGCCGGTGTCCGGCGTCACGCCGGGCGTACCGCCGGCCGACGCGTTGCCCGGCGGTGCCGGCACCCCTCCTGCCACCCCTGTACGGGCGAGGTCTGATGAGAACCCGCGACTGGCCGATCCGCTCCAAGCTGACCGCGTTGGTCGTCGCGCCGGTGACCGCGCTCCTGGCGCTGTGGATCTTCGCGACCACGCTGACCTTCGGTCCCGCCCTGGGCCTGCTCTCCGCCCGCACCCTGCTCTACGACCTTGGTCGCCCCGGCGAGGTCGTGGTCACCGAGCTGCAACGGGAGCGCCGACTCTCGGTGGTGCAACTCGCGGGCACCACCCGGCTGCCCGTCCTGGCCGAGCAACGGGCCCGCACCGACCGGGCAGTCGCCGAGCTGCGCCGCCGCGTCGACGGCGAAGCCCTGCGCGACGCCGCCGACGATCCGCTGGAGGCCCGGATCGACCACCTGGTCTCCGCCCTGGCGGCGCTGCCGGCCGGCCGGCAGTTCATCGACGACCGCAGTCTGGACCGCAGCGGCGCGATCGGCCTGTACAGCGGCATGGTCACCGCGGCTTTCCAGGCGTTCTCCGCGATGGCGACCCTCGACGACCCGGACCTCAACCGGCAGGCACTGGCGCTCACCGCGTTGGGCCGCTCCCGGGAGCTGCTCGGCCAGAGCGACGCGTTGGTGACCGGCGCGCTGAGCGCCGGACGGTTCGCCGAGGGGGAGCACACCCAACTCGTACAGGCCATCGGCAACCAACGGTGGCTCACCGAGAACGCCGTGGCCGACCTGCCCGAGGCCGGCCGGGTCGCGTACCAACGGTTGACCGAGGGCGAGGCGTTCACCCGGCTGCGCACGATGCAGGACGCGCTGGTCCTGGCCAACCGGTCCGGCCGACCGCCTGTCGACGCGGCCGCCTGGCAGGCCAGCCATGACACGGTGCAGCAGCAGTTGCGCGACTTCGAGCTTGCCGAGGCCGACGGCCTCACCGACCGCTCGGTGCCGATGGCGGTACGCATCCTGGTGCGGCTCGCCGCCGCCGGCGTGCTCGGGCTCGTCGCCGTGGTGGTCTCGGTGCTGGTGGCGCTGCGGCTCGGCCGCACGCTGGTCCAGCGACTCAGCGGCGTCCGCACCGCCGCGCTCGAGTTGGCCGAGCATCGTCTCCCGGACGTGGTGACCCGCCTGCGTCGAGGCGAGCAGGTGGACGTCGCCCGGGAGGCACCGCCACTGGAGTACGGCCACGACGAGATCGGCGAGGTCGGGCGTGCCTTCACCGAGGTGCAGCGCACCGCCGTCCAGGCCGCCGTGGACGAGGTCACCCTGCGTCGGGGGCTCAACGAGGTCTTCCTCAACATCGCCCGACGCAGCCAGAGCCTGGTGCACCGTCAGTTGCACCTGTTGGACCGGATGGAGCGCCGCGCCGAGGACCCGGACGAGCTGGCCGAACTGTTCCAGGTCGACCACCTGGCGACCCGGCTCCGCCGGCACGCCGAGGACCTGGTCATCCTTGCCGGCTCCGCGCCGGGCCGCGGTTGGCGGAACCCGGTCGCGATCGTCGACCTGGTTCGCGGCGCGATCTCCGAGGTCGAGGCGTACGACCGGGTGGACATCACCGCCACGCAGCCCGCCGGTGTGTTGGGCCGGGCGGTCGGCGACGTCATCCATCTGCTCGCCGAGCTGGTCGAGAACGCCACCGCCTTCTCCCCGCCGGACACACGGGTCACCATCACCGGGGAGCAGGTGGCCAACGGGTACGCCCTGGAGGTCACCGACCAGGGGTTGGGCATGTCCGCCGCGGCGCTGGAGGCCGCCAACACCCGGCTGGCCAGCTCGCCCGAGTTCGACCCGGCGCAGAGCGCCCGACTCGGCCTGTTCGTCGTGGCCCGGCTGGCGGCCCGACACGGTGTCCGTGTCGAACTGCGCCCCTCCGAGCAGGGCGGGGTGATCGCGGTGGTGCTGATCCCCGCCGACCTGGTCACCGCCGAGCCACCGCCCGGCCCCGACCCCGCCACACCTGTCGCCGCGTCGGCCGACCCGGCCCGGCGGCTGGCTCGGACGGCTCGCCGGGGCACCGTGTCCCGCACCCGCCCACCCACGGCCTCCCGCGCCGTCACCGCACCGCCCGCCGGAGCACCCACCCCGGGTGGCGTGACTGTCGACGCGGGGTCGACCGTGGACGAGGAACTGGACGGCCTGCCCCGCCGGGTACGACGTCGTACCCCCGTCGCCCAGCCTCGGTCGACGGTCACCGACACCCCGGCGCCCCGCTCTCCCGAGGAGGTGCGCCGGGTGATGGCGGCCCTCCAGGCCGGCACGGCGCGGGGACGCGCCACCGTCACCACCCCGCCCGCCCCGACGACGCCGGCAGTGCCGGCCGACCGGGCTGCGCCGGCCGGCACTGCCGGCCCGGCGACGACCCCCGAACCCCCGACCGCGACTGAGAGGGACGCCTAGTGCGGCAATCGACGAAGCAGAGCGCCGGCCTGGACTGGTTGCTCGACGAGTTGGTGCAACGGGTGCCAGCCGCCCGGGAGGCGGTGGTGCTGTCCGCTGACGGTCTGCTGCTCGGCTGCTCGGCCGAGTTGGAACGCTCCGACGCGGAGCACCTCTGTGCGCTCGCCGCCGGCTTCTCCAGCCTGGCCCGGGGCGCCAGCCGGCACGTGGACGGCGGGCCGGTCCGGCAGACCGTGGTGGAGATGGAGTCGGCGTACCTCTTCGTCACCGCCGCCGGGCAGGGTGCCTGCCTGGCGGTGGTGAGCGACGCCGACGCGGACATCGGGTTGGTCGCGTACGAGATGGCGATGCTCGTCATCCGGGTGGGGGAGAGCCTCGCCGCGCCGCCCCGATCGTCGGCGGGAGCCGGTGATGCGGGCTGAGCCGCCCGGGCCGCAGCACGAGTGGCTGGACGGCGAGGCCGGCCCGGTAGTGCGCCCGTACACGCTCACCAAAGGGCGGGTACGCTCCGCCGTCGATGGGTTCGACCTCGTCGCGTTCGTGTTGGCGGGATCGGACGTCGACGCGGCGGAGCATCCGCACCTGCTCCCGGAGCATCGACGGCTGATCGCGTTGGCCCTCCGGCCGGTGTCGGTGGCCGAGTTGGCAGCCGAACTGGACCTCGCGGTCGGTGTGGTCCGGGTGCTCCTCGGTGATCTTCTGGGTGCGGGCCTGGTCGCGGTGCACGAGCCCCCGGCCGCCGGAATCATTCCCGACGACGACATCCTCAAGGCGGTGGTCAGTGGACTCCGTGCGCTATGACCATGCGGGCACCAGCACCACCATCCCGCTGGCACTGAAGATTCTCATCGCGGGTGGCTTCGGGGCTGGCAAGACGACGCTGGTCAGTGCCCTCAGCGAGGTGCGTCCGTTGCAGACCGAGGAGGTGTTGACCGGCGCCGGGGTCGGCACCGACGACATCTCCGGGGTGGAGGGCAAGTCGACCACCACGGTGGCGATGGACTTCGGCCGGATCACCATCAACGACGACCTGCAGGTCTACCTGTTCGGTACGCCGGGCCAGGACCGGTTCTGGTTCCTCTGGGACGAGTTGGCCTTCGGCGCACTGGGCGCGGTGGTGCTCGCCGACACCCGCCGGTTGGCCGACTGTTTCCCGTCCATCGACTACTTCGAGCAGCGTGGCATCCCGTTCGTGGTGGGTGTGAACTGCTTCGACGACTCCCGTCGTTTCAACCTGGAGACCGTACGCCGGGCACTCGACCTGGACCCGGACGTGCCGATGGTGCTCTGCGACGCCCGGGACCGGCAGTCCGGAAAGATGGTGTTGATCTCCCTGGTCGAGCATGTCGCCCGGCAGCGCGGGGAGCCGGTGCCGACGGCCTGAAGTCCGGTCGGCAAAGCCGGTTAACCGGCGGGCAATGCGGGCAGCCTCTGATTGGATCAGCGCAGGACGCCGGCGGAGGAGTGGGACGTGAGTGGTCAGGGTGAGGTCGTCCACATCGGGGGCTACACCGCGCAGAGCGGTGGGCGGGGCAGCGGCATCGTCGCCGCGCACCGCGACCCGACGACCGGGGCGCTGACCCCGCTCGGCACGGTGGCGGTCACCCCGTCCCCCTCCTTCCTGGCGCGGCACCCCACCCACCCGGTGCTCTACGCCGTCAACGAGTTGACGGACGGGGAGATCAGCGCCTGGCGGGTCGCGCCGGACGGCGGGCTGGATCCGCTGGGCAGCCGGTCGACAGGTGGGGCCGAGCCCTGCCACCTGGCGGTGTCGCCCGACGGCGGCCACCTCGTGGCGGCCAACTACGGCAGCGGCAGCGTCGCGGTCTTCCCACTCGACCCGCGGGGTGTGCCCGGCGAGCGCAGCGACCTGGTGGTGCACGAGGGGCACGGCCCCGACCCGGAGCGGCAGGACCACGCACACGCCCACATGGTCTCCCCGGCGGCGGGCCGGGGGCCGCTGCTCGCGGTGGACCTCGGCACCGACTCGGTCTACCGGTACGACCTGGACGCCGCGACCGGGCGGCTGGTGCCCCGCGCGCCACGCATCCGTACGACGCCCGGCACCGGGCCCCGGCACCTGGCCCGGCACCCGGATGGACGACGTTGTTACCTCGTCGGCGAGTTGGACGCCTCGGTCACCGCCTACGAGCTGACCGGGGACGGCGCGTTGCACCAGCGGGGTCGGGTCGAGGCGAGCGAGCGGTCCGGCCATGTCCAACCGTCGGAGGTCGCGGTCAGCCCGGACGGCCGGTTTCTCTATGTCGCCAACCGGGGGGTGGGGACGCTTGCGGCCTTCACCCTGGCCGGCGAGCTGCCCGAGTTGGTGGCAGAGGTGGACACCGGCGGTGAGTGGCCCCGGCACTTCGCGCTGATCGGGGAGCACCTCTACGTCGCCGACGAACGGGCGGACATGGTGCGGATCTTCCGGCGCGACGTCGTGACCGGGGTTCCGGTGGCGGTCGGGGAGCCGGTGCTGGTGCCGAGTCCGACCTGTGTGCTGCGGTGAGGGTTTGGCAACACCTCGGGGCTGGCGCGTCACGCTGTGTTGCTAAATAGTGGTTAACTGTTTCTCCTCCGTAACTTTCGTCCGAACGGATGTGGCAGAGACGGCACCTTGTACGCAAGATGGTCACCGTGTCAGCAGGCCGCCATCGCATGCGTTCGAAACTCCACCTAGCAGCCGCCGCTGCGATGGCGACGGTTCTCGTCGTCACGACTGGCGCGTGGTTCGGCTACCGAGAGTTGGTCCAGTCCAACTGCTCGGGGGAGATCCGACTCGCGGTGGCTGTCGCCTCCGAGCTGGCGCCCGCGGTGGACGCCGCCGCGTCCCAGTGGGTCAAGGACGGCGCTGCGGTGGGCCCGACCTGCATCCGGGTCGATGTCTCCGCGTCCGACCCGGTCGACGTGGCGGCCGTGGTGGCGGCCAAGCACGGCGCGGTCCTCGCCGGGGTGGGGCAGGCCAGCGGCACGGCCGTCAGCCCGGACGTGTGGGTGCCGGACTCCTCGACCTGGCTGTTGCGGTTGAAGAAGGACGCGACCGCGTTCGCTCCGACCAACGGCGCGTCCATCGCGCGCAGCCCCATCGTCGTCGCGATGCCCGAGCCGATCGCCACCCGGCTGGGCTGGCCGGACAAGAAGTTCAACTGGACCGACCTGCTCAAGCAGCTCAACAACACGAACGCGCCGCTGCGTACCGGGATCGTCGAGCCGACCCGCGACGCCGCCGGCCTGTCCGGCCTGCTCTCGCTGACCGCCGCCGCCAACGGCGCGGGCGGTGACGCCCAGCGCAACACCGTCGGTGCGCTCCGCGCACTTGCCACCGGGCGTTCCTCGCTGCGCAACGACCTGTTGGCACGCTTCCCGACCGCCAACGACGCGACCTCCATCGCCAGCGGTCTCGGCGCGGCGGCGCTGTCCGAAGAGGACGTGATCGCCTACAACAGCAAGAAGCCGCCGGTGCCGCTCGCCGCGCTCTACATGGAGCCGGCCCCGATGCCGCTGGACTACCCGTACGCGGTGCTGCCCGGCATCGAGCCGAGTAAGGCGTCGGCGGCCCGGGTGCTGTTCGAGCTGCTCACCAGCCCCAACTTCCGGGACCGGCTCGCGGCGCAGTCGCTGCGCGCGCCGGACGGCAACTGGGGTGCCGGCTTCCAGGCACCGCAGGGTGCCCCGAGCCCGTCCGGCGGCGCGCCGACCGCACCGGCGAACGGCGGCACCGCCGCGGGCGGGTTGGACCCGGCCGCGATCCAGCGGGTCGTGTCCAGCTGGTCGATCGCCACCCAGTCCGGCCGGATGCTGGCCGTGATCGACGTCTCCGGCTCGATGAGGGACCCGGTGCCGTCGGCCAACAACCGGAGCCGGGAGGAGGTCACCGTGGAGGCGGCACGCCGCGGCCTCGGCCTCTTCGACGACTCCTGGTCGATCGGCCTGTGGACCTTCTCCACCAAGCTGGTCGGCAACCGGGACTACCGCCAGCTGATCCCCATCGGGCCGCTCTCCAGCCAGCGGGCCCAGTTGGAGGGGGCACTCGCCACGGTGAAGCCGTCCAGCGGCGACACCGGCCTCTACGACACGATGCTTGCCGCGTACCAGGCGGTGCAGGAAAACTGGCAGCCCGGTCGGGTCAACTCCATCGTGCTGTTCACCGACGGCAAGAACGAGGACGACAACGGCCTCAACCAGCAGCAGTTGCTCGCCAAGCTCAAGCAGATCGCCGACCCGGAGCGACCGGTCCAGGTCATCATGATCGGCATCGGCGAGGGCGTCAGCAAGGCCGAGCTTGAGTCGATCACGAAGGTGACCGGGGGCGATGTCTTCGTCACCAAGGACCCGAGCGAGATCGGCAGCATCTTCCTCAGCGCCATCGCGCGGCGCCCACCGGCACCGCGCTGAGCCACCGCGAAGGAGGCCGAGACCTGCCCACCGGGTATCCGGTGGGCAAGTCTCTTTATTGGCTTCCAGGTTGAAGAAAAGTGACGGCAATACGTCCGAAGCAATCGGCAGTCATAGTTATCGGGGCAGGATGTCGACTGTTCCGGCACGGTCGGTCCGCCTCCGGTCCGAGCTGTTGGCCGGGGCCACCCTGAGCAGAGTGGGAGGGCCGGTGACCGCGGCGACACTGTTGACCCCCGC
Source organism: Micromonospora sp. NPDC048935 (assembly GCF_043197875.1). Classification (NCBI taxonomy): domain Bacteria; kingdom Bacillati; phylum Actinomycetota; class Actinomycetes; order Micromonosporales; family Micromonosporaceae; genus Micromonospora; species Micromonospora sp. NPDC048935. The sequence continues at coordinate 166,640 of NZ_JBICTZ010000003.1, read as the reverse complement.
CACGTCGGCGGAGCCGAACGGCCCCCGGGCCGGGCTCGTGGCGCGCGCCGACGAGCGGTCCTACGTTCGGGTCATGGTGGTATTGGACACCACCGTTCTCATCATCGCGCTGCTCATCGGATACGTCGCCCGCTTCGGCGACGACCAGCCGAGCGGCTCCGAGGTCCCGTACGTGCTCGTCGCTCCCGGGTTGGTGCTGGCGTGGCTGATCTCGCTCAAGGCCCTCGGCTGCTACGACGACCGGGTGATCGGCTACGGGGCGGACGAGTACCGGCGGGTCAGCTCCGCGAGCCTGCGCCTGGCCGGCGCGATAGCCATCATCGGCTACATCACCGATCTTGGCGTCTCGCGGGGTTTCCTGGGCATCTCCTTCGCGGTGGGCACCGTCGGGCTGGAGGTGGCGCGGTTCGGCGCCCGCAAGCGCCTGCACCGGGCCCGCTCGATGGGTGCCGGCTGGTCCCGCAGGGTGCTGGTGGTCGGTGACACCGCCCACGTGTTGGAGTTGGTGCACACGCTGCGCCGCGAACCGTACGCCGGCTACCAGGTGGTCGGCGCGTGCATCCCGGACGCGCTGCTCGCGCCGGTGGCGCAGCGACTGGGCGACGTGCCGGTGGTGGGGTCGTTCCGTGGTATTCCGGAGGCCGTCACCGCCATCGGCGCGGACACGGTCGCGGTGACCGCCTCGGGCGAGCTGACCGCGACCCGGCTGCGGCGCCTCGGCTGGCAACTGGAGGGGACCGGCGTCGACCTGGTCGTGGCGCCCGCGCTCACCGACGTGGCCGGCCCACGCATCCACACCCGCCCGGTCGCCGGCCTGCCGCTGATCCACGTCGAGGCACCGGAGTTCCGCGGTGCGCGCAAGCTGGTGAAGGGTCTCGTCGACAGGTCGGCCTCGTCGCTGGCGCTGGCGCTGCTGTTGCCGCTCATCGCGTTCATCGCCCTGGCCATCAAACTGGACAGTCGGGGCCCGGTGCTCTTCCGCCAGGTCCGGGTCGGGCGGGGCGGGCAGGAGTTCGGCGTGTTCAAGTTCCGCACCATGGTGGTGAACGCCGACGCGATGCTCGCCGAGCTGACCGCCCGCAACGAGACCGACGGCCTGATGTTCAAGATGCGCCACGACCCCCGGGTCACCCGCGTCGGCCGGCTGCTGCGCAAGTGGTCACTGGACGAGCTGCCGCAACTGGTGAACGTGCTGTTGGGTCAGATGAGCATGGTCGGCCCCCGTCCGCCGCTGCCCTCGGAGGTGGCCCGCTACGACGGCGACGTGGCCCGGCGGCTGCTGGTCAAGCCCGGCATGACCGGGTTGTGGCAGGTCAGCGGCCGATCCGACCTGAGCTGGGAGGACGGCATCCGGCTCGATCTCTACTACGTGGAGAACTGGTCCCTCGCCGCCGACCTCACCATCCTCTGGAAGACCTTCGGTGCGGTCCTCAACGGCCGCGGAGCGTACTGACGGCCGCCGGTCACGCTTGCGGGCCGTGCCAGTCCAGGCAGACGACCACCGCGTCGTCGACCAGGTCACCGGCCACGAACGCGCGCAGATCACCGATCAGCGACCGGACGGCGTCCAGGGGTTCCATCGGCCCGGTCCGCCGCAGGAACCGGTCCAGGGCCGTCTCGCCGTAGCGCACGTGCTGACCGGTGGCCTCCACCACCCCGTCGCTGACCACGAAGACCCGGTCGCCCTGCTCCAGCGGGAACTTCTGCTCGTGGTAGTCGGTCGCCTCGAACATGCCCAGCGGGAACTGCGCCTCCAGCGGTTGCTCGGCGACGTCGCCGTCGCGCAGCAGGACCAGTCGGGGCGACCCGGCGTCCACCACCGTCATCATCCCGGAGCGCAGGTCCAGCTCCATCAGCAACGCGGAGAGGTGCTGTTCGCCCCGGTACAGGTCGTAGATGGCCTGATCGGCGAGGGCGGCCTGGTCGGCCAGGCTCAGCCCGGCCCGACGCGCGTTGCGCAACGCGTGGGTGGCCAACGAGGTGAGCAGGGAGGCGGCGACACCCTCCCCGGTGCCGTTGATCGTGGACAACCAGAGCCGCTGCCCGTCGTCGGACCAGTCGAAGCTGTCACCGCGTACCGCGTACGCCGGCTCCAACTGCCCGGCCAGGCTGAACGCGGGACGGATCCGGCTGCGGCCGGGAAGCAGGTCCCACTGCATCTCGGCGGCCAGGGTGAGGCGCTGGGCGCGCCGCGCCGTCCGGTAGACGTCGGTGCCGGCAGAGACCGCCGCCACCTCGTGGGCGAGCGCGGTGGCGATGTCGGCCAGCTCGGCGACGACCTCCCGGTCGTCCGGGACGGGTGCCAGGCACAGCACCCCTCGACGCTCGCCCCGCATGGTCACCGGGAACCAGGCGGTGCCGTCGGTCAGGAGCGGCGACTGGTGGTCGAAAGCACGCCAGGCGGGGTGCCCGGGGCTGGTGATCGAGTCACCCTCGGTGAGCGGCAGCAGCTCCGAGAGCTTGTAGTCGACCTGGTACAGCTCGACGTCGGTAATCCCGTACGACCGGGCGAGCACCTCCCCGATACCGCCCACGAGCCGGTCGGCCGGTGCCTGGTTCAGGGCACGGCGTGCCTGATTGACCGGTTCGCTCATCGTCGCTCCCTCGCTGAAAGCTCGACCACCAGTGTGTTCGGAGTAGTCTCGGGCCACCATGGCCGAACTGCACGGTCCGACGGACCCCAAGACGAGTATGGCTGCCGCGCTGGACGAGGCGGCCGCTGCCCTGCTGGGCATCTGGGAATCCGCCCGGGAGGGCACCGCCCACCGGGTGTCCGGTGCCCAGTTACGAGCGGTGATGGTGGTGGAGCAGCACGACGGGATCAACCTGCGGCGGCTGGCCAGCCGGCTCGACATGCTGCTCAGCTCCGCCAGCCGCCTCTGCGACCGGTTGGTCGCCGCCGGCATGCTGGAGCGCGAGCCGGGCCGCTTCGACCGGCGGGAGATCTCGCTGCACCTCACCCCGGAGGGCCGCCGGCTCCTCGCTGAGCTGCGGACCGACCGCCGGGCGCAGCTGGCTGTGGTGCTTGCCGAGATGAGCCCGGAAGGCCGCGACGCGCTGCTGGGTGGCATGCGGGAGTTCGACGAGGTCGCTCGCCGGCAGCAGGCGCGGAGCACACCGCCGTCGGACGACCCGACGGGGCCCGAGGGCTGGCCGAACGACCCGGACCGACCCGGTGGGCGGTCGGGGGACTGGTCGCGCGACAGCCACCGGCAGACCCGCACGGCCTGGGCGGACCCGTCGGGCGACCCGGAACGGTCCGTCGGCACCACCCGGGAGTGGCCGACCGGCGAACCGCCGGTGGCGCGAACCGCCTGACCACACCTTCCGGGCGGCACGCCACCCCGGGCGGGCGCGGCCTGATCCCCCCCCGCCGCCGTCCGGCACGCCGCCCTGATCCCGTCGTCCGGCACGCCGCCCTGATCCCGTCGTCCGGCACGCCGCCCTGATCCCGTCGTCCGGCACGCCGCCCTGATCCCGTCGTCCGGCACGCCGCCGTCGGCGCGGGCCGTCGATCACACCGGCGTCGACGCACCCACGGCCAGCATCGCGATGTCGTCGTGGGCCTCCCCGGCCAGCCAGTCGTCGACCGCCCGTAACACCCGGTCGACAAGTGCCGCCGGCGACCGCCCGGCTGCCGAGGCGACCGCGGCGCGCAGCCGGGCCGCACCGAACGTCGCCAGCTCGCGCGGGCCGCGGGCCGCGGTCACCCCATCGGTGTACGCGAGCAGCAGGTCGCCCGGATCGAGGTGCACCCGGGTTTCGGCGAATTGAGCGACGGGCAGCGCGCCGACCGGCATGCCGCCGACCGGGACCGGCGTGACAGTGCCGTCGGCGGTGACCAGCAGTGGCGCCGGATGACCTCCGCCGGCGAGCCGGACGTCCAGCCCGGCGGCCCCGCTGTCGATCCAGCCGAGCAGCAGGGTGGTCAACTGGCTGTGCCGCGCCGCGCCCGGGGCGTCGAACAACGCCCCGTTGAGCAGTTGGATCAGCTCCAGTGGACGCTGCTCGACGAGCCGCAGCGTCCGCAACGACTGGCGGACCCGGCCGGTCAACACGGCCGCGCCCACTCCCTTGCCGCACACGTCGCCGAGCGCGAACAGGGCACCGCGGGGGTGGGGGAACACCTCGTAGAAGTCGCCGCCGATGCGCAGGCTGTCCCCGGCGGCCCGGTATCCACCGGCCATGGTCACACCGGGCATGGTGGGCAGCTCGGATGGCAGCAGACTGGCCTGTAGCACCTGCGCCAGGTGGGCCTGCTCACCGTGCAGGTCGGCGGTGCCCAGTGCGGCGCCGGCCCGGGCGGCGAACTCACGGGCCAGCTCGATCTCGCGCCCGTCGAAGCCGGCACGCTCGGCGCGGCGGATGAGCAGCAGTGCGCCTGTCGACCCGTCGGCGCTCAGCAGTGGGCTGACCAGCACGGTGCCCGGGGCGCCGAAACCGGGCGGCAGCAGGGGGGACAGGTCGGCGGGCTCGGCGTCCAGCCAGCGCCCCGGCTCGGCGGCCTCGCCGGCCAGTGCCTCGGCGAGACCGGGCACGCCGCTGGTCAGCGTCGCCCCGGCCAGGCCGGTGACCGGGGCCGGCTCGCCGTCGGCGTACCGGATCCACCGGATGGGTGTCTCGGCCGTGACGGCCGGGCGGGGCAGCGCCACGGCGACGTCGGCCAGATAGGGCACCGCGAGGGTGACGGTGGCCAGGAGCACCTGGTCGCGGTGCACGGAGAGCCCGAGCCGGCTGCCGGCCTGGGCGAGGAACGCGGTGCGGGAACGCTCGGCGCGCAGCGCATCAGCCTGAGCGTGCTCCTCGGTGACGTCGCTGACATACCACGCGAACCGGGAGTCGGTGAGTTGTCGTCGGGTGCCCCGCAGTCGCCGGCCGTGGTGTTCGGTGTCGAAGGCCGCGGAGTCGGCGGCGACCGCTCGGGCCAGGGCCACCACCGGGGAGCGGGCCAGGTCGCTGCCGACGGTGACCTCCGGGAGCAGCGCCGCCGCCGTGGCGTTGGCCATGGTGACCCGACCGGCCTCGCCGGTCGTCAGCACGGCCTCGGCGAGCCCGTCGAGCAGCTCGCGGGCCAACCTCGCGTCGGCCGGCTGCGCGGTGCCGCTGGGGTGCCGGGTCGTGGTCACCGTCGGACGCCACCGCACGTCTGACGACCTGTGCGCATGCTGCTTCTCGCCTCCTCGCCGCGGATCGCTGCCTGCGGGGCAAGGCTACCGACCCCCTCGGACACGCGCCCAGGGTGCAGGGCGCGGCGCCGACGCGCCCGGACGGTGCAGGGCGCGGCGCCGACGCGCCCCGAGGGCGCAGGGCGCGGCGCTGAGGCGCCCCGAGGGCGCAGGGTGCGGCGCTGAGGCGCGCCCAGGGGTGCAGGGCGGCGATCAGTTGGAGCGGGCCAGCCAGCCGGCGGGTTGGGCGACGATCCGGCGGGCCACCGAGCCGGCGGCACCCACCGCGGCGGCCTCCGCGCCCAGCCTCGACGGCCGGACCGTGACCGGCGACCAGGCTGCGGTGAGCACCCGACTGGCGATCTCGGCGAGCACCGGCGGGCACAGCCAGGGTGCCAGCGCCGCGTACCCGCCACCGAGCACCACGGTGTCCAGGTCGAGCAGGTTGACGACACCGGCCACCGCGACACCGAGCGCCGTCCCGGCGTCGTGCAGGGCCCGCAGCGCGTCCGGGTCACCGGCCTCGGCCAATTCGGCCAGCCGCGCCGTCGCGGTGTCCGCGGGGAGTTCCGCCCGGGCCAGCCCGGCGGCGGTCACGATCGCCTCCTGGCCGGCGTACTGCTCCAGGCAGCCCTGCCCGCCACAGCGGCACGGACGGCCTTCGGGGTGCACCGGGAGATGCCCGATCTCGCCGCTCCAGCCGCGCACGCCCCGGAACAGCGCGCCGTCCAGGACGATGCCGGCGCCGATGCCCACCTCTCCGGAGATGTGCAGGAAGCTGGACGGGCCGGGTGGCCGGGAGTGCAGCTCGCCGAGGGCGGCGAGGTTGGCCTCGTTGTCCACCACCAGCGGCGGGACGCCGGGCACCTGCTCGACGAGCGGAGGGTGCTCGGCGAGCAGCGCGGGCACCGGCACGTCGCGCCAACCGAGGTTGGGTGCGAGCCGGACCAGCCCGGCGTCGTCCACCAGACCGGGCACCGCGAGTGCGGCCCCGACCAGGGTGAGGCCCTCGCGGGCGGCCTCGTCGCGGGCATCCCCGGCTATCTCGACCAGCCGGGCGAGGGCGTCCGCCGGTGCCACCGGGCGCAGATCGGCCCGGTGCACGATGCGGTGCCGGACCTGTCCGGCGAGGTCCACCACGCAGACCGCCAGGTAGTCGACGTTGACCTCCAGGCCGAGCCCCGCCGGCCCCTGGTCGGCCAGGACCAGCCCGCGGGCCGGACGGCCGGCGCCGGAGCGGGGCGCCGGGTCGGACTCGCTGACCAACCGGCCGGCGAGCAGGTCCTCGACCACCGCGGACACGGTCGCTCGGGTCAGGCCGGTCGCGGTCGCCAGATCGGCTCGGGACGGAGGTCGGTCGGCGGCGGCGATCCGGCCCAGGACCAGGGCGAGGTTGAGCTCGCGCAGACTGCCCTGACGGACTGCGCCGGCCGGGGCGTGGGTGAGGCTCACCCCTTGACAGTGCCATAGGGTGAGCAAATAATTCAATCGCTGAACAAATAGCGGACAACACCACCCCGGAGGTCGCTCATGGCACCCCGTCCCACCCCCGCCGACAAGTTCTCCTTCGGGCTCTGGACCGTGGGCTGGCAGGCCCGTGACCCGTTCGGTGACGCCACCCGTCCCGAGCTCGACGCGGTCGAGGCGGTGCACCGCCTCGCCGAGCTGGGCGCGTACGGCATCACCTTCCACGACGACGACCTGATCCCGTTCGGCGTCGACGCCGCCACCCGGGACCAGCACATCGCCCGGTTCCGCAAGGCCCTCGACGAGACCGGCCTCGTGGTGCCGATGGTCACCACCAACCTCTTCACCCACCCGATCTTCAAGGACGGCGGTTTCACCAGCAACGACCGCGACGTCCGCCGGTACGCGCTGCGCAAGGTTCTGCGTCAGGTCGACCTGGCCGCCGAGCTGGGTGCCAGCACGTTCGTGATGTGGGGCGGCCGCGAGGGCTCCGAGTACGACCTCGCCAAGGACGTCCGCGCCGCGCTGGACCGCTACCGCGAGGCCGTCAACCTGCTCACCCAGTACTCCATCGACAAGGGCTACAACCTGCGGTTCGCGCTGGAGCCCAAGCCCAACGAGCCGCGCGGCGACATCCTGCTGCCCACCATCGGGCACGCGCTCGGCTTCATCTCCCAGCTGGAGCACCCGGAGCTGGTCGGCCTCAACCCGGAGGTCGGCCACGAGCAGATGGCCGGGCTCAACTACGCCCACGGCATCGCCCAGGCGCTCTGGCAGGGCAAGCTGTTCCACCTGGACCTCAACGGCCAGCGCGGCATCAAGTACGACCAGGACCTGGTCTTCGGCCACGGTGACCTGATGAACGCGTTCGCCCTGGTGGACCTCCTGGAGAACGGCGGCCCGAACGGCGGCCCGGCCTACGACGGCCCCCGGCACTTCGACTACAAGCCCTCCCGGACCGAGGACATGGACGGTGTCTGGGCCTCGGCGGCGGCCAACATGAGCACCTACCTGCTGCTCAAGGAGCGGGCCGCGGCGTTCCGCGCCGACCCCGAGGTCGTCGAGGCGCTCGCCGCCAGCAAGGTCGGCGACCTGAACACGCCGACGCTCAACGACGGTGAGGGCTACGAGGAGTTCCTGGCCGACCGGTCCGCGTTCGAGGATGTCGACGTCGACGGGGTGGCCGCCCGGGGCTTCGCCTTCGTCCGGCTGAACCAGCTCGCCGTCGAGCACCTGCTCGGCGCCCGCTGAGGCCCCGCCATGCCGGTTGTCGCAGGCGTTGACTCGTCCACCCAGTCCTGCAAGGTGGTCATCCGGGACGCGGAGACCGGGGCTCTGCTGCGGCAGGGCCGCGCCCCGCACCCGGACGGCACCGAGGTCGACCCGGAAGCCTGGTGGCAGGCGCTGCGTAGCGCCGTCGACCAGGCCGGCGGGTTGGCCGACGTGGCGGCGATCTCCGTCGCCGGCCAGCAGCACGGCATGGTGTGCCTCGACGAGGACGGCCGGGTGGTCCGCCCGGCACTGTTGTGGAACGACACCCGATCCGCCGACGCCGCCGCCGACCTCGTCGAGGAGGCCGGCGGCGGCGCGGCCGGGCGTCGGTTCTGGGCCGAGGCCACCGGCAGTGTCCCGGTGGCCAGCTTCACCATCACCAAGCTGCGGTGGCTGGCCACCCACGAGCCGGAGGCGGCGGCCCGGGTGGCCGCGGTCTGCCTGCCGCACGACTGGCTGACCTGGCGGCTCGCCGGCGCACCGGGGTTGGGCGCGCTGCGCACCGACCGTGGTGACGCCAGCGGCACCGGCTACTGGTCGCCGGCGACCGGCGACTACCGACCCGACCTGTTGGAGCGGGGCTTCGGCCGGCAGTTGGTGCTGCCCGAGGTGCTCGGTCCGGCGGAGTCGGCCGGCAAGCTGGCCGACGAGTGGGGTGGTTCGGGCGGCGCGTTGCTCGGCGCGGGCACCGGCGACAACGCCGCCGCCGCGTTCGGCGTCGGGGCCGGCCCCGGTGACGTGGTCGTCTCGATCGGCACCTCCGGCACCGTGTTCAGCGTCGCCGACGTGCCGGCCGCCGACGAGAGCGGTGCCGTCGCCGGCTTCGCCGACGCGTCCGGTCGCTTCCTGCCGCTGGTCTGCACGCTCAACGCGGCCCGGGTGCTGGACGCCGCCGCCGCGATGCTCGGCGTCAGCCTGGACGAGCTGGCCGAGTTGGCGCTCTCCGCGCCGGCCGGCGCGGACGGGCTGGTCATGGTGCCGTACCTGGAGGGCGAGCGGACACCGAACCGCCCGCTCGCCACCGGCGCGGTGCACGGGCTGACCCTGCGCACGTCGACCCCCGCGCACCTGGCGCGGGCCGCCGTGGAGGGCATGCTCTGCGCGCTCGCCGACGGCCTCGACGCGTTGACCGCGCAGGGGGCCACCGTCCGCCGGGTCATCCTGGTCGGCGGCGGAGCCCGGTCGGCCGCGGTGCGCCAGATCGCGCCGCAGGTCTTCGGCTGCCCGGTCGTCGTGCCGCCGGCCGGGGAGTACGTCGCCGACGGCGCCGCCCGGCAGGCCGCCTGGGTCGCCCTGGGTGGTCCGACGCCGCCGGCCTGGGCGGTCGAGGGCACCGAGGAGTACGCGGCCGATCCCGTCCCCGCCGTCCGCGACCAGTACGCGGCGGCGCGCGGGTTGGTGCTCGACCGGCGCTGACCGGGTAGCCCGCCCAGCGGGCGGTGATCGTTTGGAGCGTCGGGATCGACGCGGGTGGGTGCCGGTGCACGTCGACAGGCACCCACCCGCGTGACGGCACCCTCTGCGGGGTCTGGTTGGCTGCCGGTCATGACGGTGACCAGTGGCGGGCCCGGCCAGCGCCCGCACGGCCGCGGCGGTGGCCCGGCGCACCGGCTGTACAGCGTCGTGGTGTTCGTGCTGCTCGCCTCCCTGGACAACGTGGCGATCGGGCTGGTCCCGCCCCTGTACGGCCCGATCTCCGATGCGTTCGACGTGTCCGGGCGGCTGCTCGGTCTCGTCACCGCGATCAGCTTCCTGGTCAGCGCGGTGGCCGCGGTCGGCTGGGCGTACGTCGGTGACCGGACCAACCGCAAGCCGCTGCTGATGGTGGGCACGCTGCTCTGGGCGGCGGGCACCGGAGGCAGCGCCCTCGCCGGCGGCTACCTGACGTTCCTGGTCGCGCAACTGGTCGCGGCGATCGGTCTCGGTGCGGTCGGTTCGGTGGGCTTCTCCGTGGTCACCGATCTGATCTCACCCACCCGGCGTGGGCTGGTGATGAGCTTCTGGGGCCTCTCCCAGGGGGTCGGCACCCTGGCGGGGACGCTCGTCGGTGGGCTGCTCGGGGCGACCGACTGGCGGCGCCCGTTCCTGATCCTGGCCGGCGTCGGCCTGGTCGCCACCCTGGCCTACCTGTTCACGTACGACGTCCGGCGCGGCCAGAGCGAGCCGGAACTGGCCGGCCGGCTGGATGCCGGTGCCGAGTACGACTATCGGATCAGCCGCGCCGACCTGCCACGCATCCTGGCCCGACGGACCAACCGGTGGCTGATCCTGCAGGGGCTGACCGCACAGGCCGCGTTCGGCTCGCTGGTGTGGCTGCCGGTGCTCTTCGCCGAACGGGCCGAGGCCCAGGGCTACTCGGCGTCGACAGCGGTGATGGTGGGCAGCGTCTTCGCCACCCTGTTCCAGCTCGGCGGGGTGCTGTCCATCGTGGGTGGCCTGATCGGTGACGCGGTGCAACGGCGTACCCCTCGGGGTCGGGCGTTGGTCGCCGCGGTCGGCATCCTCGCCGCGCTGCCGTTCTACCTGGTGTTGTTCTTCGTTCCGGTGACCATCGACGTGCCGGACGGCGCCAGCGGCGGCGCGGTGGTGGGCGCGGTGTTGGCCAGCGTGTTCACCGAGCCGTCGGTCGGGTTGAGCCTGCTCACCGCGATCGTGGCGCTGGCGCTGACGTCGGCCAACTCGCCGAACTGGTTCGCCCTGATCGCCGACGTGAACCCGCCGGAGCACCGCGGCACCGTCTACAGCCTGGGCAACCTGGTCAACGGGGTCGGTCGGGCGGCCGGCAACGGGTTGGTGGGGGTGGCGTTCCAGGGGTTACGGGCGGCATTCCCGCCGCCGCTGAACTTCGCGGTCGGGCTTGCCGCGTTCCAGCTCTTCTTCATCCCCACCGGCGTCATGTACTGGCTCGCCTCCCGCACCTCACCAACGGACATCGACAATGTCCACAACCTCCTGAACACCCGAGCCAAGCGCCTCTAACCCACCCCACCCCACCCACCCAGCCCCGCGATCTTGCACTTACTGTCCCGACACAAGGTGCATTTCCACGCGTTTCAGCGACAGAAAGTGCAAGATCGGCGTTGTGGTGGCGTGGGCTTGGGCGGTGCGCGGAGCATTCGCGCCGACCGGCCCGCCCCGCCGAGCGATGCTCACGGGCGGGCCGGTCGGCGCGAGATCAGCCGCGCAGCCAGACGGTGACGTCGGTCGGGACCGCGCCGTCGTCGTCCAGGGGTGCGCTGGTGGCGAGCACCTCGGCACCGGTCGGCACGGGCACCGGGGCGGCACCGAAGTTGGTAAGCACGGTCAGCTCACCGTTGCGGAAGCTCAGCGCCTCGTCGCCGGAGGACAACCACTCCAGGGTGCCGCGACCCAGCCCGTGCGCACGGCGCAACCGCAGCGCCGTGCGGTACAGCTCGTACGTCGAGCCGGGCACGTCGCGCTGGCGGTCCAGCGCGTACTCCGCCCACACCGGCGGTTGCGGCAGCCAGCTCGCGTCGGTCGGCCCGAAGCCGTACGACGGGGCGTCGGCCTCCCACGGGATCGGCACCCGGCAGCCGTCCCGGCCGCGCTGGGTGTGCCCGCTGCGCTCCCAGGTCGGGTCCTGCCGAGCCTCGTCGGCAAGTGTCGTGTGCTCGGGCAGCCCCAACTCCTCGCCCTGGTAGAGGTACGCCGAGCCGGGCAGGGCGAGCATCAGCAGGGTGGCCGCCCGGGCGCGGCGCAGGCCGAGCGCCGCGTCCGGCTGCGGGTCGCCGATCCCGATGCCGTTGGGGCGGCCACCGCCGACCGCCAGGCCGAGTCGGGAGGCGTGCCGCACCACGTCGTGGTTGGACAGCACCCAGGTGGTCGGCGCGCCGACCGAGTCGGTCGCCTCCAGCGAGCGGGTGATCACCGCGTACTGGGCCGGTGCGGTCCACGCCGCGAGCAGGTACTCGAAGTTGAACGCCTGGTGCATCTCGTCCGGGCGGACGTAGCGGGCCAACCGCTCGGCCGGCTCCACCCATGCCTCGGCGACAAGCACCCGCTCGCCGGGGTAGCTGTCGAGAACCTGCCGCCACTGCCGGTAGATCTCGTGCACGCCCTCCTGGTCCCACATCGGCGGGCGCGGCTTGTCGATCTCGTTGCCGGAGAGGATCTCCTGTGGCTCCTGCCAGTCGGCCAGGTCGGCCTGCTTGATCAGCCCGTGGGCCACGTCGACCCGGAAGCCGTCCACCCCGCGGTCCAACCAGAACCGCAGCACGTCCAGGAACTCCGCGTGCACCTCCGGGTTCTCCCAGTTGAGGTCCGGCTGCCCGGTGTCGAACAGGTGCAGGTACCACTGGCCGGGTTGGCCGTCGGAGTCCACCGTCCGGGTCCAGGCCGGACCGCCGAAGACGCTCTGCCAGTCGTTCGGCGGCTGGTCGCCGGTGGGCCCGAGGCCGTCCCGGAAGATGTACCGCGACCGTTCCGGACTGCCCGGCGGGGCGGTCAGCGCGGCCTGGAACCAGCGGTGCGCGGACGAGGTGTGGTTGGGGACCAGGTCGACGATCACCCGCAGGCCGCGGGAGCGGGCCTCGGCGATCAGCTTGTCCGCGTCGGCGAGGGTGCCGAACAGCGGGTCGATGTCACGGTAGTCGGCCACGTCGTAGCCGGCGTCGGCCTGCGGCGACGGGTAGAACGGGGACAGCCACACCGCGTCCACGCCCAGTTCGACCAGGTGGCCGAGGCGGGCGGTGATGCCGGGCAGGTCACCGATCCCGTCGCCGTCCGAGTCGGCGAACGAGCGGGGATAGATCTGGTAGATGGTCGCCTCGGTCCACCAGCCGGTGCTCGGGTGACCGGAGGGCTTCTGCTGCGTCGGATCGGTGTTCAGGGTCTTCTCCCGTGTCGCGCGGTGGATTGATTTCAGTGTGCCCGGGGTGGTGCTGTCGAGTCCCGCACGACCAACCGAGTGGGCAGGATCACCGGCGTGTCGTCGCCGGCGTCGCGTTGGTCCACGACGGGGCCCGGGGTGCGTGCCCCGAGCGGGTCGAGCAGCATCCGGGCGGCGAGCCGGCCCTGCTCGGCGGCGGGCTGGGCGATGGTGCTGAGCCCCAGCACGCCGGCCAGGTCGTGATTGTCGATGCCGATCACGCTGACGTCGTGTGGCACCCGCAATCCGGCGTCGCGTACCGCGGTCATCGCCCCCATCGCCATCTCGTCGCAGGCGGCGACGATCGCGGTCGGCGGGTCGCCGCGGACCAGCAACTCGGCGGCGGCCCGGATGCCGCCGTCGATGGTGAATGTGGACTCGACATCCAGGCTCGGGTCGGGCCGCAGGCCGGCGGCGAGCAGCTCCGCCTGGTAGCCGCGGCGTCGGTCCAGGTGGGTGGTGAAGGCCAACTCGTCGTCCGGGTCGCCGGAGATGTGCGCGATCCGGTGATGGCCGAGGTCGATCAGGTGCCGGGTGGCGGCCCGTGCGGCCGCGACGTCGTCGATCCGTACGCAGGGCCAGTTGGGCACCCTGCTGCCCGAGCTGATTGTCACCCCGGGCAGGTCCAGGGTGGCAAGCGCGGTCAGGTCGGCCGGCCGCAGTGGCGTGGCGACAAGCATGATGGCGTCCACCCGCTTGTGCAGGTTGGCGGTGCGCAGGACCCGCTGGCGGATCTGCTCCCGGCCGCCCAGGTTGTAGAGCAGCAGGTCGTAGCCGTACTGGTGCAGGTGCTCCTCGACCGCCTCGACGACGGTGCTGAAGAACCAGCGGGTGATCCGGGGGACCACCACCGCGACCGTGCCGGTCCGGCCTCCGGCGAGCCGGGACGCACTCGGCGAGACCGCGTAGTCGAGTTGCTCGGCGGCGGCGAGCACCCGGCGCCGGGTGGCGGCGGAGACCGTCGGGAGCCCGCGCAGGGCCCGCGAGACGGTGGCCGTGGACACACCGGCCAGCCGGGCGACATCATCGATCCTCGTCACGGTTCTCCCGCTCGGTGCCAGAACGCCCGCCGCCGCCCGGGGGGCCGGGCGGCGGCGGGCAAGCGGGTCAGCCCTTGACGCTCCCGGCGAGCAGACCTCGCACGAAGAAGCGTTGCAGGGACAGGAAGACAATGAGCGGTACGACGATGGAGACGAACGCTCCGGCGGTGAGTCGCTGCCACTCGTTGCCCCTGGTGCCGGCCATCTCGGCGAGCCGGACGGTGAGCGGGGCGGTCTCGTTGCCGCCACCGGCGAAGATCAGCGCGACCAACAGGTCGTTCCAGACCCAGAGGAACTGGAAGATGCCGAACGCCGCCAGCGCCGGGGTGATCAGCGGCAGCACGATGCTGCGGAAGATCTTCGGGTGGGTGGCCCCGTCGACCCGGGCCGCCTCCATCAGGTCTCCGGGCAGCTGCGAGATGAAGTTGTGCAGCAGGAAGACGGCGAACGGAAGCGCGAAGCAGGTGTGGGCGAACCACACCTGGGCGAACTTCTGCTCGTCGACCAGGTCCCAGGCGGGCATGAGCGTGACGCCGCCGAGGGTGACGCCGGTGGAGAAGAACTTCAGCAGCGGCACCAGGGCCATCTGCAACGGCACGATCTGCAACGCGAAGATCGCGATGTAGACCCAGTCCCGGCCGCGGAAGTTGATCCAGGCCAGCGCGTACGCGGCCAGGCACGCGAAGGCGAGCGGGAAGAGCACCGACGGGATGGTGATCGCCAGGGAGTTGATGAAGGAACCGGCGAGTTGCCCGGAGGACGCCGACCGCCCGAACAGGACCTGCTGGTAGTTCTCGAAGGTGAACTGCGGGTTGGTGAACGCGGTCCACCAGCCGGTGGTCTTGATCTCGTCCTCCGGTCGGAGGGAGGAGACGAGCAGGCCGAAGGTCGGGATGGTCCAGACCACCGCGATGACGATCGAGACGAGCGTCGCGGTGCGGCTGTTCAACCGCTTGCGGACCCGTCCAGCCGTGGTGGTCGGGGTGCCGCCGGTCTCCTGGGTGCCGGCGGCGACGGTGGGCGTTGCGGTGGTCATCTCAGCCCTCCCGCTGCTGACGGAGGTTGCGGATCTGGTAGATCACGACCGGGATGACCAGGATGAAGAGGAAGACGGCGAGCGCCGAGCCCTGCCCGTTCTGGCCGTACCGGAACGCCTGGTTGTACATCTCGCTGGCGATCACGCTGGTGTCGTAGTTGCCGTTGGTCGAGGTCCGGACGATGTCGAAGACCTTGAGCGTGGCGATCGTGAGCGTCACCGCCACGACGATCAGCGCCGGCCGGATGCTCGGCATGGTGATCTGCCAGAACATCTGCCACGGGCTCACGCCGTCCAGCCGGGCGGCCTCCACGATGTCGTCGGGGATGGCCTTGATCGCGGCGGAGAGCACCACCATGGCGAAACCGGCCTGGATCCAGACCATGATGACGATGAGCAGCACCGTGTTCAGTGGGGATTCGAGGAGCCACTGCTTCGGCTCACCGCCGACGCTGACCACGATCTGGTTGAGCAGACCGATCTGGTCGCCCTCACCCCGGTAGGCGTAGACGAACTTCCAGATGATGCTGGCGCCGACGAAGGAGATGGCCATCGGCAGGAAGATCAGTGACTTGGCCACCGCCTCGAACCGGGCCTTGTCCACGAGTACGGCGTAGATCAGGCCGAACCCGGTCGCGACCAACGGGACGAGGAGCACCCAGACCAGGGTGTTGATCAGGACCCGGACGATCGAGTCGTCGGAGAACATCCAGCCGTAGTTGCGCAGACCCACCCAGTTGGTGCTGCTTCCGTCCATCAGGGAGAGCAGCGTGGTGCGGATGGCCGGCACGACCAGGCCGATGACGAGCAGCAGCAGCGTCGGCAGCAGGAAGAAGAACGCGAAGAGCCCCTCCCGCTGCTTGCGTCGGCGGGGCAGCGGACCCCCGCCCACGGAGGCGGCGACGAGCTGAGCCTCCCGCCGACGGGCGAACCAGGCCGGCACCACGTCGAGCAACAGGAGCAGACCACCCACGACCACCACGAAGGCGACCAGCCCGTACATCAGCATGAGGAACTTCGGCTGCTGATCGGCGAAGTCGAACTTCATCAACCCTCCCTTCCGGGTCCACCTCGGTCGGTGGCCCGGCCCGCGAGCGCGGACCGGGCCACCGCCGGGATCACTTAGGCCAGCTGCTCTCGATGCCCTGGAGCACCGGGGCGGTCGGCTTGCCGTTCAGCCACTCGACCATGCCCTTCCAGAACGTCCCCGCGCCGACGGCTGCCGGCATCAGGTCGGATCCGTCGAAGCGGAAGGTGCCCGACTTGTCCTGGAGGAGCTGGACGGAGAGCTTGTCGATCGGGCTGGCCACGTTGGCGATGTCCAGCTTGTTGTTCGCCGTGACCCAGTTGCCGAGCTTCGCGCGGCTGTTCACGTACTCGGCCGAAGCCAGGTAGGTCTGCACCGCCTGGACCTCGGGGCGGTCGGCGTAGCCGACGACGAACTCGCCCGCGCCCAGCACCGGCTTGCCCTTGGCCGGGTCGATGGTCGGGAAGTAGAAGGCGAACGCGTCGCCGTCCTCGGCCACCTTGGTGCCCTCGGGGAACTGGTTGGCGTAGAACGACGCCTGGCGGTGCATCGCGCACTTGCCGGTGGTGACCGGCAGGCCCGCCTCCTGGAAGGCGGTGGTGGTGATGCTCTTGACACCGCCGAAGCCGCCGTTGACGTACTTGTCGTTCTTGAGGATGCTGCCGGCGCGGTCAACCGCGTCGACGACCTTCGGGTCGTTGAACGGGATGGCGTGGGTGGTCCACTGGTCGTAGGCCTCGGGCCCCGCCGTCCGCAGGAGGACGTCCTCGATCCAGTCGGTGGCCGGCCAACCGGTGGCGTCACCGGACTCGACGCCCGCGCACCACGGCTTCATGCCGCTGGCGGCGATCTTGTCGCTCAGGGCGATGAGCTGGTCCCAGGTGGTCGGGACCTCCCAGCCCTTCTCCTTGAACGTCTTCGGCGAGTACCAGACGAAGGACTTCACGTTGGCGCCGAGCGGCACGCCGTAGAGGGTGCCGTTGACGGTGCCGTACTTCAGCCAGTCGGCGGGCATGTTCTGCTCGGCGAGGGCCTTGGTTTCGGCGCTGAGGTTCTTCAGCTTGCCGGCGTCCGCGAAACGCTTCACGAGGCCCGGCTGGGGCACGAAGGCGATGTCGGGGGCGTTGCCGCCGTCGACCCGGACGGGGAGCTGCGCCTCGAACTCGCCGCTGCCCTCGTAGTCGATCTCGATGCCGGTGCACTCGGTGAACTGCGACCAGGAGCGCTCCAGCAGGTCGGCCTCGGCGTCACGGATGGACGCGTAGATCGAGACCTTCTTGCCGTCGTGGCCCTCGTACTTGTCGTACGCGGCGCACTCGGCGGAGCCCGCGTTGTTGCTCTTCTTGTCGTCGCCGGTACCGCAGGCGGTGGCGCTGAGCGCCAGCCCGAGTACGCCGGCGATCACGAAGGCCTGGCGTGGTCTGGTAAAGACCGCCATGCCGTCCTCCTTCCTAGCCGGCGCGGTGCTGGTCACCCGTCGCCGGTCCGATTGGGCGTGCACACATGTAAGCGCTTGCATCCGGCCCGGTCCACCCCCAGTCAGACACGAGCGAGTAACAATCCGGAAACCTGCGGGCTGCCTGGTGGGCGCGCTTCCGCGACCTGCTCAGGGCTCTTTCGAAGATTGACGATATCTGTCAGGCTGAGTGCATCGGATCGAAGGTTTTCGACATAGGAGGAGCTGCATGCGCAAGCGGTGGATGAGCCTGCTGGCGACGGGCCTGCTCGTCGGGGGAACGCTGGTGCCGGCGACCCCGGCGCTGGCCGCGCCGACCTTCAAGGTGCCTTTCCCGTGCGGCCAGTCCTGGTCCGGGCAGACCAGGTCGGACCACAGCCCGGCGTACGCCGTCGACTTCAACCGCACCGACGACAACGGTGACCCGGTGGTGGCCAGCGCCCCCGGCACCGTCGACCGGGTGACCGACCTCGGCGGCACCAGCTATGGCAAATACGTCCGAATCAACCACGGGGGCGGTTACAGCACCTATTACGCCCACCTCAGCGGCTTCAACGTCTCGGTCGGGCAGACCGTCGCCTACGGCAAGGTGCTCGGCTGGGTCGGCAGCACCGGTGGCTCGACCGGCCCGCACCTGCACTACGAGCAGCGCCTCAACGGCAGCGACATCCAGGTCCGCTTCAACGGCACCCTTGGCCTCTACTGGGGCAGCAAGACCTACACCAGCGACAACGGGTGCTCCTCGGGCAGCGGCAACGGCACGGTCGACACCAGCGGCACCCCGTTGACCGTCCGCTCCGGCCCCGGCACCGGGTACGCCTCGGTCGGCACCGTCGCCGACGGCACCCGCGTGACCATCGCCTGCCAGACCAGTGGCACAACGGTCACCGGCACGTACGGCACCAGCTCGATCTGGGACCGCATCGGCTCCGGTCGGTACATCGCCGACGCGTACGTGTACACCGGCTCCGACGGGTACATCCCGGGCGTGCCCCGCTGCTGACCCGGAAACGGCCACGGTCCCCGGCGGGAGTCGCCGGGGGCCGGTGGGGTCAGTTGTTGAGCTGCCAGATCGACAGGTTCAACGCGGCGGCGAAGGTGACCCAGGCCCAGTAGGGCAGCAGCAGCGCGGCCGCCACCCGGGACACCCGGGCGAAGAGCAGCACGGTGACCCCGATCGCCAGCCACATCACGACGATCTCGGCGAACGCCAGCCCGTACTGCCCCGCGCCGAAGAACAGCGGGGTCCAGATCGCGTTGAGCACCAACTGGGCGGTCCACGCCCAGAGCGCGGCCGAGAAGCCGACCCGCCGCCACACCAGCCAGCCGGCCACGGCGATCAGCGCGTAGAGCAGCGACCAGACCGGGCCGAACAGCCACGAGGGCGGCGCCCAGTCGGGCTGTCGCAGGCTCGCGTACTCGTCGGTGGTGCCCTGCACCCCGAGCCCGCCGATCGCGGCCGCGACGAAGACGGCCGCGGCGAAGCCGACGAGGGCCCACCACCGTCGCCGTCCGGAGGTCCTCGTGGCGTTCCGGGTTGTCTCCATGGTCGAGATAATGTCCACCCGGCACCAGCTCAAACCGCCGACGACGCACGTGGCCCACCGGCCCACCGGCCCCGTCAGGAGCCTGTAGAGCTGCCCCACTCGTGGACCGCGCCCCATAACGGGGCAGCTCTACAGGGACGCGACAAGACACCCGCGGTCGGACCGGGACCGGGAGCAGAGGGGCGAGGACCGTACCGTGCCGACAAAAAAGCGCCGGGATCGCCGCGGCCGGTGCTCCTGTCGGGAGGACGGAGCTCCGGTCGCGGCGACCCCGACGGGTCCCGGTTATGACGACGTGCGAACGCTAATTGAAGATGCTGACACCACCCGGGCCGACCAACAGCCCGACAACGATGAGGACGATGCCCCACAGGATCTGCCGGCGGAACAGCGCGAGGATGCCGGCGACCACGAGTACGACTGCGAGAATCCAAAGAATCAGCTCCATGACCTCTGAATACCCGACGGGCCGAGCGGGGAAACCTGGTCGGTATCAAGTTGATCGCCAACGTGGAAGACGCTGTACGCCTGCTTGATCACGGGGTGCGCGACGTTGCGGACGCGTACCCCGCCGGGGGTGGTGCCGCGCTCGCTGCCGGCGTGCGCGTGGCCGTGCAGCGCCAGCGCCGTGGGTGCCGAGTCGATCGCCTGCCCCAACTGGTACGACCCGAGGAACGGGTAGATCTCCAGCGGTTCGCCGACAAGCGTGTCCGGCACCGGCGCGTAGTGGGTGAGAGCGACGAGCATGTCGCAGTCCAGTGAGCGCAGCGCGGCACCGAGGCGGTCGGCGCTCTCGGTGGTGGTCCGCACGAAGGACTTCATCTCCGGCTCGCCGAAGTCACTCGCACAGCGCCCGGCGAACCCGCCGCCGAAGCCCTTGACGCCGGCGATGCCGAGCCGGCCGCCCGCACAGTCCAGCACCACGCCGTTGCCCTCCAGCACGGTGATGCCCGCGTCCTCCAGCACCTTGACCACCTGGGGCACCTGGTCACACTGGTGGTCGTGGTTGCCCAGCACGGTCACGACCGGCACGGCCAACCCGCCGAACTCCTCCGCCACGCAGCGCGCCTCGGCCTCGGTGCCGTGCCGGGTCAGGTCCCCGGCCAGCAGCAGCACGTCGGCGCACTCCGGCAGCTCTTCCAACGCCGGTCGGAACCGTCCGACCACGTCCTCGTCCAGATGCACGTCACCCACCGCGGCGATCCGGATCACCATGGAACCTCCCTCAGGGCAGTTGCTCGATCTCCGTGGGCGCCTGGGCGCGGATCACCCCGATGTCGCTGGTGATCGGTACGTCGGGAAAGCGCTCGGACACCAGGCGCAGGATCTCCGCACGCCGGTGCGGGCTCTCCACCTCGCCGTGGAGTACGAGGGCGCGTTCGCGTCGGACCACGGTGATCCCCTGCTCGGCGACGGCGGGGTCCTCGGCGAGCAGCCGCTGGATCTCCGCGTCGACGTACTCGTCCGGTGGCCCGGTGTCGATGTCGCGATGATGGGTCACGATGTCCCCTCTCCTGGCTGGGTGCCGACGGCCGGCACCACCTCCAGCCGGTCCAGCAGCACCAGGAACGCCTCGGCGTACGGCGAGTGCTGCGTCTCCTTGCGTACCCTCTCCCAGTCGATCTGCTCCCGCAGGGAGCGGGCCAGCGGCAGACCGCGGGCGAAGTCGCAGTAGTGCTGGGAGAAGCTCAGCAGCTTGTGCACCATCAGCTGGGTGGCGGACAGGACCGGCATGTGGATCGCGTCCACCGGCCGGATGACCGTGTCGGCGAAGGTCTCCTCGGTCACCGGTGTCTCGATCGGGCGGTGGATGAGGTCCACCATCCGGCCGTCGTCGAAGACCTTGACCAGCCAGTCCTCTGGGGGTCGCTGGGCGACGAAACCGGCGGCCACCAGGGCCTCCAGCGCTCGTTCCACGTCGGCCTCCCGGATCAGGAAGTCGACGTCGTGCTCACTGGAGTGGCCCCCGTGGGCGTAGACGGCGAAGCTGCCGCCCAGGGCGAACGGGATCTCGGACTGCTTGAGCACGGCGGCGACCTTCTTGAGGGTGTGCACCAGACTCTCGTCCCCGCGCTCAGCCATCTGTTTCTCCCGTCGTCATGTGGTGGACCGGCGGTTGGGTTTCAAAGGTCCGGTACCCGGCATTCCGGTCGCCCACACCTCCGTGCGTCACGGTGAGGTGCCAACAGGAACGAAACAGTACAAAACTCGCGGAGTAGGTGCATGGGTCGGATAACCTGTGGAGGGTGGCCAGATCATCGGGGATGCGACGCGGCAGGGCCCGGTTGCGCACCGTCGCCCTGATCGGCATCGACGGTTCCGGCAAGACCACTCAGGCACACCGACTGGCCGACGCGCTGACTGCCGCCGGCCGCCCCGCGAAATATCGCCGCAACGCCAGCGGCCGGCGCTGGTTGGGTCGGCTCGCCCACCGCCTCGGGCGGCCGGACGCGCAGCGGCTCGTCGGGCGCGACGGCGTGCTGGCGGTGGAGTCCGTGCTGCGCTGGCTCGCCATCGCCATGGCTCTGGTCAGCTGCCTGCTCACCGGCCGGACGGCGGTGATGGACCGCTACTCCGCCTGCCAGTACGCGAGCATCCGCGCGCATGGCGGGCACCGCTGGGAGCGACTGGCCCGCGCCGGCTACCGACTGTTCCCGACCCCGCAGGTGACCTTCCTGCTGGCCGTCGACCCCGCGGAGGCGTACCGGCGCATCGAGGAGCGCGGCACCGACCACGAGACGATGGGCTGGCTGACCGCCGCGGACACCGCCTACCGGGCGCTACCCGAATATCCGAGCTTCGTGCTTGTGGACGCGGGCCGCCCGGCCGAGGAGGTGACCGAGCAGATCCAGGCGCACCTGGGGACCTGGCTGCCGGCGTCCCCCGGGGCGCCGCGGGGTGATGACGGACCGCTGGTGGCTCAGGCCCGCCCGTAGACCGGCACGGTGGCGCCGCTGGTCGGCGCGGACTCCGCCGAGGCGAGGAACCGGATCACCGACGCGATCTCGGCCGGTGCCACCCAGCGGGAGTGGTCGGCGTCGGGCTGGGCGGCCCGGTTCGCCGGGGTGTCGATGACGCTGGGCAGCACGGTGTTGCAGCGCACGTTACGGGACCTGTACTCCACCGCGACCGCGTTGGCGAGGGCCAGCACCGCCGCCTTGGCGGTCACGTAGCCGGCCGCGCCGGGGAACGGGGCGAGCGCCGCGCGGGCCGCGACGCAGACCACCGCGCCGCCGCCGGCCTCCAGCAGGTGCGGCAACGCGGCCTGGGTGACCAGGTAGGTGGGCCGCAGGTTGACGGTGAGCATCCGCTCGAAGTCCTCGACCGGCGTCTCGTGCACCAGGCCGCCGCTGGCGTACCCGCCGACCAGGTTGACCACCGCGCGCAGCGGCGCCGCCGACTCACCGGCGGCGACCTCTACCGCCCGCGCGGCGCCCGCCGGCTCGGTCAGGTCCGCGACAAGCCGGACCAGCTGGTCCGCCGCCGGCTCCGACCCGGGCCGAGTGGTCCGCTCCGGTACGACCACCCGCCAACCCGCCTCGACGAACGCGGCCACCACCGCTCCGCCAAGCCCGCCGGAACCCCCGGTCACCAGAACGCTTTGCGCCACCATGCGCCCACGCTAACGCCCCACCCCCACCCCCTCCACCCCCCTTCGTCGATCATGAGGTCATTGCTGCGACCCGAGGTGAGTGGCGACAACTTCATGATCGCGGTCTGCCGTGGGCAGAGTGGGTCGTTCGAACGGGCCTCGGTGGCGCAGGATCGGTCGATGCGGATTCTCATTCTGGGTGGCACTCGATTCCTTGGCCGGGCGACGGCCCGGCTCGCCGTCGAGCAGGGTCACGACGTGACGGCCGCGGCCCGGGGCGTGTCCGGAGTCGCGCCGCCCGGGGTCCGGTTCGTGCCGGTGGACCGCGACGATCCCGGGGCCCTGGCGCAGCTCGCCGACGAGGGCTTCGACGCCGTGATCGACGTGACCCGCCAGATCAGTCACGCCCGGCACGCGCTCGACGTGCTCGCCGAGCGGGTCGACCACCTGTCGTTCGTGTCGACGATCTCGGTGTACGCGGACCACACCACCCCCGGCCAGACCGCAACGGACGCACCGGTGCTGCCGCCGGCACCACCGGAGGTGGACGGTCCGGTCGGTCCGGACCACCGCTGGTACGGCGAGTGCAAGGTGAGCATCGAGCGGCTGGTCCGGGAGCGGATGGGCGTGGACCGCTCGTTCATCTGCCGGGCGGGGCTGATCGTCGGCGCGGAGGACCCGAGCGATCGTTTCCCGTACTGGGTGCGGCGGCTGTCGGCGGGTGGGGAGGTGCTCGCACCCGGCCGCCCGACCGACCGGGTGCAGTTCGTGGACGTGGCCGATCTGGCGGGCTGGCTGCTGCACGCCGCCGGCACCGGCCTCGCCGGCACGTACGACGGCACCGGACCGGCGATGTCCCGGGCCGACCTGCTGCACGGGGTGGCCGCCGGGTTGGGTGTCGCCGATCCGACCCTCACCTGGGTCGACCAGGATTTCCTTCTGACCCACGACGTCCGCGAGTGGTCGGGGGAGCGGGCCCTGCCACTCTGGGTGCGGCTGCCGGAGTCCGGTGGTCTGATGGACCGGGATGCCACACCGGCTCTGGGCGCCGGGCTGGCGATCCGTCCACTGTCGGACACTGTTCGGGCGACCGCGGAATGGATGGCAGCGGACCCGGCCGCCGTACCGCAGGGCGGACTCGACCCGGCGGGTGAGGCGGCGGTATTGCGGGAGTGGCAGGCTGTGCGGGACCGGTAGTCGGGCGGTCGGCTGTTTTCCCGTCCCGGCCAGTCATGGTTGACGCTCACGCTTGGTGAAAGTAAGTTTCACCCGTGGCGAAGAGTCCGAAGATTTCTGCGAGTCAGGAGCCCGGTGGGCTGATCGTCCACATCAGCGGGCTGTTGCCGTCGCTGTCTCCCGCCGAGCAGCGGGTTGCCCGGCTGGTCGTGTCCGACCCGGCCGCCGCCTCCCGGCGGACCATCACCGACCTCGCCACCGCGGCGGAGACATCGGAGGCGACAGTCATCCGGTTCTGCCGCTCGGTCGGCATGGACGGCTATCCGCAACTCCGCATCCGGCTCGCCGCCGAGGCCGCCCGCCGGATCGAACCACCCGACGCCCGGGTGGTCGGCGGCGACATCCCGCCCGGCGCCGACCTCGCCCAGATCATCGCCACCATCGCGTTCAACGACGCCCGCGCGGTCGAGGAGACTGCCGAACAGCTCGACCCCGCCGTCTGTGAGCAGGTGGTCGAAGCGATCAACAGCGCCGGCCGGATCGACATCTACGGCGCCGGCGCCAGCGGGTTCGTCGCATCGGACTTCCAGCAGAAGCTGCACCGCATCGGCCGGATCGCCTTCTACTTCCCGGACGTGCACACGGCGCTGACCTCGGCCGCCCTCCTCGGCCGGGGCGACGTGGCGATCGGCATCTCGCACAGCGGCACGACCTCCGACGTGATCGAGGTGCTGGAGCAGGCCCGCACTCGGGGTGCCGGCACCGTGGCGTTAACCAACTTCCCCCGCTCGCCGATCACCGAGGTGGCCGACTTCGTGCTGACCACGGCGGCTCGGGAGACCACCTACCGCTCCGGCGCGACAGCCAGCCGGCTGGCCCAGCTCACCGTGGTCGACTGCCTCTTCGTCGGGGTGGCCGCCCGCAACCGGGCGCGGGCCCGCAAGGCCCTGGAGGCGACCGCCGAGGCGGTCCAGTCGCACCGGGTGGGTGTCAACCGGAGGCGGGCATGACGGCCGGTGCGGACCTGCCCGCACCGCCCGTTCGCCCGACGGTCCGGGTGGGCGCACCCACCGAACGGCGCAACCCGCTCAGCGTCGACCTCGACCTGATGTCGACGCGGGACGTCCTCACCGTGATCAACGAAGCCGACCGGCGGGTGCCGGCGGCGGTCGCCGCGGTGCTCGACGAGATCGCCACCACCGTCGACCTGGCCGTCGAGGCCCTGCGCGGCGGCCACCGGGTGCACTACTTCGGGGCCGGCACCTCCGGTCGGCTCGGTGTGCTCGACGCGGCCGAGCTGGCCCCCACCTTCAACTCGCCCCGACACTGGTTCTGCGCCCACCTTGCCGGGGGCCCGGACGCCATGTGGCGGGCCGTGGAGGACGCCGAGGACGACGACCGGGGCGGCGCGGTCGAGGCGGCCAGTTGTGTACGCGGCGGTGACCTGGTGGTCGGTCTGGCGGCCAGCGGACGCACCCCGTACGTCCTCGGGGCGCTCGCCGCGGCCCGCGCCAAGGGCGCTTCGACGGTGCTGCTGTGCGCCAATCCGGAGGCCGAGGCCGCCCGGTCGGTGGACGTGTTCATCGGGGTGGACACCGGACCCGAGGTGGTCGCCGGGTCGACCCGGATGAAGGCGGGCACGGCGCAGAAGTTGGTGCTCAACACGTTCTCGACAGCCGTCATGGTGCGCCTTGGGCGGGTCTACTCGAACCTCATGATCGATATGGTGGCCACCAACGCGAAACTCCGCGGCCGAATGATCTCGATTCTGGTCGAGGCCACCGGTTGTGCGGAGGAGGTCTCCCGGCAGGCGCTCGTGGAGGCCGACGGGGACCTGAAGACGGCGCTGGTTTCCCTGGTCTCCGGTGCCGAGGTGGACGCCGCCCGGGCCGCGCTGGCCCGCTCCGCCGACCAGGTACGCGGGGCGCTCGCCCTGCTCGCGTCCTAGCCGCACGCGCCCCCGGGAAGCGAACGAAGCCTCGGATTGTTCATCTGGCCGGGGGGGTAATAACACCCTCGACGATGAACCGAGCGGTCCTCCGGTGCGTATCTGGCAGTGACCAGGATCGCAGCGCGGTGGTGACCCGGGTCGCTGTGCCCCCACGGCGGGCGGTGTTGCCATGGTGCGTAACCCGTGCGTGGTGCCCAGCGGCGAGCCATCCGACGGGATGCTGACAGCAAACATGGACCGCGCTCTCAGCTATTACTCAGGCATTCGTGACACTTTCGACTCACGACATGGAATCCCCGACACGTCTCATCTGTTGTGTAGGTGTCAGCACCGGTGGGCACAGCAGAAGTTACCAGGGGTTGACGGACGTGGGGAATGGCAAGGAACCGGGCAACCGGCGCGAGCGAGGGGACCGTGGGCAACGTGGACAAGAACATCGGCATGCGAACCGACGAGGTTGCCGAGGAGCGCGACCTGGTCGGCGTCTACCTGCACGAGATCTCCCGGACGCCACTGCTGGACGCCGCCAAGGAGGTCGATCTCTCCAAGGCTATCGAGGCCGGCCTCTACGCCGAGCACCTGCTCGGTGAGGAAGCCGTCCCCGCCGGTGTGGACCGGGCCGACCTGGAGTGGCTGGTCGTCGAGGGAGAGCGCGCGAAGGACCTCTTCATCCGCGCCAACCTCCGACTCGTCGTGTCGATCGCCCGCCGTTACGTGCGTTCGGGCATGCCCATGCTGGATCTGATCCAGGAGGGCAACACCGGCCTGGTCCGGGCGGTCGAGAAGTTCGACTACGAGCGTGGTTACAAGTTCTCCACCTATGCCACCTGGTGGATCCGCCAGGCGATCAGCCGGGCGATCGCCCAGCAGGAGCGCACCGTCCGCCTGCCGGTGCACCTCGTGGAGGACGTCAACCGGATGCGCAACGTGGCCCGGCAGCTGACCCGTGAGCTGGGCGCCGACCCGGAGCCGGAGCAGATCGCGGCCTCCCTCGGCGTCACCGTCGAGCGGGTCAACGAGCTGCGCCGCTGGTCGCAGGACACCGTCTCGCTGGACACCCCGGTGGGCGACGACGGCGACACCAACCTCGGCGACCTGGTCGCCGACAGTGACGCGCCGTCGCCGGAGGACATCGTCCTCAGCGGTCTGGAGCGGCAGCGCATCGAGGGTCTGCTCAACCACCTCGACGACCGGTCCGCCGGCATCATGCGGGCCCGCTACGGGCTGGAGGACGGCCGGGAGCACTCGCTCACCGAGGTCGCCTCCCGGTTCTCGCTGTCCCGCGAGCGGATCCGGCAGTTGGAGATCCAGGCCCTCGGCCGGCTGCGCGAGCTGGCCCGGGCGGAGGGGCTACAGGCCGCCTGACCTGGTAGTAATGACGGCGAACGGCCGGCGTCCGATAGGGGGACGCCGGCCGTTCGCCGTTGCCGGTCGGGTGACTAGCGAACCCGGCCGTAGCCCTGGATCGGCATGATGTTCATACCTCGCCTGAGCACGTTACGGCCGGCGCTTGGCGCGTCGATCACCTGGCCGTCGCCCACGTAGAGGGCGACGTGCCCGAGCCCGCTGTAGAAGACCAGGTCACCAGGGCGGAGATCACCCCGACCGATGTGCGCGACGACACCCCACTGCGACCGGGTGTTGTGCGGCAGGGACTTCCCGGCCGCCCGCCAGGCTGCCGAGGTCAGCCCGGAGCAGTCGTAGCCGTTCGGCCCGTCGGCTGCCCAGACGTACGGCTTGCCCACGGCACCGAACGCGTAGCGCACAGCGGTGCCGGCAGCACCGGCCACCGCGGGTACGTTCTTGGCCTCGGCGGCCGCGGCCTTGGGCTCGGGACGCTCGGTCGCCGCCCCGTACGCCTGCCGACGGAGCTCGTACAGCTTGGCCAGATCCTGTTCGATCTGCTTCCTGCCCGCCGCGAGCTGACGGGCCCGCGCGGCCTGCCGCTTCAGTGTCGCGTCCAGGGCGGCCTTCTCGTCCAGCAGGCGCCGCTGGTCGGCGGTGAAGCCGGAGATGCGCTCCTGCCGCTGGCGGGTCAGCTGGTCGAGCGTGCTCAGCCGGTCCAGCAGCGCGGCGGAACCGCCGGGACGCAGCAGGGCGTCCGCGGTCCGCAGGCCGCCGCTCTTGTACGCGGTGGTGGCCAACTCGGTCACGTCGGCCCGGCTCTGCTCGGCCTGTTGTTCCAGCGGGCCGATGCGGGCCTGTAATCGGGCCGCCGACGCCTCGTTGGTCTTGATCTCCTCACGCAACTTGTTGTACGACTCCACGACCCGTTCCAACTCGGCCGAGGACGTCTCGATCCGGCGGGTCAGATCGGCGGGGGACGGCTCGGCGTGAGCCACCGCCGTCGGAGCGATAAGCGCGGCCGACATGCCGGCCAGCGCCACGGTACGCAGCAGGTTTCTCAGGGATGACAAGAGCGGAAGGCCCCTCTCCCACGGTCGCTGGGGCTGCTGACGCCCTCGGCGACACCGGCCGGGGCCATCCGGGCGGACGGCACTGGGCCAGACCGGCTTACACAACCTAACCCGGGACGGATGTCGCTCGCAGTTGAAGCCGGGGCGAATGTGGGAGGAGTGGCGGCTCGGGCCGGTGCGGTGGGTGGCGCTGCCGGCGGCTGCTGAGGCGTGCGCAAAGCCCCTTTCGCGACCGGTGACGGATATACGACTTTCGTCGTTCCGGGCGTATACCGCCGGATCCCCGACCGCCATAACCGACAAAAGACGAAATGGATGCGGTTTCCTGGCGATCTCCCTCGCCGGGGTGCACGCTGGGAAGCCGGTAAATGCCCAGGTCGGCTGGCCACGCACCAACACAATGAGGGCTGAAGCCGGGAATCCCGTCGGCGGATATCGGTATCTGCCACCGCCGGGCCACTCGGCCAACCGTCCCCCGCGGGAGGAACCGTGAATCGTGAAGGCGCAAACGTGCGACCGCCGCGAACGGTACCGGGCGCCCGGTCGACCCTGTTGTACGCGCGACCCGGCATCATCGTGACCGTCGACCGGTTCACCGTCGGCCGAACCAGTTACCGGGTCGCCGACCTCACCCATCTGCGTACCACCCGGGGCCCGCACGACCGGATCGCCGTCCGGGCCGTCGCCATCACCGCCGGCATGCTCGGCGGCGTCGGGCTGCTGCTCGGCTTCACCGGTGGGCTGCAACACCTGACCGCCGGGGCGTACCTCATCCTCGGCGCGGTTTTCCTGCTGCCCGGGGCGCTCGCCCTGGTCGGCGATCGGTGGCGACCGCCGCCACACGAGCTGTGGGGGTGGTACGGGGGAGCGGAGACGCTGCTCTTCAGTGCCGACGACGAGCGTCAGTTCGGTCAGGTCACCCGGGCGTTGCTGCGGGCCCGGGAGATGAACCGGTACGGCGGCTGGGTCGACCCGCTCGCCTCGACCGAACCGTGGCGGCCCAGCCGCTGAGGCGACGACGGTGGGCCCGCGCCGAGCGGGGCGTCGGCCCACCCGTCGCTCAGCGGGCGACCGGCTCCGGAGCCCGCTGCTCCTGCGGCGCGGCCACCCAGGCGCTGACCCGGCGCTCGGCGTAGAACGAGACGAACGGAACGGTGCCGGCCAGCATCACCAGCAGCATCCGCTTCAGCGGCCAGTCCGCCCGACGGCTCAGGTCGAACGCGGCCACCAGGTAGATCATGTAGAGGAAGCCGTGCGCCGGCCCCACCGTCTCCACCACCACCGCGTTGTCGAACACGTACTTCAGCGGCATGCCGATCACGACCAGCAGGATCAGCACGACACCCACGATCCAGGCGATCGCGCGGTACCGGGTAAGGGCAGCGCCCACCTTGGTTCCGTCCTTCCGAGCCCGGCTCAGCCGGGATAGTCACCGGGTCGGGCGCCCGGATTGGCGCTCAACCATGACAGGTAGTGGTTGTAGGCGGCCAGGTCGCTGTCCTCGACGGCGTCGCCACCGGACGACACCCGGGACACCCGCACCGGTCGGCGTACCGCCGGTCGGGATCCTGCGGCGACCGCCGGCTCGGGCTCGGCGGCCGGTTCGGCCGGCGGCGCGTCGCCGTCGGCCGCCCGGCGGCGGGCCAGCTTCACCTCACGCCACCAGACATAGACCACGAAGCCGGCGAAGATCGGCCACTCGACCGCGTACCCCCAGCTCAGGCTGTTGCCGGCGGTGGCCCGGCTGATCTGCCACCAGCCCAGCCCGAGGAAGCCCACGACCAGCACGACCATGGCCACGTGGCGTGCGATCCACGCCGGGGTCCAGAGCCGCCTCATGGCATCGAGGGTACCGGGGACGCCGCCGGTCTCCGACACCGTGTCGTAGTTGTCGCACGGCCGGGATGGTTTGGCGTCACCACGCATGGGCAATCGTCTAGACGCCAGCCCAAACGAGATCAAGGGGGGCGATGATGACCGGATCGGTACGTGAGGACGGTTTTGCGTCCAGCGGCAGCACGGACATGAGCCCGGAGCAGCGGGTGCCCGAGTGGGGTGGAGATCAGCTCGCCGACCCGGTGGGCGCCACGGACCCCGACGGCGACGTGCTCGGCATCGACCCGACGGAGTTGACCGACGAGGATCTGATCCGCGAGATGCACAGCCTGCACCGCACCCGCCTGGACACCCTGCGGCACGCGGCGGACTCGGCGCTCGCCAACCACCTGCGGCGCACCGCCGAGCTCGAGACCGAATACCTGGCGCGTCACCCGGGCCGGGAGGTCGACCCCAACCGTCTGCGGGACTCCTGATGCCGGCGCGTGCGGTGCGCGGGATGTCCGCGCCACCCGAGGTGGTGTTCAACACCGCTACCGACCCCGACCGTGCCTCGGCCTGGCTGCCGGAGCCGCTGCGCGGCGACGGCAGCCCCGCCGCGGAGATCAGCGAAGCCGAGTTGCGGGCCCGGTGGGGGGACGGCGACGCCGACGACTGGTCCGCCGAGATCCGGGTGGAGCCGGCCGATTCCGGTGGCGCCCGGATCCAGCTCGACCTTGCCGACGGATCGGGCGGGCCGGACCCGGACCAGTTGGCCGACGAGGCGCTCACCAACCTGGCACGCGAGGTCGCCGACAACCTCCAGGCAGGCTGAGGCGGCCGCGCGGGACGCCGCTCCCGCACCACATCACAAGAGGTAAGGAGACCGGGTGAGCGACACTGGCCTGCGACAGAGGGCGACGCGGCTGCGCCGGGCGTACGCGCCCCACGAACACCGGCCGCTCGGCGGCTACCTGGTGGCCATGGGCGCCTACGCCGGGGTGACCGGTGCGCTCGCCGGTCTGGTCAAGGCGACCGGTCGACCGGTGCCGGAGCGTCCCACCCCGTCCGACGTGGTGTTGCTCTCCATCGCCACGCACAAGCTGAGCCGGCTGCTGTCCAAGGACGCGGTGACCAGCCCGCTGCGGGCGCCGTTCACCCGTTATGACCGCCCGATCGGCAGCGGTGAGGTGATGGAGCAGGTCCGCGACTCGGGCAGTCCCACCCGGCACGCCATCGGCGAGCTGCTGAGCTGCCCGTTCTGCCTGGCGGTCTGGGTGGCCACCGGGCTGACCGGTGGCCTGGTGCTCGCACCCCGGCTGACCCGGCTGGTGGCCACCGCGTTGACGGCGGTCGCCGCGTCCGACTTTCTCCAGATGGCGTACGCGATGGCGCAGCAGGCCGCCGAGGGTGGGCACCACGACGACGACTGACCGAGGAGACGCGAAAGGGGGCCGGCGTCCGCCGGCCCCCTTGTCGTACGTACCTCAGCGCTGCATGCCGGACCAGCCGTGCGGCGACTCCGGCTCCCGGTCGTCCTCGTCCTCCCCGGTGATGATGTCCCGGTCCACCGCGGTGCGGTCGTGTTCGTTGGCGAAGTCCGGCTCGGGCGTGGTGTCCCTGCCCTTCGGCGGTTGACCCAGCGCCGGCACCTTCTCGTCGTGGTCCTCGTGATGCGTCATGTCGGTGTCCCTTCTGCGGTCGCTCAGCCGATCGAACCGCCCAGGAGGTCGCTGGCCTCGTCCACCGCGTATTCGCCCTCGGGCAGCGCGTCGATGCGGGCGAGCAGGTCCGGCGGAAGTTCGGCGGCCACCGCGTGGCGGTAGATCTCCGCCTGTTCGACCCGCTCCTGCGCCCGGTAGATGTCGTCGAGCAGGTCGTCGAGGGCCTGGGTGTCCGGCTCGCCGGCCTGGGATGCGTCGTCGGTCACGCCGATCAGCTACCCGGGGCGGAATCGGTCAAACGTGCCCCGGTGGCTCGTCTGCGCCGCCGGGTGAACGCCCTCGCGGGGGTCCCCTGCCCTGCCTTTGTTCTCCCTTTGCTCTGCACCCGCCCACGCGCCAGTCACGCACCGTAGGCGGTGCATGGGCGGGTGCAGAGCAAAGGAAGCGGCTGATGCCCGTTCGGTCGTCCCGGCCCGTTCGGTCGTCCCGGCCCGTTCGGTCGTCTCGGCCCGTCCGGCCCGGTCCGAGTTCGGGCAGACGAGACCAGAGACAGCGCCGCCCCCGGCCTCGTGAGCCGGGGGCGGCGCTGGTGTCGGTGTGCAGGTCGCCTCTCGGCGAGTGGCACTACGCGGCTCCAGCCGGACGGTATTCCGCGAAGGCTATTTAGGTGAGGCCCGGGGACACTGGACACACCGACACCCCAGTCAACGAGCCGACCCCCGCTCGTGTTCCGTGCGGCGCAGTGTCGGCGGTCACACTGTCGTCGGCAGGGTGGCCCGCCGGGCCCGCACGGCCGAGGCCAGGTGGCCGAGCACCTCGGCGGTGTCGTCCCAGCCGAGGCAGGCGTCGGTGACCGACCGGCCGTACTCCAGCTCCCGGGTCGGGTCGAGCTCCTGGCGACCGGGCAGCAGGAAGGACTCCAACATCACGCCGGTGATCCCGCGCTGGCCGGCGGCCAACTGGGCGGCCACGTCGGCGGCGACCTTGGGCTGGTTGCGGTGGTCCTTGCCACTGTTGGCGTGACTGGCGTCGATCACCAGGCGCTCCGGCAGGTCGGCCGCGCGAAGCAGGTCGAGCGCCCCGGCCACCGAGTCCGCGTCGTAGTTGGGCCGGCCGCCCCCACCGCGCAGCACCAGGTGACCGTCCGTGTTGCCCCGCGTGTGCATGATTGCCGGGGTGCCGGAGAAATCGATGCCGGGGAAGACGTGTGGCACCCCGGCGGCGCGGATCGCGTCCACCGCCGTGCCGATGCTGCCGTCCGGGCGGTTCTTCATGCCGATCGGCATGGACAGACCGGAGGCGAGCTGGCGGTGCACCTGACTCTCCACGGTGCGGGCACCGATCGCGCCCCAGGCCACCGTGTCCGCGATGTACTGCGGAGTGATCGGGTCGAGGAACTCGCAGCCCACCGGCAGCCCGACCCGCAGCACGTCGAGCAGCAGCGCCCGGGCCAGCCGCAGGCCGGTGTTGACGTCCCCGCTGCCGTCCAGGCCCGGATCGTTGATCAGGCCCTTCCAGCCGACCGTGGAGCGTGGCTTCTCGAAGTAGACCCGCATGACGATCAGCAGGTCGTCGGCCAGCCGGTCGGCCGCCGCACGAAGGCGCTGCGCGTAGTCGAGTGCTGCTGCCGGGTCGTGCACCGAGCAGGGGCCGACCACCACCAGCAGGCGGTCGTCCTCGCGGTCCAGCACGCGACCCACCGCGCGACGGCCGGTCAGCACGGCCGACGCGAGCGAGGCGTCCAGGGGCAACTCGTGGTGCAGCAGGGCGGGCGTGGTCAGCGGCACAACACGGTCGATCCGCTGATCGCTGACCCGATCGGTCTCCGGGGTCGTCACGGTGGGCATCCTTCCGCCGACCGTGCCCGGGGCCGGTGCCCGGGACGAGCCGGCTGCTCGTACGCAAAAGGGCAGGAACGACAGCTCCTGCCCAGCCGGCTCGGTCCGCGGTGACGTCAGTTCATGGTGAAGTCACCGGCGTGCGAGCCGGCTGCCTAAACCATCGATAGGAACGTGTCACGGGGGCCAGCGTACCCGACCCGGGGCGATCGACCGATCCATCGTCCCAAGATGCGGGGCGAACACCGCGTGCCCGAGGTGCGGTCGGGGTAACAGGGGGGCCATGACTGACGAGCAGAGCGATCAGGAGCGGGTGGAGTCCCGCGCCCACCACCTCCTGCCCGAGGAAGCCGCCGTGGGCAGCGACGACCCGGAGGCGCAGGCCGCGGCCATCCTCGCCGAGTCGGACCTCCGGGAGGCAGACCAGAACGCGGCACCGGACACGGTGTTGGAACGTCGTACCTCGGATCAGACGGTGGTCGCGGTCGAGCCGCCGGACTGAGCAGTGGCCCCACGGGCCCGGCGGGACCCCCGGTAGGTCTGCTCGCGCAGCCAGGCGAGCGGGCCCGCCGCCCGCAGGCCGGGTGGCAGGTTGCCCACCGGGTCGAACGCGAGCGCGGCGTCCTCCTCGGCGCTGAGCTGGGTACCGATGCTGACCTGCCCCACCGGCCGCCACGGCCCGACGGCGGACGCGACCGCGAGCACCAGGCGCGGCGTGTCCGTCCGGGTGGCGGCGGCCACCGTGCTCAGGCTGCGCCCGAGGTCTACCGAATCGGGGTCGGGCAGCGCGGCCAACCACAGCCGGCGCCGGGCCACGCGATAACCCACGATCGTGCTGTACGTCCCGGTGAAGGCGCGTCGGGGCAGCGGCAGGTTACGCAGCACCGGGGCGGCGCCGCTGGAGCTGACCAACAGGTCGAACGGTCGGCCGCTGTCCCGGTGCAGGCGCAGCGCCAGGCCCAGCACGTCCGGCCAACCGCCGGGGGTGGGGGTCCCCTTGGAGAGCCGGACGGCGGCCCGGTACCGGCCGGGGTCGTCCAGCAGATCGACCCCGGTGGGTGGTCCGGGCGTACCCCAGATCAGCACCTCGCCGGCGAACGAGCGACCGGACGGATGCAGCAGCCGGCCGCGGCGCAGCCGGCCGAGCGCGGCGCTGGCACGTTCGACGACGGCGGCGGCCCGGGACGGGGGTCCAGTGACGGTCATGGCCCTCCGGTACCCCGAGCGGCGGCCTCGATGCCCGGGGTGGGCTCGCCGACCGACCACACGTCACCTTTCCGCCCGCGAGATCGGATAGCGTCGGGGTATGCCCGACAGCGGTTACCCCTGGCCCATCGAGACGTCCCGACTGGACAACGGCCTACGCGTGGTGGTGAGTGAGGACCGCACCGCACCGGCCGTCGCCGTCAACCTCTGGTACGACGTCGGCTCCCGGCACGAGCCGACCGGGCAGACCGGCTTCGCCCACCTCTTCGAGCACCTGATGTTCGAGGGCTCGGTGAACGTGGCGAAGACCGAGCACATGAAGCTGATCCAGGGCTCCGGTGGCTCGCTCAACGCCACCACCAATCCGGATCGCACCAACTACTTCGAGACGGTCCCGGCCGAACACCTGGAGTTGGCGCTCTGGTTGGAGGCCGACCGGATGGGCGGCCTGGTCCCCGCGCTCACCCAGGAGACGCTGGACAACCAACGCGAGGTGGTCAAGAACGAGCGCCGGCAGCGGTACGAGAACGTCCCGTACGGGGACGCCTGGCTGCGCCTGCTGCCGCTGCTCTACCCGCCGGGGCACCCCTACCATCACGCGACGATCGGGTCGATGGCCGACCTGAACGCCGCCGACCTCGCCACCTTCCAGGCGTTCCACCGGACCTACTACGCGCCCAACAACGCCGTGCTCACCGTCGTCGGTGACGCCACCGCGTCCGACGTGTTCGCGCTCGCCGACAAGTATTTTGGCGCGCTGCCGGCACGCGTCGACATCCCGGCCGCCCCGGACGGGCGCGACGTCCCGACGACCGGGCAGACGGCCATCGAGTCGGTGAGCGCCGACGTGCCGGCGCCGCGGGTCTACATCGCCCACCGCACCTACCCGTTCGGCAGCCCCGGGTACGACGTGGTCACCGTGCTCGCCAGCGTCCTCGGCAGCGGCCGGGGCAGCCGGCTCTACCAGCGGCTCGCCGACGGTGAACGGATCGCCCAGCCGGACCTGGTCGGGGCGTACGGGGTGGACCTCGCGCACGCCCCGGCACCACTGATCGCCACCGCCACCGCCCGCACCGGAGTGAGCGCCGAACGGCTCGCCGAGGGGCTGGCCGAGGTCGTCGACGAGTTGGCCACCGTGCCGGTCACCGCCGCCGAGCTGGATCGGGCCAAGGCGTTGCTGAGCACCGGCTGGTGGCGTCAGTTGTCCACGGTGGACGGTCGCGCGGACCTGCTCGGCCGGTACGCCACGCAGTTCGGTGACCCGGCCCGCATCGCGGACCAGTTGCCGGGCCTGCTCGCGGTCACCGCCGAGCAGATCGCCGAGGCCGCCGCCGAGGTGCTCGCCACCGACCGGGTGCTGCTGACCTACCTGCCCGAGGAGACCTCATGACGCTGATCGCCGACCGTCCCGGCCCGGGCGCCGCCCGCCCGTACCGGTTCCCGCCGGTGGTACGCCGCGCCGTGGCCGGCGGCCAGGTCGTCGCCGCGCACCTGCCGGGGCAGAACCTCGCCGTGGGTCTGCTGCTGCTCGACGTGGGTGCGAGCCAGGAGCCGGTCGGCAAGGAGGGCCTGTCCGGGGTGCTGGCCAAGGCGTTGGAGGAGGGCACCGCACAGCGGGACGCCGCCGCGTACGCGCTCGCCGTCGAGGGGCTCGGCACGGCGTTGACGACCGGGCTGGACTGGGACTCGTTCCAGGCCAGCGTGGTGGTCCCGGTGGACCGGCTCAGCGCCGCGGTGGAGCTGCTCGCCGAGGCGGTCCGGACGCCCCGGCTGGATCCCGCCGACGTACGCCGGGTCCGCGACGACGAGGCGACCGCGCTGCGGATGGACTGGGCCAACCCGGGCCCCCGGGCCGACGCCGCGCTGCGCGCGGACCTGTTCGGCGCCCAGAACCGCTGGGGCCGGCCGATGTACGGCGACCCGGAGTCGGTCGCCGGACTGGACGTGGAGGACGTGACGGTCTTCCACTCGGAGTGGTTCCTGCGCCCCGGCACCCTGATCGTCGCCGGCGACCTGGACCGGATCGACCTGGACGCGCTGGCCGCCGCGGCGTTCGCCGGCACCGGCGGGGGCCCGGCCGGGCGGGGCGGCCCGATCGAGGTGCCGCTTCAGGCCGGGCGGCGGATCATCCTGGTGGACCGGCCCGGTTCGGTGCAGTCCACGCTGCGGCTGGGGCACCCGTCGCCGCACCGGGCGCACCCCGACCACGTGGCGATGACGCTCGCCGGCACGGTGCTCGGCGGGGCGTTCACCTCCCGGCTCAACCACCTGCTGCGCGAGGTGCACGGCTACACCTACGGCGTTCGGGGTGACTTCGCCTCGTCCCGGCGCTTCGGCCGGTTCGGGGTCAGCTCCGGTGTGCAGACCGCGGTCACCGTGCCGGCCCTGGTCGAGGCGGTGGGTGAGATCAGCCGTACCCAGGCCGCCGGGGTGACCGAGGACGAGCTGGAGGTGGCCCGGTCCTGGCGGGCCGGGCAGCTCTCGGTCGAGTTGCAGAGCCCCCGGGCGATCGCGTCCGCGCTGACCACGCTCGTGGTGCACGACCTGCCGGACGACTACCACGCCCGGTTGCGGGAGTCGCTGCTCGCCGCCGACGTGGACCAGGTGTCCGCGGCGGCGGCCACCCACCTGCACCCGGACGCGCTGACCCTGGTCATCGAGGGCGACGCGGCGCTCATCCGCGACGACCTGGAGGCCGCCGCCCTGGGCAACCTGCTCGACCACCCCTAACCCACCCACTCCACCGCTGCTCGCGCCGTTGATCAAGAAGTTCGCGTCAGGCGGAAGGCGATTTCTGACGCGAACTTCTTGATCACCCGCGCTGGGGGTGGTGGTGCGTGGGGGTGTGGGGTGGGGGTGGGGTGGGTGTGATGCGGGACCCGGGGGGTGGGAAAGGGTTCCCGGGTTTGGGGGTGGGGTGGGTAGCCTCCGGGGCATGAGGATCGGCATTGTGGGGGCCACCGGCCAGGTCGGTGGCGTGATGCGGCAGGTGCTGGCGGAGCGGGAGTTCCCGGCGGAGCAGGTGCGGTTGTTCGCCTCGGCGCGGTCCGCCGGGCGTACGCTGCCGTGGCGCGACGGCGAGATCACCGTCGAGGACGCCGCGACCGCTGACTATTCCGGGCTGGACATCGTGCTCTTCTCGGCCGGAAAGGGCACCGCACGGGAGTTGGCGCCCCGGGTCGCCGAGGCCGGGGCCGTGGTGATCGACAATTCCTCGGCGTTCCGGATGGACCCGCAGGTGCCGCTGGTGGTCGCCGAGGTCAACCCGCACGCGGCCCTCGACCGCCCGAAGGGCATCATCGCCAACCCCAACTGCACCACGATGGCCGCGATGCCGGTGCTCCGCCCGCTGCACGCCGAGGCGGGGCTGACCGGTTTGGTCGTCTCCACCTACCAGGCGGTCTCGGGTGCCGGGCTGGCCGGCGTCGCCGAGCTGGACGAGCAGGTCCGCAAGGTCGCCGAGCACGCCTCCGGGCTGGCCTTCGACGGGTCGGCCGTGGAGTTTCCCGCGCCGCGCTCGTTCGCCCAGCCGATCGCCTTCAACGTCCTCCCGCTGGCGGGTTCGATCGTCGACGACGGCTCGTTCGAGACCGACGAGGAGCAGAAGCTCCGCAACGAGAGCCGGAAGATCCTGGAGATTCCCGACCTCAAGGTCTCCGGCACCTGCGTGAGGGTGCCGGTCTTCACCGGCCACTCGTTGCAGATCAACGCCCGGTTCGCCCGGCCGCTCACGCCGCAGCGCGCCCACGAGCTGCTGGCCGACGCGCCCGGGGTGGCGCTGACCGACGTGCCGACGCCGTTGCAGGCCGCCGGGCAGGACCCGACCTACGTCGGCCGGATCCGCGCCGACGAGACCGCCGAGTACGGGCTGGCCCTGTTCTGCTCCAACGACAACCTGCGCAAGGGCGCCGCACTCAACGCGGTGCAACTCGCCGAGTTGGTCGCCGCCGAACGCCGCTGACCGGCACGGTCACTCCGAGCCCTCGCCGACACCCGGCGAGGGCTCGGTCGTGTCCGGGCCACGCGGCGCACAGTGCGGGCTCGGTCGTGTCCGGGCGAGGCGGTCGGCGAGGCTCGGCCGCGTTCGGGGCGAGGCGGCGGCCGGCGGGGTTGGTCGTGTGCGGGCGAGGCGGTGGCCGGCCGGGCGTGCTTGGATGGAAGGAAGCCGACCCCTGGAGGAAACCGTGCCGGACGACCGCACCCAGCAGGCGCTGACCGACCTGATCTCCGGCCGTCCGATGGGCGTGCTGGCGACGATCAAGCGGGACGGGCGGCCACAACTGTCCACAGTGGTTCACTCCTTCGACCGGGACGCGGGCCTGATCCGGGTCTCGATCACCGAGGGGCGGGCCAAGACCGCCAACCTTCGCCGGGACCCGCGGGCCAGCTTCCACGTCAGCAGCGAGGACGGCTGGGCGTACGCGGTGGTCGAGGGGCGCGCCGAGCTGAGCGCGCCCGCCGTCGAGCCCGCAGACGCGACGGTCGAGGAGTTGGTGGCGCTGTATCGAGGGCTGCGCGGCGAACACCCGGACTGGGACGAGTACCGCCAGGCCATGGTCGACGACAGGCGGCTGGTGTTGCGCCTGCACGTGGAGCGGATCTACGGCATACCGCCCCAGGGCTGACGCGCCCGTCTCTGCTGGTCAGCCTGGTTCGATCACGGTCACCCCGGGCCAGCGCCGCGCCGGGCGCTGCCGGGCCAACCGCTGTCGGGACGTGGCAACGTCCACCCGGGCCGGGTTGTGCCGCCAGATCCCGCCCAGCAGATCCGTCAGACCGTACGGGGCGCAGACCTCCAGCCGATCGGCCGCGTCCAGGCGGACGGCCACCGCGGTCGCGTACTCCGGCCAGGTGGCGATCGCCTCGGCCACGCTGCGGTACGGGCTGATCGGGTCACCGCCGAACTTCGCCGCGTACCAGGTGTGCACCGCCGCCTGGTTCCGTGCCTCCCACGGCGGCTGCGGCCACGCCCGCGCGAGGAGGGCGGTGGCCTCGTGGTCGTCGTCGCGGGTCAGCCTCGTCGGGTCGAAGAAGACCACGTCCACGTCCCGGACCGTCGTCGGGTCGAACCCGTCGCCGTAGCGCTCGCCCCAGACCAGGTCGCGCAGTGCGCCCGCGCCGATCCAGGCGTCCGGTAGCCCGGAGTCACGCACCACACCCAGCGCGCGGGTCAGCCAACGGCTGCCGTTGACCAGTTCCCGCAACTCCCCCTCGCCCGGCATCATCCGCCCACGGTAGGCAGCCGCGCCGAGGACTGTCTCCCACGGGTGGGTGTGCCGCCCACCGACGGGTATAACGCGCTGCCGCGCTGCCGCGGCGGCCGGGAACGCGGCGGCCGGGAACGCGGCGGCCAGGCACGCGGCAGCCAGGCACGCGGGAACGCGGGAACGCGGGACGGCGGGCGCACGGGGAGGAGCGGGATGGGTGCCGACACGACAAGCGACGAGGCCCGCCCGGGCGGCCCGACCCTGCGCCGGGAAACGTCCCGTCTGCTGTCGTTCAGCGACGGTGTCTTCGCCATCATCATCACGCTTTTGGTGCTCGACCTCCAGCCACCTCGGGTGGGACGCGGTCGGTTGCTGGCCGCGTTGGTCGAGCAGTGGCCGACGTACCTCGCCTACGTCACGTCGTACGTGTTCGTGGCGGTCAGTTGGATCAACCACCGGGCCGCCTTCAACCGGGTGACCAGCAGCGGCAAGGGCCTCCAGTGGTACAACCTCGGGGTGCTGTTCAGCACCGCGCTGCTGCCGTTCGCCACCTCGGTGCTCTCGCAGGCACTGCGGGAGGGGGACCGGGCGGACCAGCGGGCCGGCGTGGTCCTCTACGGGCTGGCCGGCGGCTTTCTCTCGCTGACCTGGCTGGCGCTGTACCACTATCTGGCCCGACATGGTGACCTGCTGGACGAGGCCGTGGCGAGTTCGTTCTTCCCCAGCGAACGGACGCGGGCCGCGGCCGGCGTCCTGGGGTACGGGCTGGCGATTCTCGTCGGATACCTGGTCACCCCGCTGCTCGCCCTGGTGATCTTCCTGCTGCTGCCGATCTTCTTCTCGCTGACCAGCAGCGGCCTGTACGAGTTGCGGCGCCTGCGGCACCCGCGGCACCCGCACCCGCGCGGATAGCCACCGGCGGTCGGCGTTACCCCCTCCCGGGCGGCGGGTAGACGGGCCGTGCCGACACCGAGAGGGGAGCACCATGACAACGGTCGGAGAGTTCATGACGACCCGGTTGGTGACGATGGACGGCAACGAGACGCTCATCGCAGCCGCGCAGGAGATGCGCGACAGTGCGATTGGTGACGTGGTGGTGACCGATGGCGACAACGTGGTCGGCATCGTGACGGACCGGGACATCACGGTCCGGGGTGTCGCGGAGAACATGGACCCGGGCTCGACCCGGCTGGGCCAGATCACCACCCGCGACGTGATCACCGTGAGTCAGTACGACGACGTGGTGGCCGCCGCGGACCTGATGCGCACGTACGCCGTACGCCGGCTTCCGGTGATCGACGACGGGCGCCTGGTCGGCCTGATCTCGATGGGTGACCTCGCGGTCGAGCGCGAACCGCAGTCGGTGCTCGCGGACATCAGCGCCGACGACCCGAACAACTAGCTTTTCGCCACCGGCGCGCCGGCTCTCCCCTCGGGGAGGGCCGGCGCTGCCGTACCGGGGCGACGAGGCCGCTCACCCGATCCGGGCGAGGTTGACCGGGGGACCGGCGGGGACCCGTGCGGGGACGTGCACGCCGGCCGTCCGCGCGTACGCGAGCGCGGTGCGGGACCCCGGGCCTGGCAACTGGGAGGAGTGGACCCGATGGTGGACGCGACCACGAGGTTCTTCGAGGACCTGGACCGGCGGGGGTACGAACCCCTGCTGGCGAAGGCCTCCGGGACACTGCGGATCGACCTGCACGAGGGGGCGCAGACCCGGCACTGGCTGCTGAGGATCGACCACGGTCGGCTGAACGTGAGCCAGGAGAACCGGGAGGCCGACACGGTCCTCGGTGCCAGCCCCGTCCTCTTCGACGACATCGCCGCGGGCCGTGAGCACGGCCTGGCCGCGCTGCTGCGCGGGGACATGACGGTGACCGGTGACGCCCGGCTGGTGGTGCAGGTGGAGCGGGTCTTTCCGAGTTCGCCGGACGCCCGCGGGCCCCGTCGACGCTTCGCGGGGGAGGGGTACTGATGGGGCAGAGCAACACGATCCGGATCCTGGACGGCAGCACGTTCGTCGTCTGCGAGGACACCGGCGACATCGAGGCGACCCCGAGCGAACCCACCGGCCTGTTCTCCCTGGACACCCGGTTTCTGTCCACCTGGGTGCTGACCGTCAACGGCGAGCGGCTCAACTCGCTCTCCTACGACGACCTGCAGTACTTCGAGTCCCGGTTCTTCCTCGTCCCGGGCGTGGCCACCCACTACGTGGACGCCAAGTTGTCGATCATCCGGGAGCGCACGGTGGGCGGCAGTTTCCGGGAGCAGCTCACCATCCTCAACCACGACGAGAAGCCCGTCGATCTGGAAATCCGGATGGAAGCGGCGTCGGACTTCGCCGACCTGTTCCAGGTCAAGGACGAGGTGCTCAACAAGAAGGGCGAGATCTACACCGAGGTCGAACCGGACCGACTTCGACTGGGTTATCGGCGGGGCAACTTCCAGCGCGAGACGAGCATCTCCTCGTCGACGTCGGCACGGTACGACAACAGGGGGTTCGCGTACACCGTCCACCTGGAACCCAACGAGCAGTGGGAGGCCGTGATCGACGTCGAGACGCGCGCGGTCGGGCCGGGCGGTCGCGATCTGCGTTTCGGACTGCGGATGCACGGCACCGAGCGGCTCGCTCTCCAACATGACCTGCAACGGTGGATCGCGGACGCGCCGAAGGTGAACAGCCAGCACGGTCGGGTGGCCAGCACCTACCGGCGCAGTCTGATCGACCTGGCCGCCCTGCGCTTCTCGCCGCTGTCGCTGGGCGGCGCCACCCTGCCGGCCGCCGGCCTGCCCTGGTTCATGACCATGTTCGGTCGCGACAGCATCCTCACCTGCCTGCAGACGCTGCCGTTCACCCCGCAGTTGTCGAAGACGAC
The DNA here is from genome assembly GCF_043197875.1 of Micromonospora sp. NPDC048935. Taxonomy (NCBI): domain Bacteria; kingdom Bacillati; phylum Actinomycetota; class Actinomycetes; order Micromonosporales; family Micromonosporaceae; genus Micromonospora; species Micromonospora sp. NPDC048935. The sequence continues at coordinate 124,000 of NZ_JBICTZ010000003.1, read as the reverse complement.
GCTGCGCATCCTCGCCTCCTTGCAGGGCAGCCGGTTCGACGACTTCCGGGACGAGGACCCGGGGCGCATCCTGCACGAGATGCGCTACGGCGAGACCGCGGCCTTCGAGGAGCAGCCACACTCGCCGTACTACGGGTCGGTGGACGCGACGCCGCTGTTCGTCGTGCTGCTCGACGAGTACGAGCGGTGGACCGGGGACGTCGCGCTGGTCAAGGAGTTGGAGCAGGAGGCCCGCGCGGCGCTGCGGTGGATCGACAACTACGCCGACCTGGTCGGCAACGGCTACATCTGGTACGAGCGGCGTAACACCGACACCGGCCTGGAGAACCAGTGCTGGAAGGACTCCTGGGACTCGATCTCCTACTCCGACGGCACGCTGCCGCCGTTCCCGCGGGCCACCTGCGAGGTGCAGGGGTACGCGTACGACGCGAAGGTCCGCGCGGCCCGGATGGCCCGCCAGTTCTGGGGTGACCCGGAGTTCGCCGACCAGTTGGAGCGGGAGGCGGCGGCGCTGAAGGAGCGGTTCAACCGGGACTGGTGGGTGGCCGACGGCGAGTTCTACGCCCTGGCCCTGGACCCGGACGGCCGCCAGTGCAACATCCTCAGCTCCAACATCGGCCACCTGCTGTGGAGCGGGATCGTCGGACCGGAGCGGGCGGAGAGGATCGCCGCGCACCTGGTGGGGCCGCGGCTCTTCTCCGGCTGGGGGGTGCGGACGCTCGCCGAGGGGGAGGCCCGGTACAACCCGATCGGCTACCACAACGGCACGATCTGGCCGTTCGACAACTCGTTCATCGCCTGGGGTCTGCGCCGGTACGGCTTCGCCGAGGAGGCCGCGACCATCGCCAGCGGCATCCTGGACGCGGCCACGTACTTCGACGGACGGTTGCCGGAGGCGTTCGGCGGCTACCCGCGGGAGCTGACCAAGTTCCCGGTGGAGTACCCGACGGCGTGCAGCCCGCAGGCCTGGTCGACAGGTACGCCGCTGTTGTTGCTGCGTACCATGCTCGGCCTGGAGCCGCACGACGGCCACCTGGCGGTCGAGCCACGGCTGCCGGTGGGGATGGGCCGCATCGAGGTGCTGGACATCCCGGGTCGCTGGGGCCGGGTGGACGCGTTCGCCCGGGGCCGACTGGACCTGGACAAGTTCGCGGACTGACCCGTTCGACCGCGGCGGCGGCGCGCGGGCCGCGCCGCCGCCGGTCGGCACCCAGCCGGGCAGGGTAGATTCTGCGGATGCCGGAGCTCGTGTACCCGCCAGTCATCGCCGCCGCCAAGACGATGTTTCGTGTCCTCGACCTGAAGATCACCATCGAGGGCGCCCATCACGTCCCTCGGACCGGCGGGGCGGTGTTGGCCGGCAACCACATCAGCTACCTCGATTTCATCTTCGCCGGTCTGGGCGCGAACGCGTCGGGTCGCCTGGTGCGGTTCATGGCCAAGAAGTCGGTCTTCACGCACCGGATCTCCGGCCCGCTGATGCGCGGGATGCGGCACATCTCGGTGGACCGGGACGCCGGCGCGGCCTCGTTCCGCGCCGCCGTCTCCGCCCTCAAGCGCGGCGAGATCGTCGGCGTCTTTCCCGAGGCGACGATCAGCCGGTCGTTCACCGTGAAGGAGCTGAAGAGCGGCACCGTCCGGATGGCCCGTTCGGCGAAGGTCCCGGTGTTGCCGGTCGCGCTCTGGGGGACCCAGCGGCTCTGGACCAAGGGCCGCCCGCGCACGCTCACCCGTCGGCACACGCCGATCACCATCCTGATCGGTGAGCCGATCGACCCGGCGGACTTCCCGGACCCGAACATGCTGGCCACCGAGCTGACCACCAGGCTCAGCGCGCTCGTCGAGCGGGCCCAGCGGGAATATCCGGACGTGCCCGCCGGCCCGGACGACACCTGGTGGCTGCCGGCGCACCTGGGCGGCAGCGCCCCCACTCCGGAGGAGGCCGCCGCCCTGGACTCGGTCGACGAGCAACGCGCCCCCAGCGTCTGACGTCGGGTTGACGGGAGCGTCGCGCACCTGACCGGGCACGCCGTGGCGTGGGTCGTCGGGCTTACCGATGCCCGGATGCCGCTCCGCCCGTGAGCCCACCCCAGGGGGCGGGCTCCGGCCCCGAGCGGTAGTAGTCGTCCCGGGAGTGGAACTCCACAGGCAACGAGCCGGGCAGAGTGACCCGGGTGTCCCCGGCGAGCAGGCCGGGGCCGGCCCGCAGCAGCAGCACGTCACGCTCCTGCGCCGAGAGGTCGACGAGCTGGGGGCGGGTGAGCCGGAACATGGCCACCGCCCGGCGGACCTGCCGGGCCAACTCCGCCACCGCGGCGGATGCTCCGCGCAGGGCCAACGCCGGCTGCTGAATGGTGCGCAACGCGTCGCACACGATGAACAACTGTGTCGGCTCTCCCCGCTCGACGGTGGGCAACTCCAACCGGGACGGCCACTGCCAGCGGATCTGCCCGCTCATCAGGCCGTTCAGCCGAGCGGGTGGCCGTGCCCGGGGCGCGTCGTCGACGACCAGCGACAACTGCGCGCCGCTGCCCACCCAGCAGATCCGTTGGTCGGTGACGGTCACCGAGACCGGCCCGGGCAACTGCCAGCGGTGCCGCGCCTCGCTCGGCCCGAGCAGGTAGCCCGCGACCAGCAGGTGGTGCCGCCCGAGAACCCGCTCACCGGGCGCGGGGCGCAGGTCGTATCGGCGATCCAGGGCCGGCCCCACGTCGTCGTCCGGAGCGTCGAACCGGTGGGGACCGATGAAGAAGGGGGACGTGTCGGCGTGCATCGTCACGACCTTCCGGTCAGCTGGCTTGTGGATGAAGCCTGTCGGATCGGAGGGCCGCTGTCATGACGCCTGTTAGGGGGTCGTCCGGTCGTGTGTCGCCTGTGACCGGTAGATGCCGATCTCCTCCGGGCGAACGAGCCCGTCCTCGATCGCGCGGGCGAGTAGTGCCGCCTTTGTGGCGGCTGGCCGCCCGGCCCGGGTGTACTTGATTCGGGCACGGTCGACGTACTGCTTCACCGTGTGCTCGCTGATGTGCATCCGGCGGGCCACCGACGCCTTCGACATCGACTGGAACCAGAGCAGCAGCGCCTCACGCTCCTTGTCGGACAACATGGGTCGGTCCGGTCGTGGGTCGCCGACCATCGCCCCGGCCAGCGCGGGCGGGACGTACGGGCGGTCGCTCGCGGCGGCCAGCACGGTCGCCACGCAGTGCTCCCGACCCTCGTGCTTGGCCAGGAAGGCCACCGCCCCGGCGTCCAGCGCGGCGAGCATGGTCTGCGGGTCGGTGTGCTCCGAGTAGACCACCACCCGCCGCCCGGTGGCGCTCAACTCGGCCAGCTTGTCCAGTGCCATCCGACCGTGCAGCCGCAGGTCGAGCAGGACGACGTCGGCGTCCGGTGCCGCCCGCAGCACCTCGTCCGGATCGTCCCCGGTGGCCAGTACGGTCAGCCGCGGCTCGCTGGCGAGCCAGGCGCGCACACCCTCGACCACCACCGGGTGATCATCGACGATCGCCACCCCGATCGGTCGGTCACCGGTCACCGCCGCCACTGGGTCTGCGCCCATCTGATGCTTCCGTCCCGTTCGTAGAGGTGCTCTACCTGCCCGTCGACGTGCTCCCCGGAAGGTGGACCGGTGGCGTCCGGCCCCTCCCGGTCCGGTGTGACCAGGCTGACCACCACCTCCGCCGGACCGGAGACCACTGTCAGCCGGGCCCAGCCCCGGGCGTCGGCGAGGACGCCGGTGAGCGGCTCGGCCAGCCGACGTCGGATCTCCACCGGCAGCGGCGGCGGGGTGCCGATGGTGACCAGGTCGATCGGCAGGCCGTTGCGTTCGGCGAGGTCGGCGGCCGCCCGCAACTCGTGCAGCAGCGGGTCGGGCACGTCGTCGGACTCGGCGATCAGTCGACGCAGCCGGGCGGCGGCCAACACGCAGCGGCGCTGCACCTCCGGGTCGTCCGGGTCGACCTGGCCGGCGGCCAACTCCCCGAGCACGCGCCCGGCCGCCGAGCTGACCAGGGCGAGCCGGTCCCGGCGTTCCCGAAGGCCACGCTCGGCGGCAGCGCGCTCGGTCGCCATCGCGTGGGCGGCGACGGAGACGGCCGCCCGCTCGCGAGCCAGGCTCACGATCGTCGCGCTGCCCACGAACACCGCCACCGGGAGTGAGAACGTGCCGTAGACGTACATCACGTAGCGGGCCACGTCGGCCGGGTCGGGGCCGTGCCCGAGCACCGCGACCAGCGCGATGGTCGCGTGCGTGCTCAGCAGCACGATCAGCCCCGCGACCCGACGACCCCACACCGCCAGCACGAAGAACCAGCCGAGCGTGCCCCACACCCAGTTGGCGGCGGTGAACAACTGCTCCTCGCCGACCGCGGCGAACACGGCCACGTCGACGGCCAGCAGCAGCCCGGCCAGCAGCCACGGCGGCAGCGGTGAACCGCGCAGCAGTCGCACCCCGGCGACCGCGCCGGCCACCGCGACCAGCACCCAGCCACCGAGCACCACCGTCGGTGCGGTGAACTCCGCCCGGGCGGCCAACACCGCCGGCAGCCCGATCGCGGCGTGCCAGGCCAGTGCGATGGTCACGGCGACGATCCGGGCGCCCCGGTCGGACGCGTGCGCCACCGCGGCCGGCGCGGCGAGCCCCGCCGTGGACGCCGGCTCCCGGGGGACGGGCACGCCGACCCGGTCCGGTGCCTCCGTCGTGACGGTATGGGGCGTCGGAGCGCCGAGATCAGCCGACACCGGGCCACTCCAGTCGGATCCGGGTGCCGGCCCCGATCGCCGATCGCACGTCGGCCCGCCCGCCGACAGTCTCCATCCGGCCGTGGATCGACTCGCGCAGGCCGTACCGGTGGGGTGGGACGGTGGCCGGGTCGAAGCCGGGGCCGTCGTCGGCGACCTCGACCACGACGCCGACCGCGTGCCGGCTCAGCCGCAGCGTGACCCGCGCGCCCGGCGCGTGCCGGACCACGTTGGACAGCGCCGCGTAGGCGCTCTCGCCGATCGCGTCGGCCACCCCGGCGGGAACCGCGCACGGCGTCAGGGCCAGCTCCGTCGACAGTTCGGGCAGTCGGCCCGCCACCGCCCGCAACCGACCGTCGAGCGGCACCGGGCCGTCGCCGGCCACCGGGCCGACGTCGGTGAGTGCGACGAGGGTACGCAGGTCGGCGCCGCACCTGTCGCGAAAGGTGGCCGAGGAGCCGGTCACCGCACCGAGCCCCACCATGGTGAGGGTGCCGAGCACAGTGTCGTGCAGGTCGCGGTTCTGCTGGCGTTCGGCGTCGCGGGCGGCCCGCGCGACAAGCGCCTGCCGGGTCAGCCGCTGATGCTCGACGAACGCGCGGTCGGCGCGACCGATGCGTCGGCGCATCACCGCCGCCATCATCGCCGTGCAGGCGGTCTGCACCAGCAGGGTGGTCGCGTGTGCCCGTGCCTCGGTGGGGTTGCCGGCCGCCTGCGCGCCCGTCGCGTACGTGACGGTGACGAGCACCCCGGCTGGAATCGACCAGCGCGCCGGGGCGGTGGCCTGCGCGTTGATCACCGTGGTGCTGGCCAGCACGGCGATCCAACTGCCCTCGCCGGGCAGCACTCCGGGTGCGACAAGCACGGGGATGAGGAGACAGGCCAACGCGGTGACCGTGACGTCGGCGGTGACCAGGACCAAGGTGATCCCGTGGCGAATCGCGCGGTACGCATACCAGACCGACCAGCCGGTGAGCGCTGCCACGCCGGGCAGCAGCAGGGCTGGGTCGACCGGCGGGGCCTGCACGGACAGGGCCACCGCACCGCCGATCACACCGCAGGTCAGGCGCAGCAGTGCCGGGATCGTGGTGAAGATGAGGACGAGCGCACCACCGGCGGGATTGTCCAGCGTGGGCGGCGGCCCGGTGGGAGCGGCAACGGCCGGCATCGGAGGTGTCCTTCCGACAACGACCCGGAAGGGGTCCGCGCGGCAGAGATCGACATCGGAGAATAACATGGGTGGCGTCGAGCGTAACCCAATGTGCGCGCGATGTCGTTAATGCGTCACGGTGTGCTGCGCGACGTGACGTTCGGCCAGCGGCCAGCGGCCGGCGGCCGGCGGCCGGCGGCCGGCGCATGATCCACTCGGGTTTACGGAAGTCGGGGTGTCCGGGGCGGTCTGACACCGCGACATCACGAAACCCGAGTCGATCACCGGGTTTGGGTGCCGCGACCGCACGGCCGGAACCGGGCGCGCCAGTCGTTCGTCCCATCCTCGGATGGAGAGGTGGTGAGCCGGATGCGCTCGGGTCGAACGGCACTGGCGGTGGCACTGCTCGGCGTGGCGCTGGGCGGCTGCGGTGGCACGGGCAGCGGCACGGGCGGGACAAAGGATCCCGGCCCGGCCCAGATCGTCGACAGGTGGACCTCCTGCGCCGAGGCCGCGCCGCAGGCCGGCGCGATCCTGTCGGTGCCGAACACGGGGGCGCCGACACCGGCCGGGGTCGAACCGACGATCGGCCGCATCGACCCGGCGTTCACCCCGGCCGCCGCCGTGCTCTGCGGGCGGACCATCACTCCGGGCCCCAACGGAGGGCAGGAGCAGGTCGCCACCGAGCGACGCGCAGAGAAGATCGCGCCGCTGCTCACCGCGCTACGCCTGCCCGACCAGGAATCGGACGGGGGCGTCGCCTGCACACTCGACCTGGTCGTCCCGCCGTGGTTGGCGCTGCTCGACGACCGGGGGCGCTGGCTGCGGCCGTACGTGCCGACGGACTCCTGCGGCAAACCACGCGCCGAGGTGCTGACGGCGCTCGCCGAACTGCCGATGACCACCGTGGACAGCCGTACCATCGGGCAGGTCGAGGCCCCGGCCGCCGAGGCCGCCGGATGCTCGCAACGGTGGACGGACATGGTGGCGGTGGAGACCACCATCGGCCGCGCCGGGCCGCCCGCGCCGCCCGCGCCGGCGACCGCCGAGCCGCTGCGACTCTGCGTCTACCAGGTGCCCGCGACACAGCGGGGCAGCGGCAAGCCGGCTGGTGATTTCGTGTACGGCGGACCGCTCCCGGCCGAGCGCCAGGCGGGCGTGCTCCGGGCGTTCGCCAACCGTCGGGCGGTGGCCGACTGCGCCACGCCGGCCTCCCGCTTCGCGGTGCTGCGGCCGCTGGACGGCACCGGCGGCCCCGACCGGTACGTGGAACTCGACGGCTGCCGACGCTTCCTGGTCTCGCCACCGAGCGGCGGAGCGCAGCTCGGCCAGGGTGACGACGCGCTGGCCGCCCTGCTGGGGCCGGTCTGAGCCGGTGACCGGGACGAGCCGGGGCCGGACCACCGCGCCGGGCACAAGGTGAGCGGGGCGAGGTGTGCGGGGCGAGACTTCGGGTAGGGCCGGGGGGACCCGACGAGAGGAATCCCCGATGCCGAGCATCACGATGTCGATGCTGGAGACGTACCCGAAGTCGATCAACCTGGACCGCGCGAAGCTGGCGGCGACGATCGACGCCCTCAACGACTGCGCCCAGGCCTGCACCGCGTGTGCGGACGCCTGCCTCAGCGAGGATATGGTCGCCGACCTGACCGAGTGCATCCGGACAGATCTGGACTGCGCGGACATCTGCGCCACCACGTCGCGGGTGCTGTCCCGACACACCGGTTACGACGCGAACCTCAGCCGAAGCCTGCTGGAGACCTGCGCCACGGCGTGCAGGTCGTGTGGTGACGAGTGCGCCAGGCACGCCGACCAGCACGAGCACTGCCGGCTCTGCGCGGACGCCTGTCGGGCCTGCGAGCGGGCCTGTCGGGACCTGCTGGCCACGATGAGCTGACCCGCTGCCCTACTTCGACAGGGCCCGCTCCAGCTCCGCCTTCGACATGGACGAGCGTCCCTTGATGCCGCGCTGCCTCGCCTCGTTGTACAGCTGCTCCTTGGTACGGCCCTGGGCGCCGCTGTGGGAGCGCTTACCGCCACGGTGCGCGGACGACACGTCGTTGCGCGACGACCGGCTCGACGTGCGGGCCTCACCCGAGCGGGCCCGTTCCTTGTTCACCGTACGGGCGGCGATCTCCTTGGCCCGCCCGGCGGAGGCGCCGCGCTCCTGGGCGCTCTCCTTGATGTGCTCGTACTGCCGTTCCCTCTTCGGGCTCGATCCTGCTGGCATCGGTGCCTCCCGCAGTCGTTGTCGACTCGGCTCGTTCTCTCCGCCACGATGCCCCGTCGCCACCGGGGTCAAACAGGTGCCGCTCTCCTCGCGCCCCGGGGATCATCAGGGTTCGGTGTCGGGCCGGCTGGTGAACGAGTACGTCACGGCGGTCAGCCGCTCGGACTCCGTCCACAGCCGGCGCTGGGTGTCGACGTCGTGGGACGCGGAACTTGATCGGGCCGGCACCGGCTGACCCGAGGCGTTCAGCAGCCGACCGTCCGGGGCGTAGTAGTCGCCGCCCCCGACCGTGGGGTCGGTGGCGGCGCGCAGGGTGGCGAGCGCGCCGGCCGCGGGGCTGGCTTGGCCGATCAGCTTTCCGACGACCGCGATGCCGGCGGCCAGCGCGCCCGTGACGTGGCGTTGCAGGCCGGTCGAGATGATGCCGGGTTCGAGTGCGACAGCGATGGGCTCGGCACCCGCCGCGCTGAGACGACGCTGGAGTTCGTACGTGAACAGGATGTTGGCGAGTTTCGACTGACTGTAGGCGGTTGTCGGCCGGTAGGTGCGGCGCCGGAACTGTAGGTCGTCGATGTCGATCCGCCCCCGGCGGTGCGCCGAACTGCTGACGGTCACGATGCGGGAGCCGGGGGTGGCGAGCAGCCGATCGAGGAGGAGCCCGGTCAGGGCGAAGTGGCCCAGGTGGTTGATGCCGATCTGGAGTTCGAACCCGTCCTCGGTGTGACCCAGCGGGGGCATCATCAGGCCCGCGTTGTTGATGAGCAGGTCCAGCCGAGCGTGGCGCGCTCGCAGCTCCTCCGCCGCGCGGCGGATCGAGGCGAGCGAGCCCAGGTCGAGGTCGACGATAGTGACGTTCCCGCCGGGCAGGGCGGCGGCCGCGGCCGCCGCCCTGTCGCGGTCTCGGCAGGCCAGGACGACCGAGGCGCCCCGGGCCGCGAGCACCCTGGCCGTCTCGAAGCCGATGCCACTGTTGCCGCCGGTGATGACGACGTTACGGCCGTGCTGGTCACCGACGTCGGCGGCGGTCCACGTAGCCATGGTGTTCCCCCTGATCCCTACAATCGGGACCAGCGTCCCGGATGAAGTGAATATACGGGACGGTCGTCCCGTTTGAACAGAAGGAGATCACCCCCGATGACGGGAAAGCCTGCGCGGGCACCACGCGCCGACGCCCGACGCAACCGGGCTGCGGTGCTGCGGGCGGCGGCGGAGACGTTCGCCACCGAGGGTCTTTCCGTGCCCGTCCACGAGATCGCCCGACGCGCGGGAGTGGGCACCGGCACCGTCAGCCGCCATTTTCCGACCAAAGAGGCCCTGTTCGCGGCGGTTCTGCTCGATCGCATGGCGCTGCTGACGACGAGGGCGGACGTCCTGGCAGCCACCGAGGACCCGGGGACGGCCTTCTTCACCTTCTTCGCCGCGCTCATCCACGAGGGTGCCGACCACCGAGGGCTGGCGGAGTCGCTGGCCGGCGGCGGATTCGACATCGAGTCGGCCGCCGTCGAAGCCGGCAGTGACGTGTCCGGTCGGCTGCACACCATGCTGAAGGCCGCCCAACAAGCGGGAGCGGTTCGGGGCGACATCACCTTCGCCGACGTCAAGGCCCTGATGAGCGGCTGCCTCGCCCGGGAGGTCGACCCGGCCGACACCGGCGCCCGCGACCGGGTCATCGCCGTCGTCTGCGACGGTCTCCGCGCCAGCTAGTGTTCAACCGTGCTCGGGTCGTCCATGCTCGACGCCAGGTTCCGGCTCTCCGACATCGAGCGGGTGAGGACATGGTCGACGTGCAGGCCACCTATCGAGCGATGCTGCGTGACGATGTCGCTCCCGCTCTGCGCGCCCTCGGCTTCACGGGGTCGGGCTCGCGGTACACCCTGCCGGACCCGGAGTCCTGGGCGCTGCTGGGTTTCCAGTCCTCGCGGTTCAACACGGGAGAGCACCTGACGTTCACGGTCAACCTCTGTGTCGTACCACGGATCGTCTGGGAGTCCCGCAGGCGTGAGCAGAGCCGGTTACCCCTGAAGCCCTCGCCGGGCACCTTCTACGGCGGCTTCGTGTGGTCCTGGCGGCTCGGCCACCTGATGCCGGTGAACGAGGACGTCTGGTGGGACCTGAACGAGGACGTCGAGGCCGCGGACGTCGCGAGCGAGGTCGTCACCGCCATCGGCGCGTACGGCCTTCCCGCTCTCCGCGAACACCTTTGACCGTCTACGGCCGGCCGGTCCCGGAGAGCCCTAGGCTGACGCGATGCCGGCCGAGCACCACGTGATTGACCTCGTCGGGAACGACGGCCAGCCGGCGGACCGAACCGCACCTGCCCGCCCTGCGGCCAGCCCGACGTGCAACGTACGGCTGGTGGCCGCCTCCGCGGTCGGCATCGTGCTCGGCGGTGGTCCCGCTGGAGCGGGGCCCCTGCGGACCGTTACTGTCCCAGGATCTTGAAGACTCCGGCCACAATTCCAGAAACGATCCAGGAGCCGGCGGCCTTCAGCTTTTCCAACAGGCCCGTCGACGCCCTCGTGGCGATCACGGCCTCAGTTCGGTCGCTCTGCTGAGTGGTCACGGTGATATTGGCGACACCGGACCCGACGTTGATCGTCGTGTGTTGAACGGGCACCCCGTCGGAGACATACGAGTGGGTCGTCGTGGGCGGGGTGGACGTGGGGTGACGATCGACGGGCCGGACCACAGCAGCCGGGGTCGCGGCACTCGGCGTGGTCGCCCGTCGGCGGGTTGGAGCAGGAGCAGGAGCGGGCGTGGGCGCCGGGGTGACTGCGGTGCCTTTGCTGCGCCGGGGTTTGGGCGGTGTCGGGGTGACCTGCCGCGGCGGGTCAGGGTCGCCCTCCTCGGAGGCGGTCTCGCTGGTGACCCGCGAGATGGTCGACAGCACGAACGCGTCGAACCCAGGCGCGCTCACCCGCTCCAGCATGGCGAGCCAGAGCCGTGCCATCCACCGTGACCGGTCAGGGTTGCGTTCGCGAGTGTTCGTCACCGGGACGAAGGGGATCCGGTGAGCGCGGTCGCCGACCACCGTCTCCATTGCTTCGCGCAGCGCCGCGCTTCGCTGGGCCAGCTCGTCGGGGTATTCACGGCGGGTGAACCTGTCCGCACGGGTGAGCACAACGACCGCGCGGTCCCACAGTTCGTGACCGAACTTGTTGGTGAGCGCCCCGAGCGTGTCGTACTCGCTGCGTTCGACCCTGGTGTCGTCGAGCTTGGTGACGAACAGGACGAGATCGATTTCGCCGGCCTCCTGCTCGATCAGCGCCAGATAACGCTCGTCGTTGGACCGGTCCCACCCGGCGTCACCGAAGCCGGGCGTGTCGATGAGAACCATTGTCGACTCGCGATATTCGGCGTCGTATCGCTCGATCTTGGCGGTCGTCGGTCGGTATTTTCCCGTCTCGGCGACCGGGGCGCCGACAACGGAGTTGATGATGCTCGACTTGCCCACGCCGGTTCGGCCCACCACCAGGATCCGGGTCGAGCGCTGCTTGGGGGGTTTTGGGCTCACCAGGCTCCTGTCTTTGCAACCGGATCCCTACTGATGGTGAGGGTCCCACACCCCGTCAAGCCTGCTGCGTCAACGCCGACGAGACCCGTGGCGTCGACCTGGGGGTGCGGGCGCTGCGGCGAAGATTGTGCAGATGGAGGGGTCGCGTGTGCTCAGCGGTTCGTTCGGATGCTGGCGAGTAGTTCGACGATCCGGTGCCTGATGTCGTCGCGAACCTGGCGGACGACGTCGAGGGGTTGGCCGGCGGGGTCGGTGAGTTTCCAGTCCTCGTAGCGTTTGCCGGGGAAGACGGGGCAGGCGTCGCCGCAGCCCATGGTGATGATGACGTCGCTGGCTCGGGCGGTGTCCCAGGTGAGTCGGGCCGGGGTCTGCCCGGTGATGTCGATGCCGACCTCGCGCATGGCTTCGACCGCGACGGGGTTGATCTGGTCGGCGGGTTCACTGCCGGCCGAGCGGACCTCGATCGTGTCGCTGGCCAGGTGCCGCAGCCAGCCGGCGGCCATCTGGGAGCGACCGGCGTTGTGGACGCAGACGAAGAGAACGCTGGGCTTGTCGGTCATCGGGGTTCTGTCTCCGGGGTGAGGTGGGCTACGACCACGGCGTCGGCGGCGTTTCCGGCACTCGGGTACCAAAGAACGATGGCGGCGATGGCGACCAGGCCGCCGACGATCTGAGCGCCGAGGAAGCCGGGTAGGGACGTGGGGGCGATTCCGGCGAAGGTGTCGGTGAAGGCGCGGCCGATGGTGACGGCGGGGTTCGCGAACGAGGTGGACGAGGTGAACCAGTAGGCGGCACCGATGTAGGCACCCACAGCGGCCGGAGCCGCGTTGCTGCGCCCGGTGCGGGCGAGGGCGAAGACCAGGACGACCAGGCCGGCGGTGGCGACGATCTCGGCCAGCCACAGATTCGCGCCGACACGATCGGTACGGGACCACGTCGTGGCTGGTAGCTCGAACATCAGGTTGGCCAGAACAGTCCCGGCAATCGCGCCGCAGACCTGGGCGACGATGTAGGTGGCGAGATCACTCGCGCTCAGGCCGGTGCCGGCGCGTCGGCCGAGCCACCAATCGACCGCCGAGACGATCGGGTTGAAGTGCGCACCCGATACCGGCCCGAAGGTCAGGATCAGCGCGCCCAGTGCCAAGGCGGTGGCGATCGCGTTCTCCAGGAGCTGGAGCCCAACGTCGCCGGGCGAGAGGCGGGCGGCGGCGATGCCGGAACCGACGACAGCGGCGACGAGCACTGCCGTACCGGCGAACTCCGCGGACGCGCGGCGGGCCCGCAGGCTCACGCGGTGGCTTCCGCGGAGGTGGCGGAGAGGTCCAGGAGCGCGCGGAGTTGCCGGAACGCCTCCGGGCGGACCCGGTACCAAACCCAGGTGCCACGCCGCTCGGAGTCGACCAGGCCAGCCTCGCGCAGGACCTTCAGGTGGTGGGAGATGGTCGGCCCGGACAGGTCGAATGCCGGGGTCAGATCGCAGACGCACATCTCCGGCACCGAAGCGATCATCGACATCAGCCGCAGCCGGACCGGGTCGCCCAGGGCCTTGAACAGTGGAGCGACAATTGCCGCCTGGCTGGTGTCCATCGGGCGGACCGCGATCGGAGCGCAGCAGGCAACCGCGTCCAGGTTCACCACCGGCAGACCTTGTTTCGACATTCCTCTAGGTTGACAGATTTCAAAACAGGGTGCAACGTGGGTCCTGCTTCGAAAAGCATCAAGACAAGGGGTCGTGATGATCAAGCCGTTCCGTCGTCGCCGGACTGCCGCGTCGTACTGCGATCCCTGCGGGCAGACGTGTACGCCGGCCTGCCGCGCCGAGGCCCGCTACGAGCGCACCCGCACCGCCACTCTGACCAACCACCACATCCGCTAGATCCGTAAGGAGAGTCATGTCCCGCGTTCAGCTCGCCCTGCGTGTGTCCGACCTCGAAAGCTCCGTCGCCTTCTACTCCACGCTGTTCGGCGTCGAACCCGCCAAGCGCCGCCCCGGCTACGCCAACTTCGCCGTCGAGAACCCGCCGCTGAAGCTCGTCCTGCTCGAAGGCGAGCCCGACCAGCCCACCGTGATGGACCACCTGGGCGTCGAAGTGTTCAGCACCGACGACGTCAACACAGCCACCAAGCGCCTCACCGACGCCGGCCTGATCACCCTGGAAGAGAACAGCACCGAGTGCTGCTACGCCCTCCAGGACAAGGTGTGGGTGCGCGGCCCCGGCAACGAGCCCTGGGAGGTCTACACCGTCAAGGCCGACTCCGACCAACTGGAGAAGACCGCCGCAAGCGCGTGCTGCACCCCCGCCGGAACGAGGGAGCCGGCCACCGCCGGTGCTGCCGGAAGCTGCTGCTGACGCGCCCCAGCTCTTGAGCGTGCGTCCGCTGCTCGTGCACCTGCGGCAGCAGACGGGTACGTGCCTTCTACTGCGGCGGGCGGGGACGACCTCGGTCTGGTACTTCCGCTTCCCGCTGATCGGGTCGACGCCGGCATTGACCTTCGCCCGCAGCGACCCGATCGGCAGGGGTTCGATCTCGCCGCCCTGGCGGTTGCTGCGTCCGTTCGATGCTGCCACGGGACCGGAAAGTCGCTGACCTGCGGCGAGGTGGGGTGCGCCCGGCAGGATTCGAACCTGCGGCCTTGGGATTAGAAGTTGAATCGGATACGGGTTAGCCCGTGATCGTGAGTTGCTAGGGGTGTCTATCTGTACAGGTAGACACCCCTATCCATGTCGATCCATGTCGGGTCGTGACGCCGGATCCGGAGGCGTCCGGGCTCACTGCGGGCTCACCGCCCCAAAGATCAGCGCATCTACGTGGCATTGTGACCTGCTGTATCGAGGCCATCAACCAGCTGTGACGCGATGGTGGCGCTGAAGCCGCTCGGCCAAGCGCTGGCGCTCTTTGGAGCAGCCTTGTCGTACCCTTCTGTCACTCTGAGAACGCGGATTGGGCGCTGCTGCGTGTGCGTCGCCCCTGGGACTCAACGCGCATTAACGGGCGTTTCCGGCAAAAGGATCATAGAATGGCAGAAGAGGGCGATCGAGAACTGGAATCCTTGGAGGTTGTCCGCGCGGAACTCGACGTTGAACGGACGGCGCAAGAGAAGCGCGCCGAGACTGTCGACAGCCGAGCCGGCCAAGTTCTAGGATTCGCCGGCGTGTTGGCCGGACTCGCACTCAACAGCAAGTCAGGATGGGCGCTGCCCGGCGCGGTCGCCGCAGCCGCAGCAGCGACCTTGGCGGCTTCGATCCTTAGGCCAAGAATGCAGGCGGGAATATATCCACGGGGCCTCTACCTGGGGTACATCACCAAGGAGCCAGACCGCACGAAACGCGTGGTCCTGGATACACGAATCGCAGATTATGAGAGCAACAAGGACCAGTTAGATTTGAAGCTAGACCGCTTGGATTGGGCGGTCCGGCTCCTAGTCCTCGCCATCGTCCTGGTGGTCTTGGCGCTCCTGGTTGTGATCCTTACATTAAAAGGTGGTAAATGATGTCCAATGAGAGACACGGTCAACAAAGCGGGCGCGACGTCAACGACTCGCCGAAGCCTGCCGATCCTCCCGTCGTAATCAAGCCGGATCCAACCATCAGTGAAATCGGCAGGCGAGACGGCGAACGCCCGCGACACTTCAAGAATCGATAGCATAATCCCGACTTTCATCGGGTTCGCAGGTCGTCACATCGTCAGAGTAGTTAGTCGCGAGGAGTGTCAACCTGTTGATCCCGTGGAGGATTTAATGGCCTTTTCACCAGATTTCGGCGACGTGCCGGGATGGGTAAGCGCATTATGTGCCATCGGTGCGGTGGGCATCGCCGTCTGCGCCGCGAAAGCTGCGTTTCATCAAGTGAAAGAGGCTCGAAACCTTCGGGAGGCTCAGGCGCAACCTTTCGTGGTCATCGACTTTGAGCCCACGCGGGGGGTGGGGCATCCCTTCATGGATCTGGTGATAAAAAACGTGGGTCAGACGATGGCCCGCGATGTGCGCTTCAAGTTCTCGCCAGGATTGGTGAGCACCCTGTACGAAGATCCAAGTGCGCCTAGTAGGCTATCCGACCTTACCGTATTTGCAAGTGGGATCGCTTCAATTCCGCCAGGTAGGGAGTATCGGATTCTTTTTGACAAGATGCCGGATCGCTTCGCGGACCCCCAGATGCCACGCCAGTATGAAACAGTAATTTCGTTTAGCGACTATAAGGGTGTGCCACAGGAGCCGCTCACTCAAATCCTCGATCTTGATGTGTATTTCAGTGCCTTGGTGATCTCAGAGTACGGCACTCACCATATCGCGAAGACTCTCCGAGCATGGGCGAAGAAGAACGGGGTCACTCATTTTTAGCTGAACCTACCTCTCGCGAGAGCAGGTATGGGTGACTGGCGGCCCGCCGCACGCGCCGAGACGAGGTGGGTGGTGGGGCTACGGTGCGCCTATCACGGGCAGTTCCTCGCCTGCCAGCAAACACTGCTCCGAAGATGTGCCGCGCCAATGCTCCGCACCCTGTGCGGTTTAACGGAGCGCCAAGCGCGAGCCTGTGAACAGCGCAAACGTTGGTCACTTCCGGTGCGATGACGACCGGGCATACGAGTAGGCTACCGCCTGAACCGCCAGCGTCTGAACGCGCGTCAAGGTCCGCTTGACGTGGCAGGCCGGGCGGCGTCCTGCTCCCCAGAAGGGCGAGTCGACGGCATGCGGGGTGTCTGGAGATCGCCTCGTGAGTAGACTTGAATGCTGGGCTCAATCCTTGTGTCTTCATATACGTGGCATATCAGCGAATGGTTTATTTCGGATAGGTAGATTTGGTGATTTTTGAGTAACCTCTGGATTTTCTGCGAATAGTTGCTTAGTTTATCGGCGTGCTCGAAATGGTGTTGAACTCTTAGTCTTTTCGCGTCTGACTCATCAAAGTACTGATAAGGATTGGCGGCATGCAGCAGGCTACTACAGTACCCGTACGCCTTGCCCCAGTCGTCTTCAGACAGGTAAGGGGTGGCCGGCTCTGTCATTTGCCAGTAGTAACTATTGCCGCTTTCGACTTTTGTGAAGTCGAAAGGAATGGGCCAGTAGTTCGGGTTGATCGAGCTAACCAACTTGCGAACCTCGCCTGCCGTCTTCCCGGCGAATGCTGTGGTGACGGCTGCTGCTCCGGGGCGATTGGTGATTAGGGTGGCTAGCACGATTTGTTCTAGCGCGATTCGAACTTGCAGGGCACACGCTTCAAGCTGAACCCTGTTGATCGGCGACTTGGCTAGATTTTCATCGGCGTGCTGCAATCGTTGCTTTGTGAAGGTCAACATTGCAGAATAGAGCGATAGATCCTGTGGCCTTGCGTTATCTGCCGGCCCACCTCTTCTTTCATGCTCACTCATAGGATTGATTGTCTAACCGATTTAGGTGCATGTCGAGTGTCACGCGGCGAGAGTTTCGACTGGCCGATCGGTCGGGTTGAACTGGAGCATGCCACCGCCCCGGTCCTTGGTGTCACGGTCGAGCACGACGCTTGGCAAGTAGTTGGCCATCTCTACACGACCGCCTTGGTTCCAGTGCGAGCGGACTTGTGCCACCTGGCGTCGGTCATGTCCATGTCGGTGTTCGTTCCTTGATCGATTGAAATGACGGCCTGCGCGAGAGGGCATCGCCCCTAATCGCCTCTGAGACGCGGCCCCTGGTCATGCCGAGCGAGCCGTGGTGCGTCGTCAACCCTCCTGGCTCGCCCGTTTGGCACAGATTATCCGTCCTGCAACGCGAGGGTGTATGCGTGGACGAAGAAGGTTTCTACGCGCGCCCAGTGCAAGTGGCCGGCGAGCGCGGTGTCGCCCTCTCGACCGAGCACCACGTGAACATGCACCTTTCCGTCCTGGATTTCGCCAGTGCCGCTTAGTTCGAACGGCTGCCGGTACTCAGTGACGATGTCTTTGCGGGCATCGTCGGCGAGCATATTGCTGATTGCGCACGCATCGACGGCGCCAATGAGGGAGACAATCGCGCCGTCCGTTATCCCTTGGTCCGCGGCTTGCTTGGTAAGCGTCTCTACTACTTCTTCCCCTGGCTTGACTGTTAGGACCTTCATCTGTTGTCTATCCGATCGCTAGAGGGGTGACGCCGGCTAGTACTGCCGCATATGCCCGTAAGTTCTCGCGGCACTTTTCTTGTTCTACAGCACGCATCAGGGTAGTTCGGGTTCGAGTGTCGCCGGCATCAACGAAGTTGCCGAGCAGTACCGCGCTGCACCATCGGGCGGCGGCATCGCGGTTGTTGGTTAGCTCATTGGCAAGTCTTTGCGATACCCGTCCTCTTATGTCGCTGCTCTCGCTTCGTGCCCAGTTGGTGGCCTTCGTGCTTGTCGCACCGGAGAGGTGTGCTGCTCGTTCCCATGGCAGTTCCAGTACCCGGCTGGCAACGGCGGTTAGGTAGAGTTGTCGTGCGTCCTGGTCGGCGCGGAGTGCGGTGATTGCCGCGTCACCCAGTTCGGCCGCTCCCACCTTCGCGAGGATGCCGGCTGCGTTGACCCTGAGGACTGCGGTTGCGCCGGTCCGCATCCAAACGGAAAGGCCCCGTCGTGCCGTCTCGTGCTCGGCTGCCAGCGCGCCAATGGTCAGATCAGTGGCGTGGCTGGTCTGTGCGGTCGCGAGGAGGTGGCCGCTGCCCTGCGCGATATCGCCGAATACTCGATGGGCAACCAGAACGTCTGTCAGTGCGGGGTCAGTGAAGCGGTACGCGTCGTCTGCTGTCCTGAGGACGTGTGGATGCATGTTCAGCACCCGGGTAATTGACCCTGGGATGAGAGAGGAATCCAGCTCGTCCTTGCGTTGCTGCCAGAGGTTCCACGCTAGCCATTCGACGGCTTCGTGCTCGGCGCTTAGCGCCACCGGGGCGGAATGATCATAAAGGACACCGGTGGCTGCGGTAGCTAGGGCCGAGGTGAAGAAGTGGCGGCGATTCACGTTGGCTTCTTTCTTGTCCAGCTCGCCGTCAGCAGCAGGGAGGGCGAACCACAGCCGGTCTTCCGGCACGCGCAGCGCTGCTGCCCACTGCGCTAGGCGGTCAAGGTGGACTATGGGTGGACCGGTCTCGACTCGGCTTAGCTGCGCTTGACTCATGCCGACCCATGCGGCGGCTTGGCCCTGGGAGATCGGATGTCGGCCATGGTAGGGATGCGTTCGCCATGCCCGGATGACCCGACCCATGTGGCGGCTTTGCAGCGCTTGGGCTAGGACAACCTCGTCCCAGAAGCTGGCTGGGACCTCGGGTGCCGTACCTGAGTGGTGCCGGTCGTAGGCCGAGCAGGGCGAACAGCGTCCGGCCTTGTTGTCGCGTGCGAGCCGTGCGCCGCAGCGGCAATAGCGGGCCTTGTGGGTAGCTGTCATCTTGGCGTCCTTGTGTGGCTGCCGAGCCTCGATGGTAGGTGGTTCCACTCCAAGATCCCATTCGAGTGCTGGCTCTGGCCATGCATGGGGTGCATATCGATACCTGCCGTCTGTCATGTCGTCCTAGGTCGAACCACCGGCATCGTGTCGCTAACGATAGGCGATCGTTCGATTACGGCGCTCAAGCTCCTTGTTCGTTCGCGACTGGTGACTCCGTGCGGACCGGTGACGGCTGGCACGCCGCGCGAACCGGGGGCAGTGGCAAGCCTCCTCGCGTGGCGTGCTCGGCCGATGCAGCCTGGAAGGCGGTTGAAGATGGCGATCTACCCCGGTGGTGAACAGGTCGATGCCGCGCAGAACGCGCTTGAACGGCACGCGGTGTCAAGTGCGGACGGCCGTTGCCTGAGCTGCGGAACGGCCGGGCCGTGCGCTCAGCGAGAGGCCGCTGTACTGGTTTTCACGCGAACGCTTCGCCTGCCGAGTCGACGGCCCGGGGCGACTCGCCCCGAGCTGATCGGCGCGCGTCGCGTAGCTGTGCCGACGCTGTTTCCGGCTCGGTAGGCCACGGCAATGGGTCTAACTACTGGTGATCTGACGTCGTCACGCACCGCTGCCGAGCAGCTAACGCCAGCGACGCTGGCGGAGGCTCGTCGTCTGCTTGGGACTCAGCTAGCCCGAACTCGGAAGGCTGCTGGCGTCACTCAATCCCGGCTCGCGGCTGAGGTCCGGTGGTCGAGAAGCACGGTCGCGAACGTGGAGACGGCCCGCCAGGTGGCCTCTCGCGAGTTCTGGACTGCGTGCGATGTCGCGTTGGGTGCTGGCGGGCTACTGATGGCGGAGTGGGCGCGTACAGCAGCCCTGGCGCGGCGGCTCAACGACCAGACGGCGGTGAACCTCATCCGCAGGCAGTGGGCTGAATCGCCGGGAGTATGCGTGTGCCGCGAGCTGAAACGGCTGTTTGAAGCCCCCGACGCGTCACTGTTCCTCGGCGTCTCGCCCGTCGTGTCAGTCCGCGTGAACGAAGTTGTTCATGGATGACGACGCTGATCTGATCCGGCCTCGGCATCGACCGCATCGATCCCGCCGATTCCCCGGCGGTCGGCCATGCGCGTGCCCGGCGTGCCGTACCGCCCGGAACGGAAAGCGCTCACCTCGCGGGTCTGCGGCGGGCTGGCCCGGCTCGGCTCCCGCCCCTGCAACCTGGCCGGCTGGGACAGGGCAGGTAGACGAGCCGACGCAGATCGATTGGACCCGCGCGGCCGAGGCGGTGACCCGAGGACACCTCGGCCGCGCGCAAGGAATCGCACCCGTCGGAAGGAGCGGACCCCCTCACACGTCAGCTCACGGCGCGACCCCCGCCAGCCCTTACATCGAAGGAGACACGACACCATGACCGACACGATCACTGGTAACCCGACGATCAAGGCTCGCACCGGCCCGATTGACCTGTCCCGCCCGCACTTCGTGGGCGTCGGTGGGTCGGCGATGTCTGGCCTGGCCCGGCTGCTGGCCGAACTGGGCCACGAGGTCAGCGGCAGCGACCTGAACGACTCCGCCACACTCGCGGCCTTGGCCGTTGCGGGCGTGCGGATACACGTCGGGCACGACGCCTCCCACGTGCAGGGCGTGAGCTGCGTCGTCTACACCACGGTTGCCCAGAATGCGCCGGAGATCGAGGCGGCCCGCGCTGCCGGTGTTCCGGTGGTACATCGGGCGCAGGTTCTCGACGCGCTCAGCGCCAATCGGCGGCTCGTCGCGGTGTCCGGCTCGCACGGCAAGTCCACGACGACCGGCATCCTGGCCCACATCCTGCGGACCCTCGGCGAGGACCCGACCTACCTGATTGGAGCTGATCTGACCGGGCCGGGCTCTGGCGCCCGTCTCGGCGGATCTCGGCTGTTGGTCGCGGAGGCGGACGAGTCGGACCGGTCGTTTCACTTCCTCACCCCGTCGATCGCGGTCATGACCAACGTCACGGACGATCACCCGGAGAACTTCGTCAACCATGCCGCGGTGATGCGCGCCTACGTCGAGTTCGGCTGCCGGATTGCTCCTCGCGGGTTCCTGATCGCGAACGCCGACTGCGTGGGCGCGAACGTGGCCGCCGAGGTCATCGCTGACGAGCGACCTGACCTGACGGTGCTGCGCTACGGCCGGAGCCGCACGGCCGATATCTGCCTGCTCGACGTGCACGCCGAGGGGTGGAGCGTTTCGGCGACCGTCCGGATGCCGAACGGGACGACGGTGCGGCTGACTCTGCCGACCCCGGCGGCGCACCACCTGGAGAACGCGGTTGCGGCCGTGACGTGTGCGGTGGCCCTGGGCCTGGACCCCGCCGACGTGGCGGGAGCGGCGTGCACCTTCTCGGGGGTACGCCGTCGCTTCGAGCACGTCGACACTCGGGCCGGGGTGACGGTGATCGACTCTTACGCCGATCACCCGAAGGAGATTGCCGCCGACCTGGAAGCCGCGCGTACCGTGGCTCGCGGCCGGGTCATCGTGGTGTTCCAGCCGTCCGGGCACGCCCGGGTGCTGGCTTTCGGTAGGCGGATCGGCCGGCTCCTGGCGGACCAGGCCGACTACGTCCTGCTGCTCGACGTGCACGGCACCGTGCCTCAGGGGCGGCCGGCGGCCGACGCAACAGTGATCGTGACCCACTTGCGTGACGGCCAGTACTGCCTGCCGCTTGGCGCGGATCATGTGGCCCGGCTCGTCGGGGGGATGGCCGGTCGCGGTGACGTGGTGGTGACGATGGGCACGGGTGATGTGACCGGCTACGGTGCGGCGGTCCTGGACGCCCTGAGCCAGCGATCCGAGGTCCCGTTGTCCGCGTGATCCCTACGCCTGGGCGGTGACAGCGCCGGGTTCCTCGATCAGCTTGTCCGCGAGCGCGAGCAGCCCGGCGCTGTTCGATGCCTTCACCAACACCACGTCGCCCGGCCGTAGCCCACTGCGGAGCAGTTCCCACGCCTGGGCCACGTCCGCCGCCCGATCAACCGCTGTGCCGCTGCCGGCGACCCCAGCCGCGTACTGGTCGGCGTTCGTCCCGCCGATCGCCACCAGCCATCCGGCCCCGATCTCGGCTACCTGCTGTCCGATCTCGTGGTGCACCTCTGTGGCGTGCTCGCCCAACTCATTCATCTCGCCCAGCACCGCGACCGCCCGCTGACCGTCGCCGGTCATCGCGTGCAGGGCGCGTAATGCGGCGCGCATGGCGTCGGGTGCGGCGTTGTAGGCATCGTTGATGATCGTCACCCCGTCCGCGCGGGTGGTGACCTGCATCCGGCCCGGTGACACGGCCTCGGCCTGCGAAACGGCCTCGGCAACAGCCTCGATCGGGTGGCCAAGCCCGAGAGCGACGGTCGCGGCGGCAAGCGCGTTGGACGCCTGGTGCAACCCGTACAGGCGCAACCGCACCTCGGCGGCCTGGCCCTCGTGCACGAGCCGGAAGCCAGCCCGGCCCATCTCGTCCAATGTCACGTTCTCGGCCCGCACGTCCGCCGGGCTCTCGATCCCGTAGGTGAGCACGCGGGCGTGGGTGCGGCTCGCCATCGCGGCCACCAACTCATCGTCGGCGTTGAGCACCGCCAATCCGCCGTCGCCCGCGTCTGGCAGGGCTTCCACGATTTCGCCCTTGGCCTGGGCGATGTTCTCCACCGAACCGAACTCGCCAAGGTGCGCGTGCCCGACGCGGGTGACGACGCTGACGGTGGGTGGGGCGATGCGGGTCAGATAGGCCACGTGTCCGATGCCACGCGCACCCATCTCCAACACGAGATAGCGGGTGCCGGTGGTGGCGCGGGTGACCGTGTAGGGCAACCCAAGCTCGTTGTTGTTCGAACCACGGTTGGCGACGGTCGGACCGAAGGTCGGGAGCACCTGAGCCAGGATGTCTTTGGTCGACGTCTTGCCCACCGAGCCGGTCACACCGATGACTGTGGTCTGCGGCAGCCGGTCGATCACCGCGCGGGCGAGGCGTCCGTAGGCTGCTGGCACGTCCTCGACGACCACCGCCGGCACCCCGACCGGCCGTGATGCCAGCAGCGCCACCGCACCGGCCTCGATCGCCTGAGCGGCGTAGTCGTGTCCGTCGACGCGTTCACCCGGCAGCGCCACGAACATCCCGCCGGGCTCCACGCGCCGGCTGTCGAACACCACCGGGGCCGTGACGATCACGGCGTCGGGAGCGTCGTGGACGGCTCCGCCGATCGTGGCGGTGATCTCTTCCAGGGTCATCGCGAGCACGGGATGAACCTATCGTGGCGGGCAGAGGCCGCGCCCGATCCATTGGTCGGTGTTGCTGACATCAGCCTGGTCTTTTGTGGTGCGCCCGGCAGGATTCGAACCTGCGGCCTTGGGATTAGAAGTCCCCTGCTCTATCCGCTGAGCTACGGGCGCGTGTGGCGTGGATGTCGCGCCCAGAGGGTACCGCCGCCCCACTGCCCGGCGGCGAAAAGGGTGCCCGCGTCCACGTTGCCGAGCAGGGTCTCACGTTGGCCCTGCGGCGGGCACCTGGGTTCCCACGGACCGACGTCGCCTCGGACCGTACCTTTGGCTGGTGTTGCTGGATCCCGACGCCGAGAACGACGTCGCCTACGAGCTGTGCCAGGTCGTCGGTCGCGCCATCCTGCCGTACCGGTCGGACGGCGACTGTGGCACCGCGTTCTTCTTCCAGGGCGGCGACGACCCGGTGGGCGAGTCGCTGCTGACGGCGGCCGACCTGGTCGACGCGTCGGGTGGTGAGCTGGGGCTGCGGACGAGCGTCACCGAGCCCGCGGGGGTCGCCCCGGCCGCCGTCGCCGTGGCCGAGATCGTGCCCGGCTGGGCCCGCTTCCCGGGCGACGGGGTCGCGGTGCTGCCGACCGCCGGCCTGCACCGCTACGCCGGTGACGGCGGCTGGCGGTGGCGGGTCCAGCCGGTGCCGGCGGGGATCGCCGCCGGGCCCGAGGTGGTCGCCCGCCTCACCGCCGACGCCGGTACCGCTTTCGTGCTGGCCCATGGGGTACGCGAAGACGGGTCGCGCCCGCTGGAGGTCGCGGTCGAGCGGGTGGTCCGCGACGGGGACGCCGTGCGGATCACCACCGAACTGCCGCAGGGGTACGTCGGCGCGCCGATCTTCGTCGTCCAGCCCGACGCCACCGGGGAGCTGTCGCCGTACTGCCTGGGCCTGGTGCTGCCCGGCGTCGGCGGGCATCCGGTGGCGACCTTCGACCGGATCCGAGCCGTCCTTCCGGTGCCGCCCGGCGACATCTGAGCGCGCCCGGTGTCGCCCTCTCGGGTGGTCAGCCGCCGGCTGTCGCCGCACCCGCCGTGTCGGCGGCGGACCGTCGGCTCTCCGGTGGGCCGGCCTCGACAACTGTCGAGTCGGCGCCGGCCGGGGCGGTGGGGCCGGCGGCGAGGAACGCCTCGGCCCAGCGGCCGACCTCGTCGAAGACCTTCCTGCGTACGGCGGGGCCGGAGAGCGTGAGGTCGTGCATCCCGCCGTCGAAGCGAGCCAGGGTGACGTGGCGGCCCAGGCGGGGTGCGTAACGGACCATGTGCTCGACATCCAGGACGGCGTCAGCCAGGGTCGCGTTGTCGTGCCACCGGGTGCCCCGGAAGGAGCGGGTCGAGCAGGCCAGCAGCACGGGCACCTGGATGTCCAGGCCGGCGCGCAGCCGGCGTTGACCGGTACGGATCGCGTTCAGCCAACCGGCCCGGACCGGGAACCCCGCCAGCGGCTTCCACGCCAGGTCATACGTCCACTCGCCGCGGTGGTCGGAGTGGAGGCTCTCGCCGTACACCGTGCCCAGCCCGAACGGCAGGATGCGGTGCGGCGCCCTGCGGCCCAGCCGGGAGACGGCGGCCGCGAGGGGTCGGCGCACCGCCCAGGGGGCGTTGATGTCGAAGAAGGGGCTGTTGAGCACCAGGCCGTCCACGGTGCCGGTGTCGCGGCGGGCGTCCGCCCAGAGCGAGATGATCAGGCCGCCGGTGGAGTGGCCCATCGTCAGGAGGGTGTCGTGCCCGTCGTCCTGACGAATGATCTCGGCGGCGGCGTCCAGCTCGGGGAAGTAGTCGCTGATGTCGCGGCAGAAGTTCGGAGTCTGACCCGGGAGCAGGCTGCGACCATATTTGCGCAGGTCGAGCGCGTAGAAATCCCAGCCGCGCTCGGCGAAGAAGTCGGCCAGGTGGGTCTGGAAGAAGTAGTCGACGAACCCGTGCACATAGAGCACGGCCCGCCCGGTAGGACGCGCGGCCCGCCGCCGGACCAGGGTCGCGACGACGCGACCTTCGTCGTCGGTGCCCAGGTCGATCGTCTGCCGCTCGTACGGCGGCCCCAACACGTCCGGTTCCACGAACGCGACGCTACGCCGGAGACCTACCCGACGGTAGCCCTCGGTTCTGGTCCCTGGTCCCCGGTCCTCGTCCCCGGTCCTCGTCCCCGGTCCTCGTCCCCGGTCCTCGTCCCCGGCTCTGGTCCTGGGCCTCGGTCCGCCTCTGCCACGTTCTCGCGCCGCTCCCGCGCCGTCCTTGCCCTGCCCCCGCGCCCGCGCCGTCCTTGCCCCGCGATCTTGCACTTTCTGTCGCGGCATAAGGTGCAATAGCCGCATTTCAGGGGCAGAAAGTGCAAGATCGCGGGGGCCGGAACCGGGACCGGACCGGGCTGGGTCGGGTCGGGCCGGGCTGGGCCGGGGTCGCGGGGTCGGGTCCGGGCAGGCTGGGCTTGGGTCAGGCTGTTTCCGCGTCTGCTCGCGTGGGGTCCTGGTCGTCGGTGGGGTCCAGGTCGGCCTGGGGCTGCGGGATGTCGCGCAGGTGCTTGTTGTGCCGGGGCTCCTGGCGGGTCTTGGCGTCGTTGAGCCGGCGACGCAGGTCGTCGCGGACGTCGTTGAGCGCGGCGTGCAGGTCCTCCTCCGCGGAGGTGGTGACGATCTTCTGCCGGCCAGCGATCCAGCACTCGAGGGTGACCTTCTGGCCACGTGCTTCGCGATCCTTCACCGACACCTCCAACTCGGTGGCGTCGGCGTGGAAACCGGCCAGCCGGGCGTCGAGGGTGGCGAACTGCTCGGCGATCCAGTTGCGGTCGCCCTGCGAGAACCCGGCGCCCACCCGCAGGCACTCGGCGACGGTGGCCGGGTTGGCCGCGGCGCTCATCGCCGCGCCTCGGAAGCGATCGCGGAGCCGATTCTGGTGATCATCATGACGCTGACCTCTCGTCGACGTGGAGCTGTCGGTGGTGCGTTGATCAAGTGCTTACCCAAACTGGTCGGGCTCGGAAACCGCCGACGCCCAGCCGGGCGGGTCGGCCGTACCACATTTGGGCGTGATCAGGGCGTTGTCCACAGGTGGGTTCGTTGTCCACAGGTTCGAGGGTGGGTGCTGGCGGTGCTCGCGCGCAGCGCCGAGGCTCGGTGTCGAGTCGACTCGCATTGGCAGGCCCCGATCCCCTGGAGGGACGATGTTCGACACGCATGTAACAATTGTCGGTAATGTGCTGACTGCACCCGAATGGCGCCGCACCACCCAGAGCAACACGCTGGTGGCCAACTTCAAGGTCGCCTCCACTGCTCGCCGACTCGACCGGGACAGCGGCCGGTGGGTCGACGGCAACTCACTCCGCGTTCGCGTCAACTGCTGGCGCAAGCTCGCCGAAGGCGTGGCGGCCTCCGTGATGGTGGGCGATCCGGTGGTGGTCTGCGGTCGGCTCTACACCCGCGACTGGACCGACGACGCCGGCAACCATCGCACCCTCTACGAGTTGGAGGCGGTCGCCGTCGGCCACGACCTGTCCCGGGGGCGGGCTCGCTTCCTGCGTAACCGGCCGAGCATGACGACCAGCACCGTGGAGGACGCGGAGGCCGAGAGTCGGGTGCACGGCGAGCCCACCGAGCCGGTGCCGGCGGAGGACGGGCCCGTGCTGCCCGACGACCGGCCGCTGGACGACGACT
The DNA here is from genome assembly GCF_043197875.1 of Micromonospora sp. NPDC048935. Classification (NCBI taxonomy): domain Bacteria; kingdom Bacillati; phylum Actinomycetota; class Actinomycetes; order Micromonosporales; family Micromonosporaceae; genus Micromonospora; species Micromonospora sp. NPDC048935. The sequence continues at coordinate 97,076 of NZ_JBICTZ010000003.1, read as the reverse complement.
TCGAGCTTCCCGACTACGGCGCGCTGCGGACCAGCCCGTTCATCGACGATCCGATTGACGACGCTGTTCCCCTGGCCGGCGGGGTTCCCCGCGCTGGCGGAGTCTCCCCGGCTGGCGGAGTCTCCCCGGCCAGCGGGGATGCCTCGGCGGGCGGGCAGATCGGGCAGGCCAGCGTCCCGCCGGGTCTCGACGACGAGTTGGCGCTCCCGGCCGAGGCGACCGACGACAGCACCGGCCGCGACCTGGACGACGAGTTGGGGCCCGTGCCGGACGAGAGGCAGCCGGAGCCGGCGCAGTCCGGTCGGGGACGGCGTGGGCGAGGCCGGATCCCGCAGCCAGCCTGACCGATCGACGCGCCGGTTCGGCGAGCGTGTCGGCTGGTGAGTGTGCCGGTTCGGTGAGTGTGCCGGTTCGGTGAGTGTGCCGGCTTGGTGAGTGTGCCGGTTCGGCGAGTGTGCCGGCTTGGCGAGCGTGCCGCTTGGCGGTCGTGTCGGTTCGGCGGTCGCGGATCGGGCGGCGGCCGAGTGGTACGGGCCCTGTGCTGCTCGTCAGTGCTGCGGCGGCACGGCACACATGGCCTGGCACGACGGGGGCGGGGTGGCGTCGCGACCAGCGTCGTCACCCCGCGTGCCAGCAGCGGCGGGGTTGAGGGAGAGTGGTGGTTGCGGCCTTCCACGAGGCTCTGACTGCCGGAGTTCCGTGGGTGGGGCTGGTCCCGGGATGCTCGTCTAGGCTGGCCGGCCGGAGGTGGTGCGGGTGCGACGGACAGCGCCGGTGGCGAACGCGGTGGGCTTGCTGGCCGGGTACGCGCTGGACAGGCTGCTCGGTGATCCGCGCCGGTGGCACCCGGTGGCCGGCTTCGGGCAGGCCGCGGGTGCGTTGGAGCGCCGCCTCTACCGCCCGGACCGGACGGCGGGAGCGACGTTCACCGCGCTGGCGGTGGGCGGGCCGGTGCTGCTCGGGGCGGTCGCCGCAGCGGCTACCCGGCATCGGCCGGTGACCCGGGCGGTGCTGGTGGCCGCCGGCACGTGGACCGTGCTGGGCGGTCGTACGCTGCGCCACGAAGCCACCGTCATGGGCCGGACTCTGCGTGCGGGTGACCTGCCCGCCGCCCGCCGACGCCTCGGCCACCTCTGCGGGCGGGACCCGTCGACGTTGGGCGAGCAGGAGTTGGCTCGCGCCACCGTCGAGTCGGTCGCCGAGAACACCTCCGACGCGGTCGTCGCCCCACTGGTCTGGGGCGCGATAGCCGGCCTGCCCGGTCTGCTGGGCTACCGGGCGGCGAACACCCTGGACGCGATGGTCGGGCACCGGTCGGCGCGGTACGCCCGGTTCGGTACGCCTGCCGCGCGGCTTGACGACCTGCTCAACCTGGTGCCGTCGAGGGTGACCGGGCTGCTCACCATCGCCGTCGCGCCGGTCGCCAACGGGGATCGGCACCGGGCCTGGCGGGTGTGGAGGCGTGACCGCAACGACCATCCGAGCCCCAATGCCGGCCAGTGCGAGGCGGCGATGGCCGGCGCGCTCGGCGTCCGCCTCGGCGGCCGCAACGTCTACTACGGGCGCTCCGAGGTGCGGCCGTTCCTCGGCGACGGCCCCCGCCCCGAGGCACGGCACCTCAAGCGGGCCGCCCGGATCTCCGGCGCGGTCGGGCTGGCCGCGGTCGGGTTGGCCGCCGCCTACCCGGTGACCCTGGGCCGTTTGGTCGGTGCCCTTGGTCGTCGTGGGCTCGGCGTCGTGGGGAGCGGTGGGCTCGGCGTCGTGGGGCGTGGTGGTTCCGTTGGCGTGGGTCGTCGTGGGCTCGGGCTCGGTGCGCCTGAACGGGTACGGCGGGGGAGCGGGCGGTGAGCGGCGGGCTGCTTGTCGCAGGCACGACCTCCGACGCAGGCAAGAGCGTGCTCACCGCTGGCATCTGTCGCTGGCTGCACCGACAGGGCGTGAAGGTGGCGCCGTACAAGGCGCAGAACATGTCGAACAATTCGGCGGTGGTCGTCGGGCCGGACGGGCGTGGGGGCGAGATCGGACGGGCCCAGGCCATGCAGGCCGCTGCCTGCGGGCTTGCACCCGACCTGCGGTTCAACCCGGTGCTCCTCAAGCCGGGCAGTGACCTGGCCAGTCAGGTGGTGCTGCTCGGCGAAGCGGTCGACACGATCACCGCGGGCACGTTCCGGCACCTGCGACCCCGGCTCGCCGAGACCGCGTACGGGGCGCTCGCCGAGCTGCGCGACACGTACGACGTGGTGATCTGCGAGGGTGCCGGCAGCCCCGCGGAGATCAACCTGCGGGCCGGCGACTACGTCAACATGGGGCTGGCCCGGCACGCCAACCTGCCCACCATCGTGGTCGGCGACATCGACCGGGGCGGCGTCTTCGCCTCGATGTTCGGCACCGTGGCCCTGCTCGACCCGGCCGACCAGGCGCTGATCGCCGGTTTCGTGATCAACAAGTTCCGGGGTGACCTCGGGTTGCTCCAGCCGGGGCTGGACATGCTGCGTCACGTCACGGGCCGCCCCACGTACGGGGTGCTGCCCTGGGCACTGGACCTGTGGCTCGACGCGGAGGATTCCCTCGCCTACGGCCGGGTGCTCGGCCGCCCCGCCGCCCCGCACGGCACCGAGTGGTTGGACGTGGCAGTCGTCCGCCTACCCCGGATCAGCAACGCCACCGATGTGGAGGCGCTGGCCACCGAGCCGGGCGTTCGCGTACGCCTCACCATCGAACCGGCCGAGTTGGCCGCCGCCGACCTGGTCGTCCTGCCCGGCTCCAAGTCCACCGTCGCCGACCTCGCCTGGCTGCACGAGACGGGCCTCGCCGACGCGGTGGCCACCCATGTGGCGGCCGGTAAGCCACTGCTCGGGCTCTGCGGCGGTTTCCAGATGCTGGGCCGCGCCATCCACGACACGGTGGAGAGCCGGCGGGGCAGCGTACCGGGGCTCGGCCTGCTACCCATCGAGATCACCTTCGATCCCCGCAAGACTGTCCGGCAGTCGGTGGGCACCGCCCACGGCGGTGTTGCGGTACGCGGCTACGAGATCCACCACGGGTACGTCTCGCAGACCGACCCGAGTCTGCGCCCACTGTTGACCGGCGACGACGGTGTCGGCGAAGGAGCCGTGCTCGGCGTGGTCCACGGCACGCACTGGCACGGGGCGTTCGAGTCTGACGGGTTCCGGCGGTGGTTCCTGACCGAGGCGGCTCGCCTGGCCGGCCGCACCGGGTTCCGGGTCGCGCCGACGACCAGCTTCGCCGCCGCTCGGGAGCGTTCACTCGACCTGCTTGGCGACCTGGTCGAGGAGCACCTGGACACCGACGCCCTCTGGCGTCTCATCGAATCCGGTCCACCCGCTGGCCTACCCTTCATCCCGCCCGGCCCTCCACCCTCCTGACCGCTCGCCGTCCAATGCGGAGCGTGGGGCAGTGCGGTGCGCGAGTGGCCCCGAGTCACCGGCCCCCGTTCCCCAAACAACACCAAACCGGCCCCCCATGATCGACAAAGTCGGGGTGCCCTTCTCCGCGATCTTGCACTTACTGTCGCGGCATAACAGGACTTTCCTGGCATACCGGCGACAGAAACTGCAAGATCGGCGAGGACGGGGCGGGCGCGGGGCGGGCCGGGCGGGGCACGGCGGGGCGCGGCGGGCCGGGTGGGGTGGGGCGGGTGGGGTGGGGCGCGGCGGGCCGGGCCGGGCACGGCGGGGCGCGGCGGGCCGGGTGGGGTGGGGCAGGGCGGGGTGGGCAGGGAGCGGCGGGCCGGGCCGGGTGGGCAGGGCGGGGTGGGGTTTTTGGGTGGGTTAGGGGCGGATGTCGGCGGGGCGGTCGCTGGTGGGGAGGCCGGCGGCCAGCCAGGCGTCGACGCCACCGATCATGTCGGTGGCCCGGCGTAGACCGAGGGTTTGCAGGCTGGCGGCGGCGAGGCTGGAGCTGTAGCCCTGCCGGCACACCAGCACGATCTCCCGGTCGTACCCGGTGGCTTCGGGGATCCGCCAGGCACTGGCCGGATCGAGCCGCCATTCCAGCACGGTCCGGTCGATGACGACCGCGCCTGGCAGGTCGCCCTGTTCACGGCGCTGCAGGTCGGTACGGGTATCGACAAGCAGCGCGCCGCCGCGGACCGCCTCGACGGTCTGCTGCGGAGTCAGTCGGTGCAGCCCGGCTCGGGCCTGTTCGAGGAGGGCGTCGATGCCGGGGCTCATCACGTCTCGGAGCACCACCCGATCATGCCGATTCGGCAGCACGCCGGGCGGCGAACGGGCTGCCCGTCACCCGTCACCGCCCCAATTCCCTCGGACGTGACGGTGCCCGGCCGGGGCGGTCAGCCGGACGGGTCGGCGTGGCCCACGGTTGCCGTTGCAGTCGGGTGATCGACTCGGGTTTGCTGATGTCGCGGTGTCCCGCTGGCAGGGATCGCGCGACATCAATGATCTGGAGTCGATCACGACTGGACTGCGGTCGGCGGCATACTTTGGTCATGCCCGTGGCGGTCGTCGAGGCGTACGCCGAATTGGCTCGTCGGGTGCTCGCGGGCCCGGCGCGGCTGGGACGGACCCGGCTGGTGGCGGTCGACGGGCCCAGCGGCGCGGGTAAGAGCCGGTTCGCCGCGCACCTCGCGGATGCCCTGGCGGTGCTGCTCGACGGTGACCGGCCCCCGGTGGTGCACACCGACGACCTGCTCGACGGTTGGGACGACCAGTTCAGCTTCTGGGCACGCCTCGACGAGTGGGTGCTCACCCCGCTGCGGGAAGGGAAGCCGGGCTCCTATCGGCGCTACAGCTGGGTGCGGCAACGCTTCCTGGGCCGCCCGGTGCCGGTGCCGGCGATGCCGGTGCTGGTGGTGGAGGGGGTCAGCACCGCCCGCGCGGTCGTCCGGCCGGAGTTGACTCTGGCGGTGTTCGTCACCGCGCCCGCGCCGTTGCGGCTGGCCCGCGCGGTCGCGCGGGACGGGCCCGAGATCCTGCCCGAGCTGCGTCGCTGGCACGCCGGCGAGCGTGCGCACTTCGCCGCCGACGACACGGCCGCCCGCGTGGATCTGCTGGTCGACGGCGCACCCACACTGCCCTACGACGCCGATCGGTACTACGTGCGCGTCCGGTGAGCGTGCGCGGGCATTGGACGAGCGTCACCGGCTCCGGCACGATGCGTGCAGGGTCGACGGCGTGCAGGGTCGACGGCGAGCAAGCACGACGCGAGCAGGCACGGCGCGAGCAGGGTCGACGGCGAGCAGGCACGGCGCGAGCAGGCACGGCGCGAGCAGGCACGGCGTGTGCAGGGTGAAGCGAGCAGTACGACGCGAGAACGACGACGCCAGAAGCACGACGCGAGAGCGCTCAGGGCGCGCGGCGAACGGGGGACTCATCATGTCGGCATCGGACGCGCCCGCGCGGCGCCGGATCACGCTCACCGGCATCAGCTCGCGGGCCTGGGAGCATCCGGCCGACCGGGGTGCGCTTGTCGCGCTGCGGGAGCTGCGCGGTTTCGACGACGTGGTGCGGTCGTTCTTCGGGATGTGGAACGAGCGCGGGTTCCGGCTGTCCGTGCTGGCCTCCGGCATCCGCGTCGACCACCGGCAGTATCCGGCGGTGTGGCAGCGCTACACCGAGGCCGGGTCGGTGCTCGACGTGGCCGACCTGCCCGAGCTGTACGTGACCCAATCGCCGTGGCTGGGCGCCGAGGCGGTCGGGCTGGAGCGGCCGTTCATCGTGCTGAACTCGGCCTGCGTGCAGCAGCTCGACGAGGACGAGCTGCGCTGCCTGCTGGGCCACGAGTTGGGGCACGTGGGCAGTGGGCACGCGGTCTACAAGACCATGCTCATGATTCTCACCCGGTGGGCGGCCAACCTGAGTTGGTTACCGGTGGGCGCGCTCGCGCTGCGGGCCATCATCGCGGCGATGCTGGAGTGGTGGCGCAAGGCGGAGCTGTCCGCCGACCGGGCCGGCCTGCTCGCCGGGCAGGATCCGGCCGCCGCGTTGCGGCTGCTGATGAAACTCGCCGGGGGCGGTGACCTGTCCCAGATCGACACGACCGCGTTCCTGGAACAGGCCGCCGAGTACGCCGGGGGCGGTGACCTGCGCGACAGCCTGCACAAGATTCGGATGACGGCGTGGAGCACCCACCCCACGCCGGTGGCGCGGGCGGCGTCGTTGCGCCAGTGGGTCGACTCCGGGGCGTACGGGCGGGTGCTGGCCGGGGACTATCCGCGCCGGGACGAGGACAGCTCGACAAGCATCTCGGAGGAGATCAGGGCGGCTGCCGACTCGTACCGGGAGGAGTTCGGTCGTTCCACGGACCCGCTTGTCGGGTTGCTGCGCCGCCTCGGCGACGGCGCGAGCGACGTCGGCGAGTGGGTCGGTGGCACCGCCGGTCGGGCCCGCTCCTGGATGGATGCCGCCACCGAGGCCGCCGGCCGCGCACAGCGTGCCGGCCGGTCCGCCCCTGGCGCGCGGGCGGGCTCCGGCCCGGCGGGAGACGGTGACGGGACGGGCTCCGCCGGCACGCCCCGGTAAGGCCGGCATACGATGCCGGTCATGACCTCACCGATCATGTCCGAGTCCGAGGTGCGGGCCGCAGTCGAGCGGGAGATGCCCGGCGTCCGGGCCGACCTGGAACGCCTCGTCCGCATCCCCGGCATCGCCTTCGATGGCTTCGACCACTCGCACGTGGAACGCTCCGCCGAGGCGGTCGCCGAGTTGCTGCGCGGGTGTGGCCTGGACGTCGACATCGTGCGTTCCGGCGGCCAGCCGGCGGTGATCGGCCGTCGGGCGGCCCCGCCCGGTGCGCCCACCGTGCTGCTCTACGCCCACCACGACGTCCAGCCGGTCGGCGACCTGTCGCTCTGGGAGTCCGACCCGTTCGAGCCGGTGGAACGCGACGGTCGGCTCTACGCCCGGGGTGCCGCCGACGACAAGGCCGGCATCATGGCGCACGTCGCGGCGCTGCGGGCGTACGGGGACGCGCTGCCGGTGGGCGTGGTGCTCTTCATCGAGGGTGAGGAGGAGTACGGCTCCGACTCGCTGGAGCAACTGCTGATCGAGCACCGCGACGAGATCACCTCGGATGTCATCGTGATCGCCGACTCCGGCAACTGGGACATCGGCGTACCGGCGTTGACCACCTCGCTGCGTGGCATCGTCAACTGCTTCGTCGAGGTGCGGACGCTGGACCACGCGGTGCACAGCGGCATGTTCGGTGGTGCGGTGCCGGACGCGCTCACCGCGCTGGTCCGACTGCTGGCGACGCTGCACGACGACGCCGGTGACGTGGCGGTGGCCGGGCTGGTCGGCCGGGAGGGCGCGACCGTCGACTACCCGGAGGACCGGGTCCGGGCCGAGGCCGGGCTGGCCGACGGCGTGCGGTTCATCGGCACCGGCCGGATCACCGACCGGCTCTGGACCAAGCCCGCGCTGGCGGTCCTCGGCATCGACGCCCCGGCCACCGGCGAGGCGCCGAACGCGTTGGTCCCGGCCGCGAAGGCGAAGCTCAGCATCCGGCTCGCCCCGGGCGACGACCCCAAGCGGGCGTACGCGGCGGTGCGCGCGCACCTGGAGCAGCACGCACCGTGGGGCGCCCAGGTGGCGGTCAGCTTCGAACACGACGGCTACCCGTGCGTGATCGACGCGTCCGGGCCGATGTTCGACGCCGCCCGCTCGGCCTTCCGGGCCGCCTGGGACGGCACCGACCCGGTGGACATCGGCGTCGGCGGCTCGATTCCGTTCATCGCCACCTTCCAGGAGATGTTCCCGAAGGCGGCGATCCTGGTGACCGGGGTGGAGGATCCGCACGCCCGCGCCCACGGCCCGAACGAGAGTCTGCACCTGGGAGAGTTCGCCAAAGTCTGCCTCGCCGAGGCGCTGCTGCTGAGCAAGGTGGCCGCGGCGGGGCGCTGAGAAATCGCGCCGACGATTTAGGGCCTGATCTGGGAGTTTACGGCGTGTCGGATCGCTCGTTGTTATAGTCTTTCGAACATGAGTACGAACGAGGTGATGGCCCGGTTGGGGGCCGCTGTCAGCGCACTGGGAGATGTCGACGTCTCCGCGTGGTCAGACGACACGCTCAACGAGCAGCTCGGTGAGCTCTCCGCCGCTCTGGTCGCCCTCGACTCGGTGCTCTCCCGGGTCGCTGGCGAGGTCCGTGCCCGGGGGATGCGCATCGAGGAGCCCGTCTCCGCCTGATCCGTCGTCCGCGTGAGCGGGCGGCACCCTGCCGACACCGCCCGGGCACGGCAATGCCCGGGCGGTGTCGGAGGGGACTGGCAGGATGGGCGGCGTGCGGTTCCTCGACCTGGCAGCCACGTCCGCGGCCGTCGGCGCCACCAGCGGCCGGCGGGCCAAGGTGGAGCTGCTCGCTGACGCGCTGCGCCGGCTCGATCCGGCCGAGGTCGAGCCCGGCGCCGGCTACCTCGCCGGTGAGCTGCGCCAACGGCAGACCGGGGTGGGTTATGCGAGCCTTCGGGACCTGCCGCCACCGGCCGCCGAGCCGACACTGACCGTGGCCGCCGTCGACGCGGCCATCGAGCAGATCGCCGCGGTGCACGGCACCGGTTCACAGGCTCGGCGTCGGGCGTTGCTCGGCGCCCTCTACGCGGCGGCGACCACCGACGAGCAGCGTCTGCTCACCGGTCTGTTCAGTGGCGAGCTACGGCAGGGTGCCCAGGCCGGGCTGCTCGCCGACGCGGTGGCGCGGGCCTCCGACGTGCCGGTGGCGACCGTCCGGCGGGCGCTGTTGCTCGCCGGTGACCTGCGTGCCGTGGCGGTCGCCGCGCTTGCCGGAGGAGCGGCCGAGTTGGCCGGGTTCGGCCTACAGGTCGGCCGGCCGCTGGCGCCGATGCTCGCGCAGAGCGCGCCCTCGGTCGACGAGGCACTCGCCGCGACGGGCACGCCGGCGGTGGTCGACGTGAAACTCGACGGCATCCGCATCCAGGTGCACCGGTCCGGCGCGGACATCGCCGTCTTCACCCGCAGCCTCGACGAGATCACCGGGCGGGTGCCCGAGGTGGTCGCCGCGGTCCGTGCCCTTCCGGGCCGCGAGTTGGTGCTCGACGGTGAGGCGATCGGCCTCGACGAGACGGGGCGTCCACTGCCGTTCCAGCAGACGTCGAGCCGGGCCGCCCGACGCACCACCCCGAGCAGCACCGGGCCCACACCTGTCGCCCCGGCGGTGCTCGCGGCGGCCGCCAGCACGGGCGCGACGGTGCTCACTCCGTATTTCTTCGACCTGCTGCACCTCGACGGTCAGGATCTGATCGATCTGCCCGGTCGGGAGCGGTGGGCCGCCCTGGCCGGAGCGGTGGACGCGTCGCTGCTGGTCGGTCGCATGGAGGTCGATGGTCCGGAGCAGGCCGCCACCGCGTTCGCCGCCGCGCTCGACGCGGGGCAGGAGGGCGTGGTGGTCAAGGCACCGGACGCTCCCTACGACGCCGGCCGGCGCGGTGCCGCCTGGGTCAAGGTCAAGCCCCGGCACACCCTCGACCTGGTGGTGCTCGCCGTCGAGTGGGGCAGTGGCCGGCGCAAGGGCTGGCTGTCCAACCTGCACCTGGGTGCGCGCGACCCGCGGACGGGTGGCTTCGTCATGCTCGGCAAGACGTTCAAGGGGCTCACCGACGAGTTGCTGCGCTGGCAGACCGAGCGGTTCCTCGACCTCGCCGTGGAGCGCGGCGACTGGGTGGTGCGGGTCCGCCCCGAGCAGGTGGTGGAGATCGCCTTCGACGGGGTGCAGACCAGCTCGCGCTATCCCGGGGGGATGGCGCTGCGGTTCGCCCGGGTGGTGCGCTACCGCGACGACAAGTCCGCCGCCGAGGCGGACACCATCGACGAGGTCCGCGCCATCCACGCCGGCCGGGTCACCGGCTGACGGCCGCACCGCCCCGGGTCACCGGCTGACGGCCGCGCCGCTCCGGGTCACCGGCTGACGGCCGTACCGCCCCCGGTCAGCGGCTGACGGCCGCACCGCCCCCGGTCACCTGCCGGACAACGACCGGGCGTAGTTGACCTGGTTGTTGACGTGCTGCACCTGACTCTGGTCGCTGACCGGGATCCGGGCGACGTACTGCTGATGGCCGTTGGTGACCGTGACCTGCACGGTGCCGTGGTGTCGGGTCTCCTTGACCAGCAGGAAGAGCAGGCTGAAGAAGGCCAGGCAGAAGAAGCCGACGATCGCGCAGACCAGCGCCCAGGTCGCCACCTTCTCCTCGCTCTGCCAGTAGTCGGCCACGTGCCAGGTGGCGCCGGCCAACGGCAGCACCCCGGCGGGCGTGCGGATGACCGGCGGGCACACCGCGATCTCGGCGATCTGCACCGCGACCGCCTCCGGCCCGGGTTGACCGACCGGTGTCGGGTGCGCGGACACCGGTGGGTACGGCCCGGACACCGGCCACGCCCCGCCGGGCGGCGTCGAGTGCTGCGCGGGCGGGCCGGAGAGCGGCGGTGCCGAGAACGGCGGTGCCGGCTGCGCCGAGAACGGTGCCGGTGGCGCCGAGAACGGCGGTGCCGATTGCGCCGGAAACGATGCCGGTGGCGCCGGGAACGACGGTGCCGGAGGGGCGGGGAACGGCGGTGCGGGTGGCGCCGAGAACGGCGGTGCCGGCTGCGCCGAGAACGACGACGCCGAGAACGGCGATGCTGGTGACGTCGGCAACGGCGGTGCCGGAGGCGGTGTGGCCTGCGGCGGCGCGCTCGGGAAGGGTGCCGTCGGTGGGGTGATCGGCAGCGCCCCGGTGGCGGAGGTGGCGCTCCACGGGTCGATCGCCGGTTGCGGCTGGGTCGGCGGCTCGGGCACCGCGGCCGTGGGATCCGAACTCACCGGGACCTCCAACGCGGGATCGTCACGTGGCGCAGGCTACCGGCTGCCCTGTCGTCCCGCATGCCCCCGAGAGTCTGTTTGGGACGCCGATCCGGGCCCCGGTCAGGCGGACGCGCTCGGCGTCGGCTCGGCCGCCCGGTCCAGCGGAGCCGGGGCGACGCCGATCCCGGCGGCGCGGCGGGCCTCCCGGCGCGCCACCCAGCCGTAGCCGAACAGGGACATCACCGCGAAGAGCCACCACTGCACGACGTAGCCGAAGTTCTGCCAGTTGTTGGCGTGCCCGACGGGCACCGCCTTGAACACCGGGTCGGCCGCCGGGGTCTGCTCGTCGAGCAGCAGGTAGGCGCCGTAGACCGGGTAGGGCAGCTCGCCGGCCAGTCGCGACACACCGATCCGCCGGATCTCCAGCCGCCCGTCGCGCCGGGCCACCGCGCCGGCACCACTCTCGGTCTCGTGCACCCGGCCGACCACCGTCACGTCGCCGGTCGGCACGGCCGGCACCGACGGCTGGGCGGTCGCCCCACCCGGTGCCGGCGGGATCCAGCCCCGGTCCACCAGCAGCGCCGTGCCGTCCGCGAGCACCAGCGGGGTGAGCACCTCGAAGCCGACCCGGCTGTCCACCGTCCGGCCACGGACCAGCACCGTGTTCGTCGGGTCGTACCGGCCGGTGACGGTGACCCGGGTCCAGACCTTGTCCTCGGCGGGGGCGGGGCCGACCGTCCCCGCGCCGCCGGTGGGGGCGCGCAGCGCGTCGCCCAGCGGCGTCGGGGCCATCCGCTGACCCGCGTCGATCCGCTCGTTGACCTCGGTACGACCCCGGTAGCGGTCCAGCTGCCAGTTGCCGAGGAACACCATCACGGCGGCGGCGACCAGGGTCAGCGCGAGAGCGCCCAGCCAGCGTGGGCTCAGCAGGAACCGGTACACAGCACGAGGCTACCCGTATGACCGGCACCACTGACCTGGACCGGGCCGGGACCGGGCCGGGACCGGGCCCCGGAGTGTGCCGCCGACCCCGGTTGGCGGTGCTCGCGCCTCCAACCGGGCGGGTATCGTCACGCCGACGGATCGGCCCCGGTCGTCCCCGTCGCGTACCCGCCGCCGCTCGCGAGGAGTCGATGATGACCGTCGTGCCGCGCCTGGTGCTCAGCGCGCCGTCCTCCGGGCACGGGAAGAACGCGCTGGCGATCGGGCTGCTCGCCGCCCTGGCCGAGCGTGGGGTCGACGTCGCCGGGTTCAAGCTCGGGCCGGACCACGTCGACGCCGCCTACCTCGGCCTCGCCTCCGGTCGGCCCGGCCGGGTGATCGATCCCCGGCTGGTCGGCACCGACCGGCTCGCCCCGCTGGTGGCGCACGGCGCGGCCGGTGCCGGGCTCGCCGTGGTGCAGGGCAGCATGGGGCTGTACGACTCGGTCGGTGGCCGCCCGGAGCAGGAGTCCACGGCTGCTGCCGCCGCCGCGCTGCGCAGTCCGGTGGTGCTCGTTGTCGACGTGGCCGCGATGGGGCAGTCGGTGGCGGCGCTGGTGCACGGTTTCCGCTCGTACGACGAGCAGTTGTGGCTTGGCGGGGTGATCCTCAACCGGGTGGCGTCCTCGCGGCACGAGGGCATGCTGCGCGAGGCGTTGGACGACGTGGGCGTGCCGGTCTACGGCGCGTTGCGTCGGCAGGATCTGCCGGCGGTGCTGCCGTCGCGGCGGCACGGGGTGGCGCCGGTGGTCGACGGGTCGGCCGACGCCGTCCGGGGGGTTCGTCGGCTGGGCGAGGCCGTCGCCGCCACGGTGGATCTGGAACGGCTCCTCGGGTTGGCCCGCTCGGCCCCGCCGCTGCCGGCCCCGGCCTGGTCCGCCGAGGAGGCCCTCGGCGGGTTCGCCGCCCCGGCGGACCGCCCGCTGGTGGCGTTGGCCGGTGGGCCGGGCGGCAGTTTCAGTCACGCGGAGACCGCCGAGCTGCTGCGGGCCGCCGGTGCCGAGGTCGTCACCGTCGATCCGCTGCGCGACGAGGCGCTGCCGGTGGGCACCCGCGCGCTTGTCGTCGGCGGCGCGTTGCCCGAGGCGTACGCCGAGCAGTTGTCTGCCAACCGGCGGCTCTGCATCGCGGTGGCCGAGTTGGCGCGGACCGGGCGTCCGGTGATCGCCGAGGGCACCGGGTTGCTCTGGCTGGCCCGCGAGCTGGACGGCCTGCCGATGTGCGGGGTCCTCGACGCGGTGGGTGTCAGCCGGGACGGCCTGGTGGCCGGCTACCGGGAGGCGACCGCCCAGACCGACAGCGTTGTGGCCGCCAGCGGCACGGTGCTGGTCGGGCACAAGGCGCACCGTGCGGTGCTCACCCCCCGCGCCGGTCAGCGCCCGGCGTGGAGCTGGGAGGGTGGCACGCCGGAGGGGTTCGTCTGGCGTAACGTGCACGCCTCGCAGCTCACCCTGCACTGGGCCGGTCATCCGGCCACGGCCGCCCGGCTGGTCGCCGCGGCGGCGGCCGACCCGACCGCCGAGGTGGTGACCGCGCAGCCCGGCGGCGTGCCGGCGTGACCGCTCGGCTGGTCGTGCGCCACCGGCGTCGGGTCAGCCGACGATCGCGTCCGACGGTGGGGTGAACTGGCGGGTCGGTGTGCCCTTCAGGCCGTCGCGGAGGGTCTCCGCGACCGCCTTGATCGGGATCTGGGACTGCCCGTCACCGACGGCGTTGAACGGGTTGTCCGGGTCGGAGATGAAGCTCGCCGCGGCCAGTTCCGGGGTGTAGCCGACGAACCAGGCGGACCGGGTGCTGTCGGTGGTACCGGTCTTGCCGGCCACCGGGCGTCCGACGGTGCCCCGCACGCTGTCGGCGGTGGACCAGCCGCCGCAGCTACCACGCGCCGGGGTGTCCCCGGTCGGGCAGCGGGCGGCGTCGGTGGCCGCCCGGGCGGCGTCCGCGCTGACCACCTGCCGGCAACGGGGCTTGGCCACCTCACGGTGCAGGCCGCCCGGGGTGGCGTACGTGGCGGGTGTGCCGTCCCGGTTCATGATCGCCTGCACCGGGATCGCCTCGCAGTAGCGCCCGTCGGCCGCGATGGCGGCGTAGGCGTTCGCCATCTCCAGCGGGGTGGCGTCGGAGACGCCGAGCGTGAACGCGCCCCACTTCTTGGCCTTGGTCGGGGACGCCTGTTCCCGGTCGACGTCGGTGCGCCACCGCAGGCCGAGCTGTTCGGCCAGGCGGACCGCCCGGTCCGCGCCGACCTGCTCCTCCAACCACACGAAGTACGTGTTGACGGATTTGCCGAAGCCGGACCACATGGTCTGTTGCCCGGTCATGGCGCCGCTGGCGTTGGACGGCGCCCAGCCGTCGTAGACGGCCGACTTGTAGCGGTACGGGGCGTTGAACGAGGTGGAGAGCGTCATCCCCGAGTCCAACGCGGCAAGCATCGGGAACATCTTGAACGTCGACCCGGCCTGGTAGCCCGCCAGGCTGCCGCCGCCGAGCAGTGGCGCCACCGTGTTCGGGTAGTTGGCCTTCACCTTCGGCCCGGCCTCGGGGTTGGAACTCTGCGGGTTCTCGCTCAGGTCCAGCGAGTACGTCCGGTTCACCGCCATCGCCTTCACCCGGCCGGTGCCCGGTTCGGAGACCACGATCCCGTTGGCGAACGGGCTGCCGGTGGCCTCCTTGCTGCCGACGTTCTTCTCGGCCGCCTCCTGGATCTTCGGGTCGAGGCTGAGCACGATCCGGTAGCCGCCCCGTCGCAGCTTGTCCATGCGTTCCAGCGGGTCCGCGCCGAAGGCGGGCTGCGCACTCCACCAGTTCTTCAGGTAGTCGCAGGCGAAGCCCCAGCCGTTGTACTTCTCCGCGACGGCGACACAGTCGTGCGGCGGGTTCGTGAGCTTCAGCCGGATCGGCTCGGCCTTGGCGGCGGCGGCCGAGTCGGGGGAGAGGTAACCGAGTTGGCTCATCCGGTCCAGCACGTAGTCACGCCGGCCGGTGGCCTCCTTCTGGTCGGAGTCGGCCGGGTCGTACTCCGAGGGGGACTTGACCAGCCCGGCGAGGGTGGCGGCCTCGACCGGGGTGAGGTCCTTCGGGGTCTTGGAGAAGAAGATCTCGCTGGCCGCGTAGATGCCGTACGCCCGGTGCCCGAAGTACGCGGAGTTCAGGTAGCGCTCCAGGATCTGCTCCTTGCTCAGCTCCTTCTCCAGGTCCAGCGCCATCCGCATCTCCTTGACCTTGCGCAGGCTGGTCTGCTGGGTGGCCTCCTGGACCTCCTTGGGCGTGGTCGCGCTGTCCCGCAGGGCCATCCGGACGTACTGCATGGTCAGGGTCGACGCACCCTGGGAGCCGCCGGAGCGGGCGTTGGACACGAAGGCGCGGGCCACGCCCTTCGGGTCGACGCCGTGGTGCTGGTAGAAACGGGAGTCCTCGGCGGCGACGATCGCCTGCTGGATGTTCGGCGACATGTCCGACAGCTTGGTGTACTGCCGGTACTCCTCGTAGAACATGGTCAGCACGGTCTTGCCGTCCGGGCCGTAGACGTAGGAGGTCTCGGCGGGCAGGGCGGTGGTCAGCACTCTGGTCTTCTGCTCCACGGCGTGCGCGGTGGCCTTCGCGCCGAGCCCGGTGAGGGCGACGAGCGGGTACGCGGCGGCGGCGATCACGATTCCGGCGATCAGTCCGGCGCGCAGGAGAGGGACGAGGCGACCAGCGGCAGCAAGGGGTCGGTTGCTCACATGGCCAAGTTATGACATTTCCGATTCGTACCTGAGAAGAACTCTTAAACCGGCGCGTGGTGACGTGGCTTACGCCGAGATCGACTGTCCCATCGGCCGCCTTCCCGGCAGGATCGCGGACATGCCCGTGCCGATCGCCGCTACCGAGCCCGACCTCGCGCACCACGGCGACGTCGAGGTCGGCGACGGGCTGATCGACCTCGCCGTGAACGTCCGGCAGGCACCGACTCCCGCCTGGTTGGCCGGCCCGATCGCCGCGACCCTGACCGACCTGGCCCGCTATCCGGACCCGGCACCGGCCCGGGCGGCCGTCGCCGCCCGACACCGGCGTCACCCGAACGAGGTGCTGCTCACCGCCGGGGCCGCCGAGGGCTTCGTGCTGATCGCCCAGGCGCTGCGCGGCGTGCGCCGGCCCGTGGTGGTGCACCCCCAGTTCACCGAGCCGGAGGCGGCGCTACGGGCCGCCGGGCATCCGGTCGAGCGGGTGCTGCTGGACGCCGCCGACGACTTCCGACTCGACCCGTCCCGGGTGCCCGCCGACGCCGACCTGGTGATGATCGGCAACCCCACGAATCCGACCTCGGTGCTGCACCCCGCGCGGACGGTGGCCGCGCTGGCCCGCCCCGGCCGGGTGCTGGTGGTCGACGAGGCGTTCGCCGACGCCACGAGCGCCCCCGGGCAGCCCGGCGAACCGGAGTCGCTGGCCGAGCGACGTGACCTGCCCGGTCTGCTCGTGCTGCGCAGCCTCACCAAGACGTGGGGCCTGGCCGGCCTCCGGATCGGCTACCTGCTCGGCGCCGCGGACCTGCTGACCCGGCTGGCCGCCGTACAACCGCTCTGGGCCGTCTCCACACCCGCGTTGGCCGCCGCGTCGGCCTGCGCCACCGACGTCGCGGTCCAGGCCGAGCGCGCCATCGCCGCCGACCTCGCCGCCGACCGCGACCACCTGGTCGCCCGCCTCGCCGACCTGCCCGGTGTACGCGTCGTCGGCCGTCCCGCCAGCGCGTTCGTCCTGCTGCACCTGCCGGGCGCGACAGCGATCCGGGCCGCCCTGCGCGAGCGCGGCTGGGCGGTGCGCAGAGGCGACACCTTTCCCGGCCTCGGCCCGGACTGGCTGCGGGTGGCGGTACGCGACCGCAACACCACAGACGCGTTCATCGACGTGCTGCGCGAGATCATGGAGGCATGATGCTGGAGACCACGATCGCGGCGATCCGCCCGGCGGACGAGGCGGCCATGGCCGCCGCCCGGGAGCTGCACGGCCGGCTGACCAAGCCGGCGGGCTCGCTCGGCGCGTTGGAGGAGCTGTCGGTACGCCTCGCCGGCCTCGCCGGGGCCTGCCCACCACCGCTGCCCGAGCCGGCCGCGGTGGCGATCTTCGCGGGCGACCACGGCGTGCACGCCCAGGGGGTGAGCCCCTGGCCGCAGGAGGTCACCGCGCAGATGATCGGCAACTTCCTGGCCGGCGGCGCGGTGGTCAACGCGTTCGCCCGGCAGGCCGGCGCGTCGGTCACCGTGGTCGACGTCGGGGTGGCCACACCGCTGCCCACCGACCCGGCCCCCGCTCTCGACCCGGCCGCCCTCTCCCCGGCTGCTCCCGACCCGGCGGTGCTCGATCCGGCGGTGCTCGATCCGGCGGTGCTCGATCCGGCGGTGCCCCGGCTGGTTGCCGCGTCGGTTCGTCGGGGCACCCGCGACTTCACGGTGACCGCCGCGCTGACCCGGGACGAGGCGCTGGCGGCGGTGCAGACCGGCATCCGGATCGCCGACGAGCTGATCGACGCCGGGGCCGGCATCCTGCTCACCGGTGACATGGGCATCGGCAACACCACCCCAGCCGCCACGCTGATCGCCGCGTTCACCGGTGCCGATCCGCTCGACACCACCGGTCGGGGCACCGGCATCGACGACCCCACCTACGCGCACAAGGTCGCCGTGGTGCGCGCCGCGCTGACCCGGCACACACCCGACCCGGCCGACCCGCTGGGGGTGCTGGCCGCCGTCGGTGGCCTGGAGCACGCCGCACTGGCCGGGCTGATCCTGGGTGCCGCGGCCCGCCGTACGCCGGTGCTGCTGGACGGCGTGATCGCGGTGTCGGCAGCGCTCGCCGCCGCGGCGTTCGCCCCGGACTCGGTCCGGGCCATGGTCGCCGGGCACCGTTCGGCCGAGCCGGGTGCCACTGCGGCACTGCGGCACCTCGGCCTCGACCCGCTCATCGACCTGGGGTTGCGCCTCGGCGAGGGCACCGGCGCGCTGTTGGCGTTGCCCGTGGTCACCGGCGCGGTGCGGGTGCTGCACGAGGTGGCCACGTTCGACGCCGCCGGGGTGGCCGAGAAGTGACCAGGCGCAGCGAGCGAGCCCTCCGCCTCGGAGGTGTGGCGTGACCTCCAATCCGTACCCCCTCGGTTTGCGACTCGGCGGGCGGCGGGTGGTCGTGGTGGGCGGCGGCGCGGTCGCCACCCGCCGGGTGCCCGCGCTGCTGGACGCCGGCGCGGACGTCCTGCTGGTGGCACCGGAGTTGACCCCGGCGCTGCGTGCCCAGGTCGACGCGGGTCGGCTGCACTGGGTGCCGCGCCGGTTCGCCGTCGAGGACCTCGACGGTGCCTGGCTGGTCCACGTGGCGGTCGACGACCCCATGGCGGCGGCCTCGGTGAGCGCCCTCGCCGCCGAGCGGCGGATCTTCTGCGTCCGGGCCGACGACCGGACGGCCGCCACCGCCTGGACCCCGGCGGTGACCCGGCACGGCCCGGTCACCGTGGCGGTGCTCGGCGGTGGCGACCCCCGTCGGGCGATGACCGTCCGCGACGCGATCCGCGACCTCCTGGCGGTCCGCCTGGCACCGGAGAGCAGCGCCCCGACGCAGCGGCGGCCCGGCGCTTCGACCGCGACGACCGGTGCGACCGGGCGGGTGGCGCTGGTGGGAGCGGGGCCGGGAGACCCGGAGCTGATCACCGTGAAGGGGTGGCGGCTGCTCACCGAGGCGGACGTGGTGGTCGCCGACCGGCTGGTGCCCGGCCTGCTCCTCGACGAGCTGCGCCCGGACGTCGAGCTGGTGGACGCCTCGAAGATCCCCTATGGACCGTCCCGGGCCCAGGAGGAGATCAACCAGATCCTGGTCGACCGTGCCCTGGCCGGCGCGTTCGTGGTGCGGCTGAAGGGCGGCGACCCGTACGTCTTCGGGCGGGGCGGTGAGGAGCTGTTGGCCTGCGCGGCGGCCGGCGTCCCGGTGACCGTGGTGCCCGGGGTGACCAGCTCGATCGCCGCTCCCTCCGCGGCCGGGATTCCGGTCACCCATCGGGGGGTGGCGCACGAGTTCACAGTGGTCTCCGGGCACGTGGCACCCGACTCACCGGCCTCGCTGGTGCGCTGGGACGCCCTCGCGGGTATGCGCGGCACCCTGGTCATCCTGATGGGGCTGAAGAACCTCGCCGCCATCAGCGAGACCCTGATCGCCCACGGTCGGCCGCCGCAGACGCCGGCAGCCGTGGTGCAGGAGGGCACGACGGGTGCCCAGCGGGTGCTGCGGTCCACGCTCGGCGCGGTGGCCGCCGACGTGCTCGCCGCCGATGTGCGTCCGCCGGCTGTGGTGGTGGTGGGCGACGTGGTGGGGGCACTCGACGGGTGAGGGAGCGGGCGGACTTCGGCGCTGCTGCCGCGAGGATGACGTCGCGTCGATCAACGTCGCCGGCTTGACAGGTGCTGGCGGGTACGGACCGGGCGAGCGGGGGTGTCGGTGGTTGTCGACACAATGTCGCCCATGCTCACCGTGAAGGATCCGCACGACACGTGGCGAACGGACCTGCTCACCCCCGTCGCACTGCGGTGCGGAAGCCGCAGCCTGACCGTCACCTTCGAGGATCTCCCCTCACGGTGGCGCAAAGCCCCGGTCCGGACACTGCGGTGCACGGACGCGGACGGCTCCTGGTCCGTCCTGGTCACGGTGGTCCGTGGCTATCGCCACCAACCTGGTGAATCGCTCGTCGACAACGAGTTCGGCCGTGACCCGCACACCGGCTACGACCTGGACACGCCCGGAGAGCTGGTATACGAGCTACAGGTGACCGAGGACGACGGGTCCGACGAGCACGAGCTGTTGGAGTTCCGGCTCTTCGGCGACCCGCAGGCGGCCGGGGCGGAGGTGTTGCGGTGGGCCGGGAAGAAGGCGGCGTGCTCGGTCCGCCCGTCGGTCGAGCGGGCCGAGACACGGCAGCGCCGGGCCCGTCGACAGTTCGACAACCGCCAGGCCAGTGCGGCATCGCCGCGGGTCCGGATCGACGTGGTGGCCGACGAGGCCGCCGCCGACCTCGACGCCCTCGACAGGTCCGCGTTGTGCTGGCACTTCCCGCGCGGGAACACCGGCGCCTACCTGCGGTCCGCGGTGGTCGCACTGGCCGGCTACGGCGAGCAACGGCCGCACCTGCGGGGCCGGTGGCTCACCGCACGGGTCGAGGGCGACGAGCTGGTCATCGGCATCGACGACCTGATCCCGGCCAACCAGCGGCACCGCTGGGACAGCGCCCGCTGGCTGTGGGACCGTCGAGCGGGGACCACCCCGGCGGGGCTTCGCTGGCAGGTCGACCGGGTCGAGCAGGCCGCCCCCGCGGTCGCGGCCGTCCACCGTGGCGCGTTGCCCGAGGCGCTGAGCAACGCGGGGGTGCAGACGGATCCGGAGCTCGACGCGTTGCTGACCGGTGTGCCGTACCGGCTCTCCGACGCCGAACTCACCCCGACCTGGGTGGAAAACCTGTACCGCGGGCTCGCCGACCTCGCGCCCTGGCGGCTGGACGCGGCGTACCGGGGGTGGCGGGACGGCCGGCAGGCACTGGGGTTGCCGGTCCGGGACCCGGTTGTCCTGTTCGGCCTCGGCGGTGTCGGTGGTGTCCGTAAACCGAAGCTCGCGCTCGACCACACCGGTGACGCCCCACTGCTGTGCCTGATTCACACCGGCAGCAACGCGGTGCTGCCGCACGTGCAGTGGACGGTGCCCACCGACCTCGCCGCCCGCCTGTACGGGTGGCAGCCGAGCCTGCCGTACCCGCACTGACCGACGGGGCCGGAGCGTAAGCGCTCCGGCCCCGTCGTACCAGTTGTCGACTACTGCTTGAGCATGTTGTCCAGCAGCAGGGCACAGCGGATCAGACCGAGGTGGCTGTACGCCTGCGGGTGGTTGCCCAGCCCACGCTCGGCCAGCGGGTCGTACTGCTCGGGGAGCAGCCCGGTCGGACCGGCGGTCAGCACCATCTGCGCGAACAGCTCCTCGGCGTCGGTGCGGCGGCCGGTGCGCAGGTACGCCTCGATCAGCCACGCCGTGCAGATGTGGAAGCCGCCCTCACGGCCGGGCAGGCCGTCGTCCCAGTGGTAGCGGTAGACGACCGGGCCGCTGCGCAGGTCCGCCTCGATGCGCAGGACCGTGGACAGGAAACGCGGGTCGTCACCCGGGAGCAGGCCGGAGAGCCCGATCCAGAGTGACGAGGCGTCCATGTCCTCGTCCCCGTACGCGACGCTGTACGCCTCGACGTCGGAGTGCCAACCCTGCTCCAGCACGTTGGCGCCGATCCGGTCGCGCAGGTCCTTCCACTCCGGCCGGTCCTCGCCGCCGTGCTCGCGCATGACGTGCAGAGCCCGGTCGACAGTCATCCAGCACATCACCTTGGAGAAGACGTGGTGCCGGGGTGGCAGCCGCGCCTCCCAGATGCCGTGGTCGGGCTCGTGCCAACGGCGGCGGACCGCCTCGACCATGTTCTCCAGGACCCGCCACTCGTCCTCCCGGACCGAGCCGCGCGCGTCGGCGACGGCCGCGATCAGGTCGGCGATCGGGCCGAACACGTCGAGCTGGAGCTGGTGGTTGGCGAGGTTGCCGACCCGGACCGGCCGTGAACCGGCGTACCCGGGCAGCGTGTCGATGACCGCCTCGGCGCCCAGCTCGTACCCGTCGATGGTGTAGAGCGGGTGCAGTCGCTCCGGGTGGCCGCCGGTGCGCTCGATGCAGCCGTCCACCCAGCGCAACAGCGCCTCGGCCTCCTCGACGGAGCCCAGGTCGACGAGTGCGCGGGCGGTCAGCGCGGCGTCGCGCAGCCAGCAGTAGCGGTAGTCCCAGTTGCGGACGCCGCCCAGCTCCTCGGGGAGCGAGGTGGTCGCCGCGGCCAGGATCGAGCCGGTTGCCTCGTGACAAAGCCCGCGCAGGGTGAGGGCGCTGCGCGCGACCAGGTCACGAGCGGTGGACGGCAGCCGCAGCGAGGCCACCCAGTCCTTCCACGGCTGCTCGGCCGCGGCCTGCCGTTCGTGGATCGGCACCCGGTGGTGCTCCAGGCTGTGCGTGCCGAAGCGCAGCTCCAGCACGACCTGCCCACCGGCGGCGGAGAGGTCGACGACCGCCTTGGCGGTCTCGTACCCACCGTCGTTGCCGACCTCCCACTCCACCCCGGGGGCGTAGAGCGCGACCGGCTCGTTGGAACCGAGCACCAGCAGGCCGTCACCGAGTGGCTGCAACTGCACGGCGACCTGACCGAACTCGGGCCTCGGCGCGAACTCCACCCGGGCCTTGCCACTGCCGGTGAGCACCCGGACCAGTGTCGAGTCGCCGGTGATGACCGCGGGGCTGTCGTCCGGTGTGGTCTCCCGGGCCGGCTTGTCCAGCCAGTCGGTGACGGTGAGCCCGGACCACCGGGTCTCCACGGTCATCGTGCCGGAGCGGTAGCGCTGGCCCAGCGGGATGCCGCCGCGTTCCGGGGCGACGCTGAAGTGCCCGGCCGGGCTGCCACCCACCAGGTCGGCGAAGATCGCCGCCGAGTCCGGCTTGGGGTGGCAGAGCCAGCTCACCTTGGCCTCAGGGGTGAGCAGAGCGACGGTACGACCGTTGGCCAGCATGGAGTGCCGCTCGATCGGCACCGCCCGCTCGCCGAACAGCCAGTGCCGCCGGGTCTCCAGCAGCAGCGCCAGCGCACGGGCGGCCTCCAACGGGTCGCCCACCCGGTAGCTGGCCTTGGTGTCCCCGAGGCCGATCTTGATGCCGAGGTCGGGACCGTGCAGGTGGCCGAACGCGTTCTCGTCGGTGATGTCGTCGCCGATGAACAGCACCGCGCTGGAGGCGAGCTGGGTCCGCAGTTGGTCGAGCGCGGTGCCCTTGTGGGTGGCCACGACGGAGAGCTCGATGACCTCCTTGCCCTGTGTCACCGTGACGCCGTCGAAGGTGGCCGGGCCGTTGCGGACCGCCTCGATGGCGGCGGCGGCCACCTGGGGGTCGACCCCGCGGGTGTGCACCGCGACGCTCGCCGGCTTGCGTTCGAGCCGGATGCCCGGATGCTTGGCGGCGATCTCGCGTAGCGCGTTGCGAACCTCGGTCCGCACCGCGACCAGCTCGGGGGAGAGTCGCTCGACGAAGCCGATGTCGAACTCGGAGCCGTGGCTGCCGACGAGGTGTACCTCGCTGGGCAGCCGCGACAGCGCGGCCAGGTCGCGCAGCGCCCGGCCGGAAACGACCGCCACGCTGGTCTGTGGTAGCGCGGCGAGCGCGCGGACCGCGGCCACCGACTCGGGCAGCGGGACGGCTGTGCTCGGGTCCTCCACGATCGGCGCCAGTGTGCCGTCGTAGTCGCAGGCGACCAGGAGTTGGGGGACCCGGGCGATCCGGCCGATGGCGGAGCGCAGCTCGGGGTCCATCACCCCGGTGGCCGTGGCGGCTCCATCGTTGACGGTCGTGTTCACTCGGCCTCCGCCTCGGGAACTCCGAGTTCGGAGAGGAAAGACTTGGCCCAGTGGCCCACGTCGTGGGTACGCAGGTGACGTTGCATTGTCCGCATCCGGCGGCGTGCCTCGGTTTTCTCCACGTGCACTGCCCGGAGCAGGGCGTCCTTGACCGCGTCCGGGTCGTGCGGGTTACACAGGAAAGCCTGGCGCAGCTCCGTTGCGGCGCCGGCGAACTCACTGAGCACGAGCGCGCCGCCCTGGTCGGCGCGCGACGCCACGTACTCCTTCGCGACCAGGTTCATGCCGTCTCGTAGCGGTGTCACCATCATCACGTCGGCAGCAACGTACATTGCCGCCAGCTCACTGCGACTGTACGACTGATGCAGGTAATGCACCGCCGGCACGCCGACCCTGCCGAATTCGCCATTAATCCGGCCAACCTCGCGCTCGACCTTGACCCGAAGTGCCTGGTAGTGCTCGACGCGCTCGCGGCTCGGTGTGGCCACCTGCACCATAACCGCGTCGGGAACTGTCAACTTTCCGTCAGCTAGCAACTCGCGGAAGGCCTTGAGGCGCAACTCGATGCCCTTGGTGTAATCGAGCCGGTCCACGCCCAGGATGATCGTCTTCGGGTCGCCCAACTCGGCGCGGATCTGCTTGGCCCGGGCCTGGATCGCCGGGTCGGCGGCCATCCGCTCCATCTCCTGGGTGTCGATCGAGATGGGGAAGGCGCCCGCCTTCACCTGTCGACCGTCGACCTGGATCATCTGCCCCTCGTAGCGCAGCCCGAGCAGGTGCCGGGCCAGCCGGACGAAGTTCTGCGCGGCCAGCCGCTGCTGGAAGCCGACCAGGTCGGCACCGAGCAGGCCGCGCAGGATCTCGGTGCGGAACGGCATCTGCATGAACAACTCGATCGGC
Source organism: Micromonospora sp. NPDC048935 (assembly GCF_043197875.1). Classification (NCBI taxonomy): domain Bacteria; kingdom Bacillati; phylum Actinomycetota; class Actinomycetes; order Micromonosporales; family Micromonosporaceae; genus Micromonospora; species Micromonospora sp. NPDC048935. The sequence goes on along the minus strand of NZ_JBICTZ010000003.1, from coordinate 72,996 downwards.
GGGAACGGGATGTGCAGGAAGAACCCGATCCGCAGGTCCGGGCGCAGCTCACGGAGCATCGCCGGGACCAACTGGAGCTGGTAGTCCTGCACCCAGACCGTCGCGCCCTCGGCCGCGACGTCCGCGGCGGCCTCCGCGAACCGGGCGTTGACCAGGCGGTACGCCTCCCGCCAGCGGCGCTTGTAGGCAGGCGTCTCGACCGCGTCGTGGTAGAGCGGCCAGATCGTCGCGTTGGACTGGCCCTCGTAGTAGCGCTCCAACTCCTCGGCGCTGAGCGGGACCGGGTGCAGCCGGATCCCCTCCAGGTCGAACGGCTCGGGGGCGGCACCGGTGCCACCGGCCCAGCCGACCCAGGTGCCCTGGTGCTCGGCCAGCACGGGGTGCAGCGCGGTGACCAGCCCGCCAGGGCTACGTCGCCACTGCCGGCCCTCGGGTGTGCTCACCTCGTCGACCGGCAGACGGTTCGCCACTACGACAAAGGAGCTACGGACGGTCACGATCGGCCACCTCCGGGTACTGACGGGTCCACCGCGAATGAGCGTACTGAGCGTAGCTGCGGCGTCTTGTGCCTCGTGCCGGAGTCTCCTACCCGCCCCGTACGCGCCGAAATCCTGTCGGTGATCTTGTCGACAGGCCGTGCTCAGAGGTCGATGATCGGCCATTCCTTGGGCAGCACCTCGCCGAGCAGCTCCCGCCGATCCGTCATGATCGGTGTGGTCGCCCTCGCGGCCTCCATCGCGGCCTGGGCCAGATCCATGCCGCCAAGGCTCCGTGACCAGCCGCCCAGGATCATGCACATGTCGTGCTCCACGGGCGTCACAACGACCTGGTCCAGGTCGCCGACGATGTCGAGCAGGGGCCACCCGTCGTGGGTCACCTGGCGGTACGCGGCGGCCAGGCAGAGCGCCGGAACGATCACGGCCTGTCGCTTGTCCGCGACTTTCGCGATCTGCTCCCCGACCACTTCCACGCCTTCGGAGTAGGCGAGAAGGCATGCGGTGTCGAGTACGAGACCTGCGTCAGTCACGAATCGTCATCTGTCCGCGAGATGCCTCGCTCAGCAGGGCGGCTGCCTTCGCGCGCAACTCCGGAGTGATCTTCGCGTGTGCCTCGTCGAGTTTCCTGCCCGCCTCGGCGAGACCTTCATCAGTGAGCCGGAAGCCCACCTGTCGAAGTGCCCGCCGCGTGCGCTCGCCAGCCATCCGCTGACGAACCGAGTCGGTAATGAAGGCGGAGACGTTGGATTCCTCGGCCAGCCGCTCCGCCACGTCGTCGGGCACGCTGATCGCGATCTTCTTGGTCATACCGAGGACGCTAGTGGGTGATACCAGGGTCGGCAAGGAGGCTCGCCCGCGTACTCCTGGGGTGGGGTGATGTGGGCGAAGCGCGCCGTACCTGTCAGGATTGACGATGGCGTGCGCGTGGCCGGCTCCCGGCCGGCGGCGGTGGGCGGTACTCGCAGCCCGCGCCCGCGCCGCCGATCAGCGACAGCAATCGACGGAGGTAGCCCGCACCGTGGCCCAGTACATCTACGTCCTGGAAAAGGCCCGCAAGGCGCACGGCGACAAGGTCGTGCTCGACAACGTGACGTTGAGCTTCCTGCCGGGGGCCAAGATCGGTGTGCTCGGTCCGAACGGCGCCGGTAAGTCCAGCCTCCTCAAGATCATGGCAGGGCTGGACAAGCCGAGCAACGGCGAGGCCCGGCTCATGCCCGGCTACACCGTCGGCATGCTCGCCCAGGAGCCCCCGCTCAACGAGGCCAAGACCGTGCTCGGCAACGTCGAGGAGGCGGTCGCCGAGACCAAGGCCAAGCTGGAGCGGTTCAACAAGATCGCCGAGCAGATGGCCACCGACTACTCCGACGAGCTGATGGAGGAGATGGGCAAGCTCCAGGAGGAGCTGGACCACCTCGACGCCTGGGACGTCGACTCCAAACTCGAACTGGCCATGGACGCGCTGCGCTGCCCGCCGCCGGACGCCGACGTGACCCAGCTCTCCGGTGGTGAGCGTCGCCGCGTCGCGCTGTGCAAGCTGCTGCTGGAGGCGCCCGACCTGCTGCTGCTCGACGAGCCCACCAACCACCTGGACGCGGAGAGCGTCTCCTGGCTGGAGCAGCACCTGGCCAAGTACGCCGGCACCGTCATGGCGATCACCCACGACCGGTACTTCCTCGACAACGTGGCCAACTGGATCCTCGAACTGGACCGTGGCCGGACCTACCCGTACGAGGGCAACTACTCCACCTACCTGGAGAAGAAGGCCGCCCGGCTGGCCGTCGAGGGTCGCCGCGACGCCAAGATGAAGAAGCGCCTCACCGAGGAGCTGGAGTGGGTCCGCTCCAACGCCAAGGCCCGCCAGACCAAGTCCAAGGCCCGCCTGGACCGGTACGACGAGATGGCCACCGAGGCGGAGAAGACCCGCAAACTGGACTTCGAGGAGATCCAGATCCCGCCGGGCCCGCGCCTGGGCAGCACGGTGATCGAGGCGAACAAGCTCAGCAAGGGCTTCGGCGACCGGCTGCTGATCGACAACCTGTCGTTCTCGCTGCCGCGCAACGGCATCGTCGGCATCATCGGCCCCAACGGCGTCGGCAAGACCACGCTGTTCAAGACCATCGTCGGGCTGGAGGAGCCGACCAGCGGGTCGGTCCGGGTCGGCGAGACGGTCTCGCTGTCGTACGTCGACCAGAACCGCGAGGGCCTCAACGGCGACAAGACCGTCTGGGAGGTCGTCTCCGACGGGCTGGACTACCTGATGGTGGGCAAGGTCGAGATGCCGTCGCGGGCGTACATCGCCGCGTTCGGCTTCAAGGGACCGGACCAGCAGAAGCCGACGAAGGTGCTCTCCGGTGGTGAGCGCAACCGGCTCAACCTGGCGCTGACCCTGAAGATCGGCGGCAACGTCATCCTGCTCGACGAGCCGACGAACGATCTGGACGTGGAGACGCTGTCCAGCCTGGAGAACGCGTTGCTGGAGTTCCCCGGCTGCGCCGTGGTCATCTCGCACGACCGGATGTTCCTGGACCGGGTCGCCACGCACATCCTGGCCTGGGAGGGCGACGACCAGGACCCGTCGAAGTGGTTCTGGTTCGAGGGCAACTTCGAGGCGTACGAGAAGAACAAGATCGACCGCCTCGGCGCGGAGGCTGCCCGGCCGCACCGGGTGACCTACCGCAAGCTGACCCGCGACTGACCGGCCGAGACGGTGTCTGACCGGTTCGTCTACCACTGCACACTGCGCTGGTCCGACCTGGACGCGTACGGCCACATCAACAACTCGCGCTTCCTCACCCTGTACGAGGAGGCGCGGGTGGCGTTGATGTTCGCTGGTGGTCGGGCGTGGGGGGTCGGCTCGTTCGCCAACGGGGTGGTGATCCGCCGCCACGAGGTCGACTACCTGCGCCCGGTCGACTACGCGCTGGGTCGGGCCACCGCGGAGGCCGCGCCCACGGTGCGGATCGAGCTGTGGGTGGAGGAGATCCGGCACGCCTGGTTCACCGTCGCCTACGAGCTGTACGACGGCGAGGTGCTGGCCAGTCGGGCCCGCTCGGTGCTGGTGCCGTTCGACCTGACCCGCCAGGTGCCCCGGCGGATCACCGCGGAGGAACGGGACTTCCTGCGCACGTACGCACCACAGGGCGGCCTGGAGTGACCCGGCCGGGGACGGCCGAGCCGGGACGGACGGCGACGCACGGTGTGGCCGGGGTGGCGGACGCCGGTGCCTTCCTGGCCCGGCTGGTCCGGCTGGAACCGACCGCACCGGTCCGGCTGCGGCCGGCCGGTGTGCCCGGCCGGATCGCCCTCTGGGCCCGTCTGCCGTGGCAGGTCCTGGTGGTCCGGACGGTGGCCGGCGGGCCGGCCGACGGCACCGCCGGGGACGTGACGGTGGCCGCCGCCGAGCTGCTCGCCGAGCTGGAACGCGGTGGCACCGCCCTGCCGCCACGCCGGGACGCGCAGTGGCGGTGGCCGCTGCCCCCGGCGCGTAGCCGGACGGTGGAGGCGCTGCCCGTCGTCGAGGTGCGACGGATTGCGGACGCGGCGGCGGGCACCCTGCGCACGGCCACCGAACACGGCGTTGCCGGCCGTGCGGTGGGCCAGCGGGCGCTGCGGGACGCGCTGCTCGACCACGTGGCGGTGCTCGTCACGCCGGACGGGCCGCCCGCAGCGCCGGTCGAGGTGTCGCAGCGGCTGGTCCAGGGAGTGGTCCGGATGGGCTTCCTCGGTGCCGCCGACCGCCCGGCCGTCGACCACGACGCCGCCACCGTTGAGGTCCGGGTGGCCGGACGTTGGGTTGGCCTGGTGGGACCATACGGAGCGGCGTGGTTGCAGACGGCCACGGATCTTGCGGTGACGCCCCGCACTCCTCGTCCGAACGGATGACCCCTACTCATTCTTCTGGGCAGGTGCGGTCGTTGGGGGGGTGCTACAACTCGGCTGTCCGGGTACCGTCCATGCTCGGATCCAACGCACCGTAGGCGACTGGATCCGCTGGGGAGTGAGGTGCGACGAGCGATGCCGTGGTGGTCATGGCGCCCCGGTCCCGCCGACGGCGGCGATCCGGAAACCCGAAGCGGGATCACAGTGGAGAGCGCGGTCCGGGTCGGGCCGCCCAGCCCTCGCCAGCCGGGGGACGACTGCCCGGCCAGCGAGCGGCCAGCACTGAGCGAGATGCTGGCCACCGTCGAGCCGGTGAGTCTGCGCCGCGTCTGCGACGCACTCGACCTGCTCGACGTGCGCTATCTGGCCGATGGCGACGGCAACCTGCTGGCCATGTGGGAGCGGCACGCCGTGCTCGTCACCCTCGAAGGGCCGGAGGACGAGATCCTGGTCATGCGGGCACGCCCGCACGCCACGGTCCCGCCGGACTGGGCCGACCGGGCCTATCGGGTGGTCAACGAGTGGAACCACACCCGCCGGTTCTGTAAGGCGTACATCGGCGACCCGACCGAGCGCGGGCAACTACCGATCTACGCCGAGCTTCAGGTGCCGCTCGGTGCCGGCACCCACGACGCGCTGCTTGTCGAGATGCTCGACTGCGGCGCGGCGGTCGCCACCAGCTTCGTGGACTGGCTGCACGACGAGGGCGCGCTGCTCTGACGCTGCCTCGGCCCGCGCTCAGACGCCGTGGGCCGGGTCCTCCTCGGCATTGACCATGAAGTACGCGGCCCGCTCCAGGTAGTCCCAGAGGGTCGCGGCGATCGCCGGATCGAGGTCGAGCTGGTCCACGGCGCGGCGCATGTTGCGGAGCCAGGCGTCCCGTTCGGCCGCACCGATCCGGAAGGGCGCGTGCCGCATCCGCAGCCGCGGGTGGCCACGCTGGGCGGAGTACGTGTTCGGTCCACCCCAGTACTGCATCAGGAACAGGGTCATCCGCTCCGCGGCCGGCCCCAGGTCGTCCTCCGGGTACATCGGTCGCAACAGGGGATCGGTGGCGATGCCGGCGTAGAACTCGTCGACAAGCCTGCGGAAGGTGGGCTCGCCGCCGACCGCTTCGAAGAGGGTCGTCGAAGCACCGGGACGCTCGGATTCACCTGCGGGGTTCACCGTTCCATCCTGCCAGGTGCGCCGTGCGCCGGCCCGACCCGCTCGGCGTGCGTCGGATCACGCCGGGCCGATGCGTCCCGCTGACGCGCGCTCCGTGGCCCGCTCGGGGGTCGGACGGGCGTGCCCCGGGCGCTCAGCCCGCGCGGGACGGGCGTGTCCCGGGTCAGGTGACCGCGTGCCGGCGGTGGCCCTCGCCGCTACGCGGCTCGGGAGGGCCGGCGGCCGCGCCGCCCGCGCCGCCCGCGCCGCCCGCGCCGGCCGCGCCGCCCGCGCCGCCCGTGTCGTCCGTGTCGTCGGGCGGCGTGGCATTGGCCGCCGTTGCTGCCGCGATCGCATCGGTGATCGTCTGCCGGTCCGGCCAGCACAGCGCGGCCACCGCCATCAGCACCACGCCGGCCGCGCTCCACAGCCCCACCACGAAGGGGATGTTGTTGAAGCGATCGGCGATCAGGCCGGTGGCCAGCACCGCGAAACCCTGGATGACCTGGACGCCGGTCGCCATCACCCCGAAGGCGCGGGCGCGGAAGCCGTTGGGCAGCGCCTGGACGAAGAGCCCGTTGGCCATCGGCAGCATGCCGGCAACCGCGAAACCACAGAGAGCGGCCAGCAGCGCCACCGCCAGCGGTGGCGGATCGAACAACGTCGGCACCAGCATCAGCGGGGCGAGCACCGCGAGCGGGCGCATCAGCTTCAGCCGGCGGGCCGGGCCGAACAGGCGGCTCACCAGCAACCCGCCGAGGATGAAGCCGACCGGGCCGGCCACCATGATCACCGCTTGGGCCGTGCTCGCGCTCAAGCCGCCGCCGCCCTCCTCGTTGGCCCAGCCGACGGCCAGCCCCTCGGGGAGGATCGAGAAGAGCATCGCGCTGAACACCAGCACCGCGATCGCCCGCAGCACCGGTGTGCCGAACACGATGGCGAAACCCTGACGGGTCTCCTGGAGCAGGTGGCTGCGGTGCGCCGGGTTCGGCACCGCCGGGCGGTCGCGCACGCCGAAGCGGACCAGTAGCGCCGAGACGCCGAACGTGGCCGCGTTGAACAGGAGCGCGACCTGCGGGTCGATCGAGGCGACGGCGGCACCGAGCACGTACCCGACGATCTGGGCCGCCTGCCCCACGCTGGCGTTCAGCGACAGCCCGAGCACCAGCCGGTCTCCGGCGAGCATCTGCGGCATCAACGCCGACTTGGCCGCCTGGCTCGGCGGGTTGGCCAGCGTGGCGGCGAAGATGAGCACCAGCACCGCCTGGTACGGCAGCTCCAGGATGGCGATGAGCAGCATCAGCGCCATCCGGATGAGGTCGCACGCCACCATCACCCGCCGGTACGGGTACCGCTCCGCGAGTGCGGCGAGCACCGGACCACCGAGCAACCAGGGCAGGAAACTGACCGCGAAGGCAACCGCGGAGAGCCCCACCGACTCGGTCTTCTGGTAGACGAGCAGGGTGACGGCGGCCTTCGCGACGTAGTCACCGACCCAGGAAAGAGCGCCCGCCGTGAAGACGGCGCGAAACTCCTGCTGGGCGAACACTTCGCGAAAAGTGGCGGGGTCTTCCGCAGAAGGTCGCTCGTCGGACACCGTCGCCTCCATCGGCCTCCGGGTCGGCCGCTCGTGGCAGCCCGGCCGGAAGCGCTCGTCAGATCTACGGATCAGCGAGGTTGTGATCACGTTTTGGCGGGAACGCGTGCTCCGGATTCTGCCCGATCGTCTGACAACTATCTAGGCCGAACGGGTCATTCGTCGTTTCCCCGACTGAACGAACGGACGATACCTGAGGGGCCGGGTGGCTCGCGACCCCCGAATCCGAGGACAAGGCGGGGTGGGTCAGGTGGCACCGCCCTGACCGGTCTCACCCTCGGGCAACGGCCGGGTCGGCAGCCCGGGATAGATGCGGGCCGCCGCGATCTGTGCCGTGATCCCCGAGTTCTCCAGTGCCTCCGCCAGCCGCCGACGCAACTCCCGGCCCACCGCGAACTGCCCGTCCGCGGTCGTCTTCACCACCGTCCGGATGACCGCACCGTCCACCGTCACCTGCTCGACACCCAGCACCTCCGGCGCCTCGACGATCTCCGGCGACAGTTCCGGGTCCACCGCGACCGAGGCGGCGGCGGTGCGCAGGACGGCGGTGGCCTCCTCGGTGCTGTTGAACCCGATCGGCAGGTCCACCACCACGAGGGCCCAGCCCTGGCTCTTGTTGCCCACCCGGATGATCTCGCCGTTGCGGATGTACCAGAGCACCCCGCGACCGTCGCGCACGGTGGTGACCCGGAGCCCGACCGACTCGACCACGCCCATCGCCTCGCCCAGGTCGACGTTGTCGCCCACGCCGTACTGATCCTCGATCAGCATGAACAGGCCGGCGATCAGGTCCTTGACCAGGCTCTGCGCGCCGAAGCCCAACGCGACGCCGGCGATCCCCGCGCTGGCCAGCAGCGGAGCCAGGTCGAAACTGAACTCGCGCAGGATCATCAGCAGGGCGATGCCGAAGACGAACGCGGTGGTCAGGCTGCGCAACACCGAGCCGATCGCCTCGGCCCGCTGCCGTCGTCGCTCGGGCACGAACTCGGTCGGATCGACCGCGGTGCTGGGCACCCGCTCACGCAGCGGTCGCAGCATGGTCGGCACCGCACCGTCGGTCGTCGTGCGAACCAGCCGGTTGAGCGTGCGGTGCACCGCCCAGCGGGCCACCATCGCCAGCGCCAGGATCAGCAGCACCCGCAGCGGCTTGAGCAGGATCCAGTAACTGCCCTCGGCGAACCAGGCCGACCTGGTCATTCTGTACAGGAATTCGCAGGAGGAACTGCCCTGGCAGTTCACCGACCCGACGGTGGACAGGGCAAGGGGCGTCACGCTGGCGGCACTCACCCTGTCTTCGTACCGCAAGGAGCCCGGCCGCCCACCGCCGACCCACCGGCCGGGTGACCTACCGCCGAGGGCAGGGCCGGAACGGGGCGAACCGGCCATCGTGACAGGTGCGGGAGAGAGCTTCGTACCCGGCCCCGGATTAGTGCGTGCAATCCGGGGTCCGATCAGGGACTATTGGCGCAACGGACGTCGGTGATCGGCTCGGCGTCGACCGTGTGGGCCGGCGTGCCCGGCCCCGGTCGGCGGCGGTCCGCAGCAACCGCTGAACCGGGAGGGTGATCGCGATGCCTGACATACGACCCACGGTGGGCTCCGGCGCGTTGGTCCTCAACGCCACCTACGAGCCGCTGTGTGTCGTGTCGGTGCGCCGCGCCGCGATCCTCGTTCTCTCCGCCAAGGCGGTCTGCGTCGCAGATGGTGACGGCATCCTGCACAGCGCTCGTGACGCGCTGCCGGTGCCGTCCGTGGTCCGGCTGACCCGCTTCGTCCGCGTGCCGTACCGCACGCACGTCGGGCTGTCCCGACGGGCGATCTTCGCCCGGGACGGGTGGCGGTGCGCCTACTGCCGGGGCCCGGCCGAGACCATCGACCATGTCTTTCCCCGCAGCCGGGGTGGCCGGCACGCCTGGGAGAACGTGGTCGCCGCATGCGCCAGGTGCAACCACACCAAGGGCGACAAGACGCCGGCGGAGATGGGGTGGCGGTTGCACGCGCTGCCCGCCGCGCCGAAGGGCACCGCCTGGCGGGTGCTCGGGCACCGCGCTCCCGACCCGCGCTGGGCCGACTGGCTGGACCTGCGGGAGCCGGAAGCCGCTGCCTGACCAGCGGCGCTGGCTCAGTCCTGCTTGTCGGTTGCCCGGCGCGCGGCCCGCTCGTGGCGGTCGACTGCCCGAGCGTGTGCGACAGCCAACAGCCGATCGATCTCGGGCAGCAGGTGCGGGCCGGGCATGACGACGCTGGCGAAGCCGTGCAGCGCGTAGCCCCGGTGCGGCGTGAGGGTGTCGAGCCGGGCGAAGTCGAACTCGTCCCGGTGGTCGTCGAACGCCTTGGGCGGGAAGCCGAAGCATCGCTCGAACTCGTCCCGACCCAGGTCCAGGTTGAGGCGGAAGACACCGGGGCGGTCCAACTGTGCGGCCTCGTCGAAGCCGGGCACGTCGTGCTCGACGATTGTGGCGAACGGCTGCCGGCGGCCCGGCCCGACGAAGAAGAACCGGTCGCCCCAGGCCGCCTCGGGTGATCCGTTCTCCGCACTCGCCACGACCTGCTCGACGCCGGGCAGCGCGACGATCCGATCGGCCAGCACGGCCGCGTCGACACCGGTCGGGATGTGCAGGACCGCGTCGGCGTGTTCGATGGCGGCCCGGTCCAGCGGGAAGTAGCGGTAGTCGTGCGTCCGCCGCTCGGCCGGCCCGATGTCGGACGCCGGCAGGTACCGGGGGAGGTCCGTCTCCTGCTGGAGTCTGCCCTCGTAGGTCGAGGCGGCGGGCGCCCCGATGCCGAGCGCCGGGCTCGCGCCCAGGCTGCCGACGATCACCGCGTACCGGTCGCCCAACAGCGACGCGACGATCGCGCCGGCACCGGCCCACGACACCTCGGTGCCGGCCAGCGTCATCGTGCCCGGGTGGCGCTGGAGGTGCGTGTTGTGCCCGAAGACAAGCGTGGGCCCGCGGTGTGCCTCGGCGGCCCGGATCGCGAGCAGGTTCTCGGCCATCAGCGCGTCCCGGACCGCGGCCAGGTGGACGAAGCGTTCCTCCTGCGCCAGTGGGGCGGCGGCCGCGGCGTGGTAGCGCAGCAGGGCGACCGCGGACGTCGCGTGCACGAACGCCGCCGGCCAGCCGGCAGCCTTCCCGGGTGCCCGCAGGTACAACTCGGTCAGGAGGTCGTCGGCGAGCACCCGCAGTCTTCCGGCGTCGGTCGAGCGCCCCACCGACCGGCCCGGCTCCCAGATCGCGGCCGTGTCACTCCACCGGGCCTCGTCCCCGACCAGGTCGTCGATCTCGGCGGACCGGTCCAGGCCGAGGAAGTCGCAGACCCGGGTGAGGTGATGCCGGGGGCTCGGGACGTTGGCGAGTTCCAGGGGTGCGTCGAAGCCGTGGAACGTCAGGCGTTCCGCAGCCGACCGTTGCGCGTTCCACTCCCGCATCCGCAGCAGGAGGTCGCGGTTGGCCGGCGCGGTGCCGAAGTCGTGGCTGAACCCCTCGGAGAGCGCCCGGTCGAGAGGCACGGAGCCGCCCTGCGTGAACTCGTCGGCAATCAGCCCGGCCGCCCGGTCGCTCTCCAGGGCGATCGACCGGTAGCCGTGCCCGGCCAGCGACATGAAGGCGTCGTTGCGCAGTTGCAGGAAGGCGGACTCGCCGTGCGTCGGCTCACCGAGCGCGAGCAGGTCCGGGGAAGCCGCGAGCAGGTCGAGAAAGGCTGGCATTCCATAAACCGTATCGTTGAACTACCCTTTGAGGCTTGGCAGCGATGGAGCACGGGTGACAGCCACAAAACCCTCAAACGCCGGGGTACGCCGCCCGGTCGACCTCGCGCGCGCCCACGGTCTCTCCGCGCAGGCCGTCCGCAACTACGAACGAGACGGCGTCCTGCCGCCGGCCCCGCGCACGGCGAACGGCTACCGCCGGTTCACCGAGATCCACGCCAGGGCGTTGAGTGCCTACCTCGCGCTGATCCCGGGCCACGGCCACGCGGCCAGCGGCGAGATCATGCGGGCCGTCAACCGGGGCGAGACGGACACGGCGTTGCGGACCATCGACGAGGGGCATGCCCTGCTCCAGCGCGACCGGGAGACCCTGGACGCGGTCGAGTCGGCGGTGGCGGCGCTCAGCGCGACGAGACCACAACCGCAGAGCCAGAAGGCCGTGCCGATCAGCGTGCTGGCCCACCGCCTCGGTCTACGGCCGGCCACGCTGCGAAAGTGGGAGCGGGCCGGGGTGCTGCGGCCGGTGCGCGATCCGGTGACCCACTACCGGGTCTACCTCCCGGACGACGTCCGCGACGCCGAGTTGGCCCACCTGCTGCGCCGTGGCGGGTACCGGCTCGACCACATCGCCGGAGTGCTGGGTCAGGTGCGCGGCGCGGGCGGCACCGAGGCACTCGCCGCGTCGCTGGGTCGGTGGCGGCAACGGCTCACCGAGCGCGGCCGGGCGATGCTCACCGGGGCCGCCCGGCTCGCCGACTACATCGACGATGGTCAGCCGCTTGGACGCGCCTTGACCAGCGAGGCGAACACCACCACGTTGTCCGAGTAGCCGGTCTCGCCGCCGACCCACTGACCACCGCAGGTGATCAGCCGAAGGCTCGGGCGGCTGAAGTCGCCGTACACCTCGTCCACCGGCAGGCTGCCCTTGTCGAACTTCTCCACCGAGTTCACCTCGAAGACCGCCACGCTGCCGTCGGTGCGGGTGACCTCGATCTGGTCGCCGTCGCGCAGTTCGCGGAGCTGGTGGAAGACCGCCGGCCCACTCGTCGTGTCGACGTGCCCGACGATCACCGCCGGGCCGTACTGGCCGGGGGTGGGGCCCTGGTCGTACCAGCCGGCCTCCTGGGCGCGGGCCGCGTCCGGCACGGCGATCGTGCCGTCCGGGGCGATGCCCACCTCGTGCACGGGCGCCCGCAGGTCGATCTTGTCAATGGCGAGGCTTGTCGGAGGGCTCGCCGCCAACACCGGGAACTTCTTCGGCGGCGGTCGGAATCCGGCGCTGAGCCGGTCCGGCAGCAGGCTCATGCCGGTCACCTGCTCGACACCGAGCATCGCCACGATCAGCACCATCACCGCGGCGATGGCCAGCACCGGCAGCCCCGGACCCGTACCGAAACGGGGTCGGAACGACCGCGACCCGGTCGGGCGGCTCGGTGGCAGCGCACCGGCGGCCGGATCCGGGGTGGCGACACTTGCCGACCCGGCCTGCCCGGCGGCCCGACCCAACCGACCGGAGACACGGACCAGCAGTCGTACGGAGGCGCGCAGCGCCGCACCGGCCCGGAGGCGGGCGCGGTGCTCCGACCGCGTACGCGCGGATCTGCGGGTCATGGGTCACCCGGCTCAGGAGCCGGCTCCACTCCGACGTCGGCCACCGGCCATCCCGAGTGCGACGGCCGTGGCGACAAGTGCCACCCCGCCGAGCACCAACAGTGAGCCGGTGCCGCGACCGCCCGCCGTTCCGCCACCCCCGGTCGCGGGTCCCTTGCTCGGTGAGGCCATGTTCAGCACGGTGAGCGTGGTCGAGGCCGTCTGGCCGTTGTCGCAGCGCAGGTCGACCGGGTAGTCACCGGCCGGTTTATCCCGCGCGATGGTGGCCTGTCCGGTCAGGAAGCCCCTGTCCGGCTTGAGCGTCACGGACCCGAACGCGTCGGAGTGCACGCTGGACCTGCGGTTGTTGTTGTCGTTGTCGCAGCTCGCCTTGATGCTGACCCGGCTGCCGGCCTGGACGCTGTTCGGCGCCACCTCGACGAAGATGTTCTCACCGGCACGCGCCGACGCGGCCGACATCAGGACGAACGCCCCGACCAGCGCGACAAGTGCCAGTGCGGACGAGAGCGCGCGGTTGATCGTGCGGATTGCCTGCATGATGTCCCCCCAACCGGCGACGACCGCCGGAACCTCCGCCCCTCTTTCCGCCTCCGCGCCGCACAGCGGCACTCCGGACGGAAGGAAGGGCGTCCCACGGGCACGCGCTGCTTTCCCGCTGGCTCGGGGCCAAACCCGGGTCAGCCGCGACGGGGCGAGGGCAGGGGGGTGATGGGGTGCCAGCCCAGCGGGGAGGAGAGGACCATCGTGCTCGACGGTTGGCCGTACGGGGCGAGCCGGTCGATGACCGCCTCGAAGTCGCCGATCGAGCCGGCGGCCACCTTCAGCATGCTGCACGCGTCGCCGGTGATCCGGTGGATCTCCAGGATCTCCGGCCAGTCGGTCACGGCCGGGTCGTGCAGGATGCAGCGCGCGCCGTAGCAGGACATCCGGATCAGCGCGACCACGGTGCGGCCGGCCCGGGTCAGGTCGACATGGGCGTGGTAGCCGGTGACGACCCCGGCCTCCTCCAGCCGGCGAACCCGTTCCGCGACGGCCGGTGGGGACAGGTGCACCCGCCGGGACAACTCGCTGAACGAGAGCCGCGCGTCGGCCTGCAACTCGCGCAGCAGCGCCCAGTCCATGTCGTCCACGCTCAGACCTTACTTTCGTGAACCAACTTCGCCTAGTTGCCTTCGGTTTGCCAGGTGAAGGCGGTGAGCGCCGTTGATTCGGCATTCCGCAGGCCGATCCGACCGCGAGATCATGGCGTCGGCCAGTCCGGGGGAGGGAGACGAGATGGTGGATCAGACGGAACGGCGGGCGCCGAACCGCCGTGCCACGGTGCAACCGGTGACCCCCGGCCAGCGTGCCGCGCAGGCGGCGCGCACCGGTGGCGAGCCGACCCTGGAGTTCGCCGACATGGTGCCGTACGACGCGTACGTGCAGGCCAGCGCCCTGCACAAGATGCAGCACCCGCTCAGCAGCGACCCGGGCGAGATGTCCTTCCTGATGGTCAGCCAGATCATGGAGCTGTACTTCGGGCTGACCTGTCACGAGCTGCGGGAGACCCAGCGGTTGATCCGCGCCGACCAGGTCTGGGAGGCGCTGGCCCCGCTGGGCCGCGCCAAGCTGCACCTGGAGGGGCTCAACGCCGCCTGGCAGGGGCTGCGCTGGATGAGCCCGGCCGACTTCAACAGGTTCCGCAACCTGCTCGGCGAGGCGTCCGGTTTCCAGTCGGCGATGTACCGGCAGTTGGAGTTCCTGCTCGGGCTGCGCGACGCGACGCTGATCCGCCCGTTCCGCCGGCAGGCCGAGGTGCACGCCGAGTTGAGCGCGGCGCTGGCCGCCCCGAGCCTCTGGGACGACGTGCTCGCACTGCTCGCCCGACGCGGCTTCGACCTCCCCGCCGACCTGCTCGCCCGGGACGTGGCAGTCGAGCACGACCCGCACCCGTTGGTCGAGGCGGCCTGGGTACGGATCTACGACGACCACGGCCCGGACAACCACCTGCGTCTGCTCGGCGAGGCGCTCAGCGGCGTCGCCGAGGAGTTCGGCGACTGGCGCTGGAACCACGTCAAGGCGGTGCAGCGGACGATGGGAGCCAAGGTCGGCAGCGGCGGCTCCGCCGGGCTGGCGTGGTTGCAGCGCAGCATGTCCCGGGTGGTCTTCCCGGAGCTGTGGTCGGCCCGGACCGCGATGTGACCGGAGAGCGAGACATGCACACCCCAGAACAAGACGCGCACCGCCTCACCGGAGGCGAGGCCGAGGCGCACCGCCTCACCGGAGGCGAGGCCGAGGCGCACCGTCTCGACGAGGCCGACCCCGGCCACCGGCACCTGTTCCACGTGCCGCCGGCCGACGGCGGCGACCACCCCGAGGCCGCGTACCTCGCCGGCAACTCGCTCGGCCTGCAACCCCGGGCCACCCGCGACGAACTCCTCGCCGACCTGGACGCCTGGGGGCGGCTCGGCGTCGAGGGGCACCTGGAGGCGCAACGACCCTGGTTGCCGTACCACGAGCTGTTGACCGCGCCGGCGGCCCGACTGGTCGGCGGCCGGCCCGCGGAGACCGTGGTGATGAACTCGCTCACGGTCAACCTGCACCTGCTGATGGTGAGTTTCTACCGGCCTTCCGGCGTGCGCACCCGCATCGTCATCGAGGACGCCGCGTTCCCCTCGGACAGCTACGCGGTGCGCAGTCAGGCCCGGTTCCACGGCCTGGACCCGGACGACACGGTGGTCCGGTTGCGTCCGCGCCCCGGTGAGGACGCCCTGCGCACCGAGGACGTGACCGACTACCTGGCCGCCGAGGGCGACCGGGTGGCGCTGGTGCTGCTCGGCGGGGTCAACTACCTCACCGGCGAGCTGCTGGACATCCCGGCGATCACGGCCGCCGGCCGGGCCGCCGGCGCGGTCGTCGGCTGGGACCTGGCCCACGCCGTCGGCAACGTGCCGCTGGCCCTGCACGACTGGGACGTCGACTTCGCCGCCTGGTGTTCCTACAAGTACCTGAACTCGGGCCCGGGTGCGCTGGCCGGCGTGTTCGTGCACGAGCGGCACCTCGGCGACCCCGACCTGCCCCGTTTCGAGGGCTGGTGGAGCACCGCGGCGGCCACCCGGTTCGAGATGACCCCGGTGTCCCGGCCACCGGCCACCGTGGAGGCATGGCAGGTCTCCAACCCGCCGATCTTCGCGATGGGCCCGGTGCGTACCTCGCTGGAGCTGTTCGACGCGGTCGGCATGACCGCGTTGCGGGCCCGCAGCCTGCGGCTCACCGGCTGGCTGGAGTCGCTGCTGGACGAGGTCACCGTCGACCGGCCGCTGCGCGTGGTCACCCCGCGCGACCCGGCCCGGCGGGGCTGCCAACTCTCGGTCCGCATCGGCGAGGGCAGCGCCGCCGAGCTGACCAAACGCCTGCGGTACGAGCACGGCGTCATCGCCGACGCCCGGGAGCCGGACGTCGTCCGGTTCGCCCCGGTGCCGATCTACTCCACGTACCACGACTGCTGGCGGGCCGCCGCCGCGCTGGCGGCGACCGTGGGGAAGGTGAACCCATGACGAAGCGGCGCGACGAGATCGCGGTCATCGGTGCCGGGTTGGCCGGTTGTCTGGCCGCCTGTTTCCTGGCCCGGCGTGGCTATCCGGTGGCCCTCTACGAGCGCCGGTCCGACCCGCGTGCCGGCACGGCCGAGCGCGGTCGCTCGATCAACCTGGCGCTGTCCGAGCGCGGTCTGGACGCGCTGCGCCGGATCGGGCTGGCCGAGCAGGTGCTGACCGACGCACTGCCGATGCGCGGCCGGATGATCCACCCGGTCGAGGGGGAGCAGCAGTTCCAGTCGTACAGCGCGGCCGGTGACCGGGCGATCAACTCGATCAGCCGGGGAGCGCTGAACAACGCCCTGCTGGACGAGGCGGCGGCGCTGCCCGGGGTGCGGGTCGTCTTCGACCACCGGCTGGTCGGGCTCGACCCGACCGACGGCACCCTGAGCTTCGAGACCCCGCAGGGCCCGGTCGCCGCCAAGGCGTCGGTCGTGCTGGGCGCCGACGGCGCCGGCTCGGCGGTACGCGGGCAACTGCTCGCGTACGGGCTGCTCGACGAGAGCGTGGACTACCTCGACTACGGCTACAAGGAGCTGACGATCCCGCCGCTGGGCGGGGACTTCGCGCTGGAGGAGGACGCGCTGCACATCTGGCCGCGCGGCACCTCGATGATGATCGCCCTGCCCAACCCGGACCGCTCCTTCACCTGCACGCTGTTCTGGCCCAACGAGGGCGCCGGGAGTTTCGCGGCCCTGGACGACCCGGCGGCGATCGAGGAGCACTTCGCCAGGCACTACCCGGACGTCATCCCGCTGGCACCGAACCTGGTCGACGACTACCGGCACAACCCGGTGGGCGTGCTCGGCACGGTTCGCTGCACCCCGTGGCAGGTGTTCGGGAAGGTCGGCCTGCTCGGCGACGCGGCGCACGCGATCGTGCCGTTCTACGGTCAGGGCGCCAACTGCGCCTTCGAGGACGTGGTCGAGCTGGACCGCTGCCTGGACGAGTGCGCCGACGACTGGTTGGCCGCGCTGCCGCTGTTCCAGCGACGCCGCCAGGAGAACGCCGAGGCCATCGCGACGATGGCGCTCACCAACTTCGTGGAGATGCGGGACAGGGTGGCCTCACCGGTCTTCCAGGCGCGGCGGCGGGTGGAGCACGCGCTGGAGCGAGCACTGCCGGGCCGGTACGTTTCGCAGTACGAGCTGGTGTCCTTCTCCACCACTCCGTACGCGGAGGTGCGCCGCCGGGTGCGTCGACAGCACCGAGTGCTCGGGGCGGTCGCCGGCGGGGCCGCGCTGCTGCTGGTCGGCGCGATCGGTGCTGCCGTGAGTCGAGGGAGGCGCGCATGACCGGTCGGTGGGATCCGCGACTGATGACCGGCCACGCGCCGGCCGGCCCGCAGCGGTTGCGCAACTTCGTCGGCGGCGAGTTCGTCGACGGTGGTCCGACGTTTCCCAAGGCCAGCCCGGTGACCGGGGAGCAGGTCTTCGAGGTGGTCGAGGCGTCGAGGTCCACCGTGGACGATGCGGTGGCCGCCGCGCGGGCCGCGCTGCGCGGGCCGTGGGGCCGGATGGGCGAGCGGGAACGCGCCGAGGTGCTGCGCCGGGTCGCCGACGAGTTGGAGCGCCGCTTCGACGACCTGGTCACCGCCGAGGTCGCGGACACCGGCAAGTCCATCGCCCAGGCCCGCACCCTGGACATCCCGCGCGGGGCGGCGAACTTCCGGGCGTTCGCGGAGATCGTGGCGACCGCGCCCACCGAGTCGTTCACGACTGTCACCCCGACCGGCGGTCGGGCGCTCAACTACGCGCTGCGCAAGCCGGTCGGTGTGGTCGCGGTCATCGTGCCGTGGAACCTGCCGCTGCTGCTGCTCACCTGGAAGGTCGCCCCGGCCCTGGCCTGCGGCAACGCCGTGGTGGTCAAGCCCAGCGAGGAGACGCCCGCCTCGGCGACGCTGCTCGCCGAGGTGATGGCCGCCGCCGGTGTACCGGCCGGGGTGTTCAACCTGGTGCACGGGTTCGGGCCGGACTCGGCCGGCGAGTTTCTCACCCGGCACCCGGGCGTGGACGCGATCACCTTCACCGGCGAGTCGGCCACCGGCGGCGCGATCATGCGGGCCGCCGCCGACGGCGTGAAGGCGGTGAGCTTCGAGCTGGGCGGCAAGAACGCCGGCCTGGTGTTCGCCGACGCCGACCTGGACGCGGCGGTGGCCGGGTCGATGCGGTCCAGCTTCACCAACGGCGGGCAGGTGTGCCTCTGCACCGAACGCATCTACGTGCAGCGTCCGGTCTTCGCGGAGTTCACCACCCGGCTCGCGAAGCGGGCCGGTGAGCTGGCGTACGGGTGGCCGACCGACGAGGCCACCGCCACCATGCCGCTGATCTCCCACCAGCACCGGGCGAAGGTGCTCGGCGCGTACGAGCTGGCCCGCGCCGAGGGCGCCGAGGTGTTGACCGGTGGCGGCACGCCCACCTTCGGCGACGCCCGCGACGGCGGATCGTACGTGCAGCCGACGGTGCTCACCGGGCTCGGCCCGGACGCCCGCACCAACCGCGAGGAGATCTTCGGCCCGGTGGTGCACGTGGCGCCGTTCGACACCGAGGACGAGGCGTACGCCCTGGCCGACGGCACCGAGTACGGCCTCGCCGCCAGCGTGTGGACCCGGGACGTGGGCGTCGCGCACCGGGCCGGTGCCCGGCTGGACGCCGGCATCGTCTGGGTCAACACGTGGTTCCTGCGGGACCTGCGCACCCCGTTCGGCGGGGTGAAGGCGTCCGGCATCGGAAGGGAGGGCGGCGTGCACTCGCTGAACTTCTACTCCGAACTCACGAACGTCTGCGTGGACCTGTCGTGATCAGCCGCAGCGAGGGAGCGGGCATGGACGCTGACATCGAGGCCGCCAACCGGGAGCTGGCCGACGCCCGCAGCACCGGCAGACCGTGCCCGCCGCTGCGCGGGCGGCTGCTGCCGGAGGGCGACGTCGAGTCCGCGTACCGTGTGCAGCAGCTCCAGGCGCGGGCCTGGCAGGGCCGGGGCGAACGCCGGGTCGGCGCGAAGATCGGGCTGACGTCGCGGGCGGTGCAGGAGACCTTCGGGGTGTTCCAGCCCGACTTCGGCATGCTGACCGACGCCATGGCGGTCGGCGACGGCGTCGAGGTGGCCATCGACCGGCTGCTCCAACCGCGGGTCGAGGCGGAGATCGCGTTCGTGCTCGACAAGGATCTCCCGAATCCGCAGCTCACCACGGTCGACCTGATCCGCGCGGTCGACCACGTGCTGCCGGCCATCGAGATCGTCGACTCGCGGATCGCGGCCTGGGACATCTCCATCGTGGACACCATCGCGGACAACGCGTCGAGCGGGCTCTTCGTGCTCGGCACCACCCCGCGCCGACTCGCCGACGTGGACCTGCGACTGTGCGGGATGGTGCTGGAGCACGCCGGTGAGCCGGTCTCGGTGGGTGCGGGCGCGGCCTGCCTGGGCAACCCCCTGCACGCCCTGCACTGGCTGGCCGACACGCTCGCCCGCGCCGGTGACCCGCTGCGCGCCGGGGACGTGGTGCTCTCCGGGGCGCTCGGCCCGATGGTGCCGGTCACCCCGGGCGCCGCGTACGAGGCGCGGATCTCCGGGCTCGGCTCGGTGCGGACCGCCTTCACCCGAGGGGAGTCGGCATGAGTGAGCGTCAGCGAGTGAATCATTGGCGCAGGTTTGTGAACGCTCAGGGCGGCATGGAGCGAAGCGGAGTGTCGGCATGAGCGTCGGCGTGGCGGTGCTCGGTTCCGGCAACATCGGCACCGACCTGATGGTCAAGGTGTTGCGGCTGAGCGACAGCCTGCGGATGGTGGCGATGGCCGGCATCGACCCGGCCTCCGACGGCCTGGCCCGGGCCCGCCGCCTCGGCGTGGCCACCACCGCGGACGGCGTGGACGGGCTCGTGGCGATGCCCGAGTTCGCCGACGTCGAGCTGGTCTTCGACGCCACCTCGGCCGGCGCGCACCGACGCCACGACGAGGTGCTGCGCGCGCACGGCCGGACGGTGATCGACCTGACCCCGGCCGCGCTCGGCCCGTACGTGGTGCCGCCGGTCAACCTCGACGAGCACCTGCACGAACCGAACGTCAACATGGTGACCTGCGGCGGGCAGGCCACGGTGCCGATCGTCGCGGCCGTGCGCCGGGTCACCCCGGTGGCGTACGGGGAGATCGTCGCGTCCATCGCCTCCCGCTCGGCCGGGCCGGGCACCCGGGCCAACATCGACGAGTTCACCGAGACCACGGCGCGGGCCATCGAGGTGGTCGGCGGGGCCGAACGGGGCAAGGCGATCATCGTGCTGAACCCGGCGGACCCGCCGCTGCTGATGCGCGACACCGTCTACTGCCTCTGCCCCGACGCCGACGCCGACCGCGCCGCCATCGCCGCCTCGGTGGTGGACATGGTGGCGACGGTCCAGGAGTACGTTCCCGGCTACCGCCTCAAGCAGGACGTGCAGTTCGACCGGGTCGAGGCGTACCTGCCGACGCTCGGGCGGCAGCTCACCGCGTTGCAGGTGTCGGTCTTCCTGGAGGTTTCCGGAGCCGGGCACTACCTGCCGGCGTACGCCGGCAATCTGGACATCATGACCTCCGCCGCGCTGCGCACCGCGGAGCGGCTGGTCGCCAGGCGTTCTCCGGAGGTGGTCGCGCCATGACCGACCTGTACATCCAGGACGTGACGCTGCGCGACGGCATGCACGCCATCGCCCACCGGTACACCGTCGGGCAGGTGCGCACCATCGCCGCCGCGCTGGACGCCGCCGGGGTGGCCGCCATCGAGGTGGCACACGGCGACGGGCTCGCCGGTTCCAGCGTCAACTACGGCCACGGCGCCGCCAGCGACGCCGAGTGGATCTCCGCCGCCGCCGAGGTGATGACGAACGCGAAACTGACCACCCTGCTGCTGCCCGGCATCGGCACCATCGCCGACCTGAGGGCGGCGAAGGCGCTCGGGGTGACAAGCGTCCGCATCGCCACCCACTGCACCGAGGCGGACATCTCCGCCCAACACATCTCCTGGGCCCGGGAGAACGGCATGGACGTCTCCGGGTTCCTGATGATGTCGCACATGAACGATCCGGCCGGGCTCGCCGGGCAGGCCAAGCTCATGGAGTCGTACGGGGCGCACTGCGTCTACGTCACCGACTCCGGCGGCCGGCTGCTGATGTCCGACGTGGCGCAGCGGGTCGACGCGTACCGGCAGGTCCTCGACCCGGACACGCAGATCGGCATCCACGCGCACCACAACCTGTCGCTCGGCGTGGCCAACAGCGTGCTCGCGGTCGAACACGGCCGCATCACCGGGTCCGCGCCGGTCGGCCCGGACGCACCCCACGGCCGGACCGTCCGCGTCGACGCCTCCCTCGCCGGCATGGGCGCGGGAGCCGGCAACGCGCCGCTGGAGGTCTTCGTGGCGGTCGCCGAGCTGCACGGCTGGAAGCACGGCTGCGACGTGTTCGCGCTGATGGACGCCGCCGACGACATCGTCCGCCCGTTGCAGGACCGGCCGGTCCAGGTGGACCGGGAGACGCTCTCCCTGGGGTACGCCGGGGTCTACTCCAGCTTCCTGCGGCACGCCGAACGGGCCTCCGCGAAGTACGGCGTGGACGTCCGGTCGATCCTGGTCGAGCTGGGCCGACGCCGGATGGTCGGCGGCCAGGAGGACATGATCGTGGACGTGGCACTCGACCTGGCCGGCAAGGAGCAGGCTGTGAGCGCGAGGAGTGAGCCGGGTTTGCGAGCCCCGCAGTCGCGAACGGAAGGTGGCTCAGCATGATCGGACCGGACGTCACGGGGATCGCCGACAGGCTGGGCGCGGCGGCCGACACGGCCACCGCGATCCCGCAGCTCGCCGCCGAGACCGGCCTCGACGTGGACACCGCGTACGGCGTGCAGGCCGCGCTTGTGCAGCGCCGGTTGGAACGCGGTGAGCGGCTGGTCGGGCTGAAGATGGGGCTGACCAGCAGGGCGAAGATGGCCCAGGTCGGCGTGGACGAGGTGATCTGGGGGCGGCTCACCGACGCGATGCGGGTGTCCGACGGCGGTGTGGTCGACCCGGCCGCGTACATCCATCCCCGGGTCGAGCCGGAGGTGGCGTTCCTGCTGGACCGGCTGCCCGATCCGGGTGAGCCGGTCGGCGACTTCGCCAGCGCGGTCCGCGCGGTCGCCCCGGCCATCGAGCTGATCGACTCCCGGTACGCGGACTTCCGCTTCTCGCTGCCGGACGTGATCGCCGACAACACCTCGGCCGCCGCGTTCGTGATCGGCCCATGGTCGCCGGTGCCCGACGGCCTGGACAACCTGGGCGTGCTGCTGGAGGTCGACGGTCGGGTGGCGCAGGTCGGCTCGACGGCGGCGATCCTCGGCGATCCGCGCCGGGCGCTCGACGAGGGCATCCGGCTGGCGGGCCGGCACGGGGTGCGGTTGGAGTCCGGCTGGGTCTTCCTGGCCGGTGCCGCGACCGCGGCGGTGCCGCTGCGTCCCGGTGCCCATGTCCGCGCGGTCGTCGAGAAACTCGGCACGGCGTCTTTGCGAGCGTGCCGGTGATCGGCGTGGGGGTTCCGGGCAGCCCGACCGGCTCCGGGCGGTCAGGCTTGATCCCTGCGCCGGTCGGGCTGCCCGGAACCCCTGACCTGGTCTCTGTCGTCGCGCCGGTGCCGGCTGGGGGTGGGTGGTCATGAGCGGCGTTGCTCGGATTGTTGCCGGGAAGGCGACTCCTCGGGGGGCTTTTCCGCACGTCAAGGTGGCGGGTGGGTTCGTCTTTGTCTCCGGTACGTCGTCGCGGCGGGCGGACAACACGTTCGCCGGTGTGTCGGTCGACGGGTTCGGTACGACGAACCTCGACATCCGGGTGCAGACCCGGGCCGTCATCGAGAACATCGGCGACCTGCTGCGGTCGGTCGGCGCGGACCTCGGCGACCTCGTGCAGGTGACGTCGTACCTGGTCAACATGAACGACTTCGGTGGTTACAACGAGGTGTGGGCGGAGTTCTTCGACGCGTCCGGGCCGACCCGCACGACGGTGGCGGTGCACCAGTTGCCGCACCCGCACCTGCTCATCGAAATCCAGGCCGTGGCCCTTCTCCCCTCCGGAGGTCAGTCGTGAGTGAGATCGCCGAGCCGTTCAGCTTTCCGGGTTGGATCGCGGACAACCAGCACCTGTTGAAGCCACCGGTGGGCAACAGGGAGATGTTCCCCGGCGGGGACGACTTCATCGTGATGGTGGTGGGTGGGCCCAACCAGCGCACCGACTTCCACGTGGACCCGTACGAGGAGTTCTTCTACCAGGTCAAGGGCAACATGCACATCAACCTGATGACCCCGGAGGGTCCGCGTACGGTGCACGTGCGCGAGGGGCAGATGTGGATGTTGCCGCGCAACACCCCGCACTCGCCGCAGCGCCCGGAGGCCGGCTCGATCGGCATGGTCGTGGAGCGGGTCCGTGAGGAGGGCACCCTGGAGACCTTCCAGTGGTACTGCCCCGAGTGCGGGCACAAGGTGCACGAGGTGGAGTTGCAGGTCCGCGACATCGCGGCCGACCTGCCGCCGGTGTTCCAGGCGTTCTACGCCGACGAGGCCGCCCGCACCTGCGCCAACTGCGGCACCCTGCACCCGGGCAGGGGCTGATGCCCGCAGGTGTGGTGGACGTGCACACGCACGTCGTACCGAAGGGATGGCCGGACCTCGGCGCGGCGTGCGGCGGGTCGGGTTGGCCCTGGTTGCGGGTCGACTCGGAGCGCGCCGCCATGATCATGCTGGGGGAGACGGAGTTCCGCCCGGTCGGCGCCGAGTGTTGGGACGCGTCGCGCCGACTGGCCGACATGGACGCCGACGGCGTGGACGTGCAGGTGGTCTCGCCGAC
This sequence comes from Micromonospora sp. NPDC048935, assembly GCF_043197875.1. Lineage (NCBI taxonomy): Bacteria > Bacillati > Actinomycetota > Actinomycetes > Micromonosporales > Micromonosporaceae > Micromonospora > Micromonospora sp. NPDC048935. The sequence continues at coordinate 49,143 of NZ_JBICTZ010000003.1, read as the reverse complement.
GCCTGTCTTCTTCAGCTACGACCGCCCGGCCGACCAGGCGGTGAAGGTCGCGCGGATCTTCAACGACCTGACCCTGGAGGTCACCGCGGCCGGGGGCGACCGACTGGTGCCGTTCTGCCAGGTGCCGCTCCAGGATCCGGACGCCGCCTGCGTCGAGTTGGATCGCAGCCTGGCCGCCGGGCACGTCGGCGTGGAGATCGGCAACCATGTCGGCGACCGGGACCTGGACGACGCCGGGGTGGTCACCTTCCTGCAACACTGCGCCGAGGTGGGCGCGCCGGTGTTCGTCCACCCGTGGGACATGCCTGGCGGCCCGCGCCTGGACCGGTGGATGGCCCGGTGGCTCACCGGGATGCCCGCCGAGACGCACCTGTCGGTGCTGGCGATGATCCTGGGTGGCGTCTTCGACCGGGTGCCGGAGACCCTGCGGATCTGCTTCGCGCACGGCGGTGGCAGCTTCCCGTTCTGGCTCGGTCGTGCCGACAACGCCTGGCACCGCCGCGGCGACCTGGTCCGGGGCGCGTCGGTCGCCCCGCCCAGCAGCTATGTCGACAGGTTCAGTGTCGACTCGGTGGTCTTCGCGCCGCCCGCACTGCGGCTGCTCGTCGACACCCTGGGGGAGGACCGGGTGCTGGTCGGCAGCGACTATCCGTACCCGTTGGGCGAACGCCCGGCCGGCGCGGTGGTGCACGCGGCCGACTTCCTCACCGACGACCAACGCGACAAGATCCTCGGCGGTAACGCCCTGCGCTTCCTGCGCGGCTGAGGACCGCCGGTTCTCGGTGGGCAGCGCGTGTCGGCTGCGCCGAGGGCCGGCGACCGGCAGGATGGCGGGATGGCCGAGCCGCACGACCTGACCGCGTTGGAGCAGGCCGCCGCGATGTCCCGCGGCGAACTGTCCAGCGTCGACCTGGTCGAGCACGCTCTGCGCCGGGTGGCGGCGCTCGGCGACACCGTTGGCGCGTTCGTCACCGTCACCGAGGGCCTCGCCCGGCAGGCCGCCCGCGCCGCCGACGCCGTTCCGGCAGAGGAGCGCGGCCCGCTGCACGGCGTGCCGACCGCGATCAAGGACCTGACGCTCACCGCCGAGATCCGCACCACCTTCGGGTCGGCCGCGTTCGTCGACTTCGTCCCGCCGGTCGACGCCGACGTGGTCCGGTTCATCAAGGCCGCCGGCCTGGTCAGCCTCGGTAAGACGACCACCTCCGAGTTGGGCTGCTCGCTCTACTCCGAGGGCCGGGTCGCGCCCCCGGCCCGCAACCCGTGGCAACTGGCGTACACCGCCGGTGGGTCCAGCGGCGGCGCGGCGGCGGCGGTCGCGGCCGGCCTGGTCCCGGTCGCCCAGGGCTCCGACGGCGGCGGCTCCCTGCGCATCCCGGCGTCGCTCTGCGGCCTCGTCGGCTACAAGCCCAGCCGTGGCCTGGTCTCCGGTGGGCCGCTCGGCTTCGGCGCGTTCGGCCTGCCCACCAGCGGCCCGCTCGGGCGGACCGTCACCGACGTCGCCGCGCTGCTCGACGTCATGGCCGTGCCGGTCCCCGGCGAGCCCTACCTGCCGCCGAGCGCGCCGCCGGGCGGCTACCTGGCCGCCGCGCGCCGCGCCGAGCCCGGCCGGCTGCGGATCGGCCGGTTCACCACGCCCATGCTCGCCGACGAGCCGGTGCACCCCGACTGCGTGGCCGCCGTGGACCGGGCCGCCGCGCTGCTCACCGCGGCCGGGCACGAGGTGGTCGAGGTGACACCGCCGCTCGGGCCGGCGGCGTGGCCGCTGTTCGAGATCCTGTGGTACGTGCTGGCGCTCACCCCGGTCCCGCCACAGCGGGAGGCGGACCTGCTGCCGCTGACCCGGCTGCTGCGGGCCCGGGGCGCCGAGATCTCCGCCGGCACCCTGGCCGCCACTCTCGGGGAGTTGCAGGCGCAGGTCCGCCTCGGTGCCCGGCGCACCGCCGGATGCGACCTGCTGCTCTGTCCCACCCTGGCCGCCCCGCAGGCACCCGTCGGCTGGTTCACCGCCGATGGTGACCCGGCGGCCGACTTCGACAGGCAACGCCGGTTCTCGCCCTACTGCGCCATCTTCAACGTCACCGGCGATCCCAGCGTCTCCCTGCCGCTTGGCACCACGACCGACGGCCTGCCCGTCGGTGTGCTGCTCACCGGTCGGTACGGCGACGACACGCGGCTCATCGCGACCGCTGCGCAACTGGAACACCTCAGTGACGGATGGGATCGGCACCCCGCAATCTGGCGGGCCGTCGACTCCGCTAACGTGAATGGTGACGGCGTCGGGCGGTCGACATCATGATCGTCCATCCGACCCGGTTGTTCGAGGTCGTCCTTCTTCCGCCTGGGGGCGTTGGGATTGTCTGTTACCGAGACGTTGCTGGTCTTCGTCGGCATCCCGTTGGCCGCGGTGCTGGTCATCGCCGGCCTGTCGTACGCCGGTAGCCACGGTGGTGCCACCGGCGGTGGCGGTGGCGCCAAGCGCTACCGGCCGGGCCGGCCCTTCGACTTCACTCCGGTCTGGTTCCTGGGCCGCCCGGAGCAGCTGGCCGACTCGGCCGGCACCGCGCTGGAGGCGGGGGCGCAGGCGCCCGCCCTGACCAGCCACAAGCTCGAACAGGCCAGCGTCGAGGCGCCGGCCGGTGGAACCGGAGGCGCAAGTGACCGTTGGTGAGAAGCAGGCCGAGGCGGGAAATCCGCCCGAGGTGCTGGACGGGCCCTTCTCGACCCGCCAGCTCCTGCGCATCGACGAGGCCCTGCGCCTGGCCGACAAGGGCACCGGGCTGGTCTTCTCGGTCTTCGTCGGCGGTCTCGACGAGCCGATCCGCGAGCACGCCCAGCGGCTGCACCGTCAGCTCGCCGACCCCGACAAGTCGGTGCTGATCGCCGTGTCGCCCAACCAGCGCCAGTTGGAGATCATCACCGGGCGGTACGCGCGCAAGCGCATCCCCGACACGTACGCCAAGCTGGCCGCGCTCTCGATGGCGGGTGCGTTCAGCGGCGGCGACCTGGCCGGCGGCATCATCAACGGCCTCGACCAGCTCGCCAGCCACGCCGGCAAGGGCTGAGCTGCTTCCCGTACGACTCGCAAGATCGCCCTCGATCCAGGAAACAGGGGCCTCGGCTACGGCTGAGGCCCCTGTTTCCACGTCAACGCCGTTGCGTTAGGCGGAATGACTGTTCGTCAACCGAGCCTGCATCGCGCCGATCTTGCACTTTCTGCCCCGACATTAGGGGCATTTCCGCTTGAATCAGCGACAGAATGTGCAAGATCGGCGCGATTCTCCTGCTCGCCGCGTCTTGATCTACAAGCCCCGTTAGTCAGCAGCGGGTTGACCCGTCGCAGCACCCTCCCCGCGGAGATCTTGGAAGATTTCGGCCCCTCCAGGGGCACTTTCCTTCCAAGGTCCACAGCCCTAACGCAACGGCGTTGATTTCCACGTTCGAGCACGATCTTCCACACTGATGGTCCGGTGCAGGCGTGTGTGAGCTGGTGTGGAAGTCAGCGCGGCCAGGCGCTCGGATCCAACCTCATCGTCCACGGCTCGTCCACGGTCACCGCGTCGTCCGGACCGATGGTGCCGACCAAGTCGTAGTGCACTTCCTTTATGAGGCGGTAGCGGTAGATGATCGGGCCGAAGTCGCCTCGCTCCACCCGCCAGTAGTGCGGAATGCCCGCTTCAGCGTAGAGAGCGGGTTTGGTGAAGCGGTCATGCCGGCGGCTTGTCGGCGACTCCACCTCGACAACGAGACTGACGCCCTCCGGTTGATGCCAACGCACACCACGTGGGGTGCCTGGCTTGAGCACCGTGATATCCGGGATCAGATTGCCCGCCGGCAGCCCCAGCCCGATCTCACGAATTATCCGCCACCCTTCCGGTGCCGCAGTCCCCATGGCCGTCCGGATGCTGTCGGCCAGTTCGTGGTGATCGTCGTCGGCCGGTGGGGTCACATGCAGGCTCCCGTCGATGATCTCGTAGCGGTTTCCATCCGCGGGAAGGTTGAACAGGTCCTGCTCGCGCCAGGCGCGCGCGGGGGGTCGCCACTCGTCAGTCGGCTGTGCCATCGCGTCCACCTCCTCTCGCCACCATAATGGCCCGGGCCGGCACGGGCTCGCACCCACGCTGGCCCGGGCCGCGTACTCCCTGCTCAGGCGCTCTGGACGTCCTTCGCACGGGCCTTGAGCGCCCGCACGACGCCGTCGCGGCCCTCGGCGACCAGCCGGCGCAGCGGGCCGGGGTGGCCGTCACCGGCCAGCCACGCGTCGGTGGCCGCCACCGTGTCGTCCTCCACCAGGTAGGTCGGGTACGCCAGTTGCGCGAACTCCTGCGCGGGCTCGCTGTCCCGGGTGGCCCACACCTGGCTGACCGCCGCGAAGTACCGCTCCCGGTAGGGCGCGACGAGGTCCACCTGCGCCGGGTGGGCGAGGCCCTGCAACAGTGCCCGGTGCCGCCAGTTGGGCAGGGCGTCCGGGCCGGTCAGCAACGCCCAGACAGCCGCCTTGTTGTCTGCCGTCGGCACCAGCGCGTGTGCGTACGCCGCCTCGCGCTCGCCGCTGGCGGTGCGGTCACCGGCCAGTTCGGCTTCGATCTCGGCGGAACCGGCCGCACCGTTGGCCACCAGCGCGGCGAGCACCGACCAGCGCAGCTCGGTGTCCACGGTCAGCCCGGCCGGCGCACCGGTGCCGTCCAGCCAGCCGCGCAGCGTGGCCAGGTCCTCCTCGGAGCGGGCCGCCGAGGTGAACGCACGGGCCCAGGCGAGCTGGAACCCGCTGCCGGGCTCCGCGTTGGCGAGCGAGTCCCGGGCGGTACGGGCCAGGTCGGCCCAGCCGGTCGGCGCCCAGGACGGGTCGGCGTAGAGGGTGAGCGCGGTGGTCGCCTGCCGCAGGGTGGCGGTGACCAGGTTGATGTCGGTCTCGGCGGGCAGCCCGCTCAGCGTGAGCGCCACGTAGTCGCGGGCGGACAGCTCCGCGTCGCGGATCATGTCCCATGCGGCGGTCCAGCAGAGCGCCCGCGCCAGCGACGACTCGAAGCCACCGATGTGCTGCACCACCGTGGCCATCGAACTGTCGTCGAGGCGCAGCTTGGTGTAGCTCAGGTCGTCGTCGTTGAGCAGCAGCACGTCGGCGGCCCGGACACCGCGCAGCTCGGCGAGGTCGGTCCGCTCGCCGGTCACGTCCACCTCGTGCCGCTCGCGGCGCACCAGCCGCCCGTCGGTCAGGTCGTACAGGCCCACGCCGATCCGGTGAGTGCGTAGCGTCGGGTACGCCGTCGGCGCCTCCTGCCGCACCACCACCTGCTCGTACGTGCCGTCCGCGCCGATGGTCACCTCCGGCCGCAGCGTGTTGACCTGGGCGGTCTCCAACCACTGCGCGGCGAACTTGCGCAACTCCCGGCCGGACGCGGCCTCCAACTCGGTGAGCAGGTCGTCGAAGGTGGCGTTGCCCCAGGCGTGCTTGCCGAAGTAGGCCCGCAGCCCGGCCACGAACGGCTCCTCACCCACGTACGCGACGAGCTGCTTGAGCACGCTCGCGCCCTTGGCGTAGGTGATGCCGTCGAAGTTGACCTCGACGGCCTCCATGTCCGGCATCTCGGTGTAGACCGGGTGGGTGGAGGAGAGCTGGTCCTGCCGGTAGCCCCAGTTCTTGCGGATGGACAGGAACGTCGTCCACGCCTCGGTGAACCGGGTCGCGTTGGTGTTGCACCAGTGGCTGGCCCACTCGGCGAACGACTCGTTCAGCCACAGGTCGTTCCACCAGCGCATGGTGACCAGGTCACCGAACCACATGTGGGCCAGCTCGTGCAGGATCGTGTTGGCCCGCTGCTCGTACTCGAAGTCGGTGACCTGCGAGCGGAACAGGTAGTGCGACTCGGCGTGCGTCACGCAGCCGAAATTCTCCATCGCGCCGGCGTTGAAGTCGGGCACCCAGAGCTGGTCGTACTTCGGCAGCGGGTAGCGCACGCCGAACTTCTCGTGGAAGAAGTCGAAGCCCTGCTTGGTGATCAGGTTGAGATCCTCGGCGTCGAGATGGGCGGCCATGCTCGCGCGGCAGAAGTATCCGAGGTCGATGCCGTCGTGGCTGTCGCGCACCTCGTGGTACGGCCCGGCGCACATCGCCGTGATGTAGGTGCTCATCCGGGGCGACTCGGTGAAGTGCAGCGTCTTGAGCGCCTCACCCGCGGGCTCCTCCCGCTGCACCGGCATGTTGGACACGGCCCGCCAGTGCGCCGGCACGGTGGCGTGCCAGGTGTAGACGCTCTTCAGGTCGGGCTGGTCGAAGCAGGCGAACACCCGCTGCGCGTCGGCGGTCTCGAACTGGCTGTAGAGGTAGGTCTCACCGTCCACCGGGTCCACCGTGCGGTGCAGGCCCTGCCCACTGTTGGAGTAGGCGAAGTCGGCGTCGACCACCAGGGTGTTGTCGCTGGCCAGACCGGACAGGACCAGGCCCTTCTCGGCGGACCAGTCGGAGAGGTCGACAGGAGTGCCGTTGAGCGTCGCGGACCGCACCGACTCGGCGGCCAACTCGATGAAGGTGCTCGCACCCGGTTCGGAGCAGCGGAACCGGACCTCGGTCGTCGACCGGAACGTGCGACCGTCGGCCGCCAGCACGGCGGTGGACAGGTCCAGACTGATGTCATACCCCGTCACGTTGAGCAGGCGGGCCCGCTCGGTCGCCTCGACCTGCGTCAGGTTGCGCACTCCCGGCACTGTTTGTCTCCATCCCACATGTCGCCGTACGCCCGGCGGCGCCCGTTCGCCTACCGCTCGTGGCGGCTGGCCCGATCCGAGTGTTCCATGTACGGGCAGCCCGCGGTGGCCGACGTCACGCTCTCATTCGGGTGCCGGTCGATGCGCCGCGGGGTGAAGATTCTCCCGAGACGCCGACCGCCGCCGGCGCCACCCCGTCGCGAAGGGATCTCACCGTGACCGAACGTGTCACCGCCGACATGTGGTTCGACCCGGCCTGCCCGTGGGCGTGGATCACCTCCCGTTGGCTGCTTGAGGTCGAGCGGATCCGGGACGTGGACATCCGCTTCCACGTGATGAGCCTGTCCGTGCTCAACGACGGCCGGGACGAGCTGTCCGAGGACTACAAGGAGTTCCTGAAGACCGCCTGGGGCCCGGTGCGGGTCTGCATCGCCGCCGAGCAGCGGTACGGCAACGAGGCCCTGCGCCCGCTCTACACCGCGCTCGGCACCCGGATCCACCTGGGCAAGGAGGAGCGGCGCCACGAGCTCTACGTCGCCGCGTTGACCGATGCCGGCCTGGACCCGGCGCTGGCCGCGGCCGCCGAGAGCACCGACTACGACGAGGCGCTGCGGGCCAGCCACGAGGCCGGCATGCGCCCGGTCGGGCAGGACGTCGGCACGCCGGTCGTGCACGCGCCCGGCCCGGACGGCAGCCCTGTCGCGTTCTTCGGCCCGGTGATCACCCCGGCCCCGAAGGGGGAGGCCGCCGGTCGACTCTGGGACGGTGTGCTGCTGGTCGCCGGCACCCCGGGCTTCTACGAGCTCAAGCGCACCCGCGAGCAGGGCCCGATCTTCGACTGAGAGACGCGGGGCTCCCCTGCCGACGCCGGGCGTTGGCGGGGGAGCGCTCCGGACGGCGTACGGCTCGCTCGGCGTGTCGCGGGTCGGCGGCGGCTGCCCCGTCACCGGGAGACCGCCGGGCTCGTTGGCCTGCATGTCCGCCGCAGCGACCCGCAGGAGGGCCGCACCCCGCAGTTCGTGGAGGCAATCCCGATGGCCAAGCACCGCGCGTCCGGTGACGATCAACTGACCCGGCCGGGGGTGATCGAGACACCCGGCGCGGCCTACTGGTCGGTCGACGACTCCCGCTGGCCGGCGGTCCGCCCCGACCTCCCCGCCCACGTGGCGGATCTGCTCGCCCCGCCCATCGTGGTCGGCGTGGCCCGGGTGCCGGTGACCTCCCGCCTGACCTCCGTCGTGCCCGTGGCACCGCTGCTCGCCGATCCCGCGCCGCCGGTCGTCGCGGCGATCGAGCCCGTGCCAGCCGCCGCCGTGGCGTCGGTTCCGGTCCTTCCGTCGGCCGCCGCGCCGGCCCAGCCCGCGCCACCCCCACCGGCCCCGGCCGCCCCGCGTCCGGTGCCGACGCCGCCCCTGAGCCCGCGGCCCGTCCCGGCGCCGCCGCCCGATCGCCCGGTGCCGGGGCCGCCGGCATCACCTCGCCGCGCCGTGAACACCGGGCCGGCCGCGGCCGGTCGACGGGGCAACGCCGGACCGGCGGCGGCGGGCCGGCACCGGCGGGGCGCATCAGACCGCGCCAGCTGACCGGCTCGGCACTTTCATCTGGTGGACCCGGCATGGGTCCCCGACAGTGGCGACACCGCCGCCGGTAGCGTCAGTGGGCATGACGGTCGTGCATCCGATCTCCCGGGCGTGGGTCACCACTGGTGGCACCGGCGCGCAAAACTACGACGAGTTCGCCGACGACGCGGAGATCACCGCGATCATCGAGGCGAACCCGCACAGTGCTCTCGGCATCGAGATGCCGCATCGCGCCCCGCAGAGCCTGGGCACGTCGTTCCTCGACGCGCTGCCGGCCGCGGCGGCCCGCCTCGCCGAGGCCAAGGCCGACGGCAGTTACACCCCCGCCGAGCAGGTGGTGGTGCTCTACCGGATCAGCGCGCCCGGCGACGAGCCGGCATACGGGCTGTTCGCGATGGTGGACACCGACCAGATCTCCACCCGGGCCGACGAGCCGGGCCTGGTCATCCGCAACGAGGACGTCTTCATCGCCAAGGTGCGCGAGCGGGTGGCGCTGGCCGAGACGCTGGGTCACCTGCTCTCCCCCGTACTCCTGCTCCAGACCGGTCGGGGCGACGAGCTGCACGCCGCCCTCGCGGCGGCGACCGAGTCGGCCGGCGCGCCCGCCGCGACGGACACCGACCAGGCGGGCCGCACCCACGCCATCTGGCTGCTCGGCCCCGGCCCGGAGCAGACCACGCTGACCGACCTCGCCGGTGGTGGGGAGCTGGTCGTCGCCGACGGCAACCACCGCAGCCTGGCCGCCCAGACCGGCGGGCTGCCGCGCTTCCTGGCCGTGGTCACCACGCCCGCGTCGGTGGCCATCCAGCCCTACAACCGGCTGGTCAGCGAGCTGACCACCACGCCGGCCGAACTGCTCGACCGGCTGCGGGCGGCGGGCGCCGAGGTCACGCCGATCGACGGCCCGGTCGAGGTCCCGGCGGCCGGCGGCACCGTGCACCTCCGCCTCGGCGATCAGGGGTACGCGGTACGCCTGCCCGCCACGGCCGCGGGCGACCTGGAAAACCTGGACCACGCGCTTGTCGAGCGGCTGCTGCTGCGCGACGCGCTCGGTCTGGACCCGGGCGACAAGCGGATCACCTACGTCGGCGGTGACTACCCGGCGAGCTGGCTCACCGGTGAGGTCGACGCCGGGCGGGCCGAGCTGGCGATCCTGATCGCCCCGGTGACCGTGGCGGACTTCGTCGCGGTGAACCTGGCCCGGGAGAAGATGCCCCGCAAGAGCACCTGGTTCACCCCGAAGGCACGTGGCGGTCTGGTCGTCGCGGAGCTGCCCCGCTGAGCGGTCACGCACCCGAGCGTGTGACGAACCCGGCTCTCCGACGCCGCCCGCGCGACGTCGGAGAGCGCGGCCTGAGAGACTGCGCGGTATGCGCGTCTACCTGGGATCCGATCATGCCGGTTTCGAGTTGAAGGTGCACCTGGCCAACCACCTGGCCAAGCAGGGGTACGACGTGGTCGACGTCGGCCCGCACGGTTACGACCCGGACGACGACTACCCGACGTTCTGCCTGCATACCGGCGACCAGGTGGTGGCCGACGAGACGGGCCTCGGAGTGGTCATCGGTGGGTCCGGCAACGGCGAGCAGATCGCCGCGAACAAGGTCGCCGGGGTCCGCGCGGCGCTGGCCTGGAGCGTGGAGACCGCCCAGTTGGCCCGCCAGCACAACGACGCGAACGTGGTCGCGATCGGTGCCCGTCAGCACACCCTGGACGACGCCACCGGCATCGTCGAGGCGTTCCTGAACACGCCGTTCTCCGGCAACGAGCGGCATGCCCGTCGGATCGCCCAGGTGGCCGAGTACGAGAAGACCCGGCAGTTGCCCGTACTGCCCTGACCGTGGGGTCAGCGCGGCGGGCGGGGCAGCTCCTCGCGGGGCACCCAGTTACGTCGGACGACCACCACCCGGGCCTCGGCCTTGGCCAGGTCGTCGTCGGTGGGGCGGGCCGCGTCCCGGGCCCGTAGCGCGGCACTGAGCCCCACCTGGGACGAACCGGAACCGACCAACCCGCGCAGCCCCCGCTCGCCGTCGCGCTCGTCGCCGCCGGAGTTCCGGCGGCGCGGGGGCGGGTCGTCACCGTCGTGCACACCAGTGGTGCTGGCCGTCGGGCTGTCGGTGCTACGACCGGCCGTCTCCGGGTCGGGATGGTGGTGGCGCAGCCGTCGCCGTCGTCGGTCGGGGTCACCCATCAGCCGACCGTACCCTGCCCGGCGTGCGATTCGGCACTCTCGTGCCGGTCCGCGTCCCGGGCGGGGTCGGCGACCGGTTTGCCGGCTGGTTACCCTCGAATTCAGGCGGTGGTGGTGCCGTCGGTCAGGGGGAGGACGAGATGGCAGACCAGACGCAGCCGTGGGCGGAGCGGACCGTGGAGGTGCCACCGCAGGCCGGCGTCGGGGTGCCGCCGCAGCGTGACGGGTTCCGCCGGGGCGTGGCGCCGGTGGGACAGCCACGCAGCCCGCGGACCGAGCCATTCCCGGTGGTCGAGCAGGAGCCGACCGGCACCGGCTGGCCCGGTGAGCCGGCCCCGCGTCGGCCGCTGAGTTGGCGGATGGCGCAGCTCCGTCGCGGCGGTGAGTGGAGTGCTGCCGCAGGTCTCTTCGCGTTCGTGTGCTGGGGGATCTGGGCGCTCTCCGGTCAGGGTGACCTGAGCGGCCCGCTGCTGGTGCTGGTGCTCAGCCTGCTGGTGGCGGTCGGCCTGTTCGCCCTGTCCCGGCTGGTCGGCCGGATGGTGTGGGAGCGGCAGCTCGGACGGGTGCGGCGCAGCGCCCGAGGTGCCCACCTGGCGACCGCGGTGTTCCTCGTCGGCCTCGGCGTGGCGTGGCTCCAGCAGACCGAGTGGGTCGTCTCGGCCTGGAACTGGATCTCCTCGAACTGAGAGTCGGAGGGACGCCCGGGCGGCCGGCGAACGCCGCCCGCCCGGGCGTCGGCCCCGCGGCGCACCGCGAGGCCGGTCGTCTCCTCCACCAGACAGGGCCGCCGCATACCCCGCTGGCCACGGTTCATCCGTGCGGGACCGGTCCGTCTCGCGCATCCAGCACGCCAGTTTCGGCGCGGTCAGGCGCGGTAAATCGTTTCGGGCCGATGGGACCATGCCCGGGTGAAGAAGATTCCCACGCTTTTTCTCCGCGACCCCGACGGCCGCAAGCACGTCGACGGCAACCCCGAGGGGGTACGGGGCCACCAGCTCGTACCGCACGCCGATGCCGAGCGGTTCGACGTTCCACGCGACCTGGACGGTCGGCGGGCCAAGTCGAAGCGCCGCGACTTCGCCTGAGCCGACAGCGCTGCCGAGCACCGAAGTGGGTGAGGATCCGTGACCTTCGAAATTCGTTGGCGTCGCCCGCTGCACCAACGGGCCGACCCAACCACGACAGTGAGCACCCCGGACGGCGTCCTGGTGCACGAGCGCGCCACCCGTCTGGTCTGTCTCGACCCGGCCGACGGCGTGGCCCGGTGGGACGTACCCATCGGCACCTGGCCCCGCGCGGTCGTGGCCGACGGGTCGCAGTGCTGGGTGATCAGCCAGGTCCGCAACGAGCTGCGCTGCCTCGACGTGCGCAGCGGTGCGGTCCGCTGGAGCGTCGACCTGCCCCACCTCACGGCTCACATCGTCGTGGTCGGCGATCGGGTGCTGGTGGGCGGTTGGCGGGGCTACACGGGCCTGCGGGCGTTCGATCGGTGGACCGGCACCCCGCTCTGGGCCGACCGGCAGCGGACGGCAACCGTGCTGCCGACCGCTGTCGGCGAACGGGTGCTCGTCGGGGGCGGCACGTCGGTGCGGCTGCTCGACGTGCGCGACGGCGCCGAGGTATGCCGCTGGAGCCTGCCGGAACCCCTGATGGGCGGCGACGGACAGTGGCAGGCGTTCGTGGCGGCCGGCCCGGATCGGTTCCTGCTGCGCTGTGGGGCACGGACGCTGTGGCAGGTCCGTCCGGACGCGGGCACAGCCGGCGAGTTCTTCCGGCACGACCGCGACCTGGCCGACACGGGCATCAGCACCGTCGGCGCGGTGGTGTGGGCGCGCGAGCGCCGGGGCGGTGCCGTCGCGCTGGACCTGACCACCGGTGCGTTCCGTTGGCGGGTCAGCGCCGGGCCGGACTCGGTGGACCAGGTCGTCCCGGCCGCCACCGGGCACGTGCTGGCCACCGGGCGACCCGGCCTGCTGCTGCTCGTCGACGATACCGGCCGGCCCCGCGAGCGCCGCCTGGTCGACCAGCAGATCAGCGGGCTGCGCGTGTCGACGCCGGGTGTCCTGCTGGTGGCCGGCAAGGGCTCGCTTCTCGCGGTGGACGCCGCCACGCCGACGGCGTGAGCGGTTTGTCGCCTCCGGACGCCGTACGGCGTTGATCCCCCCGGGAACGTACGCGAGTTTCGGAGCAACCCTCCGGGTCGGACCCCGCGTGACTATCTCGAAACGGGGATCGGAGGCCTGAATGAGCGATCGCGACGAGGCGTTCGCCGAGTACTTCGCGGCGCGGTCCGCTGCCATGCGCGCCACCGCGTACCTGCTGTGCGGCGACTGGCATCGGGCGGAAGACCTGGTACAGACCACTTTCGTCAAGCTCTACCGGGTCTGGCACCGGATCTCGCGGCACGAGGTGCTCGACAGCTACGTCCGCCAGATCCTGATCCGCACCTTCCTCGACGAGCGGCGTCGCGGCTGGTGGCGGCGCGAACGGGTGGGGGGCGAGGACGCCGAGCAGACGGCCGTTCCCGACTCGCCGGAGAGCAGGCTGGTCCTGCTCCAGGCCCTGGCCCGCGTCGCACCGCGCCAACGGGCCGTGCTGGTCCTGCGCTACTGGGAGGACCAGTCGATCGAGGACGTCGCCGCGCTGCTGGAGTGCTCTCCAGGGACGGTGAAGAGCCAGGCGGCACGCGGGCTCGACACTCTGCGCGGCCTCCTGGCACCCACCTACAGCGGGACCGAGATGGGGGAGCGATGAACGGACAAGAACTGCGCGACGCGTTGCGCACCGAGATGGCGAGCACCACCCCGCCACCACCACTGAGTACGCAGGCCGCGCTCGGTGCGGCGCGCCGGGCGCGTTTTCGCCGCCGAGCGGTGTGGGCGTCGCTCGGATCGGCGGCTGTGGTGTTGGCGGTCGCCGGCTTCGCGGCCGTCGGCAGCCCGCAGGACCCCGTCTACCAACCGGCGGGCGGAGGGTTCCCCATCTCTCCGGATTCGTCGACGGACACGAAGGAACCCTGGCCGACCGGTCCCGACGGTCAACCGCAGGAGGACCGGACGGCCCGGGCCGGTTCCCAGTACGACCGGGGGGTCCGACTGCTCAACGAAGTCGTCGCCGTCGTGCCCGCCGGCTACACCGCTCCGGAGGATCCGGCGGACCAGCCCGCCGACCAGCGGATGTTGCGGACCCAGCAGGCGCAGTTCGAGGAGAAGGTGAACGGCGTCGACAGGTGGAGTTACCTGACCACGGTCGCCGTGGCCCAGGGCATCGGCACCGGACGGGTGATCGTCGAGGTGCACGACGCCGGCAACCAGTTGCCGACCGAGCCGTGCGCCCTGGCCCGCAGCTTCTGGGGCATGCAGGGCGAATGCCGGGTCGAGACCGTCGGGGCGGCGCAGGTCGGCGTGGTGGTCCGACCGGGCAGCGACGACCGGCTCGACCAGTGGTCGGCGTACCGGCACCCGGATGGCGTGGTGGTCTACGTGGCGCAGGGCGCGAAGCTCGACGAGACCCGGCCGTCGTTGAAGAGGTTGCCGTTCTCCGTGCGGCAGTTGGCGGCCCTCGCGGTCGACGACCGGTTCCACCTGCGGTGACCCGTCCCCGCCCGGGCTCCGGCCCGGGCGGGGTCGCTCGCCGCGTCCTACTCGACGTACGCCAACTGCACGAGGGTGGTGCGACGGCCACGACGCACCAGCCGCCCCCGGCCGGGTGGTTGGACGGAGAGGTGGGCCTGCGGCCAGAGTTGGCCCTCCTGCCGCTCGCCGGACAGCAGCAGCCCCGCGCAGCCGACCTCCTTCATCCGCTGCGGCACCGGCTCGTGGACCGCCCGGCCGGCACCGCCACTGCGTCGCGCCAGCACCAGGTGGAAGCCGAGGTCCTTCGACTGCGGCAGGAACTCCAGGAACGGCGCCAACGGCCCGGCGCCGCCACCGGAGAGCAGGTCGTAGTCGTCGCAGAGCACCACGACCTCCGGACCCTTCCACCACGACCGGCTGCGGAGCTGGTCGACGGTCAGGGTGTCCGGAGGTAGCCGGTTGCGGATCTCGCCGGCAACGCCCGCCACCAACCCCTGGGCGGCGGTGGCGGTGCCCGCGTACGCGGCGAGATAGGCGTCGGGTACGGCGTCCAACATGGTGCGTCGCAGGTCGATGACCGCGAAGACCAACTCGTCGTCGGTGAACTGGGCGGTCAGGTCCCGGACCAGCAGGCGAAGCAGCGAGGTCTTGCCGCTGGCCGAGTCACCGAAGACGAGCAGGTGCGGGTCGGTGCCGAACAGGTCGAGCATGGTGGGTCGCAACTCCGCCTCGTCGAGCCCGAGCCGAACCCGCCCGTCGGCGGGGAGCCCGGTGGCCACCTCGTCGTACCCGATCATGCTGGGCAGCATCCGGATGGCCGGGGCCGACGGGCCGGTCCAGGCCGTCGCCACCCGGGACACCAGGTCGTCCAGGCCCTTCGGCAGGGTGCGAACGTCGTCGCTGCCGTCGATGCGGGGCAGTGCGATGTGCGCGGTCAGGGCGTCCTGGGTCAGGCAACGGCCCGGGGTGTCGGCGCGCAGGTTCTCCGCGGCCTGCCGCTTGATCGCCGAGTCCAGTGGGTCGTTCAACCGGAACTCGATCTTCGAGCCGATCACCGCCTGGAGCTGCATCCGCAGGTCCGACCAACGGCCGGCGGTCAGCACCAGGTGTACGGCGTACCCGAGCCCCCGGGCACCGATGTCCTGGACGAGATCGGCGAGATCCTCGAACTCCGTCTTCAACACCGGATAGTTGTCGATCACCAGCACGACGTCGGCGGCGGCCAGCTCGGGCAGCCGCCCCTCCCGGTGCATCTGCCGCATCGTGTCGATCGAGTCGATGCCGTGTGCGGCGAACAGCTCCTCCCGTTCGGTCATCAGCATGCTGACCTCGGTCACCGTCCGGCGGATCCGGTCCGGGTCCAGTCGACCGGCAACCCCGCCGACGTGCGGGAGCCCGGCCAGCGCGTTGAGCGCACCGCCACCGACGTCGACGCAGTAGAACGCGATGTCCTGCGGCGTGTGGGTCAGCGCGGCACCGGCCACCAGGCTGCGCAGCAGCGTCGACTTGCCGGTCTGCGGCGCACCGAGCACGCAGACGTGTCCACCCGCGCCGGAGATGTCCAGCACGAACGGTTCCTGTTTCTGTTCGGTGGGCCGGTCGAGCAGGCCGAGCGGGATCCGCAGCCGACCGCGCCGCTCCACCGGGGCCACCAGGCCGTATGCCGGATCTGTCTCCAACGGGCCGACGACGGAGTCCAGCGGCAGCGAGGCCGGTAGCGGGGGCAGCCAGATCCGGTGTGCCTGCCGTCCGTGCTCGCGTAGCCGGTCGACCACCACGTCCAGGGTGCTCGGCGCGGAGACGCTCTCGTCGGCCTCCGCCGACTCCTCGGTCGTCAACGGCTTCGGCAGGTGTCGGGCCACGTTGTACATCAGGAAGACCGTCGGATCGGGTGCGGCGTCCACCACCTCCTCGCCGGCCGGCGGGCGATACGTGCCGGACACGTACGCCGCCTTGAACCGTTCGAAGACAGTGGTGTCGACCTTCAGGTAACCCGACCCGGGCAGCGGTGGCAGCCGGTACGCGTCGGGCACCCCCAGCACGGTGCGGCTCTCCTGCTCGTTGAAGGTGCGCAACCCCAGCCGGTACGACAGGAACGACTCCAGCCCGCGCAGCCGGCCCTCCTCCAACCGCTGCGAGGCGAGCATCTGGTGGATCCCGATCGACCGGCCGATCCGGCCGATGGCGATGAACAGCTCGATGAAGTCCGGTTTGGCGGTTAGCAGCTCACTGAACTCGTCGATGATCACCATCAGGTTGGGCAGTGGCGGCAACGGCCGGCCCGCGTCCCGCCGCCTGTTGTACTCGGTGATGTTGGCCAACTGCCCGGCGTCGAGCAGGATCTGCTGGCGGCGCTTCATCTCCCCCTGGATCGCGTCGTGCAGCCGGTCTACCAGGCCGGCGTCGTCGGACAGGTTCGAGATCATCGCCGAGGTGTGCGGCAGGTGTTCCAACCCGGCGAAGGTGGCACCGCCCTTGTAGTCGACGAGCACCAGGCTCAGCCGCTCGGGCGGGTGCGTCATCGCCAGGGTGAGCACCAGCGTCCGCAGGACCTCGGACTTGCCGGAGCCGGTCGCGCCGACGCAGAGCCCGTGCGGGCCCATCCCGCCCAACGCGGCCTCCTTGATGTCCAGGTGCACCGGGTTGCCGTCCGGGCCCACCCCGAACGGCACCGTGAGGAAGTCGGGAAGCATCCGGGGCGCCCACAGGGAACGCACGTCGTAGCTCGCCTCGTCGACGATGCCGAGCAGCCCCCGCAGGTCGACGGTCGCCTCCAGCGGGGCGTCCTCCACCGTGTCGGCCACCAGCCGCAGCGGCGAGACCCGCCGGGCCAGCGACTCCATCTCCGATAGGTCGAGCTTGTCGACAGTGCCGGTGGACGCGCCGCGCAGCCGCTCGCGCTCGGCCAGGATCACCTGTGCCCGGGTGTCGGTGACCTTGCGCAGGTCCTGCACGGTGACCCGGTCGTCCTCGCAGAGCACCCGCACGTCCACGTGGGACGGCTCGTGCTGCCGGTCGTCGACGAGCACCACCACCGCCATGCCCAGGTCCTCGGGGGCGAGACCGGCCTCAAGGTGACCGAGTGGGTCGGCCCGCCCGGCGGAGATCTGGTCGACCACGACGACCAACCGGCTGCCCCGGAACCGGTGCTGGGGATCGCCCAGTCGCCGGGCCCGGTTGACCTCACCGACGCGCCGGGACAGCTCCGCGGTGAGCAGCGCCGCCAGTGCCATCGGCTCGGCCGCCACCAGCCGCTGCGGGGCCGGCCCGTCGAACTCGCTCGGGTGCAGGCAGTGCGGAAGCCACTTCAACCAGTCGAACTCCGGCCCGGCGGTGCCGCCGAGCAGCCACGCGAGACGTACGTCGTCCGGGGCGTGCAGGGTGGCGAGCTGCGCCACCAGCACCCGCACCAGGTTGCGGGTGGCGCCTGGGCTGCCCACCACCGAGACCACACCGGTGACCGGCACCGCGACCGGCATGCCGTCGAGCAGGCGGTCCCGGTCGACCACCAACCGGGCGGCGGCCAGGGTGACCGGGTCCAGGTCGACCATGGGGTTGTTCTCGTCGGCCTGGAGGGTGACCCGGCGCCACAGGCGATCCTGCCCGTGCCCGACGCGCAGCACCAGGAAGTCCGGGTCGGCCAGCCGTCGCTCCCACCGCCGGTGCGGGTCACGGAGCAGGTCCGGCAGCACCTCCGGGGCCGGGTGCCGGTGCTGGGCCGCGGCCCGCTGGGTGACCGCGTCCGCCCGGATCTGGTCGCGGATCCGGTCGATGTACTCCAGGTAGCGCTGCCGCTGTCGGGAGAAGCGGCGGGCCGCGCCGGTGCGCTGGGTGACGTACGCGGCGATGCCGCCGAACACCGTGGCGACAAGCATGCCGAGCCCGGCGATCATCATGATCGGGTTTTGGTTGGCCATCATCATGAGCAACATGCCGGCCCCGCCCATGATCGGGAGGAAGACCTGCATGACGCCCGCGAACCCACCGCCGCCGTCGGGCACCGCCGGTGGTGAGACCACGTCGAGCGCGGTCGACTCCGGCTCCGGTGGTGGGACCCGGGCTGGTCGGTGAATCACCCGCTGCGTCATCGCGACCCCCTCCGGGCCGAACCGATCAGTGCCTCGGCCGGGTTACCGGTAGTGCTCCGACTGCCTAGAGTAGTACCGGTCGACACACTGAGCCGACCGTGCGGGGACGGAGGGTCATGGCAACCCGATTCACCCGAGTGACAGTGGTGGCCGGCGGGCGGAGCCTCGATATCAGCCTGCCGGCGGCCCGGCCGGTGCTGGAGTTCGTGCCGCAGGTCTGCGAGTTGCTCTCGCTCACGCCCGAGGCCGCCGGCCGCTGGAAGCTGTCCACAGTGGCGGCCGGCGGGTTGGACCCACGCCGCTCCCTGGACGAGGCCGGCATCATCGACGCCGAGACGCTCTACCTGACCCCGCCCGAGCAGGCGCCCCTGCCGCCGTTCGTCGATGACGTGGTCGACGAGGTGCAGACCACTCTGGACGACAACGGCAGCGAATGGCGTGACGCCGCCCGGATGACGGGCAGCGCGGCACTGGCCGGTGTCGTGGTGCTGACCCTCACGTACGCGCTCACCACCATGTCGGTGCCGGTGGCCGCGGCCCCGGCCATGCTGTTCACCGTGGCCGCACTGGCGGTGCTGGCCGGCCGCATGCTCGGCGCGCCCGGTGGCACGCTGCTGATCGCCGCCGCCGTGCCGGCCTGGTTGGTTGCCGGCGTCGCGGTCGCCCGGGCGGCCGGTTGGCCCGAGCCGGCCCTTCTCACCGCCGGCGCACTGGGCGCCGGTCTCGGTGCTGCCCTGTTCGTCCTGGCGGGCGAACGGTGGTATGGCGTTGCCGCCGGCGGTCTCGCGGTGACGGTCCTCGGCGGGCTCGGCACCGCGCTGCTCGTCGCCGGGCTCGATCCGCAGCGGACGGCGGCCGTGGGCTCGGTCGTGGTCGTCTTCGCGGTGGGGCTCGCGCCGCAGCTCGCGCTCAGCTCGGCCCGCCTCGTCGATCTGCTGCGCCGGCAGGAGGAGAGCCAGTGGGTCGGCCGACACCTGGTCGCGGCGGCGGTCCGCCGGGGTCAGACCGTGCTGTCCGGTGCCGTGGTCGGCGTCGCGCTGGCTGCCACGGCCGCGTGCGTCGTGCTGCTGACCGGCCCGGCCGGCATCGGCGTGCTGCTCGGTGCGGTGCTGGGGCTGGTGTTCGCGCTGCGGTCGCGGGTCTTCACCCGTTTCGGTCAGGTGCTGCCCATGCTCGTCCCGCCGGTGACGGCGGCCACCGTGGCGGTGCTCGATGCCGTCCGCCTCACCGACGCCGACGAGGCGGTGCGGGCCTGGCTGGCCGTGGTCGGTGTCCTGGTGGTGGCGGGTGCGGTGCTCTGGGCCGGCCGTCCCCGGCTGGACGACGTCGGTGCCGCCCGGTTGCGGCAGCTCTTCGACCTGGCCGAGGTGCTCGCGGTGGTCAGTCTCGCGCCACTGGTGATCGCGGTCTTCGGTGGCTTCGACTGGGCGGCCCGCTGACCCGAGGGCCGAGCGCATCCGCTGATCAGCCGATCCGTGTGCTGCGGGGCACGATCGCCGTGGTCGGCCCGGACCGGTCCGCCGGCCCGGTCGACCGGACGAGGATGGGGCGCGCCAGGTCCGATGCCTGTTGCGTGGCGACGGGTGGGGCCAGCCCGCGTTTCTGGCGTTGCTGGGCGAGCAGCCCGCCGATGCTGGTGATCGCCCAGACCGCGACCAGCAGCAGGGCACCGACGACCAGGCTCGCGATCACCGTCGCGTAGGGACGGCGCAGGTCGCGTGGACCCCGCCGGGACCCGTGCAGGAGCGCGGCCTTGGCGGTGGCGGTGCGCAGTGCGTGCGCCTCGACCACCACCCGGTCCCGTCCGTCAGCCACGGCCCGACCCGGCCCCGTCGTCAGTCATGGCCGCGCCCGCCCCGGTGGTCAGTCATGGTCGTCGGCCCGGTTGGCCTCGTTGTCGCGCGTGGCCTCGGTGGCGGCGGCCACGTCGTCCGCATCGGCTGGCCTGATGCTCTGCGCCACCGCCACGATCACGTCGGCGAGCACCTGCTCCATCTCGGGGTGCGGTGTCGCGGCACTGAGCAGGGCCGTCCAGGTGGTGCCGGGCAACGGCAGGAACAGCTGCAACACCATCGAACGGACCCGGGTCAGGCCGCCCGGCGGCACCGTGGACGCGACGTCACGGTGCAGCACCCCCGGCCCGATCGGCGTCTCGACCTCCTCCGTCGTGCCGGTGCGCGGCAGCGTCTGCCGGACCAACGCGAGACCGGCCGGTTGGGGCGCCGAGTTGAACCAGCCCAGGTGCAGGCCGGCGCTGCCGACCGCACCGGTGGACATCCGCCCCAGCTGCACCAGGCTCAGCGACGCGCCGGCCCGTTGACAGTCCGCGACGAGCTGCTCGACGAACTGGAGAACCCCCCGGCGCTCGGCGGCGCGCAGGCGCTGCCCGAAGAACCGGTCGTCGACCATCCGGGCGGCGCTGCGCTGCCAGGAATCCGGATTGGTGTCGAGCAGCGCCCAGTCCGAGGGAACCCCGATGAACCACGGGAAATCCGGGTGCGGGGCATGGGGGTTGAGCTTCAGGTCGTGGGAGGGCAGCGGGTCGAGCATGGAGACGTCGCTCACGCGGCACCCCTACGATTCGGTCGGACGCAGCGCGGCGGCGGTCTGGGTGTCGAAGTCGGAGACCATCTTGCCGATCGCGCTGGAGAGCCCGCCCCACTCGCCGATGTTGTTCATCAGCTCGAGCAGGCTGGTCTTCCACTCGTCGCGGAAATCGGAGATCGCGCCCTGAATATCGGAATGATCATCGGTCAGACCATCGCAGTCGACCACCCCGCGATGATCGGTCTCCAACTGGTCGGCGAGGGTGGTCAAGTTTCCACCTAGGCTGACAAGCGTCGCATAAGGATACTGAACGTACGTCATTCCGCCTCCCCGTCATCGCTCATCAAGGCTAACAACTCACGTCTATGCGGGGGGACCCCGATGACCGAGTACCGACAGATCGGCCGGACGATGGTGCGAGCCCTCGACCCCCGCATCACCGCACGGCTGCGGGCCGAGCGGGAGCGCGACGAGATTCTTGGCGCCCGGCTCCGGCCGGGGGTGATCGCCGTGGTCGGGCCGGGCTCGGGCACCGGCCGCTCGACCGTGGCCGCCCTGCTGACCTCGGCACTGGCCCGCCACCAGGGCGGTAGGGTGCTTGCCGTGGACACCGGCCGCGGCGGCGGCCTGCACGCCCGGCTGGCGATCCGGGCCGGTGGGTCCACCGAGGTGGTGCTCGCCGGTCTCGGGCTGCGCGGTGCCACCGCCGGTCGCCGGCCGGCGGTGGGTCAACGGTGGCTGCGGGAGCGCCTCGCGCTGGCCGAGCGGGCGATGCTGCTGGCCAGCCCCCCGGACGACGCCGAGCCGCCGGTGACGGCAGCCGAGTACGGCACGGTCTCGGCCACCCTCAGCCGGTGGTTTCCCGTGCGGGTCGTCGACACCCCGCCGCTGACCGACGATCCGGTCGTGCCGGCGGTGCTGACCCGGGCCGACCGGGTGGTGCTCGTGGCCCCGAACGACGAGCGCGGCCCCCGCTGGCTCGCCGACTGCCGGTCCTGGATCGCCCCCCTGTTGCGCGAGCCGTTCGACCAGGTCGGCGTGCAGGTGCTGGTCGGCCAGGACGTGCAGCCGGCCGATGCCGCTGTCGAGCGGTCACCCGGTGACCTGCCGACCTTCGTCCTGCCGTACGACCCGGCGCTGCGGACCGCCGACGCGCTGCGCTGGGCCGATCTCGCGAGCGGCACGCAGGAGATCATTCTCGACCTTGCCGCGCAGATTGTGCGAGATATGCGACTCAGCTAGCGCACAAAGGTAGTTGCGTGTCTATGTTCGAATAACTGTGGGTCGAGTTCACGGGAGGGCTCCGGATGGGCGCGAAGTTTTCGATCACCGACAATGCGGTCAACCAACACTCGTCAAACCTAGACACTTCGGTCGCCGCGCTCAACAGTCAGGCGCGGTCGTTCATCAGTGCGATCGAGCCGCTGCCGGCGGTCTGGAAGGGTTCTGCGTTCCAGAGTTGGGACCAGCTGACCCAGCGCTGGAACACGGCGATGGCCGATCTCAACAAGGCGTTGACCGACATCACGAGCCGGGTCGGTTCGGCGGGGCAGCTCTACGACACCTACCACTCGGAGCAGACCAGCCAGTTGCAGTCGACCATGGGGTCGGCCAACTGGGACAGCGCGAAGTTCCGGGGCTGACGGGAAGGTTACGGGGATCATGGGTGACGTCTTCAGTTACGACGAGTCGACCGCCGGGTCGGCACAGGGCGACATTGCGTCGGTCGCCAACGGGGTCCAGGCAAGTCTCGATGATCTGACCAATTTCGTCACCCGGGTCAAGGCCAACTGGGAGGGCGACGAAATGGAGATCTACAACGGTATCCAGACGCAGTGGAACACTGCGGCGGACACCGTCAAGCAGATCCTCGACTCGGTGAAGGGTGCCCTGGGTCAGACCACGACGTCCGTGCAGGAGATGCGCGGTCAGGTGCGGGGGACTCTGCAGGGCTGATCCATTCGTGCGACCGCGTCCGGGCATCGATCGAAGTCCGGGCGCGTCGTCGTGCTACGCGGTGCCGGGCGGATAGCTGCCCCACATCGGGTGTTGCGAGGGCTACAGGCTGGTTGGCGTGGACACGGGGAGGTCCGGCGCGATGGCTGAGTTTCCGGCGCACTTGTTCAGGATGGATGGTGATCCGTCGGCGATTAGGTCGTCGGCGGGGCGGTGGCAGGGTTTTGGTTCGGCGGCGTCGCAGGCGGCGGGGCAGATCACGGGTTTGGACACGAGTCAGTTCGTGGGTCCGGAGGGTGATCTGTTCCGGGAGGGTCTGAACGCGCAGATGCCGGGGCATTTGCGGGTGACCGGTGATGCGTTTGGTCGGGTGTCGTCGGGGTTGGTGGCGTTCGCGGGGTCGTTGTCGTCGTTGCAGGATCGGATGCGTCCGTTGGGGCAGCGTGCTCCGGGTTTGTGGGCGGCGTTGCAGGCGGCGCGGGGGCGGGCTGATCGGGCGAAGCAGGCTGATGAGCGTCATGAGCGGGAGGTCGCCGACCGGCCGCCGGACGCGGAGCCGGAGCCGGATTCGTATCGGTCGGATGCGGGTGCGGCGGGTTCGGCGTTGTCGCAGGCGCAGCGCGATTGGGACGAGTGCGTGGCGCAGGCGGGTGCGTTGCGGGGTGAGTTGGCCACGGCGGTGCGTGACTGCGTGCGGGCCGTGAACGACGCGAAGGGTTTGCGGTTCAAGGAAAATCCGAAGTGGTGGGATCTGAAGGGTCAGTTCACCAACTTCGTGCGCGACAACCAGGAGTTGTTGGCGCAACTGTCGAGCGCGTTGAAGATCGTTTCCCTGGTCGCGGGTCTGCTGTCGTTCATTCCGATCCTTGCGCCGATCATGGGGCCGATCGCCATCGCGGCTGGTGCGGCGGCGTTGCTGATCGACGCGTCGTTGTATGCGGCGACGGGTAAGGGCAGTCTGACCAGTTTGTTGATCGACACGGTGCTCACCGTCGTGCCGATCGGCCGGCTCGCGGCGCTCGGCAGACCGGTCCTGGCCCTCGCCAAGCGGGGGTTGCCCGCCCTCGCCCGAGCCCTTCCCAAGGTGCGTGCGGCGCTGCCGCGGATGCCCCGCCCGAGCATTCCCGCGGGCGCGCGCAAGTGCGCGGCTGACCCGATCGACGTGGCCAGCGGCGAGGTGGTGCTCACCCAGACCGACGCCCAACTGCCCGGCCTGCTCCCGCTGGTCCTGAGCCGTAGTCACCTGTCGTCGTACCAGATTGGTCGGTGTTTCGGGCCGTCCTGGGCGTCCACCCTGGATCAGCGGGTCGAGATCGACGAGCAGGGGACCTGCTTCGTCGCCGACGACGGCATGGTCCTCACCTACCCGACTCCGGCCGATGTCGACGCGCCGACGATGCCGGAGACGGGTCCCCGATGGCCGCTCACCCCGACCGTGGAGGGATTCCGGGTCGACCAGCCGGAGGTCGGTCGTGCGCTGCATTTCCAGGCGGTGCCTGGCCTGCCGGAGCCGGCGGGCGAGGGCGGCCCCGTTCGGGTGCTGCCCCTGGTTGCCGTTACCGACCGCAACGGTCACCGGATCGACCTGGACTGGCGCGACGGGGCAGTCACCGAGATCCGGCACAGTGGTGGCTACCGGATCGCCGTCGACACCCTGCACGGCCAGGTAGCGGCCCTGAGCCTGCTCGATGCGGAACCTGCCGGTGAGGCCCGGACGCTCGTGCGGTTCGGCTACGACGAGGCCGGTCACCTCACGGAGGTGGTCAACGCATCGGGGTTGCCGTTGCGGTTCGCGTACGACGACGACGGCCGGTTGGTCCGCTGGCAGGATCGCAACGAGCAGGAGTATCACTACACCTACGACGAACAGGGCCGTTGCGTCGCCGCGACCGGCTCGGGCGGCTTCCTGTCCGCGCGGCTGCACTACGACCCGGCCGACCGAAAGACCGCGGTGGACGACTCGCTCGGCCACACCACGGTCTACGAGCTGACCGAGCGCGGGCAGACCGAACGGGTCACCGACCCGCTGGGCCATGTCACGGCCTTCACCTGGGACGCTTTCGATCGGAAGCTGTCCGAGACCGATGCTCTCGGCCGGACGACTCGTTGGTCCTACGATGACGACGGCAACCTGGTCGAGGTCACCCGCCCGGACGGCAGCCGGGCGACAGCGTCGTACAACGACCTGCGTCAGCCGGTCCTGGTCACCGACGTCGACGGCGCGACCTGGCGATACGACTATGACGAGCGCGGCAACCTGACAGTGGCCGTCGACCCGGTTGGTGCTGTCACCCGCTACCGGCGGGAGGCGTCGGGCCATCTCGCCGAGGTGATCGACGCCTTGGGCAACAGCATGCGGACCGACACGGACGCGGCCGGTCTTGTCAGCCGGGTCGTCGATCCCACTGGCGCGATCACCAGCTACCGGCGGGACCGGGCAGGCCGCGTGTCCGAGGTGCATGACCCGGTTGGCGGCACCACTCGCGTTGGCTGGACCCCGGAGGGTCTGATCAGTTGGCGGCGCACCCCGGACGGGGCGAGCGAGGAGTGGGCCTACGACCCGGAAGGCAACCTGGTCAAACACACCGACCCGGCCGGCGCGACCACCGAGATCGAGGTTGGCCCCTTCGACCTGCCGGTGGCCCGGGTCGGCCCGGACGGTGCCCGGCTGGCCTTCGGTTACGACACCGAACTGCGGCTGACATCGGTAACAAACGCGCAGGGTCTGGTCTGGCGCTACGACTACGACCCGGCCGGGCGGTTGGTCGCCGAGACCGACTTCAACGGGCGTACGCAAAGCTATCGCCTCGACGCCGTAGGGCAGGTGGTGACTCGGACCAACGGCGCCGGACAGACAATCGACCTGGTCCGCGACGCGCTCGGCAACGTGGTCGAGAAGCGCACCGCGGAGGCATCCACCACCTTCGAGTACGACCCGGCTGGCCGACTGGTGCGCGCAAGCTCACCCGACGCCGACCTCCGTCTCGAGAGGAACCCGCTGGGCCAGGTGCTCGCCGAGATCCGGGACGGGAAGGCAGTGACCTTCGCCTACGACGGGCTCGGCCGTCCCACTCACCGCCGGACTCCATCGGGAGTGGAGACCCGTTGGGAGTACGACGCCGGTCACCGACCGGTCGCGATGCACACCGGCGGTGCCGCGGTGGGCTTCACCTATGACGCTGCCGGCCGGGAAACCCGCCGAGTTGTCGGTGACGTCGCCCTCACCCAGACCTGGGACGCCAACCATCGGCTGCTCTCCCAGATTCTCGTCGTGGACGCCCCGGTCGCGGAACATGACCCGGCGATGCCGGGTGCTGTGCCGAATCTCCTTGCGCACCGGACCTACCAGTACCGCGCTGACGGCTACCTGACCGAAACCGCCGACCAATTCACCGGCACCCGTCGGCTGGAGTTGGACCGGGCCGGCCGGGTCACCGCCGTGCAGGCGGCGGACTGGATCGAGCGGTACGCCTACGACGAGGCCGGCAACCTGACCTCCGCCACCTGGCCCGGTGCGGCTGACGGTGAATGGGATTACACCGGCGCCCTCATCAGGCGTGCCGGGGACGTACGTTATGAGCACGACGATGCGGGACGCGTCACGCTGCGGCAGGTCAAGCAGCGTTCAAGCAAGCCTCTGACCTGGCGTTACGCCTGGGACAGCGACGATCGGCTGACCGGCGTCACCACCCCGGACGGCACCCGCTGGCGCTATCGGTACGACGCGCTCGGCCGCCGAGTGGCCAAGCAGCGGCTCGACGCTGACGGCGGGGTGGTCGAGCACATCGACTTCGCCTGGGACGGGCCTCGGCTGGTCGAGCAGACCCAGCACCACACCTCGGGACCGCGCAGTAGTACCTGGGAGTACCAACCCGGCACCCTCCGCCCGATCAGCCAGACTGACTCCTGGATCGACCAGGACGAGATCGACCGCCGCTTCTACGCCATCGTGAGTGACCTGGTCGGCTCGCCAACGGAACTGGTCAGCCAGGGCGGCGAGATCGCCTGGCAGCAGCGCACCACCCTCTGGGGGATCCGGACTCACGGAAGCGCAGCCGGGGTGGACTGCCCGCTACGTTTTCCCGGCCAGTTCTTTGATCCGGAGACGGGCCTCTCGTACAACTACTTCCGATACTACGATTCTGGCACCGCCCGTTACCTGTGTCTTGATCCTCTTGGTCTTGCACCCGGTCCGAACCCGTACGGTTACGTGGTCAATCCGCTTCATCTGATTGACCCGTTCGGATTGACCCCGTGTGGCCCAGGGCGGTATGGGTCAACCGACCTGAGCAAGATCGTAATCCAACACCGACGTCAGGCCGGAATCCCGTCAGGCCAGAACGTGGCGATCTACAGCGTGGAACTCCCTAATGGTCAGATTGCGAACCTGGCTTTCACCAACACCGTCCGGGGGGCCCGCTCCGAGGCTCATGCCGATGATTTCCTGGACAGTCTCGGCATCGATCCGACTTCGGTAAAGGCGATCTACTCGGAACGCAACTTCTGTACGGTGAAAGATCATGAATGTGCTGGTCGGATGGCTCGATTCACCGAGGCGGCGCTCTCCTGGAGTTTCGAGCGCGGAGATAATGCTGCGGCGGCGATCCGGGCAGCGGTCTTCGGCTCGTAGTCGGCGGATGCCCAAAGAAGGAGAAGCGTGGGAACTGAGGAGACCTGGCGAGGCGTCGACCGAATCCTCGATGCAAGCCTGGACGATCTGGCTCTCGGGGTTGATGCTCGGGGACGCGCGGCACCCCAGGTGGCGGATTGGCGGCTACCCGAGGACGGGCGGGTGATCCTCGGTTCCTACGGCCTGCCCGCGCCGAGAGACGACGACTACCTGGGAGTCGTCGGTGACCTTCAGGAGTCCACCGAGCCCCACGAGGGTGTCGACGGTCGATCGTGGTACGTCCTCGGCTCGTATGATCGTTCTCGGCTTGCCGCCGTCGAATGGACCGGGCAGGTCGTGGCGGTACCGGCCGGTTCCCAGGTCCATCCGGATCTCGCCCATCTGCACCCGTCCGGGATGAGCCTCACTCCGGTCAACTCCACCCTGGGCGCGTTCGTGGAATGTGCGTGGCGCTGGCACCGGCTGCTGCCGTTGTTGGCAGACGAGCAGGAGCGTGCCGGCGAAGCCGAGGTGTCGGCCTTGAAGGCGGGCCAGCCTGTCCAGGACATGGTCGACCCGTACGCCGGCTATCAAGAACTCTGTCGCTATGTGCTGTCCCGTTTTCGCAAAATTGACCCGGAGTTGGAAGCTGATTCTGGATTCTGGCCCGACATCATCATCGACGTTTGGTGATACCGCCCCACCGCGAGCGTTGGTCGCGGGAGTCTTTCCGTCGGCGGCACCGATGCTTCTTCGAAGCTGGCGACCTTCGCCGCGAGCGCCGGCACCCGCAGCCGGCATCGGCCGCCGGCGTCGGCAGCCGGCGATGGTCGTTCCGGCCGGCGTGCCGGGAGTCGGCATTCGCTCCGATGTCGTCCCCGGCCTCCGGTCGCGAGCAAACCCGGTCAGCCGGTGCGGAACAGCGGCAGTGGCGCGCCCTGGTAACCGAGTAGGTACTGCTCGGGGTCCGCTTCGAGCACCGTGCCCAGCACCGCCCCGAACACGTCGCGGAAGTCGGTCGTGGCTCTCAGGTCGCCCTGGTCCAGGTCGGTGAGGCTTGGTGGTTGGCCGTGGAAGCCGCCGGCCACCCGCGCTCCGGCGACGAGCACCGGTCCGGCGGTGCCGTGGTCGGTGCCGTCGGAGGCGTTGGCGCGTACCCGTCTGCCGAATTCGCTGTAGACGACCACGGCGACGCGGCGGCCGGCGTCGGTGCCGGCCATGCGGTCCACGAAACCGGTCACGGCCGCGTCGAGTTGGGCGAGCAGGACGTCTTGGGCGGTGCGTTCTCCGGCGTGGGTGTCGAAGCCGCCGAGGCTCACCGAGTACACGCGGGTGGGCACTCCCGCCTCGACGCAGCGGGCGACAAGCGCGAGCTGTGCGCCGAGCGCGCCACCGCCGCCGGTGCCGGTGGCGGTGGCGACCGGGGTCGCGTCGGTGGGGCTGGCGGTCGGGGCCACCGCCTCCCGGACCAGTCGGCCCATGTCGACCAGGTCGGCGTACGCGGAGGCGGCCCGCGCCTGCATCGCCGACTCACCGGCCTGCACCCGGCCGAGCGACGCCACCATCGCCGGGGCCACCCAGTCGGGCAACTCCAACCCCTGGTAGCTGACGCAGGCACCCACCCGCCGCCGGCCGACCAGCAGTGGCGGCAGCACCGGTTCGAAGCTGACCGCGGCCTCGACCGGGGCCCGTGTCTCGTCCAGCCAGCGCCCGACCCAGCCGGTGTCGGCCGGGCCGTTCGGTGCCGCGGTCTGCCAGATGTCCATCGACCGGAAGTGGCTGCGGTCCGGTTTCGGGTAGCCGACCCCGTGCACGATGGCGAGCCGGCCCGCCGACCAGAGCCCCTGTAGGCCGCGCATCGCCGGGTGCAGAGCGTGGTCGCCGTCCAACCGCAGCATCTGCTCCTCGGGGTACGCCAGCTCGGGCCGGGAGGCCCGGTAGGCGGGGTCGGCGTACGGGATCACGGTGTTCAGCCCGTCGTTGCCGCCGTAGAGGGTGACCAGGACGACGGTGTCCACCGGACGCCGGGCGACAGGCTGCTCGGGGTCGGCGGTGTCGAGCAGCCGGGACAGGGTGACCGCGCCGGCGCCGGCGGCGACGGCACCGCAGCCGACCACGCCGGAGGCGAGCAGGAACCGTCGTCGGGTGAGTCGGTCCATCTCAGGTCACCTGGTATTCCGGGCTGACCAGCCCGAGGGTGAGCATCAGGCGGGAGTTGGTGGTGCCGCGCAGCACCTCGTACGTGCGGTCGGTCCAGGTGTCCACGCAGAGCAGGTGGGCCACCTCCTCCGGGGTGAGCCGTTCCGGGCTGAGTTGGCTGGCGAGTTTGCCGGCCAGGGACAGCTTCAGCCGGGCGGCAGCCGAGGTCAGCCAGGCCACCCCGGCGGGCCACCCGCCCACACTGGGCGGGGCGAACAGGCGTTGCCCGAGGCCACCGAGCCCGTCGAGCAGCCCGACGACCGTCTCCGCCGGGAGGGTGGCCGGTCGCAACCCGAGTTGCCGCAGCGCGCCGACCAGCCATTCGACCGGTTGTTTGACCATGGTGGCTCGGGTGGTCGGAAAGGTCTCGTCGGCCAGCAGTGCCCGCAGCATCGGCAGCGGCTCGGGGAAGGCGGCGACCATCTCCTCGCTTGTCTTTTCCGGGATCGGTTGGGTGCTGGACGCGTAGCGGTGCCAGAGCCTGGCGGCCACGAACCGGGGGCAGGCATCCTGTGCCAGCACCAGGTCGACGAGGCTGTCGACGGTGAAGTGTCTGGTGACGCCGAGGATGCTCGACGCGCCGTCGTGGTGACGCCGAGGGTCGAAGACCGATCGCTGCCCGGCGAGGTCGATCCGCCAGCCGGTCAGCGCCAGGCCGGCCTTCTGCACGTCGGACTCGGTGTAGCGACCGAGGCCGAGGGTGAACAACTCGAAAAGCTCCCGGGCGAGATTTTCGTTTGGTGCTTCCCGGCTGTTCAGTTGGCCGTCCAGCCAGTAGACCAGCGCGGGGTCGACGGCCATCCGGTGCGCCATGTCGCGGAAGTCGCGAGATTCCCGTAAGGCGAGGTGTTGGGCCAGCATCAGTTGTGGGCTCTTGACCTTGACGATCGAGGTGGCCCAGTGGCCGTGCCAGAAGAAGAGCAGTTTCTCCACGGCCTGGTGGTCGGCGACGGTCATCCGGTCCAACCACCACTGGGTGAGGCTGGTCGCCTGCGCTCGACGCTGCCCGTCGGCTTCCACCCGCTGCGCCGCGGTGGGCTCGGGCGTGCCGACGTACGGGTCGGGGCCGAGCGGGGGGATCGGCGCCCGGGTGGCTCCGATGTCGGGCCCCGTCGGGGTGGTCAGTGCGGTCAGGGTGGCGGTGAAGCCGGCCCGCCTCGCTGCCTCCAGCTCGTTGGCGGTCGGTCCGAACCCCGTTCGGCGTAGCAGCAGAGCCACGTCGTCGGTCATAGCGACACCATGGTGGGACCCTCAACAGGGAAGCGGCGTTTCACCATCATCCGGAATTTTCCGCCCGTCGGCGACGGGTCGAGCCGCGCCCCGACGATACGTCCTCGATGGACGTACAGCATAGAGTGTGGACGATTGGTAATGGCGGCGCCGATCGGATGTCCGAATACTGACGTGTGTCGGCTGTGGTATGTAATTCGCTCAATATGTTCGCTATCATCGGCGGCTGCGTCGCCGATCGTCCACACTCTTACGGGGGTACGAGGTGATGGATCAGCCTGTTCCACCCGAACTGCACCATCCGCCCGGGCAGTCGCCTGTCGCGCTCGCGGGTGCCGAGGCGGACGCCGGCACCTGGCAGGGCATCCCGGGCCAGCCGGGGCCGTCCGGCGCACTCCGCCCGACCCCGCCCGCCCAGACCGGCCGCTCGGTCGCGCTGGTGCACGAGTGGTTCACCGCGACCGGCGGCGCGGAACAGGTCTTTCGGCAGCTCGCCGAGGTCTTCCCGAACGCCGAGCGTTTCGCCCTGTGGAGTGACGACGACGCGGACCCGCCACCACTGCGGGTGTCATGGCTGGCCCGGACGCCGCTGCGCGGCAACAAGGCGGTTGCCCTGCCGTTCATGCCGCTGGTCTGGCGGACCCTCACCCGCGACCACTTCGACGTGGTGATCTCCTCCAGTCACGCCTTCGCGCACACGGTCCGGCTCGGGAAACCCGACCACACCCGGCACCTCAGCTACGTCCACGCGCCCGCCCGCTATCTGTGGAACCCGAGCGTCGACGACCGGGCGTCCGGCCCGATGCTGGCTGTTCCCCGACGACTGATGCGGGCGCTCGACGTCGGGCTCAGTCACCACGTGCACAGCTACGCGGCCAACTCCGTCGAGGTGCGCGACCGGATCCAGCGGCACTGGGGGCGCGACGCCTGGGTGATCAACCCGCCGGTCGACGTGGACTTCTTCTCGGACGCCCCGGCCGCCGACCGGGCGCAACCCCGCGACTACCTGCTGGGCGTCGGGCGTTGGGTGCGCTACAAGAACTTCGACCTGATCATCGCGATCGCCGAGGAGGCCGGCCTTCCCCTGGTCATCGCCGGCTCCGGGCCCGAGGAGGCCCGACTGCGGCGCCTGGCGCACGATGCCAGTGTGCCGGTCACCATCGAGGTCCACCCGGACCGCTTCCGGCTGCGGCAGCTCTACTGGGGAGCCCGCGCCCTGCTCTTTCCGGTCCACGAGGACTTCGGCATCGTTCCGGTCGAGGCGCAGGCCTGTCGTACCCCGGTCGTCGGGCTGCGCCGTGGTGGGCTGCTGGAGACCGTCGTCGACGAGGAGACCGGTGTCCTGGTCGACTCGCTCGACCCCCGTGACCACGCGGCGGCGACCAGCCGACTCGACGAGCTGGACCCGGCGCGGATGCCCGTCCAGGCGGGGCGGTTCTCGACGCAGACCTTCGCCCGCCGGGTGACCGAGTGGGTCGATCATGAGTGTGACTGACCCGATGCGGGTGCTGCACGTCACCCACACCGCGCAACCCGGTGGAGCCGAGCTGGCCCTGGCCCGCCTGCTCGGTCAGCGACACCCCTGGCAGGCGTCCCTGTACGCCCCGCCCACCGGAGGTGCCTTCGACAAGCTTCCCGCCGAGGAGGTGGCGCA
This sequence comes from Micromonospora sp. NPDC048935, assembly GCF_043197875.1. NCBI lineage: Bacteria > Bacillati > Actinomycetota > Actinomycetes > Micromonosporales > Micromonosporaceae > Micromonospora > Micromonospora sp. NPDC048935. The sequence continues at coordinate 16,809 of NZ_JBICTZ010000003.1, read as the reverse complement.
GGCGCGGGATCTGCCGACGCTGCCCACCGGCGGCACCCGAAGTCGCGCGCCGATGCTGGCGGCCCGCTACCTGACGGCACTGCGCGACGGCGCCCGGGTGCTGCGGCGCAGCCCGCTGTTCCAGCAGGCCGACCTGGTGCACGCCAACACCGCGGCCGCGGCGATCATCTGCGCGCTCGCCGACCGGGCCCGGAGCCGCCCGCTCGTGGTGCACCTGCGCGGCCCGTTGACCGTCGAGAGCCTCGGCCCGATCGGTCTGCACGCGTTCCGCGGGTTGGCCATGCGACGCGCCGACGGGCTCATCGCCAACTCCGGGTTCACCCTCGCCAGCGTCCCGCCGGGCCCGGCCCAGCGGACGGTGATCCAGAGCCCCAGCGGGATCTCCGAGCGGCTTCCGCACCCCGAGGTCGGGCCGCAGGTCAGGGCCATCGGGATGGTCGGCCGGCTTCAGCACTGGAAGGGCCAGCACATCTTCCTCCGCGCGTTCGCCGCCAGCCTGCGCGGCACCGACGTGCGCGCGTACCTCTGCGGTGCCCCGCTCTTCGGCGAGGAGGCCTACGAGACGCAGCTCCGGGAACTCGCCGCCACGCTGGGCATCGGCGAGCAGGTCACGTTTCTCGGGCACGTCGACGACATCAACGGGTTCCTCGACTCGATCGACATCCTGGTGCACTCGTCGCTGGGGCCCGAGCCACTGGGCCAGACCGTGCTCCAGGGGTTGGCGCGGGCGCTGCCGGTGGTGGCCACCGAGGGCGGTGGGCCGGGGGAGTGGATCCGCTCCGGCGTCAACGGCATGCTGGTCCCGCCCGGAGAGCCGGACGCGCTCGCCTCGGTGCTGCGTTCCCTGGTGGCCTCACAGCGGCTGCGGCAGGAGCTGGCGACCGGCGCCGCCGGCACCCCGGGCCTGCTGTCCGACGCGGACTGCGTCGATCGGCACGCCGGGTTCTTCGAGTCCGTCCGCCGCGCCCACCGGCCGGCCCCCGCGCGGGACGCCGCGTGAGCCCAACGGCACTACGGATCGCGTACGTCCAGGTCCGCCCATCCGGGCTCACCGAGACCTTCATTCCCGCCGAGATCGAGGCCGTGCGGGCGGCCGGGGCGAGGGTCGAGGTGTTCGTGGCCAACCCGGACGGCAACCGTCGGGCCGAGCCGCGCCGGGCCGCCGTCCACCTGCTCCGCCGTCCCACCGGGCTCCCGGCCGACCTGCGCCTGCTCGGGCTGCCGTCGCGGGCCGCCGGGGGGCGGGGGTTGGCGCGGGGCCTGCTGGCCAGCACCGCCGCCAGCGCCCTCGCGGACAGCGTCGCGCGTTTCGACCCGGACGTCGTGCACGCCCACTTCGTCAACGTGCCCACCGCGGTCGCCCTGCTGCTCGGGCGTCGACTCGGTCGGCCGGTGACGGCGACGGCGCACGCCGCCGACTTCCTGCTCGACCCGGACCCGGCTGCCCTGCGCCGGCGACTGGCCCGACTACGGCACCTCTTCGTCGTCTCCACGGCGACCGCCGGTCAACTCGCGGACCGGGGAGTGCCGATCGCGACGATTCCCCACCGGGTCGTCCGGGCCGGCGTCGACGCCCGGCTCCTGGCCGCGCCGCCGACGGTGCCCGCCCCCGCGCCGGGCACGCCGACGAGGATCGTCACCGTCGCCCGGCTGATCCCGAAGAAGGGGATCGACACCGCCGTCGACGCGGTGGCCCGGCTCGTCCAGGCCGGGCACGCCATCCGGTACGACATCTACGGCGACGGTCCACTGCGGCATCACCTGCGCCGTCAGGTCGACTCGGCGGGGCTTGCCGACGCCGTGGTGCTGCACGGCGCGGTGCCGCACTCGGTGGCCACGGCGGCACTCGCCGGCGCGCAGGTCGCCGCGCTGCCCTGCCGGCCCGCCCCGGACGGCGACCTGGACGGCATTCCGGTGTTCCTGATGGAGGCCGCCAGTCAGGGCGTCCCCGTCGTCACCACTGCCGTCTCGGGCATCCCCGAACTCGTCGGTCCGGACTGCGGTTGGCTCGTTCCCCCGAACGATCCGGCCGCCCTCGCCACCGCGATCCGGACGGTGGTCGCCGAGCGGGCCACGGCCCAGCGGCGTGCCCAGGCGCTGCTGCTCCGGCTCCGGTCGGAGTTCGCCCCGGCGGTGCAGGCCGACCGGCTGCTGTCGGTCTGGCGGGGCCTGGCCGGGTCGACTCCGACCCGACCGACCGCGCCGTCCGGAGGTGGGTACCGGTGACCCTCAGCGTCGTCTCGTCGTACCTGCCGATCCCGCTCGACCGGGGCGATCCCGTCCGGGTGTCGATGACGCTGCGGGCGCTGGCCCAGGTGCCGGACTGCACCCTGCTGGTGGTCCGCCGCCCGGACACCACGGCCGACCACGTGGAGCAGTTGCGCCGGATGCTGGACCCGATGCGCGTCCGTACCTTCGCGGCCACACCATTCCGCTACGACCGCCTGGGCCCGGCGGGCCGATACACGCAGGCCCTCGCGTACGGTCTGCCGCCCTGGATCCGGAGCCGTTACAGCGCCGAACTGCACGACGAGCTCCGGCGACGCGACGGTGCGGCGATAGCCCTCGGCGAGGCGGCCGGAGCCTACTTCCACGGGACCGGGCTGCGCTGGCACTGGGACAAGGCCAACGTGCTCGCCGCCAGCGTCCCGCAGGAGATCGAGGCGGCCGGCAACCTCGCGTACCGGCTGCGCGCCCGTTACCTGACCGCCGTCTCGACCCGCTTCGAGCGGCGGGCGCTGGCCGCCTGCGCGACGGTGTCGGTGACCAGCGACGACGAGGCGGATCGGCTGCGGCGACACCACGGCCGGGCAGCCACGTTCGTGCTGCCCAGCAGCGTCCCGCTCCCGTCCGGTCATCTGCCCCGGCCACGGGAGCGGGAGTTGGTCTGGCTGAGCAGCTTCGCGTACGCGCCGAACCTGACCGGCCTGCGGCGCTTCCTGGCCGAGGGCTGGCCGGCGCTGGCCCGGTCCGGTTACACCCTCACCCTCATCGGCTCGGGCCTGACCGCGCCGGTCCACGCCGAACTGGACCGGCACCCCGGGGTACGGGTGCGTGGCTACGTCGACGACCTGCGCGCCGCACTCGCCACCGCCCGCGCCGGTGTGGTGCCGGTGTGGAGTGGGGCCGGCGTCAAACTGAAGACCCTCACCCTGCTGGCCCACGCGGTTCCGGTCTTCACCACGGCGGTGGGCGCCGAGGGTGTGCCGGCGAGCCCCGCCGTCCGCATCGCCGCGGACCCACAGGCGATGGCCGCGGAACTCCTCGCGACCACCTCTGCCGCTCTCGACGCCATGGCCGCGGCGGCGACGCGGCTGGTGCAGCGGGAGTTCTCCGAGGACCGGTTCGCCGAGCGCCTCCGCACAGCGCTGCGCGACGATGGCTACCTCGCCGATCGCGGCGCCGCCGGCGCCGAACCCGCACGGTGATGGCCGTCCACCGGCTGGTCGCCTCCACCGCGGCCAACCTCCTGATCCCGGTCAGCGGACTGCTCGTCAGCCCCTTCCTCTCCCGTGAACTCGGGCCGGAGGGGCGAGGGCTCTACGCCGCGCTCACCCTGCCGATCGTGATCTGCGGCTGGCTGGGGACCTACGGTCTCCAGGACGCGCTGACCTTCCACCTCCGCCAGCGCCGGCTGTCCCGACGGGACGCCGCCCGGGTCAGCCTGGTGGCAGCCCTGCCACTCGGTCTGGTCGCCGTGCTGCTGCTCGGCGTGTTGGGCTTCCTCGTCTTCGACCGGGCGGAGGTCGACCGTCAGCAGTTCCTGGTGCTCGCGCTACTCGCGCCACTGCACATCCTGACGAACCTCGTCATCGGAGCCCTCACCGGTGCCTCGGACCTCAACGGCGTCAACCTGATGAAGGTCGTGCCGGCGGCGCTGCGGACGATCCTGCTGGTCATCGCCTGTGTGACGGTCGACCTGAGCGCCTTCTGGGCCGCCGCGCTCTTCCTGACCGCGACGGCCAGCGGAGTGCTCGTCGGGCTGCCCCGGCTCCGCCGCCGCGCAGGGCCACCGAGTCGCACCGCACCCGCCGACCCGGCTATACCCGCCGAGCCGGCCGGACCCGCCGAGCCGGCCGACCGGGCCGCACCGATCCCTGTCCGCTCACTGATCCGGTACTCGCTCACCTGCCTGCCAGGGGTGCTCGCCGCGACCTCCAGCGCCCGGCTCGACCAGGTCATCGGCCTACCCCTGCTCGGCGCACGCGAACTCGGCTTCTACGCGGTGGCGGTCAGCGTGGCGGAACTGCCGACCGTCGTCGCGACGGCGGCCCGGACCGTCCTGATGGGCGGGGCGGGCGGCGACGACCACGAATCCGTGCTGCGGGTGGCCCGGGTCGCCGTGCCGGTGGCGGTGCTCGGGTGCGCGGTCCTCGCCGCGAGCGCGGGTCTGCTGGTGCCCCGGTTCTTCGGCGCCGCATTCGCCCCCGCCACGCTGCCCACCGTCATCCTCTGCGCGGCCACCGTCGTGTTCACCTGCGTGCAGATCTTCAGCGCCCTGCTGCTCGTCAACGACAGGGCGGCCCGATCGTCGGTCGCCCTCGTCGTCGGCTCACTCACCGGCGTACTGCTGCTGGTCGTGCTGGCCCCGCAGGGCGCGGTCGGCGCGGCCCTCGCGAGCCTGATCGGGTACGCCGTGGCGGCCGGCATCGCCGCCCGGTCGGTGCGCAGGCTGCCGGAGGTGCCGTCCCTACGGGCGGTGACCGTGCCGTACGCCGCGGATCTTCGTCACCTGCACGCCTGGCTCAGGCGGCGGTGGCGGGCTCGCCGGGCCGGTCCTCCCGAGGCAGGGGATGCTGCCCAAGCACAGTCAGCAGGCACAGGCGGGGGAGTCCGATGAGTGCGTTGTCCGGCGGCCAGACGAAGGGTGCCCTCCTTCGGGCCGGCAAACTGATCCGCGCCGACCCGGGCAGCGCCGAGTGGGTCGGCACCGCGGGCGTCGTCGCCCTGCTGATCCTCGCCTGGATGAGGGTGACCATCCCCCCGACCGTCCAGATCCTGCAGAACGGGCGGCCGGCCTTCAACTCCGCCGTGGAGTCGATGCCGCTGGCCGGTCGCATCCTGGGAGACGTCACCACCGCGGCGTTCATCGGCCTGGCCCTCCTCCTCACCGCGTACGGGCTGCGGCACCGACGCCCGGATCGCCTGTGGGCGCTCCTCGTGGTCCTCGCCCCGCTGGCAGCCATCCACCTCGCCGGGCTGCTGAACGGGCAACCCCCCGGCCCGGTGTCCCTGGCCCTCCCGATCGCCGTCGTCGCCATCTGGGTGCTCCGACCCGGGGCGCGGGCACTGGCCACCATCGGTGTGCTCGGGGCGGCAACCGCTGTCGTCGCGATGCTGCTGGCGGCCGGGTGGCCCGACCTGGGGCTGCTCACCGGAGCCGACGCGGGAAACAAGGGCTGGGCGATCGGCGGGTTGCTCGCCGGCCCGTACGCACACTCGAACGTACTCGGGATCATCCTCGCCCTCAGCCTGCCGTTCGCGTTCGGCATCCGGCACACGACGTCGCGTCGGGTCACGCTGACACTGATCCTTGTCGCGCTGCTCTGGACCGGCTCCCGGACCAGCCAACTCGCCGCCATCGTCGTCCTGCTGACCTGGGGGCTGCTGCGCTGGCGCACCGCTGGACAGGCCGACCGGCTCGAACGGGGCCGCGGCCGGCAACTGTCGATGCTGATCGGCATCCCGCTTGTCGTCGCGCTCGGTCTGACCATCTTCAGTCCACTGCTCACGACCGACCCGGCGGGCTTCACCAACCGGGGCCGGACGTGGCGGGCCCTGCTGAGCCGATGGGCGGAGCGGCCACTGACCGGCCACGGCCCGGAATACTTCGAGCGGCAGCCGGACCTGGCCGCGGCACTCGGCGGCCGCTACACCCACGGGCACAACGTGCTCGTACACCTGCTCGCCGTCGGCGGCCTGCTCGCCGTCGTGCTGTTCACGGTGCTGCTGTGCCAGGTCTGGCGGCGGTCGATGCTCCTTGCCGGTGCCGGCAGTCCGGGCCCGGCGCTGTTCCTGATCGCGCTGCTCTGGGTCTCCTGGCTGGAGGCATCGCACCTGGCCGTCACCCTCGCCGGGTATCTGACCTGGCTGCCGCTCGCTTTGATCGCGCGAGCCGGGCTGCCCAGCCCCGCACCCGAACAGACGACCAGGTCAGAAGATCAGGACGTCCCGTAGGTAATTGGCGACCCGGCGAAGCTGGTTGGCGCCACCGACCGGTGCCGTCATCCGCAGCACCAACTGTTTGTCGATGTCGCCGCTGTCACTGCGCCAGTACGCGACCACCACCAGGCCGTACCGCTGCTCACCGTCGACGGTGAGGCTGCTGGTCTCGGCGTACGCGGAGGAGGGGCCACTGCGCACCCACTGCAACCCCCAGGCCTCCTCAGCGGTACGCATCGCGGTCTGGCGTGGCCCGTCGCAGGGCGCCGGGCAGTCGCGCACGACCAACTCGCCGCCGAGTTCGGCTTCGCTGCCCGCCGGCGCGCCGCACTGATATTTGCTGAGCCCCTCGGCCCGCTCCACGGAGGTGCACTGCCAGCTCGGCGGCACCTTGATCGGAAACGGCAGACCGTCCAACTCGTTGAGGGTGAGAATCCGGTCGGTGGCGGCGAACCGCACCCACAGGGCAGGCCACTCGCCCTGAGCTGGCGGTTCGAGCCCGGGGCTCAGCGGCGCGGAGGCGGGGGCCGGTGCGGGCAGGCCCGACGGGCCCGCCGTGGGCTGCGGTTTTGGCGGATCCGTGCCCGGGTCGAGCAGCAGGACCAGACCACCACCGGCGACGAGACCGAGGACCAGACCGATGACCGGCAGCGCCCACCGGCCGGCGCGGGATTGCTTCGGGGCCGACGTCGCCGCCGGCTCCGGCTCTGGCTCCGGCTCTGGTTCCGGGGTGGCGGGAGCCGGGCGAGGCCGGGTGTCCTGCGGTCGCGACGGGACCGCCCACACCGGCATCGGAGCCTGCTCCGTCGGTGTCGGTGTCGTCGGCGTTGGTGTCGTCGGCTCGACGGCCGGCGGTCGGTCGTCCGTCGACGTCGTCTGCTGGGCGCGCGGAGCCGGCGCCTGCTCGGCCGGGGGCCGCCGGTCCGCCGGTGGCGTCTGCGTGGCCTCGGCCGGTGGCGTGTGTACGGCCTCGGTTCGTGGCGTGTGTGTGGCCTCGGCTGGTGGCGTGTGTACGGCCTCGGTTCGTGGCGTGTGTACGGCCTCGGCCGGGGGCGTCTGCTCGGCCCGCGGCGTCTGGCGCGGCGGCACCGGTGTCGTCGGGGTGCGCTCCGGTGTGGCGGGTGGATCGTCCGGCTCGGCCGGATCCGGCTGGTAGGTCATCCCGAGTGCGGCGAAGGTGCGTTCGGCCGTCGGAAGGAGGTCTTTCGGGTACGCGACCCAGGGGGTGGCGGCGAAGAAGTCCGCGCCGACCCACAGCGGACTGCCCGCCTCCGAGTGAGCGATCGCGTGGGTGGTGGCCGCGAAGGCGTCCCGCCACCGAGACTCGCCGGCGATGCCGACGTCCAGCACCACCACCACGAGAGATTGCTGCCCACCGTCCACGGCGGACCAGATGCTGCCAATCTGGCAGACGCCCAGTCTCCGGATCCGTTGGTACGGACCAATTGGCTGCATGTGCGACCTCTTCCGCTTGCCCACGTGATGATATCCATGCCGACCCATCCGGTCCGGCCCGGCATAGTCCCGGAGCCGAGGAAGTCCTGCCTGGATGACGACAGTCCGCGAGCAGGCCCGCCGCGACGACCACCCCGGGGCATTCGGCACCGGCGGTAGCCTCGGCCGGTGAGCTGGCTACCCGACGACTTCGTCCACCCCGTCCGTGTCTCCGTACCCACCACCACGCTGCACCTGCGGCCGATCCGGGAGGCGGACACCGCGCTCGACTACCCGGCCGTGATGGGCTCCCGGGAACGACTGTGGGAGATCTTCGGCCCGGCGTGGGCGTGGCCCCCGGCGACGATGACCTCCGAAGAGGACCGCGTCGACCTGCTGCGGCACGAGAGGGAGATCGCCGCACACCAGTCGTTCAACTACGCGCTGTTGGATGAGAACGAGACGGCGTTGCTCGGCTGTGTCTACGTCGACCCGCCCGAACGCATCGGCTCGGACGCCGAGATCTCCTGGTGGGTGGTGAACGACCTCGTCGGTGGCGAGGCGGAACGCGCGCTCGACGCGCTGGTGCCCCGGTGGATCGCCGCCGACTGGCCCTTCCGGCAGCCCCGCTATCCGGGCCGCGACATCACCTGGCAGGAGTGGCTCGCGCTACCGCGCCCGTCATGACACGTGCGAGCCGGTTCCTCGGGGACGCGACCCGCGCCGAGGACGGGAAGGCTCGGCCCGGGCTCGCGATCATGCGTTCACCTGGGCCTTCGTGCGTGGAGCGGGCGACGGGAATCGAACCCGCGTAGTCAGTTTGGAAGACTGAAGCTCTACCATTGAGCTACGCCCGCGTGCACCCCGCCGAAACAGGGCGCGCGGACAGCGTACCCAATGCTGTTGTCGCCCGCGCAGCCACGCCACCGCCCGGCGGCACCGCGTTGCCCGCGCGTCGCGCCTACACCCGGCGAAGATCCACTCGACATTCGGAAAGTCGCGGTCTCCGCGCGCCCGGGACGCCGCGACTTCCGGAAAGTCGAGTGGATCTCGACCCGCGAGGCCCGCGACCCGCGAGGCCCGCGACCCGCGAGGCCCGCGACCCGCGAGGCCCGCGACCCGCGAGGCCCGCGACCCGCGAGGCCCGCGACCCGCGAGGTCCGCGGCCCGCGAGGCCCGCGAGGCCCCTGAGGCTCGTGAGGCCGCCCGAGGGGGCCGGGGCGGACGGGTCGGCGGACTTTTGGGGTATTTCGGGGGAAGTGTCCGAGTGGTGGGTGCCCCGGCACCGCCTGAGTAGCGCCGACGGCATAGACTGCACGTCGCCACGGGGTGTGGCGCAGCTTGGTAGCGCACTCGCTTTGGGAGCGAGGGGCCGTGGGTTCAAATCCCGCCACCCCGACTGTCGTCCGCGGCCGGGCCGCCCCGGGTGCCGCACACTGCGGTTCCCGGGCGCTGCCGGAGCGTCAGGCCGGCTCGCCTACACTCGATGGGCTGAATCACGCCCAGACTCAACTGAGATCCGTCAAGGAGTACGCCTGTGAAGAGCACCGTCGAGACTCTGAGCCCGACGCGCGTGCGGCTCGCCATCGAGGTGCCGTTCGTCGAGCTCGAGCCGAGCCTCAAGAAGGCGTACCGGGAGATCGGTTCGCAGGTCCAGGTCCCGGGCTTCCGCCGGGGCAAGGTGCCGACCGCGGTCATCGACCAGCGGGTGGGCCGGGGCACCGTCCTCAACGAGGCGGTGCAGGAGGCCATCCCGGAGAACATCCTCGCCGCCGTGCGCGAGCACGACCTCAAGACGCTCGGGCGCCCAGAGGTCGAGATCACCGAGTTCAACGACGGTGACTCGCTCAACTTCACCGCCGAGGTCGACGTCCGTCCGGAGATCACCATCCCGGACGCGTCCTCCATCGAGGTGACCGTCGACGAGCTGCAGATCGACGAGAGCGAGATCGACGAGCAGGTCAAGAACCTGCGGGAGCGTTTCGCGACCCTCAAGACCGTCGAGCGGGCCGCGGCCGAGGGTGACTACGTCCAGATCGACCTGAACGCCACCGTCGACGGCGAGGACGTGCCGGGCGGCCAGGCGAGCAACATCTCCCACGAGGTGGGCAGCAAGCAGCTCCTGCCCGGCCTCGACGAGGCCGTCGTCGGCCTCGCCGCCGGCGAGGACACCACCTTCACCACCCAGCTGGTCGGCGGCGACTTCGCCGGTCGGGACGCCGAGGTGGCGGTGACCGTGCGCACGGTCAAGGAGAAGGAGCTGCCCGAGCTGAACGACGAGTTCGCCCAGATGGCGAGCGAGTTCGACACGATCGAGGAGCTGCGCGGCGACCTGCGTGGCCGGGTCACCCAGGGCAAGCAGGTCGAGCAGATCTACGCCGCTCGGGACAAGGCGCTGGCCCAGCTGGTCGAGGCCGCCGACATCCCGGCGCCGGAGGGTGTCGTCCGCGAGGAGGTCGAGAGCCGCAAGCAGGCGATGGTCGACCAGCTGGAGCGGATCGGCGCCTCCATGGAGGAATACCTCGCGGCGGAGGACAAGACCGAGGAGCAGATCGACGCCGAGCTGACCGAGGCGGCGACCGAGGGCGTCAAGGTCCAGCTCCTGCTGGACACGCTTGCCGACGCGGAGGACGTGCAGGTCTCCGACGACGAGTTCGGGCACGAGATCGTGCACCGGGCGCAGCGCGCCGGGATGGCTCCCCAGCAGTACTACGACCAGCTGGTGCGCTCCGGCGCGGCCGCCGCGGTCTTCGGCGACGTGCGGCGGGGCAAGGCGCTCGCCGCCGTCATGGAGCGGATCACGATCAAGGACTCGGCCGGCAACGAGGTCACCCTCGACGCGCTGCGTGCCGCCAACGAGGCGGAGCACAACCACGACCACTGATCGTCGGGTGCGGCCGCCGTCCGCCGCTGTGCGGTGGACGGCGGCCGTTTCCCTTTGCGGGTGAGCCCGGGCAGCAAACACTGCCGGGGTACGCCCGAAAGCCCGCGCCGCGGGTACCCCGACACTGCTGCGCTGAGAGCGAACAGTGCCCCGACCGGGACTCTGCCGCCCCGCACAGCGGTTAGTGTCGGGAAAGACGGTACGGAGAGCGAAGGGCTGCCATGACCGACATGCACATCCCCAAGAAGTCGCTCCGGGCGATTGACGCGCGCGGTGGCGACTCCATTGGCAACCTCGACGACTCGGTCTACAACCGGTTGCTCAAGGAACGCATCATCTTCCTGGGCAGTGAGGTGACCGACCAGGTCGCCAACCGCATCTGCGCGCAGCTGCTGCTGCTCGCCGCGGAGGACCCGGACCGCGACATCAACCTGTGGATCAACTCGCCGGGTGGCTCGGTCTACTCCGGCATGGCGATCTACGACACCATGCAGTTCATCGACAACGACGTGTCGACCGTGGCGATGGGCATGGCTGCCTCGATGGGCCAGCTGCTGCTCTGCGCGGGCACCAAGGGCAAGCGGTACGCCCTGCCCCACGCCCGGATCATGATGCACCAGCCGTCCGGTGGTCTGGGCGGCACGGCGTCCGACATCGCCATCCAGGCGGAGCAGATGCTCTACACGAAGCGGATGTTCCAGGAGCGGGTCGCGCACCACACCGGCCAGAGCCAGTCGCAGATCGAGGCCGACTCGGACCGGGACCGTTGGTTCACCGCCCAGGAGGCCATGGACTACGGCTTCATCGACAAGGTGATCATCGGGGCCGCTCAGGTTCCGGATGGCGCCGGGACCCTGAGCTGAGGAGCTGACGATGACCGATCTGAGCCTGCCGCCCCAGTTCGCGGCCGTGCACAACCGCTATGTGCTGCCGTCGTTCGTCGAGCGCACGTCGTACGGGGTCAAGGAGTCCAACCCGTACAACAAGCTCTTCGAGGACCGGATCATCTTCCTCGGCGTCCAGGTGGACGACGCGTCGGCAAACGACGTGATGGCCCAGCTGCTGACGCTCGAGGGCACCGATCCGGACCGCGACATCATCATGTACATCAACTCGCCGGGCGGTTCGTTCACCGCCATGACGGCGATCTACGACACCATGCAGTACGTCCGTCCGGACATCCAGACGGTCTGCCTCGGGCAGGCCGCCAGCGCGGCGGCGGTCCTGCTGTCGGCGGGCACCGCGGGTAAGCGGATGGCCCTTCCGAACTCGCGGATCATCATCCACCAGCCGGCCACCGAGGGCGGCTACGGGCAGGGCTCGGACATCGAGATCCAGGCCCGGGAGATCCTGCGGATGCGGACGCAGTTGGAGGACATGCTGTCCCGCCACTGCAACCGCCCGATCGAGCAGGTTCGCAAGGACATCGACCGTGACAAGATCATGACGGCCGAGGAGTCCAAGGAGTACGGGCTGGTCGACACGATCCTGACCAGCCGCAAGAAGGGTCTGCTGGCGACCCACTCCGCCAGCTGAGCAGTACCGGGTCAGAGGTTGGCCGGGGCGTGGAGTTCCCGGCCGACCTCTGACACACCCGTTTTGGGGGTCGGAGAATGCCCCGCCAGCGGGTAACGTCGGGTCCGTACCGCTTCGTCGGTGGGTCCGATGGGGCGAACCAAGCCGGGCGGCGCGCAGCGTCCGCAGGTCAGGGCCGGGTCTCCGGCCGATGAGTGCAGGGAGAACGTAGGTGGCACGGATCGGTGACGGCGGCGACCTACTGAAATGCTCCTTCTGCGGCAAGTCGCAGAAGCAGGTCAAGAAGCTCATCGCGGGCCCAGGGGTCTACATCTGCGACGAGTGCATCGATCTCTGCAACGAGATCATCGAAGAGGAGCTGGCCGAGTCCGGCGAGGTGAAGTGGGAAGAGCTTCCCAAGCCGATGGAGATCTGCCAGTTCCTCGACAACTACGTCGTGGGGCAGGACCAGGCCAAGAAGGCGCTCGCGGTCGCGGTCTACAACCACTACAAGCGGATCCAGGCCGAGGCGGCCAACGCGCCCGGCTCCGGCAGTGACGCCGTCGAGCTGGCCAAGTCCAACATCCTGCTGCTCGGCCCGACGGGTTGCGGCAAGACCCACCTGGCGCAGACCCTCGCCCGGATGTTGAACGTGCCGTTCGCCATCGCCGACGCCACGGCACTGACCGAGGCGGGCTACGTCGGCGAGGACGTGGAAAATATCCTCCTCAAGCTGATCCAGGCCGCGGACTACGACATCAAGCGCGCCGAGACCGGCATCATCTACATCGACGAGGTCGACAAGATCGCCCGTAAGTCGGAGAATCCGTCGATCACGCGGGACGTCTCCGGCGAGGGGGTCCAGCAGGCCCTGCTCAAGATGCTGGAGGGCACGGTCGCCAACGTGCCGCCGCAGGGCGGCCGTAAGCACCCGCACCAGGAGTTCATCCAGATCGACACCACGAACGTGCTGTTCATCTGCGGTGGCGCCTTCGCCGGCCTCGACCAGATCATCGAGTCCCGCACCGGGCAGGGCGGCACCGGCTTCGGTGCCCGCCTCCGGTCGGTGTCGGAGCGGTCGACCGACGACATCTTCAGCCAGGTCATGCCGGAAGACATGCTCAAGTTCGGGTTGATTCCCGAGTTCGTGGGCCGGCTTCCGGTGATCACCAACGTGCGCAGCCTGGACCGCAGCGCCCTGGTGCGGATCCTCACCGAGCCGCGTAACGCCCTGGTCCGGCAATACCAGCGTCTGTTCGAGCTGGACGGGGTCGAGCTGGAGTTCGACGATCCGGCGCTCGAGGCGATCGCCGACCAGGCGATGCTGCGGGGCACCGGTGCCCGTGGCCTGCGGGCCATCATCGAGGAGGTGCTGCTCTCCGCGATGTACGAGGTGCCGAGCAACCCCGATGCCGCCCGGGTGTTGATCACCCGTGAGGTGGTCCTGGAAAACGTCAACCCGACGATCGTTCCGCGCGAGTTCACCGGGCGTCGTGCCCGGCGGGACCGCGAGGAGAAGTCGGCCTGATCCTCCCGACGTCACGCCGGCCGCTCAGGGCCCGTGTCGAAGCCCTTGGCTCGACCGAGGGCTTCGACCCCAGGCACTACTCCTGACGCGGCCGGCGTGATCGCGTCCGGCGATCCCATTCGCCCGACGGGGTGACGACCACCATCATCAGTCGGGCCGGCTCGTCGCCGTCGTTGCGATAGCCGTGCTCTCGGTCGGCGCGGATCTCGATGGTCTCGCCGGAGCGGACGGGATGGTCCTGCCCGTCGACCCGGACAATCACCGTGCCGTCCAGGATGTGCAGCACCTCACGGGTGCCGCGCGGGTGGTCGAGGGACCGGTGCGCCTCCCCGGGCACGAGTCGCCAGTCCCACAGCTCGACGAGGTCCGGCTCGCCCAACCCGCTCAACAGGTGGGCCGTGCCGCCGTGCTCGCCCTGCCAGAGCACCGGCGCCTCGTCCGCAGAGGTGATCTTCACGGCCCGTTCCTCGGTCGGTTCGAGGAGCTGGGCGATGTTGACGCCGAACGCGTCGGCGACCCGGCAGAGCGTGCCGACGCTCGGGTTGGTGCGCGCGCCCTCGATCTGCACGAGCATGCCCTTGCTCACCCCGGAGCGGCCGGCCAACTCGTCGAAGGACCAGCCTCGGCGGGCCCGTAGCTCGCGTACCTGTCGGGCCACCGCGGCGGTCACCGCGCCCACTCGATCCGATCCCGCCTCGGTCATTAAACTATCCTTCGCGGTCACTATTGTGGTACGACAGATGCATGCTACCCATTGTCCTGGCCGCGCTGTCCGCCGTCGCGTTCGGCACGGCCGACTTCTCCGGCGGTAAGGCGTCCCGGCAGGCCGACCCGATTGCCGTCACCGTGATCTCCCAACTGCTGAGTGTCCCGCTGCTCGCCGTTCTGGTGCTGGTCGTGCCCGGCACCCCGCACGTCGGCGACATCGGCTGGGGGATTCTCGCCGGGCTCGCCGGCGCGGGCGGTGTCGTGCTGCTCTATCGGGCTCTCGCCAGCGGGATGATGGTCGTGGTGGCGCCGGTCACCGCGATCACCGCCGCAGTGGTGCCGATCATCGCCGGCCTCTTCACCGCGTCCTTCCCGGGTGCCCTGGCGCTCACCGGTGCGGGCCTCGCGGTGCTGGCGATCGCCCTGGTCAGCCTGGGGGACAGCGGCGGCCGACGCGCCGTCCCGGCACGGCTGGTCGGGCTCGCCCTCGCCGCCGGGGCGCTGTTCGGCGTCTTCTACACCCTCCTCGGTCAGGCCGACGAGAGCGCCGGCATGTGGCCGGTGGCCGCGGTGCGGGCAAGCTCCATCGCGCTCGGCCTCGCGCTGGCCGTCGGCACCGGGGTGCGGCTGCGGCTCGGGCGACGGGTGCTGGGTTGGGCCGCGGTCGCCGGTCTGCTCGACAGTGGTGCCAACGCGCTCTTCCTGGCCGCCGCCGCCCGTGGTCACCTGAGCATCGTCGCTGCGGTCGCGGCGCTCTACCCGACCAGCACCGTGTTGCTGGCCCTGGCCGTCGACCGGGAGCGGCTGCGCGCGGTCCAGATCGCCGGGCTCGGCTTCGCCGCAGGTGCGCTGGTGCTGGCCAGCCTCTGACGCTGTCCGAGCGGCCCTTCCCGCCGTACCCTGTGCTCATGCGCGTCGCCGTCTGCCAGCTGAACGCCCGGGAAGACCGCAAGGCCAATCTGGCCGCCGCGGAGGTCCTGCTGGACCGCGCGGCCGCCGGCGGCGCGGACCTCGCCGTCCTGCCGGAGTACGTGGACTATCTCGGCCCGGCCACCGGGATGCCCGAGCCGGAGCCGGTGGACGGTGAGGTCGGCACGTTCTTCGGCGAGATCGCCCGGCGGCTCGGGATCTGGGTGGTGGCGGGCTCCTTCCACGAAGCCGGCCCGGACCCGGAGCACACCTGGAACACGTCGCTTGTCTTCGACCGCGCCGGCCACCTTGCCGCGAGCTACCGCAAGATCCATCTGTACGACGTGGAGATCCCCGGGCGGGTCTCCTACCGCGAGTCGGCGAGTGTCGCGCCGGGGGCCCAGCCGGTGGTGGTGGACATCGAGGGCCTGCGAGTCGGCCTGTCGATCTGCTACGACCTGCGCTTTCCGGAGCTGTACCGGCTGCTCGCCACCGATGGTGGCGCACACCTGCTGGTGGTCCCCGCGGCGTTCATGATGCACACCGGTCGAGATCACTGGGAGGTTCTGTTGCGAGCCCGCGCCATCGAGAACCAGTGCTTCGTGGCGGCGGCCGGCCAGACCGGCGATCACGACCCGGGTCGCACCTGCTTCGGACGCAGCATGGTGGTCGACCCCTGGGGGACGGTCCTCACCCAGTTGCCGGACGGCCCGGGGGTGTCCGTCGTCGACCTAGACCTCGACCGGCTCGCCGCGATCCGGGCCGAATTGCCCAGCCTGGCCAACCGGCGGCTCTGAGCCTCAGCCCTCGAGGAGGACGCCGATCACGGCGAACCCGGCGATGACCGCGGCGGTCACCAGCAGCGCGGTGGTCATTCGGGATTTGCCCCGTCGGGCCAGTCGTCCCACCGAGAGCACCAGCACGACGAGTACGACCGCACCGATCACCACCTGCCAGAACGGCAGTAGAAGGCCGAGTAGCGACTCCTCGGCGAGCACCCTGGTGCCGACCCCGGACTCATCCATGTCTGACACTCTGGCACGTCGAGACGACCCGCGTCGCCGGGTGCCGCCGGGCAGCCTTGTCTTCCGACCGATCCGAACCAGTGATGAACCCTGATTTGCCTTCTCCGGGCCGTCCGCGTAACTTTCTCTCTGCACGGGGGAGGCCGGACAAACCGGCCGAGAACGGGCGCCAGGCTCGTGGCGGAGACGCCGAGCGAGACTGAGGATCGGGCGGTGCGGAACACTCCGGATACGGGGTTGCGAACGCGAAGCCGACCGAGTAAGGTTTTGGAGCCGGCAGGAGCCGGGCGGAGAGCCGCGAAGCGGCGATCGGCCGGTCTGCGGCTTCCCACGACAGTAACGACCGCCGGATACGGCGTGCGTCATCGTGGGTCCGGACGAACCAGATTGATCGCCTCGAACATGAGGTTGACAATGAAAGTTCGACCAAGTAGGTTTGAGCGGTTGCCCCGAAACGGGTTCCACTGAGGTGGGGCTTTGAGTCGGTGTGTGGTTGTTCTTTGAGAACTCAACAGGGTGCTTGTAAAGCCAGTGCCAATTATGATTTATACCCCGGACTGGCCAGGCTTTGTGTCTGGTTGGTTGGGATTCCTTTGGCAACATTTGTTTGTTGTCGGGATAGCTGTTCAACTAATTTTTTGTTG
>NZ_JBICTZ010000002.1:806893-918874 GCF_043197875.1 Micromonospora sp. NPDC048935 | reverse complement strand
TCAGACTGCCCTCAGCTTCGATGCCCTACCACGACAGGACATCGGTGCAGGTCTCCCACCTCCACTCGATCGAATAGCGCCTCGTGGCGCACGTAGCCCTCAATCCAGACCCACCCTTCGTAGGTGTATCGCTCGGGGAACTCGCGAATCACCCGCACATTGATCGGGCGAAGGAACTGCACGCTCGCCGCGGTGGTCAGGCGGACCAAGTCGCCGGCCTTCATCTCCCCCGTCATCTCGACACCCACCGACTGGCCGGGACGCGGTTGCGCCGCTCCATCGGCGGGACCGGGAACGGTCCGACCGGGACGATGGTCCCAGGCGGCCAGGGTGCGGGTGGTGGTGTCAACCGCTCAGGCTGCGGATTGGGCTTCGGCTCAGGCTTCGGTTCGGGTGGCTTGTCCGGCACGCGCGCTCTCCCTGCTCGTAGCTGTGGGAAGGGGCCGCCCTCGTGAAGTGCCCACCAGAGGGCGGCCCCGGTACAACTCGACCGGCGGCTCACCCCTGCGCATCAGCCGACCACGTCGTGTGCCTCTACCTTGCCGAGGGTTGCCTGCCAAACACACCGCGTAGGACTATGGACATAGGACGTAATTACCAAATCACTGTGGGGCGGCATGAACCGAGCTGTGCTGGCAGCAATGGCCGAGACCGGCCACACTACGGATAGCCTCGCGACGCAGACTGGTGCCGATCCAAAGACCGTCGCGCGATGGGCAAACCCGGGACGGATTCCGCAGCACCGGTACCGCACCCAGGTCGCACAACTCCTTCGGCGCGAGGTCGGCGAGTTATGGCCGGACGTCATACGCCGTGAGCCGGACTGGTTCCGCCAGTGGGCCGACCATGAGCGCGAAGCTACCGCCTTGCGCTGGTATGAGTCGTCAGTGCTTCCCGGGCTTCTTCAGACCGCCGACTACGCCCGTGCGGTGCTCGGCAGCAGCCCAGACGCAGCCGGCGATGTTGCAGGCTTCGTCGAGACTCGGCTTCAACGGCAAGCCGCGGTCTTCGATCGACCGCACCCGCCGCTGACCGTGTTCGTCATCGACGAGGCGGCGCTTCGACGCGGCGACCCCGACGTGATGGCCGATCAGCTCGACCATATGGTCACGCTCGCGGCGCGGCCGACGGTCATGATTCATGTGCTGCCGCTGCGAGCGGGTTTCCACCCCGGACAGGCGGGCCCGTTCATCATCGCGACGGGCAAAGACGGGGAAGACGTCGGATATCTCGACGACCAGGCCGCAGGGCACATCACTAATGACGTTGCTCCGTTGTGGGCGGTGTGGGATACCGTGAGGTCAGTTTCGCTCCCGCGAGACCAGACCATCGAAGTGATGAGAGCGCGAGCATGGATGACCTGACCAGCGCCCCGCAGTGGCGCACGAGCACCCGCAGCAGCTCGAACGGTGGGGCGTGCGTGGAGGTCGCCGATAACCTCCCCGGCGTCGTGCTCGTTCGCGACACCAAAGACCGCGACGGCGGAACGCTGACCTTCGGCCCCGCGGCGTGGCAGGGCTTCGTCAGCTTCGCGAAGGCCCACAGCCCCATCGCCTGACAGCATCGCAAAGAGGCCCCTGACATTCGCGTCGGGGGCCTCTTTGCGTCTCGCGTAGGAGTCGCCTCACGCGTTCCAAGCGGCTCCGCGTAGCTCCTGTAGGTAGGTGTATGCGGACCGGAACGAGCGGCCGGTCGCCTGGGCGGCCTCAGCGGCGGAGAGCGCCGGTTTAGCGGCGAGCAGAGCGGCGACCTGCGCGCGAGCGCCGCTGGCATCAGAGAGTGGTGATCTTGACCGCCCGTGCGGGGTAGCCGTCCTGGCCTGGAATTTCGTAGTGACATCGCACCCGCTGCCCTGGTTCAAGGCTTCGGTATTCGGTCGGCCCGGCGACGATGTGGCTGAAGTGCACCCAGACCGTCAGGCCAACGTGATCGAGGGCGACAGTTCCCCATCCCTCGTCGCGATTCCAGGTTTTCACCACGCCGGTGTCCTGCGGGCCCTGATCACTCACAGGTGCCAGGGTATGGGCTCGGCGGCGGCCGGGCAGGGAAGCTGCCGTGCCCGGCCTCCAAACGCCACACAGCGACCCACATCGAAGGCAGACTGCCATCGGCACGCGCTGGTACCCAAAGAAGCCGGCGATCAACGATCGCCGATCGACCATGACGGCAGGTGGTGATTGCTGCCAGCACCGACAACCGAACCGCGGGTTATCTCGACACCCAACTTCACGGCCAGGTGGCGTCCGAACCGGCGGACTTGGTCCTCCTCATGGGAGAATGGGAGGACGTTCGCAGTCGATCACACTCGTAAGGGAAGTGGCGAAGATATGGACGTGAAGACCGCGCGCTGGCGCAAGTCGTCTTACTCGTCGTCTAACGGGGGCTCGTGTGTCGAGGTCGCCGACAACCTGGCGGGCGTAGTCCTCGTGCGCGACACCAAAGACCGCGACGGCGGAACGTTGACCTTCGACCCCGCCGCGTGGCAGGGCTTCGTCGGCTTCGCGAAGGCGCACGGCCCCGTCGCCTGACCGCATCGACAGAAAGGTCCCCGACACCCCATTCGCGTCGGGGGCTTTCTGCGTCTCGCGTAAGGGTCGCCTCATGCGTTTGAAGCGGCTGGGACATAGCTCGTTCAGGTAGGTGTAGACGGACCGGAGCGACCGGCCGGTCGCCTGGGTGGCCTCGGCGGCGGCGACCTGCGCCCGAGGCAGCACCGGCCGCTAGTGTGAGCGAGTGGTCGAAGCCCGGCCCGCCGGCCCACCCGGCGTCGTCTTCGTGCTGCCGACCGCCCGGCGGATCGGCGCGCAACTCCGCGTCGGCGGCGGACCCCACCTTGGCGAGGTGCGTTTCGCCGCGCCGGCTGCGACGGCACGCCCTGTGGACGGCATCAACCAGCCGAAGCTTCCCTCTGAGCTGGGTACGATTGCTCTCAAGACCCCGGCTAACCTCTGCCTCCTGGCACGCTCCCGGGGTTTGACCCACCTCAGCGCCGAACGTAGTAGAATCACTACGAACGCTCTGGGCGCCCTCGGGCCACCAGAGTTCTGGCTCCTAACTTTGGAATGGCGCTCACCGACTTCGGTGGGCGCCATTCCGGTTTCCCGGCCGTTTCCAGCACGTCCGACGTGGAGACGGGCCGCCAGCGCCCTACGCTGTCCAGGCGCCCAGCGATCCAGGGCGCTGACCCTCGTTCCGGAAGTGGGGACGCCGCGTGCCTGACGCCACCGCACAGCTACTGCAGCAGCGATTCTCACCCGAGCGGCTGGGCCCCTACCAGGCGGCCGTCGGTGGCGACCTCGACAAAGCGGTGGCGCTCTACGAGTGGAACGCGAAGATGAGTGGCATCTTCTGGATCACCCTCGGGCACGTCGAGGTGCTGATCCGCAACGCGATGCACCAGCAGCTCACCAACTGGTCCACCCGGCAACACCAGGAATCTCGTTGGTATCTCGACCCCGGCAACGTCTTCGACCCGCGGCGTCTGAAAGAGATCGCCGAGGCCCGCAGACGTGCCACCCGCGACGGCCGCCAGGAGACACCCGGCAGGGTCGTAGCCGAACTGAACTTCGGATTCTGGCGCTACCTGCTCATCAGCTCCTACGACCGGTCCCTCTGGCCCCACCTGCGCAACGCCTGGCCCAGCAAGCTCCTACGCCGCGAGGTTCAGGAGCCGCTCACCGAACTGCACGAGTTCCGCAACCGGCTCGCCCATCACGAGCCGATCTACAACCGGCCGATCAAGGAGTTGCACGCCAAAGCACTAAACCTTGCCTCCTGGACCTGCCCAGACACGGCGGCCTGGATCACGTCACGGTGCGAGGTGCTTGCCGCCCTTGCTGCTCGGCCCTGGACCTCAGGCACCCCGAGCACGCCCCCGCAGCGAGGTGTCAGCCGATACCACCCAGCCCGGCCCATGCCCAAGCGGTAAGTCGGGCCGGTCACGCGGAGCGGGCCGGCAAGCCCAGCTGCTCGCGCACCGCCGCGTCGAGTTCGGGCGTCCAGCGGGCGCGGGCATCTTCCAAGCGGCGGCGGGCGCGCGCCAGGCCGTCCTTGGTCACGACGATGCCGACCGCGGCGAGCAGCGCCATGGTGTCGGTGCCGCTGTGCGGATTCTGGCTAACCATGACCGCAGAGTATCCCTGGCCAGGTCAGCCACCACCCCAACATGGTGCGGCCCTCAACCCGCGTCAGGTTGAGGACCGCTGACGTGCGGCCAGGTGGCGTCCGAACCAGCGGATCTGGTCCTCCTCACGACAGCATGGGAGAACGTTCGCGGTGCGGCACTATCACGCTTCACCGTGTGTGGGCGACGCGCGGAACTGCGCGCTCGGGGGTCGCCGTCGTCGGCGGGTACGACGACGGCGGAGCCACGGTTGCCCGTGACCCCGCCGTCGGTGGAGTTACTGCCCTGCGGGCTTGAGGCAGAGCACCCGGTTGGTGCCGCTGCCCGGCAGCACCACGTGCGGCTGCGTCGTGTCGGTGCACTTCTCCTTCGCGTCCACCCTGGAGACGATGGAGAAGGAACCCGCCTCGCCACAGTTCGCCGCGGAGGCCCCACCCTGACCGGACTGCTTCACGCAGCTACCGACCGCCGGATCGAACGGCGCGGGGTCGTCCTTGCCGACCTTCCCGAGGAGCAGCAGCAGGCCGAGCGGCACCGCCAGGATGAGCACCGCGGCGATCAGTACCGCGGCCAGCACCCGGCCGTTGCGTACCTTCGGTGTCGGTAGCTCCGCCTTGGGACTGTCGGCGGCGTCCGGCTTGAACGAGTCGAACCGGCCCTGATCCGACTGGCCAGGCTCCTGGCCCCAGGACGGTACGGGCTGCGGCGGTGGCGGGAAGGCCGGCGGGAAACCGCCGCCCGGCACCGACTCGGTCGCCGGCCCGCCGAACCCTGGCCCGTCGGAACCCGGTCCGCCGAAGTTCGGTGCGCCGAAGGTCGACGTGCCGCCGACCGCGGCGGAGCCGGCGGCAGGTGGGCCGCCGAACTGGTCGGCTGGCCGCTCGGCACCGCCGTGTGGCCGCGTGCCGTTCACCGGCCGGTTGTTGCCCGGCGTGTCGACGAAGGACGGCACGCCGGGAGGGAACGCCGGAGGCGGCGGCGGGGCCGCACCGAACGCGTTCGGTGCGGGCTGCCGGTCGTCGAAGCGCGGCTCGGCGGCGGGCTCACCGCCCCAGCCGATCTGGCGCGGCGGCTCGTTCTGCCAGTCCGGTGCACCCTGCCGCGGCGGGTCGTTCTGCCAATCCGGGGCGGCCTGGCGCTGGGAGTCGCTCTGCCAGTCCGGTGCGCTCTGCCGCTGCGGGTCGTTCTGCCAGTCCGGTGGGCCCTGGCGCTGGGAGTCGTTCTGCCAGTCCGGTGAACCCTGGCGATCGGCACCCGGGTCGGCCTGGAACGCCTCCGGCTCCGGCTCGTTGTCGGGCTCGGGTCGCGCCGGCCGGCCGTACACCCGGGGTTGGGGTGTGGCCGTGCCAGTCGGACGGATGGCCTGGTCGGTCGGGGGCATCACCCGGCTGGCCAGCGGCACCGAAGCGCTTGCCGTGGCCTTGGCCGCCGCGCCGGCTGCCGACTCGGCGTCCGACACCGGCACCACCGCGCGGCCCGCTCCGGCCTCCGGAGAGGTACGCGGTGCGGGCACCACCGCGCCACTCGCGGGAGCGTCCTCGGCGCGGCCCCAACCGGTCGGGTCCGCCTCGTACTGTGCGGCGACGTCCGGTGCCTCCCGCTCGGGGTACGCGGGCTGCTCCGGGATCGGAGCGAACTGGGCCTGGGGCACGTAGTCGGCCGGCGGGGCAGCCGCCAGGCTGGCGCCCGGCACGCGCTGCTCCTGAGGAGGCAGCGGCACCGCGTTCGCCGGTGAGATGCCCGGCGCGGGACCGGGTTGGTAGGCCGGAGCGTCGTCGGCCCGGTCCGCCTCCCAGCCGCCACGGGCCTGGGCGGAGGCTTCCGCTTCGGCGCGACCCCACACCTCGCCGGGTGCCCACGGCTCGACCTCGGCCGCAGCATCCTTGCCGGGCACGCTGGCGCTGGCACGGGAGGGAAGGCCGCTCTGCTGCGCCGGCGTGGGCTGGTCCTGCGGCGACAGCACCCAATCGGGTTGTTGCGGACGGCTCTCGGCCTCGCCCCAGCCGGCTGGCTGCGCGGGCTGGTCCTGCCGCGCGTCGCCGTCAGCCCACCCGGCAGGCTGCACCTGCTGCTGGGCGGCCCAGCCACCCGAGCGGGCCGGATCGTCCGGTCCGGGCCAGTTCGGCGCTGGCGCCGGCGCCGGCACCTGGGCCGCGCCACGGGCCGCGTTGGGTTTGGCCGCCTGCCCCCACGCGGGGGCGGGCTGCTCGGCCGGCTCGGCGGGTTGGCCCCAGGTCGGCGGCGACTGCGGCGCCGGCGGCCACCCGGACTGGTCGTCGCGTCCCGCCGCGCTGGCGGGCCAGCCGCCGCTGCCGGACGCCTCGTCCTGCTGGGCTCCGCCGGACCAGTTGGCGGCCTGCGACTCGGGCTGCGGCGACTCGGCTCCGCGCCACTCAGCGGTGGGCGGGTTGGCGTGCGCCGCGCCACCCCAGCCGCCGGCGTTGGCCGGATCCTGCTGGGCGGGCCAGGCTGCGGTGGCCGGAGGCACCTGCGCGGCGCCCCGCGCGGGCGGCTGGGCCTGCGCCCAGTCGGGCTGCTCGGTGGCGTTCGGGGTCCAGGTGGGGGCGGGCGCGCTCTGCTCAGCCGGCGTCCAGCCCTGCTGTGGCTGTGTGGCCCAGGCTGGCTGCGCCGGAGCCGGTGCGCTGTCGCCGCCGGGCCAGGTGCCGGGCTGCTGGTGCGGCGGCTCGCTCGCGCCACCGCCGGCCGCCCACGCGGGCTGCGCCGGGTCGTTGGGCTGCGGGGCGGTGGTGCCCCAGGCGGGCTGCGCCGGGTCGTTGGGCTGCGGGGCAGCGGCGGCACCCCAGGCGGGGGCCGGTGGTTGCTCGGACTGGGTGGCCCATGCCGGCGTCGACGCGTCGGGCCGCGCCGGTGGCGGGGGCGCCCAGCCCAGGTCTGGGCCGGTGGCGTTGTGGCCGTTGTCCGGCTGCGCCGGGCGGTCGCCGTACGGCGCCGGTCCGCCGGCGCCCGTTGACACCTCGTCCGGCTCCTGGCCGGTGCGGTGCGGGCCCTCGGACGTCATGGGTGCGCCTCCTCCATCACATGTCGGCTCGCCGGTGCCGATCGGTCTCCTCGGCATGGCTGCCGGCGTCACCGGCGTACCGCTGTGCCGGCTCCCCGCACGGTATCGGGTGGTGGCACGGCACGTCCAAGGAGCACCGGTCGTCACTCCCCGTATCCGGTTGGTGTCGAGCAGTTTCGGTTGGCTCGGCCTCTGTCGGGTCGGCGGGCGGCGACCGAAGCCCACCGTACCGGGCGCTGCGGCAGGGCGGAATCCCGGTGGTGGGTGGCCGGGAACGCCGATGGCCCACCCGGCGGGCCGGGTGGGCCATCGATCTGGAGGAGGTGAGGAAAGTCGTGGAGCGTCAGCTCATGTGACGCTGGGCGATGACGAGGATTTCCTCGCGAACTGCCGGCGAGTTCGCCGAGCGCAGCGCGTGCTCGATGGCACGGGCGCGGCGGGTGGCGTCGCGGTGGTTGCGGATTCGCTCGATCATGCTCATTGGTGGGTCCCCCTAGCTATTCGGTTGTCAGCCCCTGATGAGTCCATTCAACAGCAGAACCCCGAGAACTTCCATCGATTATTAGGTGAGCTGGGACACCTGCCTAACAATCGAAGGTCAACAGGCCGCCTGGCCGACGCTTCCGTTGCCCAAACGACACGGCCGGTGTGCCGGGTGTTAACCCGTGGCACACCGGCCGTGGCTGGCGTCGCGAACGATCAGGTCCAGGCGAGCAGCGCCGCCTCCGGATCGGTGAGGAAGTCACCGATGTCACGCAGGAACTTCGAGCCCAACTCGCCGTCGATGATCCGGTGGTCGAAGCTCAGCCCCAGGGTGGTGACCTGACGGACCTTGACCTTGCCCTTGTGCACCCAGGGCATCTCCCGCACCGCGCCGAAGGCCAGGATCGCCGACTCACCCGGCGGCAGGATCGGAGTGCCCGTGTCCACCCCGAACACGCCGACGTTGGTGATGGTCAGCGTGCCGCCGGACATGGCCGCCGGGGAGGTGCGCCCGGACTTCGCCGTCTGCACCAGGTCGGTGAGCGAGTCCGCCAACTCCCGCAACGAGAGTCGGCCGGCGTCCTTGATGTTCGGCACGATCAGGCCCCGCTCGGTGGCCGCCGCGATGCCGAGGTTGACGTACTCCTTCACCACGATCTCGTCGCCGGCCCACGTCGAGTTGACCATCGGGTGACGCCGCACCGCCAGCAGCACCGCCTTCGCCACCAGCAGCAGCGGCGAGACCCGGACGTCACGCCACTCGCGCCGGCCGCGCAGCCGGTCCAGTGCCTTCATCGCCCGGGTCACGTCGACGGTCAGGAACTCGGTGACGTGCGGGGCGGTGAACGCCGAGCGGGACATGTTCTCGGCGGTGAGCTTGCGGACCCCCTTGACCGGGATGCGCTGCTCCCGGTCCGCGCCGAAGCTGGGGGCCGTCGCCACCGCGATCGGCTCGGCAGCCACCGCCGTCGCACCGCTCGCCGCCTGCTGGACGTCCTCCCGGGTGATCGAGCCGAGCGGCCCCGACCCGGCAAGTGCGCCAAGATCAACCCCAAGATCCTTGGCAAGCTTCCGCACCGGCGGCTTCGCCAACACCGCCCCGCCGCTCGCCCCGCCGCGTCGATCATGGACTTGTGGTGCCGGAATCGTGGAGGTAGCGGCTGGTTTGTCACCCACCACAACTCCATGATCGACCCCAGCGGGGGCGGCGGGCTGGGCGGGGACGGGGGCGTTCTTGCGGGGGCGGCGCTTTGCGGCCGTGGTTCGTGGGCCGTAGCCGACAAGCACCGCCGTTCGGCCGCCCGGGGCGACGCCGCCGATCAGGCCCGGCTCCACCATGCCCTCGGCCGGGGCCAGCTCCACCGCCGCCAGCGAAGCCGCCGACGGGGTGGGCAGGTCGCCGCTGGGCGTGGCAGTGGTCGACGGCGCCTCCAGCGGACCGGCACCCGGGTCGGTGTCGATCGCGATGATCGGCGTACCGACCTCGACAGTGGTGCCCTCCGGGTGGTGGATCGCCTGCACCTGCCCGGCCCACTTCGCCGGGATCTCCACCGCCGCCTTGGCCGTCTCGACCTCGACGATCGGTTGGTTCAGCTCGATCGTGTCGCCGACCTTGACCAGCCAGGCCAGGATCTCGCCCTCGGTCAGCCCCTCGCCCAGGTCGGGCAGGTTGAACGTCTTGATCCGGGACATGGCGCTCACCAGCCGAAGGTGCGGTCGACGGCGTCGAGCACCCGGTCGAGATCGGGCAGGTACTCCTCTTCGACCCGGGCGGCCGGGTAGGGGGTGTCGAAGCCGGTCACCCGCAGCACCGGCGACTCCAGGGAGTAGAAGCACTCCTCGGTGATCCGGGCGGCCAACTCGGCGCCGAGGCCGAGGTTCGACGGCGCCTCGTGCACCACGACCGCACGGCCGGTGCGCCTCACCGACTCGTACGCCGCCGCCAGGTCCAGCGGGGAGAGCGAGCGCAGGTCGATGACCTCCAGCTCCCGGCCGTCCTCCGCGGCGGCGGTCGCCGCCTCCAGGCACGTCCGCACCATCGGCCCGTAGGCCAGCACCGTCACGTCCGTGCCGGGCCGCACCACGCGGGCCGAGTGCAGGGGGTACGCGTCGGACAGCGGCGCGTCCAGGTCGACCTGACCCTTCTCCCAGTAGCGCCGCTTGGGCTCCAGGAAGACGATCGGGTCGTCCGAGGCGACAGCCTGCTGGATCATCACGTACGCGTCCTGCGGGTTGGAGCAGGTCACCACCTTCAGGCCGGCCGTGTGCGCGAAGTACGCCTCGGGCGACTCGGAGTGGTGCTCGACCGCGCCGATGCCGCCGCCGTACGGGATGCGGATCACCATCGGGATGTTGAGCTTGCCGGCGGAGCGGTAGTGCATCTTCGCCACCTGCGACACGATCTGGTCGTACGCGGGGTAGACGAAGCCGTCGAACTGGATCTCGCAGATCGGCCGGTAGCCACGGATGGCGAGGCCGACAGCGGTGCCGATGATGCCGGACTCGGCCAGCGGGGTGTCGATCACCCGCTGGTCGCCGAAGTCCTTCTGGAGCCCGTCGGTGATCCGGAAGACGCCGCCGAGCTTGCCGACGTCCTCGCCCATGATGATGACCTTGGGGTCGTTCTCCAGGGCGCGGCGCAGGCCGGTGTTGAGGGCCTTGCCGATGGTGAGCGTCTCCGTGGCCATCAGTGGGCGCTCCCCTCGAACGACTCCATGTAGCGGCTGAACTGCGCACGTTGCTCGTCGAGCAGCGGGGAACCGTTCGGGTAGACGTGGTCGAACATCGTCACCGGCTCCGGGTTGGGCATGTCGAGCACCCGCTCACGCAGGTGCACCGACTCGCGGCGGGCCTGCTCGTCGACGTCGGCGAAGAAGGCCGCGTCGGCGATCTGCTGCTTCTCCAGGAACGCCCTGACCCGGGTGATGGGGTCCTTGGCCTGCCACGCCTCGACCTCGCTGGCGATGCGGTAGCGGGTCGGGTCGTCGGAGGTGGTGTGCGCGCCCATCCGGTAGGTGTACGCCTCGATCAGGCTGGGGCCCTGCCCGTGGCGGGCGTTGTCCAGCGCCGTGCGGGTGACCGCGTACGAGGCCAGCACGTCGTTGCCGTCCACCCGTACGCCGGGGAAGCCGAAGCCGGCGGCCCGCTGGTAGAGCGGGACGCGGGTCTGCCGCTCCAACGGCTCGGAGATCGCGTACTGGTTGTTCTGGCAGAAGAAGACGAGCGGGGCGTTGAACACGCTCGCCCAGACGAACGCCTCGTTCACGTCGCCCTGGCTGGTGGCCCCGTCGCCGAAGTAGGCGATCGCGGCCTCGCCGTCGTCGGTACCGGTCTTGCCGTCCATGGTGATGCCCATGGCGTAGCCGGTCGCGTGCAGGGTCTGCGCGCCGATGACGATCGTGTACATGTTGAACTTGAACTCGTTCGGGTCCCAACCGCCCTGGTCGACACCGCGGAACAGACCGAGCGGCATGATCGGGTCGATGCCCCGGCAGTAGAGGACGCCGTGCTCCCGGTAGGTCGGGAAGGCCATGTCCTGCGTCCGCAGCGCCCGCCCCGATCCGACCTGCGCGGCCTCCTGGCCGAGCAGGCTGGCCCAGAGGCCCAGCTCGCCCTGGCGCTGGAGCGCGGTCGCCTCGGCGTCCAGCTTGCGGACCAGCACCAGATCGCGGTAAAGGCCGCGGTACTCCTCGTCGGTGAAGTCGACGCGGTATTCGGTGCCGTCCGGCCCGGTGACGCTGTCGATCCGCTCGCCGTCGGGGGTGAGCAACTGCACCAGCTCGGGGTCGCCGGCCGTGCCCTTCTTGGAGCGGGGTGCCGCCCGCCTGCCGCGGGTGGTGCCCCCGGGGTCGCCCTTTGCCATCGGTCTCTCCCTGTCGTGTCTGCGTCGGCACCGGGGGTAACCCGGCCACGCAACTCGTGCGCCTGTCCGGCTTCTGCCGGACCGGTTCCTGGCGGCCGCGCCTAGCCCCGGTGGGGGTTGCCGCACGGCGTGAGCCGGGTTCTGGCCGAACCCGGATCGGGAGCGCCGGCGCCGGGCCGCGCCTGCCGCGAGGGTGCGCGGAGGTCACGGCTGCGTTGCCGTCGTGCTCCATATTCGCAGAGCAGGTGAGCGCGCCCACAGTACGCCCGCCCCGGATTCCGACAGCCCACCCTTTGCGGCCGTTTGTCGCCATCATGCCGGCCTGCGGTGCACAGGCGACCCGGCGATGATTCGTCACCGTTCGGACAGCATCGCGTGTCGACACGCGGTGGAGACTGGCTAACGGAGGGTGACTGGGTCAGGCTGATTCCCGCAGGATCGCGCCTATCAGGTCATATGCCGGCTTTGGGGCTGGCGGCGTCCATCCATGTCCTCCGACGGCCGACGACAAGGGGTGTGCGGTGCACGAGCCAGGTGATGGTCCCGGCACACCAGCACTCGGTCGGCATCGGTCGGCCGGTGGCTACCGGCGGGTGGTCGGTGTCCACCGTGCCCCCGGCGCGGGCGGCGCCACCCGGGGTTACCTGCTCACCGTCGCCCTGCTGGCCGGCACCGCGTCGATGCCCATCCTCGCCGCGATAAGCGCGGGCTCGGCCACCCCGGGCAGCACCGCGCTGCCGGACAGCAGCACCCCGTTCATCACGACCCCGTCGGTCGGGCCGGTGGTGATCCCGCTGCCGATGACCAGCCAGCCGGTGCTCCCGCCACCCGGCACACCAAGCGTCGGGCCGACCAGCGGCTGGCTGCCCGCGTCTCCGGGGCGTACCTCGGAAGGGCCTCCATCGGAGCCGACCGGCCGCGGCCGGGTGGCGACCTACCCACCGCCGCCGCCGAAGCCCACCCGTGGCACCTGGCCCGCCATGCCCCCACCCGGCCCCCCGGACCCGACGGACCCCGACCCGACGGACCCCGACCCGACGGACCCCGACCCGACGGATCCAGGCCCGACCGACCCGGATCCGACCGACCCAGGCCCGACCGACCCCGACCCGGACCCGACCGACCCCGATCCGACCGACCCCGATCCGACCGACCCGGATCCGGCTCCGACCTCGACCCTGGAGCCGACGCCCACCTGGGAGCCGACACCCACGTTGGACCCCGCGCCGACACCCGCGCCCACGCTGACGGACGCCCCGACGGCGACCGCCGTGCCGACCAGGGCGCCGTCCGCGCCGGTCAGCACCCCCGGGCCACCCGCCACCCCCGCCGCACCGACCAGTCAGCCCGGCCCAGCGGTCCCGTCGCCTCGGGCCGTGGCCCCAACGCCGACCGACGGCCGGTCCGCGCTGGCCTGACCGATGCGCCCCACGGTGTCTGTTCCCTCGGCGCTGACCGGCGGCCGGTCCGTGCTGGCCTGACCGATGCGCCCCACGGTGTCTGTTCCCTCGGCGCGCTGACGGCGGCCGGTCCGTGCTGGCCTGACCGATGCGCCCCACGGTGTCTGTTCCCTCGGCGCGCTGACCGGCGGCCGGTCCTCGCTCGGCTGACCGACGCGTCCCACGTGGCTCGCGACGGTACGGTGACGATCAGGCGTGGCTGACCCGGTTTCGACGGTGGGCACGTACCGGAGGGGGTGGCGTGGGCGGCGGTGCGAAACTCCGCCCGGTCATCGCCCGGCCCGGCCCGGGGCTGCGGGTCGCCCGGCTGGTCACCGAGGTGAGCGCGCCGGCCGTGCTGGTGTCGCTGTTGATCGTCACCGTGAGCTGGCACAGCGCGCGCCGCCCGGGCCAGGGGCTGGTCTGGGGTCTGCTCGCCACGCTGTTCGTCATCGGCATTCCGTTCGCCTACGTCGTCGGCGGGGTACGCCGTGGCCGGCTCACCGACCACCACGTCGGCCGTCGGGAGCAGCGCCGTGCGCCGCTGCTTGTCGGCCTCGCCTCGGTGACCGCGGGGCTCGCCCTGCTCGTCGTGCTCGGTGCGCCCCGCCCGGTGCTGGCGCTGGCCGTGGCCGGGCTGGTCGGCCTCGTGGTCGCCGTGTCGGTGAGCCACTGGTGGAAGATGTCGATCCACTCGGCGGTGGCCGCCGGCGCACTTGTCATCCTGATGCTGACCTTCGGGGCCCGGCTGGTCGTCGCCGCACCGCTGCTGGTGTTGGTCGGCTGGTCCCGGGTGCGGCTGCGGGATCACACAGTGTCGCAGGTGCTCGCCGGTGGTGTGCTCGGTGCGCTGATCGCCGCGGTGGTCTTCGGCGCGCTGCGCTGACCCGCGAGCTACCCCCGACGGGGCCCGCCACCGGGGCGGACGAGAGCCGGGGCGGACGACATGCCGCCCGCCCCGGGTGGACCGTCAGGCGCCGTCGTCGGCGAGGCGGTGCCGGTTGGCCTCGATCCAGGCATCCAGAGCGGCCGGGTCGTCCGGGTCCACCCCGTCGGCCATCAACTGCGCCACCGCGGCGGTCGCCGGGCTGCGCCGCTCACCCGTCGAGTAGAGGCGGGCGAACTCCGGCACCATCTCCTCGATCGCCTCGTCGGTGCGCGTCGCCGCCGCCTCGGGCAGCCCGCGCTGCCGGGACGCGTACCGCGCCCAGGCGCGCAGCACCCGGGGCAGCATCGCCGCGTCGTCCATGTCCAGCACCGCGCGGCGGTGCACCCAGTCGAGCAGGAACAGCCCGGACACCGCCGGGCTCCAGCGCATCGGGTCGCCGTCCGGGAAACTCGCCGAATGGTCCAGCACCAGGCTCAGGCAGAAGTGCAGGGAGGCCAACTCCGCGCCGTCGACGGTGTCCAGCCCGAAGCGGGCGGCCTCCGGCGCGGCGAGGAACCGCCGGACCAGGTCGGTGCGCTCGGCTGCGGAGAGCGGCTCGACCTGCGCCGGGCCGGTCGGATCGGCAGCGGTGGGCAGCAACGCCAGCCGGGCACCGACAAGCGCCCGGTCGGTCGCCAGGGAACCCTCGCCGGGCAACTCGCCGAGGTCGTCGGTCACCGCGAGGTGGCGGGCCACCTCGCCCCGGAGCCGGGCCGGATTCTCGGTCCGGAACCAGGTCAACTCGTCGTCGGCGCACATCTGTCGGACCTGGTCCAGGATCCGTTCCGCCGGCCCACCGACGAAGATGTCCTTGGTGATCCCGATGTTGTGGTCCACCAGGGCCACCAGCGCGTGCTCGCCGCCACCGGAGGCGTCGTCGTACGCGAAGGTGGCGAGGTAGGAGGTCTGGTCGCCGTACACGTCGCCGTAGGCCCAGGTGCCGGTGAGGTGCACCCGGCCGAGCTGCCCGGACCAGGCGGGGGCCTGGCTGCCCGGACGGACCCGCTCGGTGCCCTCGGCGTCCGGGACGAGCGCGGCGAACACCTGTCGGATGGTGGTGGCCGCCGCGATCCGGCGGCGCGCGGTGGCGGCGAGGAAGCCGGTGACGAACTCCCGTACGGCGGTGTCGCGGTCGGTTTCCGCGATGGCGTAGACACTGCCCAGCAGCGCGCTGCCGAGCATCTCGGCGTCGAGGGCGGACTCCAGCTTGGTCACGTCGCGTGCGGCGTGCAGCACCGCGTCGTAGGGGGTCTCAGGCGTGGCCATGCTCCGACCCTACGCCGCCCGGAGCCGATGTAGAGCGGTAGCGAGTCGCGCGGGACGTCAGCGGCGGGCGGCGTCCCGCAGCGCGTCGCGTGCCTGCGCGTACGAGTCGAGCACGGCGCGTACCGGTGTCAGCACGTACTCCTCGCCGACCAGGGCCACCTTCGCGGTCAGCCGCTGCTCGGCGCGGGCCCGAGCGCGTCGGGCCGCCCACCGCACCACCGGCCGGGTCAGCGCCGCCACCAGCAGCCCGGCCAGCAGGCCGCCGAGCAGCAGCAGGGTGGGCAGCGGCACCTGACCGACCATCGGGTTGTCCAGCGCCGGCAGGCCGAGGGCCCGCAGCGCGTAGCCGAGTAGTAACCAGCCGAGGCCGACCACCGCGGCGAGGGTGACCAGCCACTGCACACCGCCGACGAACCGCCACCACAGCGGCCGACGGCCCAGGCCGAGGTCGGTGCCGGCGATCGTGCGGTCGAGGGCGTCCGGCAGGTCGCCCAGGCGGGACCGGGCGGCCGAGGTCACCGCGCCGGGCCAGGCGGCGGGCAGGTCGGCGGCGGCCCGGTCGGCGACCGCGCGGATCGCGAGGCCCAGGGCCGAGCGTTGGGCGGCCGATGGTTCCGGGACCGAGGTGGCCGCGACCAGGCTCTCCGCCGGGTCGGCCCGGTCGCCGGTCGGGCCGGGCAGGTGCAGCCGGCGCAGCGGGTCGGGTCGCAGCCGCCGCCAGCCCCGGACCACGGGCCAGCCGGTGGCCGTGCCGGCACGATGCCGGTACGCCTGCTCCACCGCCTCGGTGACCGCGGACACGCCGGCCGCCGCGGCCAACGCCCGGTTGAGCCCGTCGAGCGTCGAGTCGTCCGGGCCACCCGCCGGTCGGGCGGAGCCGACCAGCTCGTCCAACCCGGCCACGACCGTGTCGACGTCACCCGCGAGCCGACGCAGTGCGGCCTGCCGCTCGGCGACCGTACGCTCCAGCGCCCCGCGCAGCCCCACCATGCCGGGCGGGTCGATGGCGGTCGTCGCCAGCAGCGGCACACCGGTCAGCCCGTCCGTGTCGAGCAGCCGGCGCAGATCGTCCAAGACCCGGGGCACCTCGGCCGGGGACAGCCGGTCGGCCTGGTTGAGCACGACAAGCGTGACGTCCCGATGCCTGTGGAACTCGCGCAGATAGCTGTCGTGGATGACCCGGTCGGCGTACTTCTGTGGATCGACGACCCAGACCACCTGGTCGACCAGGCCGAGAAGCCGGTCCACCTCCAGGCGGTGGGATCGCTGCACCGAGTCGAAGTCGGGCAGGTCGAGCAGGATCAGCCCGTGCAGTGCCGTCTCGTCGTCCCCGTCCAGGGCGCTCTCCCGCACGAAGCGGTGTCGGGGCAGCACGCCGATCCAGTCGAGCAGACGGGTGGCGCCCTCCAACGGCCCCCACACGCAGGCGTGGGTGACGCCGGTGGTCGGCCGGCGCACCCCGACCGGCGAGAGCTCCAACTGGGCCAACGCGTTGAAGAGGCTGGACTTGCCACTGCCGGTGGCGCCGGCCAACGCGACCACCGTGTGGTCCCGGGACAGCGCCAGCCGGGTGCCGGCCCGCTCGACCAGGGTGTGCGCGGGCACCAGCTCGGCGTCGGGCAGCAGGCCGTCCACCGCGGTCAGGAAGCGGCGTACCGCGTCCAGGCGGGCGACAAGCGCGTCGGCATCGACCCGCTGGTCACCGCGGAACGCCTCGCGTACCCGGCCGGTGATGTTGGTCACCGGGCGCTCCCCTCGTCGCCGCCCGCGGACAGGCCGCTGCGGTGCCGGGCCAGCTCGACCCGACCGGCGGCCCGGCGCAGACAGTCGCCGGCGTCCGCGGCGGGGCGGGCGTCGGCGGTGCGGGTGAGGAATCGGGCGGCCTCCGCGTCGAGCAGCGTCCGCACCCGGGCCAGCAGGTCGGTGCGGGCCTTGGCGGCCAGGGTACGCACGGCCTGGTCGCCGAAGATCGCCTGGAGCACGGCCTGCGCGGCGACGGTGGTGCCGGCGCCGGTGGCCAGCTCCAGCCCGGTCGGGATGAACGCGGTGGAGGCGAAGACGGCGATCATCACGGCCAACCCGGTGGCGTTGACCGCGTACGCGGCGGTGCGGGCCACGAACCGCTTGTCCCCGCCCTCGACCCGGACCAGCTCCAGCACCCCGCGCTGCCAGTCGCGGACCATCCGTTCGGCGTGCTCCGGGAGGTCGTCGCTCGGGTGGGCGAGCGCCGGATCGAGCAGCCCGGAGCCCGCCGGATGCGCCTTCCACCCCGTGTACGCGGATTCGGCTGCCTCCGAGGACACGCCGCGCAGCAGCGTGACCAGCTGCGACTCGATGGCGTTGCGCAGCTCGACGGCGGGTGCCGGGCGGCCGGTGACGGCGGCGACGACCCGGTCCCGGAGGCGACCGATCCGTGCCTCCAGAGTGCGGAAGAACTCCCCGGTGCCGACGAACTCCTGCCAGCGGGCGAGCACCTCACCCCGGAGCAGTCGGCCGTCCTGGAGCCCCTGCTCGACGGTGCGTTCGGCACCCCGGTACGCGGCCCGGACCCGTTCGTCCAGCTCGGCGGCGGCGGTGACCTGCTGGTCGGCGGCGTCGGCCAGCTCCTCGACGGTGGGGTGGAGCGCGGCCAGCGCACCGTCCAGGGTCTGGCGGACCACGGCCGAGCGGGCTTCCGCGTCGCCGGCCAGTCGGGCGAACCAGTCGGCCAGCGCCGCGGTCACGCCCTCGGGCAGCAGCCCCTGACCGTCGACCCAGGTCTCCGGCAACACGAACAGCGGCGCCCGGCCGAGATCCTGTTCGGCGAGCATCTCGGCCAGGTGCGCGGAGATCTCGTCGGTGGCCTCGGCGGGCACCCGGTCCAGCACCATGGCGATCACCGCGCCGCGCGCCCGGGCGCTGCGCAGCAGCTCCCACGGCACCGCGTCGGCGTACCGGGCGGCGGTGGTGACGAAGAGCCAGAGGTCGGCGGCGGCGAGCAGTTGGGTGGCGAGTGCCCGGTTGGCGTCGACCACCGAGTCGATGTCGGGCGCGTCGAGGAAGGCCAACCCGGCGGGCAGGGCGGGCGCGGTGACGAGGTGCAGGGCGCGCGGATCGTCGCTCGGCTCGGTGGTGCGGGTCAGGCCGGGCAGCAGGTCACCCTGCCGAAACCACGCCGCGTCGGACGGGTTGCACACCAGCACCGGGGAGCGGGTGGTCGGCCGGAGCACGCCGGCGGCGCTGACCCGGGCCTTGACCAGGCTGTTGACAAGTGTCGACTTGCCCGCGCCGGTGGAGCCGCCGACCACCACGAGCAGTGGGGCGTCCAGCCGGGCGAGCCGGGGCAGCAGGTAGTCGTCGAGTTGGTCGGTGAGGGCGGCGGCGGTGTGCCGGGCGGAGCCGGCGGAGGGCAGTGCGAGTGGAAACCGGGTCGCACCTATCGCCTCCCGGAGGCCCGACAGAGCACCGGGGAGGCTGTCGTCCCCGGTGGTGGCGGGCGGCTCCTCCGCGGTGTCCGGCGGGCCGGTGCGGGCTGCGACGGCGGGCGCGCCGGAACGGGTGGCGGAATCGCCGTGCGTCGTCACCGCTAAAGCGTGCCCGACCGATGCAAGGGAAGACAACCGGACGGTAGTAATGGCTGAGTTGCGTCGGGTTGACTCAACCCGACTTGACGATTCGCCAACGCGTGGCACTATTGAGTCAAGTTCACTCAACTTGTGGTGGGGCCCGCTGCGGGCGGTGCTCGCCAGGCAGCCGCGGGCGATGCCCGTCACCTGCACAACCTTACGAAGCGAGGAAGCGAAGATGGCACGTGCGGTCGGTATCGACCTCGGCACGACGAACTCCTGCGTCAGCGTTCTCGAGGGTGGTGAACCCACCGTCATCGCCAACGCTGAGGGGTCGCGGACGACCCCGTCGATCGTCGCGTTCGCCCGCAACGGCGAGGTGCTCGTTGGTGAGGTCGCCAAGCGCCAGGCGGTGACCAACCCGGACCGGACGATCCGGTCGGTCAAGCGCGAGGTCGGCACGAACTGGTCCGTCGACATCGACGGCAAGAAGTACACCCCGCAGGAGATCTCGGCCCGGACGCTGATGAAGCTCAAGCGGGACGCGGAGGCGTACCTGGGTGAGCAGATCACCGACGCGGTGATCACCGTCCCGGCCTACTTCAACGACAGCCAGCGCCAGGCCACCAAGGAGGCCGGTGAGATCGCCGGCTTCAACGTGCTGCGGATCGTCAACGAGCCGACCGCGGCCGCCCTGGCGTACGGGCTGGACAAGGGCTCCAAGGAGCAGACCGTCCTGGTCTTCGACCTCGGCGGCGGCACCTTCGACGTGTCGCTGCTGGAGCTGGCCGAGGGCGTCATCGAGGTCAAGTCGACGAGTGGTGACAACCACCTCGGTGGCGACGACTGGGACCAGCGGATCATCGACCACCTGGTCAAGACGTTCCGTGGTGAGCACGGCATCGACCTCGGTCAGGACAAGATGGCCCTCCAGCGCCTCCGCGAGGCCGCCGAGAAGGCCAAGATCGAGCTGTCCGCCGCCACCACCACCAACATCAACCTGCCGTACATCACCGCCGGTGCGGCCGGCCCGCTGCACCTCGACGTGACGCTCAGCCGCGCCGAGTTCCAGCGGATGACGCAGGATCTGCTGGACCGCTGCAAGGGCCCGTTCGAGCAGGCCGTGAAGGACGCCGGGATCAAGATCTCCGACGTCGAGCACGTCATCCTGGTCGGCGGTTCGACCCGGATGCCCGCCGTGACCGACCTGGTCAAGCAGCTCACCGGCCGCGACCCCAACAAGGGCGTCAACCCGGACGAGGTCGTCGCCGTCGGCGCCGCCCTCCAGGCCGGTGTGCTCAAGGGTGAGGTCAAGGACGTCCTGCTGCTCGACGTGACCCCGCTGAGCCTGGGCATCGAGACCAAGGGCGGCATCTTCACCAAGCTGATCGAGCGCAACACCACCATCCCGACCAAGCGCTCCGAGGTCTTCACCACGGCGGACGACAACCAGCCGTCGGTGCTGATCCAGGTGTTCCAGGGTGAGCGGGAGATCGCGGCCTACAACAAGAAGCTCGGCACCTTCGAGCTGACCGGCCTCCCGCCGGCGCCGCGCGGTGTGCCGCAGATCGAGGTCGCCTTCGACATCGACGCCAACGGCATCGTCAACGTGCACGCCAAGGACCTGGGCACCGGCAAGGAACAGAAGATGACGATCACCGGCGGCTCCTCGCTGCCGAAGGACGACATCGAGCGGATGCGCCGGGACGCCGAGGAGCACGCGGAGGAGGACAAGCGCCGCCGCGACGACGCCGAGACCCGCAACGTGGCCGAGGCGCTCCAGTGGCAGACCGAGAAGTTCCTCGCCGAGAGCGGCGACAAGCTGCCCGGTGAGAACCGGGAGCAGCTCAACGAGGCGCTCGGTGAGCTGCGGGGCGCCCTCGGCGGTCAGGACATCGAGAAGATCAAGTCCGCGCACGAGAAGCTGGCGCAGGTCTCCCAGCAGGCCGGTTCGCTGCTCTACTCGCAGCAGGCCGAGCAGGGTCAGCAGCCGGGTGGCGAGCCCGGTCCGGGTGCGGCCGGCGCGACCGGTGCGACCGGCGCGCAGGCCGGTGGGGCCGACGACGTGGTCGACGCGGAGATCGTGGACGAGGACGGCAAGAAGTGACGGTCGGTCTCCGACACGTATCCACGGCGAAGGGGATGAGGTAGCCGCATGACGCAGAAGCCACGAGCCGCCGACCCGGACGACACCGGGTCGACGCCGGGTGGCTCCGCGCCCACGGAGCCGACCACCGGCGACGGGGAGCGGGTCGTCATCCGCAACAGACGCAAGCTCGTCGACACGGCGGAGCCGGAGGGCACCGCCGCCGACGCGGAGACCGGTGTGCCGGCCGAGGGCCTGGTCGAGGACGCCGAGGTCGTGGTCGACGAGATCGAGGTCGAGGTCAACTCCACCGACGGACCGGAGCCCTCCGGTCCACCGGTGGTGGACGCCCCGGCACAGCCGGTCGACGGCGGCGGCACGGGCACGTCGCTCGGCGCCGAGCTGGAGGCACTCCGGGCCGAGTTGGACGAGCGGACCAGAGACCTGCAGCGGGTGTCGGCGGAGTACGCCAACTACCGCAAGCGGGTCGACCGCGACCGCAACCTGGTGCAGGAGCAGGCGACCGGCTCGGTGCTGGCCGCGCTGCTGCCGATCCTCGACGACCTGGACCGGGCTCGGGAACACGGCGACCTGGTCGGACCGTTCGGCACGGTGGCGGAACAACTCACCACCGCACTTGGCAAGTTCGGCCTGAACGCCTTCGGCGAGCAGGGCGACGCGTTCGACCCGACCCGCCACGAGGCGGTCGCGCACCAGACCTCGGCCGAGGTCAGCGAGCCGACCTGCGTCCAGGTGATGCGACGCGGCTACCAGCTCGGTGAGCGGCTGCTGCGCCCCGCGCTGGTCGCGGTCGCGGACCCGGAATAGTGCGAAACAGTGACCGTGCCGTCCCGCCCACCGTGCAACGGTGGGCGGGACGGCCGGGCCGCGACTGTCGAAAGGGGGTGGACCGGTGAGTTCCAAGGACTGGATCGAGAAGGACTTCTACGCCGTGCTCGGCGTGGACAAGGCCGCCTCCGCGGACGACATCAAGAAGGCGTACCGCAAGGTGGCCCGGGAATCGCACCCGGACCACAACCCGGGCGACGCCAAGGCGGAGGAGCGGTTCAAGGCCGCGTCCGAGGCGTACAACGTGCTGTCGGACTCCGGCCGCCGCCGCGAGTACGACGAGATGCGCTCGCTGTTCGGCTCGGGCGCGTTCCGGCGTAACGCCCGTGGGGAGGGTCAGCCGGGCGGCATGCCGTTCGACGTGTCCGACATGTTCGGCGGCGGGGGCGGCGACCGCCGCTTCGGAGGCGCCGGCTTCCAGGACCTGTTCAGCTCGATCTTCACCGGCGGCCAGGGCGGTGGGCAGGCGGCGCCGCGCGGTCCGGCCCGCGGTCGGGACGTGGAGACCGAGGTGGCACTGGACTTCGGCGACGCGGTGCGCGGGGTGACGCTGCCCCTGACGCTGCGCGCGCCCGGAGTCTGCGACACCTGCCATGGCAACGGGGCCAAGCCCGGCACTCAGCCGCGTACCTGCCCGGTCTGCCACGGTGCCGGCGTGACCACCCGCAACCAGGGCTCGTTCAGCTTCTCCGAGCCGTGCCGCAACTGCCAGGGCGTCGGCACGGTGGTCGAGGAGAAGTGCCCCGAGTGCCACGGCAGCGGCGGTGTCACCAAGACCCGCACCATGAACGTGCGCTTCCCGGCCGGCGTGGCCGACGGCCAGCGCATCCGGTTGGCCGGGCGCGGTGAGCCGGGCGAGCGCGGCGGCCCGGCCGGCGACCTGTTCGTGCACGTCAAGGTTCGACCGGACGAGCTGTTCGGGCGTACCGGTGACGACCTGACGCTGAGCGTGCCGGTCACCTTCGCGGAGGCCGTGCTCGGCACGGACCTGCGGGTGCCCACGCTCGACGGCGCGGTGACCCTGCGGGTTCCCCCGGGGACGCCGAGCGGGCGGGTGCTGCGCGCCCGCGGCAAGGGTGTGGTCCGCCGCGACGGACAGGCCGGTGATCTGCTTGTCACGTTGGACGTGGCGGTGCCGGCCCGGTTGTCCGACGAGGCGCGGGCGGCGCTTGAGGCGTTCGCCGAGCAGAGCCCGCCGGCAGCCCGGGAACATCTCGACGCGCGGGTGCGTCGAGTCAGCTAGTCCGGTGGAAGGGACGCGGAGGTGAGCGGCATGTCGGGCGAGTTCCTCGGTTCGGGTGACCCTGCCTACGAGGCCAAGGTGCTGATGATCTCGGTTGCGGCGCGGATGGCGGGAATGCATCCGCAGACCCTGCGCCAGTACGACCGACTGGGGCTGGTGCAGCCTGGCCGGGCCGCCGGCGGCGGTCGCCGGTACAGCGTCCGCGACGTGGTGCTGCTCCGCGAGGTGCAGCGGCTCAGTCAGGACGACGGGATCAACCTTGCCGGCGTCAAGCGGATCATCGGGCTGGAGCGGCTGTTGGAGCAGGCGCAGCAGCGGGTGGCCCGCCTGGAGGCGGAGCTGGATGCCGCGTACCGGCGGGTGGCCGAGCTGGAATCACTCGCCCGATTCCCGGGACGGGACCTGGTGCCGACCAATCGCACGTCCACCGCGCTTGTGGTGTGGCGACCCCGCCGTACTCCCGATCGTTGACCTGACGCCCACCGCAGATCCGTCTCCTCGGCCCGGACCGCACCGGATTCCCCGGTGCGGTCCGGGCCGTTTCGGTTAGCCTGTGAATACGGGTCCAATCGGCTATTTCGGGCCTACCGGCATGGCGAGGGGGAGCGATGGCGGAACCGGCGAAGAAGGTGGCCGAGCAGACGGAGGAGCGGCTGGAAAGCCTGGCCGAAACCGTCCGCAAGAAGTTCGACAAGGTGACCGAGGGGACCTATCGGGACCGGGTCGTCGGCGGCCGGTTCGCCGAGCGGGGCGACGACAAGGGTCGACCCGAAACCGAACGCAAGCAGGACTGACCGGCGACCGACGGGCGGGCCGGGACCCACGGGGGGTCCCGGCCCGCCCCTGGTTACCGAGTGCGGGCCGGGACGCGGGTGACGCCGGGGCGGCGGTCGCAGTTCAGCCGAGGCGGCGGTTCTCGCGGACCAGGCCGCCCTCGCACCAGTCGCGGTAGACGAAGAGATCCGGTCGGGCCAGCAGCACCCGCCCGTTGTGCGCCCAGATCTTCATCAGCTCGTCGCCGTCGCGCTCGGCCTGCTCGACGAGCTTGCGGAAGCGGCGCTTGGGGTGGGCGCGGAAGTTCGTCCGGATGCCGTCGGCCGCGTAGATGTAGAGGCAGTGCAGGGCGAAACGCCGGGCCGGGCAGGTCGGGTCCATCGCCAACTCGAAGAGTGTCAACACCAGCCGGTCGCCGGAGACCAA
This sequence comes from Micromonospora sp. NPDC048935, assembly GCF_043197875.1. Classification (NCBI taxonomy): domain Bacteria; kingdom Bacillati; phylum Actinomycetota; class Actinomycetes; order Micromonosporales; family Micromonosporaceae; genus Micromonospora; species Micromonospora sp. NPDC048935. Next base: position 894,831 of record NZ_JBICTZ010000002.1, on the reverse strand, counting down.
CAGGTCCCAGTCGGGTGGCATCGAAGCCAACGGCACCGAATCAGGCTTGTACGCCCACGCTCGCAACTCCGCCGGACTCGGATCGACGGGGTTGGCGAAGCCGCGGAACGTCGACTCCTGCACGCTCACCGGCCAACCTTCCACGCTCTCGCCCGCGTTTGGCAACGCTGCCTACGGACCTTGGCTGCTGGGGCGAAACGGTAACCCGCCGTCGGGTGCTGCGGTAGTAGCCGCGAGGAGCAATTCCGCAACCGTTGGCATGGGCGGGTTCACTGCAGTGAGTCGACGACCGGGGTCCGCTCCCGCCGTTGGGCCGCCGCGCGGTTACGCAGCCACCGCTTGAACCACGGGAAGTCCGGCAGCCGGGCGAGGATCGGTCCGGTCACCACGGTGATCAGGACGTACGTCGCGGCCAGCGCCGCCAACCGAGGCTCGACGCTCCCGGCGGCCACCGCGAGCCCGGCGATGACGATGGAGAACTCACCCCGGGGTACGAGTGCCAGGCCGGCCCGCCATCGACCGGGTTCCGCGATGCCGACCCGGCGGGCCGCGAGGTAACCGGTGAGCGTCTTCGTCGCCATCGTGACCACGGCCAACGCGAGCGCCGGCAGCAGCACCGGCGGGATGTCCCGTGGGTCGGTGACCAGGCCGAAGAAGACGAAGAACACGGCGGCGAACAGGTCCCGCAGTGGGGAGAGCAACTCGGTCGCGTGGTGCGCCACCGGACCGGAGAGCGCGATGCCAACCAGGAACGCGCCCACCGCCGCCGACACCTGGAGCTTCGCCGCGAGGCCGGCGATCAGCAGGGTCAGACCGAGTACGCCGAGCAGCAGCGCCTCCGGATCCTTCGCCGACAGGGCAGAGGAGATGAGGTGGCCGTAGCGGATGGCGACGACAAGCACGAGCAGCACGGTGCCCACCGCGACGGCGAGGGCGATGCCGCCGCCGAGCAGGCCGGTGCCGGCCAGGACGGCGGTGACGAGCGGCAGGTAGAGCGCCATCGCCAGGTCCTCGATCACCAGGACCGAGAGGATCACCGGAGTTTCCCGGTTACCGAGTCGTCCCAGATCGGCGAGAACCTTGGCGATGACGCCGGAGGAGGAGACCCAGGTGATGCCGCCGAGCACCAGGGCGGCCACCCAGTCCCAGCCGAGCAGCAGGGCGAACGCCGCGCCGGGCAGCGCGTTGAACAGGCCGTCGATCAGCCCCGCCGGGGCCGCCGAGCGGAGGTTGCCGACGAGTTCGTTGGCCGAGTATTCGAGGCCGAGCATCACCAGCAGCAGGATGACGCCGATCTCGGCGCCAACGGCGAAGAACTCCTCGCTGGCGGCGAGCGGAAGCAGCCCGCCGTGCCCGAACGCGAGCCCGGCCAGCAGGTAGAGAGGGATGGGTGAGAGACCTACCCGGCGGCTGAGCCGGCCGAGGACACCGAGCAACAGCAGCAGCGCGCCGACTTCGACGAGCAGTGTGGTGGAGTCGTGCATCCGCCTCAGCCGTCCGGGTCACTGTCGGCGAGGATGGCGGACACGCCGTCGAGACCCCTGCGGGTCCCGACAACGACCACCACATCGCCGGCCGCGAAGCGGAAGGAGGGGAGTGGCGAGACGATCACTTCGCCTTCGCGCAGCACCGCCACGATGGAGGCGCTGGTGCGGGTGCGCGCCTTGGTGTCGGCGAGCTTCCGGTTGACGTACGGCGAGCCGGCCGTGATGGCGATCTGCTCGGTGAGCAGACCGGCGGCCTGCTCGCGCAGCCCGGAGAGTTGGCCGAGCATCAGCGACGCGCCGAGGATGTCGGCCAGAGCCTCAGCCTCGTCGTCGGTCAGCGGGATGTCCGCCTGGCAGGAGTCGGGATCGTCGGGATCGTACAGAACGAGATCACGGCGGCCATTGCGGTGGGAGACAACGCCCAGGCGGCGTCCGGACTCCGTCACCAGATCGTGACGTACCCCGATCCCGGGTAGGGCGGTCTGCTCGACACGTACTCGCACACACCAAGGCTACCGCTTGGTTAACAAACCGCAGATCTTGGAGCGAGCACGCCCGGCCGCCGAGCTAACCGTGATCGACTCGGTTTTCATGATGTCGCGGTGTCCTAGCGGTCCGCATACGCCGATTTCCTGAAAGCCGAGTGGATCAACCGCTCCGGGGCCGGGGCGAGGCCGAGGCAAGGGCCGGGGCAGGCCGGGCTGGGGCAAGGCCGGGCCGGGGCCGCGGTAGAGGCCGGACGCGTCGGCGCCCGCCCCCGGTGCGAGCGGGGCGGGCACCCCTGGCGACGCGATGGTCAGCGGAGGCTGGCGAAGAACTCGCGGATGTCGGTGACCAGGACGTCGGTGGCCTGGTGGGCGGCGTAGTGGCCGCCGACGTCACCGCGGCCCTCGATGTCCGTCTGGTAGGCCGTCCAGCGGACGATGTTCGCGTGGTCCCGCTCGGCGAATCGGCGGATGGACTGGAAGTCGCCGGGGAACATGGCCAGCGCGGTCGGCGCGGTGGTCGGCCCGGTCGGCTGCTGGTCGGCGTGGGCGTCCTCCCAGTAGAACCGGATCGCCGACGCGGCCGTGCCGGTGAACCAGTAGAGGGCCACGTTGGCCAGGACGAAGTCCGCGTCCAGGCTCTCGTCGAAGAGTTGGGCGTTCCAGGCGAGCAGCCCGACCGGGGAGTCGGCCAGCGCGTACGCCAGGGTCTGCGGTTGCTGGCTGTGCACCTGGTTGAAGGAGAACTTGTTCTCGTAGAACCACTGGAGGTGCGCGAGCGCCGCCTGGTCCGCCTCGGACAGGTCGGCGAACTCGGCCGGGTCGCCCGAGGGGAACGAGAAGAGCTGGGTGACGTGCACGCCGAGCACGTGCTCCGGATCGATCCGGCCCAGCTCCGGTGCGATCATCGAGCCGGCGTCGTTGCCGATTGCGCCGTAGCTGTCGTACCCCAGGCGGTTCATCAGCTCGGCCCAGGCGCGGGCGGTGCGGTGTCGGTTCCAGCCGGCGCTGCGGGTGGGCCCGGAGAAACCGAAGCCGGGCAGCGACGGGATGACCAGGTGGAAGGCCGGTGCGGCCGGGTCGCTGGGCTCGGTGAGCGGGGCGATCACGTCCAGGTATTCCAGGACCGAGCCGGGCCAGCCGTGGGTGAGCACCAGGGCGGTGGCGTCCGGCCGGGAGGACCGGACGTGCAGGAAGTGGATCTGCTCGCCCTCGATCTCGGTGACGAACTGGGGGTGGGCGTTCAGCCGGGCCTCGACGGCCCGCCAGTCGAAACCGTCGCGCCACCGGTCGGCGAGGGCGCGCACCCGATCGGTGCTCATCCCGTAGGTGTCGCCGGTGCCGGGCAGGTCGGCGGGCCAGTTCGTGCGGCCGAGCCGGGCGGCCAGGTCGTCGAGGGCGGTCTGCGGGATCTCGGCGCGGAACGGGCGGATCGCGGTGCCGGTCATCTCGGAACTCCTTCGGAACGGAATGTTTCGTTCTGCAATCAGAGTAGCAGACCGGAACGATCCGTTCCACTGGTAGGCTGAGGTCATGCCAACTTCCGGAAAAGCGCTGGCCGGCCGCCGCGCCCAGGCCGCCCGCAACGACGAGGTCATCCTCGAAGCCGCGCGGGCGGTCTTCCTCGACGACCCGAAGGCGCCGATCGCCGCCGTCGCCGAACGCGCGGGCGTCGGCATCAGCGCGCTCTACCGGCGGTACGCGGGCAAGGAGGACCTGTTGCGGCAGCTCTGCCACGACGGGCTGCGCCGGTACGTGGCCGAGGCCGAGTCGGCCCTCGCCGAGCCGGACGACTGGGCCGCGTTCACGGGGTTCCTGACCCGGGTGGTCGACGCCGACGTGCACTCGCTCACCGTCCATCTGGCCGGCACCTTCACGCCGACCGAGGAGATGGGGCGGGACGCGGTGCGTGCCGGCGAGTTGGCCGCCGCCCTGTTCGAGCGGGCCCGCGCGAGTGGGCGGTTGCGCCCCGACGCGGTCGTACACGATCTGGGGTTGCTGTTGGAGTCGTGTGCGGCGGTGCGCGTACCGGATGTGGAGCGGACCGGGCAGTTGCGCCGCCGGCAGCTCGCGGTGCTGCTGGCCGGCCTCTCGACGGTGTCGGACGCGGACCCGCTGCCCGGCCCGCCCCCGGCCGCCGGGGAGTTCGACTGGCGGTGGCGCCGTCGGGCGTGATGGGCGTCACAGCGCTAAGGTTGAGTGGAATACGCTCAACTCTGGTTGTGTCCTTCTCAGTGGACAACGCCGATCCGGGGGAGCCCATGAACACCGAAAAACTCACCACCAAGAGCCGCGAGACCATCACGGGCGCCGTCGCGCTGGCCAACCAGCGTGGCCATGCCACCGTGGAGCCCTGGCACCTGCTGCTGTCCCTGCTGGACACCGAGGGCTCGACCGCCACCGGCCTGTTGCGCGCCGTCGGGGCCGACCCCGCCGAGCTGCGCCGGGCCGCCCAGCGCGCGGTCGACGCCCTGCCGGCCGCCCGCGGTTCGAGCATCGCCGAGCCGACGTTGGCTCGCGAGTTCGTCAACGCCATCGGCGCCGCCGAGCAGATCGCCCGGCCGCTGGGCGACGAGTACACCTCCACCGAGCACCTGCTCGCCGGTCTCGCACGGGTCGGCGGCGCGGTGTCCGACCCGATGAAGGCGGCCGGCGCCACCGAGGAGGCCCTGGTCGCGGCCTTCCCGACCGTTCGCGGTGGGGACCGCCGGGTCACCACCGCCGACCCGGAGCAGACCTACCAGGCCCTGACCAAGTACGGCGTCGACCTCACCACCAGCGCCCGGGACGGAAAGATCGACCCGGTCATCGGCCGGGACTCCGAGATCCGTCGGGTCATCCAGGTGCTCTCCCGGCGTACGAAGAACAACCCGGTGCTGATCGGCGAGCCCGGCGTCGGCAAGACCGCGATCGTCGAGGGCCTCGCCCAGCGGATCGTCACCGGTGACGTGCCCGAGTCGCTGCGCGACAAGAAGCTGATCTCGCTGGACCTCGGCGCGATGGTCGCCGGCGCACAGTACCGGGGCCAGTTCGAGGAGCGGCTGAAGTCCGTCCTGGAGGAGATCAAGAACTCCAACGGGCAGGTCATCACGTTCCTCGACGAGCTGCACACAGTCGTCGGTGCCGGCAAGGGCGAGGGCTCGATGGACGCCGGCAACATGCTCAAGCCGATGCTGGCCCGCGGCGAGCTGCGGATGGTGGGCGCGACCACGCTTGACGAGTACCGCGAGCACATCGAGAAGGACCCGGCGCTGGAGCGTCGTTTCCAGCCGGTGCTCGTCGGCGAGCCGACGATCGAGGACACCATCGGCATCCTGCGCGGCCTCAAGGAGCGCTACGAGGTGCACCACGGCGTACGGATCACCGACGCCGCACTGGTTGCCGCCGCGACCCTGTCGGATCGCTACATCACCGACCGGTTCCTGCCGGACAAGGCGATCGACCTGGTCGACGAGTCCGCGTCCCGACTCCGGATGGAGATCGACTCCCGTCCGGTCGAGGTGGACGAGATTGAGCGGGCGGTCCGCCGGTTGGAGATCGAGGAGATGGCCCTGGCGAAGGAGCCGGACGCCGCCTCCGCCGAGCGGTTGGAGCGGCTGCGCAAGGAGTTGGCCGACAAGCACGAGCAGCTCACCGTGCTCTCCGAGCGCTGGCAGACCGAGAAGAGCCACATCACCAAGCTCTCCACCGCCAAGGAGGAGTTGGAGCGTCTCGGCGGCGAGGCCGAACGGGCCGAGCGCGACGGTGAGTTGGAGCGCGCCGCCGAGCTGCGCTACGGCCGGATCCCCGCACTCCGGGTCGAGCTGAAGCAGGCCGAGGAGGAGCTGGCCCAGCTCCAGGCCGACGGCGCGATGCTCAAGGAGGAGGTCGGCGCGGACGACATCGCCGCGGTGGTCGCCTCCTGGACCGGCATCCCCGCCGGCCGGCTGCTGGAAGGCGAGACGGCCAAGCTGCTGCGGATGGAGGAGTCGCTGGGCGGCCGGGTGGTCGGCCAGGCCGAGGCGGTCGGGGCGGTCTCCGACGCGGTACGCCGCGCGCGGGCCGGTATCGCCGACCCGGATCGCCCGACCGGCAGCTTCCTCTTCCTCGGCCCCACCGGTGTCGGCAAGACGGAGCTGGCCAAGGCCCTCGCCGAGTTTCTCTTCGACGACGAGCGGGCGATGGTCCGCATCGACATGAGCGAGTACGGCGAGAAGCACTCGGTCGCCCGACTGGTGGGCGCCCCGCCGGGCTACGTCGGCTACAACGAGGGTGGTCAGCTCACCGAGGCGGTGCGGCGTCGGCCGTACTCGGTGATCCTGCTCGACGAGGTGGAGAAGGCCCACCCGGACGTCTTCGACGTGCTGCTCCAGGTGCTCGACGACGGCCGGCTCACCGACGGCCAGGGCCGTACCGTCGACTTCCGCAACGCGATCCTGATCCTCACGTCCAACCTCGGGTCGTCGGTGATCGGTGACCTGACGCTCGCCGACGAGCAGCGCCGCGAGGGTGTGCTCGCCGTGGTCCGGTCGCACTTCAAGCCGGAGTTCCTCAACCGGCTGGACGACATCGTGGTCTTCGCCTCGCTGCGCGGGGACGATCTGCGGGCCATCGTCGACATCCAGTTGGACCGCATGCGGCGGCGACTGGCCGACCGCAGGCTCGGCCTGGACATCACCGAGTCCGCCCGGACCTGGCTGGCCGAGCACGGCTACGACCCGATCTACGGCGCCCGCCCACTGCGGCGGCTGGTCCAGACCGCAATCGGAGACCAGCTGGCGAAGGCCCTGCTGTCCGGCCAGATCCGAGACGGCCAAACGGTGAAGGTGGACCAGAACCCCCAAACCAACACCCTGTCGGTAACCCCCGCCTGACGCTTCCCCGCGCGTTGATCATGGAGTTGTTGCCGGGCTGCACGACGTGTCGGGGCAATAACTTCATGATCAGCGGGGTCGAAGCGGGGTGGGTGGGGAAAGAGTGGGGGCATGTTTGGGATGGGGAAGAAATGGGAGCGGGAACTTGGTGCGGCTGTCGACACACTGGTCGCGGCTGACACGCTCGCCTTCGGTGGGGTCGGCATCGCCGGGGCCCTGCTGCCGGTGACGGAGGCGTACGAGCGGGTTTCCGCAGCCGTCGACGACCACCCCGAGGAGGTCCGTCGGCAACTCGACCGGGTGCTGGCCGACGGTACGCCCGCCGGCCGAGCGTACGCGGCCACGCTGCTGGAACGGGTCGACCCGACGGCGGCTCGGGCGGCCTGGACGGCTCTGCGGGACGACCCGAGCGAGTTCACCACCTTCGTCGGCTGCGTGCTGGGCCGCGAGACCCTTGGCGCCTACGCCAGCCAGCGGCTCGCCACACTTTGATCCATCTGCGGACACGGGCGAACCAGCGCCCACCCGGCCGTCCACAGTGCGATCGTGCACAACAGGCGACGCCACGGCTGCCGTCGGTAGCTGAGCTGTCGGTCACGGTACGGGTCCCACCGGAGCCGAGGATTGTTACCGTCTGCGCCGAGGTACCTGGGGAGATGGTCGGGTGGGCAGGTCAGTGACGTACCTGGTGGTGGCGCTTACCGTACTCGCGGTGGTCGTCATCGTGATCGTCGTGCGGATCCGGCGGTCGGCGACGGCCCGGTCCGGCGGGCGGTCGTCGGACGCCCGGCCGGCGGAGCCACCGCGTGGCGATCCGCTCCGTCTGGGCCTGGGCGACCGCGTGCGGATCCGCGAGCGGGAGTACGCCGTGAGCGGCACCATCCGCCTGGTCGAGGGGGCCTGGAGTTGGGTGCAGCACCTGCTCGACGACGGGTCCGGCACCCGCTACCGGCTCTCCGTGGAGAACGGCCCCGAACTGGAGTTGGTGCTCTGGACGGCCGAGCCGGGCGCGAGCGTGACCCCGGGTGCCCCGACCATCGACCTCGGTCGGCGGCGCTACACCTGGGCCGAGACGGGGCAGGCGCGCTACACCGCCACCGAGGAGACCGGACTGCCGGCGGCGGGCACGATGCGCTACCACGACTACCAGTCCGGCGGCACCGCGCGGCTCTCCTTCGAGGCGTACAGCGAGGAGGGTTGGCGGGTGGCCCGCGGCGACCTGCTCGCCCCCGCCGACCTGACGATCCTTCCCAGATCCGGGGAGCGCTGAGCCGATGGCGGGTGGGCGCGCCGGCTCACCACGGCATGCCGAAACGGCCGGTTGCCGATACGGTGTGGGCGATCTGAGGGAAGGAGAATCATGGTCGATTCCCAGAGCACGCCGGCCCGTCAGCGGCCATCAGTTGTGTCGATTTCCAGTTACCTGCTCTTCCTGTTCCTGGCGCTCCAGGTGATCACGCTGATCATCTCGCTCACCACCTTCGGCAAGACGCGTGACGCGCTCCGCGCCGCGTACGAGGGCAGCAGCACCGACGGCGACCAGGTGGCCGACGTCTTCGTCGCCATCGGCCTGGGCGGCGGCGTCCTGCTGCTGCTGCTCGCGGTGGCGCTGGGCGTGCTGGCCCTGTTCAACAACCAGGGCCGCAACGGCGCCCGGATCACCACCTGGATCGTCGGCGGCATCATGGTCTGCTGCGTGGGCGGTGGCCTGCTCAGCAACGCGGGCGGCGGTTTCAACACCGGTGGCGGCACCGGCGACGGTCCCAGCCCGGAGGAGATCCAGCGCCGCCTGGAGGAGGCCCTGCCCTCCTGGGTGACCCCGGTCAGCCTGCTGCTCGGTGTGCTCAGCCTGATCGCGCTGGTCACGGCGCTGGTCCTGCTGGCGCTGCCGAAGGCCAACCCGTTCTTCCGCAAGGCCACCACGGCCTGGGAGCCGCCGGCACCGGGTGCCAGCTACCCGGGCAACCCGCAGGTCCCGGGTCAGCCCGGCTACCCGCAGTCGTCCGGTGAGCCGGGCTATCCGTCGAGTGGGGAGCCGAACTACCCGCCGGCGGCGGGTCGGCCGGACGACACGCCGCCCGCGGACCGGCCCGGGTCAACCCCACCGTCGACGAGTTGACCGCCAGATAAGCACGACGCCGACGATCCCTCCGAGTAGGTTGCAACCCGACGCCTACCGGAGGGATTCGTCGTGTCGTACCCCGAATCGGCACCGGCCCGCCGGCCCGCCATCGTCCTGATCGCCGCGTCCGTGCTGTGGGTGATGGCGGTGGCCTCGCTCGCGTACACCGTGGTCGACCTGCTGGTGCTGGGCGGGACCGTCGACGCGTTCCGCTCCGCCGCCCGCGACACCGCGGCGAGCCCGGAGCAGATCGACGACGTGGTGACCCTGCTTCGCGCGTCCTGTGTGCTGTCGGCGGTGCTGGCGGCGCTGTCCGTGCCGGTGCTCGCCGGTCTGGCCCTCGGGCTCGTGGCGGCCCGCAACGGTGCCCGCGTGGCCACCTGGGTGATCAGTGGACTCGGCGTGCTCGGTGGCTGTTGCAGCGTGGCGGTGCTCGTCGGTGAACGGGCCGCGCCACTGCAGTTGGGTGCCGACGACCAGTCTCTCGCCGAGTTGTTGGGCCTGGTCGGCGACGCGTACCCGTCCTGGTGGATCCCGCTCAACGCCGGGCTTTCCATCGGGCAGGTGCTCGGTTACCTTGTAGTAGCCGTGCTGCTGGCCCTGCCCGCGGCGAACGCCTGGTTCGGTCACCGCCGCTCGACCGCGCCGACTCCACCATCCGCACCACCCGCGTTCACGTCCGCCCCACCGGCGCCGCCCGCGCCTCCGTACCCGCCCAGGTGAGGAACCGCCCCGTGCCGCTCGACCCCACGACTGCCGAGCGTCGAGCACTCATCACCGGGGCCACCGCCGGCATCGGTGCGGCGTTCGCCCGGAGGCTGACCGCCGACGGTTGGCACCTGGTGCTTGTCGCCCGCGACGCGGCCCGGTTGGCGGAGATGGCCGCCGAGGTGAGTGCCACCCACGGTCACGAGGCGGAGACGATCGCGGCGGATCTGTCCACCGACGACGGGTGCGCCATCGTGGAGCGACGGCTCACCGACGGCGGCCCGGTGCACCTCCTGATCAACAATGCCGGGGTCAGCCTCAACAAACCGTTCCTGCGCTCGACCGCGGAGGACGAGGCGCGCCTGCTGCGGCTCAACGTGCACGCGGTCATGCGGCTGACCCTGGCGGCGTTGCAACCGATGACCGAACGCCGAAATGGGGCAGTGATAAATGTCTCTTCGGTTGCCGGGTTCGGCACGACGATGCCCGGTTCGACGTACTCGGCCAGCAAGGCATGGGTCACCAACTTCAGTGAGTCAGTTGGTTTGTCGGCGCGGCCGTTCGGTGTCCGGGTGATGGCCCTCTGCCCCGGCTACACCCGCACGGAGTTCCATCAACGGGCCGGCATCAACATGTCCAAGACGCCCGGGTGGATGTGGCTGCGGGCCGAGGACGTGGTCGACGAAGCCCTGCGTGACCTGGGCAAAGGCAAGATGGTCAGTGTCCCGGCCTGGAAGTACAAGGTGGCCGTCGCAGGCATGCGGCATGCGCCACGTCGGCTGGTCGAGTTGATCGCCCGGGACACGCGCGGCCGGATCGGCCGCGACGAGCACTGAGCCCCGACCGGCCCACCGGCCCCCGGTCGTCGTTGCCGAGGCGTTGGCGCGCCGCTATCAGGCCAGTCGCTGAGGGTAGTCGAACATTGCCAACCATCGGTCCCTCACCGGGCTGATCAGGGTGGACCCCGCACACGCCGTCCAGACTTGCGCAGTAACCTCTATCGCCATGGGGGACCACGACGACCTGCGCAAATTCATTACCGACCTGGCCGTGGTCCACGGGCGGGTCGTGCTCTCCTCGGGACGTGAGGCAGACTGGTACGTGGATCTGCGGCGCGTCACGCTCCATCACCAGGCCGCTCCTCTGGTCGGCCGGGTGTTGCTCGACCTCACCGCCGACTGGGATTACGCCGCGGTCGGTGGCCTCACCCTGGGCGCGGACCCGATCGCGCTGTCGATGCTGCACGCCGCCGCTCCGACCGGCCGGGCCCTGGACGCCTTCGTGGTGCGCAAGGCGGGCAAGGCACACGGTCTGCAGCGACGGATCGAGGGACCGGAGGTGGCCGGCCGCCGGGTGTTGGCGGTGGAAGACACGTCCACGACGGGCGGAAGTGTGTTGACCGCTGTCGAGGCGCTTCGCGAGGCCGGGGCGGAAGTCGTGGGCGTGGCGGTTATTGTTGATCGAGGGGCCGGCGACGCGGTGCGAGCCGCCGGATTGCCTTACCGGGCAGCCTATACGTTGGCTGACCTCGGCCTTGTGGCGTAAAAGTTTGCCGATTCGGATCTGCTGATATGCAGGCGGATCGATGCTGCTGGTGGAAGGATGGAATACGTGGGAACTGCGTTGGCCGAAATGACTATGCCTCAGATCTCGCCGCTTAACGGCGAGCCGATCGAACGTGCCGATGCCGAGCGTCTCGCCGGGGTCCTCAAGGCCCTTGCGGATCCTGCTCGGCTGCGGCTGCTCAGCCTGATCCAGTCGGCCCCAGAGGGCGAGGCGTGCGTCTGTGACCTGACGGCGCCGCTCGGCCTCTCTCAGCCGACGGTCAGTCATCACCTGCGTATCCTCACCGAGGCGGGCTTGCTGCAGCGGGAGAAGCGCGGTGTCTGGGCGTACTACAGCCTCGTCCCGAGTGCGATCGCGACGATCGCCGACCTGCTGACCCCGCCGCGTAAGCGGGCCACCAAGAAGGCCCGCTGACGTAGGCGCTGCACGCCGTCCCGCGTCGGGACGGCGTCCGGTGGCGAGCCAGGGGTGGCGCCACCGGTGGGTAACACCTGCTCGTCCCCGGCCGCACCGCCGGAGGTCGGGCCCGACATGCCGACGGCCGACCCCCTCGCCAGGGGGCCGGCCGTCGTCGTACGCGGGTTCAGCGGTCCTGGCCGTGCTCCGGGCGCCGCCGGTCGTGCTCGTGCCGCTCGTGGTCGAACGCCTCGCGAGCCGCCTCCACCGCACCGGCGGCGCTGGCCGCCGCGACCACCGCGACCGCCTCGCCGCGCTTACGAGCGCGCCGGTCGCGAAGGAACTCGAAGAAGATCGGCAACACCGAGATCAGGATGATCAGGGCGACCACCGGCAGGATGTAACGGTCGATCTTGTCGCCGATGGCGTCGTAGATCTGCTCCGCGAGCAGGTAGCCGATCAGCAGGATGCCGTCCACCCAGAGCACCGCGCCGACGATGTTCCAGAGCAGGAACGTCCGGGCCGGCATGCCGAGCGCTCCCGCGACCGGGTTGAGGAACGTGCGGACGATCGGAATGAAGCGCGCCAGCACCACGGCCTTTGCCGGGCCGAACTTCTCGAAGTAGTACTCGGCCTTCTCCACGTACTCCTTCTTGAAGAGCCGGGAGTTTGGCCGTTCGAACATCGGCCGGCCATACCGGGCGCCGAGCCAGTGCCCCAGTTGGGCGCCGATGATCGCGCAGATCGGCCCGCCGATCAGCAGGCCGGCCAGGTTGAGGCGGGTGCCGTCGCCGAAGATCGCGTCCGCCACCGGTGACGCGGCGACGCCGGCGAGGAACAGCAGCGAGTCGCCCGGGAAGAAGAAGCCCACCAGCAGGCCGGTCTCGGCGAAGAGGATCACCCACACACCGATCAGCCCGAAGGTTTGCAGGAGCTCCTTGGGATCGAGCGGGTTCAGGGCGACGCTCTCCACGAGAGCGCGAGTCGTCTCAGCTGTGTCCACGGCCACAAAGGGTACCGAAGTCCAGGTCTGGTGCCGCGCCGGACCGGCCCGCACCACCCGCCCGCGACGTGCGAGGCCCCGACGACGGTGCCCCGCCGACCGGGGTGGTCGGCGGGGCACCGGTGGTGCGGGGTGGGATCAGGCGACGAAGCGGGAGGTGCGCCGCCGGGCGAGCAGACAGACGGCCACCCCGGCGACGAGCAGCAGAGCACCGATGCCGGCGACCGGGCCGGTGGGGTGACCAGTGACGGGCAGTGACCCACCGCCACCGCCAGCACCGCCATCGTTGCCCTCACCCTGGCCGCCGCCACCGCCACCGCTCTGAGCCGCGTTGACCACGATCGTGGCCCTGTCGTTGGCCGGTCTGATGTCGTCCTCGAAGGTGCCGCCGCCGGGGCATTCGCAGGGCGCGTTGACCAGGACCGTGCCCCGGGAGTGGGGGACGACCCTGTCGATGCGCAGCCGGAAATCCATGGTGTAGGTCTTCCCGGCCACCAGGAGCATCTCGGAGGCGCACTGGTACGTCCGGGTGCCCGGCCGCAGTTGGCAGCCCGCGGGAACCCCGACGGCAGTGGTGCCGGGCGGCAGTTCGACGACCGTGTGGGTGGCGGCCTCCCCGTCCGCGTTCACCTTGTCGAGCGTCGCCGGGCCGTTGTTCCGGAATCCGACGGTCGCCGTGACGACGGCACCGGCCCGGCCCCTGAGCGTGTCGCCGATCGCCGCGAGGTCGGTGCCGTTCCTGCCGGCGACCGTGATGGTCCAACCCGTGTAGTCGTAGCCCGGACCGACGTCGGTCTGGTCGGCCTGTCGCACCCGGTTGGACGCCTCGGTGAGGGTCAGCTTCGGACCGTTGCCACCCGTGGCAGCTCGGCCGCCGACGGCTTCCCGTACGCGGGTCAGGTCTTCGAAGTCGGCCCTGGTCATGAACTCGGCGGAGCCGCCCTGGTTGCTGGGGGCGTAGGTGTCCCTCGCGAGTTCGAGGTTCAGCGTCGTGGACACCCCCTCGCCCACCGGAATCTCCTCGTCGAACTCGCAGGAGACCAGGTGGTCGCCGGAGTAGAGGCAGTTGCTGAACCGGTCCCTGGCCCGAACCGAGTACGAGAGCTCGAAGACTGCGACGAAGCCCCTGATGGTCTGCTTGCCGGCGTTGGAGACGGCCAGCGGCACGCTGACCTTTCCACCAGGCCGGGAGGAGTGGGTGGTGAACGGCCCGCCGGCCAGGTCCACCCCCTCGCCGACGCGGACCCGCGAGGTGTGGCTGCCCCGCTGCCCGCCAGCGGCCTGGAAGCTGACCACGACGTCACCAGAGTCGCCGAGCTGCGCGCCCGGGGTGGCGGCCATGTTCACCCGCCCGGTCACGCCGCGGTAGATCCCGCTGCCGAGAGGCGGCAGCTCGCTGAGGGAGACGCCGAAGCGCTCCTCGCAGACGAGAACGCCGGGCTCCGGTGCGGCACACTCCTGCCCATCGGCGGGGGCGATGGTGATCTTGCTGGCGAGGGAGCGGTAGTCGTACCGCACGGAGACCTCGTTGAGGGTCGTCGGCTCGTCGGCGTACAGGAGCAGGCGGGTGGTCTTCGTCGAGCCGGCGGCCAGGGTGGTGTCCTGGAAGTAGGGCTCGATGTCGGCAGCGGCGACGGCCGGGGTGGCGGAGGCCGCGACCAACGCGCCCGCGAGGCCGAGCCCAGCCAGACAGCGGAGCGAATGCTTGAGCATGGGTCCTCCCGTGGAATGCAGGTGGCGCCCGTCCAACCTAGGCAGACCCCGGCTCCTCCGGCAGCCCTGTCAGATTGATGACTGTCTAACGAACCGAAAGGCTGACCAGCTCAGTCGCAACGGGCGGCCGACCCTCCCGACGGGTCAGCGGTAGTCGTCCTCGTCGCCGGTCACCACCCGGGCCTGCTCCATCGCGTCCCAGTCGTCGACCTCCAACCCGCGCTGCGGCGTACCGTCGACGTCGACGGGGCCGGCCACTGTCGCCTGCTCGACGGCGTCCGCCGGCTCCGCCTCGGGGTCGCGTTCGTCCGGGGCGAGGTGGTCGCCGGGGGTGAAGTCCTCATCGGGCTGACCCATCGTCTCTCCCGGGGGTCTCGGGGCACGGTTCCCACCCACCGTACGGGCTGGACGGGCCCCGTGCCCGGAAGCGGAGTGGCGGAATCAGCCCTCGCGGACGCGACCCGGTGCCAGGATGGTGCCGTGGGCTTCCTCATCCGATTGGCGATCACCGCGATCGCGTTGTGGATAACCACGCTCATCGTGCCCGGGGTCGACGTGCACGGCCGCTCCGGCGGCAACACCGTGCTCACCCTGATCGTGGTGGCACTGATCTTCGGTGTGATCAACGCGGTGCTCAAACCGATCATCCGGGTGGTCGGCTGCGTGTTCTACCTGCTGACCCTCGGCCTGTTCGCGCTTGTGGTCAACGCGTTGCTGTTCCTGCTCACCGACCGGATCGCCCGAGGGCTCGACCTGCCGTTCCAGGTGGACGGCTTCTGGGCGGCATTCTGGGGAGCCATCGTGATGACAGTGGTCACCTGGCTGATCAGCGTCATCGTGCCGGACAACCTGGACCGGCGGTGAACGGCTAGCACCCGGGTCGGTTGTTCCGGCACACCCCACCTACGGGATACTGCCGGGCGGAGGACAGCGCGGTCCGGCGCACAAGTGAACAACAGCGGCCAGCACGGCCGAGAGTGGTAAGTAAGGAGCGCATCACATGCCCATCGCTTCCCCCGAGGCCTACGCGGAGATGCTGGACCGCGCCAAGGCTGGCCGGTACGCGTACCCCGCGATCAACGTGACCTCCTCGCAGACGCTGAACGCGGCGCTCAAGGGCTTCGCCGACGCGGAGAGCGACGGCATCATCCAGGTCTCCACCGGTGGCGCCGAGTACCTGTCCGGCCCCTCGATCAAGGACATGGTCACCGGCGCCGTGGCGTTCGCCGCGTACGCGCACGAGGTCGCCAAGAAGTACTCGGTCAACATCGCCCTGCACACCGACCACTGCCCGAAGGACAAGCTGGACAAGTTCGTCCGTCCGCTGATGGGCATCTCGCAGGAGCGGGTGAAGCGCGGCGAGGAGCCGCTGTACCAGTCGCACATGTGGGACGGCTCGGCCGTGCCGGTCGCGGAGAACCTCCAGATCGCCGCCCAGCTCCTCGACGAGGCCGCCAAGGCCAAGATCGTCCTTGAGATCGAGGTCGGCGTCGTCGGTGGCGAGGAGGACGGCGTCGAGAACGCCATCAACGACAAGCTCTACACCACCACCGATGACGGCCTGGCCATGGTCGAGGCGCTCGGCCTCGGTGAGAAGGGCCGCTACATGGCGGCGCTGACCTTCGGCAACGTGCACGGCGTCTACAAGCCGGGCAACGTCAAGCTCCGTCCGGAGATCCTCAACCAGATCCAGGAGGCGGTCGGCGCCAAGTACGGCAAGGACAAGCCGCTCAGCCTGGTCTTCCACGGCGGGTCCGGCTCCCTGCTGAGCGAGATCCGCGAGGCTCTGGACTACGGCGTGGTGAAGATGAACATCGACACCGACACCCAGTACGCCTTCACCCGGCCCGTCGCGGACCACATGCTCCGCAACTACGACGGCGTGCTGAAGATCGACGGCGAGGTCGGCAACAAGAAGCAGTACGACCCGCGCGCCTGGGGCAAGGCCGCCGAGGCCGGCCTGGCCGCCCGGGTCGTCGAGGCGTGCGAGCACCTGCGCTCCACCGGCACGACGATGACCAAGTAACGACGTACCACCGACGGCCGGCTCCCCGCGCGGGGAGCCGGCCGTCGTCGTTCACGCGGTGAGCAGGCGGACCGCCTCGTGCACGTCGTCGGTGAGATGGATCGTCGACGACAGGTCACCGAACGGGGACGCGGCCAACAGCGGACGCAACAACGCCTCCACCGGCAGCTCCTGCGTCCAGTAGCCGCGGTCCAGGAAGATGTACGCCCCACTGGCGCCGTCGGTGCCGTAGTAGGTCTTCGTGGCCGCCTGGAACACCTCCTGCACCGTGCCCGCCCGCCCCGGCGCGAAGACGATGCCGCCCCGGGCGAGCCGCAGGATGGTGTCCTCCCGGATCGCGTTGGAGAAGTACTTCGCGATCCGACCGGCGAACAGGTTCGCCGGCTCGTGCCCGTACAGCCAGGTCGGAATGGCCAGCCCACCGGCCCGCGCCCAGGCGAGGTCGTCACCACGTTGCCGGGGCACGCCCGCGTACCGCTGCCGCACCGCCAACGCCGTGGCCGTGTAGCGGTGGTGGTCGGTGAAGTCGGGAGCGCCGGCCAGCAGGTCGATCGCCCCGGTCAACTCGGCCGCCGGCCGGTCCGCCAGGTAGGCGCCCAGGTTCGCGGCCTCCATCACCCCCGGACCGCCGCCGGTCACCACCAGGCGGTCGGCCCGCGCCAGCTCCCACCCCAGCACGGCAGCCATCCGGTACGCGGGACTGCCGCGCCGCACCGCGTGCCCGCCCATGATGCCCACCACCGACTGCGGTCCGTGTCGGGCCAGCCAGACCCGGGTGGCGTCGGCCAGCGCATTGTCCACGCCGTGATCGTGCAGCCGCTGACCCAGCGCCTCCCGGACGTCCGGCAGCGCACCACCGTGCGCCCGGAAGTGGTCGTACACCCGGGTGTCGTACATCCCGGTGAACCCGCCCTCGACGAACCCGGCGGCCAGGTCTTCCGGGGTGTAGAGGTGGGCCGGCTGGGTCGGGTACGGCAGCCCCGAGAACGGTGGCACCACGTTCGCGCCGCGCCGGACCAGGTCGGCCCCGACGCCCCGGGAGGCGAACCGGCAGCCCACGAAGAGCGTGCCGGCGACCTCGATGCCGGTGAGGTCGGGCACCGGCGCCAGGTCGAGGCGCAGGCCCTGCACGGTCAGCCCGGTCAACCGGCCGGTGGCCAACTGCCGATCGAACTCGTCGCGGGTCTGGATCTCGTCGGTGTGCAGGTGCGGCTCGATGACGTCCGCGGGAGGTGGGGTCGGCACCCGGCCATCCTGCCCCTGCGCCGGGGCCGGCCAAACCTCGGGCCTGGGGTGCGACCGACAGAAGCCCGGTGACCGAGGCCACCGGGCTCCTGCGTTACCGGTTCCTGGGGAGGCTCCGGACCATTAGTTGTAGTGGAAAAGATCCGGCGGCGGCATAGGCCGCAGGCGTGACCAACTCCTCAGCCGTTCAGTGGAACGCGTCGGCCGACCCGCTCGCGTGTCGCCCTGTCCAGCGGGTTGAATGGGGCGATGCAGAACCTTTTGCCAGAGCCACCGGCCACCCGCCTGCCCGCGAACGACGAGGCCGACGCCGCCCTGGCTGCCGCCGAGCAGGCCGGCACCGACGAGGCGTTCGCCAGCGTGGCGGCCGACTGCCCGACCTTCAGTGCGGGCTGGGCGGAGCTTGCCGCCCGGTCGTTCGCGCAGGGCCAGGTGGTGACCGCGTACGCCTACGCCCGCACCGGCTACCACCGCGGCCTCGACCAGCTGCGCCGCAGCGGTTGGAAGGGGCACGGCCCGGTGCCGTGGTCACACGAGCCCAACCGGGGCTTCCTCCGCTGCCTCTACGTGCTGTCCCGAGCGGCGGACGAGATCGGTGAGGCCGACGAGGCTGCCCGCTGCGCCCAGTTCCTGCGCGACTGCGACCCGGAAGCGGCGGACGCGCTGGCCAGTAACTGACCCGCTCCGACGGCCGGCCCGACTCCGGGCCGGCCGTCGGCGGGTTACAGCCCCTCGGCGACCGCCGCAGCGATCTTCAGCCAGGCGTCCCGGGTGGCCGTGGACAGCCCTCCGTACCGGATCGGCTCACCCGTGTCGATGAGCCGCTCGTACGGGGCCAGCAACACCGCCCGGGTACGCGCCGCGAAGTGCTCCTGGATGGCCGGCAGGTCGATCTCCTTGCGGGACGGCGGCATCGACACCACGGTCACGGCCTGGCGGACCAGCCGCTGCCGGCCACTCTGCTCCAGGTGGTCGAGCATCCGGGCGGCGGTCTCGGCGGAGTCGTTACGAGCCGACATGGTCACCACCAACTGGTCGGTGGCGTCCATCGACGCCTGCCAGTTCTGCGCCCGCACGTTGTTCCCGGTGTCCACGAAGATCAGCTTGTAGAACCGGCTGACCACCTCGCGGATCTCGGCGAACGCGGCGGCGGTCAGCATCTCGCCGCCGGTGGCCGACTCGTCCGACGCCAGCACGTCGAACATGCCCTCGCCCTGCGAACGGACGTACTGCGACAGGTCACCGACCCGCCCGTGGGCGCCCTGGAACTGCCCGAGATCCCGCAGCATGTCCCGCACCGTGCGGGAGTGGAAATCCTGCTGGGCGCGCATCCCGAGGGTGCCCTGGGTCTCGTTGTTGTCCCAGGCCAGCACGTAGCCACCGCGCTTCTGGCCGAACGTCATCGCGAGCAGCAGGATGGCCACCGTCTTTCCGGCACCACCCTTCGGGTTGACGACCGTCACCTGTCGCAGCCCGCCGAAGTTGCGGCGCACCATCTCGATGTCCCGCTTGAGCTCCTGCTCGTGCCGCCCCGGAGAGAGCCGGAGCAGCCCCGTCCGGTTGACCATCGCGCGTACGCCCATGGTCGCCACCGGGTCGACGGGCCGGACCTGCCGGCGCCGGCTGAAGTCCTCGGCGGTCGGTACCGCCGTCTCCTCCGGCGTCCAGCTCGCGTCCGGATACGCGGCGGCATCCGGGTACCCGGCGGTGGGCACCCGGGTCACCCCCTCGGCCTCCTGGTAGGGCTGCCCAGGCTGGACGCCGGGCGCGCCCTGCTGCCACGGCGGCGGGTACCACCCCGGAGACGGTGGGAACGGCCCGGGCGGTGGGGTCGCCGGCCCGGCCTGTTGGTGAGCCTGTGGCAGGTTGCCGAACTGCGTCAGGTCGGGCGGCGGCGGAATGTGCCCGGGACCGGCCGGACCGGGAGTCGTCGGGGTGAACGACGGACCCGGGTGCGGCGGCTGCGGGTCGGGCGGGGCGGGAAGCGGGGGCGTCGCCGTGGCGGCTTGGTCGTGGGCCGGCGCGGGCGGTCCGGAGGGGCGTTGCGGCGGATACGCCCACGGCGACTCGGTGACGAGCCGCGCCGCCCCGACGGCAGGCCCGTCGTCCCCGGGTCCGTCGGCCTGCGACGCCAGTCCTGCCGCTGCGGGCCCGGCGCTGGTCGAGCCTGCGCTGGTCGAGCCTGCGGCGGTCGGGCCTGTGGCGGTCGGGCCCGTGCTGGTGGGGCCTGTGCTGGTGGGGCCTGTGCTGGTCGAGCCTGTGCTGGTCGGGCCTGCGGAGAACGGGGCTGCGTCGGTCGGGCCTGCGCTGGTCGGGCGGGCGGTGGGTGTGAGGGCTGTGGTGGGTTGGTCGGTGGGCGTCGCGGGTGCGGCGGGGCGATCCAGGGTGAACGGCAGGTCCAGGTCGACACCGCCCGGGGGGATGGGTGCGGCAGCGACGCCCGTCGGACCCCGGTCGCCGGCCTGCGCCCGCGCCACCCCGGGTGCGCTGCCGGTCGCCCCGGCGGCGGTGCTGGTCGCGTTGCGTACGCCGTTGGTCGCCCCGGCGGCGGTGCTCGCGGGAGCGCCGGCTGTCCCTGCTGAGGCTGGTGCTGCTGGCGTGCCGGTCGCTGGCGCGTCGGTCGCTCGCGTGCCTGGTGCGAGCGGCGTGCCTGGTGCCGCTGGCGTGTCGGACGCTCGCGTGCCTGGTGCCGCTGGCGTGCCGGTCGCCGGCCTGCCTGGTGTGAGCGGCGCGCCAGTCGGGGGCATGGCTGGTGCTGCTGGCTTGCCCGCGGTAGGCGGCGTGTCGCTCTGAGGCGTGCCCGGTGCCGGGGGCGTGCCCGGTGTGAGTGGCGTAGCCGGCGTGAGCCGCGTGCCCGGTGCGAGCGGCGTAGCCGGCGTGCCCGGTGTGGGCGGCGTGCCGGTTGCCGGGGGAGCGGGCGGTGTCGACGCGGCGGTTGGTGCCGTCGGGTCGGCCGGCGGCCAACTCGGCTGTGCTGGCGCCCAGCCGGACGCGGCGGCGGACGAGCCACTGCCGCCCCAGCCGCCCGGCATCGGGACGGCACCGGTGAGCGACGGATAGTCGGACGGCGAAGGCGGTGGCTGGGCCGGGGCCCCGGGTTGACCGGGAACCGGCGACCGGCCGGTCGGCGGTGCGGCCACCGGCGGAGTCACCGGCCCGGGCGCGACCGACGACGGCGCACCCCGCTGTTGGGTGACCGCCGCCCACGGCGGCACCGCGCTACCCGCGCCGCGGTCGGCGGGATCCGGCGGCCAGAGTGGTTCGATGTCCCGCTCTGGCACCGGCTGCTGGCCGTGCACCTGTGCCCGGTCGGCGTTCTCGTCCATTACGGCCCCTCCCAGTCCTCCTGCGAGGATAGGCCCATCCGCCGAGAAGGGGCCGTCGGCGCAGCCGGGCCGGCCGCTCAGCCGGGCCAGCCCTTCGACACCGGCAGGGTCAGCTCGACCAGACCGCCCAGGCGCCCGGCTCGATCCACCAGGAACGCTTCCGGGTCAGCTCACCCTCGACACCATCGTCGAGGTAGGGGACCTTCCCCTCCCGGGGCAGCACCGAAACGGCCCGCCCACGGGCTCGCCGCACCTCGAGGCGTACCCGCTTGCGGCCCAGCGCCGACCGGACGACCACCGGCACGGCGACCGCGACCTCGATCTGGCCGTCGGCCGGGTCCGGTGCGGTCAGCAGCGTCACGTCGTCGAGCGTCGCGTACCCGCCGGCGTTGCCGACCAGGCACGCCAACAGCGGTTCGTCACCGTTGGTGAGGACGGTGTCGTCCACCTCCACCCGGGCCCGCCAGTGCAGCGGCCGGCCGGCGTCGTCGGCGGCACCGAGCAGCGCGCCGTCCAGGGTCACCGATCCACCGTCGTTGCGCAGCAGGTCGAGTCGGCGCACCGTGCCATCCACCACCGCGGCGGCCACCGCCGCCGGGTCACGCGGCAGCCCGAGCTGCGCGGCCAGGTCCCGGTGGGTGCCGCCACGGGCCGGATCGAGCGGGAGTACGGCCACCGGCGGCAGGTCGGGCAGGGTCCGGTTGCCGGGCAGATCCGCCGGACGCCTGCTCGGCGCTGGCGCGTACCGCCGGACCAGCCGGCGCAGCACGGCGCGCAACTGCCCGTCGCTGGCTGTGGCGACGACCAGCCGGGTCTTGCCGTCCAGGTCGGGCCAGGTGAGGCCATCCGGGCGGGCCGGACCGTCGAGCCGCGCCAACACCGCGTCGATCTCCGCGTCGGAGCGGGCGGTGACCATCTCCACCCGCGCGCCCCGGGCGATCAGCGCGTCGGAGCAGGCCAGCACCGGCACCCGTGGCCGCTCGGTGGCGCACCGCTCGGTGTCGCCGCCGGCCCGGGCTCCCCGGCCGGTGTCGGTCCGGCCGGTGTCGGTCTTACCGGTGTCGGTCCGGCTGGTGTCGGCCTGGCTGGTGTCGGCCTGGCTGGTCTCGGCCTGGCTGGTCTCGGCCTGGCCGGTGTCGGCCTGGCCGGTGTCGGCCTGGCCGGTGTCGGCCTGGCTGGTCTCGGTCTGGCTCGTCGGGTCGGTGGCGGCCTCGGTCGCGCCGCCGCAGCAGGCCCCTCCGCTGCCACAGCCCCCGGGAGCGTCCCGCTCCGAACCGAGGGTGAGCAGCACCACGTCGTACACGGAAGGAGCCTCCTGCCTCTCGACGCGACCCCTGCCGGCCACGCCGTCATTACTTGTTAACCTGACACCCCGGGCTCGCCAACCGGTCGCCACCTGGCACCCGAGCCTTCTGGAGGCGGAAAAGATGCCAGCGATCGTGCTCATCGGCGCTCAGTGGGGCGACGAGGGCAAGGGCAAGGTTACCGACCTGCTGGGTGAGCGGGTCGACTACGTCGTGCGCTACTCCGGTGGCAACAACGCCGGCCACACGGTGATCACCCCAGACGGCCAGAAGTACGCGCTGCACCTGATGCCGTCCGGCGCACTCTCGCCGAACGCGATGATCGTCATCGGCAACGGTGTGGTGGTCGACCCGAAGGTGCTGCTCGCCGAGATCGACGGCCTGGCCGAGCGCGGCGTCGACGTGTCCCGGCTGCGGATCTCCGGCGACGCGCACCTGATCATGCCGCACCACCGGGCACTGGACCGGGTGATCGAGCGTTACCTCGGCTCGTCGCGGATCGGCACGACCGGCCGGGGCATCGGCCCGGCGTACGGCGACAAGGTCGCCCGGATCGGCATCCGGCTCCAGGATCTGCTCGACCCGGGCATCCTGCGCAAGAAGCTGGAACTCGCCCTGCGCGAGAAGAACCAGATCCTGTTCAAGGTCTACAACCGCAAGGCGATCGACCTTGAGGCGACCGTGGACGAGTACCTGGAGTACGCCGAGCGGCTCAAGCCGTACATCGCGGAGACCCGGGCCATGCTCTGGGACGCCCTGGACCGGGGCGACACGGTGCTGCTGGAGGGTGCGCAGGCCACCATGCTCGACATGGACCACGGCACGTACCCCTTCGTGACCTCGTCGAACCCGACCGCCGGCGGTGCCTGTGTGGGCGCCGGCATCCCGCCGACCGCGATCAACAAGGTCATCGCGGTGAGTAAGGCGTACACCACCCGGGTCGGCGCGGGACCGTTCCCGACCGAGCTGTTCGACGCCAGCGGCGAGCACCTGCGCAAGGTCGGTGTGGAGTACGGCACCACCACGGGGCGGGAGCGTCGGTGCGGGTGGTTCGACGCGGTCGTCGCCCGGTACGCCTGCCGCCTCAACGGCGTCACCGACCTGGTCATCACCAAGCTGGACGTGCTCACCGGCCTGCCCAAGGTGCCGCTCTGCGTCGGCTACGAGATCAACGGCGTCCGGGTCGACGACATGCCGATGAGCCAGACGGACTTCCACCACGCCACGCCCGTCTACGAGGAACTCGACGGTTGGTGGGAGGACATCACCAAGGCGAGAATCGCCGAGGACCTGCCGGAGAACGCCCGCCGCTACATCGCCCGGGTAGAGGAACTCTGCAACACCAGGGTCAGCGTCGTAGGCGTAGGCCCAGGCCGAGAAGAAAACGTAATCCTCCACCCCCTCCTCCCCTAACAGTCCCCCCACCCCCCACCCCACCCCACCCCACCCCCCGCTCGCCCCGGTGATCATGAGGTTGACGGGTTATTCGATCTACAAAGGTCCCGTCAACCTCATGATCACGCGCAGCGGGGGAGAGGGCTGTTTTCCACAGGGTTATCCACAGGGGTGGTGGCTGGCTGGATGGACGGTCAGCGTGGTTCTTGTGGATCGCGCAGACCTTGTTCGCTCGATTGCGGCCGCCCAGGATGGCTTGATCACTCGAGCGCAGGCACAGAAAGCCGGATTCAGCCGACACGATATCGATCATCTGGTGGCTGTGGGCCGTTGGTGGCCGCTCGCTCGTGCGGTCTATCTGACGCATGGCCGCAGTGCACCACCTGCTCGCCGGTGTCGTATTCGTGCCGCATTGCTCTCGCTGGGCCCGCACGCGCACGCGGTGTTCGGCACGGCGGCCGAGTTGCACGGCATCGCCGGACTGCCGCGTCGGGACGAGATACATGTGGGGCTGCCGGGTCGCATGGCCAAGCTGGCGCGGGTGTCGGATCCCGCGATCGTTCTGCATCAGCTCGAACGGGCTCCAAGTGCGGTGATGCAGGTGAACGGGGTCGCGGCCACGGAGCCACGTCTGACCGTTGCCGAGATCATCTTGCGGGAACGTCGCTACGCGGCGGTCTCGGTGCTCGACTCCGCGCTCAACCGGGGGTTACTCACGACCGAGTGCCTGGCAACCATCCCGGCGCTGATCCGAGGTCGGCGAGGCGCGGTCGCCGCACGTGTCTACCTTGCCGAGGCCGATGGTCGGGCACAGTCGCCACTGGAGACCCGCTCTCGGTTGCGATGCGTCGACGGGCGGGTTCCGCCGGACACCCTCCAGTTGGAGGTGCGCGACGATGACGGGTATCTGCTGGGCATCGGCGACCTGGGCTGGCGCGGTCCAAGGGTGATCGCCGAAGCGGACGGCCGAGACGCGCACGCCACACCTGAGGCTGTCTTCGCGGACCGCCGCCGCCAGAACCGCCTGGTCAATGCCGGCTGGACCATCCTCCGCTTCACCTGGCAGGACACCCTCCGCCCCGACTACATCCCCCATACGGTCCGCCAGGCGATCACAGCCGCTCATTCCCGTCGATCATGAGGTTGACGGCTTAGTGGATCACTAAAAGACCCGCCAACCTCATGATCAACAAGGCTCGGGAGGGGGACAGTAGGATCTGGGGTCGTGCGGGTTCTTTTGGTGGGTGGTGGCGGGCGGGAGCATGCGCTCGCGCTCGGGTTGGTGCGCGATCCGGGGGTTTCCGCGCTGATCGCCGCGCCCGGTAATCCGGGGATCGCGAGCGTGGCTGAGCTGCGGGCCGTGAACGCCTCAGATCCGGCCGCGGTGGCGGCGCTGGCCGTGGAGACATCCGCCGACCTGGTGGTGATCGGGCCGGAGGCGCCGCTGGTCGCCGGGGTCGCCGACGCCGTACGCGCCAAGGGGATCGCCGTGTTCGGCCCCTCCGGTGCGGCCGCTCAGTTGGAGGGCTCGAAGGCGTTCGCCAAGGACGTGATGACCGACGCCGGCGTGCCGACCGCCCGGGCGTACGTCTGCACGGACGAGGAGAGCACCGCCCGTGCGCTCGACGAGTTCGGTGCCCCGTACGTGGTGAAGGACGACGGTCTCGCCGCCGGCAAGGGCGTGGTGGTGACCGACGACCGTTCCGCGGCTCTGGCGCACGCCGCCGAGTGTGGACGGGTCGTGATCGAGGAGTTCCTCGACGGCCCCGAGGTCAGCCTCTTCGTGATCACCGACGGGGAGGCGGCCCTGCCGCTCCTGCCGGCACAGGACTTCAAGCGGCTCGGCGACGGCGACACCGGGCCGAACACCGGCGGCATGGGCGCGTACGCGCCACTGGCCTGGGCCCCGCCCAGCCTGGTCGACGACGTCATGCGCGACGTGGTCCACCCGACGCTCGCGGAGATGCGCCGCCGGGGCACCCCGTTCGCCGGCCTGCTCTACGTCGGGCTCGCGATCACCGCCGCCGGCCCTCGGGTGATCGAGTTCAACGCGCGCTTCGGTGACCCGGAGACGCAGGTGGTGCTCGCGCTGTTGGAGACCCCACTGGGCGGGCTGCTGCACGCGGCGGCCACCGGCACGCTGGCCGAGCATCCGCCGCTGCGCTGGCGGGACGGCAGCGCGGTGACAGTGGTGCTGGCCTCGCCGGGCTACCCGGTCGCGCCGCACACCGGCGACGTGATCACCGGCGCGGATCGGCCGGGCATCATCCACGCGGGCACCGCCCGCCGGGCCAGCGACGGCGCCTTGCTCTCCGCCGGCGGCCGGGTTCTCTGCGGTACGGCCACCGGCCCCGACCTGGCCGCCGCGCGCGACGCCGCGTACGCGCTGATGGGCGGGGTGAAGCTGGCTGGCTCGCAGCACCGCACCGACATCGCCGCCGCCGCGATCGACGACCGGATCACGATTCCCGGCTGAATCCGGGCAACCCCCGCCCTCCGCGCCGCCGTTCGAGCGGTGAGGTGAGGGGCTGGCGGGAGATGCCTGTCGCTGCACGGTCCACGGTGTTGGTCAAGGTGGCTGCTCCCGAGGCGCTGTCGACCGCGCGGAACTCGTCGAACTCGCGTGAGCACCGGACCTGACCCTCTTTCCCTGAGCGGCTGTCGCCCTCGATGGGCAACCCGGCGTTGCTCCGGCCACGACTTAGCGGTGTCGGAGGCACAGCGACGGGAGGAGTGGGAGATGCGGGTTTGCGGACGATCACCGTGCTGTTGGTGGCCGGTGGGAGGACAGGTCCGACGATGCCGTTGAGCCCGGGATCGGTCGAGCGGTCCGCGGCCGACGCCGAGTACACCGAGTGCGTTCGCGTTGGTCTGCCGCAGTGGCGTCGGACGGCGTACCTGATGTGCGGTGACTGGCATCAGGGCGACGACATCGTGCAGCGGGTGCTCACCGAGCTGTACCGCAACTGGTCCCGGGCACGGCGGGCCGGCAACCTGAATGCGCTGGTCCGGACGATGTTGATGCGGCGGTTGATCGACGAGCGGCGACGCGGCTGGGCTCGGGTGCTGATCACCGACCTGCTTCCGGAGCGGCCCGCACCGGCCGCCCCGGATGCCACGGAACGGCTCGATCTGGTGGCGGCGTTGCGCCAGGTCGCGCCGCGGCAGCGGGCCGTCCTGGTGCTGCGGTTCTTTCAGGACCTGAGTGTCGAGGAGACGGCACAGGCGCTGGGTTGCGCGCCGGGCACCGTCAAGAGCCAGACAGCCAAGGGGCTGGTGACGCTGCGAGGACTGCTCGCCCCCGTCCAGAACGACGTGCCGACCACCATGCGGACCGGCGTGGCGGGTGGCCCGCCGACCAACGTGTTGGCCCAGGGGAGTTGACAATGATCGATGAGATGGATGTGGCGCGGTTGATGCGCGCCGAGTTCGAGGCCGCCGAGCCACCGTCCGCCGTGGTGAACATCGAACGGGCGATGACCGCCGGGCGGCGACAGCGCTGGTACGCGCGCAGTGCGGGTGCCGCACTGGCGGTGGTCGCGGTCGTTGTCGGCGCTGTCACGGTGCCGGGCCTGGTCGCGCCGGCGGACCGGTCGCCGTCACTGGGCCCGTTCGGCACCCCGGCCCCGCTGGAGCCGTCCGCCGGGAAGACGCCGTCGCC
This sequence comes from Micromonospora sp. NPDC048935, assembly GCF_043197875.1. Classification (NCBI taxonomy): domain Bacteria; kingdom Bacillati; phylum Actinomycetota; class Actinomycetes; order Micromonosporales; family Micromonosporaceae; genus Micromonospora; species Micromonospora sp. NPDC048935. The sequence continues at coordinate 867,541 of NZ_JBICTZ010000002.1, read as the reverse complement.
CGACACGTCCCGGATCCCGGCCGCGTTGGAGACGATCGATCCGACCATTCAGTACGTTCGGTTCGGTTGGTTGCCGTCGGGACTGGCCCGTCTGAGCTACTCGGCGGGTCAGATGCAGCTTGGCCTGGGTGTATCTCTGAGTGGGCATGCCCCTGGTTCGCCGAACCCCGGCTGGATGGGGGTTTCGGTCGACCTCTACCCGAAGGGGGTGACGCCGAAGGCGCCGCAGGTCATGGGCATCGACCAACGGGCACCCGTCGTGAGTACGGCGCCCGCACCCGATGTGCGGGGCGAGGCGGCGACCTTCACCCTGTACGACGTCGACGGCGACACCGACCGGCTCTCCCTCCGCTGGCAGTACGCCCCGGACGGCTGGGCCGAGGTCGATGTCACACCCTGGGCGGCGGGGCAGGATGCCCGCGAGATCGCCCTGCACGTGGCGCAGACGCTCAGGTTCAGTACGACCGAGCGGGTGCAGATGCCGGGCCAGGTCACGGGGTTGCCGCAGCGGCTGCGGCCGATCTGTGTCAGCGTGGACGGGCCGCTGACCCCGGACGGCTGGCGATGGTACGCCGACGTCGATTACAGCGCCGAACCCCTCAACGCTGATCACTATGCGGTGGGGTCGAAGACGCTGAAGGTCAGCTTCTTCCCGTACGTCGAGATGACCGACAAGATTCGGGCCGAGTTGCAGGGGAAGGAACTTTACCGGACTCCGAACACGACCATCGACGGTCATCAGGCGTCCTTCCTCAAGGCGGAGGATCCAGAGTGGTTGGAGAGTCTGGAGGTGTTCGACGTGCGGGGGATGGCGGTCCAGTTCGACGCACGCCGCGGCGCGCTCGACGAGCCGGGCACGAAGGGCCTGTTCCAGCACCTCGACCTCGCCGGGGCCAGGCCGGACTGGCGGCCCTCACTGCTGGCCGACTGACGGGTGTGGTCACCTCCCCGGAACTCGCCGGTTCTCGCCGACGGTTCCGGGGCGGTCAGCCGTAGTAGCGGCGTAGTTCTCGGCTGAGCACCTTGCCGGTGGCGTTGCGGGGCAGGTATTTCACGAAGATCACGTCCCGGGGGACGGAAAATCGGGCCAGGTAGTGCCGGACGTACTCGCGTACCGCCTCGGGGTCGAGCGTCTCGCCCGGGTGCAGGGCGAGGAACGCGGACAGTCGTTGGCCGTACTCGGCGTCGGGTACGCCGATCACGGCCGCCTCGCGGACCTGGGGCAGTTGGGCGAGCAGGTCCTCCACCTCGGACGGGAAGACGTTCTCGCCACCGGAGACGATCATGTCGTCGGCCCGTCCGTCGACGAAGAGCAGGCCGTCGGGGTTGAGTCGGCCGAGGTCACCGGTGTCGAGCAGGCCGTCGTGGGTCTCCCGGCTGGCTCCGGAGGTGTACCCCTCGAAGAGCATCTCGTTGCCGACGAAGATCCGCCCGACCTGGCCGTGCGGCACCGGCTGACCGTTGTCGTCGAGCAGTTCGAGCCGGGTGCCGTGGGGTGGGCGGCCGGCCGTGGTGGGTGCCTGGCGCAGATCCTGGGGGGCCGCGAGGGAGGCCCAGGAGACCTCGGTGGAGCCGTAGAGGTTGTACAGGACGTCGCCGTAGACGTCCATGAACCTCGGGGCGAGCCCGCCGGGCAGGGCGGAACCGCTGACCGCGACGACCTTGAGCGGGGGGCGCGGGTCCGGCGCGGGCACCTCCAGGAGCCGCTGCACCATCACCGGTACGGCGAACAGCGCGTCACACCGGTGCGCGGTCAGGGCGGTGAGCGTGGCGACCGGGTCGAAGCGCCGGTGCAGCACGATGGTGGCCCGCAACGCCAGGCTCACCTGGAGGGCGGCGAATCCCCAGGTGTGGAAGATCGGTGCCGCGATCATCACCCGGTCCCGGGCGTGCAGCGGGATGCGGTCGATGATGGACACCAGCGGGCCGAAGCCGTTCGGCGTGGGTCGGCGGGCACCCTTGGGGGTGCCTGTGGTGCCGGAGGTGAGCACGATGATCCGGCCGTCCCGCTCGGGCGGGTGCAGGTCACCCGGCAGCGCCCCGGCGACCAGCTCCTCGCGGGCCCGTTCGTCGAGGCGTGCCAGCTCGGCGGGGAGGCCGAGGACCCGCTCGGCGAACTCGTCGTCGTGCACCAGCAGCCGCAGCCGCTGCTCCTCGGCCACGGTGCCCAGTTGGGCGGCGGAGAGCCCGGTGTTGACAAGCACGGCGTCGACGCCGAGCAGGGTGGCCGCGACGATCGTCTCGATCAGCCCGTGGTGGTTGCGGCAGAGCACGCCGATCCGGTCGCCGGCCTGGACGCCGAGCCCCGCCCGCATCGAGCGGGCCATCCGTTCGGCCCGGTCGAGCAGTTCGTGGTACGTCAGCTCGACGCCGTTCTCGTCGATGACCGCCGGTCGGCCGGGGTCGCGGGCGGCTGCCTGGCGTAGCTCGCCGGCCAGGCTCCATCCCCAGGTCCGCAACGCGTTGAGCTGTGCGGCCACCCGGACGGGGCTGCCGGGGGTGAGCAGTCCGCGACGGGTGAGCGTGGCAACGATGAACGGCAGGTCCATGCCGCAGACCTCCTCGGGTGGTGCGCGGACGGGCAGGGGTTGTCCCCCCGTCCAGCAGGGCGTCTTTCCTTGATCATGCACTGGGCGCGACGGAGGGCCCAGTTCGCGTCCGCGCGGGGTGACGAAGACGGCACGGATCGTGGAATCCGACGATGGTGCGGTCCGCGGCTGCCGCAGCCGCAACGCCCGGCTCCGCCGAGCTGGCCCTGACCTGGCGTCCGACCGCACCGGGCCAGCCGGACCGGGGTACGGCTGACCGGGTCGAGACCAGCCGGGCGGGCCTCGACCCGTCGACACCCGTCGGTCAGCGGATCTGCATCCCGGAGATCGCCCGGGAGATGACCAGTCGCTGGATCTCGGAGGTGCCCTCGAAGATGGTGTAGATCTTGGCGTCGCGGTACCAGCGCTCGACCGGGTGGTCACGCAGGAAACCCGCGCCGCCGAGCAGTTGCACCGCCTTCTCGGTGACCGACACCGCCACCTCGCCGGCCTTGAGCTTGGACATCGACCCCTCACCCGCGGTGAACGGGCGGTTGTTGCGGCCCATCCACGACGCACGCCAGACCAGCAGCCGCGCCGCGTCGATCTCCATCCGCATGTCGGCAAGCGCGAACGCGACCGCCTGGTTCTCGATGATGGGGCGTCCGAACTGGACCCGGTCCTTCGCGTAGTCCAGGGCGTACTCGTAGGCGGCCCGTGCCACGCCGAGCGCCTGCGCGCCGACGGTGGGTCGGGTCAGCTCGAAGGTGCGCATCGCGGCCTGCCCGGTGGACCGCTGGCCGGAGCGGGCCCGGTCGAGTCGTTCCAGCAGGGCGTCCCGTCCGCCGAGCAGGCAGCGGCCGGGCACGCGGACTCCGTCGAGGAAGACGTCGGCGGTGTGCGACGCGCGCAGGCCGAGTTTGCGCAGCTTGCGGGTGGCGGCCAGGCCGGGGGTGCCCGGGGGTACGACGAACGCCGCCTGGCCTCGGGAGCCGAGTGTGGCGTCGACCGAGGCGGTGACCACGTGGACTCCGGCGATCCCGCCGTTCGTGGCGTACGCCTTCTGGCCGGTGAGCACCCACTCGTCGGTGGCCTCGTCGTAGACGGCCCGGGTGCGCATCGCGCCGACGTCGGAGCCGGCTTCCGGCTCGCTGGTGCAGAACGCGGCGACGGCCGGCGAGTCGGCGTCGCCGAAGCACTGCGGCACCCATTCGACCATCTGGTCCGGGGTGCCGGCGCCGTAGATGGCGGCGACGGCGAGCGAGGTGCCGAAGATGGAGAGGCCGATGCCGGCGTCACCCCAGAAGAGTTCCTCGCTGGCGATCGGCAGGGAGAGCCCGGTCGGGTCGGCCCAGCAGGTGGCGAGGAACTCGAAGCCGTAGAGGCCGACCTTGGCGGCCTCCTGGATCACCGGCCACGGGGTTTCCTCGCGCTCGTCCCACTCGGCGGCGGCCGGGCGCACGACCTCGGCGGCGAAGCCGTGCACCCAGTCGCGCAGATCCCGCTGTTCCTCGTTCAGGTCGAGCGAGAACTCGGCCATGTCAGGCCTTGGGGATGTCGAACAGGTTGGCGATGTTGGCGGCGAGACCGAGGTCACCCTTGGCCTTCAGCTTACCGGTCATGAACATCATCACCGGGTTGGCGCCACCGGAGACGATCTTCAGGAACTCGACCGGGCCCATGGTCAGGCTCAGCTTCGGGTCGTGCTGCGGGGTCTCGTTCACGTCGCACTTGCCGTCGGCGATGACAACCTCGTAGGTGTCGCTGCCACCGTCGGGGCGACCGGTGATGACCCAGTGGATGACCGCGTTGGTGGAGCCGGCCCGGTCCGCACGGAACAGCGACGGCATCCGGCCGAACACCTCGCCCAGGATCTTGCCGCGCAGGTCACCGGACATCACCTGGGCGATCTTGTCGTCCGGGGTGGACTTGACCAACTGGGCGAACTCCTTGGGGCCCACGTTGGCGAAGGTGGCCGGGTCGAAGTCAGTCATCAGGTGTGCCTTCCGGAAGATTGGCTACTCGTGCGTAACCCTACGCACGAGTAGGTATGCTCGCAAGGTGTCCACTCCGCCTGCCTTCAAGCGCCTGCCACGTGCCGTTCGTGAGCAGCAGATGCTTGACGCGGCCGTCAGGGTCTTCTCCCGGCGGGGCTTCCATGCCGCCAGCATGGACGAGATCGCGGAGGACGCGGGCATTTCCAAGCCCATGGTGTACGCGTACCTCGGCACCAAGGAGGAGCTCTTCGTCGCCTGCCTGCATCGGGAGGGCACCCGGATGATGCAGGCCATCGCCGGTGCCGCCGCCCCCGACCTGCCGGCGGACGTTCGGCTCTGGCGAGGGCTGAGGGCGTTCTTCGGCTTCGTGGGCGCGCACCGAGACGGCTGGGCGGTGCTCTACCGGCAGGCTCGTGGTGAGCAGCCGTTCGCCGGCGAGCTGGCCACCATGCGGGCCCGGATGGTCGAGGTCGTCGCCGGGATGCTCGGCCACGCCCTGCGCGCCGAGGGCCGTGAGATCACCGCCGTCGACCTGGAGGTCGTCGCGTACGCCCTGGTCGGCGCGACCGAGTCGTTGGCCGACTGGCTCGCGGACCACCCGGAGGCCGACCCGGAGAAGACCGCGACCCGGATGATGAACGTGGCCTGGCAGGGCGCCGGTCAACTCCTGCACGGCGTCGTCTGGCTCCCGGCCACCGACTGACCGCCGCGAGGTCAGCGCACCGACCCGGCTACCCGAGGTCAGCGCACCGGCACCCGGCTCACCGGCTCGGTCGTCGACGCCGACCGCGCTGCCCGGCGACGCCTGCCGAGCCAGCGACCCACCTCGACGATCGTCGTCACCGTCAGCGCGAGGCCCAGACCGAGCAGGAGGCCGCGCACCGGGTCCTGCTCGAAGGCCAGCCCGCCGAGGTAGCCCACCAGCCCGGAGTAGAGCCCCCACGAGCCCGCGGCGAGCGCGTCGAAGGCCAGGAACCGTCGGCGGGGGTAGTGCACCGCGCCCATGGTGAGGGTGACCGCCGTCCGGCCGCCCGGCACGTAGCGGGCCACCGTGAGGATGAGTCCTCCCCGCGTGGCGATGCCCCGACGCGCCCACTCGATGGCGCGCCTGCGCCGACCCTCGGGTGGGAGCCGGTCGAGCAGTCGCGCGCCACCACCCCGCCCGATGGCGTACGAGATGTGGTCGCCGACCAGCGCCCCGGTGGCGGCCACCAGGATCACCGCCGGGAGGTACGGCGCGCCGGAGGCCGCGAACACCCCAGCGGTGATCACCGCCGTCTCGCTCGGCACGACCGGGAAGAACCCGTCGAGCACCGCGATCGCGAAGATCGCCAGATACACCCAGGGTGAGGACATCGTCTCGTGCAGCAGGTCGAGCAGGGCCATGCCCCGATGCTGGTACGGGTGGCGGCTCCCGCCATCGGCCAGTGGTCGGCCGGGCGCCACTACTTAGGTCGCATCCGGCCCGGACGACGGGTAGGGGTCATCCCCCAGCACACCCGGGTTCGACGCGCGGGGCGACCCGAGCCGCCGCCGACGCCCTACGCTCGCAGCGTGGCCCCCAGCGCCGTCGCCGTCAAGCGATACGCCCCGCTGCTGCTCGCCGTCCTGGTCGCCATGGCCGTGTGGGCCAGTGCGACAGGTGACATCGGGGTCCGTTCGCCGCTGCCGGGCGCTGTCGTGCTGGTGCTCGCGGTGACCTCGGGCTGGGCCGCCAGCATGATCCGGACGCGCCGTTGGCCGTTGTTCCTGGCCGCGGCGGTCGGCTGGTTGATGCTCGCCGCCGCGGCGGCCGGGGTGGTCGCCTCGTACCAGGCGGGCCTGCGGCTGCGTGGCCGACGGCTCGCCGGCTACCTCGTCGGTGCGGCAGTGGTGTTGGCCGGTGGGGTGCTCGTTGGGCTGGCGGTGGGTGGCGTACGCCGGATCACCACCGCCACCACCGGCAACGTCCTCTTCCTCGCCACCGGTCTGGTCGGGCTGCCGTTGGTGTTCGGCCTCTGGGTGCGGGCTCGCCGGGACACGCTCGTCGCACTGCGGGACCGGGCCGAACGACTGGAACGCGAGCAGGAGGCCCGCGCCGACCGGGTCCGTGCCGAGGAGCGGACCCGGATCGCCCGCGAGATGCACGACGTGGTGGCGCACCGGGTCTCGCTGATGGTGGTGCATGCCGGGGCGCTGGAGGTGACCGCGAACGACCCGGCGACCGTCGAGGCCGCCGCGCTGATCCGGACGACCGGTCGGGAGGCACTCACCGACCTGCGTGAGGTGCTGGGTGTGCTGCGGCAGGCCGATCCGGCCGTGGTGCCGGAGCGGGGGCTCGACGCGTTGGACGAGCTGATCGGGGAGTCCCGTGCCGCCGGGCTGCGGGTGCATCGACGGGACGAGGGTGTGGTGTCGGCGCTACCGGCGACGGTGGGGCGTACGGCGTACCGGGTGGTCCGAGAGTCGCTGACGAACGTGCGCAAGCACGCCACCGACGCCGAGACGACCGTGTGCCTGCGCTATCTGCCCGACGGGCTGGAGGTGCTGGTCCGTAACGGCCCGTCCGGGGGCGGCCAGCCCCTGCCCGGCGCCGGGCAGGGGCTGCTCGGGCTACGGGAGCGGGTGGAGCTGCTCGGCGGCCGGCTGGAGGCGACGCCCGTGGACGGCGGCTTCCTGGTCCGCGCCCTGATCCCGCTGGCCGGTGCGGCGTGATCCGGGTGGTGGTGGTCGACGACGAGCAACTGGTCCGCGCCGGGCTGCGGCTGATCCTGGAGGCGGCCGAGGACATCACGGTGGTGGGCGAGGCGGCGGACGGCGCTGGCGCGCTGGAGCAGGCCCAACGGTTGCGTCCCGACGTGGTGCTGCTCGACGTGCGGATGCCGGGCCTCGACGGGCTGGCCGTCGCGCCCGACGTGGTCGCCACCGGATCCAAGGTGATCATGGTGACCACCTTCGACCTCGACGAGTACGTGCACCGGGCGCTGCGGGCCGGGGCGGTCGGCTTCCTGCTCAAGGACACCCCGCCTCGGGAACTGGCCGCCGCCGTCCGCACGGTGGCCGCCGGTAACGCGATGCTCGCCCCGACTGTCACCCGGCGTCTGATCAGCTCGTTCGCCGAGCGTGGTCCGGCCCGGCGGGAGGTTGCCCGCGAGCGGCTCGCGCCGCTGACCACGCGGGAGTTGGAGATCGTCCGGGAGGTGGCGCGCGGGCACGGCAACGCGGAGATCGCCAGGCGGTTGGCGATGAGCGAGGCCACCGTGAAGGCACACGTCAGCCGGGCGCTGGCGAAACTCCAGGTCGGCAACCGGGTCCAGCTCGCGATCCTGGCGTACGACGCCGACCTGCTCTGACGGTGTCAGGTGGAGCTGCCCGGCCGGTCCCGGGCGGCGGCGCGGCGGTGCACCCGGTGACGTACCCAGCGAACTCCCTCGATACCCAGCGTGACGAGCACCGATAGGCCGAGCCCGGCGAGGACGCCCTTGATGGGGTGGCGCTCGAAGGCCAGCCCACCGAAGTAGCCGAGCAGCCCGCAGTACACCGCCCAGGTGATCGTCGCGATGCCGTCGTACAGCAGGAAGGACCGCCGGGGATAGCGCACCGCGCCCATGGTGAGGGTGACCGCGGTCCGGCCACCCGGCAGGTACCGGGAAGTGGTCAGGATCAGCCCGCCGCGACTGTTCAGGGCACGTCGGGCCCACTCGGAGCTGGCCCGCCGGCGGCTGCCGTCGGGAAATCCGGCGAGCCGGTTCGCGCCGCCACCGCGCCCGATGGCGTACGAGATGTGGTCGCCGGCGCAGGCGCCCACGGCGGCGGCGGCGATCACCGCCGCCAGGTGGGGATTGCCGCCGGTGGAGAGCACGGCGGCGGTGATGACGGCGGCCTCGCCGGGTACGGCCGGGAAGAACGCGTCGACCGCCGTGAGCCCGAAGATCAGCAGGTACACCCATGGTGAGGTGACGAGCTGTCGGAGCAGGTCGAGCGCGGAGTCCATGTCCCCATGCTCGCCGGGTACGACCCGTCCCGGTGCCGAAGCGGCGGTATGACCTCCACCCCTCCCCGCGTCGATCTTGCACTTTCTGCCCCGTCAAACCGCTGCAAAAGCCGCAAAACGGCGACAGAAAGTGCAAGATCGACGGCGGCGGGGCGGGGGCGGGGCGGGGTTAGGTTGCGTGGACCAGGGCTGGTGGGGTTAGTGCGGGGCCGTGTGGGGTTTTGTTGTTGGCGGTGGGGCCCTGTGAGGTCAGCACCACGGGGGTGGCCAGCTCCGTGCCTATCGCCTCGGCCCAGTTGGGCGGCGGGTCGTCGTAGATCGGGCGGGAGCGTAGGAGGCGGGCGGTGAGCGCGGCCTGTCGGTCCAGGTCGCCGGGTGGGCCGGGGTCGAGTCGGTCGGTGGTGTCGTAGCGGCGGCAGATCCGCAGCTCGGGGCCGGCGAGGTCGAGATGGGTCAGCGCCAGGCCGTCCACCCCGCCGGCCGCCGCGAGCGCGTACCGGTGGGCGACCGCGTCGAAGTGGCCGAACCGGAACCGGCCCTGCCACGGGTTCGTGGCGTTGTGGTGGTCGGTGAACGGCAGGCTGGGGTCCTCGGTCACCAGCGGGCCGTTCCCGTGCCGGGTGGTGACGATCCGGAGCACCCCGATCCGGGTCACGTCGCCGGGCCGGCCCGCCTCGGCGAGCAGGCTGTCGACGTTGGCGAACGTGGTGGTGCTCCACGTCGTGTACGGGTGGAAGCCGTGCCACTCGTCGAGCAGCACCCCCTGTGCGCCCTCGAAGACGCAGGTCCCCGTGCGCAGTGCCCCGGCGAGCCAGGTCTCGTCGACGATCGCGACCCGCCCGGCGAACCCGGTGAACGCGGGCAGGCAGTCCTCGACCGGTGGCGCGTCCAGCGGGCCCAGCTCGGCGGTCAGCCGGTCCCGCAGGGCGGTCAGCCGGCGGCGCAGCAGCTCGGGGCTGCGGCAGTCGGCGATCCGGGGCGCGTCGTCCGGGTGGGCGAGACCGTACGCGACGGCCTCGCCCACCCCCAGCCCGCAGGAGCCGTGCCGGTCGGCTCCCCGGGCGAGTTCCCGAGCCCGGTTGGCGGCCCGGTGGTACGGCGTGGCGAGCAGTGCGTCCCCGTCGACGGTCAGCCGGTCGAGCGCGTCGGGCACTCCCACCGTGGCGAGATGGTCGGCCTCGGCGGCCAGGGCCAGCGGGTCCACCACCACGTGCCGCGACAGGTGGGTACGCACCCCGGGGTGGAACGTGCCGGCCCCGAACTGCGCGAACGTGTGGTGCCGCCCGTCGCGCAGCACGACGTTGTGTGCCGCCTGCGCGCCCCCGTTGAAGCGGACCACCGTGTGCACCGGCCGGGTGGCGCAGAGCCAGTCCACCACCGTGCCCTTGCCGGCGTCGCCGTAGCCGAGGTCGACCACCGCCACGTGCCTCACAGCCGGGTCACCCCACCGGTGGTGTCGGTGAACGCGGGCAGCGTCGACACCTCGGCCCGCCGTCCCCGGCCGAGGCGGGCCAGGGCCTTCGACACGGTGCCGGTGGCGGCAGAGCCGGCGTGGTCCAGGTGGCGCAGGCCCTCGTCCAGGTCGATGGCCTGCTCGCCGAGGCCGATGGTGAGCGCGATGGTCTCGCAGACCGCGTCGAGGTCGTCGAGCACCACGGCGTTCTGGCCGAACAGGTCCCGCCAGAAGTCGAGCACCTTGGCGTTGCCGGCGTAGTGGCTGCCGGCGGGGAGCAGGTAGTAGGTGTCCCAGCGGCGGGTCACCTCGTCGACGATCTGCCGCAGCGGCACGTCCTCGCCCAGGTCGTCGCCGATCAGTTTGGCCACCTCCCGGGTCTTCACCTGCGGGTACGCCAGCTCGTCGCCGATGATGAACAGGTAGCCGCGCCGGCCGCGCCGGTCCCAGTTGTCGGTGGCGGTGTGCCGGGCCATGAAGTACATGGCCAGCTCGTACGACTCGCTCATCTGTCCGCCGCCACCGCCTTCGAGGACGATCCGGCCGAGGTCGTCGTCCATCCGGTTGTCCGACTCGAACTGGCCGACCTGCAACGGCACCCGGTCGCAGGTGGCGTCGCCGATCGCGCCGAACATGATCTGCGGGTCGCTGGCGTACCCCTGCCGTTGCAGCAGCCCGAGCAGCTGCGGCAGCTTGGTCTGTAGGACGCGCGGCACGTTGCGCATCGAGCCGGTCACGTCGAAGAGCACCGCGACGGGGGTCGACCGTGGGTGTTCGTCGGAGTCGCGGCTCTCGCGCATCGCGCCGCGCGGGTCGAGCGCGGTGTGCACGGTGCGTGCTCCGCTGTCGCTGTAGGAGAACGCGCTGCGGCCGGTGGTGCGCCGGTAGCGGTCGGCGGCGTCGTACACGTCGGTGGACCAGATTCCACTGCCCATGACAGCTCCTTAGGGGGTGAGGGTGAAGGGACGGAAGGTGCGCGGCCCGTAGAGGCGGTCCAGCACCTGGTCGAGTTCGCGCAACAGACGCCAGGCGTCGGCGGGGCGGGCGTCCAGGGACCGTTGCCGGCAACCCCGCGCGAAGGCGTGCAGCTCGCGGGGCGCACGCGACCCCATCAGCCAGCTCATGCAGCGGCTGGCCATCGCGATGTCGGTGCCCGGTCCGGCGGGCCGCTTGCGGGTGACCTCCTCCGGGTACCAGTCCGAATGGTCGGGCACCAGCGCCGGGATCGTGCCGCCGACGGGGGCGGAGAAGCACCAGTCGACGAGCACCACGCCGTGGGCGTCCGGCTCGATCAGCACGTGTCGGGGCAGGACCGCGCCGTGCACCAGGCCCGCCCGGTGGGCCAGGCCGAGCACCACCAGCAGCCGTCGCCACATCCAGGCCACGTCCCGGGCGTCCAACCCGTCGGGGTACGCGTGCCGCACCTCGTCGAGGTCGTGCAGGCCGGGCGCGGTGGCGATGACGTTGATCCGTCGTTCGGCACCGGACGCGGTGTCGCGGTGCGGGAACTCGTCGACGAGCCGGGGCACGTACGGCAGGTAACGCGGGTCGCCGCGCTCGGCGATGGTGCGCAGGGCGTGCGCCTCGCGGGCCAGCAGATCGTTGTCGGTGGGGCGTCGGGGGAGCTTGAGCAGCCGATCGTCGCCGACGTCGTAGAGGTCGGCCAGGTCACCCGAGTGGGCCGGCGTGCCGAGCCGGTAGTCGCCGAGGACGGTGACCTGCCGGGCCCGCCACCTGGTGGTGACGTGGATGTACGCGTCGAGGGCTTCGGCGCGTACCGTCGGGTCGGCCGGCAGGCGGTCGGGGTGCAGGGCCGCGACCAGCTCGCGGTAGCGGCGGGCCGGCTGGTCCGTGCCGAACAGGTCGGCATCGGTGCGGGCCGTCGTCACCAGGTCGATGGCCGCCGCCGTCCTCATCGCACCGTCTCCTCGCGGGCGGGGCGCAGCAGCGCCGGGTGCAGCAGGCGGGCGTCCCCGGCCCGGTAGAGGCGGGCGCGGGGGCCACCCCGGGAGCCGCCGCGCTCGGTGCTGACGCCGGTGCTCTCCACGAAGCCGGGCACGGAGAGCACCTTGCGGTGGAAGTTGCCGGCGTGCAGTGGGTGACCCCAGACCGTCTCGTAGACGGTGCGCAGCTCGCTGATCGTGAACTCGGCGTCGAGGAAGCGCGTGGCGAGCGGCGTGTATTCCAGCTTGGACCGGGCCCGCTCCAGCCCGTCGTCGATGATCCGGCCGTGGTCGAAGGCGAGCTGTCGGCTGGTCAACGCGGTGACCGGCAGCCAGATCGCCGCGTCGGCGTCGGTGCCGGCGGCCGGGTCCGGCAGGTCGGGGGCGAACGCGAGGTGCGCGATCGAGACGACACGCATCCGCGGGTCGCGGTCGGGGCCGCCATAGCTGCCCAACTGCTCCAGGTGTACGCGACGCAGCCGCTCACCGCCGAGCCCGGTCTCCTCGGCCAGCTCCCGTCGCGCGCCGGCGGCCAGGTCCTCGTCGGGTTGGACGAAGCCGCCGGGCAGCGCCCAGTGCCCCGCGAAGGGCGGCTGGCCGCGCTGGATCAGCAGCAGGTGCAGTGCTCCGTCGCGGATGGTCAGCGCCACCACGTCGACGGTCACGGCGACCGACGGGTAGGCCCGTGGGTCGTACGCGGCCAGGAACTCCTGCTCGTTCATCGGCGTCTCTCTCAGGTTGAGAATATCTCGCTCTGAGAACAACCTAGCGTACGAGGGCGTCCCTGCCAAGCCCGGACGTCGTCAGCGCACGAGACCCGCCAGGTGCGGTCGGCCGCGCGGGTCGTGCAGGGCGAACCCGCCGTCCGGCAGCAGGGCGAAGTCCACAGTGCTCGGCAGCGGGACGGGTGCCTTGAAGGCAACCTCGACGGTGTAGGCGTCCGGCAGCCGGTTCTCCAGGGCGGCGAGGCAGCGCGCCTTGCTCCACATGCCGTGTGCGATCGGCCGGCGGAAGCCGAACAGCCGCGCACCGAGCAGCGAGGTGTGGATCGGGTTGTGGTCCCCGGAGACCCGCGCGTACGTCGTGCCGACCCGGGGACCCACCCGCCACCGGGCCGTGGCGGCCGGTGCGTCGGGGCGGGTGCTCCGCTCGCCCCCGCCGGCCCCGCGCTCGCGACCCAGGTAGGTCGAGACACCCTCCCAGACCGTCTCGCCGTCGACCGAGCCCAGCAGCACCACGTCCACCTGCCGCCCCCGGTCGTGCGGGCGCAGGTTCTCCGCGTACGTCGTGAAGTCGAGAGTCTCGTCGGCGCTGATCGGGCGGCGCAGGGTGATCCGGTTGCCGACGTGGACCAGGCCGGTCAGCGGAATGGGAAACTCCGGCTCGGTCATCAGCCGCAGGGCCAGCGGAAAGCCCAGGACGTGCGGGAACGTCGCGGGTAGCCGGTCGGTGAGCCGGAAACCGCAGACCCGGTCGTACGCGGCCAGGTGCGCCCGGTCGACCCGTACCCCGCGTACGACCAGCTCGGCCGCCGGCAGGCCGGAGCCGCGCCGCCGGCCGCCGAGACCCGGCAGCGCGCCGAGCACCGCCCTCCGGTGGACCGCCCCGGTCGCCGGCATCCGAGCCAGTTCGACCCGGGTACGACCAGCGGAGTCCGGCTGAAGTGCTCTGGCTCGCGTCTCCGCCGACAGCGTCTCCGTCGGACCGTCGATCAACTCGTGCAGCGAGAGGTCGTCCGGCTCCCTCCGAGCGCCCATCACGCCCCCAGCAGGCTCTGGCCGCAGACCCGGACCACGTTGCCGCTGACCGCGCCGCTCGCCGGCCAGGCCAGCCAGCCGATCGTCTCGGCCACGTCCACCGGCAACCCGCCCTGGGCCAGGCTGTTCATCCGCCGGCCCGCCTCGCGGACCACAAGCGGGATGCGCGCGGTCAGCCGGGTCTCGATGAAGCCGGGGGCCACCGCGTTGACGCTGATCCCCCGCTCGCGCAGGGCCGGGGCGAGGGAGTCGACCAACCCGATCACGCCGGCCTTGCTGGTGGCGTAGTTGGTCTGCCCCCGGTTGCCGGCGATCCCGGCGATCGAGGAGACGCCGATGATCCGCCCGCCGGCCGGAATCAGCTCCCGCTCCAGCAGGACGTCGTTGATCCGCTCCTGGCTGGAGAGGTTGACGTCGATGACCTGGTCCCACCGGTCGGCGTCCATCCGGCCGAGCGTCTTGTCCCGGGTGATGCCGGCGTTGTGCACCACCACGTCGACCCGGCCGTGCCGGCTGGCCAGGTGGTCGGCGAGGCGGGTCGGCGCGTCCGGCGCGGTCAGGTCGAGCTGCACGGCCGTGCCGCCGATGTCGTTCGCCACCGCGGCGAGGGCGTCCCCGGCGGCCGGGATGTCCAACGCCACGACCCGTGCGCCGTCGCGGGCGAGCACCTTCGCCAGTGCCGCGCCGATGCCCCGCGCGGCACCGGTGACCAGTACGACCTGCCCGTCCAGCGGGCGGTCCCAGTCGGCCGGGGCGCTCGCCTCGCCGGCACCGACCCGGATGACCTGGCCCGAGACGTACGCGGAGCGGCCGGACAGGAGGAATCGGAGGGTCGACTCCAGGCTGGTGAGTGTGCCGGCGTTGTCGCCGTCGCGGGTGACGGTGACGAGTTGCGCGGTGCTGCCCCGGCCGAACTCCTTGCCGATGCTGCGGACCAGCCCCTCCAGGGCGCGCTGGGCGGTCGCCTCGCGGGGCGTCGCGCACTCCCGCGGCGGGGTGCCGAGCACGATCACTCGGCCGCTGGGCAGCAGCGTGCGGGCGTGCGGGTGGAAGAAGTCGTAGAGCTGGCGCAGTTGGGTCGAGTCGGTGATCCCGGTGGCGTCGTACACCAGGGCTCCGAAGCGGTCCTGCGGTGCGGCGGGGGTGGTGTCGCGCAGCTCGACCCCGGCGGTGGTCAGGATCGTGGTGAGCGGCTCGACGAGCCGGCCACCGGTGGCCGCGCCGAGCAGGGCTGGACCGGGCAGCAGCGGGTCGCCGGGGTGGTGTCGGCGCAGTCGGGGCGGGTCGGGCAGCCCGAGGCGCTTGACCAGCGCGCGGCCGGCGGCCGATTGGACGAAGCTCGCGTACCTGTCGGTCATGCGCGTAGCCTACCGGCGAGTAGGGTTTGGGCAACGCAGGTCGAGGAGGCGGATCGTGCAGAGCATTCGGCGGGTCGCGGTCATCGGGGGCAACCGCATCCCCTTCGCCCGGTCCAACTCCCGCTACGCGGACGCGTCCAACCCGGACCTGCTCGGCGCCGCGCTTGACGGTCTGATCGCCCGGTACGGGCTGGCCGGCCAGCGGGTCGGCGAGGTGGTGATCGGGGCGGTGCTCAAACACTCCCGCGACTTCAACCTCGCCCGTGAGGTGGTGCTCGGTTCCCGGCTCGACCCGCACACCCCGGCGTACGACATCCAGCAGGCCTGCGGCACCGGCCTGGAGGCGGCCATCCTGGTCGCCAACAAGATCGCCCTCGGTCAGCTCGACGTGGGCATCGCCGGCGGTGTGGACACCACCTCCGACGCCCCGCTCGCGGTCAACGAGGAGATGCGCCGCACGCTGCTCAAACTCAACTCGGCCCGCACCCTCGGCGAACGGCTCAAGGTCGCGGCGAAGCTGCGCCCGCTGCAACCGTTCAAGCCGGAGATCCCGCGCAACGCCGAGCCGCGTACCGGCCTGTCCATGGGCGACCACGCCGCCCGCACCGCCCTGCACTGGCAGATCGACAGGCGATCCCAGGACGAGCTGGCGCTGCGCTCACACCAGCGCCTCGCCGCCGCGTACGACAGGGGTTTCTTCGACGACCTGATGACGCCCTACCTGGGGCTGACAGGCGATGCGAACCTCCGCCCCGACACCAGCCTGGAGAAGCTCGGCTCGCTCAGGCCGGTCTTCGGCACCCGCGGCCCGGACGCCGAGCACGCGACGATGACCGCCGGCAACTCGTCGCCGCTCACCGACGGCGCGTCCACAGTCTTGCTGGCCAGCGAGCAGTGGGCGACTGCGCACAACCTGCCGGTGCTGGCCTGGTTCAGTTGGTCGGAGACCGCGGCCGTCGACTTCGTGCACGGCGACGAGGGGCTGCTGATGGCCCCCGCCTATGCGGTGCCCCGGATGCTGGCCCGAGCCGGGCTGACCCTGCAGGACTTCGACTACTACGAGATCCACGAGGCGTTCGCCTCGCAGGTGCTGGCCACCCTCGCCGCCTGGGAGTCGCCGGAGTTCTGCAAGGACCGCCTCGGCCTGGACGCGCCGCTGGGCGCGATCGACACCGACCGGCTCAACGTCAACGGCTCGTCGCTGGCCGCCGGGCACCCGTTCGCCGCCACCGGCGGGCGGATCGTGGCGACCCTGGCCAAGCTGCTGGCCGAGAAGGGCAGCGGCCGCGGGCTGATCTCGATCTGCGCGGCCGGCGGTCAGGGCGTGACAGCGATCCTGGAACGCTGAGGGTCGGCCGTCCGCGCTGCCGGACAGCCGACGTCCCTGGCGGCCTCGGCAGCCCGGCCCGGTCCCGGTGTCGACAAGCGGGTGCGGGACAATGAGGTACGTGACGACGATCCCCAACGTGCTGGCCAACCGGTACGCCTCGCCCGAACTGGTCGCCCTCTGGTCTCCGGAGGAGAAGGTCCGGATGGAGCGGCGGCTCTGGCTCGCCGTGCTCCGCGCTCAGCGTGACCTGGGTGTGGCCGTGCCGGACGGCGTGGTCGAGGCGTACGAGCGAGTGCTCGACCAGGTCGACCTCGCCTCGATCGCCGAGCGGGAGCGGGTCACCCGGCACGACGTGAAGGCCCGGATCGAGGAGTTCAGCGCGCTCGCCGGGCACGAGCACGTGCACAAGGGGATGACCTCACGGGACCTCACCGAGAACGTCGAGCAGCTTCAGGTGCGTGCCTCGCTGGAGCTGATCCGGGACCGGGTGGTGGCGACCCTGGCCCGGTTGGCCTTCCTGGCGTACGAGCACTCCGAGCTGGTCATGACCGGCCGTTCGCACAACGTGGCGGCGCAGGCCACCACGCTGGGCAAGCGCTTCGCTTCGGCGGCGGAGGAGCTGCTCATCGCGTACGAGCGGCTGGAGGAGCTGATCGCCCGTTACCCGCTGCGCGGGATCAAGGGGCCGGTCGGCACGGCCGCCGACCAGTTGGACCTCTTCGACGGCGACGCCGAAAGGGTGGCCGAGTTGGAGCGCCGGGTGGCCGAGCACCTGGGCTTCTCCCGGGTGCTGGACAGCGTCGGGCAGGTCTATCCGCGCTCGCTGGACTTCGACGTGCTGGCCGCGCTGGCGCAGACCGCCGCCGCGCCGTCGTCGCTGGCCACCACGATCCGGTTGATGGTCGGTCAGGAGTTGGCCACCGAGGGCTTCAAGCCGGGGCAGGTCGGCTCCAGCGCGATGCCGCACAAGATGAACACCCGCTCGTCGGAGCGCGTGAACGGCTTCGCGGTGATCATCCGGGGTTACCTGTCGATGGTCGGCGAGCTGGCCGGTGACCAGTGGAACGAGGGGGACGTGTCCTGCTCGGTGGTCCGCCGGGTCGCCCTGCCGGACGCGTTCTTCGCCGCCGACGGGCTGTTCCAGACCTTCCTCACCGTGCTCGACGAGTTCGGCGCGTACCCGGCGGTGATCAACCGGGAGTTGGAGCGGTTCCTGCCGTTCCTGGCCACCACGAAGATCCTGGTGGCGGCGGTCCGGCGTGGTGTCGGCCGGGAGGCCGCCCACGAGGCGATCAAGGAGCACGCGGTCGCGGTGGCCCTGGCGATGCGCGAGACGGGCTCGCCGGAGAACGACCTCTTCGACCGCCTGGCGGCGGACAGTCGACTCGGCCTGACCCGCGCCGACATCGACACCCTGGTAGCCGACCGCACCGCCTTCGTAGGTGCCGCCCAGTCCCAGGTGGAAGCGGTAACAAGCCGCATCACCAAGGTAGTCCAAACCCACCCAAACGCCGCAGCCTACAGCCCACCCCCCATCCTCTAACCGCCCGTCTGCGGTCGATCATGAGGTTGGCGGGTCGAACAAGCCCGGGACCGCCGGTCAACCTCATGATCGACCCCGCCGGGTTAGTCGCCGGTTGCGGTTTCTGCTGCTGTTCTCAGGTTGGGGGCGCTTGCTGGTTCGGCTATGCCGCCTGGTGACTCCGTGAAGCCTGCGACCTCCGCGGTCTCCGCGGCGACCGCCGGCTGGTCGGCCGGCATGACCTCGGGCATCTTGGGTACGGCGACCACTGCCGTTCCGTAGGCGCAGATCTCCATCCACATCTCGCCGCAGTCGCGGCTGTCGAAGCGCATGCCGATCACCGCGTTCGCGCCGAGCCGCAGGGCCTCCTCGCCGAGCCGGGACACCGAGTCGGTGCGCCACCGGGTGAGGTTGTCCGGGGCCATCGGGTCGTACGCGCCACCGCGCAGGTTCTTGACCCCCTCGCGGTACGGGTTGCGTGTCCTGGCCATCGAGGACACCACCTCGCCGAGAATCTGGCGGATCTCATAGCCGGGCAGTTGCTCTGTCGTCACGACCAGCACGGTTCCGATGCTGTCAGGAGTGGCGCGACCCGATCGGGTGCATTGTTCACCTGATCGGATGCTGCAAAACAGCGCGGCGCGGACGGCCGACACGCAGCCGACCATCCGCACCGCGCGGGGCGTTAACCGTCAGACACCGGCCACCGAGGTGATCCAGGCCCGGTTGTACGCAACGCTGCCGTAGTTCTGGATGCTGTAGCCGTCGGCGGTGGAGGCGACGCCGACCTGCTGGCCGTTGTAGAACTGCGGGCCACCCGAGTCGCCCCGCCAGGCGTTACCGCTGATCTCGGTGCTGCGGATCGCCTGCCCGCCGTACGCGTCGGTGACGCTGTTGCTTGTCACCCGCACGGTGGCGGTCTTCAGTTGGCTGGACGGGGAGCAGCCGCTGTAGCAGGTCATGCCCCAGCCGTAGATCGAGTTGGTCGAGTTGATGGGCGGGTTGCTGCTGGCCAGGGTGACCGTCGAGGTGCTGACGGTGCTGGAGAGCCGCATGAGGGCGAGGTCGTTGCGGGTGTAGCTGGCGCTGACCGTACGGGTGACCCCACCCGAGGCGCGGTAGACGCTGCCGACCCGGACCGACATGGTGCCGCTGATGCAGTGCCGGGCGGTGAGCACCCACTGCGCGGCGATGACGCTGCCGGAGCAGGTGAACGAGCCGTTGCTCAGCACCGCGGCGGCCCAGGGCGCGGACGAGACGGTGTTGCCGCCGATGATGGGTTGCGGGCCGGGCGGTGCGGCGGACGCGCCGGACGCGACGCCGAGGGCGCCGACCAGGGCGGTGCTGAGCACGGCGAGCAGGGGGCGGATGCGCATCGGGTGGACTCCTTGGGCGGGGCGGACCCGGGGTCGCCGGGTGCGGAAGGGCGACGGAGGGAGGTCCCCGCCGTCGCCTAAATCGACCTATGTCGATGCAGGATAGGGCTCGGGATCATCGTTATCAAGATGTTGATCGGAGTTGATCAATGTAACGATTCGGCCACCCGCAGCGCCATGTTTGTCCTGCTGAGGCCGCCTGTCGCGCTCCCTGGGTCACCCTGGGCGCCGGTAATGTCGATCACTGCCTGAACTGCGGGCGGCCGGTGCGGGCGCGACGATATCTGCCAGGTACGCTGGCTGCGCTCGCCCGTTGTGGGTCGGCACCCAACTGCGTACACAGTCAGGAGTGCCCAGTGCCTCGCGTCGTCGTCGACGTCATGCTCAAGCCCGAGATCCTCGATCCGCAGGGCCAGGCCGTCGCAAACGCGCTGCCCCGGCTCGGCGTCGGTGATGTCGCCTCGGTTCGGATCGGCAGGCGGATCGAGATCGAGTTCACCGGTGAACCGGACCTGGACCGCGCTCGGGAGATTGCCGACAAGTTGCTCGCCAACCCGGTCATCGAGGACTTCACCATCCGCCTGGTCGAGGCCGACGAGACCGCGGACGCCCGCTCGTGACCGCCCGGGTCGGTGTGGTCACCTTCCCCGGCTCGCTCGACGACGGGGACGCGGCCCGAGCCGTCCGGATCGCCGGTGCCGAGCCGGTCCGGCTCTGGCACGGTGACCCGGATCTGTACGGGGTGGACGCGGTCGTGCTGCCCGGCGGCTTCTCCTACGGTGACTACCTGCGCTGCGGCGCCATCGCCCGGTTCGCCCCGGTGATGGAGACGATCGTGGCCGCCGCCCAGGGTGGCCTGCCGGTGCTCGGCATCTGCAACGGCTTCCAGATCCTGTGCGAGGCGCACCTGCTGCCCGGCGCGCTCACCCGCAACCAGCACCTGCACTTCCGCAACCGGGACCAGGTCCTGCGCATCGAGTCGGCCGGCACCGCGTGGACCAACGCGTTCCAGCCCGGCCAGGAGGTGCTGATCCCGGTCAAGAACGGCGAGGGTTGCTACGTCGCGGACACCGCGACGCTGGACCAGCTCGAAGCCGAGGGCCGAGTGGTGGCCCGGTACGTCGGCGGCAACCCCAACGGGTCGCAGCGCGACATCGCCGCGATCACCAACGCCGCGGGCAACGTGGTCGGCATCATGCCGCACCCCGAGCACGCGGTGGAGGCGCTCACCGGTCCCTCGTTGGACGGCCTCGGCTTCTTCACGTCGGTCCTCAAGCACCTGGTCGGGGCGCCGGCGTGACCGGCGACACGATCATCGGTCAGCTCAACCGCATCTCTGGCGGGCACGAGCGCAGCGAGGAGAGGTCATGACCACCCACCCGGACCCGGTACGCGACACGCCCGAGGCGTACTCCGCCCCGGCGCAGCCGGCCGAGCCGAGCCCGGCGCAGCCCGTCGCTCCGGCGGCCGCTCCCGCCCCGTTGGCCGCTGACGTCTGGACCGAGGGCGTGGACACTGTGCCGCGCGCCGGTGGCACCCCCGGCGAGCTCCAGCCCTACACCGAGCTGGGTCTGCGTGACGACGAGTACGACCGGATCCGGCAGATCCTCGGCCGTCGGCCCACGCAGTCCGAGCTGGCCATGTATTCGATCATGTGGAGTGAGCACTGCTCCTACAAGTCGAGCAAGGTGCACCTGCGCCAGTTCGGTGAGAAGGCCGTGCACAGCGACCGGCTGCTGGCCGGCATCGGTGAGAACGCCGGTGTCGTGCAGGTCTCCGACGAGCTGGCGGTGACCTTCAAGGTCGAGTCGCACAACCACCCCAGCTTCGTCGAGCCGTACCAGGGTGCGGCCACCGGTGTCGGCGGCATCGTCCGGGACATCCTCGCCATGGGTGCCCGCCCGGTCGCCGTGATGGACCCGCTGCGTTTCGGCGCCGCGGACCACCCGGACACCGCCCGGGTGCTCACCGGCGTGGTCGCCGGCGTCGGCGGCTACGGCAACTGCCTCGGCCTGCCCAACATTGGTGGTGAGCTGGTCTTCGACCCCTCCTACCAGGGCAACCCACTGCTCAACGCGCTCTGCCTGGGTGTGCTGCCGGTCGAGCGCCTACAGAACAAGGCAGCCGCCGGCCCCGGCAACGTTGTCGTCCTGATGGGCGCCAAGACCGGCCGGGACGGCATCGGCGGCGTGTCGGTGCTGGCCAGCGCCACCTTCGACGAGGGCAGCGAGGCCCGCCGGCCCGCCGTGCAGGTCGGCGACCCGTTCACCGAGAAGCTGCTCATCGAGGCGTGCCTCGAGCTGTACGACGGCCAGTTGGTGGTCGGCATCCAGGACCTCGGCGGCGCCGGCCTGACCTGCGCGCTCACCGAGACCGCCGCCGCGGCCGGCACCGGCATGCGGGTCTGGTTGGAGCGGGTGCCGCTGCGCGAGCCGTCGATGGACCCGCACGAGATCCTGGCCAGCGAGTCGCAGGAGCGGATGCTGCTGGTCGTCGCACCGGACAAGCTCGACGCGGTGCTCAAGACCTGCGAGAAGTGGGGCGTGCTCGCCACCGCGATCGGCGAGGTCACCGCACCGGAGCCGGACGGCAGCCCCGGCCGACTGCTGATCACCTGGCAGGACCACCTGGTCGTCGACGTGCCGCCGGGTTCGCTCGTCGACGACGGCCCGGTCTACGCCCGGCCGATGCGCGAGCCGGCCGACCTGATCCTGCTCCAGGCCGACCGTGCCGAGACGCTGCCCCGCCCGGCCGATCCCCAGGCGCTGCGGGAGACCGTGCTGCGCATGATCGCGTCGCCCAACCTGGCCGACAAGACCTGGGTCACCGAGCAGTACGACCGCTATGTGCTGGGCAACACCGTGCTCGCCCAGCCGGAGGACGGCGGCGTGATCCGGATCGACGAGCGGACCGGGCTCGGCGTGGCGCTGTCGGTGGACGGCAACGGGCGGTACACCCGACTCGACCCGTACCAGGGCACCAAGCTGGCCCTGGCCGAGGCGTACCGGAACGTGGCGGTGACCGGCGCGAAGCCGATCGCCGTGACCAACTGCCTCAACTTCGGCTCCCCGGAGGACCCGGGCGTGATGTGGCAGTTCGCCGAGGCCGTGCGTGGCCTGGCGGACGGCTGCGTGGAGCTGGGCATCCCGGTGACCGGCGGCAACGTCAGCTTCTACAACCAGACCGGTGCGGCGGCCATCCACCCGACCCCGGTGGTCGGCGTGCTGGGCGTGCTGGACAACGTCGCCGACCGGGTGCCGATGGGCTTCGTCCCGCGGACCGGTGGCGACCACGACCAGCTCTACCTGCTCGGCGAGACGAACGTGGAGCTGTCCGGCTCGGAGTGGGCCTGGGTGACGCACGAGCACCTCGGCGGCATCCCGCCGCAGGTCGACCTCGCGCGGGAGAAGGCGCTCGCCGACCTGCTGGCCGAGGCGGCCCGCGTCGGTCACCTGGCCTCCGCACACGACCTCTCCGACGGCGGCCTCGCCCAGAGTCTCGTCGAGTCCTGCCTGCGGCGTGGCGTCGGTGCCCGCATCGCGGTGCCGGAGCAGTTCGCCGAGGGCTCGATGCCGTTCGTCTACCTGTTCAGCGAGTCCGCCACCCGGGCGCTGGTGTCGGTGCCGCGCGGCCACGACAAGGCGTTCGCGGCGCTCTGCGCCGAGCGCGGGGTGCCGTTCGAGCTGATCGGTGTCACCGACCCGACCGGCGGCGCCCTTGAGGTGCACGGCCAGTTCCGGATCGACCTGGACGAGCTGCGCAGGGCGCACACCGAGACGCTGCCTCGCATCTTCGGCGGCTCGGCGGCCGTCGAGGTGCCCGCGCCGGCCGCCGGTGTGGCGGGTGCGGTCGAAGCCGTACCGCTGCCGGTCGCTCCGGCCCAGCCGATCGACCCGGCCGAGGTGCTCTCCGAGCCGATCGCGTCCTCGGGGCCCTCCCCGGCGGTCGGCGCTGTCGAGCCGATCGGTGGGTCGTCCGAGTCTGACACCGGTGTCACCGAGCCGTCGCCTGACGAGCGCTGAGGCGTTGGCGGCCGCCGTCCACGGTCAGCCCGGCTCCGGTGCGCGGTTTGACTGGGGGCTGACCGGGGCGGCCGAACTCGGCCGGGTCTGCGCGGCGTTGGTGGTGGTGGACGTGCTGTCGTTCACCACCGCCGTGGAGGTGGCCGTCGCCCGGGGCATGCGGGTACACCCGTTCCCCTGGGGTGAGCAGGCCGCCGAGTACGCGGTGCGCGTCGGCGCGGTCGCGGCGGTGGGCCGACGGCGGGTGACCGCGGAGCATCCGTGGTCGCTCTCACCCGCCGCCCTGAGCACGGCACCGGTGGTGGCGGACCTGGTGCTCCCCTCGCCGAACGGTTCCGCCATCAGTGCCGCCGCCAGCGCCACCGGCCTGCCGGTGGTCGCGGCGTGCCTGCGTAACGCACCGGCCGTCGGGCGTTGGCTGCGCCGCCAGGGGTACGGCACGGTGGCCGCTCCGATCGGCGTGATCGCGTCCGGGGAGCGGTGGCCGGACGGGTCGTTGCGCCCGTCGGTGGAGGATCAACTGGGTGCCGCCTCGGTGCTCGACGCCCTCTCTGGCGTACCGGGCGGGTTGTCCGTGGAGGCGGCCATGGCACTTGCCGCGCTGGCGAGCACTCCGGACGTGCCCGCCGCGGTGCGCGGGAGCGTCTCCGGACGAGAGTTGACCGAGGGCGGCTTCGCCGAGGACGTGGACGTCGCCGTCCGGGTCGGCGTGTCGGACGTCGTGCCGGTGCTCAACCAGGGCGTCTTCTCCGCCGCCTGAGGCGTCGAGATGATCAAGCCGGCCGCGGTTGGGGCTGGTCAAGCCGGGCCGCGCCGCGCCTTCGGGGTGATCAAGCCGGGCCGCGCCGCGCCTCGGGGTGATCAAGCCGGGCCGCGCCGCGCCTTCGGGGTGATCAACTCGGCTTGCAGGAATCCGGGGTGTCCAGGCGTGCGGGATACCGCGACTTCAGTGATCACGAGTGGACCTTGGATGCGCAACGGCCACCCGGAACTCCGGGTGGCCGTTGCGTGCGGTGTGGTCGGTCAGTCGTCCAGCCAGTCGAGGCGTCGACCGCCCCGGTCGGTCTGCGGCTGGGTTTCCGGCCGCGCCCGCCCGGCCGGCGGCTGACCGTAGCCGCCCTGCTCGTAACCCCGGTCGTCGTAGCCGCCGCGCTGCTGTGGCGGGGGCTCCTGACCGTAGGTGCCGCCCTGGTCGTATCCGCCGGCCGGTTGGCCGCCGTAGCCGCCCTGCTCGTAGCCGCGGTCGTCGTAGCCGCCGCGCTGCTGCGGTGAGGGCTCCTGGCCGTAGGTGCCGCCCTGGTCGTATCCGCCGGCCGGTTGGCCGCCGTAGCCGCCCTGCTCGTAGCCGCCCGCCTGCTGGCCGCCATATCCTGCGGTCGGCTCGGGGGCCCGGCCACCGTAGGGAGCCGCATCGGGCTGGCCGTACCCCTGTCCCTGTTCCGGCTGGTAGACGCCTGTGGCGTACGGATCTGCCGGTGCCGGGTACTGGGTGTTGTCGCCGGTGTAGCGGCCGGTCGGCTCGTCGTACCGCTCGCCGTAGGGCGCTCCGCCGGCGGGAGCCGGTGGGTAGGCGGCGGTTCCCGCCGGGCCGTTGTAGTCGCGGCTGCCGTAACCGCCGCCGGAGGCCGGCGCGGCGTTGCCGTAGCCGGCGCCGGAGGCGGGAGCGTTGCCGTAGCCGCCACCGGAGGCCGGAGCGCCGCCGCCGTAACCAGCGCCGGACCCGGGCGCGGCACCGTAGCCCTCGCCGGCGCCGTAGACACCCTCGGAACCGGCCGGGGTGCCGTAGCCGCCGCCGGAGGCGGGAGCGTTGCCGTAACCGCCACCCGACGCCGGGGCGTTGCCGTAGCCGCCGGCCCCGTACCCGCCGGGTGCTTGCTCGTCGCCGTACCCGGCGCCGCCCCAGCCCTGCTGGCCCGCACCGCCGTACGCCTGCGCGGGCGCACCGTACGGGTCCGGTGGGACGTCGTCGACCACCGGGCGGTGCATCATCGTCGGCGCCTCGCTCAGCGCCGCACCACCGACCATGGTCGGGTCGGCCCCGCCACCGGGTCGGCCGCCGACCATCCGGGTCTGGTCGTCGGGGCTGCGGAAACCGCCCCGCGACGGCGGCACCACACCGCCGGCACCGGCCGCGGCGGGGGCGTCGTCGTCATCGCCGCCGCTCTCCCTGCGCTTCATCCAGAGCATCACGATCGTGCCCACACCGGCGGCCACCAGCAGACCACCGAGCAGAATGACCAGGTACGGGCCGCTGCCGCCGTCGTCGCTGCTGGAGGCGTTCGCCGGAGCGCCCTGACTGGCGTCATCGGTGGCCTGGTCCTCCGCGCCCGCGTCGGCCGGGTCCTCGCTGGGGGTGGCGTCGGCGGTGGCGGACGGCGTGGCGCTCGGCGTCACCTCGACCTTGATGGCGAGGCTGATTCGTTGGCCGGTGATGGCCTGCCCGGCGGCGGCGGTCAGCGTCTTGCGGGCCTGCACGTTGTCGAAGGTGGCACCGAGGTCGATCCGACCAGGCGCGATCGGGTTGCCAGTGGTGCCGGTGAAGCGGAAGTTGCCGCTGCCGTCGCTCGTGGTGTCGAAGCGCTTGCCGGTGCTGTCCAGCAGCATGACCACCGCGTTCGGCACGGCCTTGCTGTCGGCCTGGACGACCACCTTGCCGGAGATCGACTGCACGGTCTGCGTCTGCGGCGGTGGCGGCGCGGCGGCCGCCTTGACGGTGACGCGCAGCGTGCGGGAACTGCCGTCCCCCGACACTGTGATCTTCGCCGAGCTGCCGTTGGCCGCGGGCGCGTTGGCCGCTGCCGTCAGGGTCAACGTCACCTGCTTCGGCTCGGTCGAGTCGCCGAAGTTGATCGGCCCGCACCCACCGCAGCTGACGCCGTCGGGCAGGTCGGTGACGTCGAGGTCGGCGGACTTCTCGTCCTGGTCCGGTCGGACGACCACGTTGACGGTGCTGCTCTTGCCCGCGTCGATGCTGACCGAGTTGTCCGCAGTGCTGATCTTGGCGGCCAGCGCTGGTGGGGCGGGGACGGCGAGCAGAGCGCCGGCAACCAGCGCTACGACCACACCGGCCCGCTGCTTCCAGGCATATCGGTGTGTTGACACGTCCACCGCCTTCCGGGCTGACTTCCCTCTGGCCGGCGGGGCGCCGGGCCGGGGATCATCACGGTACGAATACGCCGTCGGCAACTATGCCTTGTCCGACTGGATCGGCGCGACCCAGGGCCGACGTCAGGTGCGCGACCTGCGGGTCGTATCGTCCCGTCGTGTCCTCTCCGCACAGTAAGTCCGCTGCCGTCGCGGCGGCGTTGTCGGCGCTCGACGAGGGGCGTACACCCGAACGGCCGGTGTTCCGCGAGGCGGTCCGGTCGCTGTTGGCCATCCTCGCGGAGCGCGCCCCCGGCCGATCGGTGGAGGTGCGCGTACCACCATACGGTGCGATCCAGTGCGTACCCGGACCTCGACACACCAGGGGAAACCCGCCGAACGTGGTCGAGATGGCTCCGGGGACGTGGTTGGAGCTGGCTACCGGACGGGTCGGCTGGGCGGAGGCGGTCACCGAGGGTCGCGTCCAGATGAGCGGTGTCCGGGCGGACCTCTCGGCGTATCTGCCCCTCTAGTCGTCCGATGTCGTACTCAGCGTGACGCTCAGCACGGGAAACGTGACTATCTGTGTCGACGGCGATTCGCGTACACTGTCAGGCGATGACAGTGGTCCCGGCAGACGAGTGTGGATCCGTCCGTGATCCCGCCCAGCCGGTCCAGACCAGCATGAGGGAGCGGTAGGTGCCCCGAGGCGACGGCCGGCTGAGCCACGACCTTGACCCCCAACGACCTGGCCCCCAAGACGCCTGTGGTGTCTTCGGCGTCTGGGCGCCCGGCGAAGAGGTCGCCAATCTGACCTATTTCGGCCTCTACGCCCTACAGCACCGCGGCCAGGAGGCGGCGGGCATCGCGGTGAGCGATGGCTCCGGCGTGGTGGTCTACAAGGATCTCGGCCTGGTGGCCCAGGTCTTCGACGAGCCCACCCTGGCGAGCCTGCGTGGCCACCTGGCGATCGGGCACGCCCGTTACTCCACGACCGGCGCGTCCAACTGGGAGAACGCCCAGCCGACGATCCGGTCCACGACCTCCGGCACGACCATCGCGCTGGCCCACAACGGCAACCTGGTCAACACCGCCGAGCTGGAGAAGGAGGTCGCCGACCGCGGCCTCGTCGCGGACGGTTCGACAAACGACACGTCCCTGGTGACGATGCTGCTGGCCGGGCGACCGGATCTGTCGGTCGAGGCGGCCGCACTGGAGGTGCTGCCGCAACTGCGCGGCGCGTTCAGTTTCGTCTTCATGGACGAGGCGACCCTCTACGCGGCCCGTGATCCGCACGGCGTGCGCCCGCTGGTGCTCGGCCGGCTGGAGCGCGGCTGGGTGGTGGCCAGCGAGACGGCCGCACTGGACATCGTCGGCGCGAGTGTGGTTCGCGAGGTCGAGCCGGGCGAGCTGATCGCGATCGACGAGAACGGGCTGCGCTCGACCCGGTTCGCCGCGCCCGAGCCGAAGGGCTGCCTCTTCGAGTACGTCTACATCGCCCGCCCCGACGCCACGATCGCCGGGCGCAACGTCCACGCGGCACGGGTGCAGATCGGTCGGCAGTTGGCCAAGGAGCACCCGGTCGAGGCCGACCTGGTGATCCCGGTGCCGGAGTCGGGCACCCCGGCCGCGATCGGCTACGCGGAGGCGTCCGGCATCACCTACGGTGCCGGCCTCATGAAGAACCCGTACGTGGGTCGTACCTTCATCCAGCCGTCCCAGACCCTGCGCCAGCTCGGCATCCGCCTCAAGCTCAACCCGCTGCGGGAGAACGTCCGGGGCAAGCGGTTGGTGGTCGTGGACGACTCGATCGTGCGCGGCAACACCCAGCGCGCCATCGTCCGGATGCTGCGTGAGGCGGGGGCGCTGGAGGTACACGTCCGGATCTCCTCCCCGCCGGTCAGCTGGCCGTGTTTCTACGGCATCGACTTCGCCACCCGGGCGGAGCTGCTGGCCAACGGGTTGGACAACGACGGCATCCGGCGCTCCATCGGCGCCGACACGCTGGGTTATGTCTCGCTTTCTGGCCTGATCGCCGCGACCGAGCAGCCGAAGACCCGGCTGTGTCGGGCGTGTTTCGATGGGGAGTACCCGATTGAGCTGCCGGCCGGCAACCTGATCGGCAAGCACGTGCTCGAAGGAGTGGGCCGCCGGGTCGCCACCTCGGCCCCGGAAGCACCGCACGCCAACGGCTCGTTCGTCGCCACTCCGGGTGGCGTTACCGCAAACCGCCCGTAGCTAGCACCAACCGGCGCGGCCCGGCCACCGCCGGTGCGGCACCGAGAACCAAAGGGGAGAACCGTGACGCACGTGTCCGAGCGCAGCGGCGCAGGAAGCAGCCCGACCGGCGCCGGCGGCGACCGACAGCCCTGGACGGGCGGTGCCGGCCGGCAGGCTCGCAAACGCTCGGTCTCGTACGCCGACGCCGGAGTCTCCATCGACGCGGGTGACCGCGCGGTGCAGCTGCTCAAGTCGAAGGTGCGCGAGACCCGGCGCCCCGAGGTGATGGGTGACCTCGGCGGGTTCGCCGGTCTGTTCCGGCTGGACACGAAGAAGTACAAGAGCCCGATCCTGGCGTCCTCCACCGACGGGGTGGGCACCAAGCTGGTGATCGCCCAGCAGATGGACATCCACGACACGGTCGGCATCGACCTGGTCGCGATGGTCGTGGACGACCTGGTGGCCTGCGGTGCCGAGCCGCTGTTCCTGCTCGACTACATCGCCACCGGCGAGGTCGTACCGGACAAGGTCGCCGAGATCGGCGCGGGCATCGCCGACGGCTGCCGCTACGCCGGCTGCGCGCTGTTGGGCGGGGAGACCGCCGAGCACCCCGGCGTGCTCCGCCCGGACGAGTACGACATCTCCGCGACAGGTGTGGGCGTGGTCGAGGAAGCCGACATCCTCAGCCCGGATCGGGTCGAGGTGGGTGACGTGGTGATCGCCATGCGCTCGTCCGGCCTGCACTCCAACGGCTACTCGCTGGTCCGGCACGTGCTGCTCGGCGCGGCTCGGATGCGACTGGACATCGTGATCGACGACTTCGGTCGGCAGCGCACCCTGGGTGAGGAGCTGCTCACGCCGACCAAGATCTACGCCAAGGACTGCCTCAAGCTGATCGCCGAGGCCGAGGTGCGGGCGCTGTCCCACATCACCGGCGGCGGCATCCCCGGCAACCTGGTCCGGGTGCTGCCGGAGCACGTCGACGCGGTGGTCAACCGGTCCACCTGGAAGCCGCAGCCGATCTTCGATCTGATCCAGTCGAAGGGTCGCATCGACGATCACGACATGGAGTCGACCTTCAACATGGGTGTCGGCATGTTCGCGATCGTGTCGGCCGAGGACGCTGACCGGGCGCTGGCGACGCTGACCGGCCGTGGGGTCGAGGCGTGGCAGGCCGGCGAGATCATCGAGGGCACCGGCAACGTGCAGATGGTCGGTCAGCACACCCGAGGTTGAGCACGCACTGGCAATCGTACGGGCACCTGATCAGGGCTTCACCCAAGTGGCCAATGCCGCCTAGCCTGAAGGGCTCAGGCTAGGCGGAGGAGGGTGATGGCTGCTCGGGGACAGGCGTTCAGCGGGATGCGCGGTCTGGCGGCCGTCCCGTCGTACGTCGTCATGCAGCCGACCACCCTCTGCAACCTGGACTGCGCGTATTGTTACCTGCCGTTTCGGGCCGTCGACCGGCGGATGCCGGTTGCGGTGGCCGCTGCGGTCGCGGCGGCGGTCAACCCCTGGGCGACGGCCGGCCGGTTCTCGGTGGTCTGGCACGGCGGTGAGCCGTTGGCGGCCGGCCGGGAGCACCTGGCCGACCTGATGGCGCCGTTCGGGCCCGAGGTCGAGCATCACGTGCAGACCAACGCCACGTTGATCGACGACGAGTGGTGCGCCTTCTTCGCCCGGCACGAGATGCGGGTGAGCGTGAGCGTGGACGGGCCGCGGGCGCGCAACGGTGACCGCGTCAACCGGGGTGGCCAGCCGGCGTACGACCGGATCCTGCGGGGCGTCGCCGCGCTGCGGCGGCACGGCCTGCCCTTCTCCGCGTTGGCCGTGGTCTCTCGGCCGGAGCCGGGGCTGGCCACCGAGCTGTACGACTACTTCCTCGACCTGGGCTGCGACGTGCTGGGTATCAACATCGAGGAGACCGAAGGGGTCAACACCCGCGACAACAGCCACGACCCGGCGGCGGTGACCGGCTTCTGGGCCGAGCTGGTGGCGGCCTGGCGGCGCGAACCCCGAATCCACCTGCGCGAGATCGAGTGGTCGCTGCGTTACGCCGCGGCCGTACTCGACGACACGACCGACGGGGTGCTGCCCCGTCACCTGGACCCGATCCCGACGATCGGTCACGACGGCTCGGTGATCGTGCTGTCCCCGGAGCTGGGCGGTTTCACCGACCCTCGCTACGGCGACTTCAGCAGCGGCAACGTGCTGACGACCCCACTGGCGGAGATCCTCGCGGGTGCGGCGGCCACGCCGTGGGTCGGCGAGTTCCTGGCCGGTGTGGAGGCGTGCCGGGCCTCCTGCCCGTATTTCGGCTTCTGCGGTGGTGGCCATGCCGCCAACCGTTACTTCGAGCTGGGGCGTTTTGACGGCACCGAGACCGAGCACTGCCGCAACAGCAAGATCCGCCTATTGGAGGGAGTGTTGGAGCATGCCCGAGACCACCAGTCACCGGCGCCCTGAGCGCGAAGCGGAAGACGGCGTCACCGAACGGGTGCGGGAGGCAGGCCCTGCTCTCGTCGCGCTGCTACAGGAGGCCGAAGACGCGCGGAGGCTACGCTCCGAGGTTTCGGGAGGCGACGGCACAAGCGCGGTCTGCGCCTGGAACCACTTCGAGAACATCCCCACGTTCTACAACTGGAACAACCGCCCACGCTGAGTGAGCCGCGATCGGGGGCCTGTCGGGCGACCGGAGTGGTGTCGGTCGGGTCAGGCCCCTGATCGTCGGCAACTGCACAGGACGTGCGTGAGCACGCGGGAGTGCCGCGTGCTCAGTTGCGTCGAGAGGTCAGCGGGTCGGACGGACCCAGGGATCCGGATCGTCGTCCGCGTGATCCTCATCATCGTCGTCGACGAACTCTTTAGAGTCGTCGTCGAAGTGGTGCTCAGACTTACCAGCACCCGCCAGTTCGCGCTGCAAGGCGGTGAGGTCGGTGTTCGGGGAGTGGTACTTCAACTCCCGCGCCACCTTCGTCTGCTTGGCCTTAGCACGGCCGCGCCCCATGGCTCGACCCCCTCGCACAGAATGCGGGGCAGCCCGAAGGCGGGCCCCGATGACGTCAGGCATCTCTCGTAGCTCTTACGGTACATGGGGATGCCATCGTTCGGCACCTCGGGTTACCGTCAGCCGGCTCTGCGCGTCGCGTCGATCCGGTCGTCACCCAGTGTACCGGGTAAGGAGCGGAACGGTTAGCACCCGTGACACCGGACAAACCGCATCAAAGTTGACCCGACTTCAGCTTACCCACCCGCGCCGGCCACGGAGGCCCGGAGGCGGATCCCATCGACCCGCCTCCGGGAACGCTCAGCGCAGGTGGATCCCGCGCAGCCGGCCGATGTCCGCCATCCGCCGCTCCGCCAGCCGGTCGGCGGCCACCGCCGGCGGCACGCCCTCGGCGTCGGCCATGCGCAGGATCTCGCGGGTGGTGTCGTAGATCCCGGTCGCCCGGAGCTTCGCCCGCTCGAAGTTGAAGCCCTCGATCTCGTCGGCCACCTGGATGACGCCGCCCGCGTTGACGACGTAGTCCGGTGCGTAGAGGATGCCCCGATCGGCCAGCAGCTTCTCGATGCCCGGGTGGGCGAGCTGGTTGTTGGCCGCACCCGCCACCACCTTGGCGCGCAGCGCCGGCACGGTGTCGTCGTTCAGGGCGCCACCCAGCGCGCAGGGCGCGTACACGTCGATGTCCGCGGCGGCCAGCGCGCTGGCGTCGTCGATCAGGACGACCTGCGGGTGGTTGGCGCGCACCCAGGCCAGCGCCTTCGGGTTGACGTCGGTGGCGACCACCTCGGCACCGTCTTCGAGAAGGTGCCCGGTGAGGTACTTGCCGACCTTGCCCAACCCGGCCACACCGATCCGACGGCCCCGCAGGCTCGGGGTGCCCCAGAGGTGCTCGGCGGCCGCCCGCATGCCCTGGAAGACGCCCCAGGCGGTGAGGATCGACGAGTCACCGGCGCCGCCGTGCTCCACGCTGCGCCCGGTCACGTAGCGGGTCTCCCGGGCCACGACGTCCATGTCCGCCACGTAGGTGCCGACGTCGCAGGCGGTGTAGTAGCGACCGCCGAGCGACTCCACGAAGCGACCGTACGCGCGCAGCAACGCCTCGCTCTTGATCTGCTCCGGGTCGCCCCAGATGACGGCCTTGCCACCGCCCAGGTCCAGACCGGCGAGCGCGTTCTTGTACGCCATTCCGCGCGACAGGTCGAGCACGTCGGCGAGGGCGTCCTCCTCGCTGGCGTACGGGTAGAAGCGGGTGCCGCCGAGCGCCGGCCCCAGCGCCGTGGAGTAGATCCCGATGATCGCCTTCAGGCCACTCTGCTTGTCCTGGCAGAAGACGACCTGTTCGTGACCTGTCGATACCGGGTCGTCGGTGCTCGCGAATACACCCATTGTTGGCTCCTGGAGTGGTGTGCGCCCTTGTGGAACGCGGACCTGGTGGACGCCGGCGGGGATGCTGCCGGTGTGATCGAGCCTAGTATCGGCCGCCGTGCGGGTGCTCGACGCGCCGCCGCCGTCCCACGTTGCGGCGCGCGTGGTCCGGCCGCTGACCGCGTACGGCTGCGGTTCGTGGGAGGATCGCGCCGTGCCGTCGCTTTTCGCTTCTTACCTGCGCGTGTACGAACCGTTGACCGCCTTCGACCGAGACCGGCAGAGCTACTGGCGCCGCTATGTCGCCGAGGGGCGGGCGGTGGCCCCGGTCGAGGGTCCCGGTCGGCAGCGGACGGCGGTGATCGAGGCGCTGGGCGCTGGCTGGACCCGGCTGCCGGACCTGCCCGAGGAGGCGTACGTCCTGGAGACGGACGACAGCCTGCTGGTCTGCCCGTGGAACTTGCGGATCCGGGTCGCTGAGGCCGCCCTCAGCGCCCGGGACGGGGTGCCCTCGGTGCTCGCCGACGCCTTCGTGCCGCCGGTGCTCGCCGGGCAGGCCAGGGCGGTGGTCGACGACTGGCGCAGCGGAGCCCGGGTGCTGGAGCACGGGGTGCCCCGGGTGCACGAGCAGATCGCCACCTGGGGAGTGCCGCTGCGCTGGTTCGTGCTCTTCGAGCCGGCCGAACGGGACCTGGTCACCGAGCCGGGTCGACGGGCGCTGCGCTACCGCACGGAGATCTCCAAGGCCCGCCGTCGGTCGTCCCGGGCGCTGTCCGTGTTGCGCAAGTCGGTGGGCGAGGCGCCGATCACCGAGGCGGTGGAGGAGGCGGCGCGCTGGCTGGAGGAGTTCCATCCCCGGTCGGTCGTCGAACTGGACTACGGCGGCCTGGTCGATCTTCTCCCCGACGAGACTCTCGCGGCGGACGACTCGCCGGAGTTGGTCGCCAGCGGCCTGGCGGGGCTGTCGCGCGGCGAGGCCGAGGAGGCGTCCGCCGCGTACGACAAGCTGGTGGCCCGCTGGCGCGCGGTGCAGTTGCTGGAGCGGTGCAATTAGGGACAAATGCTCGTAGGAGCGCTCCCAAGGTGAGGCGTGCTCGTAGTTGACGCATCACGAACCGTGATCATGAGTCCGAATAAGGTGGTTTCTGCCGTGTAAAAGTCGTAAAAATCGGGCATGGTTCATCCGTCCGTCTAGGGACCTTCATCCGTTCGGCCCATGTCGGACATCGGGGACTAGCCGGACCATGGGAGACGCGTCGGCCGGCGGGACCCCGGCCGATGTCTATACATGTGGAGGAGTGACCGATGGCATCGCGAACGCACGAACCAGAGCCGCTACTCACGCCGGCCGAGGTGGCGTCGATGTTCCGTGTCGACCCGAAGACGGTGACCCGGTGGGCCAAGGCGGGCAAGCTCAGCGCCATCCGCACCCTGGGTGGGCACCGTCGCTACCGCGAGTCGGAGGTCAGGGCGCTGTTGCAGGGCCAGATCCCGCAGCAGCGGCAGGGTGACTGAGCGGCACAATTTTTCCGGTCAGGGGCGGTGGATCTCGATCCGCCGCCCCTTTCCATGCCCGACCGAGGCCCGACCGCCCTCAGCGCCGGCCCTCGGCCAGCGTCACGCGGATGCCGACGGTGCCGCCCTCGCCGCGACGCAGCCGGCTGCCCAGCAGGCTCAACCGGCCGATCACGCGGTACTTGTGCTTGAGTAGGTCGCGAATCCGACCGGTGTCACCGCCGCCACAGATCGTCGCGTGGGCCGGCACCTCCGCCCCGTGCGGACGCCCCCGCACGTCGCAGGGTGCCAGGGTCACGTCGCCGTTGTTGCGGATCCGTTTGACCTTGCCGGAGTCGGCCCGGGTCCAGACCGCCAGAGCCTCGCCGTCGCGGACCGCCCAGACCGGGGTCGGCACCGCCCGACCGTCCTTGCGGAAGGTCGTGAGCAGGAGGTATTTCTCGGCGGACAGCCGGTCCAACATGGTCACGCCGCCAGGATACGACCGCTGCGGGCCAACCAGTGGCCGGATAGCGTGAACGCCGTGACGGGCGAGCCTCAAATCGGTGACGTGGTCGGCGAGCTGCTGCGGGACACGCTTGCCGTGGCCACCGGGGTGGGCCCTCGGCCGCTGGTCGGCGGTCGACTTCCCCGACCGGTCATCGAGATCATCGAGCGGGACGACGGGCTGATCAACGGCGCGCCGGCCGCGCACTACCTGGACGGGCCGCAGGAATGGCAGCCGTACGACCACCGGGCGGTGGACCGGGTCCGCGGCGAGACCCTCGACATCGGCACCGGCGCCGGCCGGATCGCGCTGCTGCTCCAGGAGCGCGGCGTACCGGTCACCGGGCTGGACACCTCCGCCGGGGCGCTGGCGGTCAGCCGGCGTCGCGGCGTGCGGCGGGTGGTGCACGGCACCGTCGACACGCACGTCGCCGACGGTCACCGGTACGACACGTTCCTGCTGCTCGGCAACAACCTCGGGCTGTTCGAGGGCCGGCAGCGTGCCCCCGGGTTCCTGGCCGCGCTCGCCGCGCTGGCCCGGCCGGGGGCGCAGATCATCGCGCACGGCACCGACCCGTACGGCACCCGCGACCCACTGCACACCGGCTACCACGAGCGCAACCGCCGTCGGGGCCGGCTGGGCGGGCAGCTGCGGCTCCGGCTGCGCTACCGCGAGCTGAGCACCGAATGGTTCGACTACCTGGTCTGTTCGGCTGACGAGTTCGCCGCGTTGGTGCACGGCACCGGCTGGCGGCTGACCGATGTGGACGACCGGGACGCCCCCTACTACCTGGCCACCCTGCGCCTCGCCGACTGAGCGTCGGCCCCCGCGCGACGCTGCGCAGGGGCCGTCGTACAGCTCAGACCTGGACGGTCGGGGGAAGCTCCTCGGGCGGCATGCCGCCGTCGCCGTCGACTACCTCGTCCGGGGTGCCGTCCTCGTCGATGTCGACCATGGTGATGTCCACCTTGCCGTCGCCGTCGGTGTCGAACTGGAACAGGTCGGCCTTGCCGTCGCCGTCGGTGTCCACCACCCACACGTCGGTCTTGCCGTCGTTGTTGGTGTCGGCGCGCAGCAGCTCGACCCGCTCGTCGCCTCGGGTCTCCACGATCTCCCCGCCGGTGACGCTCTCCGGTGCCTGGCTCATGTCGACTGGTTCCTTCCCTTGGTTGACGGGGCCGTCATTACCCGATCCCGCGCTCCCCCAAGCATGGGCCGGGTCGTCGAGCTGTCTAGGGTCGCACCATGAGCGAGCGGAGCGGGCGAGACACCCAGCTCGGTGCGGCGGGGACCCCGCGCGCCGGCGGGCGGGACAGGGAGGCGTGATGAGCGGACGTTTCGTGGTCGTCGGTGCCGGCACGATGGGGCTCGGCATCGCGTACGTGGCGGCCGGGGCCGGGCACGCCGTCGAGTTGGTCGAGGTGGACCCGGAGCGGGGCGCCGCGGCGCTGAACCGGCTCGCCGAGCTGTGGGAACGAGCCGTGCAGCGCGGCAAGCTGAGCGCCGACGAGGCCGCCGCGCACCGGCAGCGGGTCACGCTGCGCCCGACCCTCGCCGACGTCGCCCCCGCCCCCGACGTGATCGTGGAGGCGGTGCCGGAGCGGCTCGACCTGAAGCGAGCCGTGCTGGGCGACGCCGCGGCGCTGCGCCCGGCGCTGCTGGCCAGCAACACCTCAAGCATCGCCATCGGCGAGCTGGCCGCCGGGCTGGACGCACCCGAGCGCTTCCTCGGCCTGCACTTCTTCAACCCGGTCTGGGCGATGGCGCTCCTGGAGATCGTGGTCGGCCCGGCCACCGCCGAGGAGACCACCGCCGCGGCCGTCGCGCTCGCCGGCCGGCTGGGCAAGGACCCCGTCGTCGTACGCGACCTGCCCGGCTTCGCCACCTCCCGCCTCGGGGTCACCCTCGGGCTGGAGGCGATCCGGATGGTCGCCGACGGGGTGGCCGGTCCCGCCGACATCGACAAGGCGATGGTGCTGGGATACCGGCACCCGATCGGGCCGTTGGAACTCACCGACCTGGTCGGCCTCGACGTGCGGCTGGACATCGCCCGTACCCTCCAGGCCGCGTACGGGGACCGCTTCGCGCCGCCACCGCTGCTCGTGGAGATGGTGGACGAGGGGCGGCTGGGAAAGAAGTCGGGCCACGGCTTCTACCTGTGGAACGACGGGGTCAAGCAGTGAGCGCGTTCGCGAGCCCCACGGTCGCCAACGAGAGGTGGGCGGGGCAGTGAGCGGGCTGCGGATCGAGGAGCGACCGGACCGGCTGGTGGTGACCCTGGACCGGCCGGAGAAGCGCAACGCCATCGACGCCGACCTGATCGCCGAGTTGCACCAGGTCTGCGCCGAGTTGGAAGCCCGTCCCCGGCTGCTGCTGCTCACCGGTGGCACGGCCGGCATCTTCGCCGGCGGCGCCGACATCGCTCAACTCCGGGAGCGGGGCCGCACGGACGCCCTGGCCGCGATCAACTCGGCCGCCTTCGCGCGGATCCGGGCGCTGCCGATGCCCACGGTGGCCGCCGTCGACGGCCCGGCGCTGGGCGGTGGGGCGGAGCTGGCGTACGCCTGCGATCTGCGGGTGTGCACGGCGCGGGCGGTCTTCGGCCAGCCGGAGGTGCGGTTGGGCATCCTGGCCGGCGCGGGCGCGACGCATCGGCTACCCGCGCTGATCGGTGAGGGCCGGGCCAAGGAACTGCTCTTCACCGGGCGGCGGGTGGACGCCGCCGAGGCGCTGCGCATCGGTCTGGTGAACCGGGTGGTGGACGAGCCCGACGAGCTGCTCACGGTGGCCCACGGGCTGCTGGACGAGATCGCCCTGGGTTCGTCGCTGGCGCTGCGATTGACCAAGCTGGCGGTGGACGCGCCCGCCGCCGCGCACCCCCACCTCGATCTGGTCAGCCAGGCGGTGCTCTTCGAGGACGAGGAGAAGCACCGGCGGATGACCGAGTTCCTGGAGCGCCGCCGGCCGCGCTGATTCTGGGGGCGTTGATCGACTCGGGTTCCTGGAAGTCGCGGTGTCCCGGTCGCGCGGACCACCCGGTTTCCGTGAAGCGGAGTCGATCATCGAACACGGGCCGGCGTGGCCGGGTCGCCAGGTGGCTCGGTGGCCGGGGCTGCGGGCTTACTGGGTGGCGGGGTGTGAGCCCGCGGGTGTGGGCGTCCGGGAAACGAAAACGGCCGCACCGACGCTCGCGCCGGTGCGGCCGTTTCCTGCTTCTGGTGGTGTTACTGCCGGATCTGCACTCCGCTGTCGGCCAGCGAACGGATCACCGAGGCCGACTCGCCGAAGCCGATGATCAGTACGGCGTCCGCGCCGAAGTCCTTGATCTCCTTGGCGCCACCGGAGAAGTCCACCGGGGGAGCCTTGGCGTCGGCGGGCGGCTCGTAGGTGAGCAGCCTGAGGCGGTCGCCAGCGATGCCGGCCTTCTCCAGCTCGTCGCGGACCGTGCCCTGGAGGCCCTCACCGTAGGAGTCCTTGCGGGCGACGATGACGATCTTCTGCGATCCGTCGCGGAGGATGACGTCGGCAAGCGCCCGACCCTGGAGGCTGTCCGGCGGTGCGGTGCGGAAGTAGAGGCCACCGTCGTCCACGTCGGTCAGGCTGCTGTCGGTGTTGGACGGGGAGAAGAGGATCTTCCCGGCCTGCACCACGTCCGGCAGCACCGCCCGGGAGATGCCCGAACCACCCGCGCCGATGATCACGCTGACACCGCCCGTCACGTGCCTGGCCACCGTCGCCTTGGCCACCACCGGGCTGGTGCCGTCGTCGCCCTCGACCCACGTCACCGGCTTGCCCAGTGCGCCACCGGCGGCGTTGATCTCCCTGATCGCCAGCGCGGCGCCGGCCGCCATCGGCGGGTAGGCGAGCGCCAGGTCACCGGTCTTCGGCAGCAGACCGCCCAGGATCAGCGGCTTCTGGTCGGGGTCGACGTTCGGCCGCTGCTTCTTCGGCTTCGGTGGCGTCTTGGTGCTCGCCGCCGACTCGATGCCCGCGCCGACGAACTCGGTCTTGCCGTCGTTGATCTGCTGCCCGTCGAAGGTCAGCGTGGCGTAGCTCGCGGTGGCCGGCTCACCCTTGTCGGTGAAGCCCGCCCGGGTCAGCGAAACGCCACGGTACTCGATGTCCTGTCCGGCACGGGCCAGCGCGAGGCAACTCGCCGGGTCCTC
Organism: Micromonospora sp. NPDC048935; assembly: GCF_043197875.1. Lineage (NCBI taxonomy): Bacteria > Bacillati > Actinomycetota > Actinomycetes > Micromonosporales > Micromonosporaceae > Micromonospora > Micromonospora sp. NPDC048935. Next base: position 828,441 of record NZ_JBICTZ010000002.1, on the reverse strand, counting down.
GCAGCGCTGCCCGTCGTTGGTCACGGCGACGATCTGCTTCGCGATGGCAGCCGGGTCGGTGCTCCCGGCCAGTTGGGCGGCCAGCACGGCGACCACGACCGCGTCGTACGTCTCGGCGGAGTACACGTAGTCCGTCAGCGCCGGATTGACGGTCCGTAGCCGGCTCTTGAAGTCGTCGGGCAGTGGAACGAGTGGCGTGGTGCCCTTCATCCCGTCGACCAGACTTGCGCGTTCCTTCAACTCCGCGGGATAGGAGTTGAGCATGTTGCCGTCCGTGCCATAGAGGCGCACCTGTTGGGCGCTGGGCTCCTTGGCCTTGTCATCCCCGCAGGCGCTTGTGGCGAGCAGGATCGTCGCGCAGGCGGCCAGTGTGGCCACCCGCGAACGGCGTGATACGAGCATGGTCGTCCTTCCTCCGGCGAAGGTCCGCTGCGCACATTAGCGTGCCGGGGCCGTTGGCGGGACCGTGGAGGTGGCGTAATGCGCAGGTAGCTCGCGTTGAACACGGACAGTCACCGGTCTTCGAGTCACTTGACCGCCCGTCCTACTGTGCGCTGCGTGACGGACCTACCACAGCAGACGTTCGACGACGCGACCGCCGTGCTCCACTCGGCGCTGACCGGAGATGGGGACGCCGTGGTGGGAGCATTCGACGCGGTCGTCGACCGAGACGGCCTCAGCGGTGCGTACGGGGTGGCCTGGTGCCTGGCCGCGACGATGGTCGGTGACGCGCCAGCAGCCAGCGGAGCGGCGCTCGACTTCCCGGGAATCGACCAGGCCGACTACGACACCCGCTGGGTGGCCCGCTTCGTCAGCGCGTACGCCAATCGCGACGAACCGACAGGTGAGGCGCTGTTCGGTGCTGCGGCGGCCGACGGGCTGCTCCCGGCCTGCCTCCTCACCCTCGCCGGCTCGACGATCGCCACCCTGCGCAGCCGCGCCGAGTGATCCGCAGCCGGGCCGCGACGTCCGCCGCGACCCGGCGGGTCACCCAGCACGCGATCGTCACGCGGTCCCGGTGGTGTCCGACCGGTGTGATAGCTCTGTAGCCATGTCCGAGGCGATGCTGAGCAAGGTACGCAAGCTGCTCGCCCAGGCTGAGGACCCAGCCTGCACACCCGCCGAGGCGGAGGCGTTCACTGCCAAGGCGACCGAGTTGATCGCCCGCTACGGCGTGGACAGGGCGCTGCTCGCCGTCCGTGACCCGACCACCGACCCGGTCGGCGACCGGGTCCTGGAGATCGTCGCCCCGTACGCCCGCGACAAGGTCGGTCTGCTCGCCGCGGTCGCCGAACCACTGCGCTGCCGCTGCGTACGCCGCCGGCAGGGCAACGGCTTCACGTTGCACCTGTTCGGCTTCGCCAGCGACCTGGAACGGGTCGACCTGCTCTTCACCTCACTGCTCGTGCAGGCGGCGCACGGCCTGGCCGCCACCGAGGTGCCCGCAGACGACCATCCCGCTGCCTTCCGCCGGTCCTGGTTGGCCGGTTTCGCGGAGGTGATCGGGGGTCGGCTCTGGGCGGCGGAGACGGCGGCGGCCAGCGAGTCGGGGGCCCCGTCGGTGGCGCTGGTGCTGGCCGACCGGTCGGACCGGGTGCAGCGGCGGCTCACCGAGGAATACCCGCGGCTGCGCACCGCGCCGCCACGCAGGCTGGGCGGCACCGGCTTCGGGTCCGGGGCGGAGGCCGGCCGCCACGCGCATCTGGGCGGTCGCGACCTTGGTGCCGACACCGTCCCGGCACGGCAACTCGGCCACTGACGAGCGCGCGCCGTTCGGCCCTGCGGCGGCAGTGTGCCGGTTCGGCCTCCGGCGTTCGAGTGCCGGTTCGGCCTCCGACAGTGGTGTGGGGGCGCGGGCGGTGGTTCGGCTTCCGGGGGTCGGGTGCCGGTGACGGTCAGGCGGGGGTGGTGGGCTGGTGGCGTGACACCGTCGCGACGTAGCGGGTGAGCAGCTCGTGCCAGCCGGCGGTGAGCGCCTCGCGGTATCCCTCGGCTGCCTCGCCGTGCCTGTCGAAGTGCCGGTGCTCCAGCTCGACCCGGGTGCGCTCCGGCCCCTCGGAGTGGAACAACACCTCGACCTCGCTCGCGCGGGCCGGGTCTGGCACCGGCGCACGGTCGGGGCCGATCTGCCACACGAACACCAGCCGGCGCGGTGGGTCCCAGGTGAGCACCCGACCCCAGTCGGAGCGGAAGCCGTACGGGCCGATCTCGTAGAGCATCCCGCCAGCCCGTGGCTCCATGCCCAGCTCGGCGAGGGCGTCCGGGCCGGACCAGGTGTACTCGGTGACCCACCAGTCGGTCAGCTCGTCGGTGAAGACCACGAACGCGTGCTCGGCGGAGCCCGGGACGTGGAGGCTGCACCGTAAGGAGAACCGGTCGCCGTCCTGCCGGATGTCGGCCGGATCAGTCTTTTCCTGTCCCATAGGCCCGGACCATACCGGCTGATGCCCGCGTGTGCAGCTTCGTGTTTCGCCGGTTTTGGACAAGGGGTGGCTGATCAGTCACGGACGGGATGCTCCGCCGGAAAGCGGGTACCCGCGCCGAACGGCCCGGACGACCGGGCCGGTGTGTGCAGGCGGGTGGGAGAGCATGAGCGAGCGCGCGCAGCAGCGAGAGCCGAGCCAGGGGGACCCGGATGTCCTGCTCGACATTCCGAGGGTCTCCGTCGACTCGATCCGGCTGGCGGTCGACGGACTGGACGCCGACCTGTCGCTGCGGGCCCGGGTGGCCAACCTGATCCAGGTCGACGCCGGCGTACGGGTGCACCTGAGCAGCGCCGAGTTGGACATCGACGGGGTGCACGCCGAGGCAGAGCTGCGGGTGCGCTTGGAGCAGCTGACCAGGATCCTCGGGCGGGCACTCGACACGCTCGACCACAATCCGCAGATCATCGAGGCGCTCGCTCGGACGGCTGTCACCGCACTCGACGACGTGCACCGCGGCGCACCACAGCCGGCTCCCGGGGCCACGGCGGTCGGAGCGCGCCGCCCCGCCGGCTTACTCGACGGGCCGGGCCAGCAGGTGGGCGCGGTCGGTGCCGTCGCCGAACCGGGCCGAGCGGGCTCCGATCGACCGGGTGCCGGCCGGTCGGACCCTGATCGACCGGGTGCCGATCGGCCAGACGATCGTTCCGGCTCTGAGCGTTCTGGCTCTGAGCGTTCTGGCTCTGAGCGTTCTGGCTCTGAGCGTTCTGGCTCTGAGCGTTCTGGCTCTGAGCGTTTCGGCTCTGAGCGTTCTGGCTCGGTTCGGCCTGGCTCGGGGCCGCCTGCTGGAGGCCCTACGCCTCACGCTGGTGGCCCGGGACCCAGCGCGGGGGGACCCGGGTATCGGGCCGGTGGCCCTGGGCCGGGGGAACAGGTACGACCGGAGTCCGGTGGAACGCAGGGCCGTCACCCGGCAGGCCGGCGACACGGGGAGCGGCACCACCCCGAAGGGCAACGACCCGCAGGGCCGGGCGACGGGCAGCGGCCCGCAGGCCCGGGCGACGAGCGGCGATCGGCTGGCCCGGACGGTGGGCAGCGATCGGCGGGCCCGGGCGACGAGCGGCGGCCCGCAGGCCCGGGCGGAGGGCAGCGGTCGGCCGGGGCGGCTTGGGGCACCGGGGGCCCGGCGGGGTCGACGACCGGGCAACCTCGTAACCGACCCGATCAATCGCCCGCCCCGGGCCCGAGCGCGTCCGGAGATGGTGACGGCGGCGGCGGTCCCCTGGGTGGGGCGCAGGCCGCAGCGCAGAGCGCGGCCCAGTTCGCCGAGCAGGCGGGGGAGACACTGCGCCAGGCCGGACGCAGCGTCTGGGAGGCGATCCAGAGCGGCATGGCGCAGCACCGCCAGCAGGGCCGCGACGGCTGACAGCCGCGCAGCCGCACAGTCCGCACAGCCGGAACCGCCACCAGCTCTTGCCCAGCCCGGCCACCGACCCGTGATCGACTCGGTTTTGGCAAAGTCGGGGCATCCCGCACTCCCGGATGCCCCGACTTGCAGGAAGTGGAGTGGATCACATGCCGGTGGGCCGAAGTCGTCGGTGAAAAGACGCCGTAACAGCAAGATCCCCACCTGCGTTTCCGCTGGTGGGGACCTCTGTAGCCCGGCGAAAGGCTATGTGGCCAGGGGCGGGGTCGAACCGCCGACCTTCCGATTTTCAGTCGGACGCTCGTACCAACTGAGCTACCTGGCCGTACTGCTCGGCCCATATTACCCGGCAACCGGACGAACCGGCGCCAAGGGCGACATGCTCCGATACGCAGAACGCCGCGCGAGGCGCGGCGTCAGCGCTGCGGTCCTGACGGGACTTGAACCCGCGACCTCCGCCTTGACAGGGCGGCGAGCACTCCAACTGCTCCACAGGACCTAGCTTGTGTTGCTCCGGCTTGCGCCGGTCGTGCCCCCAACGGGATTCGAACCCGTGCTACCGCCTTGAAAGGGCGGCGTCCTGGGCCGCTAGACGATGAGGGCGGCCCCGCCATCATTGCACATTGGCAACTTCAAGCGGACTTGCTCCCATCCGGCCCCGCCGGAGGCTTGGAAAGCATACGTGATGCCAGGTCGGTGGACAAAATCGGTATCCGGGTGGCCGGGGATCGGGGCATAACCGCAGGTCTAAGGCGGTAAAACAGGCCCTAGTTGAGTCGGGCGATGCCGAAGCGATGCTTCAGGTCGGCGATCACCTGAGGGCAGGCGGCGAGCGTCGCGGCGCGATTGCCGCCCCCGTCGTGCAGCAGCACGATGGCACCGGGGCCGGCGGCGGCGTGGATTCGCTTGCCGATCGTGGCGGCGCTCGGCTTGTCCCAGTCCTGCGGGTCGACCGACCAGTGCAGGGGGCGCATGCCGAGATCCTTCGCTACCCCCAGCACCTCCGACGTCCACCGGCCGCCCGGTTGCCGGTAGTAGGACACCTTCGCCCCGGGGGCCGCCGCCTGGATGGCCCGGTTGGTGCGGTCCAGGTCGGCCCTGATCTCGGCGACCGGTCGCCGGGCCAGGTCGAGGTCGTGCCGCCAACTGTGGTTGCAGAGCTGATGGCCCTCGCGGACGATCCGGCGGACCAACTCCGGGTGACGCTGCACCTCGCGACCGACGACACAGAAGGTGGCCGTCACCTTGGCGGCCCGCAGTTGGTCGAGCACCTTGGGCGTCCAGGCCGGGTTGGGTCCGTCGTCGAAGGTCAACACCACCGGGCGCGCGCCGGTGGTGCGCCGCAGGCCGGCGGGGAGCTTGGCCGGCAGGGGGCGCAGCGGAGGCTTGGGCGGCTTGGCGACGGTGGGGTGCGAGGTCGGGGTGGGTGTGGCCGATCGCACCGGTTGCGGTGCGCCGGCGCGGGTGATGGTGCGGTCCGGCTGGGCACACCCGGACAAGACCAGCGCCATGGCGAGGACGGACGCCAGGGCGGCGCGGGCTTGCATCTGCTGGCTCCCGGAGGGGTCGGGGTAGGCGGAGCCTCCGACGGTAGTTCACGCCGCAAACGGGCGACAGTGCGGTCAGTCGCGCCTCGACTGGTCCAGCGAGTCACGGACCGCGACGGCGAGCGAGACGGCCTCGGCCAGATCGATCGGCCGCACCACCCCGGCGGGCAGCGTGTCGGCTCGCCAGCCCGGCCCGGCGGCGAGCACCAGCAACGGGCGGCGGGGTGCCGCGAGGAGCGCGCCGAGTTGGGCCGGGTCGGCGGTGGCCCGGGTGTGCGACCAGAGCACCACGGCGGCCGGTCCGGTCCGGTTGACCGCCTCGATGAGGGCGGCGACCGGCACTCGGGCGCCGAGCGCCCGGTAGCTGACCCCGGCCTCCGCGAGCGCGGCGGCCAACGCCTCCAGCGGCAGGGTGTGCTGCTCCTCGTCGGCGCAGGAGAGCAGGATGCGGGCCGGCCCGGTGGGAACCTTGGCCCGACTGGCCGCCGCGAGGGCCTCCGAGACGCAGCGGGACACCAGATGTTCCACCTCGATCAGGCCGGCGGTGGCGGCGTGGCGTTCGCCGATGCCAATGAGGACCGGGCGCAGCAGGGCCTCCCAGGTGGCGACGACTCCGTCGGCGGCCAGGGAGTGCGCGATCGTCTCGCTGACCGCCGCCGCGTCCAGCCGCATGGCGGCCCGGGCCAACCCGCGGGCTGCCGGGCCGGCGCGGCCCACCGGGATGGTTCCACCGCCGTCCCGGCCTGGCCGGTGGACCCGAGTGGGGGCGGCGGTGTCGGTGGACGTCGGATCGGGTGCCTGGCGGGCCCAGCGGGCGGCCTCGGCGGGGCTCACCCCCTCGGCGGTGAGCCGGCGCATGATTTCGAGGCGGGCCAGGTCCTTGGGCGTGTACCGGCGGTGGTGGCCGGGAATGTGTTCGCTGGGCCCGAGCCCGTAGCGCTGGTGCCAGGTGCGCAGGGTCGTCACCGCGACCCCCAGCCGGCGTGCGACAGCCCCCGCGCTCAGCGCCTCATCGACCACCCGACCGCTCCGCCGTGTCATCCGCCGACGATCCGGACGGGGTCACGGCCGGATCGTCGGCGCCCGACGTGGCGTCCGAGGGGTGCAGTAGCCGGTTCACCACCCCGCCCAGCCAGGGCGCGTACGACCGAGGGTCGAGGTCCAGCTCGGCTTCGAGCGCGGTGGGGTCAGCCCAGCGCAACTCGGCGACCTCGTCCGGGTCCGGCAGGAGCGGGGCCGTGGGCAGGAAATCACCCCGCAGTACGTGGTCGTACTCGAATTCGACCCGGCCGGTGGCCGGGTCCTCGGCGTAGTAGACGTAGACGCCGACCTCGGTCAGCTCGACCGGGCCCGTGCCCAACTCCTCGCGTAGTCGCCGGTTGGCCGCCTCGGCGAGGGACTCGCCTGGGCGGGGGTGGCCGCAGCAGGAGTTGGCCCAGCGCAGCGGGAAGCGGGTCTTGACGGCGGCCCGGCGTTGGAGCAGCACCTGGCCGTCCGGGTCGACAAGCAGCACCGAGAAGGCCCGGTGCAGGTGCCCCGGCGGTTGGTGTGCGGCGGCGACGGTCATCTCGCCGTGGGCCGTGCCGGCGTCGTCGACCAACTCGACCAGGTGCTCCTCGCGGCTGCTCATCGACCTTCCCCACTGATCCGGCCGGCGGCGAGCTTGCCGGAGATGAGCACCATCGGCACACCCACCCCGGGTTGGGTGCCGGAGCCGACGAAGACCACGTTCGGCAGGTCGCGGTGCAGGTTCGACGGGCGGAACGGGCCGGTCTGGAAGAGGGTGTGCGCGGCGGCGAAGGGGGTGCCGGCGGCCATCCCCTGCTCCTCCCACTCGGCGGGGGTGATCGCCCGCAGCACCTCGACCCCGGCACCGAAGCCGACGTAGCCGCGCTCCTCCAGGGTGCCGATCAGTTGGTCGCTGTAGCGCCGGGTCAGGTCGCCGCGCCACTCGAACGGCGCCCGGTGCAGGTTGGGCACCGGGGCGAGCACGTAGTAGGTGTGCCGGTCGGGCGGGGCGACCGACGGGTCGGTCCGGCTCGGGTTGGTCACCAACAGTGACGGGTCGGTCATCAGCTCGCCCCGCCGGATGACCTCATCGAAGGTGCCCTTCCACGCGCGTCCGAAATGGATGTTGTGATGCGCGATCTTTTCATATGCCTGTCGGGAACCGACGTGCAGAACGACGCAGGACGGGGAGTAGGTGAGGCGTCGTGCCGGAGCGGCCGGGAGCAGGTCCCGGTAGGCGACAGGCAGGTCGGGGTTGAGCACCACGACATCCGCCTGCACCAGTTCGCCGTCGGCGGTGAGCACACCTGTGGCACGGCCGTTCGCCGTCTCCACCCGAGTCACCGTCGTGTCGTACCGGATCTGCACGCCGTGCTTCTCGGCGGCGCCCGCCATGGCCTTGGAGACCGCGTGGATGCCGCCGCGCGGGAAGTAGACCCCGGCCACCGAGTCGAGGTACGCGATGACCGCGTAGATGGCGAGGGCGTCGTGCGGTGCGAGGCCGGCGTACATCGCCTGGAAGGAGAAGATCCGCTGGGTGCGTGGGTCGCGGAAGAATTGGTTGATCTTCGTCTGGAGACGTCGGAAGGCTCCGCCGGTGAGCAGCCTGAGCAGGTTGCCGGTGATCAGGTCGGTCGGCGCGTCCAGGTTGCGCTCGATGAAGTCGGCCCGCTCCAGCCGCCACAGCTCCCGCGCGTAGTCGACGAAGCGCAGGTAACCGTCGGCCTCGCGGGGCCCGCAGACGCGGGAGATCTCGGCCGCCATCCGGGTGGTGTCGGTCAGCACGTCCAGCGTCGAACCGTCCGGGTAGTAGGCCCGGTAGGCCGGATCGAGGGGGGTCAGGTCGAGCCAGTCGTGCAGCTCCTCGCCGACCGCGCCGAGGGCCTCGGCGATCAGGTCGGGCATGGTGAGCACCGTCGGGCCGGTGTCGAACTCGTAGCCGTCCACGGCGAGCCGCCCCGCTCGCCCGCCGGGCACCGGCTCGCGTTCCAGCACGGTGACCTGTCGCCCGGTGCCGGCCAGGTGCAGCGCGCAGGCGAGCCCGCCCAGGCCGGCCCCGACGACCACCACCCGGTCCGTCCGTCCTGTCACCGTCCGCACGTGACCACCTCCTCGAGAGAATCGCTCATCAGGCCCGCCGGTTGGTCGCGGCGGTGGCCAGCCCGGTCAGCGCGGTCCGCGCGGTGCGGTCGACGGGTGCGGCGTCGAGCGCGGCAAGCGCGTCGCTCACCCGCTCGGCGATCATCCGCTCCACCCGGGCCACCGCGCCGGTCTCGGCCACCAGCTCGGCGAGCCGGTCGACAGGTGTGTCACCGGGCCGCTCCAACGCCCGCAGTTGCGCCGGCGTGGCCAACTCCCGAGCCAGCATGAACAGCGTGGTCGGTTTGCCGGCGCGAAGGTCGTCACCGGCCGGCTTGCCGGTGGCGGCCGGATCACCGTAGACGCCGAGCAGGTCGTCGCGGAGCTGGAAGGCCTCGCCGACGGCCAGGCCATAGCGGGTGTACGCGGAGACCAGTGGGTCGTCGGCGGGCACCCCGGCCAGGCAGGCGCCGAAGAGCAGTGGTCGTTGGACGGTGTAGCTGGCGGTCTTGTAGCGGGCCACCCGCAGCGCCCGGTCGACCGACCAGTTGGCCGGGTCGTTCTCGCCGAGCACGTCCAGATACTGCCCGGCGACCGTCTCCACCCGCATCTGGTCGTAGCAGCGGCGAACCTCGAACAGGCGGGCCGGTGGCACCGTGGCGTGCGCCAGCAACCGGTCGGCCCAGACCATGCAGAGGTCGCCGATGAGGACGGCGACGGCCTCGCCGAACCGCCCGGGATCACCGCGGTGGCCTGCCGCGATGTGCTGCTGGGCGAGCGCGACGTGTGCGGTGGGCCGGCCGCGACGGGTGGTGGAGGAGTCCATCACGTCGTCGTGCACCAGGGCGAAGGTGTGCAGCAACTCCAGCGCGGCCAGCGCGGGCAGCACGGGCGGCAGTGCCTCGCCGCCGCCGATCGCCCCGCGCCAGCCCCAGTAGGCGAACGTCGGCCGGATCCGCTTGCCGCCGACAAGCACGGCCTCCCGCGCGGAGGCGGCGAAGCCGCCCATCGACGCGTCGATCTGGGCGAGGGAGTCGACCTCGGCGGCGAGGAAGGTGGTCAGGGTCTCGTCGACGGCCGCGACCAGCTCATGGGTGTACGCGGCCAGAACGGCACCGACCGGGTCGTCCCGGTCGACCGGGGCTGCCGCCACCACACGGGTCGCATTGCCCGCAACCGCGTCGTTGGCCATGCGGCTGAGCGTACCCTAGGCTGCGAGTTGCGTCGATTGGTGCGTCGATAAATGAGGAGGGCCGGTGGACACGGATCTCACCGCTGCCTACGACAGGTGTCGTGAGCTGCACAAACGTCACGGCCGCACCTACTATCTCGCCACCCGACTGCTGCCCGCATGGAAACGGCGGCATGTGCACGCCCTCTACGGGTTCACCAGGTACGCGGACGAGATCGTCGATCGCACCGAGGACCTGCCGCCGGCCGAGCGGGCCGCCCGCCTGGACGACTGGGCCAGCCGGTTCGTGGCTGGTCTGCGCGGTGCGCCCGTCGACGACCCGCTGCTGCCGGCCGTGCTGCACACGATCGCGGTCTTCGATCTCGACCGGGACGACTTTGCGTCGTTTCTGAAGAGCATGGCGATGGATCTGACCGTCACGTCGTACCCGACCTATGACCACCTGCTCGACTACATGGAGGGCTCGGCGGCGGTCATCGGCACGATGATGTTGCCGATCCTGGGCAGCTCCGACCCGGCGGCGGCGCGGGAGCCGGCCCGGCAGCTCGGGTTCGCCTTCCAACTCACCAACTTCATCCGGGACGTCGCGGAGGATCTCGACCGGGGCCGCACCTACCTGCCCGACGAGGACCTGGCGAAGTTCGGGGTGACCCGCGACGAGCTGCTCGACGCCCGCACCAGGGGCCGCGGCACACCCCGCACCCGTGAGCTGATCGAGTACGAGGTGACCCGCGCCCAGGCGCACTACGCCGCCGCAGCACCGGGCATCACCATGCTGGCCCCGGCCTCGCAGGCGTGCATGCGCACCGCGTACGCCCTCTACGGCGGCATCCTCGACGAGGTCGCCGCGCAGGACTACGACGTCTTCGTCCGGCGCGCTGTGGTGCCGCAGCGGCGACGGATGACGGTGGTCGGACGGGCACTGCTCACCTCGACCGGTACGCCGGTCACCATCCCGGGGCCGACTGTCGATCCGGAGACCCGGTGACCGCTGGCACCGCGATCGTGCTCCTCACCCGCGACCTGCGGGTGCACGACCACCCGGCGCTGGCCACCACCTGCGCGGCCTTCGACCGGGTGGTCCCGCTGTACGTGCTCGACCCGGAGTTGGCCGACCGGTCGGCCAACCGCACCCGGTTCCTGCACCAGGCGCTCGCCGACCTGCGCGCCGAGCTGTGCGAGCGGGGCGGCGACCTGGTGGTACGCCACGGTGACCCGGTGGCCGAGACGATCCGGCTGGCCGACGAGGTCGGCGCCACGGCCGTCGCCCTCTCCGCCGACGTCAGCCACTACGCCCGGCGGCGGGAGCGGCGACTACGCGCCGAGTGCGAGCGGCACCGGCTGCACCTGCGACTGTTTCCCGGGCTGACCGTGGTCGAGCCGGGTGCCCTGCGGCCCGGTGGCGGCGGCGACCACTACCGCGTGTTCAGCCCCTACCATCGGGCCTGGGCGGCCAGCCGGTGGCGCGAGGAGTTGGCCCCGCCGCGCCGGGTGACGCTGCCCGGCGGTGTCCGCGTGGGCAGTCTGCCGAAGCCGCCGGCCGGGGAGTCGCCGGACGCGGCGGTCGGCGGCGAGCGGGTCGCCCGGCAGCGGCTCACCGACTGGCTGCCGGACCTGGACCGGTACGCCGACCAGCACGACGACATGGCCGGCGACGACACCTCCCGACTCAGCCCGTACCTGCGCTTCGGTTGTGTGTCGCCGCTGGCGGTGGCCAACCGCGCCGACGACCGGTCCGGGCCGTTCGTCCGGCAGATCTGCTGGCGGGACTTCTACTACCAGGTCACCGCCGCCTTTCCGGAGATCTCGACCGTGGCGTACCGGCGGGGCGCCACCGAGCAGTGGCGCTACGACGACGACGCGTTGGCGGCCTGGGCCGAGGGGCGGACCGGGGTGCCGATCGTCGACGCCGGCATGCGGCAGCTACGGACGCAGGGCTGGATGCACAACCGGGCCCGGCTGATCACCGCCGGCTACCTGACCAAGTCGCTCGGGCAGGACTGGCGGGGCGGCGTCGGAGTCTTCTTCCGTTGGCTGCTGGACGGGGACGTGGCCAACAACTCCGGCAACTGGCAGTGGGTCGCCGGCACCGGCAACGACACCAAGCCGTACCGGGGGTTCAACCCCGTCCGGCAGGCCGAACGGTACGACCCGGCCGGCGACTACGTGCGCCGGTGGGTGCCGGAGCTGGCGGGAGTGCGGGGCAGGGCGATCCACCAACCGTGGAAACTGCCCGAGGCGCCCGACTATCCACCGCCGCTCTCGGTGCTCGGCACCGACCCCGTCTGGCTGCGCTGATCAGAGGCAGGAGTGCAACACCTCGACCAGCTCGTCCACCCGGTCGTGCTGGGCCAGGTGCGCCGTCGCGTACGCGAAGGTGTAACCGCGCTCCGGATCGGCCCAGGCGCTGCTGCCGCCGAGGCCGCCCATGCCCCAACTGCCGTCCGGCTCCCACTGCATACCCAGCGTCCAGCGGACCGGGCGGTCCAGCACCAGGTCCGGCCCGTCGTACTGGACCCGGGTCGCCTCCGCCACCAGTTCGGCGCTGAACAGCCGAACCCCCTCCAGGACACCGCCGGCCAGCAGGCCGGTGTAGAGCCGGCCCAGGCCGTGTGCGGTGGCGTGCAGATTGACCGCCGGCATCTCGGCAGCCCGCCACAGCGGGCTGTTCAACACGGCGAGGTCCTGCCCACCGGCCGGGTTGCCCATCGCGCGCGCCCGCAGTGAGCCCGGCTCGCCGAGCGCCCGGGTCGGCCACCCCGGGTCGCCGTAGCGCAGGTCGGCGCAGCGCCGCTGGTCCGCCTCGGTCAGCCCGAACGCCAGGTCGAGCTGCCACCGGTCGGCGATCTCCTCGGCCAGGAACCGGCCCACCGAGCGCCCGTCGACGCGACGGACCAACTCGCCCACCAGGTGCCCGTACGTCCAGGCGTGCTCGCCGGCCACCGAGCCCGGCGACCACTCGGGGTCGGCGGCGGCCAGGTCGCCGGCGAGCAGTGCCCAGTCGGCGACCGCGGTGGCGGGACGGGGCACCGGAAAGGCCGGCAACCCCGCGGTGTGCGACAACACCTGGCGCACGGTGGCGGGGGTGCGGAACTCCGGCCAGTACCTGTCGACGGGCGCGTCGAGATCGACATGCCCCCGGTCGACGAGCATCAGCAGGCAGAGCGCGGCCACCGGCTTGCCGACCGAGTAGACGTTGACGAGCGTGTCCGGCCGCCACGCCTCGCCGACGGCCCGGGTCCCGCCGACCAGGTCGACGACCGGCTGACCGTCGTACCAGACGACCAGGGCGGCGCCGGTCTCCCGGCCGGAGGTGAGCAGGTCGTGGAAGCAGTCCCGGACCGCAGCGAAGCGTGTGTGCACTTCGCCACCGTAAAGGGCCGGTACGGGTGAGCGTGTCGACTTTTCTTCCGGGCCCCGGTGGTCGCGGTGGTGTCGCTGGGGGATGCTGTTGCGGTGGCAGAGCCGGAGCTGGTGGATGTGGTCGTGGTGGGGCTCGGGGTCGGCGGCGAGGAGGTCGCCGGGCGACTCGCCGAGGCCGGCCTGAGCGTCGTCGGCATCGAACGGGACCTGGTGGGCGGGGAGTGCCCGTACTGGGGCTGCATCCCGAGCAAGATGATGATCAGAGCCGCCAACGCGCTCGCCGAGGCCCGCCGGGTCGACGGGCTGGCCGGGACGGCGCAGGTCCGGCCCGACTGGGCACCCGTGGCCAAGCGGATCCGCGAGGAGGCCACCGACACCTGGGACGACACGGTCGCGGCGGAGCGGTTCACCGGCAAGGGCGGCCGGCTCGTGCGCGGCAGTGGCCGCTTCGACGGCCCGGCCCGGGTCCGGGTCGGTGACCAGGTTTTCCAGGCCCGCTACGGGGTCGTGTTGGGCACCGGCACCCGTCCGTCGGTGCCGCCGATCGACGGCCTGGCCGACACCCCGTACTGGACCAACCACCAGGCGATCGAGGCCGACCAACTGCCGGAGTCGCTGCTGGTGCTCGGCGGCGGCGCGATCGGCCTGGAACTCGCCCAGGTCTTCGCCCGTTTCGGAGTGCGGGTCACCGTGGTGGAGGCCCTTGACCGGGTGCTGGCCGTCGAGGAGCCGGAGGCGTCCGACGTCGCCGCCGCGGCGCTGCGCGCCGACGGCGTGGAGATCCACACCGGGGTACGCGCCGAGCGGGTCGACCACGACGGCACCCGGTTCGTCCTGCGCGGTGGCGGCGGGGAGGAGTTCACCGCCGACCGGCTGCTGGTGGTGACCGGGCGCAAGGCCCACCTGGAAGAGCTGGGGTTGGACACGATCGGCGTGGACGCCGAGCAGCGTTTCCTGCCGGTCGACGACCGGTTGCACGTCACCGACCAGGTCTGGGCGGTCGGCGACCTGACCGGCGAGGGCGCCTTCACCCACATCGCCATGTACCAGGCGGGGATCGTGATCGCGGACATCCTGGCCCTCGCCCGGCAGACGAAGGCGGGGGCAGACGCCAGCGGCACGTCCAGCGTGGTCGGTGGCGCGATGGGGGCGTCCAGCTCACTGGCCGCCAGCGGGTCGAGCGGGTCGGCCGGCACCGTCCCGCGAGCCGACTACCGTGCGCTGCCCCGGGTCACCTTCACCGATCCTGAGGTGGGCGCGGTCGGGCTCACCGAGCGGCAGGCCCGCGAACGCGGCATCAACGTGCAGGTCGGCTTCACGAAGCTCGGCAGCTCCACCCGGGGTTGGATCCACCAGGTCGGCGACGACGGGTTCATCAAGCTCGTCGCGGATGCCGACCAGGGCGTGCTGATCGGCGCGACGTCGGTCGGCCCGGCCGGCGGCGAGGTGCTCTCCGCGCTTGTGGTGGCGGTGCACGCGGCGGTGCCGCTGAGTCAGCTCCGCCACATGATCTACGCGTACCCGACCTTCCACCGGGCCATCGAGGCCGCGCTGCACGACCTGTCCTGACCGCCCACGCCGCGTCGGGCCGCGCCGCGCCGGGCCGTCAGCGGGTGATCCACTCGACTTCATGAAAGTCGCGGTGTCGAGAGCCTCTCGACACCGCGGCATCCTGAAAGCCGAGTCGATCAAGACGGGGACGGCGCGACCTGGTGTCGATGGAGCGCGGGCGCCGCCCCGAAGCCCCGGTGTTGCGCGCCGGAATGGGGCCGGATGGGAAGAATGCGGCAGCTGGCCGACAAAGGTCCGGCATTTTGTTGTTCATTTCTTTCATTGCGGTGACGTACGATTGCGGCTGTGACCAAGCGGTTGACTGAAGTTGCCAAGAAGGCAGGCGTCAGCGAGGCCACCGTCAGCCGGGTGCTCAACGGCCGGGACGGGGTCTCCGAGGCGACCCGCACCGCCGTGCTGACCGCACTCGACGTGCTCGGTTACGAGCGGCCGACCAAGCTGCGTGGCGAACGCGCCCGGCTGGTCGGGCTGGTGCTGCCCGAATTGCAGAACCCGATCTTCCCGGCGCTGGCCGAGGTCGTCACCGGGACCCTCGCCCAGCGTGGTTACACCCCGGCTCTGTGCGCCCGGACCATCGGGGGCGTGTCCGAGATGGACTACGTGGAGATGCTCCTCGACCACCAGGTCTCCGGGGTGATCTTCGCCGGTGGCTCGTACGCGCTCGCCGACGCCCGGCACGACCACTACCGTCGCCTGACCGACCGGGGCCTGCCCGTGGTGCTCGTCAACGCGGGCGTCGACGAGTTGGGCTTCCCCCGGGTGTCCACCGACGACGCGGTCGCGGTGGAGCAGGCGTACGGGCACCTGCGCTCGCTCGGGCACGAACGGATCGGGATGGTGCTCGGCCCGGAGGGGCACGTGCCGTCCCGCCGCAAGTTGGACGCGATGATCCGGGCCGCCGGCTGGGGTGCGGCCGACACCGAGTGCGTCGAGCGTTCCAGCTTCTCGATGGAGGGTGCGCGGGTCGCCGCGACGAAGCTTGTCGAGCGGGGCGTCACAGGCATCATCTGCGCCAGCGACGTCCTGGCGTTGGGCACGATCCGTGCGGCCCGGCGGTTGGGTCGCTCGGTGCCGGCCGACGTGTCGGTGGTGGGCTTCGACGACTCCGCGTTCATGACGTGCACCGACCCGCCGTTGACGACGGTGCGCCAGCCGATCGAGACGATGGGGCAGGCTGCCGTGGATCTGCTGGTCACCCAGATCGAAGGTGCCGGCGTGCTGCACGACGAGTTGCTGTTCGAGCCCGAGTTGGTGGTGCGCGGCTCGACCGCTCCCGCCCCGGGTCGCTAAGCCCGCCCCGGGTCGCCGGGCCCGCGCCCCGGGTTGCTGGGCCCGCGCCCCGGGTTGCTGGGCCCGCGCCCCGGGTTGCTGGGCCCGCGCCCCGGGTTGCTGGGCCCGCGCCCCGGGTAGGCAGGGCCCGCTCCACACGACGCCTCGGCCGTCGACCGCTCATGCGGTCGGCGGCCGTTTTCGTCGTTGCTCAGCAGGACCGGCATCGACCTTGCCGAATGACCCGCCATAAGGGGTCAAAAGCCAACAAGCAGGTCTGCTTTCACGGCTTTGCAAACATCTGCCGTAATCACGTCGTGTCCTTTCGGAACAGGGTCGATACCTTGCCGAAATGAGTCCTCCTCGCTACAGTGACTCCACTCACACCTGGCTCCGACGCAGCTACTGGGCGTCAGGTCGTATCACCGCAGATCAGCGAAGGTCATTGGAGTCACCCGTTCCCGAAGGGATGGACAGATGTCCGTACCGCAATACCGAAAGGCTGCGGCGGTCGCGCTCGTGGCCGGCCTGGGGCTCAGCCTCACGGCGTGCTCCACGAAGAGCGACGACAAGGACACGACCGCCGGCGGCAAGGTCACCATCACGGTCGACTGCCAGCCGGTCGGCGCCCAGAAAGAGCTGCTGAAGAACTGGAACGACGACGTCGCCGAGTTCCAGCGGCAGAACCCGGACATCGTCATCAAGAGCGTCAGCGTCGGCGAGCAGTGCAACAACCCGCCGGACTTCACCGCGCGCCTCGCCGGCGGCACCGTGACCGACGTGTTCTACGGCTACATGACCGACCTTCAGCAGGTGCTGGACTCGGGCCAGGCGATGGACATCACCCAGTACGCCAACAAGGACAACATCTCCACCTGGGACAGCGTCGACCCGGCGCTGAAGGAGGTCTTCACCGACGGCGGCAAGCTCTACGCCGTACCGGTGAAGAACTACTCGATGGGTCTGGTCTACAACAAGGTCCTGTTCCAGCAGGCCGGGCTCGACGCCAACAACCCGCCGAAGACGTGGGCCGACGTCCGGGCCGCCGCCAAGAAGATCTCCGCGCTCGGCAACGGCGTCGCGGGCTACTCGGAGTACAGCGCCGGCAACACCGGTGGCTGGCACTTCACCTCCCTGCTCTACTCGCAGGGTGGCCGCATGCTGACCGAGGACGGCAAGAAGGCCGACTTCAACAACGCCCAGGGCAAGCAGGTCCTGCAGAACATCAAGGACATGCGGTACGGCGACAACAGCATGGGCTCCCGTCAGCTGCTCCAGTGGGGCGACCTGCTGACGAACGCCGGCGCGGGCAAGGTGGGCATGTTCATCGGCGCGCCGGACGCCACCCAGGCGATCGTCAGCCAGTTCCAGGGCAAGTTCCAGGACTGGGCGATGAGCCCACTGCCCGGCCAGGACGGCCCGGCGAAGGGGACGCTCGGTGGCGGCGAGGGCTACTTCTTCAAGAAGGACCTGACCCCCGAGCAGGTCAAGGCCGGCATGAAGTGGATCGCGTACCAGAAGCTGACGCCGGGCAAGGGTCAGTTCGACTACGTCCGGGCCAAGCCGCAGAACTACCCGGTGGGTCTGCCCCAGCCGCTGCTCTTCGCCAACGGCAGCGAGGCACAGAAGCAGGAGCTGGAGCTGCGCAAGGCGAACGCGAACGTCGACACGGCGAACTTCGCGCTCTTCGAGGCCACCCCGGTGCCGATCAAGGGTGAGCCGCGCAACGCGCAGGCGGTCTACGCGGTGCTCGACGCCGCGATGTCCGGTGTGCTGACCAACCCGAACGCGAACATCGACGCGCTACTCAAGACCGCCGAGGAGAAGGTCAACCAGCTCCTCGCAGCGGAGAGCTGACAGTTCGTGTGGGGGCCGGGCGCCGAACCGGCCCCCACACCTTCCGCGCCACATCGTCGACGTCACCGACTCACCCAGGAGTTGCCTTGACGATCACCACAGTCCCGGAGACCCCCAGGAAACCGGGCCGCCCGCCGTCGCCGTACTCGGCAGGGCCGCAGCGCACCAGCCTCGGCCGCAAGGTACGGGACAACCTCACCGGGCACGCGTTCCTGATCGGCGCGGTGCTCTGCTTCGTCGTCTTCTCCTGGTACCCGATGGTCCGCGGCATCGTCATGAGCTTCCAGCGGACCCGGCGCGGCGAGACCACCTGGGTGGGTTGGGACAACTACTCCCGTCTCCTCGCCGACCCGAGCTTCTGGCCGGCCTGGCAGAACACGCTCTACTTCACCGCGCTCGCCCTCGTCCTCGGGTACGCGGTGCCGTTCTTCGTGGCGGTCCTGCTCAACGAGTTCCGGCACGCCAAGGGTTACCTGCGGATCCTGGTCTACCTGCCGGTGATGCTGCCGCCGGCCTCGGCGCTGTACCTCTTCAAGTTCTACGCGTACGACCCCAGTGAGGCCGGGCTCTTCAACGCGATCCTGAAGGCGCTGCACCTGCCCACCTCGCAGTGGATGCAGTCGCCGGAGATGACGATGCCGGCCATGGTGATCGCGTCGACCTGGATGAACATGGGCGGCGCGGTGCTCATCTACCTGGCGTCGTTGCAGAGCATCCCGGGCGAGCTGTACGAGGCGGCCGAGCTGGACGGCGCGGGGATCTGGAAGCGCATCCGGCACGTGACGATCCCGCAGACCCGGCTGATCCTCGCGCTCCTGGCGATGATCCAGATCGTCGCCACGATGCAGCTCTTCATCGAGCCGCTGATCCTCGCCAACGGCGCGGGTGCCGAGGACTCCGCGACCACCGTGGCGTACCTGATCTACCAGCACGGGTTCTTCCAGAACGACCTCAACGGTGCCGCCGCACTGGGCGTGATCATGCTCGTGGTGCTGGCCGGCTTCTCCGCCGTGTACCTGCGGCTGAGTGCGAAACAGGACTAGGACGGCGAGGAATGGCACAGGAATCCGGCACCCGGACCCTCATCTCCCACGCCCAGCTCAGCCGGGGGCGCGGCAGGGTCATCTACTGGACGCTGCTGGTGGTCGTCGTGGCGGGGTTCACGCTCGTCTTCCTCGGCCCGCTCTACTGGATGGTGACCGGCGCGCTGAAGTCGGGCCAGGAGATCGCGCAGACCCCACCGACGCTGTTCCCCGAGGACCCCCAGCCGCAGAACTACATCGACGCCTGGAACAACCTGGAACTCGCCAAGCTGCTGTTCAACACGTTCTACTACGCGATCGGCGCGGTGCTGTTCCAACTCGTCCTGGACGCGGCCGCCGCGTACTCGTTGTCCAAGCTGAGGCCGATCTTCGGCAACGTGATCCTCGCGCTGATGCTGGGGACGCTGATGATTCCGGCGATGGTCCTCATCGTCCCGCAGTACGTGACGGTGATCGACCTGCCGATCGTGCACATCAACCTGCTGGACTCGCCGTTCGCGATCTGGCTGCCGCTGGTGGCGAACGCATTCAACATCTTCCTGTTGAAGCGTTTCTTCGACTCGATTCCGGAGGAGTTGATGGCCGCCGCCCTGGTGGACGGGGCGACGCCACTGCGTACGCTCTGGTCGATCATCCTGCCGATGTCCCGCCCGATTCTCGGCGTCGTCGCGATTCTGGCCATGACGGCGGTCTGGAAGGACTTCCTCTGGCCGAAGCTGGTCATGCCCTCGCCGGAGACCCGGACGGTCAGCGTCGGCATCTACTCCTTCGCGGGTGGCACGCCCATGAACGTGGTGATCGCCGCGTCGGTCATCGCCGCGATTCCGACAGTTATCGTCTTCCTGATCTTCCAGCGGAACATCATGTCCGGTCTCACCACGGGCAGCATCAAGGGATAGCCACCAGCGCATCCTCCCGCGCGGCGAACAACGACAGTTCGCCCGACACATATCCAGGTCCGGCTGACCCGCCGACGTACTGACGCAGAAAGCAGGTGCTCGTGTCCACAGCTGACAGAAGTCCGTGGTGGCGTGGAGCCGTGATCTACCAGGTGTATCCCCGGAGCTTCGCCGACGGTAACGGCGACGGCATCGGTGACATCGCCGGCATCCGGTCCCGGCTGAACCACCTGTCCGCGCTCGGCGTCGACGCGATCTGGTTCAGTCCCTGGTATCCCTCGCCGATGGCCGACGCCGGCTACGACGTGTCCGACTACCGCGACATCGACCCGGTCTTCGGCAGCCTGGCCGAGGCGGAGGCGCTGATCGCCGAGGCACACGCGCTGGGCATCCGGAGCATCGTCGACGTGGTGCCGAACCACTGCTCCGACGCGCACCCCTGGTTCCAGGCGGCGCTCGCCGGCGGGCCCGGCGCGCCGGAACGGGACCTGTTCTGGTTCCGGCCGGGCCGGGGCCCGAACGGCGACCAGCGGCCCACCGACTGGATCGGCGAGTTCGGCGGCGAGACCTGGACCCGCACCACCAACCCGGACGGCACCCCCGGCGACTGGTACCTGCACCTGTTCGCCCCGCAGCAGCCGGACTTCAACTGGGACCACCCGCGGGTGCGGGCGGAATTCGAGGACATCCTGCGGTTCTGGTTCGACCGGGGCGTGGACGGCATCCGGATCGACTCGGCCGGGCTGCTGGTCAAGGACGGGACGCTGCCCGAGGTGCACCCGGACCAGCCACACCCGTTCCACGACCTCGACGGGGTGCACGAGATCTACCGGGGCTGGCGTCGGGTCGCCGACGAGTACGCCGACCGGGCGCTGATCGGTGAGGTGTGGCTGCCGGACCGGCAGCGGTTCGCCAACTACCTGCGCCCGGACGAGCTGCACGCCGCCTTCAACTTCGACTTCCTCGGCTGTGCGTGGGACGCCTCGGCGTTGCGCGAGAGCATCGACGGGACGCTGAGCGCGCACGCGCCGGTGAACGCGCCGGCCACCTGGGTGCTCTCCAACCACGACGTCACCCGGCACGTCACCCGCTACGGTCGGGCCGACACCCGGTTCAGCTTCGCGGCCAAGCGCGAGGGGACTCCCACCGACCTGGAGCTGGGCACCCGGCGGGCCCGCGCCGCCGCGCTGCTCTCGCTGTCGCTGCCCGGCGCCGCCTACGTCTACCAGGGCGAGGAGTTGGGCCTCTACGAGGTCGAGGACATTCCGTACGCGCTGCGCCAGGACCCCATGTGGGAACGGTCCGGCCGGATCGACCCGGGCCGGGACGGCTGCCGCGTACCCCTGCCGTGGGCTGGTGACGAGCCACCGTTCGAGTTCAGTCCGGCCGGTGCCGCGACGCCCTGGCTGCCCCAGCCGGCCGACTGGAAGGACCGGACGGCCAGCGCGCAGTCCGGCGACCCGGCCTCGATGCTGGAGCTGTACCGGGCGGCGATCCAGGCCCGGAAGGCCGACCCGGCGCTCGGTGACGGCGAGCTGACCTGGCTGCCCGCCCCGGACGGGGTGCTCGCGTTCAGCCGTGGCGGCGGCTTCACCTGCGTGGTCAACCTCTCCGGCGCGCCGGTGCCGATGCCGGCCGAGGGGGAGCTGCTGCTCGCCAGCGGGCCGCTCGACGACGGGTTGCTGCCGTCGGACACGGCGGTCTGGCTGCGTACCACCGAATCGGCGGACGGACCGCGCCCGACCTGACTCTGCTCGCGGTGGTGGCGGCGGGGGGGCCCCCCCCCCCCCCCCCCCCCCACCGCGGCTAAGAGGGGCGGGGGGGGCCCGGCCACACCCCCCCCAACCCGGGGGGGGGGGCGGCCCCGAGG
>NZ_JBICTZ010000002.1:739469-806883 GCF_043197875.1 Micromonospora sp. NPDC048935 | reverse complement strand
GTGGGGTTGGGGCCGCGGGACCGGGGGGGGGGGGTGCTACCCCCCGAAGGGGGGGCCGGCCGGCGCCCGCCCTCCCGGGGCGGGGGGGGGGGCGGGGGGCCCGCCCCGCCCCCCCCCACCACCTCATCCGAGGAAAGGAGGACCGGGGGGAACGCGTCACACCGCACCAACACGGGGGGATCTGGCCTGCCTGACGAAAGGGAGAGCGCAGCTCATGGCCAACCACACCACCGGCACCCCGCACCACCTTCGACACCCGACCCGGGCAGGGTTGGCCGCCATCGCCGCCACCCTGCTCGCCGCCACCTCGTTGACCGCCCTCGCGATCACCGGCACGGCGACTCCGGCCTCGGCGGCCGGGTTGTCACCCTTCGACATTTCCGGCCGGGGCGCGACCGTCCCGTTCGTCGAACAGGAGGCGGAGGAGGCCGCCCACAACGGCTCGAAGATCGGCCCGGACCGTCGCTACGGCACGCTGCCGTCCGAGGCGTCCGGCCGGGAGGCGGTCACCCTCGACGCCGTCGGCGAGTACGTCGAGTTCACCCTCACCGCGCCGGCCAACGCGGTCACCTTCCGCTACAGCCTGCCGGACAGCCCGGCCGGCACCGGCCGGGACGCCGCCATCGACCTGCGGGCCAACGGGTCGCTGCTGAAGTCCGTCCCGGTGACCTCACGGTACGGCTGGTACTACGGCGGATACCCGTTCAACAACAACCCGGGCGACACCAACCCGCACCACTTCTACGACGAGACCCGGGCGATGTTCGGCAGCACCCAGCCGGCCGGCGCGAAGATCCGGTTCCAGGTCTCCTCGACGGCGCAGTCGCCCTCGTTCACCATCGACCTCGCCGACTTCGAGCTGGTCGCCCCGGCGATCACCAAACCCTCGGGTGTGCTCGACGTGGTCACCGACTTCGGCGCCGACCCGAGCGGCGCGACCGACTCGACCGCGAAGTTCCAGGCGGCGGTCGACGCCGGCAAGGCCCAGGGCCGGGCCGTCTGGATCCCGACCGGCACCTTCACCCTCTGGGACCACGTGGTGGTCGACGGGGTGACCCTGCGCGGTGCCGGGCCCTGGTACTCGGTGCTCGGCGGCCGGCACCCGACCGACCGGAACCGGTCGGTCGGCATCTACGGCAAGTACGTCCCCGGTGGCGGCTACACCGGCCCGGTCCGCGCGCACGAGGCGAACGGCCCGAGCCGCAACGTCACACTGCGGGACTTCGCCATCATCGGCGACATCCGCGAGCGGATCGACGACGACCAGGTCAACGCCCTGGGCGGGGCGATGACCAACTCGGTGGTCGACAACCTGTGGCTGGAGAACACCAAGGTCGGGGCGTGGATGGACGGCCCGATGGACAACTTCACCATCCGCAACAGCCGGATCCTGGACCAGACCGCGGACGGGGTGAACTTCCACACCGGCGTCACCAACTCGACGGTGACCAACACGTTCGTCCGCAACACCGGCGACGACGCCCTGGCGATGTGGGCGCAGAGCGTGCCGAACGTCAAGAACTCCTTCACCCACAACACCATCGGCGTGACCCTGCTGGCGAACCACCTGGTCAGCTACGGCGGTCGGGACATCACGATCTCCGACAACGTGACGGCCGACTCGCTGACCAACGGCGGCGGCATCCATGTGGCCAACCGCTACCCGGGTGTGCAGGGCGACACCGCGGTCCGGGGCACCTGGACGATCGCCCGGAACACGTTGATCCGCAACGGCAACTCGGACTACAACTGGAACTTCGGCGTCGGGGCGATCTGGTTCTCCGCCCTCAACGAGTCGTTCCAACAGGCCACCATCAACATCACCGACACCGACATCCTGGACAGCTCGTACGCGGCCCTGCACTGGATCGAGGGCCAGACCAGCGGCATCAACCTCAGTAACGTACGGATCGACGGCGCCGGCACGTACGCGCTCCAGGTGCAGGCACCGAGCCAGGTGTCCTTCACCAACGTGCGGGCCACCAACATCGCGCAGAGCAACCCGATGCACAACTGCGTGGGCGGCGGCTTCCAGATCACCCAGGGCTCCGGCAACTCCGGCTGGTACACGTCGACCCCGTACTGCGGGCCGTGGCCGGACCCGCAGTGGGGTGGCGGACCCACCACGCCACCTCCGAGCAGTCCGGTACCCACCACCGGGGCACCGACCACACCGCCGCCCACCAGCGGGGGAAACCTGGCGCTGAACCGGTCGGCGACCGCGACAAGCACCAACCAGAGCTACACGGCGGCGAACGTGGTGGACGGCAACGCGGCCAGCTACTGGGAGAGCGCCAACAACGCCTTCCCCCAGTCGGTCACCGTCGACCTGGGTTCGACCCGCTCGGTCGACCGGGTGGTGCTCAAGCTGCCCAGCGGTTGGGAGCAACGCACCGAGACGCTGTCGGTGCTCGGCTCCACCGACGGCTCGTCGTACGCCACGCTGGCATCGTCCGCCGGTCGGGTGTTCGCCCCCGGCTCGGGCAACGCCGTGACGATCGGCCTGCCCTCCGGTGACCGCCGCTACGTCCGGGTGACAGTCACCGGCAACACCGGCTGGCCGGCGGCGCAGCTCTCCGAGGTCGAGGTGTACGGCGGCACCCAGACCACGCCGCCGCCGACCACCACCCCACCGCCGACCACCCCACCGCCGACCACCCCACCGCCCAGCGGCAACCTGGCGGCCGGGCGGTCGATCACCGAGACCAGCCACTCCGACGTGTACGCCGCCCCCAACGCGGTGGACGGCAACGCGAACACCTACTGGGAGAGCGCCAACAACGCCTTCCCGCAGTCGCTGACGGTGGACCTGGGCGCCAACCGGACGGTGTCCCGGGTCGTCCTGAAACTCCCGCCGTCGTCGGCCTGGCAGACGCGTACGCAGACGCTGGCGCTGCTCGGCTCGACGAACGGCTCGTCCTTCAGCACGTTGAAGGCGTCCGCCGCCTACACCTTCAACCCGGCCAGCGGCAACACCGTCACCGTGACCTTCACGGCGACCAGCCAGCGGTACCTGCGGCTGACCGTCACCGGCAACAGCGGCTGGCCAGCCGGTCAGCTCAGCGAGTTCGAGGTCTACTCCAGCTAGGCCGACGGCCCCCGCCCAGACCGGGCGGCGGCCACCGGTCGGGACCCGGCGCAGCGCGGCGCCGGCCCGCCCGCACCCGTCCCCCCGCACCGCACCGTCCCCCACCTGTCGCGGCACGACGGGCGTATCCCTGCACCCGTCACCGGGCAAAGCGCACCCCACACCACCCCCGAAAGAGGTGTAGCCACCCATGTTCAGAAACGGCACCACCCGAGGCACCCCGCGTGCCGGCTCGCCCGGCTCCGTCCCCCGAGCCGACAGAGCCGACAGCGCCCGCCGGGCCGGCCGACTGCCAGCCCGGCGGCTGCTCGCCGGCGCGCTCGCCGGACTGCTCGTCGCCGCCGTCCCCGCCGTCACCCCCGCGACCGCGGCACCGGCAGCGACGCCCGCTTCCGCCCCGGCCGGCTCCGCCCGCGCGGCCCTGCTCGCCGGGCTCTCCGCCAGCATGAGCGCCAGCAGCTACAACCAGAACTACGTGGCGAGCAACGCCAACGACGGCAACGCGTCGACCTACTGGGAGAGCGCCAACAACGCGTTCCCGCAGTGGATCCAGGCGGACCTGGGCGCCACGGTCAACGTCGACCGGGTGGTGCTGAAGCTGCCGCCCTCGGCGGACTGGCAGACCCGTACGCAGACGCTGTCGGTGCTCGGCTCCACCAACGGCTCGTCCTTCAGCACCCTGAAGGCGTCCGCCGGCTACACCTTCAACCCGAGCAGCGGCAACACCGCGACCGTCAGCTTCACCGCCGCCAGCACGCGCTACGTGCGGGTGCAGGTCACCGGCAACACCGGCTGGCCGGCCGCGCAGCTCTCCGAGGTCGAGGTGTACGGCGCCAGCGGTGGCACCGACACCCAGGCGCCAAGCGCTCCCGGCAACCTGGCGTACACCCAGCCGGCCAGCGGGCAGATCCGGCTCACCTGGTCGGCATCCTCCGACAACGTCGGCGTCACCGGCTACGACGTCTACGCCAACGGTGGGCTGCGCGGCAGCGTCGGCGGTTCGACGCTCACCTACACCGACAGCCAGGCGGACAGCGCCACCGTCTCGTACTACGTGCGGGCCAGGGACGCGGCCGGCAACCAGTCGGCGAACAGCAACACGGTGACCCGCACCGGCACCGGCAACCCGCCCACCGGGAGCAACCTGGCGGTCGGCAAGCCGATCACCGCCTCCGGGTTCGTGCACACGTTCGTGGCCACCAACGCCAACGACAACAACGTGGCCACCTACTGGGAGGGCAACGGCAACCCGAGCACGCTGACCGTGCAGCTCGGTGCGAACGCCAGCCTCAGCCAGGTCGTCGTGAAGCTCAACCCGGACTCGGCCTGGGGTGCGCGTACCCAGAACATCACGGTGCTCGGGCGGGACCAGGGCTCGTCGAGCTTCACCACACTGGTCGGCGCGACGAACTACGCCTTCAACCCGAGCAGCGGCAACACGGTGACCATCCCGGTCTCCGGCGCGGCGGCCGACGTCCGGCTCTCGATCGCCTCGAACACCGGCGCACCGGCCGGGCAGGTGGCCGAGTTCCAGGTCTTCGGCACCCCCGCGCCGAACCCGGACCTCACCGTGACCGGCATGTCGTACAGCCCGTCCGCACCGGTGGAGACCAGCACCATCACGCTCTCCGCGACAGTCCGCAACGCGGGCTCGACGGCCTCCGCCGCCACGAACGTCAACTTCTACCTGGGCTCCACCCGGGTCGGCACCGCGTCGGTCGGCGGCCTCGCGGCCGGTGCCTCGACCACCGTCAGCGCCAGCATCGGCACCCGCGACGCGGGCAGCTACCCGCTCAGCGCGAAGGTCGACGAGTCGAACACCGTCGTCGAGTCCGACGACACCAACAACAGCTACACCAACCCCAGCCCGCTGGTGGTCGGCGCGGTCGCCAGCTCCGACCTGGTCGCCTCCGCGGTCGACTGGTCGCCGGGCAACCCGCCGCCGGGCAGCACCGTCACCTTCTCGGTGTCGATCCGCAACGCCGGCAACCAGGCGTCCGCGTCCGGCTCGCACGGCATCACCCTGACCGTGCTCAACGAATCCGGCACCGTGGTCCGTACGCTGACCGGCTCGTACTCCGGGGTGATCAACGCCGGCGCGACGGTGGGCCCGGTCAACCTGGGCACCTGGACCGCCGCGAACGGCAGGTACACCGTCCGGGTGGTGCTCGCCGTGGACGGCAACGAGTTGCCGGTCAAGCAGACGAACAACACGAGTGACCGTCCGCTCTTCGTGGGGCGCGGCGCGAACCTGGGCTACGACATGTACGAGGCCGAGGACGGCACGACCGGCGGCGGAGCGGGGCAGGTCGGCCCGAACCGGGAGATCGGCAACCTCGGCGGTGAGGCGTCCGGGCGTCGGGCGGTGACCCTGAACAGCACCGGCGCGTACGTCGAGTGGACCACCCGGGCGGCGACCAACACCCTGGTCACCCGCTTCTCCATCCCCGACTCGGCGGGCGGCGGGGGCATCGACTCGACGCTGAACATCTACGTCAACGGCACCCTGCACAAGCCGATCAACCTGACCTCCAAGCACATCTGGCTCTACGGTGCGGAGGCCAGCCCGAGTGACTCGCCAAGCGCCGGCCCGCCTCGCCACCTGTACGACGAGGCGAACGTGATGCTGAACTCGACGATCCCGGCCGGCAGCAGGATCCGGCTCCAGAAGGACCCGGCCAACACCACCACGTACGCGATCGACTTCGTCAACCTGGAGCTTGTCGCACCGCGAGCCAACCCGGACCCGTCCCGTTACCGGGTGCCGTCCGGCTTCAGCCACCAGGACGTCCAGAACGCCCTGGACGCGGTCCGGATGGACACCACCGGCAACCTGCTCGGCGTCTACCTGCCGGCCGGCACCTACGAGACCTCGCAGAAGCTCCAGGTGTACGGCAAGCCGATCACGGTGACCGGCGCGGGCATGTGGTACACCCGCTTCCAGACCCCGACCGGCCAGCAGAACACCGACGCGGGCTTCCGGGTGGAGTCGTCGGCCAGCGGGTCGTCCTTCTCCCACCTGGCCTTCTTCGGCAACTACACGAACCGCATCGACGGGCCGGGCAAGGTCTGGGGTGAGCTGAAGGACGTCGACAACATGACGTTGGACAGCGTCTGGGTCGAGCACACCGTCTGCGCGTACTGGGGGGTGAGCGTCAGCGGGCTGACCATCAAGAACAGCCGCTTCCGCAACACCTTCGCCGACGGGGTGAACCTGACCAACGGCAGCACCAACAACCTGGTCACCAACACCGAGGGGCGGTCGAACGGCGACGACGCGTTCGCCCTCTTCTCGGCCACCGACCAGGGCGCGTCGACAGGCAACAACGGCAACGTGTTCGAGAACCTCACCGCCACGCTGACCTGGCGGGCGGCCGGGCTGGCGGTCTACGGCGGCTACAACAACATCTTCCGCAACCTCTACATCGCGGACATGTTGACGTACTCCGGGATCACCATCAGCTCGCTGGACTTCGGCTATCCGTTCATCGGGTTCGGAGCCAGCCCACCGACGCAGTTCCAGAACATCTCGCTGATCCGGGCCGGTGGGCATTTCTGGGGCTCCCAGACATTCCCCGCGATCTGGGTCTTCTCCGCCTCGAAGGAGTTCCGCGGCATCCGGGTGTCCGACGTGGACATCGTCGATCCGACGTACTCGGGAATCATGTTCCAGACCAAGTACAACGGCTCGCAGCCGGAGAACCCGATCACCGACACCGTCTTCACCAACATCTCGATCAGCGGTGCCCGCAAGAGCGGTGACGCGTTCGACGCCAAGTCGGGCTTCGCGGTCTGGGCCAACGAGATGCCGGAACCTGGTCAGGGCCCGGCGGTCGGCTCGGTCACCTTCAACAACCTGCGACTGACGAACAACGCGGTGGACATCCGCAACACCACGTCGACCTTCACCATCAACCGCAACTGAGCTACGACGCCGCCGGGGGGTGGACTCCTCCCGGCGGCGTCGCGCCGTGTCGGCCCTCGCCCGCCACGAACCGGGCCGCGCCGGCGGCCGCGTCCGTGGCGAGCGAATCCATCCCGTACGCCAGCTCGGTCGCCAGCGCCTCCGGCTCGGGTAGCCCGCCGCCCGCCAGGACCGCCGCCCGGTCGTTGCGCAGGCAGGTCTGCGGGTGCCGGGCGATCTCCGCCGCCAACTCCTCGGCCGCGGCCCGTGCCTGGCCGGGTGGCACCAACCGATTGACCAACCCCATCGAGTACGCCTCCTCCGCCGGCACCGGCCGGCCGGTGAGGATCAGATCCATGGCCCGGCTCTCGCCGATCAACCGGGGCAGCCGCACGGTGCCACCGTCGATAAGCGGCACTCCCCAGCGGCGGCAGAACACGCCGAGCGTCGCGTCGGACTCGGCGACCCGCAGGTCACACCAGAGCGCCAACTCGAGCCCACCCGCCACCGCGTACCCGGAGATCGCCGCGATCACCGGTTTGCTGAGCGTCATCCGGGTCGGGCCCATCGGGCCGTCCCCCTCCGGCTCGACCCGGTTGCCGCTCGGCGTGCCGAGGGCCTTGAGGTCGGCTCCGGCGCAGAACGTGCCCCCAGCCCCCCAGAGCACGGCCACCGCGGCGTCCGGATCGGCCTCGAAGGCCCGAAACGCGTCGGCGAGCGCCCGAGCCGTAGGCCCGTCCACAGCGTTGCGCGCCGGAACCCGATCCAGGATCACTGTGCAAACCGCCCCAACCCGCGTCACCCGCACACCCATCCCGCCAGCATGCTCGCCCCGCCCCCCACCCCACAATCCCCGTCGATCTTGCACTTTCGGTCGCCCTTTCGCGGCCTGTGCCGCGAATTGTCGGGGCAGAAAGTGCAAGATCGGCGGGGTGGGTGGCGTGGCAGGTTTGTTCCCGCCGACCGGTTTGCGACGGCAATCGCCGGGAAGTCGGTACTCGTGCGAGCACTTTTGACGAAAGTTGAGCAGGACTCCCGGCTGGACGGCGCGGGAGACCGGTTGCAGAAGGTCGTCCTGGGGACGCTGCGTCCGCGGCGGCTGCGCGACCTGCTGCACGGGGTGACCCTCGGGCATCCGCTACACCCGGCGATGGTGCAGGTACCGGTCGGCGCGTGGATCAGCGCCGCCGTGCTGGACCTGATGCCCGGCCAACGTCGACCCGCCACCGTGCTTGTCGGCCTGGGCACCGTCAGCGCGGTGCCGGCGGCGATCGCCGGGCTGAACGACTGGGCGGCACTCGCCCGGGACCAGCGCCGGGTCGGCCTCGTGCACGCCGCCGCCAACACCGTCGGCCTGACGCTCTACGCCGGCTCGCTGGCCGCGCGGCTGTCCGGTCGGCACGGCGTCGGCCGCGCACTCGGCTTCCTCGGGCTCTCCACCGTGAGCCTCGGGGCGTACATCGGGGGTCACCTCGCGTACAAGCAGGGGGCGCAGGTCAACCAGAGCGTCTCCGAGTTGCACCGGATGACCGACGGCTGGCACTCGCTCGCCGACATGGCCACGTTGCCGCAGCGCACCCTGATCACCCGAGAGGTGGACGACGACATCTCGGTGATCCTCTACCGGCACGGTGACGAGGTGACCGTGATGTTGGAGCGTTGCCCGCACCAGAGCGGGCCGCTCGGCGAGGGCGAGGTGCAGGAGATCGACGGCCACGCCTGCGTGGTCTGCCCGTGGCACGGCAGCGCGTTCCGGCTCAACGGCGGCGAGGTCATGCAGGGGCCCTCCGGCAACGACCAGCAGATCCTGCCCACCCGGATCCAGAACGGCGTGCTCCAGACCCGCCTACCCTGAGGCGGTACGCGCCGGGGCGGGCGAACGGATCAGCCGCGTCGGTGTCGGCCGACCGACGGCCCGTCCGATGCGGAGTCCACGTCGTGCCCGCCGTCGAAGAATCCGCCCTCCGGGCTGCCGCCCGCCCAACCGTCGTCGGCACCCCAACCCGACGCACCGGCGTGCGCCGTTCCACTGCCGGGAGGCGCGATCCCACTGCCGGGCGACGCCATTCCCCTGCCGTTCGGTGCGGTACCGCCGTCGCGAGACGCCGTGCCACCACCGATCGGTGCCATGCCGACGTCACGTGTTGCTGGCGCCTCGACGGCCGCGGCCGCCCGGCTGGCGGCCCACGCCGCACCGCTTCCCGCCGACCCGGAACCGGTCCGCCGGAGGCCGCTGGTGCGACCCGCGCCGCCAGCACCCCGGCTCGTGCTCCCGCCGGCCCGGCCGACACCGCCCCGGGGCGTGCGGGAGGAACCGAGAGCCGCTCCGGCGGTGGCCGGGCGTCGCCGCAGCCCCAACACGGCGCCGATCTGAGCGCCGACGATGCTCGCCACGGCGAGGACGGCCGAGACGGCGAGCGGCCGGTTCACCCGGTCCTCGGTGCCGGCCCGGGCCGCGCCAACGGTCATCGCCGGTGGTTGGCCCGCCGACTCCGTACCGCCGGGGGGTGCCGGGGTCGGCTGTTGCGGTGCGGCCCGTTCGGGCGCCGGCCGGGGCGCGGGTGGCTTCGGCGTCGCGGGCCGGTCGACGAGCCGGCCGGTGGCGTGCTGCCGGGCACCCTGGTCGGCGGCCTCCGTGGGCAGTCGAAGCAACTGACCGGGGCGGATCCGGTCCGGGTCGTCGAGCTTGTTGAGCTTGGCGAGCTGTCGGTAGTCGCCGAACTCGTCCAGGTAACGCTCGGCCACCTCGCCGAGGTAGTCACCCCGCGCCACCCGGTACACCGGGGCGGGCTCGTCGTGGGCTGTCGAGCCGCCAGGTGCGGCGGCCCTGCCCGCCAACCCGCCCTGTGCCAGCGGGGCCGCCGTGTCCGGCGTCGCACCCGTGCGGGTCGGTGCGGCCAGGGTGGCGGTGGCCGGTGCGTTCGTGCTCGCGTACGCCGGGGCACCGTACACCGCCGCGGCGCTGGCGGCGGCCGGGCTGGCGGCGAGGATCAGCGCGACCGAGCCGACAAGCGCGGCGGCGGCCTTCTGCTGGCGACTCATCCCGGGCAGCTTCGGTGCCGGGCGGCGCAGGCTCTGCGCCCCCAATTCGACGAGGACGGAGAAGGCGAACGTGGCCCAGCCGAACCAGCCGGCCACCGCCAGTGCCCGCAGGAAGAGTTGGCCGTCGTCGCGACTGGTCAGCGTGGTGCCGATCTCGGCGATGGTGGGGAGGTGATCAGGCAGGGGATTGCCCGCGAAGGCCAGCAGCGCGATCGGCGCGCCGACCAACAGCGCGCACAGCACGGCCAGCGCGCCGACGCCGGTGAGGATCCGTCCGGTCCGTCGTACGACGGACCCACCCGATACGGGCATGGCTGCCTTCCTTCCTACGGTGCTGCTGCGGTGATGGCCCGCGCGGTCGCCTCGCCGGTGACGGTGACCGTCTTGTCCTGGACGAACGGCCCGACCATCGAGCGGTTGTAGGTGATCGTGACGGTGACCCGGATCAGGGTTTCCCCGGCGACCTCGGGGAAGCTCACGGTGTGGCCGCTGGTGCCGGTGGCGGCGGCCAGGTAGCTGGCGACCGCCGCGGTCGCCTCGGTCTCGTCGATCCGCGGCACCCCGCCATCGATCGCGGTCGCCCGATCGATGGCCTGACCACCGGCGCGGGCGGCCTCGGCGGCCAGGTTCTCGGCACGTTGCAGGGTGCGTAGCTGGCCGGCGCCGTCGAAGGAGAGACCCACGATGGCGAGTACGCCGATCATCGCCACCGCCAGGAAGATGCTCACCCGGCCGTGGTCGCCCGAGAGGCGGCGGCGGCCGTCCCCGGTCATTCCCGGCCCCGGTAACGGTCGAGTGGCGAGGTGAACGTCGCGCTCACCTGCTTCTCGCCCGGCATTCCGGGCAGGATGTCGAGGGCGATGTCCTGGAGCGACACCAGGCAGGTCACCGTCACCGTCACCGTGGCGTCCGCACCGACCGGGCTGCTGAAGGCGTCGTCGAAACTGCTCGGTTGGCCACCCACCGAGCCGGTGAGTTCCGGGTTCGGGTCGTTGGCGCAGGCCAACCCATGCCAGTTCAGCTGATCCTGGACGGCCTTCAGCGCCGCCGTCCGGGCCGTGGTCGAGTCCCGGGAGATCGACGCGGCGCGGGCGGCGTCGTGTGCCGCGGCGTCGATCGTCTCCGCCGCCACCGCGGTACGCCCGACGACGCCGGCCAGCACCATCAGCGCGATGAACGCGGGCGCGAGCACCGCCACCTCGATGGAGACCGAGCCCCGCTCGGCGGTGCGGCTCATGGGTCGGTCACCCTCTCCATCGTCCCGTGGGCGGTCTGCCGCACCGCGAAGTCCACGCCCGGCACCACCGACAGGGAGCGGCCGCTCACCGTGCAGGTGACCTCGACCTCGTCGATGATCACGCAGGTCGGGTCGGTGCTGTCCCAGCCCACCAGCCAGCCGCCAGCGGTCTGGAGGAAGTGGGTCGCGCTGTCCACGCCGGCGCCGTCGGGCGCCTGGTACGGCCGTTGCGCGTTGACGCCGCTCTGCGCGGCGTGCAGCGCGGTCGAGCGGGCCAGGAAGACGGCCGCGATCTGGATCGAGGCGAAGAGCAGCACCAGGATCAACGGCATCATCACCGCCAGCTCCACCGGATTGGCGCCCCGCTCCCGGTCGCCGCCCGCGAGGTGGTGCCGGGTGGCGGTGACCGCCCGGCGCCACCTCGGAAACGCGGCTCGACGCATCCCGGTTACTCGCCCCCGCCTTCGCCGCTGCCCGGGCCTGGTTCCGTGTAGTCCGGAATGCCGTCCATCCAGTTGTTGGCCTTGGCCAGGGCCAGGGCGGTGACGGCCATGGCGACGGCGACCAGGCCGGCGATGATCACCGCAGTGGGCACCGGGCTGTCACCGCGTTCACTGTCACGGCGCAGCTCGGCCAGGCGCGTCGTCAGCACGACGTGCAGATAGCTGAGAATGGGCATGGCGTTCTCCTTCAGGGGGAGGCTTCAGAGACGGGCGACGAACGGGTAGAGGACGAAGCCGAGCAGCACGAAGACGAGCAGTGCGCCCGGAATGTCGAGTCGGCTGGTCACTCCCTCGGCGCGGGCGAGGTTGTCGGTACGGATCTGGTCGCGAAGCGAGTCGGCCCGGCTGCGCAGGGTCTCGTGCACCTGTGCCCCCTCGCTGCCCGAGGAGCGCATGATCGCGCCGACATCGCCCAACTCCGGGATGCCGATCTTGTCGGCGAGGTCGCGCAGCTCGTCCCAGGGCGCGTGCATCTGCATCTGGGCGATCCGCAGCGACTCCTGGAGCCGGTCGAACACCCAGCCGTCGCAGACCGCCGCCGCGCGCTCCAACGACTGCACCGGCCCGTGCGCGGCGGACAGTTGCAACGCCACCAGGTCGAGATAGGTGCAGACGGCCGCACGGAACTCCTCCCGGGCGGCCTCGGCCTTGGTCAGCACCGCCCGGTGTGCCAGCAGCCCGCCGATCAGAGCCAGGCCGAGGCTGCCGAGCACCGGTACGGCGAGCGGGAACGACAGGCCGACCGCCAGCAGCGCCACCCCGAGCACTGTCGGCGCGGCCAGCCCGATCAGTGCGGAGAGCAGTACGGACAGCGCGTACTGCTCGGGGGTCTGGCCGATCAGGGCCAGTTGCCGGTGTGGCGGGCGCAGCCAGCGGGAGAGCCCGGTCAGAGCGTCCAGCCGTCGGGAGGCGGGAGTGGCTACCCGGCCGGTGCCCGGCGGCTGGTGCAGACGACGCAGCGCCGGGCCGAGCGCCGGCGTCGCCGGGACCAACTCCCGGACCACCAGGAACACGCCCAACCCGACCCCGGCGCCACCGCAGACCGCCATGGCGAGCTGCCAGTTCAGCATCATGCGATCACCTCGCCGGGATCGGGCGCCGGCAGGAACCGGGACGGCCGTTGCGGCTGGCTCATCGAGCGCACCCAGGCCAGCAGGCCGATGAAGGTCGCGCCGAGGGCGGCCATCACCACCTGACCCACCGGCGTGCCGTACGGCTTGATGTACTCGGAGTTGAGCAGCCCGTACGCCAGGGTCGCCAGGGTCATCCCGGTGAGGAAACGGACCGCGAACCGGGGTTGGGTCCGCTTGGCCTCGATCTCCCGACGGGTGGCCACCTCCGCTGATGCCGCGGTGGCGATCGAGCCGAGCACGTCGCCCAGCCGCTCGCCCCGGTCCGACAGGTGCAGGATCAGCGCCGCCACCACCTGGTCACCGACCGGGTCGGCGATCTCGTCGGCGAACGCCAGCAGCGCGGATCGGGCCAGCCAGCCGGCCTGGAGGCGAGCGGCGAGCAGTCGTACCTCGTCCTCGATGCCGGGTGGCACGCTGCCGATCGTGCCAATGATCGACTGTTGGAGGCCCTGCCCGGTGCCGGAGACGTCCTTGAGTCGGCGGGTCCACTCGCCCACCGCCTCGATCCGGGCGATCGCCCTCTTCTCGGCCTTGCCCACCCCGAACAGCCACGGGGTGCCGGGCACCGCCACCGCCACCAGCAGGCCCACCACCGGCAGCCCGGTCAGCAGGAACGCCAGTGCGCCGGCAACCACCGCGGCGACCAGCAGCATCTGGTAGGCCCGCTGCTCGGCCGGGGTGGCGCCCGGTCCGCGCCACAGTCGACCCGGACCCCGGCCGCCTCCCGGACGAGGCCCGGGGGGTCGGCGGGTGCCGACGAGCGCGACCACCGCCAACAGCAGACCGGCCACACAGGCGGCCCCGGAGACCACCGCGATCACCTCAAGGCTGCCCAGCATCAGGTCACCGCCGGGCCAGTCGGGTCTGTCGGGGCCGTCGCCAGGCACCGGCGCCGGCCTCGACCCAGCGGGTCAGCAACCGCGCGTCGTAACCGACCCGCAGCAACTGGTCGCGGACCCGCTCGGGCAGGTGCCGGGGGACCGCCCGACCGTCCGGGCCGGGGCCGAAGACCGTGGTGGTGGTGATCCGTCCGGCTTCACCGGCCCCGATCACCTCCTCCACGTGCGAGACGAACCGGTGTTTACGCCCGCCGATGGCGGTCTCGTCCTCGACGGTGACGTAGACGATCAGGTCGAGGGCGTTGCCGGCCATCCGACGGGCCTGGTCGACAGTCATCTCGCGGCCGTGCGCCAGCGCCAGCTCGACGATCCGTTCACCCACTCCGGCGGCCGTGCGAGCGTGGATCGTGCACATCGAGCCCCGGCTGGTCGTCATCGCCTGGAGCATCGGCACGATCTCCCGGGACCGCACCTCACCCACGATGATCCGCAACACGCCCATCCGCAGCGACAGGGGGATCAGGTCGGCGATCGTCACCTCACCGGCCGGACGCCCGTCGAAGCCGCGCTCGCCGTGCCCCTCCCGGGCCTCGAAGCTCATCACCGCCCGGTGCCGCTCCCTGCGGCGGGCCGGCAGCAACTCCCGGCTCTCCTCCAACAGCACATACGGCTCGTCGGGCGGGATCTCGTTCATCAACGCCCGG
Source organism: Micromonospora sp. NPDC048935 (assembly GCF_043197875.1). Taxonomy (NCBI): domain Bacteria; kingdom Bacillati; phylum Actinomycetota; class Actinomycetes; order Micromonosporales; family Micromonosporaceae; genus Micromonospora; species Micromonospora sp. NPDC048935. Next base: position 792,433 of record NZ_JBICTZ010000002.1, on the reverse strand, counting down.
ATGATCGTGGTCTTGCCGGCACCGGCCAGCCCGGCGACCATGATGTTCAACCCGGCGCGCATCGCCGCGCGGAGGAAGTCGCGCAACAGCGGGTCGATCATCTCGTCGAGGTCACCCCGGGCGCCCGCGATGTCGTCGAGGCTCACGTCCAGGGTGTTGTGCTTGCGGATCACCGCGTACGGGCGGTGGCTGACCAGGAACACCGCCGCCAGTCGACTGCCGTCGGGCAGTTGCAGGTCGAGGGTGGGCTTCACGGTGGACAGGGACCGCTCGGTCGCACCCGCCCGGCGGGCCGCCGCCTGGAGGATCTCCACCAGCTCGGCGTCGCTGTCGGCGATCGGTTCGGCCCAGTCCACCCCGCCGCCGTGCCGGGCGATGCGCACCTGGTCGCAGCCGAGGATGTGCACCTCCTCGATGGTGTCGTCGACGAGCAGCGTCTGTAGTCGACCCAGCCCCACCAGCTCGGCGGTCACCTGGTCGAGCAGCAGGCGCTCCTCACCGGCGGCCATCGGGGTGCCGGCCCGTCGGACGAAGTCCGCGTACGCGGCGACCACCATGACGGCCAGCCGGGCCCGCTCGGTGTCCTCCTCGTCGACTGTGAACTCCCGGCCGCGCTGCCACAGGGTGAGCCGTTCGGTGAGTTCCCGGCGCAGCTCCCGGACCACCTGGAAGTCCGTCCGGGGGCGGGGCGTGGACGCCGGCGGTGGCGTGGCGGTCGGCGTCGGCTGCGGCGTCGGCATGGACTGGTGGTGCCGGCCGTTCGGCACGGCCAGCGGCGGCTCGGTGGAGGTCGCGCCCGGCGGCTGTTGGCGAGGATCCGCGGAGACCGGCTCAAACCGCATCCGGGACTCCCTGCTGCACGGGCCAGGCCAGCCGGGCCTGCCGCCGCTCCAGGAGCGCGCCGATCGGCACCTCCAACGCGGTGGCCGCGCGCATCAGCGGCCGTCCGGTCCGTATGGTCCCGCCCAGGGCGAGCACCCCTGCGGTACGCGGATCGTGTGGCAGCCGTGCGATCACCGGCAGTTTCAGGGCGCGACTGATCTCGGCTCGCCCGTGCCCGCCGCCGACCAACAGCAGCCGCAGGGTGCCGGCTGGCACCCGATGCTCGGCGAAGTCCCGTTCGATCGCGGTGATCACCGCCCGGGTGCCGGAGAGGTCCGGCAGTTGCGCCCGGGTCACCAGCAGCACCACCGAGGCTGCCCGCAGCACCGGCCATGGGGGTGCGCCCACGTGCAGCCGGCCACAGTCGACAAGCACGTCGTAGCCGGGGATGCCGCGATCGAGGGCGTTGAAGTAGTCGGCGAACCGCTGCCAGAGCGGGGTGACGCTGCCACCCTGGGCCGGGTCGACGATCCCGGGCAGCAGCAGTCGTTCCCGGCGGGGCGCGTCCAGGTCGACAAGTTGCGACCAGAACGCGGTCTCCAGGTTGCCGTCGCGCAGCTCCCCGACGGCCAGTTCGCCGATGCCGCGGGGGCCGTCCAACTGGCCGCCGAGATAGCCGGCGAGGATCGACCCGCCGGCCGGGTCGCACTCGGCGAGCACCAGCCGTCGGTGCCAGGCAAGCGTGCAGGCCAGCGCGGAGGTCGTGACGCCGGGCGAACCCTTCGCCGACACCAGCGCGATGATCGCCATGCTCAGGCCGCCTCGGTCAGCACGACGGCGATGCGCGCCTGCGCGGTGAGGGCCACCACCGCGGGCACGTCCCGGGTGGAGAGCGCCAGGTACAGCACCTTGTCGGTGTTGGCCGGGCTGACCATGTCGATCACGATGGCGGGGAACCGGGTGCCGGCGGCGGCCGGGTCCCCGTTGGCGCTGCGGTTCGGGGTGCTGATCAGCAGGACCTTGTCCCCGGGGTGCAGTTGCCGAGCCGGCACCTGGGCGGTCTTCAGGCCGAGCGCGATCTGCTGCTGGTCGGGGCCGAGCAGCGGGTCGTCGGTGACCTGCCCCAGGGTGAGCAGCGTGCCCGGGACCAGCTTCACCGCGGCCCGTTTGCCGACCACCTCGTCGAGCCGGCCGGCGGGCACCGGGCGCAGCCCCTGCCCGCCGGCGACCTGCACGGTGACCAGGTCGGTGGCGCTGATCTCCCGGCCCACCTCCACCTGCCGGGCGACCGCGAGATAACTGCCGGTGGCCCGGACCGAGGTGACCGCGAACGCCGCGCCCAGCCCACCCAGGGCGATCAGGAGTACGGCGAGACCGAGCAACCCCGGGCGGACCCGACGTTGCCGGACCACCTTCGGCGGGCTGACCGGTGCGTCCACCGACCCGGTCCCGTTGTGCGTCGCGAGACTCATCGGGTCACCACCTGGAGCTCGTTGATCTGGATCTGTACGACGTCGCTGTTCCGGGTCACCAGGATCTCTCCGCTCTGCCCACCGCCGCTCCAGGTCACCTTCCAGTGGGTGGTGGCGGTGACGTCGTAGGTGCCGGCCTTCTGGTAGCCCTTGTGGTAGCCGCAGGTCGGGGAGGTGCGGCCGGCAAGGTCCTTGTTCGTCGCGACGTACGGGGTGCCGGCACCGGGGCAGGACACCTGATCGCCGTTGCCCATGTCCCAGACGATCCGGTCGACCTGCGCCGTGATCTCGACTGTGACGTCCCGATCGGTCTCGTCGGCGTAGAGCGGGCCGAAGTAGGCGTTTTTCGGGTCGGACCACATCCACACCGGCAGGCCGACCAGGCCGGGGCCGTTCCTCTTGCGGGGTGCGACAGCCAGCGGCGCCCGCTCCAGCGTGATCTTCGCCAGGGCGCGGCGGGCCAACTCCTCCGGGTTGGGCGGTGCGCCGAAGCCGGGCGGCGGCTCGCGCAGCACCACTGTTATGTTGCCCACGTCCGCGCCGCCGTTGCAGGTCTGCACGTACCAGTGTTGGCCCTCGGGTGCCTCGTCCTGCGGCTCGGCCAGCTTGTAGTAGCAGCCGTCGCCGCTGTTGAACCAGCCCTTGAACTCGTCGTAGCAGGGCACCGTCCGCCCGTCCCACCGGCAGACTCCACCACCACCGCCACCACCGTCGTCATCCCCGCCGCCGTTGTCCCCGCCGCCACCGGGACCGCCCGGCTTGCCGGGTTCGTCGTCCCAGACGCTGCAGTCGGGCTGGTCGGGCGGGCAGCTCGCCCCCGGGCCGGCGCGCCGGGCGGCGGCGGCCGGCAGGGTCGTGCCGACCACCAGGAGGAGCGCGAGCCCGATGCCGGCGAGGGCCCGCCGAGCTGTCGCGACCCCGGGGGTACGCGCCGGAGCGACCCCTCCTGCCCAGGTCAGCATGGCTGGTCCCGGTGCAGCGTGCCCGCGTTGATCAGCCAGCGGCCGTCGGGAAATCGGGTCGCCGTGGCGGTGGACAGGTGCCTACCGCCCCCGCTGCCCGGCACCACGCGCTTGTTCCTGGTGTAGACCAACCGGTAGCCGGTCATGTCCAGGCAGTCCTGGATCTCGACGGTGGCCGGGTTCGCGTCCAGGCTGACGGCGGTCACGGTCGGGTCGGACTTCAACGTCCCGGTTCGCACAGCACCGTGCTCCTTAGCATCACGAATGGACAATTGCACCCGAGTCAGAAGTGGATCAGCGAGAAACCGGGACAGTTCCGGCGCGTGTGGATCGCTGCGCCCACTCGCCGCCCGCGAGGCCGCCAGATAACCGGAGTACGCGTCGAGCGCCGCCTTTTCGGCAGCGCGCCGTTCGACGTCCGGCTCCGTCCGTTGCCCGTCGTCCTGGGCTGCCGCCGGCCCTTCGACGGCCTCCTGCCCGCCGGCGCAGGCGGTGACCGGCACCACCGCCACGACCGCCAGCAGGCAGATCGCCGCTCGTCTGAGCTGCCGTCCGCGCACCGTCGAGCCTCCTCGTGGTCGCCCGGCGCGGTGACGGATCACCGCCGCTGGGCATGCGGAAGCGCGCCCGGATCAGCACATCCGGAGCCGATCATTGCGCCTCCGCATTCACCGTTGCGGATCTTCTACAAAAACAAGGTCCCGTGTCGTCGGATTGTGAAGGTGAGGCTTGCATCACACCCAAGGGGCGAGCATAAGCTGACGCTCGCCGATGCAACAGAGGCAATCAAAGCGAATACACTGCGTGATGACAGGTGGTGGTGGCAGGTGCCCGCACCGCGTCCGGCCCGATGGCCCGGCGAAAGATCGTCAGTGGCCGGGTGCCGGTGGGCGGCTCTGGGTCGACGGCGCCTCGTCGGCGGTCCCGGGAGTGGGACATCGCGGTCTCATCCCGGCATCCGGACGGGGTTGCCGACCGATCGACGAGCTGTCGCGACCGGCGGGGTGCCCGGCCCCGATCCCGCCGGAGGCACCCTCGGATGGTCGACGGGGAAGGTCGGTTTCTGCGCCATCCGCCACACCACGGCGATCGTACCGTCACTATCCGTGTTTGCCGCTGCGGCGGGATGTCGGGGTGCCCTGGCGGTGACATGGCGCTGACCGGCCCCCCTGCGGCAGTCCCCGGTCGGGAAGATCCACCCGAGCGGAACCCGCCACCCCCGGCGTCCGGTGGCCCGACGACACCCGCCCGCCCGTCACCAGCCGCCCCCGGGGCAGCCGCGACGACGCCCGCCGGCTCGGCGCACACGACCTCCTCGCCCCCGGGGGGTCACACACCTTCGGCCGCACGCTCCCCATCCGTGGCCCACGCCCGGGGTTCGACCGTGCTCGCGTTCCTCACGGTCAGCCCGCTGCTGCGGATGGCCGCGCTGAGCCACGCCGTACCTCCGGGCCTGCCGAACCGGACCGGCTGCGACGCCTGCGGCGCGCCGGTCGGCCTGACCCGGCCCTGGCCCGCGCTGGGCCCGGCGGCCCGGTGCGGTCGCTGCCGCGCACGGACCGGCCCACCGCCGGGCACGGTCGAGCTGGCCGCGCTGACCGCGGTGCTGCTGCTGGCACTTGTCGGCCCGACGGGTGGGGCGCTGCCGGCGCTGGCCTGGTGGCTCGGCTGGACGATCCCGGCGATCTTCGTCGACCTGGCCGTGCACCGGCTGCCGGATCGACTCACCCTGCCAGCGGCGGCCGGGACGTGGCTGTTGCTCGGCGTCGCCGCCGCCCTCGCTGGCGAGCCGGCGCCGTGGCTGCGGGCTGCCGCCGCCGGCGCGGGGCTGGCGCTGTTCTTCGCCAGCACCACGTTGCTGCTGGGCAACCGCGGCTTCGGGCTGGGTGACGCCAAGCTGGCGCTCGGTGTGGGAGCGCTGCTCGGCTGGTACGGCTGGCCGGTGCTGCTGCTCGGGCTGCTGCTCGCCTTCGGGCTGTCCGCCGTGGTGAGTCTCGGCCTGTTGGCCACGGGTCGGGCCCGCTGGAGCACGCACCTGCCGTTCGGCCCGTTCCTCCTCCTCGGCACGGTGGGCGCGCTTCTGCTGCCCGGCTGACCGCCGGCTCACCGGCGGGTGCGGCTCGCCAGTTTCGGGCTCGGGCGGTCGGCGCGCTCGGATCGACGGCGCAGCACCTCGGCGGCCGGGCGGGCCAACAGCGGGGTCGCCACCACGGCCACCAGCGCACCGAACAGCACGCCCGCGATCACGTCGTGCGGGTAGTGCACGCCCACGAAGACCCGGGAGAAGGCACCCAGCGCGGCCAGGGGCAACGCGACCAGACCGAGTCGGCGGGAGAGCAGCAGCGTGGTCACCGCCAACGCGCCGGCCACCGTCGCGTGGTTGCTGGGAAACGACCAGTCGCCCGGGGGTGGGCAGGTGCCGGCGATGATCGCCCGGCCGACCATCCGACAGGGGCGGTCCTCGTCCACCACGGTCTTGAACCATTCGCTGCCGACGTACGCCAGAAGGGCCGGCAGCGGCGCGATCAGGGCGAGTGCCCGGTCGTGCGGACCGCCGGACCGGCGGGCCAGCGCGGCCATCAGCAGCAGCGCGCCGAGCAGCAGGATCACCCCCTCGGTGGCGTGCCCGACGAACCACTGCACCGGCTCTGGACTGCTGGCGGCGGCGTCGACGATGTCGCGGTACCACTCAACACTGATCTCTGGGACGTCCGTGCTGCCGTTGGCGGCCATGCCTCACCTCACCTCACGTTCATACCTCGTTCACCTTCGGAACACCCTAGGAACACGGCAGAGGGCACCACAGCTGACGAAGGTCGGCCGGGCCTCCTGCCCTTCGTCCAGCATTCGTTGAGCCTGCTCTGCGCGGCTCGGCCACCGACCAACCGCCGCCCGGTCGCCGCCCCACCCGCCGCGCGGCCGACTGAACCGCGCTGGCGGGCTCCGGTCCGCGCGGCTGGCTCGGTCCGCGCGGCTGGCTCAGGTTGGCGCGGGGCCGCCAGCCATACGTTCGCGGACGGCCTCCAGCGCCTCGAAGGTGTACGCCCAGTTGTGGCACTTGAAGCTGCGGAGGCCGTCGATCGCCGTGTGGCAGTCGGCGCAGCGCACACCGGCGATGGCGGCCGGGATCTCGGTGTTGACGTACTTCCGCTCGCCCAGGATGACGGTGGCGATCATGGTCTTGTCGTGCAGGCCGGAGAGCGCCGACGAGACGATGTCGTACCAGGTGACCCGGCGACCGCATTTCGGGCAGTCGGGTTCGTCGCCGCTGACCCAGAGCGGGGCGCCGATGCTGCGCGCCGGTATGCCGAGCAGTTTCTCCAGCCGCCGGACGTCCGATTCCGGGGTGGTCCAGCGATGCCGACCGGGCAGCGACGCGGGCGAGTCGTACACGGCGCGGAAAAGGTCGTGGTCGACCTGCACGGTCTCCCGCTGAGCGGTCATCGGCGTCCCTCCTCGTTGAGTCGGTGCCCCCACCGTGGTCAGCGACGACCATGGGCGCAGCCGGATCAACGACACGAGGGGGCGGTGGGTCGTCGTCGTGGGGTGGACATTCGCCGGCCGACCCGGTTTCGCCTCCGCCCGTCGGCGTCGGGTGGTACGACGGACGCAGGGCGTGCGTGCCAGCGGAGGGAGCGCCGATGGCGAGCAGGCCCGAACGGCTGCTGCGGCGCGGTGACTCGCCGCTGAGCGCCTCGTTCCTGGAGCTCTTCTTCGACCTGGCGTTCGTGCTCGCCCTCAGCCAGTTGGCCGAGCACCTGCTGCACAACCTCACCCTGGGCGGCGTGCTGCGTACCGCCCTGCTGTTGGTCGGGGTCTGGTGGATCTGGTTGACCACCACCTGGACCGCCGACTGGTACGACCCGGACACTCCGACCATTCGAGCGGTGCTGGTCGTCGCGACGCTGGGCAGCCTGCTGGCCGGGGTGGCGATCCCGCAGGGCCTGCACGGGCGCGCCGGGCTGTTCGCTGGCGCGTACGTCGCGGTCCACCTCGTCCGGGGCATGATCACCGTCTCGACGCTGCGCGGGCATCCGCGCCAGCGTCGGGCGCTGCGGATCCTCTGCTGGTACAGCGTCACCGCAGTGCCGTGGATGGCCGGCGTGTTTCTGCCGGAGTGGCGGGTGGCGCTCTGGGCGTTGGCCCTCGCGATCGACCTGTCCGGCCCACGGCTCGGCTGGCCCACGCCGGGGATGGGTCGCGCCCGGCCGGAGGAGTTGCACCTCGCTGGCGCGCACTTCGCCGAGCGCTACCAGCAGATCATGATCATCGCGCTCGGTGAGCTGGTCCTGGTCGCCGGCCTGTCGTACTCCGACACCCGCCTCGACCCCGCCGAGACCGCCGCATTCCTGCTGGTCTTCGCTACCGCCGTGCTGATCGGCCTGCTCTACGTGACGCCCGCCGGTCAGCACCTCGGCTCGGCCATCGAGCACGCCCCGTCCCGGCTCGGCGTCATCGCCGGGTACCTGCACCTGGTGATGATCTCCGGCATCGTGGTCACGGCCGTCGGGGCGGAACTGAGCATCGCCCACCCCACGGAGACCGGCGACAAGAAGGCTGTCATGGTCATCGTGGGTGGGCCGACGCTGTTCCTCGTCGGGCGGATCCTCTTCTCGCTGGCGATCCACCGGCGGCTGTCCTGGCCTCGCGTGGGTGCCCTGTTCGTACTGGGCGGCGCGGCGGCAGTCGTGCGGATGCCGCTGCTGGCGGTCAGCGCGATCGCCACGGCGGTGGTGCTCGTGGTGGCGGTCCTGGATCACGCAGGCATCATGTCCTACCGTCGACCCAGATCTACTGACTAAAGTCAGATATATGGACTCTGCCCTCGTCGCCGCCGTGCGGCGGTTTAACCGCACGGTCACCCAACGTGTGGGTGCGCTCGACGACGAGTACATGGCCCAGGGGCGCCCCCTCGGTCAGGCGCGTCTGCTCTGGGAGATCGGCCCGGCTGGCGCCGAGGTCGCCGCGCTCCGGGCCCGGCTCGGCCTCGACTCCGGCCACCTGAGCAGACTGCTGCGCACCCTGGAGAGCGACGGCCTGGTCACCGTGGCGTCGGCCGACCAGGCCGGGGGCGATGGCCGGGTACGCACCGCCACGCTCACCGACGCCGGCCGAACCCAGTGGGCCGATCTCGACAGGCGGTCCGACGATCTCGCCACCTCGATCCTCGAACCACTCACCGAGCACCGCCGGCAACGACTCGTCGCCGCCATGGCGGAGGTCGAACGGCTGCTCATGGGGTCGATGGTCGTCATCGAGGCGTGCCCGCCGAGCGACCCGCGGGCGCGGGCGTGCCTGCGGGCCTACGTGCGGGAGATCGGCCGACGACTCGACGACGGGTTCGACCCCGCACTGAGCAACCCGGTCCACGACGAGGCACTCGTCCCGCCCGCTGGCGTGCTCCTGCTCGCCACCCTCAACAGCGAACCGGTCGGCTGCGGCGCGGTCAAACTCCAGCCGGGCGGCCCGGCCGAGCTCAAACGCCTCTGGGTGTCCGACACCGTGCGCGGGCTCGGCATCGGCCGACGGCTCCTGGACGAGTTGGAGCGGTACGCCGCCGACCATGGCGCGACGGCCGTCCGGTTGGACACCAACCGCAACCTCACCGAGGCGATCGCCATGTACCGCGCGGCCGGTTATGCGGAGATCGAGCCGTACAACACCGAGCGCTACGCCCACCACTGGTTCGGAAAGCAGTTGGGGCGCTGAGGGCCGCATCGGGGCTGCTACCGCCGCTCGAAGCTCTCATTCGACGGAGTGGAGACGGTGCGCGATGCCGGCGAACGACCGGATGAGTTCCGTCTCGCTGCCGGTGCGCCAGATCAGCCCCCACCGGCCCGGCGGGGCGTCCGAAATGGGCACGTACGCGATGTCCGGCCGCGCGTAGTAGCGGGCGGCCTGCGCGTGCACCGGTGAGACGGCTTCGCCCGTGACGAGGATCGGGATCATCTCCTGAAAGTTGGAGACCGACGGGCCGATGCGGAGCAGACGCCCGCTGGGTGTGCGCAGCGGCACCAGGATCTCCCGCCAGTAGTCCGGCCGGGCCCCACCCATGACCGTCTCGTCGGCCAGGTCCTCGTAGCAGACCGACTCACGGCCGGCCAGCCGGTGGGATGTCCCGACGGCGAGCACGATGGGTTCGCTGTAGATGACCGGGCCGACGGTGAGGTCTGGCTCCCGGACGGGTAACCACACGATCTGCACGTCGATGTCGCCGGCGCGTAGCTGACCGAAGGGGTCGCCGAAGTCGACATGCCGCAGCTGCACCTCGCACTCGGGGGTGGCTCGCCGCGAACGCGTCGAACAACTCGCGGAAGTCGTGGAGGTTGACGGCGATCGACCCGACCCGCAGCACCCCGGTCCTGCCGCGGGCGGCGAGCCTGGCCCGCTTCATCCCCTCGCACAGCCCTCGGTACATGGGCCGAATGTCGTCGACGAGCCGTCGGCCGATCGGTGTCAGTGCCACCCGCCTGTTGTTCCGCTCGAACAGGGCGGCTCCGATCCCCTCGACCCCGACGAGTTGGTCGCGCTGATGGCCCGTGCACTGGGCGGCACCCTGGACGCGCACAGCCGTACCGACCTGGCGCGGATGTCACCCCACGAGGCCGCCGTCAAGCACTACGAGCAGGAACTCGCCACGTACTCCAGCCCTCGCGAATGGTGGCGGATCGGCACGTTCGGCGAGCGCGGTGAGCCTGTCGGTTTCGTCATCCCAGCTCGCAACGCCTACCACCCGGTGATCGCCTACCTCGGCGTCGTGCCCGAACACCGGGGCCACGGGTACGTTGTCGGACTCCTCGCCGAGGGCACCCGAATCCTCGCCGCCGAGGACGTCCCCCGCATTCGCGCCGCCACCGACCTGGGCAACGTGCCCATGGCGGCGGCGTTCGCCCGCGCCGGCTACGTCAACTTCGAGCGGGCCATCAACATGGCCTGGCAGTGACCGGCAACCTGTACCCCCGCTCGGCGGGATAGCGGCGCGCGCCTACCGGGGGCGGGGCTCTGTCGGGTTGCCGTGGGGTTCCCGGTGCGGGGCCGCTGGTGCCCGCTCGGCACCAGCGGCCCGTCGGTTCGCTCGATCAGCCCTTCACCGCGCCCGCGGTGAGCCCCTCGGTGAGGAAGCGCTGCCCGAAGGCGTACATGACCACCACGGGGATGCTGACGAGCAGCGACGCGGCGGCGAGTTGTCCCTGCGGCACGACGTCACCGGCGATCATCGACTGCATCCCCACCGGCAGCGTCTTGTACTCGTCCTTCGTGATGAACACGAAGGCGAAGAGGAATTCGTTCCAGGCGTTGGTCAGGGTGAAGAGCGCGACCGCCAGCAGCCCCGGCTTGGCCAGCGGCAGCACCACCCGGCCGAACGCCTGGATGCGGGTGCAGCCGTCGACGAGCGCGGCCTCCTCCAGCTCGACGGGGATCGACGAGAAGTACCCCACCAGCAGCCAGGTGGCGAACGGCAGCGTGAACGTCGGGTACGTCACCACCAGAGACCACAACGAGTCGGTGAGCCGCACGCCGATGAGCATCTGGTAGAGCGGGATGAACAGCAGCGCGCCCGGCATCACGTAGGTGAGCAGCACCGTGACGGTGAAGCCCTGCGCTCCGCGGAACCGCAGCCGGGCCAGCGCGTACCCCGCCAGGGCGGCGCAGACCAGTGCCACCGCCGTGGACGCCGCGGACACCAGCAGGGTGTTGAGATACCAGCGGCCGAACGGCTGGTTGTCGAACAGGGCACCGAACTGTTCCAGGGTCCACGGCGTCGGCCAGAGGTCGTCGGTGCGCATGACGACCTGGCCCTCGGACTTGAAGGCCGTGACGGCGATCCAGTAGAGCGGGCCCAGCACGAAGAAGAGCAGCCCGGCCAGCGCGACCCAGGATCCCAGGCCCGACACGATGGACGACGACCGGCGACCGCCCCGGGACTGGAGTGTCGAGACCACCCGGCCGACCGCTGCCGCGACCAGCAGGATCACCGCGAGGACCACCGCCGCCTTCCAGAAGATCCGGGGTGATGCCCAGGCCAGCAGGCCGGTGACCGCTGCGGCGACCACCCATGGCAGCGCCCTGCGCGCCGTCGGGGCCCACCGTCTCGTCCCGCTCCACCGCGCGGCTGCACGTCGCCGGGGCAGCTTGCTGGTGGTGTCCTGGCGCAACAACCGGACCAGCACGAACACCAGCCCGCCGATGATCGGCAGCATGACCAGCGTGGCCGCTGCCCCCGCGCCGTACTGCAACTGCAAGATCGCCTTCGAGTACGCATTGAGCACGTACGGCGCGGTCACGTCGCCCGGACCGCCCTGCGTCAGCAGCCAGATGAGGTCGAAGTTGTTGAACGTCCAGATCGACGACAGCGTCACCGTCACGGTGATCACGTGGCGCAGTCCGGGCAGCGTCACGTTGACGAAGCGCTGCAACGACGAGGCACCGTCGATGGTCGCCGCCTCGTAGAGGTCCGCCGGGATGGCCTTCAACCCCGCCAGGAAACACACGGTGAAGAACGGCACGCCCTTCCAGACGTTGACGAGGATCACCGACGGCATGGCCAGCGACGGGTCGGAGAGCCAGCCCGCGGGCCAACTGTCGACCAGGTGCGCGCTGGCCAGCAGCGGCCCGATCCCGGTAGCGGTGAGCAGCGTGTTGACGCTGCCGAAGATCGGGTCGAGCAACGCGCGCCAACTGAACGCCGTCACCACGGTCGGCACTACCCAGGGCAACAGGAGCAGCCCGGCCAGCACGGCCCGCCCACGGCGTCGGTGGTGCAGCAGCAGGGCCGCGGACAGCCCCAACACCACCTTGAAAACCTCCGCGTACGCGGTGAAGACGAACGAGTTCACCACGCCCGTGTGGAACTGCTCGTCGCCGACGAGAGAGAGGTAGTTGCCCAGGCCGACGAACACGGTGTCCTGCCCGTGCCGTTCGGTGGTGCTGGTGACGACCGAGCGGATGATCGGCACGATGACGAGACCGCCGACCAGCAGCGCCATGGGTGCCAGGAACAGCGCTGCCATCTTCCAGTCACGACCCAGCCGCCGCTGGGTCGCCGTGAGGGAGCCAGATCCCGGCGGCGGGGAATTCCTCGCCGCCGGGACCCGTGCCGGACGGACCGACCTCACTGCGGCAGCCCCTGCTGGTTGAAGATCTGCACCATCTTCGCGTGGGCGGCCGTCACGGCCTGCGCCGGTGCCGTGCCCTGAACAATCTGCTGCATCATGTCGGTGAGGACGTAGGCCGACCCCACCGCCTGCTGGCCCGCGCTGGCCTTCTGCGGGAAGGCCAGGCCGTTCTTCGTGTTCAGCGGCAGCTTCAGTTCGGTGATCCTGCGCAGCATGGGGAATGCCGGGTCGCCGCTGGTGAAGAACGGGTCGGCGTCCCAGACCTTCTCCCAGGCGGGCATCACCAGGCCGGGCGCCTCCTTCGCCACCCCGAGCAGCGCGGGCGCGCTGACCAGGTACTGCGCCAGGAGCTTGGCGAGCGCCGGATTCTTGGCACCCTTGAAGATGACGAAACCCTGCGACTGACCGAGCAACAGCGGATTGTTGGTCGCCGGGCCGATGCAGTCGGAGAACACGTGGGTGTTCGCGTGCACCGGGTTCTTCTTGGTCCGGGAGTCCGCGTAGACGCTGAACTGGTTGCGGGTGTAGCCGAGGACGCCGGCGAGCCAGTTCTCGTTGTTGCTGGTGTCGGTCCAGCTGGCCACCCCCGGTGGCAGCATCGGCTTGTACTTGGGATTGGTGTAGATATCGCCCAGGAAGGTCGCCGCCTGCACCGTTTCGGGGGAGTCGAACGTGACCTTCCTGCCGTCGTTGGAGGCGATCGACCCGCCGTAGGCGTTGATCAGCGCCTCGATCATGCCGTTACCGTCACCGGAGCGGTTCACCGTCATGCCCCAGCCGAACCGGCGCTTGGTCGGATCGGAGATCTCCAGGCACAGGTCCCGCAGCTCCTCCCAGCTGTAGATGTCCTTGGGAGTGATGCCCTTGTCCTGCATCCAGTCCTTGCGCAGGAACGACCCGATCCCGATGAAGTGGTACGGGATCGCGAACCACTTGCCGTCGAAGACGCAGTAGTTCTTGGCCTCGGCGCAGGGTTCGCCGTACTTGGCGGTCAGCGCCTGGACGACGTCCGTCACGTCCTCCAGGTCACCGAGCGCCTGGAACTGTGCGACGAACCGGGAGTCGGTCATGAACGCCAGGTCACGGGCCACCCCGCCCTTGACCTCGGCGTCGATCTTGGCAACCACGTCACCGGCGTCGGCCTGGACCAGGCTGTTCTCGATCTTCGTCCCGGTGGTCTCGGCGAACTTCTTGATCGAGCTGTCGAGGGCGTCGTTCGCCGCCGTCGAGTACAGCTTCTGCGACAGCATCCCCACCGAGGAGCCCTTCATCGACGCCGCGGCGTCGACAAGCTCCTGCGGAACGTCCGGCTGCACCTTGCTGGGTGAATCGGAGCTGCCCCCACACGCGGCCAGACCTGCCGCACCGAGCACCCCCACCCCCATCCCCAGAAAGCCGCGCCGGGACCACGCCGGATTGTCCTCCATGGACATTTGCCTCCTTCATCTCCCCGCACCGCTGCACGCCGAAGGCGCGCTTGACGAAAACCGCGATCCTCGTGTTCCAGGTGTGTCCCGATGCCGGCGACCTCGCGTGCGCCGCCCGCGTCGATCAATGCGTCCGCGTACTCGTCGGTGGGGTTGGTGGGGTTGCCCTGGTGGCGTCGCCGGCCGGGTGGCGCGACAAGCACGAGGCATGCGGCGACCGGGCCGAGTGAGTGGCGCTGGCGTTCCAGTTCGGTCGGGTCACGGACCACCGCCGTTCGAGATTTCGAACTGAGTTCGAGATACCGCATCGAGTGGACGCGACGCTAGAGCAGGCCGTAAAGGATGTCAATGTTTCGATACTGTTTCGGCCGAAACGGCAAGGTGCTATCGGCGCTGGGCCCGGTAGCCCATCCGGGCCGAGAGCGTGGCCGCGCCCTCGCGAACCAGCCCGGTCCACCGCACGTGCGCCTGCGGGGTCCAGCGGATGATCGGCGCGGACAGGCTCATCCCGGCGATCGTCGCACCGGAATGGTCCCGGACCGCCGCGGCGACGCAGCGCATGGCGCTGTCCGACTCGCCGATGTCCACCGCGACGTTCTCCGCCCGGACACGTTCGAGATGCGCGCGGAGGCGGTCCGGGTCGGTGATGCTGTCCGGCGTCATGCCCGGCAGGGCATCCTTCGTCAGCAGGGCGTCCAGACCCGCCTGATCGAGCTCCGACAGCAACACCTTGCCCACCGCCGTGCAGTGGGCCGGCAACCGCCGGCCGACCGCGGAGACCATCCGGACCGGGTGCGTGCTGTCGAACTTGACGAGGTAGATGACATCGGCGCCGTCGAGCACGGCCACGTGGACCGCCTCGTCGCACGCGGCGGCCACGTCCCGTGCGACACACTGTGCCTCGCGGACCAGGTCGAGCCGGCCGGCGAACGCCGCCCCGAGCTGGAACAGCGGCATGCCGAGCCGGTACTGCACCGGCTGACCCGGGACGGAGATCAGGTACGAGCGAGCCTCGAGCGTGACGAGCAGTTCGTGGACGGTGGTGCGGGGCAGGTCGAGCCGCTCCATCACCTGGCGGGCCGACAGTTGGGGGTGGTCCAGGAACAGTTCGAGGATGTCGAGTGCGCGGATGACCGCCGATACCACACGGGGCATGTCGATAGTCCCTTCGAAATGCCGGACCCGTGTCAGCGAGATCCACACGGACCAGCACCTGAAGAGGATAACTGCGTCAGCGCCCGACGCCAGGCTCCGGAGTTTGGCGCCGCGGGCGACGTGGAGTGTGGTCGACCGCGCGAGACCTGGTCGCGGACGGGTCGTGGCCCGGGCCGTCCGGCCTCTATCGGAGCACGGGAAGCTTCGACGTTCGCCGATCGGCCTGGGCCGCCGAGGCGTCTCGCCGGTCCTCCGGCACACGGCGACGTTGCAGGGCACCCGAGCGACTACCGGCCTGACGACGGGCCCGTCGGCACGGGCCGGACCATCGAGGGCCGCGCCATTCGAGGCCGACAGGCACCGGCGCTCGCGTCGGCTCCTTGCTGCCTGGCCCGCAAGTCCTGCCTTGTTCGCCCCGTCACTCACGCGCGTTAATGTGTCCCGTGATCGTATGGCTCAACGGCACCCACGGAGCGGGCAAGACGACCACCAGCTCGCTGGTGCAGCAACTGATCCCGGACTCCCGGGTGTTCGACGCCGAGAAGGTCGGCGAGACGCTGATGGACATCACGCCGGGGCTGCCCGAGACGGACAACTTCCAGCACTGGCCGCCGTGGCGGCAGCTCGTCGTCGAGACCGCCCGCCGCGTGCTCGACTACACCGGCGGCACTCTGGTGATACCCATGACCGTCCTGGTGGAGCAGTACTGGCGCGAAATCAGGGCGGGCCTCGCCCAGCACGCGATCCCGGTAAGGCATTTCGTCCTCCACGCTGACCAAGACACCCTTCGCCGGCGAATCGAGGGAGAACACCCCGTTCCGTCGCCGTTCCGTCTGAAGTACCTGGAGCCCTACGCCGAGGCGGCCCGCACGTGGCTGCACGCCGAGGCCGAGGTCGTCGACACCACGCACCTGACTCCCGCCCAAGCCGCCACGCAGATCGTGCGACGAGCCGCCGGGGAAAGCCCAGGGGCCTAGCCTCAGCGCCCGACGACCGGCACAGCCCTACGAATGACGGCAGACGTAGATCAGCTTCGCTCGTCTGGACCCGGGGGGCGGACATCAACCCGGGCACAGGTGGTCGGGTAGCCTGAAGCGCAGAGGGCTGTTAGCTCAATGGTAGAGCTGAGGACTTTTAATCCTTAGGTTCTGGGTTCGAGTCCCAGGCGGCCCACCAACGGCATGTGACCTGGGAAAAGCCTGCTTCTCCGGTGACCCGGCCGATCTGCCCCCTCACACGTTGATCGGCTCGACCCGCCGGCGAGGGGTCCAAGCCGCGCACCTGCGGCTCGGACCCCTTCCGCGGCCGGTCCGACGGCTGCTGCTCGGGCTCGATCTCGTCAGGGCGCCAGCGGTTGGCCGGTCACAGGAACTCGCTGCGATAGGTCGAGGCCAGTTCGGCACCGCGGCGGCGGCGTTCGGCGAGTTCGTCCGGTGAGAGCTGCGGCGGTGGTGCGTCCTTGCCCGCGACGACGTCGCCGACGCGGGTGAAGTACTCGTCCTGTCCGGCCGGGGTGCACATGCAGAGCATGTGGGCCGGCGCACCTGAGGTGTTGCGGAAGTTGTGCGGTGCGTTGGCCGGGATGTTGATCGTGGAGCCGGCCCGCACGACGTGCTTCTCGCCGCGGAAGGTGAACTCGATCTCGCCCTCGAGGATCGTGAACATCTCCTCGAAGTCGTGCCGGTGCGGCGGCGGGCCGCCGCCGTCGGGCACGCGCATGTCGATCAGGCAGTACGCGCCGTTGGTCTGCTCGCCCGTGATCAACATTCCGTAGGTGTTGCCCACCAGGGAGATGTAGGTCGTGGCGGGATCGTCGGGGTTCGCCACGGTCAGCGAACGAGTGGGATCGTCGTCGGGAATCATCGTGATCGTCTCCTGGGTGTGTGGTCGGTTGGTTCGAGCGGCCGGGCGACGGCGCGCCCCCCGAGGCAACTCGACGGGGCCGCTCGTTTGATGCTCGTGCAAAGCACCGCCACCTCGCGCGCTTTCCTGTGGCTGGCCGGGACTGCTACAGCCGCGGCTCCTGCGCCTCAGCCACTGCGCGCACCGGTGCGGGGCAGCCGCCACGTAACGACGCCACGGTGGGGCGAAGGGACCGGTGAGGATGGGGCGCCGCGGGTCAGGCCGTGGGCGCGAGAATGACGGTCTTGCCCGGCAGTTCGCCCGCGCCGGCCCGGGCGTGGAGTGCGGGCAGGTCGGCCAGCGCGACCCGCTGGGCGACCTCGACGCGCAACTCTCCGGTGCTGATCCGAGCGGCCAGGTCGGCGAGTTGGTCGGCGTCGCTGCGGACGAACAGGTCGATGCCACGCACATCGCGCGCCTCGTCCGAGGGGGCGGGCATCCAGACGGTGGTGTTGACCAGGGTGCCGCCGTCCCGGATCAGCGTGACCAGCGCGGCCAGCCGTTCCGGGGAGACGGGCGCGAGATTGAGTACGAGGTCGACCGGCTCGGTCACCGCCGCGGTCACGTCGGTGGTGGTGTGGTCGATCACCTCGTCGGCGCCGGCAGCCCTGACCCGCTCGGCGCTGCGTGGGCTGGCCGTGGCGATCACGTGGGCACGGACCTCCTTGGCCAGTTGCACCGCGTATCCGCCGACCGCTCCGCCGGCGCCGTTGATCAGCACCCGCTGGCCGGTGGTCAGCTTGCCGTGGTCGAACAGCGCCTGCCACGCGGTCAGGCCGACCAGCGGGAACGCCGCCGCGTCGGCCAACGGGATGTTCGCGGGTGCCCCCGTCAGGATCTCCGCCGGCGCGATCACGTATTCCGCGGCCGCCCCGGTCCCCGTCATCGGCAGGAAGCCGACGACCCGGTCGCCGACCGTGACGTCGTCCACGCCGTCCCCGAGCGCGTCGACGGTGCCGGCGACGTCGAGACCGGGAGTGTGCGGCAGCTCCACCGGGATCGGGCCCTGCATGTAGCCCGCGCGGATGTTGCCGTCGACGCCGTTGAACGAGGTCGCGGCGACGCGGATCCGGACCTGCCCGGCTCCGGGGGTGGGCTGCTCGACATCCTCGTAGTGGAGAACCTCGGGACCGCCGAACTCGTGGAAACGTACTGCCTTCATTGCTGAACCTGCCTCTGTGAGCGTCGTCGATGTACTTCGCACTCGGAGCGGCTGCGACGCGGGGATGCTCCCTGCGGTCTGCTTCGAGTTGCGAAGGCACCCAGCCCCGCCTCACCAGGTCCACCCGGAGGCAGCCACTGGATCAGCGCTTGCTGGAGACGTCACCCACCTTCACCGGTTCCGGCGCGGTTAGCCTGGGCCGGGCTGGCCCACCCTGATGATGGTCGGGTCCCCGGAGTCGCCGACGATCTCCGCGAGACGCGCCGCATCGGCCGATCCGGGAGCCGCGGTGAGCAGCAGAGCCGCCAGATCGTCGCCCGGGATGGCGAGCAGGCTGCCGACGAGCGTGACGGCACCGCCGTCCGGGTGAATGAACGCGGCACTGCTCTCGTAGGCCGTCACCGGTCGTGGCGCGCGCCACAAGGTGTCGAACAGGCGGCTTCGGCTCCGCATCTCGTCCACCAGCGCGGCGAGCGAGGCGTCGGCGGGGTAGCGCAACAGCGCGCTCTGTAGGCGGGCGGCGAGGATCGATTCATGATCGGTCGCGTCGTCCGTGGACTGCTTGAAGCCGTGGAACGGATCGCAGAACGTACGCCACGCGATGTTCCACTCCCAGGGTTGCCCGGTGAGCTCCCAGTGCCCGAGGGCCATGAACGCGCTGTTCACGGCGACGAGATTCATCGCCGCGTCGGAGACGAACATCGGCGTGTCCGTGAACCGCTCCAGCAGCCGCATCGCGCCCGGACCGATCTCGTTCGGCACCTGCCCGTCCGCAGCGGCGTACCCGGCCAGCGCGCAGAGCCGCTCGTACTCCGCCCGCCCGATCCGTAACGCACGGGCGATGGCGTTCACCACCCCGGCTGACGGATGGCTGCGCCCCTGCTCCAGCCGGCGTACGTAGTCCGCGGACATCCCCGCCAGCTCGCCGAGCTCCTCCCGCCGCAGCCCCTGCACCCGCCGACGACCGATCGGCAGCCCGACAGCCGCAGGCGCCGTGTTCTCCCGCAACTGGCGCACCGCGGCACCGAACGCGTGACGTTCCACCGCCCAATTGTGCCCGGACAGTTCGGACGTCGTGATCAGTCGGCGGCCCAGCGGTGTTCGGGCGCTCGTCGTGATCAACTCGCGTTCCCGGAAGTCGGGCGGTCCCGCCCGCTGCGACACCGCGAGTTCCAGAAAGTCGAGTGGATCAAGCCGCGTGGTCGTGCGCCCGCGCGGTCGCGGACCGGGAGTCCGCGAGACCGCCGGCAGGGGCGGCGTCGGTGGTTGAGCGGCGACTGGGCGGGTACGGGGTCGAGCATGCGGATCGTGGTGGTGGGGGCGAGCGGCAATGTCGGTACGGCGGTGCTGCGGCGGCTCCGTCAGGAGCGGGACGTGGAGCTGGTCGGGGTGGTCCGGCGGGTGCCCGCACCGGATGCCGGTGAGCCGTACGACCAGGTTCGGTGGCACTCCTGCGACATCGGGGCGCCGGGCGCGGCCGGGCAGCTCGCCGAGATGTTCGCGGGTGCGGACGCGGTGGTGCACCTGGCCTGGCAGATCCAGCCCAGCCACGACCAGCGGGTGCTGCGTCGGACAAACGTCGAGGGCAGTCGGGCGGTGTTCGACGCGGTGCTCCGGGCCGGTGTGCCGGCGGTGGTGTACGCCTCGTCGGTCGGCACCTACGCCCCCGGTCCGAAGGACCACCCGATCAGCGAGCGGTGGCCGGCCACGGGTGTGCCCGGCTCGTCGTACAGCGAGCACAAGGCGGAGGTCGAGGCACTGCTGGACGGGATCGAACGTGATCACCCGACGCTGCGGGTGGTGCGGATGCGACCCGGGTTGATTTTCCAGCGGGCGGCGGGCGCGGAGATCACCCGCTACTTCCTGGGCCCGCTGGCGCCGGTGCGGCTGCTGCGCTTCGGCCGGATCCCGCTGGTGCCGACGAACCGACGGCTGCGGATGCAGGCGGTGCACGCCGACGACGTGGCCGATGCGTACACCCGGGCGGTTTTGGGTGAGGTGCGCGGCGCTTTCAACGTCGCCGCGGACCCGGTGCTCACCCCGGAGTTGGTGGCTCGGCATTTCCACGGTTGGACGGTGCCGGTCGCCGCGCCGGTGCTGCGGGCGGCGGCGGCGCTGACCTGGCGGGCGCGGCTCCAGCCGGTCGACGCGGGCTGGGTGGAGCTGGGCCTGAACGCCCCGCTGATGTCCAGCGAGCGGGCGGAGACCGAGCTGGGTTGGCATCCCAGGATCAGCGCGCTCACCGCGCTGAAGGAACTCTTCGCCGGAATGGCCGACGGCGACCACACGGCAAGCCCACCGATGTCCGGCGCACGCGACCTGCCCGGCCGTCCCGCCGCCCTCCTGCACGCCCGCCCGCCCGGCGAGGGAAACCCCTACTGACCGCCGGTCAGGAGAGCGTGGACCCCGTCACCGTGGGGTTCTGGGCGCCCAGGAAGAAGATGCCGGGGAAGCCTCGGGTCTCGAACTTTCCGCTGGGGTTGCGGCGCAGTGTCGAGTTTTCGATCCGCATCGTGCCGGTGCGGTTGTTGCTGACGAAGAAGACCGCTCCGCCGCCCTCGTTTGCCCTGTTGTTCTCGATGATCGTGCCGGCGGTCCGGACGGTGAACTCGTTGCCGTCGCAGTAGATCGCGCCGCCGCTGCCGCCGCCGGGCGTGCCGGACTTGGCCGGGTTGGCGCCGCTGCCGATCGCCTCGTTGTGGCTGAGCACGCTGTTGAGCACCACCCAGGAAACGCCGATGCTGCTCAACGCGCCCCCGTTGGAGCAGGAGCCACCCTGGCCGGCCGCCCCGCCGAAGGTGCTGCTCACCACGTACACCGGCTTGTTCTCATACTGGCTGAGCACCCGGATGGCCGCGCCGCCCAGGTCGGGGCCGGTGCGGTCGCAGCGGTTGCGGACGAAGCGCGAGTTGACCACCTTGAGCCGCCCGCCGCGGACGAAGATCGCACCACCGCCACCACCCTCGGCCTTCTCGCCTGTGGAGTTGCCGTCGGCGAAGGTCAGGTTCTGCACGGTGAGTTGCGGATGGTCCTGGTTCTGGCAGTGCGAGGTGGTGAAGCCCTGGGCCTCGTCGCAGGTGTTCATATAGAGGATGCGGCGCTGGCCCTGGCCGCTCAGGGTGACCCGGCCGCCGCCGTCCAACACGATCTTCGGTCCGTTGGCGTTGCGGACCTTCGCGGTGGCGGTCATCTTGATCGTCACCGGGGCGGGGCCACAGTTGAACGTGATGACACCGCCGGCCGCGACGGCCTGCACGACCGCCGCGGAGGTGCAGCTCGCCGGGGTGCCGGTGCCGATGGTCCGGGTCGGCTTCGAGGTGTCCACCGCCCGTGCCTCGGCCGGAACGGTGGCGTGGCCGTTCGGGTTGCCGGCCGCGAGCACCTTCGCGGCGGGCTTCGGGCTCGCGCTGGCCCCCGGGCCGCCGAGGCCGTCGCGGGTCTGCGGCGATGCCTCGCCCGGCGCACCCGTCGGCGGGGTCACCGGCGAGGCGGACGAGCCGGCCTCGAAGGCCGGGGCCGGGTCGTTGGACGCGCACGCGGGCAGGGCCGCGGTGGCGACACCGAGGACGAGCAGAGCGGCAAGCGACGTCAGGCGCACCCCGTGATGCTAGGTGGTGTGTCAAAGCCCCCGGCCTGCCTGCCTCGGCTCGACGAAGACGGGGCACGCGGGTCAGGCGTGGGAGAGGGCGAAGGCGGTCAGGAAGCCGGCGACGGTGATGAGACCGACGAGCAGATGGGCGTTCTCGAAAGCCTCCGGGACCATGGTGTCGGTGATCATGGCGAGGATCGCCCCGGCGGCCAGCGCCGTGATTCCGGCCAGCACCTCCGGGGGTGCCCCACCCAGCAGCGTGTTGCCGAGCAGCGCCGCCGCCCCGCTGATCAGCGCGATCCCGATCCAGAGCAGGAAGACGTACCGCCGGGACCGGCCGGCCTGACGCATGCCGGCCGCGCTGGACAGGCCCTCCGGAACGTTGCTGAGGAAGACCGCCGCCACCGTGACCAGGCTGACCGTGCCGCCGCCGAGCAGGCTCGCGCCGATCACCACGGATTCCGGTACGCCGTCCAGCAGCGCGCCCACCGCGATCGCCGACCCCGAGCCGGGCTGCTCACCCTCGGAGGGCTGCTGGTCGCCGGAGCGCTTCCGGTGCCGTGCGCCGTGCCGGGCGAGGGCCAGGTTGGCAAGCGTGTAGATCACCGCGCCACCCGCCGCGCCGAGCGCGGTGGGCAGCAGCCCGCCCTGCGCGTGCGCCTCGGCGATCAACTCGAACGACACCGCGGAGAGCAGCACGCCCGCCCCGAACGCCATGATCGACGCGATGACGCGTTGCGGCACCCGGGCGAACCAACCGACTGCCGCCCCGACCAGCAGGGCCGACCCGGCCAGCAGCCCCCACCCACCCGCCTGTAACCACTCCGGCATTCGCGGGACCGTACCCACGGCCGCCGGGACGACAAACCCGATTGTGAGGAAGGCTCAGAAGTCGGCGAAGACGTACGGCACCCGGCGGGGGAAGATGTCCCGCAACTCCGCGGCGGCGTCCACCGGCACCTCGCCCAACCCCCGCAACGGCAGCTCGGCCGGATCCAGCACCCCGTACGCCAGGGCGGAGAGCCCGGCCGCGGTGAGGGTGGCGGTCGGCGCGCGGCCGGCGGTGTCGGCGACCAACTCCAGCGCGCCGGTCGTGCCGTCCAGCAGGTGGGTGCCGGCCAGCCAGCGGTCCCCGGTCAGCTCGATCCGCACCCGACCCGGGCCGGCCGGCAGCCCGCGCAACGCGTCAAGCGACAACAGCCGGGCCATCGGGGCGGACGTACCCGGCACGGCCACGCGTGCCTCGACGTGCACGTCCAGGTCGGTCAGCCACAGCTCCGGCAGCTCGTCCGGCGGGACCTGCACGGTGATCCGGTCGACCTGGTCGACGTGCCGGGCGAAGAACTGCAACAGCAACGCCCGCGCGAGCGGATCCGCGACCAGCAACTCGTTGCCGTGCAGCGTGCCGCCGTGCTCGTCGATCCGGTAGGTCACCGCGCCGGTGACCTCGCCGTCGACGCGGGCGGTGAGCAGCCAGTACTCGTCCCGCTCCCGCATCCCGGCCGCCCGGTAGTCCGGGAAGAGCGCGAAGCCGTGCCACTGCGTCAGGCAGCGCTCGGTGAACGCGCGCCACACCGGATAGCCGGTGCCGATGCGTTCCCAGCCGACGTCGCCGGGCAGCTCCGCGCGCAGCAGCGAGCCCAGGTGGGCCGGCGAGAAGGTGACCCTGCGCGGCTTGGGCAGCCCGACATAGCCGAACCGGGCGTAGAAGCTGGGCCGGAACGGGTAGAGCGTGCTGACCGGGTGGCCCTCGTCGCGTACCTCGTCGAGGAGTTGGTGCAGCAGTGTCCGGACGTGCCCCTGCCGGCGGGCCAGCGGGTGGGTGGCGACCCCGGCGACACCCGCCATCGGCAGCACCGTCCCGCGCAGGTTCTGCCGCATCGGAATGGACGAGGCGGCGGCCAGCGTGACGCCGTCCTCCTCGGCGATCAGCGTCCGGTTGCCCTCCTGGTAGGGCAGGTAGTCGCGGAACTCGTCGATCCGTGCGGCACCGAGTGGCGAGGACTCGAAGGCGTACGCGGCCAGCGGGAAGCTGGTGGTGAGACGCTCGTCGGCGGTCACCCGGCGGATGGTCATCCGCCCATCTCAACCCGTCGTGCTGGCCGGGGCAACCGGATTGGCGGTATCCGCCCCGGTCGCGCGGGCCGGCGGGCCGGTCAGCCCACCGGCAGGTGCCGCAGGTGTCGGCGGCGGCGCATCCGGACGCTCGCCACTGCCGCCACGCAGCCGGCGAGCAGGGCGGTGACGACAAGCCCGTGCAGCAGGCCACGGGAGAGGTAGCCCTGGTCGGTGTGGTCGACCGCCCAGGTGGCGATCTCCCGGGTCGACCAGAACGGCGTCAACTTCGCCCCCGACCCGGCCGGGTCGATGAGCATCTGCACCGTGATCACGGTGAGCAGCAGCAGCGTTCCCTCCATCTCGCGGGGCAGCAGCGCGCCGATCAGCATCCCGAACGGCGCCGCCACCCCGACCGCGCAGAGCAGCGCCGCGGCCAGCCCGCCGTAGCGCAGGTCCGCACCGTCGATCATGGGGAGCGCGAAGAACGGCACGGCGATGATCAGCCCCACCACCCAGAGGCCCAACATCCGACCGAGGTAGAGGTGGTGGGGCAGGTAGCCGGCCAACCGCAGTCTCGGCTCCAACTCGCGGGCCCCGGTGGTGGCGAAGAGCGCGGCGGTGCTCACCGCCCAGCCCACCCCGAGCAGCAGCGAGCGGACCGACTGCCCGAGGTAGACGTCCCGCCGGATCAGGTAGAAGGTCAACGGCATCAACAACAACAGCAGGAGTACGCCCCGACGCCGCAGCAGCTCCCGCAGGGTCATCTCGGCGACTGTGACGAGCCGGTTCACCGGTGGCCTCCCTGCGGCACGGGCGCCTGCCCCCGGGCCACCTGCGCCGGCGTCAGGTCGAGCACGAGGTCCACCCGGTCGAGTTGGTTGAGCAGATGGGTCACCACCACGATCGCCGTGCCGGTGTCCCGCAACCGGCTGAGCTGATCCCAGAAGTTGACGTAGGTGCCCTGGTCGAAGCCCTGGTACGGCTCGTCGAGCAGCAGCACGTCCGGGGTGTTGAGGGTGGACATCGTCAGGTTGAGCTTCTGCCGGGTGCCACCGGACAGGTGGCGGGCCTGCACGTCCCCGCTCGCCTCCCAACCGAGCTGGCGCGCCACCCCCCGACCGGCCCGGCGCGCTGCCCCCCGGGCCACGCCCTGGGCGGCACCGATGAGCACGAAGTGCTCGTCGGCGAAGAGGAAGTCGGCGGTGCCGCCGGCCTGCGGGCAGTAGCCGAGCCGCCCGGAGACGGTCACCGAACCGGCGTCCGGGGACATCAGCCCGGCGCAGATCCGCAGGAACGTGCTCTTGCCACAACCGTTCGCGCCGACGACGGCGGCGATCTGTCCGGCCCGGACGGTCAGCGTGGCGTCGCGCAGCACCGTTCGCCGCCCGTAGCGCTTGGCGATGCCCTCCGCGTGCAGCCGGACCGGCCCAGGGCGTGGTCCGGGTGCGGTGCCGATGCTCTCCACCACCGCGCCCGCGTACTGCTGGGGTGGACCGAAGACGACCCAGGGGTCGCCGCCCCCCTCGCGCAGGTGGGTGGCGGCTTCGGCGACCACGTGCCGGGCGGCGTCCGCCGCGACCCGGCGCTGGTGCAGCTCGACTGTGAGCGCGCGCAGCCAATCGTCGGCGTTCACCGGGTGACCCCCTTCGTGACGATGTCGTTCACCGGCCGGACGAAGGTGAGCCAGGCGTTGCCGCCCGTACGGAGTGCCGCGTACCCGTCGTCGGTGAGCCGGTAGTACTTGCGGGCCGGCCCGGCGGTGCCCTCCCGCCACTGCGCGGTCACCAGGCCGGTCTTCTGGAGTCGCAGCAGCACCGGATAGAGCGTGCCGCCCTGGATGGGCCCGACGCCCGCGGCGTCGAGCGCCTGGGCAAGCTGGTAGCCGTAGGACTCGTGGTCGGCCAGCAGGGCCAGCACGCAGATGTCGAGCACCCCGCGTAGCCACTGCCCGCGCCGGTCGGAATCCACAGGACCGGACAGTAGCGGCGCTAGCTAGATGGCGCAACTACCTAGTAGAGCGGCCCGGACCCGCCACGGCCGCCGCCGTGGACCGTCAGGCGGAATCCGGCGAGGTCAGCGAGCGACGACGTCGGAGACCACGACCGTCACGTTGTCCGGTGCGCCGGCATGGTGGGCGAGCTTCACCAACTGCTCGCCGCACTGCTGGCGATCGGCGTACATGCCCAGCGCCGCCGCGATGGCGTCGTCCTCGACGTAGTCGGAGAGCCCGTCGCTGCACAGCAGCAGCCGGTCGCCGGGGACCACGGTCAGCACACCGACCGCCGGTGGGGTGTCGGCGCCCTGCACGGCCCGGGTCACCAGGGACCGCTGCGGGTGGTGGCGGGCCTGCTCCGGGGAGAGGGTGCCCTGGTCGACAAGTGCCTGGACGAACGTGTCGTCCCGGGTGAGCTGGGTCAGCTCCCCGTCGCGCAACAGGTAGCAGCGGGAGTCGCCGACCTGGGCCAGGACCAGCGTCTCGCCGGCCAGCAGCGCCGCGGTGAGCGTGGTGCCCATCCCGTCGCGGCTCGGGTCGACCGTGATGGCGGCATGGATGCGCTGGTTGGCGGTGCTGACCACGGCACGCAGGGCGTCGGCGGCACCGTCGGGATCGGTGGGCGGGGCCAGCTCGTCCAGGATCCGGATCACGATCTCGCTCGCCACCTCGCCCGCGGGCAGCCCGCCCATGCCGTCGGCGACGGCGATCAGGCGGTCACCGGCGAGGGCGGAGTCCTCGTTGTTGGTGCGGACCAGGCCGATGTCGTTGAGGATGACCGAGCGGAGGATCAGCGTCATGGGGTCAAGCTTGCCAAGAACACCCCGCCTTCGTCTCTACGCCTCCTGCGTGCGTCGAGAAATGATTGCGATTTTCGTCGACGGTGCCGACGGTGCGTGACCGATCGGCCGCGCCTCAGCGGCGTGGATAGCGCAGCAGGAGGCTGGCGGCGACCTCCTCGTCACCCACCGCCGCGTAGCTGTGCGGCACGTCGGACACCCAGCGGAGGTGGCCGCCGGACGGCGCGGTGAGTGGCGCGTCGGCCGGGCC
Source organism: Micromonospora sp. NPDC048935 (assembly GCF_043197875.1). Taxonomy (NCBI): domain Bacteria; kingdom Bacillati; phylum Actinomycetota; class Actinomycetes; order Micromonosporales; family Micromonosporaceae; genus Micromonospora; species Micromonospora sp. NPDC048935. The sequence continues at coordinate 765,725 of NZ_JBICTZ010000002.1, read as the reverse complement.
GGCGCGCAGCACCCCGGCGAAGACAGTGACGTGCTCGGTGACCCCGGGCTGGTGGGCCGGCGAGAGCTGCACCGGGCCGGGCGCGACCCGCATCCGGTACAGCTCGTAGGTCGCGTCGGTGTCGGTGAACACCTCCAGCAGGGTGGCGGTGACCGCGGTGCCGTGCGCGGTGGGCCCCGCGGCCGGCTCGGCCAGCAGGGCGGTGAGCGGTACGCCGAGTTGCGCGGTGACCGCCCAGAGCGTCTCCAGGGTCGGGTTGCGGGTGCCGTTCTCCAGGCCGGAGAGGGTGGCCTTTCCGACATTGGCGAGCCGGGCCAGGGTGGACAGTGAGATCCCCCGCTCCTCGCGCAGGGCGCGAACCCGGCGGCCGACGACGGCGGGGTCCACGTCGAGGCCGGGGCGGCGGGCTGGTGGTGACTGCGGCACCCGGCTATCGTGCTACACACTGTCGTTCCGTAAACGGAACGCTTGGGGAGGGTGGCATGGCCGGACGCGTCCAACCGGTGTTGGCCGGCGTGGTGACCGCCCTGGTCGGCTTCGCCAGCTCGTTCACCGTCGTGCTGGCCGGGCTCCGGGCGGCCGGTGCGTCGGACGCGCAGGCCGCCTCCGGGCTGCTCGCCCTCTGCGTGGCGTGCGGGCTCGCCGCCGCCTGGCTGGGCTGGCGGCACCGGATCCCGATGAGCGTGGCCTGGTCCACGCCGGGCGCGGCGCTGCTGGTGGCCACCGGTGCGCCGCCGGGCGGATGGCCTGTCGCGGTGGGCGCGTTCCTCGTCTCCGGAGTGCTGATCGTGGCGGCCGGGCTGTTTCCGCCACTCGGTCGTGCGGTGGCCGCCATCCCCAAGCCGGTGGCCGGCGCGATGCTCGCCGGGGTGCTGCTCCCGCTCTGCACCGCCCCGGTCCGCGCGCTTGTGGAGCTGCCCGCCGTGGCCGGGCCGGTGGTGGTCGGCTGGCTGCTGCTGCACCGCTTCGCCCGCCGCTGGGCGGTGCCCGGCGCGTTGCTGGTGGCGGTGGTCGCGATCGCGCTGACCTCGCCGCCGACCGGCCTGACCGGTGCCACGCTGGCCCCGTCGATCGTCCTCACCGCGCCGGCCTGGGAAGCGTCCGCCCTGGTTGGCCTCGCCCTGCCGCTGTTTCTGGTCACCATGGCCGCACAGAACGTGCCAGGCATGGCGGTGCTGGCCGGCTACGGCTACCGGCCGCCGTTCGGCGCCGCGCTGCGGGCCACCGGCCTGGCCAGCCTGCTCGCCGCGCCGGCCGGCGGGCACGCGGTGAACCTCGCGGCGATCACCGCCGCTCTGGCCGCGGGCCCGGACGCCCATCCGGACCCGGACCGCCGTTGGGTCGCCTCGGTCACCGCCGGTGCGGGGCTGGCCCTGCTCGGCCTGGGCGCCGGTGTGGCCACCGCACTTGTCGCGGTCGCCCCGCCGATCCTCATCGAGGCGGTCGCCGGGCTGGCCCTGCTGGGCGCCCTCGCCACCGCGCTCGCCGCGGCGGTCACCGACCCGGCGACCCGCGAGGCCGCCGTGGTCACCTTCGTGGTGACCGCCTCCGGGGTGACCCTGATCGGCGTGGGCGGCGCATTCTGGGGCCTGATCGCGGGCTGCCTGATGCTGCTGCTCTTCCACCGCCGCCGCCCATCCGCCGACGGGCAGGAAAAATCCACACCAGTTCAAGGAAACCGCGGTGTCCAGGCCGACCGGACACCGCAACATCACTGAACCCGAGTCGATCTCCGCTGTCCGCCTGCCGGCGTACGAAGGCACGATCCGCTTCTTCGGCGAACCGGACCGGGACAGTGGTGGCCTCGGTGACCCGCCGATCCGCGGCGGCCTGCCGGACGCAGTCGAGGTCACTCATCGTCCACGCTCGGAGCCGGACGCGGCCGCCGGTCAGTTCCGGCGCCGGTGGTGCCAACGACATCCCGCGACGGTACGCACCTCATCGGGCGCACCCCACGGCCTCGATCCACTCGGGTTCAATGAAGTCGGGCTGTCCCATGGCGCTGGATGCCCCGATTTCCTTGAACCCGTGTCGGTCAAGGAAATGGCCTACTCCTCGGGTGGCAGGTCCGCCACGCCCACGGCGAGGAGGACCCGGCCGTCGGCCACCGACCCGATCCGATCGGCCGGTACGTAGACCGCGCCGGTGCGGGTCAGCTCGGTCGAGACCTTCAGGTAGCCGCTGTGCAGCAGCCGCGCCGCCAGATCGGCCGGAACGTCCGGCTCCTCGACCGCGGTCGCCTCGATCAACTCGTTCAGGCTGCTGCCCGGGTCGGCGGTCGGTGCCTGGACGGTCACCGCGTTCGGATCGGCCCGCTGGACGAGGTCCACCGTGCCGACCTCGGTGCCGGTCGAGTCGATCACCGGCATCCCGGTGGTGATCCGTGAGATGGTCGTCTGCTGCTCGCCCTGCTGGTCCATCCCAGAGCGGTTCCCGGGGCGGTACGCCGCTAAACGCCACCGTCAGCCCGTCAGCCCGTCAGCCCGTCAGCCCGTCAGCCCCGGTGGGCGGCGGCGACCGCTCAGCTGTTCGGGAGGGTCCAGCTGCCCGGCGGGCGGGGGGACAGCTCCCGCCAGGTGTCCGGGCCGTCGAGGAGCGCCCGGACGGTCTCCTCGGCCTCGTCCGCACTGCCGTACTCGTAGAACCGGGAGATGCCCTCGGCGCCGCCTGCCCGCTGCTCGACGTGCCACCGGTCGGCGTCCACCCGCAGGATGACGTCCCGTCGGGCCAGTCGCCCCCACTTCCCGTTCCACCAGTGCTTTCGCTGCTCCATGGCGGGACTCTATCGAACACACGTACGAGAAGGTGCGGCCCCTGCGGGAATCCCACAGGGGCCGATGTGCATCCGTTCGGTCAGCGCTGCGTCGGCAGCTCGGGGCGGCGGCCCAGCACGTCGTCCAGCGCCCCGCGCTGCTGGCCGGGGGTGGTGTGACCGGCGGAGACCAGGGCGTCCCGGATCTCGGTGAGCAGCTTGACCTCCTCGCTCGGCGCCGCCGGCGGCGGCTCCTCGCCCCGACGCCGCCGCTCGGCCAGCTTGTTCATCGGGTACACCACGAAGAAGTAGAGCACCGCCGCGGTGAGCAGGAACGTGATCAGGGCGTTGATGAACCCCGCCCAGTCCATGTAGTTGTCCTCGCTGATCTTCCACTGGCCAGCGAACTTGTCGTCCCCGCCACCGACCAGCTTGATGATCGGCTTGAGGAACGAGGTGGTGAGGGCGGTGACCACGCCCGTGAACGCGGCGCCGATGACGACACCGACCGCCAAGTCGACGACGTTGCCGCGCATGATGAAGTCTTTGAAGCCCTTGAGCATTCGTACTCCCGAGGTGTCCGCTTTTCTGTCCGGCACAACCTATGCCCCGGCGGTGGGCTCCAGAAAAGCGCCGGCTTCGCTCGCCGCCCGGCCCGGATCGCCGGCCCGGATCGCCTCGACCAGCCGGGTGTGGTCGACGTACCGCTCGGGCGTGAGCGCGCCCCCCATCGCCTGCGCGACAGTGCTGCGCAGGGCGGTGCCGACCGAGGCGTACAGCTCGGCGAGCATGGCATTGTGCGCGGCGGCGACCACCGCGACGTGCAGCGCCGCGTCGGCCTCGACGAACGCGTCGACCCGGCCGCCGTGCCAGGCGGCCTCGCGTTCGGCGAGGAGGCCGTCGAGGGCCGCCAGGTCCTCCGGTGTACGCCGCAGCGCGGCGAGCCGGGCGGCCTCCACCTCGAAGGCGCGCCGAACCTCGATGACCTCGGCCATCCGGTCGTCGCCGAGTCGGCGGGCGACCACCGGCGCCAGCTCGTCGGTGGACACCACGTAGGTGCCGGAGCCCTGCCGGCACTCCAGCACCCCGGCGTGCACCAGGGCGCGGACGGCCTCGCGGACCGTGTTGCGCCCCACGCCCAGCGCGGCGACCAGTTGCGGTTCGGTGGGGATGCGCCCGCCGACGGGCCACTCGCCGCCGAGGATGCGGGCGCGGAGCTGCTCGATGGTCTGCCGGACCCGATGGCCGCGGGGCGGCACGGCGGGCTGACCGATGGGCGGCACGGCGGGCTGGCCGCGGGGCGGCGCCGGCGGTGCGGAGGGGGAATCGCCAGATGGTGGCACTGGTTACAACACCGGCCGATAATTCATCCCATGATTGTAGGTTAGCGGCTATGACCCCGCCACCCACCGCCGCTCCGGCGCCGCCCGCTCCCGTCCTCGTCGTCGACCCACCCTCGACGAGTGACCCGGGTCCGGGCCGACGGACGCACCCGGCGACCGGTGGCGCGCTCGTGCTGGTCGGGATGCTGCTGATCGCGCTCAACCTGCGCGCCGTGGTGACCAGCCTGGGCGCCCTGCTCGACGAGGTCCGCGACGGGCTGGGGCTCTCCGGCACGATGGCCGGTCTGGTCACCACCCTGCCGACCATCGCGTTCGCCGGCCTCGGCGCGCTCACCCCGTGGCTGGTCCGCCGGGTGGCACCCGCCCGGGTGCTGGTGGTCGCCATGCTCGCCCTCGCCGCCGGTCAGGTGCTCCGGGCCGCCACCGACTCGGCCTGGATCTTCGTGCTCACCAGCGCCCTGGCGCTGGCCGGGATCGCGGTCGCCAACATCCTGTTGCCGATGCTCGTCAAGCAGCACTTCCCGCACCGGACCGGGCTGGTCACCGGGGCGTACACGATGGCCCTGACCCTGGGCACGACTGTGGCCGCGGCCTCGGCGGTGCCGATCGCGCACGCCTTCGGCTCCTGGCGGGCGGGGCTGGGCGTCTGGGCCGCGATGGCCGCGGTGGCCGTACTCCCGTGGGTGCCGCTGGCGCTGCGGACCCGGGCGGGCGTGCGGCGCTCGACCCCGACGGCGGCCGGCACCGCGCCGGTGCGGGTCCGCCCGGCGCGGACCCGGCTCGGGTGGGCGATGGCCGTCTACTTCGGTGCGCAGTCCCTGAGTGGGTACGCGATCATGGGCTGGCTGGCCCAGTTGTTCCGGGATGCCGGCTACCAGCCGGAGTCGGCCGGGCTGCTGCTGGCCGGAGTGACCGCGCTCGGCGTGCCGATCGCACTGGTGATGCCGACCGTGGCCGGCCGGATGGGCAGCCTGCGTCCGCTGGTGCTCGGGATGACCACCGCGTCGACGCTTGCCTACCTGGGGCTGGCGCTCGCCCCGCACGGGGCCGCGCTGCTCTGGATCATCCTGCTGGCGATCGGCCAGGGCGCGTTCCCGATGATCCTGACCGCCATCGGCCTGCGCGCCCGCACGGCCGAAGGGACCGTCGCGCTCTCCGCGTTCGCGCAGAGCACCGGGTACGTGATCGCGGCTCTCGGCCCGCTGCTGGTCGGCATCCTCTACGAGGTCACCGGCGGCTGGACCGCGCCGATCGGGTTCCTGTTGGGCGCGCTCGCCGTGCAGACGGTGGCGGGTATGGCGATCTCCCGCCCCCGCTACGTCGAGGACGAGTGACGAACGGCAGCGGTCAGGAGGCCGACGTCGGTTCGCCGGCGACTGCCTCGTCCACCGTCGGGTAGGTGTGCAGCACCTCGACCAGCCCACTCACCTCAAGGATGCGCAGCACACCCCGCTGCGGGGCGGCCAGTCGCACCACGCCGCCGGCCTCGTCGCAGCTGTTCTTGGCGCGGACGAAGACCGACAGACCCGTCGAGTCGCAGAACGAGACGTCCGCCAGGTCGAACACCAGCCGGTTGCGGCCCTTGTCGAGCAGGTCGGTGATCTGGTCCTGAAGCTGCGGTGCGGTGGCCATGTCCAGCTCGCCCGCGACCGACACGACGACCACGTCGCCGCGCTGTTCCGTGTGCACCGTCAAGGACATTTGCCAGACCTCCTGTTATCGGGGGAACGGTATCCCACGACCGGGGGCGTACGCAGAACGGGAGCCGGGATCCGGTGGCCGTCATCATTCCGTTGCTGCGGGGCAAGTAGTTGGTCAGCCCCCGGTGATAGAGTCCGCCCGGTCCAGGTCAAGGGGGTTCCAAATGGCGTTGAGCACCGAAGAGAGTGGTCGGCTCGCCGCGCTGCTCAGCGGGCAGGCCGAACGGGTCACGTCTCGGTGGACCGAGATCGTCACCAGTTCGTTGCGGGGCCGGCTGAGCCAGGCCGAGCTGCGCCGGCAGGTCCAGGATCTGCACCGCGTCGTCGTCGCCGCCGGTGAGCAGGGCGAGGTCGACCTGTCCACCGACAACGCCGCCGAGTTGCGCGCCGCGCTCACCGAGCTGTCCCGTGGCCGGGCCCGGCAGGGCTTCTCCGCCACCGAGACCACGGTCAGCATCTTCGCGCTCAAGGACGTGCTGGCCGAGTTGGTGCAGGAGGCCGGCGGTGCCAACGCGCTGCACGACTACGTCGCCTTCTCGAAGCTCGTCGACGAGATGGGCCTGTTCACCTTCGAGAGCTTCGTCCGCACCCGGGAGAGCCTGATCGCCGACCAGGCCGAGCAGTTGCTGGAGCTCTCCACGCCGGTGGTCAAGCTCTGGGAGGGCGTGGTGGCCGTCCCGCTGGTCGGCACCCTGGACTCGGCGCGGGCCCAGGTCGTGATGGAGCGGCTGTTGCAGACGCTCGTCGACACCGGCTCCCCGTACGCGATCATCGACATCACCGGCGTCCCGGCGGTGGACACCCAGGTCGCCCAGCACATCCTGAAGACCGTGGTGGCCGCCCGGCTGATGGGCGCCGACTGCATCATCTCCGGCATCCGCCCGCAGATCGCGCAGACGATCGTCGCTCTCGGCATCGAGTTCGGCGACATCGCCACCAAGGCGAGCCTCGCCGACGCGCTGCGCCACGTGCTGCGGCTCACCGGGGTGGAGACCGCCCGCCGCCAGCCGCGTCGGGGCGTCTGATGGAACGGGTGCCGATCCTCAAGATCGGCGACATCCTGCTCGTCTCCATCCAGTTGGACATGTCCGACCAGACGGCGGTCCAGCTTCAGGACGATCTCGCCGAGCGGATCGTGGACACCGGCTGCCACGGCGTCATCATCGACATCACCGCGCTGGACATCGTCGACTCCTTCGTCGGGCGGATGCTCTCCACCATCGCGTCGATCTCCAAGGTGCTCGACGCGGAAACGGTGGTGGTCGGGATGCGCCCCGCCGTCGCCATCACCCTTGTCGAACTGGGGCTGTCGCTCAACGGCATCCGTACCGCGCTGAACGTCGAGCGCGGCATGGAGCTGATCGCGGCGGCCCACGCCGACGAACTGCTCGACTATCAGCTCGACGACGAGCCGGACGCCGAGACGGCCACGACGTGACCGCGGACATCGACCTGGGCCCCCCGCAGGCGCAGGCGGTCCGCAGCGACGAGGACGTGGTGCGGGTCCGGCAGTTGGTCCGGTCCGTGGCCGTCGCCGTCAAGCTGTCCCTGGTCGACCAGACCAAGGTGGTGACCGCGGCGAGCGAGTTGGCCCGCAACACCCTGGTGTACGGCGGCGGCGGCTCGGTCGAGGTGACGACCGTGGACAACGGGCGACGCAAGGGCGTGCGGATCGTCTTCGCCGACTCCGGGCCCGGCATCCCGGACCTGGACCTGGCCCTGACCGACGGCTACACCACCGGCGGCGGGCTCGGCCTCGGGCTCAGCGGGTCCCGGCGACTGGTCGACGAATTCGAGATCGAGACATCCCCGGAGGCCGGCACGCGGATCACGGTCACCAAGTGGTCCCGGTGAACGCCGACGCGGTCACCGACAGTGGCATCTGGTTCCGGGTGGAGGCCAGCAGCGCGGCGAGCGCCGTGCGGCGTGCCGCCGAACGCCTCGGCGCGCAGGTGGAGTTGAGCGCGGTACGCATCGCGGACCTGGCCATCGTCGCCGCCGAGCTGACCAGCAACCTGGTCAAGCACGCCGACGAGGGTGTCCTGCTGCTGCGGCCGGTACGCCGTGCCGGGGAGGCCGGCGTGGAGCTGATCGCCATCGACTCCGGGCCCGGCATGGCCGACCTGACCGTCTCGTCGCGGGACGGGCACTCCACCACCGGCACGCTCGGCATCGGTCTGGGCGCCATCGTCCGGCAGGCCAGTTGGTTCGACGGATACTCGCTGCCCGGCCGGGGCACCGTCCTCGCCGTGCAGGTCTGGCCGGCGGAGCCGCCGCCGCCGTCCTGGGTGGGTGCCCTCACCCGACCGCTGAACGGCGAGACGGTCAGCGGCGACGGGTACGCCGTCCGGGTCGCCGACGGGCGGCACCAGGTGCTGGTCAGCGACGGGTTGGGGCATGGTCCGCTGGCCGCCGCCGCCACCGACGCGGCGCTCGCCGCGTTCCGGAACGCCCCCGCCGGGCCACCGGCGGCGGTCGTCGGTCACCTGCACCGGAGCATGTCGCACACCCGGGGCGCCGCGCTCGCGGTCGCCGAGCTGGAGCCGGCGGCCGGCATGCTGCGCTACGCCGGCCTGGGTAACATCTCCGGCGTGGTCGTCGAGGGTGACGGTCAGCGCCGAGGGCTGGTGTCACTGCCCGGCATCGCCGGCCACCAGCGGCCGACGATCCGGGAGTACGACTACCCGCTCGGTCCGGGCGCCCGACTGGTGATGCACAGTGACGGTGTGGTCGACCGCTGGCGGTTGACCGACTACCCGGGCCTGGCGGAACGATCCCCGCTGGTGATGGCCGCGACACTGCTGCGCGACGCGGGTGTGCGACGTGATGACGCCTGCGTACTTGTCGCGAGGGCCTGGGCATGACCGCCGAGCCGGCGCTGCCGTTGCTGCAGATGGCGCTGCGGGTCGAGCAGGACATCTTCGTGATCCGCCAACGGGGCCGCGAGGTGGCCACCGTGGTCGGTCTCGAACGCCAGGACCAGGTGCGGATCGCCACCGCGCTCAGCGAGGTGGCCCGGGACCTGCTGCGGACGACCGGCGGCGCGGACGTCTCCTTCCACGTCGACGAGGGCGCAGACGGCCGGTTCCACCTGCGCGCCGACCTGGCCCCGGTGGCGGCGCTCCCGGACGGCGGTTACCAGCCGCAGTCCGGCGCGGTGTCCCGACTGGTCGACACACTGAGCGTGTCGACCGTCGAGGGGGTTACGGTCGTACGGATGTCCCGACGAGTTCCGGCCAGCGCGCCGACGCCGACCCCGGAGCGGCTCGCCGAGTTCCGTACGGAACTCGGCCGTACCGCGCCGGCCAGCGCGCTGGACGAGTTGACAGTGCAGAACGGGCAACTCATCGCCGCACTCGACGAGGTGCGCAGTCAGCGCGACGAGTTGGCCGTGCTGAACGAGGAGTTGGCCGAGACCAACCGGGGGGTGCTGGCGCTCTACAACCAGCTCACCGAGGAGTTGGAGGAGACCAACCGGGGTGTCGTCGCCCTCTACGCCGAGTTGGACGAGAAGTCGGCGCAACTGCGCGCGGCGAGCGAGTCGAAGAGCCGCTTCCTGGCCAACGTCAGCCACGAGCTGCGCGCCCCGGTCACCGCGATCATCGGGTTGGGGCGGCTGCTCACCGACTCCGCCTCCGACCCGCTCACCGAGGAGCAGGGTCGCCAGGTCGATCTGATCCGCTCGTCGGCGGCAGACCTGCTCAATCTGGTCAACGAACTACTGGACCTCGCCAAGGCGGAGTCCGGCCGGATCGAGCCGGATTGGGCGGAAGTCGACCTGCGGCCGGTCTTCGGCCAACTGCGCGGCACACTGCGTGCCCTGGCCACCCGCCCGGGGGTGGAGCTGGTGGTGGAGGAGCCGACCGCGCCGGCCACGCTGCGCACCGACGAGGTACTGCTCGGCCAGGTGCTGCGCAACCTGCTGCACAACGGGTTGAAGTTCACCGAGCGCGGCGAGGTGCGACTGCGGGCGCGCCAGCACGGCGACCGGTGGAACTTCGAGGTCAGTGACACCGGCCCCGGCATCGCTACCGAGCTGCACGACCGGATCTTCGAGGAGTTCTACCAGGTGCCGGGCGCCACCCGGGTCGGCGGCACCGGCCTCGGCCTGCCGTACGCCAGGCGGTTGGCGACACTGCTCGGCGGGACACTGGAGTTGACAAGCGTGCCGGGCCGGGGCAGCACATTCACCATCTCCCTGCCCGTCGGCGGGGCGTGACAGCATGGACGGCATGCCGGCAACCATCCTGGTCGTCGACGACAGTCGTACCAAGCGCTACCTGCTGGTCAGCTGGCTGACCCGGGCCGGGTTCACGGTGCTCGAAGCCGAGAACGGCGCCGAGGCGTTGGCCCGGGCCGAGGTGGACCGGATCGACCTTGTCGTCCTCGACGTGCGGCTGCCCGACCTGAGCGGGTACGAGGTCTGCGAACAGATCAAGGCCCGGCACCCGGTGATGCCGGTGATCCACGTGTCGGCGCACGCCGTCGACGTGGCCGACCGAGCCCAGGGGCTGACCCGGGGCGCGGACGCGTACCTGACCGAGCCGATCGAGCCGGAAGAGCTGATCGCCACCACCCGGGCGGTGCTGCGCTACTACCAGGCCCGGCAGCGCGCCGAACTGCTCGCCGAGCGGCTGCTCGGGCTGGCCGACACGACAGTGGCGGTGCACGCCGCGCCGACCTTCACACGCCTGCTGGAGGCCGCCGCCGAGGGCGCCGCGCAGATCTTCAAGAGCCCGGCGGCGGTGATCGCCGAAACCTTCGACGGTGACTGTCTCGCGGGGATCTGCGTCGGTCCCGGCGCGACGGCCGCCGTGGTGCCGTGGGTCGTCGACGACACCGGAGTGCCGACCGGCGCCACCGTCCGGGTGCAGGCCCCGGCGAGCTGGGCGCTCGTCGACTGGCCGGCGGACGACACGGTGACCGTCGCCGCCGCCCGGCTGCGCGAGGACCGGGCCCCGCTGTACGTGGTGGTCCCGACCGCCACCCAGACCGCTCGGACCCCGGTGCTCAAGCAGTTGGCCCAGGCGGTGGCGGCGGCCGTGGAGGGGCAACGCTCGTTCGACGAGGAGCACCGGATCGCCGTCACCCTCCAACGCAGCCTGCTCCCGCGCGGGCTGCCCACCGTCGCCGGCCTGGACCTCGCCGTGCGCTACGAGCCGGCCAGCGCGCAGACCGAGGTGGGCGGCGACTTCTACGAGCTGGTGATGCTCGACGGGCACCTGCTGCTGGCCATCGGCGACGTGGCAGGCCACTCGCTGCACGCGGCGACAGTGATGGCCGAGCTGCGGCACGCGGTGCGGGCGTACGCGGTCGAGGGGCACCAGCCCGGCGAGATCCTGCACCGGGTCAACGAGCTGATGCGGACACTGCTGCCCAACGAGATCGCCACGCTCTGCGTACTCCTGCTGCACCCGCCGACCGGGCGGGTCCGGCTGGCCAGTGCCGGGCATCTTCCGCCGGTGCTCAACCTGGGTGGCAAGGTCGAGTTCGTGCAGCACTCCGCGCCGCTGCTCGGCGTCCGCGCGCCTCGCCCGGCCGACCTGGAGTTCGTGCTGCCGGCCGGGGCCACGTTGGTGTTCTACACCGACGGGCTGATCGAGCGGCGGGACGCGACAATCGACGAGGGGCTGGCCGCGCTCGCCGCGGTCTGCGCCACCGTCGACGACGACCTGGACCGGTTCTGCGCCCGGCTGCTGGTGGAGCTGGCCCCACCGGAGATTCAGGACGACGTCGCCGTGGTGGTCCTGCGCCGCCGCTGAGGTGGCGCCGGCCTCAGTGCACCGAGCGGGCGTACGCGGCGGGAGACACCCCGGCCACGGCGGTGAAGTCGCGGACCAGGTGGGCCTGATCGCTGTAGCCCAGGTCGGCGGCGAGGTCCGCCCAGCTCAGTGGGCCGCCGGCGGCCTGTTCGACGGCCTCCTGGAGCCGGTAGCGGCGGATCACCCACTTCGGCCCGACCCCCACGTACTCCATGAAGAGCCGCTGCAACCGGCGAACCGGAACGTCGTGCCGCGCGGCGAAGTCGTCGACCCGCAGCACCGTCCGGTCGGTGCGGATCGCCTCGGCCAGTCGGACGGCCTCCTCGGCCATCGGATCCGGCTCCGGAGCCCAGGCGGTGAGCAGGGCGTCCAACGCGCGGCAGCGCTCGTCGTCGGTGGCGCCGCACATCATTTTCTGGGGTACGGCCAGCCGGCCAGCGGGCAGTGGCACCCGGCGGCCGGTCAGCTCGGTGACCGGCCGCCGCCAGAACGAGTGGAACCCACCGGGGCGGAACTGCACCCCGCACACCCGGCCGGTGCCGGTGAGCGTGATCCGGAACAGGTCGCGGCCCACCCCGGCCACCTCGCCGGACTCGGGCCCGTCACCGTCTCGCCGGAACACCACGTTCACCGCCGGATGGGGCACGACGCGCTGCTCGAACGGTGTGCCCAACGCCCAGTCGATCAGCCAGTAGTGCTCCACCCACGGGCGTAGCGACTCCACCGGCAGGTGCCGACGGAAGCGCACCTCGCGCAGCAGGCGCCCGGGGTCGAGGATGCCCCTGCTGTCGCCGCGCGGTCGATGTCGCATTTATTCAAGACCACCCTCATACGCTGGCCCTATGACCACTCAGACTAGCGACCTGCTGGCGGCTGCCGCGCCGCGAACCGTCGATGTGGTGCGGGGCATCACCGACGACCAACTCGACCTGGCCACACCGTGCCGGGACTACGTGGTGCGCGATCTGCTCAACCACCTGTTCGAGGTGGTGGTCAACTTCCAGGATCTGGCCGAGAAGCGGCAGGTGGAGTGGGCCGAGAAGCCCGATCACCTGGCCGACGGCTGGCGGGACCGGTTCAGGACGGAGACCGACAGGTTGGTCGCCGCCTGGTCGGACCCGTCCACCCTGGAGGGTGTGTCGCCGGGCATGGGCATGCCGCAGGCCGTCATCGGTGGGATGGCTCTGCTGGACCTGACCGTGCACGGCTGGGACCTCGCCGTCGCCACCGGCCAGCCGTACCAGCCGGCCCCGGAGGTGGTGGCCGAGCTGCACGGGCTGGTCGAGCAGTTGGGCCCGACCGCCCGCAAGATGGGCGTCTTCGCCGAGCCGGTGCCGAGCCCCGCTACCCCGACCTCGACTCCCGACCTGGCCCACCTGCTGACCCAGACCGGCCGCACCCCCACCTGGCCCACCACCCCGTAACCCCCACCCCACCCACCCCGACCCCCACCCCCTCTGCGCCCATTGATCATGGAGTTATCGCGCGTCTCTGCGGCGTGTCGTGGCAATAACCTCATGATCAACGGGGGGAGGGGGAGGGGGAGGGGGAGGGGGGAGGGGGTGGGGGAGGGGGGAGGGGTGGGGTGTTGACTTGTCTATTCGCTCGGTGAATAGTGGGGCGGGTGTCTACGCCGCATGTTCTGCTCGGGTTGTTGGCTGCTGGCAGCCGGCACGGCTACGAGCTGAAGCGTGCACACGACGAGCGACTGCCCCGGGCTCGCCCGCTGGCCTTCGGGCAGGTCTACGCCACCCTTGGCCGACTGGAACGTGACGGCCTGGTGGCCACCGCCGGGCAGGACCGCGCGGCCGGGCCGGATCGCACGGCGTACGCGCTGACCGACCAGGGGTGGGCCACGCTCGACCAGTGGCTCACCACTGTCGAACCACCCATGCCGTACGTGGCCAGCACGCTCTTCGCCAAGGTCGTGGTGGCGCTCCTGGTCGCCGACGTCGACCGGGCCCGGTCCTACCTGATCGCCCAGCGCGCCGCGCACACCGCACGACTGCGTGAGCTGACAGCGGTCAAGGTCGATCCGACCGCCACCCTCAGCGACGTGGTAGCGGTCGACTACGCGATCACCCACCTCGACGCGGACCTGCGGTGGCTGCACGCCACCCTGGGCCGGGTCTCCGACTGGCACCGGGAGGTGCATCCGTGACGCAACTCCAGGCTCGCGGCGTGGTTCGGGCGTACGGCCCGACACCCGCGCTGCGCGGCGTGACGCTCGACGTGGCCGAGGGTGAGATCGTCGCCGTCACCGGCCCGAGCGGCTGCGGCAAGTCGACGCTGCTGCACTGCCTGGCCGGGATCCTCCGACCGGACGTCGGCGAGGTCACCTGGCGCGGGCACCGCATCGACACCTGGTCGGAGAAGGCCCGGTCCCGACTGCGGCGCTCCGAGTTCGGGGTGCTGTTCCAGTTCGGCCAACTGGTCGCCGAGTTGACCGCCGCGGAGAACGTCGCCCTGCCCCTGCTCCTCGCCGGCACGGGGCGGCGAGAGGCACGGACGGCGGCGCTCACCTGGCTGGCACGGTTCGGCGTGGAGGAGGTGGCCGACGTGCGGCCGGGTGAGATGTCCGGTGGCTAGCAGCAACGCTGCGCCACCGCACGGGCGTTGGTGACCGAGCCGCGGGTGCTCTTCGCCGACGAGCCGACCGGCGCACTGGACACGCTCACCGGCGAGCAGGTGCTCACCCATCTGGTCCGCCTCGCCCGTGAGCAGCGCACCGCCGTCGTGCTGGTCACCCACGAGCCGCGGATCGCCGCGTACGCCGATCGGGAGATCGTGCTGCGCGACGGCCTGGTGGACCACACCGGCCTGGGGCTCGACGTGCCGCTGGCCGGTGGCGCCCGGTGAGACCGGCGACGCTGGTCCGCCTCGCGCTCGCCGGCACCCGCACCGACACCGCGCGGGTGGTGCTCACCGCGCTCAGCGCCCTGCTGGCGACCCTGGCCGGGCTCGCGGCGCTCACCGTGCTGGCCATCCCCACGCCTGCCGCGACGGATGAGAACCCGAACAGGTGGTCGGAGCAGTACCACAACGCTCTGCTCGTGGAGCCCGGGTTGCGGGGCGGGACGGCGTTCGCGCTGCTGATGCTGATGATCCCGGTGCTGGCGCTGGCCGGGCAGTGCGCCCGGCTCGGTGCGCCGGCACGGGACCGCCGGTTGGCCGCGCTCCGGCTGGCCGGTGCCACCCCCGGCCAGGTCACCCGGCTGGTGGTGCTGGAGACCGGCATGGCCGCCCTGCTCGGCACGCTCGCCGGGTTGGGTGTCTACCTGCTCGGCCGCGACCTGCTGCACCGGCCGGACGTGCGAGATCGACTGGCCCTGCCCACCGACGTGCTGCCGTCGACAGGCGTACTGGCCGCGGTGGTGCTCGGTCTGCCGGTCGTCGCGGCGCTGGCCACCGCACTGATGCTGCGGACGGTCACCACCAGCCCGCTCGGGGTGACCCGTAAGGCCGCCCGCGAGCGTGGTCCGGGTCCGTGGGCCGGGCTCCTGATCGGGCTGGGCCTGACCTCGTTCCTCGCGGTCCGGCCGGCCATGTACCAGCTCGACGGCAACGCCGAGGTGCTCGGCTGGCTGGTGCCGCTGCTGTTCGCTGTGGGTGCGCTCGCGGCGATGATCGGGGTGGTGATCGGCACCGGCTGGATCTCGTACCACTGCGGGCGGTTGTTGCGTCGGCACGCCCGCCGGCCCGCGGCGCTGCTGGCGGCGGGCCGGTTGATGGCCGACCCGTGGGCGGGCAGCCGCACGTTCGCGGCGCTGCTCGCCGCCCTGATCTTCGGCGGGGGTGCCGCCGCCCAACGCGCCTACTTCGTCGCCAGGGAGCAGCTCGATCGGGACCAGGGCCAGCTCGTCCGTGCGAACGGTGGCGCGGACACCTTCTATCTGTCCACGATGAATCTGGTCGACGCCGCGGTCGCGGTGGCCATCCTGATCGCGACGGGCGGGCTGATCGTCGCGCTGGTCGAGGGGATCGTCGCCCGCCGACGCGCCTACGCCGCGTTGGTTGCCACCGGGGTGCCCCGAGCGACCCTGAGCCGGTCGGTGGCCTGGCAGGCGCTGACCCCGGCGGTGCCGGCGATCCTGCTGGCGCTCACCGTGGGCACCCTGCTCGGCCGAGGGCTCGTCTCGGAGGTGTCGACGGGCGTCTCGTCGACGGAGATCTGCGAGGCCACGGCAGCGCTCTGTGACGACCCGGCCACCCGCGAGCAGTACACCCGGATCGTGTACACCCCCGAGATCCAGCGAGCCGTTGCCGTACCACTGGAGCAGTTGGCCTGGCTCGGCGCCGGCGCGTTGGGCGCGGTGCTGGTGACGGTCGGTGTCGGCCTGCTCTTCCTGCGCGCCAGCACGGCGCTGGACGAGCTGCGCACGGCCTGAGTCGATGTAACACCGCTGGTGGCGGTGTCGCTGTGTGCACCAGAGGCCCGGACGGTCGGGTCTCCGGTGTCGGACCGGACGGTCCCGGCACGGCAACAGTGGGAGTTCGCCAGATGCACAACCAACCGGGCTCCGCCCCGCCGGTGTTCGTCGACGGCACCGGGCGTCGTCGGCGGCTGACCGTCCTCGCGGGCACCGCCATGGGCCTTGGCCTGCTCACCAGCCTCGCCTTGATCGCCGCGGGGCTCTTCCTGGACTCCTCGGTGCCGCTGCCCGGCTGGTCGGACGACTCCCGGGGGACGCGCCCGGTGGAGGCCGGCGTGGACGGGGTCAACCAGCCCCGGGTGGCCACTTCGCCGTCGCCGTCGTCGGCCACCAGCACGTCGGCGCCGCTGCCGCGGGCCACCCCGACCACCGGAAGCCGACCCCCCACCACGACCGCCACGGCCACCGGAGCGCCGTCCGCCACCGATCGTCCGGGTCGTGGCGACGAGCACCGCAACACCGCCAAGCCGAGCAAGTCACCCGGTAAGCCGCAGTGACGATGGCGAGACACGTGGCCCGGCGTGACCCTCGGGCCCACTGGCTGCTGCTCCTGCTCGGGCTGCTCCTGCTGCTCGCGGCGCTCACCGTCAACGGCCTGGTGAGTGGCCTCGCCGGTGGCTCGGGCAACGCCACCGCGCGGGCCGCGCCGGACGTCCCGGCCGCCGTCACCTCGGGCGGCCCGGTGCTGCGGCTGGATCGCGCCGAACCGGCCAGCCGGGCGCTGCCGGACCGCACCATCGCGCTGACCTTCGACGACGGGCCGGACCCACGCTGGACGCCGCAGGTCCTGGACGTGCTGCGCCGGCACGGCGCGCACGCCACCTTCTTCGTGGTGGGCGCCCGGGTCAACGAGCATCCCGAACTGGTCCGGCGGATCCTCGCCGAGGGGCACGAGATCGGGTCGCACACGTTCACCCACGCCAACCTCGTCGACGTGTCGCCCTGGCGGCGTGATCTCGAACTGTCGCTGACCCGCAAGGCGGTCGCCTCGGCCACCGGCCGGGAGGTGACCCTGCTGCGGCCACCGTTCTCCTCGGTGCCGACGGCGCTGACCGGGTCCGAGTACGCCGCGTTGCGCGCCGCCGCCGGCACCGGGCACGTCGCTGTCCTCGCCGACCTGGACACCAAGGACTGGCAGCGCCCCGGGGCCGACCAGATCGTGCGGGCGGCCACCCCCAAGCGCGGGCGGGGAGCGGTGGTGCTGATGCACGACGGCGGCGGTGACCGGGCGCAGACCCTCGCCGCGCTGGACCGCCTGCTGCCCGCGCTGGGCGATCAGGGCTACCACTTCACCACCGTCTCCGCCGGCATCGACGCCTCGCCGTCGATGGTCCCGGCCGGCGGCGCTGAACACCGGCATCCGGGCCGCCCGGGCGAACCTGCTGGTACTTGTCGACGGTGACACCGTCTTCCAGCCGGACACGGTGCACCGCCTGGTGCAGGGCTTCGCCGACCCGTCGGTGGGTGCGATCAGCGGCAACACCAAGGTCGCCAACCGGCGTCGGCTGCTCGGCCGGTGGCAGCACCTGGAGTACGTGATCGGCTTCAACCTCGACCGACGGATGTACGACGTGCTGGAGTGCATGCCGACCATCCCCGGCGCGATCGGCGCGTTTCGCCGCGAGGTGCTGCTGAGGGTGGGTGGGGTGCCGTCGGACACGCTGGCCGAGGACACCGACCTGACCATGAAGGTGCTCCGGGCCGGCTGGCGGGTCGTCTACGAGGAGTCGGCCATCGCCTGGACCGAAGCTCCGTCGTCGTTGCGCCAACTCTGGCGACAGCGCTACCGCTGGTGCTACGGCACGATGCAGGCGATGTGGAAGCACCGACACGCGCTGCGTGAGTCGGGCGCCGGCGGCAAGCTGGGCCGACGCGGGCTGCCGTACCTCACGGTGTTCCAGATCGTGTTGCCGCTCACCGCGCCGGCGGTCGACGTGTTCGCCGTGTACGGCCTGCTCTTCCTGCCCTGGTCGACCCTCGCCCTGGCCTGGGCGGGGCTGCTGCTGCTCCAGGCGGCCACCGCCGCGTACGCGCTGCGACTGGACCGGGAGCGGTACGGGCCACTGTGGACGCTGCCGTTCCAGCAACTGGTCTACCGGCAGCTCATGTACCTGGTGGTGGTGCAGTCGGTGGTCACCGCGCTGATCGGCAACCGGCTGCGCTGGCAACGGATAGTGCGCACCGGCGAGGCGGCAGCGCTGATCGGCGCCGGGCGCGGCTGAAGCCTCCTCGGCGTCAGCCGCGGGCCGGTCAGGCTGCCGCGTGGAAGAGCCCAGCCGACCAGGAGATCGCCAGGCCCACGGCGGCGGAGCAGCAGCAGACGAGCAGGGCGGCGGCGACCACGGCGAGGATCATCCACGCGGAGGCACGGCGGGGTGCCGACCCCTGCCCGTCCTCGTCGGTCATCGCCGCCGCCCCCGTCGTCAGGCGCGGCCGATGCGGTCCAGGATCCAGGCGTTGATGAACGCCTCCTCCCGCCAGGCGTCGTAACGACCGCTCGGGCCACCGTGCCCGGCACCCATCTCGGTCTTGAGCAGGTAGTCGCCACCCGGGGCGACCGCCCGCAGCCGGGCGATCCACTTCGCCGGCTCCGAGTAGAGCACCCGGGTGTCGTTGAGGCTGGTCACCGCGAGGATCGCCGGGTAGTCCACGGCGGCCACGTTCTCGTACGGCGCGTAGGACTTCATGTACGCGTACACCTCGGGGTCTTCCAGGGGGTTGCCCCACTCCTCCCACTCGGTGACGGTAAGCGGCAGGGACGGGTCGAGGACCGACGTGAGCGGGTCCACGAACGGCACCTGCGCGACGATGCCGGTGAACGCGTCCGGTGCCAGGTTCGCCACCGCGCCCATCAACAGGCCACCGGCCGAGGCCCCCCGGGCGACCAGCCGGTCGCTGGCCGTCCAGCCGGCCTTGACCAGGTGTCGGGCGCAGGCGACGAAGTCGGTGAAGGTGTTCTTCTTGGCCAGCAGCTTGCCCTGGTCGTACCAACGCCGACCCAGCTCGCCGCCGCCCCGGGTGTGTGCCACCGCGAAGACCACGCCCCGGTCCAGCAGCGACAGTCGGGCCACCGAGAACCACGGGTCCATGCTGGCCTCGTACGAGCCGTAGCCGTACAGCTCGCAGGGCGCCGAGCCGTCGCGGGGGGTGCCGACCCGGCAGACCAGGGAGATCGGCACGCGGGTGCCGTCGTCGGCGAGCGCCCAGTCCCGGTGCTGCTCGTACTCGGCCGGGTCGTACGGTCGGCCGTCCGGCCCGGGCAGCACCGGCTTCTGCTTGCGCAGCACCATCTGCCGGGTGACCAGGCCGTAGTCGTACACCGAGTCGGGCGTGGTCAGCGAGGAGTAGCGCAGGCGGACCTGCCCGGTGCGGTACTCCGGGTTGGCGTCCAGCCCGACGCTGTACAGCGGCTCGGGGAAGTTGATGTCGTACGCGTCGTCGCTGCCCACCGGCAACACCCGCAGCCCGGTCAGCCCGTCGGTACGCAGCGACACCACGAGATGGTTGGCGAAGGCGTCCACGGCCTCCAGGCGGGTGCCGGGGGAGTGCTCGATCAGCGGCACCCAGTCGCCCGGCGTGTCCGCCGAGGTGAACGCCAGCGCGAAGTCCTCCGCGCCGTCGTTGTGCAGGATCAGGAAACGGTGGCCGTGGTGCTCCACCGCGTACTCGACGCCCTGCCGGCGGGGGGCGATCACGGCCGGCGTGCCGGTCGGGTTGCCGGCGGGGATCACCAGCACCTCGCTCGTCACCTTGCTGTGGATGTCGATCAGGATGAACTTCTCCGACCGGGTTAGCTCGACGCCCACCCAGAACCGCTCGTCGTCCTCCTGGTGGACCACCACGTCGTCGGCGGCGGCGGAACCGACGGTGTGCCGCCAGACCCGGTTTGGTCGCCAGGCGTCGTCCACGGTCACGTAGAACAACGCCGATGCGTCGGCCGACCAGGCCGTGCCGTAGGACGTGTCCGGGACCTCGTCCGGCAGCAACTCGCCGGTGGTCAGGTCCTTCACGCGCAGGGTGAACCGCTCGTCGCCGGAGAAGTCGGTGGAGTAGGCCAACCAGCGACCGTCCGGGCTGACGTCGAACGTGCCAAGCGAGAAGAAGTCGTGCCCCTCGGCCAGCAGGTTGCCGTCGAGCAGCACCTCCTCCCCGTCGAGGGGGGCGCCCTCCGCGCTGACCGGCGGGTCGACCTCACCGTCGCGCACGGCGCGCCGGCACTGCACCCCGTACTGCTGCCCCTCGACCGTCCGGGTGTAGTACCAGTGCCCACCCTTGCGGGTCGGCACGGACAGGTCGGTCTCCCTGGTGCGTTGGCGGGTCTCCTCGAAGAGGTCCGCGCGGAGCGCGGCCAGGTGCGCCGTGCGTGCGTCGGTGTACGCGTTCTCGGCGGTCAGGTAGGCGATCGTCTCCGGGTCGTCCTTGGTGGCGAGCCAGGCGTACTCGTCGACGACGGTGTCGCCGTGGTGGCTGCGCTCGCTGGGCACCCGCTTCGCCGCGGGCGGGGCAGTCTCGGTGGTCACGGCGGCCACGTTACCGGCCAGCACCCGCTGTACGCCGTACCCGTGACAACCGGGTCCGCGTCGGCGCCTTCTTCGAACACATGTACGATAGCCGGCATGGCGGCAGCAGCGAGTTCCCTCGGCCGGTCCGGCGCTCACGAGATCACCCGGCGGCTGGCGGCGATCTGCGGTCCGCCGTTCTCCCGGCTCGGCGGCGCGGCCGACGAGGTGGCGGGGCGGCGGGCGCGCTGGGTGGCGGTGCCGGGCGGTCCGCACGCCGCCGCCGAGGTGCTACGCCTGGCTGCCGCGCACGACCTGGCGGTGGTCCCCCGAGGTGCCGGCACGAAGATCGACTGGGGTGCGACGCCCGTGCAGGTCGACATCATGCTCGACACCGGCCGACTGGCCGGCATCGGTCACGAGCCGGCCGGCGCGCCGGTGGCCGAGGTGGGTGCCGGCACCCCGCTTCGAGCCGTGCAGGCCACGCTGGAGCGCACCGGGCAGCGGTTGGCGATGGATGCACCGTCGCCCGGCGCGACCCTGGGCGGGGTGCTCGCCGCCGGCGAGACCGGCCCGTTGCGCCACCGTCACGGCAGCCCCTGCGACCAACTGCTCGGCGTCCGTTACCTCGCCGCCGACGGTGAGTTGGTCAGCGCCGGGGGTGGCGCACCCGGTCTCGACCTGGCCCGGCTGCTCTGTGGTTCCCAGGGTGCGCTCGGTGTGCTGGTCTCGGCGAGTCTGCGGGTGCAGCCGCTGCCGGCGAGCCGGCTCTGGGTGTCCCGCCCGGTGTGGACGCCGCTGGAGGTGCACGAGCTGATCCGGACGATCCTCGCCGTCCGACTGGAGCCGGCGGCTGTCGAGCTGGACCTGCCGGGCGGCACCCTCCGGCCACGTTCGCCGTACCCGCCCGGCCACCCGTCCGCGACGGCCCGGGAGCGCCACCCGTCGATGTCCGGCCGGGCCGGTGTCCCGTCCCGGGCGGGGAGCCTGGTGGTGCTGCTGGAGGGCGGTCCCGCCGACGTCACCGAACGCGCCGAGCGCCTGGTCGGCCTGCTGGACGGCGAGGCGACGATCGCCCACTCCGCGCCGACGTGGTGGCGTCGTTACCCGTTCGCTCCGGGCGACACGGCGCTGCGTCTGGAGGTGCCGATCGGCGATCTGCACGCCGCCGTCTACGCGTTACGCGACGCCACCGGCACGCCGGTGCCGGTGCGCGGGTCCGCCGGGCTGGGTGTGGTGCACGCGGCACTGCCCGGAGCGTTGGCCCCCAGCCGCGTGGCGTCCATCCTGGCCGCCGTCCGAGGGGTGTTGCTGGCCCGGCAGGGCCGCTGCGTGGTGGTCTCCGCTCCGGCGGCCGTCCGCCAGGCCGTCGACCTCTGGGGCGACCTGGCCGGCCTGGCCCAACTGCGCGAGGCCAAGGAGCACCTCGATCCGGAGCACCGGCTCGCCCCCGGGCGTCTCCCGGGCGGCCTCTGACATCGCCGCCGCCGATCGCCCCGGTCAGGTCGCGTCGTTGCGGAGCACCAGGATGGCGATGTCGTCCCGGGGCGGCTCCACCGAAAAGTTGATCGCGACGGAGCGCAGCCGGGCGGCCACCACGTCGGCCGAATAGCCGGCCAGAGGGGCGGCCGCGTCCCGCAGTCGGTCCGTGCCGAACAGCTCCCGGCCGCGCCGTCGTTCGGTGACACCGTCGGTGTAGAAGATCAGTGAGTCGCCCGGCGCGAGCGTGATCTTCGCCGTTGGCGAGGTGATCGTGTCGAGCAGGCCGAGCGCGGTGCCGCCGGTGCCGACGAATTCCGCTCCGCCCGCGCCGGCCAGCAGCAGCGGCTGGTCGTGCCCGGCCAGATGCAGCGACACGTCCAACTTGTCGCCCTGGCCCGGCCCGACCGCCGCCAGCGCCAATGTGCAGTAGCGTCCGCCACCCCGCTCGACGAGCGTCTCGTTGAGCCGCGCCAACGCCTCCGGCAACGGTTTGCCGTCGCCGACCAGCACCCGGATCACGTCCCGGACCAGCCCGGTCACGGCGGCGGCCTGGACACCCTTGCCCGAGACGTCACCGATCACCACCAGCCAACGCCCGTCGGGCAGCGGCACCAGGTCGTAGAAGTCGCCCCCCACCTCCGCGTCGTCACCGGTCGGGACGTACTCGGCGGCGAAGCCGATCCCGTCCACGAACGGCAGCACCGGCGGCAACAGGGACTGCTGAAGCGTCTGCGCCACGCGGCGGCGTTCGGCGTGGATGCGGGCGTTCTCGATGGCCAGCGCGGCCCGTCGGGCCACGTCCTCCAACACGGCCACCTCGTCCGGGTCGTGTCGGTGCCGCTGGTGCCGCCCCACCGCCAGGGTGCCGAGCCGCTGCCCCCGCGCGATCAGCGGGACCGCGAAACCCTCCATCGGCCCGCCCAGGGGGATCTGCGCCGCGCTGCGGGACGCCTCGCGCAGGCGAGCCTGGATCGAATCCGGCCCGGTCTCGGCCAGCACCTTGTGCAACTGCGGAAGCATCGACTCGTCGGCGTGGCTGGCCGCCGCCAGCCGGAGCCGGCCCCACTCGTCGGCGGTGTGCACCGCGCACCACTGGCCGAGCCGGGGCACCACCAACTGCGGCACCAGGGCCATCGTCAGGTCGACGTCCAACGACTGGGCGAGCAGCTCGCTCGCCTCGGCCAGGAACGTCAACCACACCTGCCGGCGGACGTCGGCCCGGCGCAGCCGGTCGTTCTCCAGGTGCAGCGACAGCCGCTCGGCGGTGAGCACCGCCAACGGCTGGGCGTACGCCGACGGCGCGGCGTCCAACTCCAGCTCCCCGGCGTACGGGCGGTGCACCGTCAGCGGCACCCGGAGCAGCTCACTGCCGGGGCGGGGCGGTCGGCCGAAGCGGGCCAGCACCTGGCGGCCCTGCCCGTCGCCCCGGTCCAGGCGGATCGTGCCGCCGGCCGCTCCCACCACTTCGGCGAGACGACTGAGCAGGCTGGTGGCGAAGTCGGGCAGCGGATCGTCCGCGTACAGGTCGGGGGCGGTTTGCATGAGTTCGCTCATCGCGCTGGCGCTCGGCGCGGACGTGTCGGTGCCCACCCGGGCGCCCCCGGCCGGCGGGTCGGCGCCGGGGCGGTCCAGCCGGAACCAGACGCCCTTGCCGGTGGGCAGGTACGTGGTGCCCCAGCGGCTGGCGAAGTGGTCGACAAGCAGCAGACCGCGACCCCGCTCGGAGACCTCGTCGATCTCGGTGGAGTCGTTGCGGGCCCCCACGGTCAGCTCGTCGCCCGAGCCGGGCGCGAAGTCGGAGACGGTGACGGTCAACCCGACCTCGTCGGCGACGACCTCGATGTCCAACTCGGTGCGGGCGTGCTCGACGGCGTTGGTGGTCAACTCGGTGGTGAGTAGCAGGGCCTCGTTGGCCAGCTCGTCCAGGTGTGACTCGATCAACACTGAACGGACCACGGCACGCGCGGCGGCCGGCGTACGGCGGTCGGCTGGCAGGCGGACGCGCCGGGTCGCCCCGTCGCGGGCCCCGGCCGTCGCGGGCCCCGCCTCGGCTGACACCCTCGTATCCTCCACCGTTCCCCCACCGGGTGCCAAGCCGATCATCATCCGCGCGTCCCCTCATCCCCAACCGGGAGGAAGGGTCCCTTGTCGGCACCAACCGAACACGCCGCGTCGCGTTGCGTCCTTGGGTGGCGTTGGCGAACTCTGCGAGGTGTGCGACCCCCGGGGCCAGCCTCGCGTCGATCGGGCGGATCGGACGGCGCCCGGGGCCACCTGGCGGGTCGCGCACCCTGGCACTACGGCGCGCGCGGGCACAATATGGGGTGCCGGTGTGTCCGCACGGACCGGCAGCCCCCGAGTGGAGCGAGGAATGATGACCACGGCGAAGCAGTCGGTGGCGGATCCGTCCGTGCCCGACCACGAGGCGCTCCTCGGTGAGTTGACCGAGGCACTGCGACAGATCGGTCGCGGCGACCTGAAGGTCCGCCTTCCCCGCCGCGCCGGCGCGGCCGGTGCGGTGGCGGACGCCTTCAACGAGGTGGTCTCGCTCCAGGAACGGCAGTATCTGGACCTGCGGCGGATCAGTCGGATCGTCGGTCGCGACGGTCGGCTCACCGAGCGGCTCGACGACGAGGGGCTGGACGGCTCCTGGGCGGAGGGGCAGCGGGCGATCAACTCGCTGATCGACGACCTGGGCCGACCGACCACCGAGATCGCCCGGGTCATCGTGGCGGTCGCGGACGGCGACCTGTCCCAGCACATGGCGTTGGAGATCGACGGTAGGCCGCTGCGCGGTGAGTACCTGCGGATCGGGCGCACCGTGAACACGATGGTCGACCAGTTGTCGTCGTTCTCCAACGAGGTGACCCGGGTGGCCCGTGAGGTGGGCACCGAGGGCAAGCTGGGCGGCCAGGCCGACGTGCGGGGCGTCGCCGGCACCTGGAAGGACCTCACCGACTCGGTGAACACCATGGCGTCGAACCTGACCGGCCAGGTGCGGTCGATCTCGCAGGTGGCGACGGCGGTGGCCAAGGGTGACCTGTCGCAGAAGATCACCGTTGGCGCACGCGGTGAGGTCGCCGAGCTGGCCGCCACGATGAACTACCTCACCGACACGCTGCGGCTCTTCGCCGAGCAGGTGACCCGGGTGGCCCGCGAGGTGGGCACCGAGGGCAAGCTCGGTGGCCAGGCCGAGGTGCCGAACGTGGCCGGCACCTGGAAGGACCTGACCGACAGCGTCAACTCGATGGCGTCGAACCTGACCGGCCAGGTCCGCAACATCGCCCAGGTCTCCACGGCGGTGGCCAAGGGCGACCTGTCGCAGAAGATCACCGTGGCGGCGCAGGGCGAGATCCTGGAGCTGAAGGACACCGTCAACACGATGGTGGACCAGTTGTCGTCGTTCGCCGACGAGGTGACCCGGGTCGCGCGTGAGGTCGGCATCGAGGGCAAGCTCGGCGGTCAGGCGCAGGTCCGCGGCGTCTCCGGCACCTGGCGGGACCTCACCGAGAACGTCAACCAGCTCGCCGGCAACCTGACCAGCCAGGTCCGCAACATCTCCCAGGTCTCCACCGCGGTCGCGAAGGGCGACCTGTCGCAGAAGATCACCGTGGACGCCCAGGGCGAGATCCTGGAGCTGAAGAACACCGTCAACACGATGGTGGACCAGCTCTCGTCGTTCGCCGACGAGGTGACCCGGGTGGCGCGTGAGGTGGGCACCGAGGGCAACCTGGGCGGTCAGGCGCAGGTCAAGGGCGTCAGCGGTACGTGGCGGGACCTGACCGACAACGTGAACTCGATGGCGTCGAACCTGACCAGCCAGGTCCGCAACATCGCCTCGGTGACCACGGCGGTGGCGAAGGGTGACCTGAGCCAGAAGATCACGGTGGATGCGCGCGGCGAGATCCTGGAGCTGAAGTCGACTGTCAACACGATGGTGGACCAGTTGTCGTCGTTCGCCGACGAGGTGACCCGGGTGGCGCGTGAGGTGGGCACCGAGGGCAAGCTCGGTGGTCAGGCTCAGGTGCGCGGGGTTGCCGGCACCTGGCGGGACCTGACCGACAACGTGAACTCGATGGCGTCGAACCTGACCGCCCAGGTCCGCAACATCGCCCAGGTCTCCACGGCGGTGGCGAAGGGTGACCTGAGCCAGAAGATCACGGTGGACGCGCGGGGCGAGATTCTGGAGTTGAAGTCGACTGTCAACACGATGGTGGACCAGTTGTCGTCGTTCGCCGACGAGGTGACCCGGGTGGCGCGTGAGGTGGGCACCGAGGGCAAGCTC
>NZ_JBICTZ010000002.1:643112-739370 GCF_043197875.1 Micromonospora sp. NPDC048935 | reverse complement strand
CGGTGGTCAGGCTCAGGTGCGCGGGGTTGCCGGCACCTGGCGGGACCTGACCGACGACGTGAACTCGATGGCGTCGAACCTGACCAGTCAGGTCCGCAACATCGCCTCGGTGACCACCGCCGTGGCGAAGGGTGACCTGTCGCAGAAGATCACCGTGGACGCCCAGGGCGAGATCCTGGAGCTGAAGTCGACTGTCAACACGATGGTGGACCAGTTGTCGTCGTTCGCCGACGAGGTGACCCGGGTCGCGCGTGAGGTGGGCATCGAGGGCAAGCTCGGCGGTCAGGCCCAGGTGAAGGGCGTCTCCGGCACCTGGCGGGACCTCACCGAGAACGTCAACCAGCTCGCCTCGACGCTGACCACGCAGCTGCGGGCCATCGCCCAGGTGTCCACCTCGGTGACCCGGGGCGACCTGACCCAGCGGATCGCGGTCAAGGCGCAGGGCGAGGTCGCCGAGCTGAAGGACAACATCAACCAGATGGTCGTCACGCTCCGGGAGACGACCAAGAAGAACGCAGAGCAGGGCTGGCTGGACTCCAATCTCGCCCGGATCGGCGGCCTGTTGCAGGGCCAGCGCGACCTCGGCGAGGTCTGCCGCATGATCATGACGGAGGTGACCCCGCTGGTCGACGCCCAGCTCGGTGCCTTCTTCCTGGCCGACGACACCGACGGCAGCATGCGGCTGCGGCTGACCTCCTCGTACGGGTACGTGGCGCGGGGGCACGATGTCACCTTCGGTCCGGGTGAGGGTTTGGTCGGGCAGACCGCGCTGTCCCGCCGCACGATCCGGGTCAACGCCTCGCCGGACAGCCGGCTCACCCTGCGCTCCGGTCTGGCCGAGACACCCCCGTCCGACCTGGTGGTGCTCCCCGTGCTGTTCGAGGGGGAGCTGCTCGGTGTGATCGAGTTCGCCAGCGTGTCGACCTTCTCCGAGCTGCACCTGTCGTTCCTGGAGCGGCTGGTGCTCACCATCGGCATCGCGGTCAACACCATCCAGGCCAACCGGCGTACGGAGGAGTTGCTGGCCCAGTCGCAGCGGCTGGCGCACGAGATGCAGGAGCAGTCGGCGGAGTTGCAGCGCACCAACGCCGAGTTGGAGGAGAAGGCCACCCTGCTCTCCGAGCAGAAGGGCAACATCGAGACGAAGAACCGGGAGATCGAGCTGGCCCGGTTGGGCCTGGAGGAGAAGGCGCAGCAGCTGACCAGGGCATCGGCGTACAAGTCGGAGTTCCTGGCCAACATGAGCCACGAGCTGCGTACGCCGCTGAACTCGTTGCTGCTGCTGGCCCGTCTGCTGGCGGAGAACTCGGAGCAGAACCTCAGCCCGAAGCAGATCGAGTTCGCGAAGACCATCCACGGGTCGGGTTCCGACCTGCTGCGGCTGATCGACGACATCCTCGATCTGTCCAAGATCGAGGCGGGCCGGATGGACGTCGAGCCGACCGAGATCCGCTTCGCCGAGCTCCGCGGCTACGTCGAGCAGGCGTTCGCACCGCAGGCCGAGGAGAAGAACCTGGACTTCCAGGTACGGGTGAGCAAGGAGCTGCCGCCGGCGCTGGTGACCGACGCGCAGCGGTTGCAGCAGATCCTGCGCAACCTGCTCTCCAACGCGGTGAAGTTCACCGACAACGGTGCGGTGACGTTGCGGATCGCCCCGGCGGCGGACAACGCGGTCTTCGACGTGCCGGCGTTGACGAATGCCCAGCAGGTGATCGCGTTCACCGTGATCGACACCGGGATCGGCATCTCCGACGACAAGTTGTCGATCATCTTCGAGGCGTTCCAGCAGGCCGACGGCACGACCAGCCGCCGCTACGGCGGCACCGGGCTGGGCCTGTCGATCAGTCGTGATCTGGCCCGGCTGATCGGCGGCACGATCACCGTGTCGTCCGCTCCCGGTCAGGGTTCGACCTTCACCCTGTTCGTGCCGCAGGTGCTGGCCCCGGATGCCGTGGTCGCGCCTCAGCTCCCGTCGCCGCAGCGTGCCGGCCTGCCGTCGTCGTTGCTGATGCCGCCGCTGGAGTTGCTGCCGGAGCGGGCGGAGGCACCGGCCACCCGGCAACTGGATGGCGCCACGGTGCTGATCGTGGACGACGACGTCCGCAACGTCTTCGCCTTGACCAGCGCGTTGGAGTTGCACGGGATGACCGTGCTGTACTCGGACAACGGGGCGGACGGCGTCCGCCTGTTGGCCGAGCATCCGGAGGTGGACATCGTGCTGATGGACGCCATGATGCCGGACCAGGACGGTTACGAGACCACCCGCCAGATCCGCCGCAACCATCGGTTCGCCGATCTGCCGGTGGTCTTCCTGACCGCGAAGGCCATGCCGGGCGACCGCGAGTCGGCGCTCGCGGCCGGCGGCAGCGACTACATCACCAAGCCGGTCGACCTGGACGACTTGATCGAGTTGATGTCGTCCTGGATCAACGGCAGCCGGACCGAGGAGACTTCGTGACCCAGATCGCCAAGGCGCTGCTCGTGGACGACCGGCGGCAGAATCTGACGGCCCTGGAGGCGATCCTCCAGGGCCTGCCGGTCCAGTCCGTGGCGGTGGAGAGCGGTGAGGCGGCGCTCAAGCAGCTCCTCGTGGACGACTTCGCGGTGATCCTGTTGGACGCGCAGATGCCGGACATGGACGGCTTCGAGACGGCGAGCCACATCAAGCGCCGGGAGCGGACCCGGCACGTGCCGATCATCTTCCTCACCGCCGCCGACCGGGACGCCCAGCTCGCCCTGCGGGGCTACCAGGTGGGTGCGGTGGACTACCTGACCAAGCCGTTCGACCCGTGGGTGTTGCGGGCCAAGGTGTCGGTCTTCGTCGAGCTGTGGGTGAAGACCCGGCAGTTGGCCACCCAGTCGGACCTGGTGCGCGAGCGCGACACGCAGTGGCGGCGGCTGACCGACGCGGTCGACGAGGCGACCACGCTGCTCCGTTCCGACAACGTGGAGGCCCACGACCGGGCGGTCCGCATGCTGGAGCAGGCTCGCTGGGGCAACACGGCCTGACGCTCAGGTCTCGTCGGGTCGAACGTGGCCGGTGGCGGCCCGGCGAGCCCGCCAGCGCTCGCCCAACGATTCGATCTCCTCCTGGACGAAGATGAAGAAGTCGCGCATCTCCGCCACTCGCTCGCCGGCCGGTGTCTCCGGACCGTTCAGGGCGAGCACGCCGCCCTCGGCCACGTCGATGAAGGTCTTGTAGATCCCCGTCTTGGTGATGGTGCCCTCGTACCAGGGGTTGTCCGGCATTCGGTAGCGGTCCCGGCGGGACCGGGGGACCGGCTCGCGGATCAGCATGCCGAACTGGGTGAGGTAGCGGACCGCGCCGCTGACCGCCGCCGCGCTCACCCCGAGCCGGTCGCCGATCTCGGCGGCGGTCAACGGGTCGTCGGCGCTCATCACGGTGAACAACACCCGGGCGGCCATTCGCGGGAAACCGACCTCGGCGAAGGTCAGGGCCATCCGCTCGACGAAGAGGTGCACCGGGTCGTGGCCGTCAGCGGCTGCCATGGCGGTCCTTCCTGAGGTGCTCTGGTGGGCCCCGATGGTGCCCGGCCCACTCTGTCTTCACAACTTTGTGAAACGAGTGTAGCTTCCGAGATATGGAAACTCCCATTGCGGTGTCCGGGCTGGTCAAGACCTTCGGCCGGACCCGGGCGCTCGACGGTCTGGACCTGACCGTCCGCACCGGCGAGGTGCATGGCTTCCTCGGCCCGAACGGCGCCGGCAAGTCGACGGCCATCCGGGCACTGCTCGGCCTGCTGCGGACGGACGCGGGGGTCGTCCGCCTGCTCGACGGTGACCCGTGGCGCGACGCGGTCGCCCTGCACCGCCGGCTGGCGTACGTGCCGGGCGACGTGACGCTCTGGCCCAACCTCTCCGGCGGCGAGGTCATCGACCTGCTCGGCCGGATGCGCGGCGGTCTGGACCCGACCCGGCGGGCCGAGCTGCTGGACACCTTCGAGCTGGACCCGCGCAAGAAGGGGCGGGCCTACTCCAAGGGCAACCGCCAGAAGGTCGGCCTGGTGGCGGCCCTCGCCTCGGACGCCGAACTGCTCATCCTGGACGAGCCGACCTCCGGGCTGGACCCGCTGATGGAGGAGGTGTTCCAGCACTGGGTCCGCCGGGCGAAGGCCGACGGTCGCACCGTGCTGCTCTCCAGCCACATCCTGGCCGAGGTGGAGGCGCTCTGCGACCGGGTGACGATCATCCGCAACGGGCGGGACGTGGAGACCGGCACCCTGACCGACCTGCGTCACCTGCGCCGCACCTCGATCGAGGCGGAGCTGACCGGCTCGGCGGACGGGTTGGGCCAGCTCGCCGGCGTGCACGGACTGCGGGTGGACGGGCACCGGGTGCGCTTCGACGTGGAGAGTGCCGCGCTGGACTCCGCGCTGCGACGGCTCACCGAGATCGGCGTACGGAGCCTGGTCAGCCAGCCGCCGACACTGGAGGAGCTGTTCCTGCGGCACTACCAGGCCGAGCAGGTGCGGTCATGACGGCGTTCACCGGGACCCGGCACCTGGTCCGCCTCATCCTGCGCCGGGACCGGGTGCTGCTGCCGATCTGGGTTCTGCTGCTGGCGGTGCTGCCGGCCAGCTACGCCAGCGCGTACGAGGGGCTGTACCCGACCGCCGCCGAGCGGGCCGCGTACCTCACCGGCACGGCGAGCAACCCGTCGATCGTCGCCCTGCTCGGTCCGGTGTACGGCGACAGCGTCGGAGCGCTCACCGTCCAACGCGCCGGTCTGCTGGCGTTGATCGCCGCGCTGGTCAGCGTGCTCACCGTCGTGCGGCACACCCGCACCGAGGAGGAGGCCGGTCGGCGGGAGCTGCTCGGCGCCACAGTGCTGGGCCGGTACGCCGGGCTGACCGCCGCGCTGCTGGTGACGTACGCCGCGAACGTGTCGCTCGGCCTGCTCATCGCCGGCGGCCTGGTCGCGGCCGGCCTGCCCGGCGCGGGTTCGGTGCTCTTCGGTGCCGGCGTGGCACTCACCGGCGTCGTCTTCGCCACGGTCGGCGGGCTGGCCGCGCAGCTCACCGAGAGTGCGAGTGGGGCCCGTGGGATCGGCCTGGGCACACTCGGGCTGGCCTTCGTGCTGCGGTTGGGTGGCGACGCCGGTGGGTCCGGCGGCACCGGCGGGAGCGCCGAGTGGCTGAGCTGGCTGTCGCCGCTGGGCTGGGCGGCACGGAGCCGCGCCTACGCCGACGAGCGACTGTGGGTCCTACTGCTGCCGGTGCTGTTCAGCGCGGCGGTCGTGCTCGTCGCGTACCCCGTCTCGGTCCGCCGTGACCTCGGCGCCGGGGTGTTTCCGGCTCGGCTCGGCCCGGCCGCCGCCGGTGCGGGGCTGGCCGGCCCGTTCGGCCTGGCCTGGCGGTTGCACCGGGGCCCCCTGTTCGGCTGGACCGTCGGTTTCGGGTCGCTCGGCCTGGTGCTCGGCGGGGCGGCGGACGCGGCCGGCGAGGCGGTGCGGGGCAACCAGCAGGTTTCCGAGATCGTGTCCCGGCTCGGCGGCAGCTCGGCGCTTGCCGAGGCGTACCTCGGTGGGACGTTGAGCCTGACCGCGCTGGCCGCCGCCGGGTACGGCGTCCAGGCCGCGCTGCGGGCACGGGCGGAGGAGACCGACGGCCGGGCCGAACCGTTGGTCGCGACGGCGGTGAGCCGCACCCGCTGGCTGGCCTCGCATCTGGTCTTCGCGCTGCTCGGCCCCGCGGTGGTGCTGACCGTCGCCGGGCTGGCCGTCGGGCTGGCCTACGGGCTCAGCGTCTCCGACGTCGGCGGCGAGTTGCCGCGACTGCTCGGTGCGGGGCTGGCCCAGGTGCCGGCGGCCTGGGTGCTGGCCGGGCTGGCGGCGCTGCTGGTCGGCTGGCTGCCCCGTTTCTCCGGGGGTGCCTGGGCGGTGCTCGCCGGCTGCCTGCTGCTCGGTCAGCTCGGCGCGGTGCTGGAACTGGACCAGTGGGCGCTGGACGTCTCCCCGTTCACCCACACCCCGCAGGTCCTCAGCCAGGGCTGGCAGGCAGCCCCGCTGGCCGCCCTGACGGCAGTAGCGGCAGCCCTCCTGACCCTCGGGGTCCTAACCTTCCGATCCCGCGACATCCCCACCCAGTGACCCGCGTTGATCATGAGGTTGGCGGGTGGTACGGACGCCAAATCGCCCGTCAACCTCATGATCAACCGATGAGGGTGGGCGGGGCGGGGTGGGGTGGGGCGGGGTGGGGTGGGGTGGGTTAGCCGGTGGGTTGGTCGTTGCGGATCATCAGGGCGCTGCGGAGGCCGGTGATGTCCAGGACGCGGATCAGGAAGTCGCCCACGTGGGTCAGCAACAGCAGGCTCTGCGCGTGGCTGGCCTTGCGGCTGAGCACGACGAGGGTGCCCAGGCCCTGCGAGTCACAGAAGGTGACACCGCCCAGGTCGAGCACGATCCGCGGGGGTGGGTCGGCCAGCACCTCGTTGACGACGGTGGAGAGCTGGGCGGCCGTGAGCATGTCGATCTCACCGGCCAGGCGCAGCACTGCTTCGTCGCCCGTTCGGTGTAGCGTGATGGACAGTTCGGCACGATCCACCGGGTCAGCCTAGCGCGATCTGCCCGGCCCGGCCTGTTGAGGCCGCGAGCCGCCACCCACCGAGGTCACGAGCCCCACGCCGCCGCCGCCGACGCGACGCCGGCCCGGGGTGAGCCCGGTAACCCCACCGCGGGGTGGCTGCTGGTTGGCCGTGTGGCGCTGACACAATGGCGGCATCGTGACCGACATCTTTCCCGCCGGTTCCGGCCGTTACCCGGCCGACGCACCGGCCTCCGAGGCCCTGTTCGACCGCGCCCGCGCCATCGTGCCGGGCGGGGTGAACTCCCCCGTGCGCGCCTTCCAGGCCGTCGGCGGCACCCCGCGTTTCATGGTCCGTGGCGAGGGCCCGTGGCTGTACGACGCCGACGGTCGCCGCTACGTCGACCTGGTCTGCTCGTGGGGTCCGCTGATCCTCGGGCACGCGCATCCCGAGGTGGTGGCCGCCGTGCAGGCCGCCGCCGCTCGGGGCACCAGCTTCGGCACCCCCACCCCGGGTGAGGTGGAGTTGGCCGCCGAACTGGTCGACCGGACCCCGATGGAGCAGGTCCGGCTTGTCAACTCCGGCACCGAGGCCACCATGTCGGCGATCCGGCTGGCCCGGGGCTTCACCGGCCGCTCCAAGATCGTCAAGTTCGCGGGCTGCTACCACGGCCACGTCGACGCGTTGCTCGCCTCCGCCGGGTCCGGCGTGGCCACCCTGGGCCTGCCCGACTCGCCCGGTGTCACCGGTGCGGCGGCCAGCGAGACGATCGTCCTTCCGTACAACGACATCCGGGCCGTCGAGGAGGCGTTCGCCGCCGAGGGCCCGCACATCGCCGCGGTGATCACCGAGGCCGCCGCCGGCAACATGGGCGTGGTCGCCCCCCGCGACGGTTTCAACCAGCAGCTCGCCCGGATCGCGCACGCGCACGGCGCACTGCTCGTCGTGGACGAGGTGATGACCGGGTTCCGGGTCTCCCGCGCCGGGTGGCACGGCCTCGACGCCTCCGACGCCGACCTGTGGACGTACGGCAAGGTCATGGGTGGTGGCCTGCCCGCCGCGGCCTTCGGCGGGCGCGCGGACATCATGGCGCGGCTGGCCCCGGCCGGCCCGGTCTACCAGGCCGGCACCCTCTCCGGTAACCCGCTGGCCTGCGCCGCCGGCCTGGCCACGCTGCGGCTCGCCGACGACGCGCTCTACCGCCGTCTCGACGACACGGCCGCCGTCGTGGGCAAGCTGGCGTCCGACGCGCTGGCCGCCGCCGGGGTCCCGCACCGACTGTCGTACGCGGGCAGCATGTTCTCGATCTTCTTCACCGACGCCGACGTGGTCGACTACGACAGCGCCCGCACCCAGCAGGTGCCGGCGTTCAAGGCGTTCTTCCACGCGATGCTCGCCGCCGGCGTCTACCTGCCGCCGAGCGCGTTCGAATCGTGGTTCGTCTCGGCGGCGCTCGACGACGCCGCTCTGGAGCACATCGCCGCAGCGCTGCCCACGGCGGCCAACGCGGCGGCAGCGGCTGGTCACGGGGGGTTGGCGTGAGCACGAGGAGCGAGCCCGTTCTGCGAGCCCCGCAGTCGCGAACAAGGGGGGCGCAGCGGTGAGCAAGACGGTGGTCCACGTGCTCCGGCACGGTGAGGTGCACAACCCCGACCAGATCCTCTACGGCCGGCTGCCCGGTTTCCGCCTCTCCGAGCTGGGCGTGCAGATGGCCAAGGCCGCCGCGCAGGGCCTGGCCGAGCGGGAGATCGTGCACGTGGTGGCCAGCCCACTGGAGCGCGCCCAGCAGACCGCCGAGCCGATCGCCGCCCAGTTCGGACTGCCGGTCGGGGTGGACGAGCGGCTGATCGAGAGCGCCAACTGGTTCGAGGGCAAGAAGGTGTCCCCCGGTGACGGTTCGTTCCGCGACCCGCGCAACTGGTGGGTGCTGCGCGACCCGGTGACCCCCTCCTGGGGCGAGGCGTATCGGGTGATCGCCGAGCGGATGTTCGCCGCCGTGCACGCCGCGCGGGTCGCCGCCGAGGGGCGCGAGGCGGTGCTGGTGTCGCACCAGCTCCCGATCTGGACGCTACGCCGGTACGTCGAGCGCAAGCGGCTCTGGCACGACCCGCGCAAGCGGCAGTGCGGGCTGGCGAGCCTCACCTCGTTCCACTTCGACGGCGCGAAGGTGGTGGGCATCGGCTACAGCGAGCCGGCCGCGCACCTGATCGCCCTCTCCGCGACAGCCCGGACGGCCAAGGGGGCCTGATGAACGCCCGGAGGTGGACCGCCGGCCTGCTCGCCGCCGTCGCCGCGGTGGCGCTGGTGGGCTGCACGTCGTCGAAGGGGCAGGAGAAGACCTGCTCGACCACCTCCGACGGCATCATCGAGTGCGCACCGGACCAGCGTTCGGCCCCTCCGAAGCTCGCCGGTGAGCTGCTCACCGGCGGCACCTACGACGTCAACCAGGCCCGCGGGCAGGTCGTGGTGGTCAACTTCTGGGGCTCCTGGTGCGCGCCGTGCCGCGCCGAGGCCGACGACCTGGAAGCCGTCTACCAGGCCACCAAGGGCTCCGGGGTGAC
Organism: Micromonospora sp. NPDC048935; assembly: GCF_043197875.1. Lineage (NCBI taxonomy): Bacteria > Bacillati > Actinomycetota > Actinomycetes > Micromonosporales > Micromonosporaceae > Micromonospora > Micromonospora sp. NPDC048935. Next base: position 730,266 of record NZ_JBICTZ010000002.1, on the reverse strand, counting down.
CTTCCTCGGCGCCAACGTGCAGGACGAGCGGGACAAGGCCAAGGCGTTCGAGGAGGGCCGGGTCACCTATCCGAGCCTCTTCGACCCGTCCAGCCGTCTGGCGCTCGACCTGGACATCCCGCCGAACACCGTCCCGGCGACAGTGGTGCTCGACCGGGAGGGCCGCATCGCGGTGGTGATCCGTCGTGCCGTGACGAAGGACGAGCTGATGCCTTTCGTCGAACGGATCGCCGCCGAGAAGCCGGCGTCGGGCTGATGGGCGAGACCTTCCGGGAGTTGGCCCTCACCGGGCCGCTGCTGCTCGCCATGGGCGCGGCGGCGCTCGCCGGCCTGGTCAGCTTCCTGTCCCCGTGCGTGCTCCCGCTCGTCCCCGGTTACCTCTCGTACGTCACAGGTCTCGCCGGCGCCGACCTCGAAGGCCGACGTCCGGCGGCCGAGTCCCCACCACCCACCGGCGGTGTCGCGGTCAAGGAGCGGGTCGCGCGGGTCGGCGCGGTCAAGGGCCGGGTGCTCGCCGGCACGCTGCTCTTCATCGGCGGCTTCACCGTCGTCTTCGTGGCCACCGCGATCCTCTTCGCCAGCATCGGCCGGGTCTTCTTCGACTACAAGCGCGAGTTGCAGATCGGCGTCGGCGTGCTGATCATCGTGGCCGGGCTGAGCTACCTCGGGATGATCCCCACGCTGCAACGCGAGTTCCGGATCTCCCGACTGCCGTCGGCCGGGCTGCTCGGCGCGCCGGTCTTCGGCGCGGTCTTCGCCCTCAGCTGGGTGCCCTGCACCGGCCCGACGCTCGGCGCGGTGATGGGCATGGCCACCGCCAGCGGGCAGAGCGACCGCGCCGTGGTGCTCGCCGTGGCGTACTGCCTCGGGTTGGGGATACCGTTCATCGTCTTCGGGCTGGGCTTCGAACGCCTGCTCGGGGTCTTCCGCGCCGTCCGGCGCAACAGCCGCTGGGTCACCCGGGTCGGCGGCGCCCTGCTCATCCTGATCGGCCTGGCGCTGGTCACCGGTGGATGGCAGAGCTTCGTGATCTGGTTGCAGACCACCGTCGGGGTGGGCGAGGTGAGCATCTGATGACTGTCGTCGACGACCGACCGGAGACCGTGGCCCCGGCACCCCGGCGCCGGCCCAACCGGCTGCTCGCCCTGCTGCGCAACTCGTGGCGGCAGCTCACCAGCATGCGTACGGCGCTGATCCTGCTCTTCCTGCTCGCGGTCGCCGCGATCCCCGGCTCGGTGCTGCCGCAGCGGGGGATCAGCCCGGAAAAGGTCAACAAGTACTTCGTCGACCACCCGGACTGGGCCCCCCGACTGGACCGGATCGGCGCGTTCGAGGTCTTCGGCTCGGTCTGGTTCTCCGCGATCTACGTGCTGCTGTTCACCTCCCTGATCGGCTGCATCACGCCCCGCCTGCGCGACCACGTCCGGGCGTTGCGGTCCCGGCCGCCGGCCGCGCCGAAGCGGATGGCCCGGCTGCCGCAGCACACCGTGCTGCCCGCCCCGCCGGGTGGCACGGCGGCGATTGCCGAGGTGCTGCGCAAGCGCCGCTGGCGCGTCGAGGTCCGCGGCGACGAGGTCTCGGCCGAGAAGGGCTACCTCAAGGAGACCGGCAACCTGCTGTTCCACATCTCGCTGATCGCGGTGCTGATCGGCGTCGGGCTCGGCTCCTGGTACGGCTGGAGCGGCAACCGGCTGCTGGTGGCAGGCAAGGACAACACGTTCTGCAACACCCGCCAGCAGTACGCCGAGGCGAAGCTCGGCCCACGGGTGGACAGCGCCGACCTGCCCCGCTTCTGCCTGCGGTTGGACGACTTCCAGGCCCGGTTCCTGCCGTCCGGCCAGCCGGAGTCCTTCAACGCCACGGTCACCGTCGACGGCCCGGACGAGCCGACCCGCCGCGCGGACTTCTCGGTCAACTCGCCGCTGCGACTGAAGGACGCGAGCGTCTACCTGCTCGGCCACGGGTACGCCCCGGTGATCCGCTACACCGACCGGTTCGGCAACAGCCAGCTCAGTGACGACCCCTTCCTCACCACCGGTGACATGGGCCTGACCAGCGAAGGGCTGGCGGCCTTCGCGGACGCGAACGTCGACCCGGCCACCGGCCAGCGCGCACCGGACCAGCAGATGGCGTTCACCGGCATCTACCTGCCCACGGCACCCGAGCAGGCACCGTTCGTGCGCTCGCAGTATCCGGCCGAGCGCAACCCGGTGCTGAACCTGGTCGCCTACCGGGGCAACCTCGGCCGGGACGCTGGTATCCCCGGCTCGATCTACCAACTCGACCAGCGGCAGGTGCGGACCGGCAAGGTCAAGGAGGTCGGCACCAAACTGCTCCGCAAGGGCGAGACCTGGACGTTGGACGACGGCTCCACTGTCGAGTTCGTGGGCACCGAGCGGTACGTCACCCTCTCCATCCGGCACGATCCCGGTGCGACCCCGCTGCTGTTCAGCTGCGCTGCCCTGCTGGTCGGGTTGATGGGCTCGCTGTTCGGTCGACGTCGCCGGGTCTTCTTCCGGGTGGTGCCGGGCGACCCCGCGAACGGATCTCCGACGGGCGGTAGTAGCTTGGTGGAGGCCGGTGGGCTGCCGCGCACCGACTATCCAGGGTTCGCCGACGAGTTCGCCCAGCTCGTCACCGCTGTCAGCGGTGCCGACCGGGCTGCCGAGCGGGCCGGCACCGACGCTGACTCCAACGACCGGGCCGGTGTGCGAGAAGGGACCGAGTGATGTCCGCGCTCTCCGACAATCTGGTGACCTTCGCGATCCTGACGTACCTGATCGCGATGATCAGCCACGCCGTCGAGTACGCGCTGGGCAACGCCCGTACCCGGGTCGCCGTGGCGTCGCCCGCCCGCGAGCTGGTGGGTGCGGGAGTCGGCGGTGGTGGCGTCGTCACCCCGAAGTCACCCGCGCCGGTCCCGCCGTCGGCCGACGCTTCGACGCGTCGGCCACGGATCGCCGGCCTGGTCGCGGTGGGTGCCACCGCGCTCGCCGCCGTGCTGCACCTCGCGGCGCTTGTCACCCGCGGTCTCGCGGCGGACCGGATGCCCTGGGGCAACATGTACGAGTTCGTGCTCACGGTGACGTTCATCGGGGTCGCGGCCTGGCTCGTGGTGCTCTGGAAGCGGCCGTCGCTGCGTAAGCTCGGGCTGTTCCTCACCCTGGTGATGGTCCTGCTCGTGGCCACCGCCGAACTGGTCCTGTACGTGCCGATCGTGCCGCTGGTGCCGGCCCTGAACTCGTACTGGTTCGTCATCCACGTCTCGACCATCGTCTTCGCGTCCGGCATCTTCCTGCTCGGCGCGGTGCCGGCGGTCGGCTTCCTGATGCGCAACGGGTACGAGCAGCAGGGTAAGCGGAGCTTCCCGTACACCCTGGCGAAGCGGCTGCCCAGCGCGGTCGGCCTGGAGCGGCTGACCTTCGCGCTGCACGCGTTCGCGTTCCCGATCTTCACGTTCGCGGTGATCGCCGGCGCGATCTGGGCCGAGGCGGCCTGGGGTCGACCGTGGGGCTGGGACCCGAAGGAGACCTGGGCGTTCATCTCCTGGGTCGTCTACGCCGGCTACCTGCACGCCCGTGCCACGCCCAGCGTCAAGCGCAACGTGGCCACCTGGCTCGCGGTGCTCGGCTTCCTCACCATGCTGATGAACCTGTTCGGCGTGAACATCTTCTTCACCGGCCTGCACTCGTACGGCGGGCTGGACTGATCCGCTAGCCGGCGTTCCCGTGTTGCCGGCCGTGGCTCGTACGCGTCTACCGCGTGGGTCGCCAGGCCCGCAGGGCCCGCTCGACCTGGATGGTGACCTGGTACGACACCTCCGGCAGGTCGGCCAGCTCGAACCGTTCGCCGCGCAGCGCCAGTTGGGCGTGCAACTCCCGGGCGACGGCGTCGCGAATCGTGACAAGCAGCGGAGACAACCCGTCCGGGTCGCCGACGACGTAGGCGTCCGACATGAATCCACCATGCCCCGTGTCCCGCCGTTGCGCCACGATCGGTGCGATGTCCCCGCCAGGCTTGACACCGGCGCTGGTTCGGCAATATGGCGTTGTCCCGCGCCCGGTCGGCGGTTGATCCACTCGGGTTTCGTGAAGTCGGGGCATCACCGCGGGCTGGAGGCACCGACTTCCTGAAACCCGAGTGGACCTTGGCCCATCCTGCGCAGCGTGGCCGTCCAGCGTGGCGGGGTCGCCGTGCCTACGGTTCAGCCGCCGAACCAGCCGGGCACGTCGAGGCGGAACCAGTTGGCCGAGGCCATCGTGCGCAGGTCGTCCTCCATGGCGTCGACCCGGTCCGGGCCGAGGGTCTCGGTCCACCGCTCGCGCAGCCGGTCGAAGATCTCGGCCGAGCGGCGTAACCCGTCGGCACCGCGTGGGGTCACCCGGACCAGCCGGCGTCGGGCGTCGGTGGGGTCGTCGACCCGCTCCAGGTAGCCGACGGCGACCAGCCGGTCGACGGTCTTGCCCGCGGCCTGTTTGGAGATGCCCAGCCGCTGACCCAGCTCGGTGGCGGTGGTGCCGTCCGCGCCGACGGCCTGGAGCACGAATCCGTGCAGCGGTCGCAGCTCCGGATGCCCCTCCCGGGCCAGCTCGGCGTGCAGGTCGTCGATAACCGTCCGGAAGCCGGCCAGCAGCAACAGCGGCAGCGCGAAGCCGGGCCGCGCGGGATCAGAGGTTGCCATGTTCGACAACCACGTTTACTATTTCGTCAACCACGTTGACTATCGTAACGTGCTCCGATCCAGACTCTGAAAAGTAGGCAACCATGCCCGTCTTCACCGCTCACACCGCCGAGACCGCGCCCGCCACCGCCCGACGAGCCATCGAGGGCGTACGCGGCCGGTTCGGCTGGCTGCCCAGCGCGGTTGCGCTGATGGCCGACTCGCCGCAGTTGCTCACCGGCTTCCTCACCGCCAGCGCGGGCTTCGAGCAGACCGACCTCGCCCCCCTGGAGCGGGAGGTGGTCATCCTGACGATCTCCACCAGTCACGAATGCCATTTCTGCGTCGCCCTGCACACCGGCAAGCTCACCCAACTCGGCGCGACCGCCGAACTGATCACCGCACTGCGCGCCGGCTCGGCGCTGCCCGAGCCGCGACTGGAGGCGCTGCGCCACTTCACGCTGGCTGTCCTCGACCACCGGGGCGCAGTGCCCGACGACGAGTTGGACGACTTCCTGACCGCCGGCTACCAACCCCGGCACGCGCTGGACGTGGTGCTCGGCGTCGGCGCGTACACCATGTCCACCTTCGCCAACCGGCTCACCCAGGCGCCGCTCGACCCGCCACTGGCCCCCCATGCCTGGACGCCCGCTGCCTGACCGGGTCGCGCCGGCCACCCGCTGCTCAGGCCGCCCCGAGGAAGTCGCGTAGCAGGGCGAGCATCTCCTCCGGGCGCTCCTCGTACAGCCAGTGCCCGCAGTCCTCGACCACCTCGCCGCGGACCGTGGTGGCGTACCGGCGGACCTGATCGGCGACCTGCCCGCCGAGGCTGGCCGCCGCCCCGACCGCCAGCACCGGCATGGTCAGCTTCGTGCCCCGGTGCGACGCGTTGTCCGCGATGTCCTGCTTGAAGGCCCGGAAGTAGGCGAAGCTGGCCCGCAGGTGCGCGGGGTCACGCAGGTGGCTGGCGAACTCCTCGATGTCGGGCGCGGCGATGCTGCCCTTGCGCACCATCAGGGCGTCGGTGAACCTGTCCACCCAGAGCGACTCCCGCCCGCTGACCAGATCCTCCGGCAGCCCGTTGCCAAGGGAGAAGTAGCCGAAGTTCCACACCCCGGGCCCGGCCGAGGTGAGCGCGGGGAACGTGTAGATGCTCTCGTCCGGGATCGGCGCCTCGCTGAGCACCAGCCGACTCACCCGCTGCGGATGGGCGGCGGCGTACGCGTACGCCACCATGGTCCCCAGGTCGTGCCCGACCAGACGGACGTCACTGGTCAGGCCGAGCTGATCGAGCAGGCCGTGCAGGTCGGCGGCGACCGTCTTCTTGTCGTACCCGCCGACCGGGGCGTCGCTGCCGCCGAAACCGCGCAGATCAGGTGCGACCACGTCGAAGGAGCGCCCCAGCTCGGGCAGCAGGTGCCGCCACATGTACCAGCATTCGGGGTACCCGTGCAGGAGCACCAGCGGCGGACCGCTGCCGCCCCGGACGTAGTTCATGGCGATCTGCCCCACCCGCGCCCGCTGCTCGCTGAAACCCGCCGGAACCCGCTCGCCTCCCACTGCCGCCCCCCGTCCGCCGTCCGCCCCGTCCGCCGTCCGCCCCTGCCGGTCCGTCGGCTGCCCGCCGCCGTCGTCCGCCCCTCCCGCCATCCGCCGTCACCGTCACCGTCGCCCGCGGTGCGGCACACCGCCGGGCTGTCCGCCGTCACCGTCGTCCGTCGTCCGTCGTCCGGCACTGCCGGGCTGTTCGCCGCCGTGACCGTCGTCCGCCGTCCGTCGTCCGGCACCGCCGGGCTGTTCGCCGCCGCCGCCGTCACCGTCGTCCGTCGTCCGTCGTCCGGCACTGCCGGGCTGTCCGGCACCGCCACCGTCACCGTCGTCCGTCGTCCGGCACCGCCGGGCTGTCCGCTGCCGGCTGTCCGCTGCCGGCCCCCAGGCTGCCGGGCAGTCGCCCGGCTCCGGCTGCCCGGCTACCCGTTCGACCGCCTGCTATGCCTGCGAGTTCTGCACCCTGGCCGTTGATCCACTCGGGTTTCAGGAAGTCGGGCCATCCCAGGCCATTGGACACCGCGACTTCCTGAAACCCGAGTAGATCTTGCGAGCGAGGGCGAGGGCGAGGGCGAGGGCGTGGGCGAAGGCGGGGGCACGGACGCGGGCGAAGGCGTGGGCGAAGGCGGGGACGCGGGCGAAGGCGTGGGCGAAGGCGGGGACGTGGGCGAAGGCGGGGGCGAAGGCAGGGGCGAGGGCGGGGGCGAAGGCGGGGGCGAGGGCGAGGACGCGGGCGCGGGCGAAGGCGGGGACGCGGGCGCGGGCGGGGACGGGGACGAAGGCGGGGGCGGGGACGAGGGCGGGGGAACGGACGTGGGCGCGGAAGGGCGGGTGGTGCGGGCGGTGCGGCCTGCGCCGGGTGCGCTGGCTGGTCGCTGGGCCCGGGTCATCGCGAGCGTCACAGCACCCGGCTGGGGCCGCTCGGGAGTCGGTGCGGGAGACTGGGCGGTATGGCGGCTCGTGGCTTCCCGTACACCGATCTCAAGGACTTCCTCGCGGCGCTGGAGCGCGCGGGGGAGCTGCGCCGGGTCGACGTCCCGGTGGACCCCACCCTGGAGATCAGCGAGGTGGTCACCCGCACGGTGCGGGCCGGCGGCCCGGCGTTGCTCTTCGAGCGCCCGACCCGGGGCGAGATGCCGGTGGCGATCAACCTGTTCGGCACCGAGAAGCGGATGGCGATGGCCCTCGGCGTCGACTCGCTTGACGAGATCGGTGCCCGGATCGGCGCGCTGATCAAGCCGGAGTTGCCGGTGGGCTGGTCGGGCATCCGGGAGGGCCTCGGCAAGGTCATGCAGCTCAAGTCGGTGCCGCCGCGCAAGGTGAAGACCGCGCCCTGCCAGGAGGTCGTCTACCGGGGGGACGACGTCGACCTGAACCGGCTGCCGGGGTTGCAGGTCTGGCCCGACGACGGCGGGATCTTCCACAACTACGGGTTGACCCACACCAAGCACCCGGAGACCGGTAAGCGCAACCTGGGCCTGTACCGCCTCCAGCAGCACGGTCGTAACACCCTGGGCATGCACTGGCAGATCCACAAGGACTCGACGGCCCACCACGCGGTCGCCGAGCGGCTCGGGCAGCGTCTGCCGGTCGCGGTCGCGATCGGCTGCGATCCGGTCGTCTCGTACGCGGCAAGCGCCCCGCTGCCCGGCGACATCGACGAGTACCTGTTCGCCGGGTTCCTGCGCGGCGAGCGGGTGGAGATGGTCGACTGCCTCACCGTGCCGTTGCAGGTGCCGGCGCACGCGCAGATCGTGTTGGAGGGCTACCTGGAGCCCGGTGAGCGGCTGCCCGAGGGGCCGTTCGGCGACCACACCGGCTTCTACACCCCGGTCGAGCCGTTCCCCGTGCTGCACATCGAGGCGATGACCATGCAGCGCAAGCCGGTCTACCACTCGATCGTCACCTCGAAGCCGCCGCAGGAGGACCACGGCCTCGGCAAGGCCACCGAGCGGATCTTCCAGCCGCTGCTCAAGCTCATGATCCCGGACATCGTCGACTACGACCTGCCGGCCGCCGGTGTCTTCCACAACTGCGCGATCGTCTCGATCCGCAAGCGCTACCCGAAGCACGCGCAGAAGGTCATGAACGCGATCTGGGGCGCGCACCTGATGTCGCTGACCAAGCTGATCGTGATCGTCGACGAGGACTGCGACGTGCACGACTACAACGAGGTCGCCTTCCGGGCCTTCGGCAACGTCGACTACGCCCGCGACCTGCTGCTCACCGAGGGCCCGGTGGACCACCTCGACCACTCGTCGTACCAGCAGTTCTGGGGCGGCAAGGCGGGCGTCGACGCGACCCGCAAGCTGCCCACCGAGGGCTACACCCGCGGTTGGCCGGAGGAGATGACCATGGCACCCGAGGTCACGGCCCTGGTCGACAAGCGCTGGAAGGAGTACGGGATCTGATGCCCGCCGCCGACAACTCCCGCGATCTTGCACTTTCGGTCCCCGATTCGCACCCTTCCGCCCCTTCTGCCCCGACAGAAAGTGCAAGATCGCGGGAACGGGAACGGGAACGGGAGCCGGTGCCGGAACGGGGGCGGGTTCGGGCGTTTCTGGAGCTGGTCAAGATCGAGCACTCGGTGTTCGCGCTGCCGTTCGCGTTTCTCTCCGCCCTGACCGCGATGCAGGTCAACGGCGGGCACGTGCGCTGGTGGGACCTGCTGCTGATCACTGTGGCGATGGTCGGAGCGCGGACGTTCGCGATGGCCGCCAACCGGATCCTCGACCGGCGGATCGACGCGCGGAACCCTCGTACCGCCAACCGGGAACTGGTGACCGGCGCGGTGAGCGTGCGGACGGCCTGGACCGGCGCGGCCGTCGCGGTGGTGGTCTTCCTCGCCGCCGCCGCCCTGCTGAACCCGCTCTGCCTGGTGCTCGCGCCGCTCGCCGTGGTGCCGTTGGTCGTCTACCCCTACGCCAAACGGTTCACCAACTGGCCGCACGCCATCCTCGGGATCGCCCAGGCGGTCGGCCCGGTCGGCGCGTGGTTGGCGGTCACCGGCACCCTGGACGGCTCCGGGCCGGCGTGGCTGCTCGGCGCCGCGGTCGGGCTGTGGATCGGCGGCTTCGACCTGATCTACGCCTGCCAGGATTCCGAGGTCGACCGGGAGATCGGCGTGCACAGTGTGCCCGCGCGCTACGGTCGCCGCTTCGCGCTGCACGCCTCCACCGTCGCGCACGTGGTGACCTTCGCGCTGTTCATCTGGTTCGGCGGGCTGATCGGCCTGGGCTGGCTCTGGTGGATCGGGCTCGCACTGACCGCGGTGGCGTTCGGCTACCAGCACCTGGTGGTCACCCCGACCGATCTCAGCAGGGTCAACCGGGCGTTCTTCACCGCCAACGGGTTCGTCGGCATCGCGCTGTTCGTCTTCGCCCTGCTCGACCTGGTGATCCGGCTCGACCTGCGGCCCTGAGGCGGGCCGGGCGGAGGATCCCGGGGGTGCGCACCAGCGGGCCGGCCGGACCAGGCAGGCTGGGGGCATGCGGGAACCATGGGTGGTCGGGGTCTCCGGGGCCTCCGGCACGCCATACGCGGCGGCCGTCATCGGGGGCCTGCTCGACGCGGGCGAGTCGGTGGACCTGATCGTGTCCCGGGCGGCACGACTCACCGTGCTCGACGAGACCGGCCGACCGTTTCGCGACGGGCACTGGGCCGAGGATCTCGCCGGCTGGCTCGACCGGGACCTGACCGGGGCGGACGTGCGGCACTGGCCGGCCGGCGACCTGGCCGCCGGGCCGAGCAGCGGCTCCTACCGGGTACGCGGGATGGCCGTGGTCCCGGCCAGCACGGCAGCCTGCGCGGGCATCGCGATCGGGCTCTCCAAGGACCTGTTGCAGCGCGCCGCCGAGGTCAACCTCAAGGAACGACGGCCCGTGGTGGTGGTCCCCCGGGAGACACCGGTGACCCGCAGTCACCTGGAGCACCTCATCGCGCTGCACGACGCCGGCGCGGTGGTGCTACCGGCCAGCCCCGGCTTCTACGGGGCGGGCGCGGCGGCCAGCGCCCAGCAGTTGGTCGACTTCGTGGCCGGCAAGGTGCTGGACGCGCTCGGCGTCCCGCACACGCTGTTCCGAAGGTGGGCCGGCCAGCTCGGCGCGGCCCGGAGCTGAGCTGCCGCGCTCAACGCGCGTCGTGCCGCCCGGTCGATCGAAGTGGGACGCGGACCGGACTGGCGTCCGGTCCGCGTGGCGTTATCCGCACCAGTTCAGTACATGCCGGCGTTGGCCGGACCCGGCCCGGTGGATGCGGCCGGACCCACATTGCGTGGCTTTCCGACCTCGTCCACCTCGTCCAGCATGCCCTCCCCCTCAAGCAGGGCTCGCACCTCGGATTCCCGAAACCGGCGATGCCCGCCTGGAGTCCGGATGCTTCCTATCCGGCCGGCCGCCGCCCATCTCGTCACAGTCTTCGGGTCCACCCGAAACAGCGCGGCGACCTCACCCGGTGTCAGCAGGCGATCTCCAGTGTCCACAGCCCCCTCCTCGCGTCGACGAAGCCCCTGGCTGAACACACTGCCCCCGGCTGGTGCGAGCCCAGAGCCGTCATGAGGGACGTATGGCAATTACAGCACCAGGAGACTGGCCTGTCCGCCAAACGCGAAAAATGCACTGACTGGGAAGTTAGTAAATGGTACGGGCGCAACCCCTGCCTTGACTGTCGGTTTGTGAACAGTTACCCACTGCTCCGTCCAACGGATGCCGAAGGCGTCGCGTTACGCGTAACCGGTTAAGGTCACTCTCCGTGGACGCCATCGACCTGAGCCTCGTCGACCTGCTGCGCGGCAACGCCCGCCTGTCGTACGCCGAGTTGGCCCGACAGGTGGGCCTCTCGGCTCCGGCCGTACACGAGCGGGTCGGCAAGCTGGAGAGCAGCGGCGTGGTTCGGGGCTACCGCGCGGACGTGGAACCGGAGGCGATCGGGCTGGGCGTCACCGCGCTGATCGGGATCGTCGAGGACTCCGGCGCCGACAGCGACGACATGCTTGAGTCGCTGCGGGTGCTGCCCGAGATCGAGTCCTGCTACTTCATGGCCGGCGTGGAGTCGTTCCTGCTCAAGGCTCGGGTTGGCACGATCGCCGAGTTGGAGCAGCTGATCGTGCGACTCAACCGGACCCCGGGGGTCGCCTCCACCCGCACCGCCATCGCCCTCTCCACGAAATGGGAGAACCGCCCCCAGCCGGTCGGTCCGCCGGCGACCTGACCGCCGCGTACCCCTGGTGTTGCGGGCCGGCGTCGCAGGCGGCCGGGATCGCGCCGCCGGACCGGCGCGGACCCCCGCCGGCCTGCTTGCTACGTTTCCGGCGTGACTCATCACGACCGGTGCGACGCGGCCAGCCGGACCTGGGTGACGGAGGCCATCGCCGCCGTCGAGGCGGACGCGAACCGCTCGGCCGACACCCACCTGCTGCCGTTCCCACTGCCCCGGCAATGGGGGATCGACCTCTACCTCAAGGACGAGTCCTCCCACCCGACCGGCTCGCTGAAGCACCGGCTGGCCCGCTCGCTGTTCCTCTACGGGCTCTGTAACGGCTGGATCGGGCCACGCACCACGATCGTCGAGGCGTCGTCGGGTTCCACGGCGGTCTCCGAGGCGTACTTCGCCCGGATGCTCGGTCTGCCGTTCATCGCGGTGATGCCCGCCTCCACCTCACCCGAGAAGATCGCGCAGATCGAGTTCCAGGGCGGCCGGTGCCACCTGGTGGACGACCCCGCGACCGTGGTGGTCGAGGCGCGCTGGCTCGCGGAGGACTCCGGCGGGCACTTCATGGACCAGTTCACCTACGCCGAGCGGGCGACCGACTGGCGGGGCAACAACAACATCGCCGAGTCGATCTACGCGCAGTTGGAACTGGAGCGGCACCCGATTCCGGCCTGGGTCGTGGTGGGCGCCGGCACCGGGGGCACCAGCGCGACAATCGGCCGGTACGCCAGGTACCGCCGGCTCGCCACCAAGCTCTGCGTCGTCGACCCGGAGAACTCGGCGTTCTATCCGGCCTGGCTGGCCGCCGACTGGTCGGTGCGTACCGGAAAGGGGTCCCGGATCGAGGGCATTGGCCGACCGACCGTGGAGGCGTCCTTCCTGCCCTCGGTGGTGGACCGGATGGTCCAGGTGCCGGACGCGGCGTCACTGGCCGCGATGCGCGCCGGGTCGGCGGTGCTCGGGCGTCGCGTGGGTGGCTCCACCGGCACCAACCTGTGGGGCGCGTTCGGCCTGATCGCCGGGATGCTCGCCGAGGGCCGGACCGGCTCGGTGGTCACCCTGATCTGCGATCCAGGCGACCGGTACGCCGACACCTACTACTCCGACGACTGGGTGGCCGCCCAGGGCCTCGACCTGGCACCACACCTGGCGACGGTCGACCGCTTCCTGACCACCGGCGCCTGGCCCGCCTGAACGGCTCAGCGGGGGGCCTGGTCGGCCTGAACCGCTCACCGGGGCCTGGCCGGCCTGAGCGCCGATCAGCGTGGGTCGATCCGTTCGGCCAGCCCGGGGTAACGCACCACGTAGCCGCTGTCGTCCAGGTCGATGTCGGCGGTGAAGGTGCCGCTGGCGAACCGCACCCGACCCGGCCCGAGCCCGGTGTAGATCTGCTCGGCCGGCACCACCTCCAGGCCGGGCAGCAGCACCCAGGCGACGGTGATCCGGTGCGCCACGTCGGCCGGCTCGGCCGCCATCCCGAGCCGGTGGACCGGCAGGGTGTTGAACAGCGGCGAGCCGCTCAGGTCGATGTCGAGCGCGTCGGCCAGCCGGTCCGGGTCATCCGTGCCCGGCAGACCGGCCCGGGGGTGACCGGCCGCGACCAGCGCGGCGTCGAGGTCGCCCTGCTCGGCGGTCGTCACCCGCCATCGGCCCGAGGCCCGCTCCAGCGTCACCCGGCGCAGCCAGCCGAGCCCTTCGGCCTCGACCTCGACCCGGGTGGTGGCCCAGTCCGGCGTGGTGGTCAGCTGGTAGCGGGCGGTCCAGGGGATCGGGTCCACGGCGAGCAGCGTGCCCCGGGCCGCCAACCCGTGGCCGTCGTCGAGCAGCACCTGCTCGCTGCCGGCGGTGTCCGTCCGGGACCAGAAGATCGACTTCGGCATGGTCGGCATGAGCCGGACGTTACGCGACCGGGTCGACATCGGCAGGGCATGCGCGAACGCCGCCGCGAAGCATGGGCTTCGCGACGGCGTTCGGTGGATCAATCAGTGGGTACGCGCCGGCGGCCGCCCGCCGAAACCGCGCCGGTCGTCACGCGGGCGCTCGTCACGCGGCCGGTCGTCCCGACCACGGCTCTCCGGGCGGAAACCACCGCGCGTGTCCCGATCGCCGAAGCGCCGCTCACCGGTCGGCCGGTCACCCCGGCCGTCCCGGTCACCGAACTGCGGCCGGTCACCGAACCGGCGCTCGCCCTGCGGCCGGTCGCCGTAGCCCCGGGTGTCCCGGTCGGCGAAGCGCCGCTCACCGGCCGGCCGGTCGCCGTAGCGCCGTTCGCCGCTCGGCCGGTCGCCGTAGCCCCGGTCACCGGTCGGACGGTCGCCGTAGCGCCGTTCGCCCTGGGGCCGGTCACCGTACTGGCGGTCGCCCTGCGGCCGGTCGCCGTAGCCCCGGGTGTCCCGGTCGGCGAAGCGCCGCTCACCGGCCGGCCGGTCGCTGTAGCCCCGGTCGCCAGTCGGGCGGTCGCCGTAGCGGCGCTCGCCGGTCGGGCGGTCGCCGTAGCGCCGTTCGCCCTGGGGGCGGTCGCCGTACTGGCGGTCGCCCTGGGGACGGTCGCCATAGCGCCGCTCGCCGGTGGGTCGGTCGCGGCGCTCGCCGCCCGTGCGGTCGCCAAACCGGCGGGGGCCTCCGGCCCGGTCGTCGAACCGACGCGACCCGCCGGAGCGGTCACCAAAGCCCCGCGACTCCGCCTCGACGCGAACCGGGACGCCGCTGGGCTCACGGGCGCCGACCAGCTCGGCCAGTGCCGCGTCGCCGACCCGCACCCGGGTCTCGGCCGGCGCGACGCCGGCCTTCTCCATCATCGCCAGGGTGGTGCGGCGCTGCTTGGGCAGCACCAGCGTGGCAACCGCACCGGACTCGCCAGCCCGGGCCGTGCGCCCCGCGCGGTGCAGGTAGTCCTTGGGGTCCTTCGGCGGGTCGACGTGCAGCACCAGGGTGACCCCGTCGACGTGGATGCCCCGAGCCGCCACGTCCGTGGCGACCAGCACGTTCATCCGGCCCTCACGGAACTCGGCCAACGTCTTGGTACGCATCCGCTGGGTCTTGCCGCCGTGCAGCCCACCGGCGCGGACGCCGACCGCCGCGAGTTGCTCGACCAGCCGGTCCACCCCGAGCTGGGTACGGGCGAAGACCATCGTCCGACCGTCCCGGGCGGCGATCGAGGCCGCCACCGGAAACTTCTCGTGCGGCGGAATCAACAGCATGTGGTGGTCCATGGTGGACACCGACGCGGTGGACGGCGCCGTGGAGTGGGTCACCGGGTCGGTCATGAACCGCTTGACCAACGCGTCGACGTCACCGTCCAGGGTGGCCGAGAAGAGCAGTCGCTGCCCGTTCGCGGGAGTCTTCGCCAGCAGGTCGGTCACCTCGGGCAGGAAGCCCATGTCGGCCATCTGGTCGGCCTCGTCGAGCACCGTGACCTCGACGTCGTCGAGCTGGCAGATGCCCCGCTCGATCAGGTCACCGAGTCGGCCCGGGGTGGCCACGATGATCTCCACACCGCGGCGCAGAGCGTCGATCTGGCGGTCGTACGGGACACCACCGACGGCGGTCTTCAGGAAGATGCCGACGGACTTGCCCAGCGGCACCAGCGCGTCGTTGACCTGCATGGCCAGCTCGCGGGTGGGGACCAGGACCAGGGCGCGCGGACGCATCGGCCGGGCCCGGTTGCGGGTGGCCAGCCGGGCGATCATCGGCAGACCGAAGGCGAGCGTCTTGCCCGAACCGGTCTGCCCGCGGCCCAGCACGTCGCGGCCGGCCAGCGCGTCCGGAACGGTGGCCCGCTGAATCTCGAACGGGCTGGTGATGCCCTGCTGCGCCAGCGCGCGCACCAGCGGCTCGGGCAGGCCGAGGGACGCGAAACTGATCGGATCGGCGGTCGTCGTCGGGGCCGGCTCCGCCGGCTGGGCGGCGGTGTCGACCGGCGCGGTGCCGGCCTCGCCCGGGGAAGCGTCGAGCTGCTCCCGGGCGGTGTCGGTCGTCGGGGCCGGGTGGGAAACGGACGTAACAGTGCTGGGGTCAGCAGAGGTGGTCAACAAAAGCCTTTCGAGCGGGGCGCATCTTCGCGATGGCCTGCCGCGGCTGTGCCGCCGGATCGCCCGCAAGACCGCCCAGGGGCGCGCACCACGCGCGCCGGGTCAGTGATCTCCACCAGTGTACGGCGAACCGGCGAAGCCGCCAGCCGGTTGCCGGACGGTAGTGGGCGGACTCACCATCGTTCCCACCCGGCGACTCACCCCTTGAGCACGCTGCCCACCAGACCGTCCAGGGCGTCACCGGCGAGGAGTACGACCATGACGCTGATCGCCACCAGCAGCCCCAGAGCGGCGGCCAGGACGATCATCACCCGGGTGTTTCGGGACCGTTCGGCCGGAGTGTCCGCCCAGCCCTGGGCCAGGATGTGCCCGGTGAGCGACCCGGAATTCTCCACCGCGTTGGCGGGCATCGCGATCGTGGTGAAACCCGGCCCTTCGCCGCTGCCGTAGACGGTGCCGGCCAGGTCGGAGCCGCCGACGTGCCGCTCTCCGCCGGCATTGCCCGCGCCCCGTGCGACGGAGCGGCCGTCGTGCCGTACTCCGTCGGCGCTGCCCGCCCACCGTCCGGCCGAACCCTCCGAAGGGTTGCCCGGGGACGTGGTCCCTCGCGGATTTCCGCTGTCACCTCCGCCCGACTGGGGAGCGCCGGTGGTGGACGGCGGCCAGCTCGGCAGGGCCGGTGCCGGTATCACCGGGGGCGCGGAGACGGGTGTTCCGGCCCACTGATCGCGGGATGTCGGGTGTGCTGTCGAGGCGGCGGACGACCAGCCGGCTGGCGCTGCGGAAACCGACGTGCCGGCCCGTACGCCGGGCGTGTCGATCATCGCCGGCGGCGGCGGAAACGGCGGTGCCGGCATCGGGCCGGGCGGCCCCGGTGGCGCGGGCACGGGCGGGCCGGGCGGCGGCAGGGGCGGGCTCGGGATGGGCGGTGCCGGCGGGCCCGGGATGGGTGGCATCGGCGGTGGCGGCGGGGTCGGGGGACCCGGAACGGGCGGGACCGGACCGGGTGGCGGCGTGGGTCGGGGCCCGGGCGTCGGCATCGGCTCGGGCGGAAACGGGCCCGGGGCTGGCGCGGGCTCCGGCTCGGGAGGCGACGGCTGGGTCGGCCCGGGGCCGGGTGGCGCGGGTGTCGGCTCCGGCTCCGGAGTCGACGGCACCGGCGGCCGGGCGGGCTCGGATTCCGGGTCGGAGGGTTCGGGACGCACCGGCGCGGCTCGGTACACGGACGGCGTGCTGCGGGCGTCCGGGGCACCCATGGCACCGGGCGTGGCCCGGCTGCTGTCGGGAACCGTGGCGCTGGCCCGACTGCTCCCGGGAACCGTGGCGCTGGCCCGGGCGGGCTTGGCCGAGTCGATGCGTTGCCCAGGCAACGAGACCCCGGCGGCACCGGCCGAGCCGGCGGCACCGGCCGAGCCGGCGGCACCGGCCGAGCCGGCGGTACCGGTCGAGCCGGCGGGAGCGGCTGGGCCGGCGGTACCGGTCGAGCCGGCGGTACCGGTCGAGCCGGCGGGAGCGGCTGGGCCGGCGGTACCGGTCGAGCCGGCGGGAGCGGCTGGGCCGGCGGCACCGGCCGCACGGTAGGTGGTTGCGGTGAACGGGGCGCTGGCCGGCAGGTCACTGCGGAGAGCCCCGGCGGTCGCGACGCTGGCCCGGGCCCGGACCGGTGCGGCTGCCTGATCCGGGCGGCCCTCGGCAGGCGTCGACTGGCCGGCGCCCGGGCCGGTCACCGCGGCCTGTCCGGCACCCAAGCTGGTGACTGTCGGCCGGCCGGCGTCTGGCCGGCCGGCGTGCGGGTCGAAGGTGTCTGCGGCGACGCTGCCGCTGTCGAGGGCAGCGCCGTCGGTGGAGGCATCGCCACCAGCGGCGGCGGAGACGCCGCCGGAAACCGAGCCGCCGTGAGGAGTGGCCGGGCTGGCGTCAGGGGCGGCCGGGCTGGCGTCAGCGCTGGCCGGGCTGGCGTCAGCGCTGGCCGGGCTGGCGTCAGCGCTGGCCGGGCCGGCGTCACGAGTGACCGGGCCAGCGTCAGGGGTAGCTGCGGAGGCGTCGGTGCTGGACGCCGGGTCGGCGGTGCCCGACCCTGACGGGTCGGGTTTGCCGACCATGGGGTCGACAGTCTCCGCCGGATCACTCTGCTCGGCCATCTCCGCCCTCCGTGCCATGCTCGCACCCGGACCCGTGACGTCGAGTCGGATGTGCCCGGTTGTCACCGTGCCACAGATCTTCCCGAGCGGACAGCCGGAGCCGGTCGTGGCGGATCAACCGGTGGCGCTGGGGGTGCCCGGCGAGCTGCCGCTGCCCGTCACGCTCGTGCTGGCCTTCGGTGTGGTCGTCAGGCTGGTGCCCGGCGCGCTGGTCGGCGCCGAGGGCAGGGTCGTCGGCGTGTTGTCGGGGGTCGGAGGCGGCGAGGCGCTCTCGGTCGGCGACGGCGACGGCGTGGGCGTCGTACCGCCGGTGGGCGTCGGAGTGACCGACTCCGTCGGCTTCGTGGTCGGCTTGGTGGTGGGCGTCGGCTTGGTGCTCGGCTTGGGCGTCGGCTTCGTGGTGGGCGGCGTTACCGGCGGGGGCGGAACGGTCACGACCGGTGCCGGCACCGCGCCGATCACCCGGGTCGCGGCATACAGCCGAGACCAGCTGACCACTGAGATCTTGACGACATCGCCGGTGGTGGGCGCCTGCACCATCTTGCCGTTGCCGATGTACATGGCGACGTGGTGGATCGTCGTCCAGCTGCTGCCGGAAGCGAAGAAGAGCAGATCACCGGGGAGCAGCGCGCCCTGCGGCACGGTCCGGCTCCGGGTGGCGGCGTACTGGTCGCGGGAGACCCGCGGCAGGTCGAAGTAGTCGGCGCCCGGGGACCGGTACGCCGCCCACATCAGACCGGAGCAGTCGAACTGGTTCGGCCCCTCCTCGGACCACTTGTACGGGTCGCCGAGCTGGGCCAGCGCGTAGCGGACCGCGGCCATCGCGCGGGGGTGCGCGGCCATCCCGCTGACGTTCTGGTTGGTGACGTAGCCGGCGCCGTACTGCTGCTCGGTGGCTTCCTGCTGGCGTTCGATCTCGATCAGCTGGGCGGAGTTGTCCCGGCGCAGCTTGAGCAGAGCCGCCTCGGCCGTGCGCAGTGCCGTCTCGCCCGTGGTGAACTCCGCCTCGGCGGCGGTGAGCAGCTCCTTGGCCGCGGTGTGCTTCTGGTAGGCGGCCTGCTCGGCGGCACGGGCGCGGGCCAACTCTCCGGCGACCCCGGTGGTGCCGCCGTCGACCTTCTCGCCGCGGGTGATCTGTTGCAGGCGGCTCAGCCCGCGGAGATCCTGGGCGAACTCGCCGGGCGGCAGCGCGGCGTCCGCCTTGACGGCGTCCGCGGCGGCGGCGTCGGCGGCCTGCTGGGCTTGGAGCAGGGCATCCTGCGTGGTCGCGAGCGCCTTGCTGGCGGCGTCGAGCTGGGCCTGCGCGTCGGTGCGTTTCTGGCGGCTCTTCAGCAGCGTCTCGCCGAGCGTGCCGACCTGGGTCTGGGCGGCGTAGATCTGGGCGGCCAGCGGGCCGGTGCCGATGGTGCCCACCGGCGGCGACGGGACACCGCCGACGGGCGGGACGCCGGGCAGTTGGGGCGCGCCGATGGCCGGCGGGCGGGCGCCGGTGTCCGGGATCGTCGTGGGTATCGCCGGATCGGCGTACGCGGGGGTGGCCAGCACGGCGGCGGCGATCGCGCCGAGCAGGGCGGCCCAGAGCTTCGGACGCAGCACCGGCGAGATCACCGGGCTCCGTCGTCGCTGCCGTCGCCCGCGCCCGCTGTAGACCATTCCGCTCCCCGTCCGACTGCTCGTCGCCGCGCTCGGTGGGCGCGGCCGCCGGGACGGTACCAGTGTGTGTGTTCCGCCCCACCTTGTTACTACCGCACCTCGCCACTCATGTCGATGCGTTGTCGGGTTACGGGAGGCTGAGAGTCTGGTGAAGTGGCTCGCTGTCGCCGACCGTGCCGCCGCGGGGCTCGGCCCTCCGACGTACGCTCGATCCGACCGCAGGTGGAAGGGACGTGCCATGGACGCCGGACTCAAGCGTGAGCTCGAAGCGAAGGTGTACGCCGGTGAGCGGCTGACCCGCGAGGACGGGGTCGCCCTCTACGAGAGCGACGATCTGACCTGGTTGGGGCGGCTCGCCCACCACAAGCGCACCGAGCTCAACGGCGACCGGGTGATGTTCAACGTCAACCGGCACCTCAACCTGACGAACGTCTGCTCGGCGTCCTGTGCGTACTGCTCGTTCCAGCGCAAGCCGGGCGAGAAGGACGCGTACACGATGCGCATCGACGAGGCGGTCCGCAAGGCCAAGGAGATGGAGGACGAGCAGCTCACCGAGTTGCACATCGTCAACGGCCTGCACCCCACGCTGCCCTGGCGTTACTACCCGAAGGTGCTGCGCGAGCTGAAGGCGGCGCTGCCGAACGTCAAGCTCAAGTGCTTCACGGCGACCGAGGTGCAGTGGTTCGAGAAGATCAGCGGCCTGAGCGCCGACGAGATCCTCGACGAGCTGATGGACGCCGGCCTGGAGTCGCTGACCGGCGGTGGCGCGGAGATCTTCGACTGGGAGGTCCGGCAGCACATCGTGGACCACGCCTGCCACTGGGAGGACTGGTCGCGCATCCACGCCCTGGCGCACCGCAAGGGCATGAAGACCCCGGCGACGATGCTGTACGGCCACATCGAGGAGCCCCGGCACCGGGTCGACCACGTGCTGCGGTTGCGCGAGTTGCAGGACGAGACGGGTGGCTTCGCGGTCTTCATTCCGCTGCGCTACCAGCACGACTTCGTGGACTCGGCGGATGGCAAGATCCGTAACCGGATCCAGGCGCGCACCACGATGGCCTCGCCGGCCGAGTCGCTGAAGACGTTCGCCGTGTCCCGGCTGCTGTTCGACAACGTGCCGCACCTGAAGAACTTCTGGGTGATGCACGGGCTGTCGGTGGCCCAGCTCTCGCTGAACTTCGGCGTGGACGACCTGGACGGCTCTGTCGTCGAATACAAGATCACGCACGACGCCGACTCGTACGGCACCCCGAACACCATGCACCGCGAGGACCTGCTGCACCTGATCTGGGACGCCGGCTTCCAGCCCGTCGAGCGGGACACCCGTTACAACGTGGTCCGGGAGTACGACAAGGCCCCGTCGCTGGCCGAGCGCCGCGCCGAGCCGCAGCAGGTGTGGGCCTGAGCCGCCACGTACCCTCGCAGTCGATGACCGAGCAGAGTGGTTCCGAGCAGCAGGGCGGGTTTCCCCGCCGGGACGCCGAGGGGCGCATCCGTACCCTGGGTGATCTGCTCGGGGTGTGCCTGGCCGGCCTGGTCATCGGTGCGTTGGCGTTGGTGTTGTTCGACTGGGGGTTCGCCTCGATCGGTGCCGGCGACTTCGGCCACACCAACGGCTGGCTGGCCGTGATCCTGCCGGCCTGGCTGTTCTGGGACGATTTCCGGGCCTGGGAGTTCGGCGCGGCCCGGGTGGTGACTGCGGTGGTCGCCGCCGCCGTCGGGGTGATCGTCGGGTTGCTGGTCGCCGGTCTGGCCGCCGGTCTGCCGCCGCTGCTGTCCGGGACGTTGGCGGCGGTGGGGTTCACGGTGGTGTACGCGACTGTGTGGTTCCCGGGTGTCCGCTGGCTGACCCGCCGGACCGGCTGACCGCGACCGCCCGCCGGGCGGATCGACTTTCCCGCCGGCAGCGGCGGGCGACGGAGAGAACGGAGTGGTGCAGGTGAGCGCCGCGCTGAAGTACACGCTGGCCCGGATCGGGCTGTTCGTCGCCGTGCTGGCGGCACTCTGGTTCGTCGACATGAACGTGTTCCTGAAGCTGATGTTGGCGCTGGCCTTCTCCGCGGCGCTTTCCTTCTTCCTGCTGCGCGGTTGGCGGGACGAACTGGCGGGGGAGATGGCCACCGCCACCGAGCGCCGCCGCGCCGAGAAGGAACGCCTCCGCTCCGCCCTGGCCGGCGAAGACCAGAACCCCAACCCCAACCCACCCACCCAGGCCCCCGACTCCCCACGTTGATCATGAGGTTAGCGTCGCCAGAACGGCGTTCGGTGACGCTAACCTCATGATCAACACATGCGTGGGCGGGGTGGGGGTGGGGGGTGGGGTAGGCGGGGTGGGGTTACCAGTTGGTGGAGTTGGGGGTTTGGGGCCAGGGCTTCGAGATCGGCTTGATCAGGTAGGCGATGCCGCCGGAGCCGCCGGAGACGCCGCCGCTGGCGTTGGTGCGCTTGGTTCGCAGCCAGATCTGCTCGAACTGCGCACGCTTGTAGACGTTGCGCACCACGTCGTTGCTGGACGACGCGGGGTCGTTGACGATCACGTCGCCGTCGGCGGTGAAGCCGACCACCACGAACAGGTGCCCGGAGGTGCCGTAGTTCGCCCCGTCCAGCTCACTGGCGAGGAAGGACTGGCTGGTCACGACGGGGATGCCGGCGGCGATGAAACGCTCCAGCTCGTCCAGTGAGTGCAGGCGGGTCACCCGACCCTCCAGCCCGGGGAAGCTTGCCGCGTACGCGGTGTTGAACGGCCAGTTGCCGGCCCCGTCGTACGCGTAGTCGAAGGTCATCCGGGCCGCGTGGTTGACCGTCGGGTCGGGGTAGGTCGGGTCCACCCAGGAGGTGTCGGCGTGCGACGGCCTGCGCCCCCAGTACTCGACCACCATCTCGGTGGAGGTGGGCGAGCACCACGCCTCGCCGCCGCCGTCGTACTCGGGGTAGTGCCCGGCGTGCACGTTCTGCGAGTAGCGCGGCACCGGCAGCTCGACGCCCCAGGCGATGTGCCCGGCGCTCGGCGGAACGGTGAAGCGGTCCGGCACTGTCGAACTCATCGCTCCGAGCATCCGGACCACCGGCGCGGCGGTCTGCCCGGGTGCCCGGTAGAGGGTCAGCCGTAGCTGGTACGACCGCAGCAGCACTCCGGCGGCGGCGTCGTCGATGCTGAAGGTGTCGGTCCAGATCGTCGACCAGGGATCGCCCTGCCCGTCGAGGCTGGTCCGCCTGATGTCGGTGTCGCCGGAGGCCCAGCGACCCAGGACGTACCACGGGGTCTGGTCCCCACTGGTGTAGCTGCCCTGCATCTCCACCTGGATCCAGGTGCCGGCCGGGGTCTCCGCGTTCCACGAGGCGATCAACTCGGTGGCGTCGAACCCGATCCGGGTCACCGGCGAGGTCCAGGTGCCGTACTCCCAGGTGCGGGTGCTGCCGGTGTGCGGGTCGGCGTACTCGGTGGTGCCGGCGGGGCGGGCCAGGGTGAGGCCCGCTCGGGCGCCGGGCACCACGCGCGTGCCGGCCCGGCTGCCCCGGTGCCAGTCGGCGGGCCCGGACCAGTCCTGGAAGGTGATCTGCTCGTCGTGCCCGGTGGCCGGCGGGCGGCCGGCCAGCGCGGGCGGGGTGGTGGTGAGCAGGGTGAGTGCGGTGACGCCGGCGAGGGCGCCCGCGCGCAAGCGGGATCTGGCCATGAGTGCTCCGCGGGGGTCGAGAGGGGCATCGTCGCTGGTCAGTTTTCCGTCCGGAAGGAAGTTTCGCCAGATGTTGGCGCATGGAAAATCATTGCCGCCGTGATGATCCGCTTGGGATGGATCAGGTAACGATCAATATTGATATGACCATGTGACAGGTGGTGAAGTGTCCTTCACCGAGCGGGATCTCCCGCCCATCGAGGAGGTAGTCCATGGCCCTCCGCACGCCCACCCCTCTCCGCCGCGTCCTGGTGCTCGCCGTCGTCACCGGGCTGGGCATCGTCACCGTCGCCGCGGGCCCGGTCGCCGCCCGTCCGGCACCGGACCGCACCGCCGAGTCGGCCGCCGCCGGCTACCGGGTGCTCGGACCTCGTACCCTCGCCGACCGCAACGCGGTGGCCCGCACCGGAGCCGCCATCGACTACTCCGAGCACGGGGTCCTGCACATCTCGGCGACCGCTGGTGAGGCCGCCGCGATCGGCAAACTCGGCTTCCGGCTCGAACCGCTCGCCCCGCCGCCCAACGCCGAGCGCGGCGCCGGCGAGATCGGCACGCTGGCCTTCCCGCCCGCCGACTCCAACTACCACGACTACGCGGAACTGACCGCCGTCGTGAACCAGGTCGTCGCCGACCATCCGGCGATCGCCCGCAAGATCAGCATCGGTTCGTCGTACGAGGGCCGCGACCTGATGGCGGTGAAGATCTCCGACAACGTCGGCACCGACGAGAGCGAACCGGAGATCCTGTTCAACTCCCAGCAGCACGCCCGCGAGCACCTGACCGTCGAGATGGCGATCTACCTGCTCAACCTCTTCACCGACAGCTACGGCAACGACTCCCGGATCACCAGCATCGTCAACAGCCGGGAGATCTGGATCGTGCCGACGGTCAACCCGGACGGCAGCGAGTACGACATCGCCACCGGGTCGTACCGGTCCTGGCGCAAGAACCGGCAGCCCAACAGCGGTTCGTCGAACGTCGGCACCGACCTGAACCGCAACTGGGGCTACAACTGGGGCTGCTGCGGCGGCTCGTCCGGCAGCACCTCGTCGGAGACCTACCGGGGGCCGTCGGCGTTCTCCGCACCCGAGACGCAGGCGCTGCGCAACTTCGTCAACGGCCGGGTCGTCGGCGGCGTGCAGCAGATCAAGGCCAACATCGACTTCCACACGTACTCGCAGTTGGTGCTCTGGCCGTACGGCTACACCACGGCGAACACCGCGACCGGGATGAGCGCGGACCAGTACAACACCTTCGCCACCATCGGTCAGCAGATGGCGGCCACCAACAACTACACCCCGGAGCAGTCCAGCGACCTCTACATCACCGACGGCGACAGCCTCGACTGGATGTGGGCCACCCACAACATCTGGGCGTACACCTTCGAGATGTACCCCGGCTCGGCCGGCGGCGGCGGCTTCTACCCGCCCGACGAGGTGATCACCGCGCAGACCACCCGTAACCGCGAGGCCGTGCTGCTGCTCAGTGAGTACGCCGACTGCCCGTACCGGGCCATCGGCAAGCAGTCGCAGTACTGCGGCGGTGGTGGCGGCACCACTGTCTGGTCGGACACCTTCGAGACCGCCACCGGGTGGACCATCAACCCGTCCGGCACCGACACCGCCACCCTCGGCGCGTTCGAGCGGGGTGCCGCCCAGTCGACCACGTCCTCCGGCGCCAAGCAGCTCACCCCGTACGCCGGGTCCAACGACCTGGTCACCGGCGGGCTCGCCGGCTCGGCGGCCGGTGACTACGACGTCGACGGCGGCGTGACGAGCGCCAGGTCCCCGGCGGTGACCCTGCCGTCGTCCGGGACGCTCACCCTCTCGCTGGCCTGGTACCTGGCGCACGGGTCGAACGCCTCGTCGGCGGACTACCTGCGGGTGAGCGTGGTGCACAACGGCGGCACCACCGCGCTGCTCACCCAGACCGGCGCGGCCAGTAACCGCAACGGCAGCTGGGCGGTGGCCAACCTCAACCTCTCGCCGTACGCCGGCCAGTCGGTCCGCATCCTCGTCGAGGCGGCGGACGCCTCCGGAGCCAGCCTGGTGGAGGCGGCTGTGGACAACGTCACCATCACGTCCTCCTGATCGGGTGGGGCCCCGTCCCGCCTGACGGGGCCCCACCACCCGCTCCCGAGCCTCCAGATCTGGGACAAATGCCTCCCCGTGACTGCCATCGGAATCGGCTGTTGTCGATCGGCCCTTGATCGATCCGGCACGTCCCGGCGGTGCGCTACCGTCTTAGCGACCAGTCCGCAGCGAAGCCGGTGCGAAACCCGGCGCTGTCCCGCAACTGTGATGCCCCACCCGGCCGGTGGGGACGAGCCAGGTCGCCTACGGATCGGTCGCGATACGCGCTCTCGAGGAAGGGCGCCTCGTGGGCGGGCGTACGAAAGTCCTGTCGGCGAAGCACCACACTCCTCGACCGACAGGAGGCCCCCATGAACAGACGTACCCCTCGGCTCTTCGCCGCGACCCTCGCGGTCGCCGCGCTCGCCCTCGGCGCCTGCGCCGAGAAGGCCGACGACAAGCCCAGTGCCGGCACCGCGGCCGCCACCTACCCCGTCACGGTCGGCGCGCTCACTCTCGACAAGCGCCCCGAGAAGATCGTCGCGCTGTCGCCCACCGCCACCGAGATGCTCTTCGCGATCGGTGCCGGCCCGCAGGTGGCAGCCGTCGACGACCAGTCGAACTACCCGGCCGACGCACCCAAGACCGACCTCTCCGCCTTTCAGCCGAACGCCGAGGCGATCGCCGGTAAGAACCCGGACCTGGTGGTGCTCTCCGACGACCGCAACAAGATCGTCGATCAGCTCACCAAGCTGAAGATCCCGGTCTACCGCACCCCGGCGGCGACCACGCTCGACGACTCGTACCGGCAGATCACCGAGTTGGGCACGCTGACCGGGCACGCCGACCAGGCCGCCGACGTCGCCACCCGGATGAAGGGCGACATCGCCAAGCTGGTCAAGGACCTGCCGCAGCGTGCCGAGAAGCTCACCTACTTCCACGAGCTGGGCCCGGAGCTGTACAGCGCGACAAGTAAGACCTTCATCGGCTCGCTCTACAGCCAGGTCGGCCTGACCAACATCGCCGACCCGGCCGACGCGGACGGCAAGAGCGCCGGCTACCCGCAGCTGTCCCAGGAGTTCATCGTCAAGGCCGACCCGGACTTCGTCTTCCTGGCCGACGCCAAGTGCTGCCAGCAGAACGCCGACACGGTCAAGGCGCGCAGCGGCTGGGCCGGGCTCACCGCCGTCAAGAACAACCAGGTGGTCGCGCTTGACGACGACATCGCCTCCCGGTGGGGTCCGCGCGTCGTGGACCTGCTCCGGGTGATCATCGACGCGGTCGCCAAGGTGCCCGCGTGACCCTCGTCCGTCGGTGACCGGGCCGCGACAGGTGTCCGATCCGGCACCAACCGGTCGGCCGGCCGAGACGCCGCCGTCGTCTGAGCGGGTCGAGCCTCCTGCCGAGGCCCGGCCCGCCGGGCTGCCGTCGATGGCCCGGCCCGCCGGGCTGCCGTCGATGGCCCGGCCCGCCGGGCTGCCGTCCACGGCCCGGCCCGCCGGGCTGCGCAAACGGTGGCTGGTCGCGGGGTTGTTCGCGGTGCTCGTCGCGCTCGTCGTCGGGGTGTCGCTCGGCCCGGTGAGCCTGCCCCCGGGCAGCGTCGCCGCCGAACTGCTCAACCTCTTTCCCGGGGTGCACCTCGACAGCGGGCTGACCGAGCGGGAGATCGCGATCGTCACCGAGCTGCGGCTGCCCCGGGTGGTGCTGGGGCTGGTCGTCGGCGGCCTGCTCGCCATGGCCGGCGGGTGCTACCAGGGCGTGTTCCGCAACCCGCTGGCCGACCCGTACCTGCTCGGGGTGGCCGCGGGCGCCGGCCTCGCGGTCACCGCGGCGATCGCCCTCGGCGGCGCCGGCCGGGCGGGCACGCTCTCCGGGTTGCCGATGACCATCCCGCTTGCCGCGTTCGCCGGGTCGCTGCTGGCCGTCACGATGACCTACGTGCTCGGCGCGGCCGGCGGGCGGGGCGGGTCACCCGCGATGCTGATCCTGGCCGGGGTGGCGGTCTCCGCGTTCCTCTCCGCCGGGCAGACGTACCTGCTGCAACGACACGCCGACAGCATCCAGCCGGTCTACTCCTGGCTGCTCGGTCGGCTGGCCACCGCCGGGTGGCACGACGTGCTGCTGGTGTTGCCGTACGGTGCGCTGACCACTGTGGTGGTGCTGCTGCACCGCCGCGAGCTGGACGTCCTCGCCGTCGGTGACGACGAGGCGAGGAGTCTCGGCCTGCACCCGCAGCGCACCCGGTACCTGCTGATCGCCGCCGCCTCCCTGGGCACCGCGGCGGCGGTCTCCGCGACCGGGCTGATCGGCTTCGTCGGCATCATCGTGCCGCACACCGTCCGGCTGCTCGCCGGATCGAGCTACCGGGTGATCCTGCCGATGTCGCTGCTGTTCGGTGGCGCGTTCCTGGCGCTGACCGACGTGGTGGCCCGCACCGCCGCCGCTCCCTCCGAGGTGCCGATCGGGGTGGTGACCGCCCTGCTGGGCGGCCCGTTCTTCGTGCTCGTGCTGCGAACCGCCCGGCGGGCGCTCACATGAGCCCCGAACCCACCGGTGGACCGTCCCCCGCCGCTCGTCCGGTCGGCGGCGCTCGTCCGGTCGGCGGCGCTCGTCCGGTCGGCGGCGCTCGTCCGGTCGGCGGCGCTCGTCCGGTCGGCGGCGCTCGCCCGGTCGACGGCGTCGTGCCGGCGGTCGAGGTGCGCGGGCTGCACGTGAGCCTGGACGGCACGCCGATCCTGACCGGCGTCGACCTCACCGTCGCCGCCGGCGAATGGGTCACCGTGATCGGCCCGAACGGCGCCGGCAAGTCGACCCTGTTGCGCGCCGTCGGCGGCCTGCTGCCCGCGCCGGGGGCGATCACCCTGTTCGGTACGGCGAGCGCCGCGCTGCGCCGCCGGGACCGCGCCCGGGTGGTGGCCACGGTGGCGCAGTCCCCGGTGGTGCCGCCCGGCATGTCGGTGCTGGACTACGTGCTGCTCGGGCGCACCCCGTACATCCCGGCGCTGGGTCGGGAGTCGACAGCCGACGTCGACGCCGCGTACGACGTGCTGACGCGGTTGCACCTCACCGGCTTCCAGCGCCGCGAACTGGCCACTCTCTCCGGGGGCGAACGGCAGCGGGTGTTCCTCGCCCGCGCGCTCGCCCAGGGCGCGACGCTGCTGCTGCTCGACGAGCCGACAAGCGCGCTCGACATCGGTCACCAGCAGGAGGTGCTCGAACTCGTCGACCAGTTACGCCGCGAGCACGGCCTGACCGTCCTCGCCACGATGCACGACCTCTCCCTGGCCGGCGAGTACGCCGACCGGATGGTCATGCTCGCCGGCGGTCGGGTGGTGGCCGCCGGAACCCCGCCCGAGGTGCTGACCGAGCACCTGCTCGCCACCCACTACCGGGCCAGCGTCCGGGTCGTCCCCGGCACCCACGGCCCTCTGGTGGTCCCCGTCCGGCCCACCCGCCCCAACTCCCACCCCTGAGCCCCAGCCGCCGGCATCGGGCTCCGACTCCCGCCCCGCCCCGCCCCGCACCGCCTCGCACCGCACCGCGCAAGATCGCGCTCGAACAAGGAGATAGTGGCGTCCAGCCGTCGGGAGGGCACTACATCCACGATCGTGCGCTGCGCAGGCGCGCGCCAGAGGCCCGAGGGTAGGTGAATCACGGGCCCAGGTCGATGACGGAGAAGAGGGCGCCCTGTGGGTCGCGCAGTGCCGCGAAGCGGCCCGCCGGGATGTCGCGGGGTGGGACCAGGATCGTTCCGCCCAGCTCGGCGGCGCGGGCCGCGGCAGCGTCCGCGTCGGTGACCGCGAAGTACACCGTCCAGTACGCCGGCAGGTCGGCCGGGAAGTCGTCGGCCAGCGGCGGCATCATCCCGGCGACGATCTGCGTCCCGAGCCGCCAGCCGGTGTACGTCATCGGGCCCACCGCCTGGTCGTCGGGCTGCCAGCCGAACACCAGCTCGTAGAAGACCTTCGCGCCCTCGGGGTCGGGGGTGACCAGCTCGTTCCAGCTCATCGCGCCCGGCACGTTGAACACCTCGGCACCGGCCATCGCCAGCGGTTGCCACACGCTGAACGTGGCACCTGCCGGGTCGGCGAAGACCGCCATCCAACCTCGGTCGAAGACCTCGAACGGCGGCACCACCACCTGCCCACCGGCTCGTTCGACCCGGCCGGCGACCAGTTCGGCGTCGTCGGTGGCGACGTACGTCGACCAGATGGGCACCTGGTCCGGGATCGCCGGCGGCCCGGCCCCGGCCACCGGCCTGCCGTCGAGCAGGAAGACCGTGTAGCCGCCCGCCTCGGGCTCCGGTGTGATCCGGCCGGTCCACCCGAACAGCTCGGGGTAGAAGCGCCGCGCGTCGGTCAGGTCCGGGGTGGCCAGGTCGACCCAGCAGGGTGTGCCCGGCGGGACGGTGCTCACGGTCGACGACCCCTCTCGGCCCGGGTGGCCACGGCGACCCCCTGCCGGAATCCTGGCACCGTCCCGCCGCGGCGCGGGGCGGAAACGGACGAATCGTCAGCTGAACCGGCGACCCTCGTCCCGTCGGTACGCCCAGGCGGCCAGCGCTGCGAGCAGCACCACCCAAACGCCGAGCATGATCATTGCCAGCGGGTCGACGGTGTAGTCACCGACCGCCGACCACATCAGTTCGGCAGCCCCCCGGGTGGGCAGGAACGGCGCGATCGTCTCGATGAAACCGGGCGCGTCGCCCGGCGCGGAGAGCAGCCCGCCGCCGAAGGCGAGCGGGAGGAAGACCACCTGGGCCACCACGATCGCGGCCTTGCTCGGCAGCGAGTAGCCGATGGCGAGCCCCAGTAGCGTGAACGGCACCGAGATGACGGCCACCGTGACGGCGGTCAGCAGGAACGCCGCCGGGGTGACCCGGGCCGCGGTCAGTGTCGCGCCGATGATCACGACCGGGAGCAGTGAGAGGTACGTCAGCGCCAGACCGGCCAGCACCCGGCCCGCGAAGCGGGGTGCCGGCCCGGCCGGCAGGGTCCGGGTGTACGGGTTCCACGGATGGTCGCGGTCCTCGGCGACGCCGACCCCGTACTGGAAGACGTTGGCGCTCATCACCGAGAAGGTGACCATCGACGCGGTGGCGAAGGTGGCGCCGACCGCGTCGTCGCGGGCGAACGGCACCACGAAGAAGATCATGGCGGCGGCCGGGAAGAAGGCGCTGCCGACGACGGCCACCGGGATCCGGATGATCTCCAGGAGTTGGTAGCGGGCGTGGACCAGGGTGAGCTGCACGGTGGCCTCCTCAGACAGCGGTGGGTTGGCCGCCGGCAGCGGCGGTGGTGGGTTGGCCGCCGGCAGCGGCGGTGGTGGTGGGTTGGCTCGCGCTGGCGGGTTGGTCGCCGCCGGGCGCGCCCCCGCTGGTGATGGCGAGGAACGCCTCCTCCAGCGAGGTCGGCCGTACCTCCAGGTCGCTGAAGGGGGTCCGGGCCGTGACCAACGCGCGGACCAGTTCGTCGGCATCGGTGGTCAGCAGGTGCAACCGCCCGTCGATCCGTTCGCTGCGGACCACCCCGGGAAGGTCGGGCAGTCGGTCGGCGACCAGGCTGACCCGGCGTACGCCGACGATCCCGCGCACCGCGTCCACTGTGTCGTCGGCGAGCACGCGGCCCTGCCCGATGACGACCACCCGGTGGGCCAGCGCCTCCACCTCCTCCAGGTAGTGGCTGCTCAACAGCACGGTGCCGCCGTCGCTGTGAAAGGCGCGGATCGCCTCCCACAGGGTGTGCCGGGCGGCCACGTCCAGGCCGGTGGTCGGTTCGTCGAGCAGCACCAGCCGGGGCCGGCCGACGAACGCCAGCGCGACCGCCAACCGACGGCGCTGCCCACCGGAGAGCCCACCGGTCTGCCGTCGGGCGAGATCGCCCAGACCGAACTGGTCGAGCAGTTCACCACGGGGGATCGGGTCCGGGTAGTGCGCCGAGACGAAGTCGACGACCTCACCGACGCGCAGCGTGCCCGGCAGGCCGGTCTCCTGCGGGGTGACCCCGATCTGGCGACGGCTCGCCGCGTCGCGGGGGTCGCCGCCGTTCAGCTCGACCCGGCCGGACGTGGGGCGGCGCAGACCCACCAGCAGGTTCATCAGTGTGCTCTTGCCGGCACCGTTCGGCCCGAGGAGGCCGACCAGTTCACCGGCCCGGACTTCCAGGTCGACGCGGTCGAGGGCGAGGACGTCGCCGTACCGGCGACTGACCTGGTCGGCGCGAGCGAGGATCATGACTGCTCCTTCGACGGGGTGGGGTCGAGCAGGGCACGAATTGTCTCGGTGTACTCCTCGAACGCCCGCCGGCCCCGCCGGCTGAGCCGGACCAGGGTTGCCGGGGTGCGCCCACGGTGGGTCTTGCTGATCTCCACGTAGCCGGCGTCCTCGAGTTTGCGCAGGTGCACGGAGAGGTTGCCGGCGGTCATGGCGAGCAGTTCCTGCAACCGGGGGAACGCGATCCGGTCGCCGTCGCCGAGAGTGGAGAGGCTGGCGACCACCCGCAGCCGGGCCTGCGCGTGGATGACCGGGTCGAGTTCGGTCATGCCCGGTGCCGCTGCCGCCGTCGGGCCATCGCGCCTGCGACAAGCATTCCGCCACCACCGGCCACCGCCACGATCAGCGCGTGCCAACCCGGCCCGGCTAGGACACCGGCCAGGTTGATCATGCTGACCCAGACACCCAGCCGGAACAGGTCCCGGTCCAGCCAGATCGCTGCGCCGGCCATGTGCAGTGCGCCGGTCAGCCCGACGGCGGTCGCCGACCAGAGCAGCGCGGCCAGGTCGTGCGGCAGGTGCTCGGAGATCCGGCCGAGCGCCGCATAGACGCTCACCGGGCCCAAACCCCAGGCCCAGAGGTACCAGTGCCCGCGCCGGGCGGAGTCGCCGGTCACCTGCCCGTAGGCGCGCGCGCCGGCCATCGCCTGGATCGCCGCCGCGACCAGGAGCAGTGCGAAGAGGGCGATCAGCGGCAGCCAGCTCGGCAGGTGGACCAGCGACCGCTCGCCGGGGGAGAACCGCAGGAAGAACAGCCCGAAGCCGACCAGCCAGGCGACTCCCCAGGGCCAGTAGAGCAGGCGGGCGTCGGGATCGAGTCTGCGTACCGTCGCGGACCGCTGCTCCTCGATCAGCCGGAGCGCCGCCGCGGCGTCGGCGGGCGGCAGATCGTCGTCGTGATTCACGCAAAGAACTTTACGGCACAAAGTCAAAGGGTGGTGTCCCCGACGACGGGGTCACCGGCGGTGGTGGGCAGTGCCTATGGTGGGGCCGTCGCGGCTGACCCGTCGCACCGGGCCACAGGCCCGGATCGAAGACGCCGACGGTCCGGCAGTCCAGAAGGGGCCGTCGCGGCTGACCCGTCGCACCGGCCACAGGGGAGGGTCCGTGTCGAGCCCGAACAGCGAGCCGAAGGTCCAGCCGGAGGCCCTGCCGGCGTTCGCCGAGGCACCCAGGGGCCGGCGGGCGAGCAGTCGCGAGCCGCACCGCTCCTTCGGCGACGGGCACGCCCCCGGCACGACCCGCACCGACCAGACGGCCACGAGGGGGCACCGATGACGCTCGACGGGAGTCACGCACGCCACGTCGAGGGGGTCACCCGACTGCTACCGGATGGCGAGCGGGTGCGTGCGGTGGCCCGGGTCCGAGCCGGCGCAGGTCTGACCCCGGCGGCACCTCCGCAGCCAGCGGCACCACCTGCGCCCGGTGGTCCGGGCATCCTGGGCATCCTGCTCAACGTGCTCTCTCCCACCATCACCTTCGGTCGGGCGGACAACGCCGTCGACTGGCTCTTCTTCGGTGTCGGAGGTCGAGGCGCACCGGGTTCGCAGGCGTCCTTGCTGCACCACGCCCTGACCGTGGCGACGAAGGGGGCCGGCCTCCGGGACATCGTGTTGGGGGTCACCGACAGGCGGTTGCTGCTCGGCGTGACAGCACCGGTCGGGCTGCTGTCCAGCTCGGCGACGGACGCACGAGCGCAGGCCGATGTCGAGCTGCTCGGGTCGGTGCCGCGTACGACCGTCGCCGCCCGGGTCGGCCGCTACCGGTTGAACCGGAAACGGCTGCGGATCGACTTCGCCGACGGTTCGTGGCTGTCGTTCCACGTGCCGCTGGGGGACTCCGGCCGCCCCCTGCGGGACGTCGCGGCGGCAGTGTCAGCCGACTGAGCTGCCGTCGAGCGGGGCGGGCAGCGGCTCGCGGTGCAGCACCGTCAGTCGGGACACCGCCCGGGTGAGCACCACGTACAGCCGGTGCAGCCCGCGCGGCTCGGCCGCGACGATCGCGGCCGGCTCGACCACCACCACATGGTCGTACTCCAGGCCCTTGACCAGCGTCGCGGGCACCACGGTGACCCGCTCCGCGGCGGCCACGTCGTCGGCGGTCGCGGTCTCGACACCGGCGGCGGCCAGCGCCGCGCGCAGCCCGTCGACCGCGTCGTCCGCGGCGATCACGCCGACCGAGCCGTCGTAGTCGAGCGCCGCGCGCACCTCGGCCACCGTCTCCGCGACCAGATCGGTCACGGTACGCACATCCAGCCCGCCGTCGTGGCGCAGCGACTCGGCCGGCGGTACGTCCACCGCGAGGGCCGGGAGCAGCAGGTTCGCGAAAGCGACCACCGCCGCGGGCACCCGGAAGCCAACAGTCAACGGGACCACCACGGCGTCCGGCTTGCCCAGGTGGGCGAGGGACTCCCGCCAGTCCGTCGCCGCCCACGGCGCGGTGCCCTGTGCGAGGTCACCGAGGAGGGTGACCGAGCCGTGTTCGCTGCGCCGAGCAATGGCCCGACACTGCATCGGGGACAGATCCTGCGCCTCGTCCACGACCACGTGCCCGAACCCGGAGGGCCGTTCCAGCAACCCGGCCGCCTCGTCGATCAACACCACATCGGCGGCGGTCCAGCGGGTCGCCTTCGCGGTGCGAGCCGGCTTCACCCAGCTGAGCAGCGCCTGCTCGGTGTCGCTGAGCAGCCCGTCCGCCGCTGCGGCGAGCCGTCCCGGGTCGGCGAGCAGACCGTAGACCAGCCCTTCCGGGGTGAGCGCCGGCCAGACCGCGTCCAGAAAATCGAGGACCGGACGGCAGCGGCCCATCCGCCGTAACCAGGCATCGCTTGGCGACTCCGCCCGACGCGCCTCGGCCTGCCGTTGCAGCAGGCTCACCACCCGCGCCCGGACTCGTTCCCGGCCCGTGCCGTACGGCAGCCCTTCCCGTCGGGTCTCCTCGACGATCCGGTGCAACGGCTCCAGCCCTACCCGCCACCGGAACGACCCGTCGGACACGGTGATCGACTCGGTAGGAGTGCCGATCTGTGCCTGCACCGCGCGCTGTAACACCCGCGCCATCCGTACGTCGTGCTTGAGCACCGCCACCGCCGGCGCGTCGACCGCCCGAACCGGCACCCCGGAAATCAACTCCTCCACCGTGGCCTGCTCGACCTCGACCTCACCGAGCGCCGGCAACACCGCCGCGATGTACGACAGGAACGCCCTGTTCGGCCCGACGATCAGCACACCCGCCCGCCGCAGCCGCTCCCGGTGCAGATAGAGCAGGTACGCGGCCCGATGCAGGCCGACCGCCGTCTTTCCGGTGCCCGGCGCTCCCTGCACACAGATCGAGTCGGCAAGGTCGGCTCTGACCAACTCGTCCTGCTCCGGCTGAATCGTGGCGACGATGTCCCGCATCGGCCCGACGCGCGGTCGCTCGATCTCGGCGGTGAGGATCCGGCTCGTCGTGCCAAGCTCCTCGCCCCGATCGAGACGCTCATCCTCGAAGCTGGTCAGCACCCCGTTGCTGAACCCGAACCGTCGCCGGACCGCCACTCCCTGCGGATCCCGTGCGCTGGCCTGGTAGAACGACCGGGAAACGGGTGCCCGCCAGTCCAGCACCAACGGCTCGCCGCGCTCGTCGGCGACGTGCCGCCGCCCCACGTGATACCGCCGCCCGTCATGGCCAAAGCTGCTCGCACCCGCGCCGGGATCCGCGCCGGACCTGCCGTCAGTGCTGCCGGTGTCGGTGCTGGTGCTGGTGTGGGTGGTGGGCCTGTGCGCGGCGCTGGTGTGCGCGGTGCTGGTGTGCGCGGCGCTGCTGTGTGGGGTGCTGGTGTGCGCGGCGTGGCCGTGGTCGGTGCTGGTGTGTGGGGTGATGGTGTGCTCGGCGCTGGTGTGGGCGGTGCTGCCGGGGTCCGTGGCGTCCGGGTCCGTGGCGTCCGGGTCCGTGGCGTCCGGGTCTGTGGCGTCCGGGTCTGTGGATTCGGCGAAGTCGAGGCGGCCGAAGAAGAGTGGCGTGGTCGGGTCGTCGGCCAGTTCGGTCACCCGTCGGGCCAGGGTGCGGCCGAGCGTCTCCGCCGCGTACGCGTCGCCGGCCACCTGATCGCCGGTGGCGAAGAGGGCTTCGGCGCGCTCCCGCATCCTTCGCAGCGCGGCCCGCGAGGCTGCCAGGTGTGCGCGTTCGGCGGACAGATCCGTGTCGAGGTGGGTGTCGATATCGAGTGCGGGCATGCTGACGTCCCATCGTTCACATCTGCTGCGCGCTCGCGTGTCCGGGGGCGGATGGCCGGCCGCCCGGCGCGAAGACGTCCGTGCCGGTGCAGGTCACCTCGGCCGTCAAGCGGCCTGCAACCTTACGCTCTTCTCTCGGT
The DNA here is from genome assembly GCF_043197875.1 of Micromonospora sp. NPDC048935. Classification (NCBI taxonomy): domain Bacteria; kingdom Bacillati; phylum Actinomycetota; class Actinomycetes; order Micromonosporales; family Micromonosporaceae; genus Micromonospora; species Micromonospora sp. NPDC048935. The sequence goes on along the minus strand of NZ_JBICTZ010000002.1, from coordinate 694,652 downwards.
TACCACTACCGAAATACCCAGGGGGCCACCTGTCCGAGACGGCGTGTTGCCGGGCGGGGCGTCCCGCCCGAGGGCGATCCGCGAGAGGCGACAGAACGACCTGGCCATCCAGGGCGTCACCTGATGGCCCGGCGGGCTGCCGACTTGATCGCCACCCGGAAACCTAGCGACTCGGTAGCCCGGAGGTCTGCTGGTCTGCTGGTCTGCTGGGCGGTCTGGCGGCCTGGTGGTGCCGGCGGCCTGGTGGTGCTGGTGGCCTGGTGGTGCCGCGGCGGTCTGGTGGTGCCCGTGGTCTGGTGGTGCCGGCGGTCTGGTGGTGCCCGTGGTCTGGTGGTGCCGGCGGCCTGGTGGTGCTGGTGGCCTGGTGGTGCCGCGGCGGTCTGGTGGTGCCCGTGGTCTGATGGTGCCGGCGGCCTGGTGGTGCCCGTGGTCTGGTGGTGCCGGTGGCGCCGGCGGTCTGGTGATCAGGTGGCCTAGTCACCTGGTGGCCCGCCGCCTAGTCATCCGGCGGCATGGTGGTCCGGCGGCACGGGTGGTCTGGCGGCACGGGTGGTCTGGCGGCACGGTGGTCCGGCGGCACGGTGGTCCGGCGGCATGGGTGGTCTGGTGGCATGGGTGGTCTGGTGGCGCGGTGGTCTGGCGGCACGGTGGTCCGACGGCACGGTGAGCTAAGGGCCTGGTGGGCGGCAGGGGTTGGCCCGCCTGCCTGGTCGGGGCCTCGGGTGGTGTCGGCGTGCTCGACGGCATCAGCATCGCCGGTGGTAGAGGTTGCGACGTGGTGTGCGTAGTGGGTCGAGCCAGCGGGGCGGAAGGAACTCGGGCCGGCCGTCCGCCGCGATGCGGACTGTCCAGTCGCCGCGGTGGACGAACCGGTGGTGGTAGCCACAGAGCAGCACCGCATTGCCCAGCGCTGTCGCCCCACCGTCGGCCCAGTGTCGGACATGGTGACCGTCGCACCATCTCGGCGGTCGATCACAGCCGGGGAAGGCGCACCCGCCGTCTCGCAGCACCAGCGCACGCCTCAGCGGGCCGGTGAAGAGCCTCCGCTGGCGGCCGACGTCCAGGACCTGACTGTTGCCGCCCAGCACGGCCGGCAACAGGCTGGCGTCGCAGGCGAGCCGACGGACCGCACCCGGCGTGAGGAGTGCTCCGGTCTCCAATGTGCCGGCGCGTACGCCGTTGACCAGATCGTCGAGCGAGACGGTCACCACGAGCTGAGGTCTGTCTCCGCCGCTGTCGGGCAGCTGGCCTGTGCGCAGCGCCAACCGGCAGATCTCGCCCAGCGCGTCGGCGCGGCGTTGACCAGGACTGCGATCATCGTGCTCGCCGGCCGGGGCGCAGAGCGGGTCGATCGCCTCACGGAGCAGGCTCGCGGTTTCGGTGTCGAGGTTTCCGCTCAGGCGTACCTGACCGTCTTGCTGCTCGGAGAGCGTGACGTGCCGGCGGGCCTCGGCCCGCTCGGTGGCCCGTTGAAGAGCCTTCAGCTCGGCCTGGTCGGCCAGATCCGGTGCGACGTGCGTGAGGACGCGCTCCCCGAGCCGGCTCAGGATGGTCGGGTCGAACCGGTCGGCCCAGGCGACCAGCAGTTGGGTGGCCTTGTCTGCGACCTCCGGACCGGCCTCCACGGGGAGGGCGGCGATCGTCTCGGCCACGACTCGGCCCTGCTCCACGGTGATGGCGCCGCTGAGCAGTGCGTCACGCACCGCTGCTGGCGCGGCGTCGACGGTGGCGGCGAGCTGGACCAGTTGGCGCGCGGAGCGGCCGGAGAGTCGGAGCCGCTCCCGCAGCCAGACGGCGGTGGACGAGGCACCCTGGTCGACCGCCAGGCCGCGGCTGTCCAACTCGCGGATCAGCCCGAGCTGAACGGTGGCCAGCCGCTGCGTGAGCACCTGGGTCGCGTCGAGGGAGGCGAGCAGCTCGTCGTCGGAGAGCCCCCACAGCGCGGCCTCGGCGCAGTCGTCGACCGCACCACCTGCCTGCGCCAACGCTCTCAACATGACACCAGATTAGAACTGACGTACGACAATTTCCGTTGGTGTTGATCAATGGGTAGGAGGCGTTTCCACCCGGGCGGTACGACGTGGGTGGCTGGTCGAGCCCTGCGGGGGCCGAGGTTGTCGACCGGTCGGATGCGGGGTTGGCCACTCCGGGGCGACCCGCCGAGCCGGTTCGGAAAGCCGGGGATACGGTCGGGCCATGGCTGAGCGCATCGCACGCCCGCGGGTCGGGCACATCCAGTTCCTGAACTGCTTGCCGATCTACTGGGGTCTGATGCGCTCCGGTGCACTGCTCGACGTCGACCTGCAGAAGGATTCGCCGGACCGGCTGAGCGCGGCACTGGTTGCCGGCGATCTCGACATCGGCCCGATCACCCTGTTGGAGTACCTGAAGCACGCCGACGAACTGCTCCTCCTGCCGGACCTGGCGGTGGGTAGCGACGGACCGGTGCTCTCGGTCAACATGGTCTCCACCCGGCCCCTCGCCGAGCTGGACGGTGCCCGGGTGGCGCTTGGCTCGACCTCGCGGACCGGGGTGATGCTGGCCCAGTTGCTGCTCGCCGAGCAGTACAACGTGCGGCCCGAGTACTTCCGCTGCCCACCGGACCTGACGCAGATGCTGCTCGAAGCCGACGCCGGGGTGCTGATCGGGGACGTGGCGCTGCGGGCGTACTACGAGGCACCGCAGCGGGGGCTCATCGTCACAGACCTCGGGCAGGCGTGGCGGGAATGGACCGGTCTGCCGATGGTCTTCGCCGTCTGGGCGGTGCGCCGCGACTTTGCCGCCGCGCACCCGGGGCTGGTGAAGGAGGTGCACGAGGCGTTCCTGCGTTCGCGGGACCTCTGCCTGGCCGAGCTGGACCAGGTCGCCGAGGCGGCGGCTCGCTGGGAAACGTTCGACGCGGAGACGCTGGCCACGTACTTCCGGACCCTGGACTTTTCTCTCGGCGACCGGCAGGTCGCCGGGCTACGTGAGTGGGCCCGGCGAGCGGCCGCGATCGGCGAGGCCCCGGAGCTGCCGGACGGCGGCCCCGAGTTCTTCGCCGGCTGACCGAGCGGGCCCCCTGCCGCTGCGGCTGAGAGGGGCCCTGCCGCGGCGGCTGAGCGGGATCTAGCCACTGCGACCGAGAGCGCCCCTAAAGCTGCCACTGAGAGCGCCCCTAAAGCTGCGACCGAGAGCGGCCCTAAAGCTGCGGCTGAGAGCGGCCCTGCCGCGGCGGCTGAGAGCGCGCGCCCAGCCGCCGCTTCTGACCTGCGGCGGAGCAGCCGTTCAGACGCCCGGGCGCAGGAGTGCCTTGGTGACCTTCTCGCAGTTGTCCATGCCGTAGTCGTAGCCCAGGTTGATCGGGTACTTCAGCATCACGCCCATCGTCCAGGTGTCACCGATGGCCATGCAGTTGATGTGCATCTGCTGCACCTCGATCCGGTCGATCCACCCGTTCTTGATCGCGATCTGCTTCCGTTGGGCGGCCGGGAAGGCCTTGCGGATGCCGAAGTCGCCGGCGCCGCGAACCAGCTTCATCTCGTTGAGCAGCCACTTGGTCCATTTCGGCCCGGCGGCCGTGCCGGTGGCGATGCAGTTGCCCATGCGGGCTGCGTCGCGGGGGGAGAGCGCCGTCTCGCTCCAGCCGCGGTCGGGGGCGACCTTGCTGTCGGTCAGCTTGCACATGGAGATCAGGCGCTTGATCGAGGCGGCTCCGCCGACCTGGTTGTAGAACTGCTGGGCGCGGGTGTTGTCGCTGTCCCGGATGATCAGCGTCGCGTCGGCGAGCTTCGCGTTGCTCGGGGTCTGGCCGGCGTCGGCCGCGCGACGCAGGTAGTCGGCGACGACCCAGGCCTTGATCATCGAAGCGGTCGTGCTGGTCTCGCCCATGTTCTTGGAACCGATAATCTCCCCGGTGCGGCGATCCAACACGCTCCAGGAGTACCAGCCCTCGATGTCCAGGTCGAGGTCCTTGGCGACGAACGGCAGCGGCTCCAACGTCGGGGTGGGGCTCGGCGACGGCGCGGCCGGCTGGCGGGCGCTGCGGTTGGTCGCCGCACCCGTGGACCGGTCGCTGTCTCCCGCGCCGTCACCCCACTTGGCGGCGGCAGCCGACTCGAACGGCGACCCGGGCAACAGTCGCAGCGAGACCAGCACCAACCCGATCAGGATGACGGCGATGGCGACCAGCCGCAGCGGGGACGCCTCACCGCCGCCACGTCGGTCGGCCCGGCGGTTGCCGGCCATCAGAGCTTCCCCACCGGCTGCTGCGGCACCTTGAGCGCGGCGCCGGGCTGCGGGGTGACCAACTGGGTGGCCACACTGGCGCAGACCTTCGCGCCGTAGTCCAAACCGCTCTTGACTGGATAGCGCAGCATCACCGCGAGACTCCATTTGCCGGTGACGGCGAGGCAGTTGACGTGCCAGCTGCCGTCATAACTGATCCTGGTCCACCCGTTCTTGATGCTGACCGGGCCCTGTTCGGTGATCGACTTCGGTAGGCCGTCGATGATCCCCCACCGGCCACCGCCCGACGTGGGCCGCTGGTCCGTGGCCGCGGTGGTGCCCGTGACGTTGCTCATCTGGTCCAACACCCATTTGGTCCATTTCGGGCCGGCGGCCTTCCCGTCGGCGATGCAGTCGCCGACCCGGACCGCGTCACGGGGAGACATCTGGGTGTAGCTCCACCAGCCCTCGCGCTTCGGCACGGTGCCGCGCTTGGTGTCGGTCAGCCCGCAGATCTTGATGGCCCGCTGGATGACCGGCCCGACCGACCCCTTTGGCGGCGACCGGTACGACCCACCCGCAGCGAAGTAGAGCTTGTCGGTAGCTCCGTCGCTGCTGTCGACGATGGCGATTCGCGCCAACTCCTTCATCTCTGCCGGCGGCTCCTTCTTGCCGAGCTGCCGCAGGTAGTCGGAGACGATCCAGGCCTTGATCATTGATTCGGTGGAGCTGGTCGCGGCCATGTTCGGCGACCCTGAGATCTTGCCGGTCCGTCGATCCAGCAGCGCCCAGGAAAAGAAGTCACCCTGGAAGTCCACCGACACCGGACCGGCCGCGAGTGTGGGCGCCGGTGGTGGGGTGGGCGCGGCAGTGGCGACGCTGGAGGCACCGCCGCCGAATCCGCTGCTGTCGTCACTGGCGAGTCTTGCGTACGCGGCGGAGCCCAGGAGGACGCCGCTCAGCAGGACCGTCGTGACGGCGAGCACCAGGGCCACGCGGGATCGCATGAGTGGGTGAGCTCCAGGTGTCAGGGCCGGGGGGCCGGCTTGTTGTCCGGACGGATCGGCGGATCGCCAGGGCCGGGGGAGATGGCCGCTGTCTCGGTGGCAATCATCTGAAGCCGATCGGTGTGCCGGCGAAAGTCTACGTCCGGTTGGCTGACCTGCCAGGTTTCGACACCAGACAACCTGCGATGAGGGCGGGATATGGGACCGCTATGAGGTTTTTGCTTTGTTTCACCTTTGTTTCGTGGCCTAAGTCACGCCGATGTGGCGGCCGGGCAGTAGCGCAAAGCGTTCATTTGACTACAGATCGGCTGTCCGGATTCCTGTTACACCCCCTGGTGCAACGCGTCGCAAGCTGTAACACTTGGCATCATGTATGGCAACGACTTCTCCGCCCCTGACGGCGCCCCGGACGAGACGCCCGGCGGCGGCCTGCTGGGCGAGGTCGAGGCCGCCGAGGCGGAGCTACGCGCGGCGGCGGCGCGGGGGCGGCGTGGCGGTCCCGCGCCCGACGAGGACCTCGCTGCGTACTTCGCCGAGGTGGTCGACGCCGAGCAGAAGATCGAGCCACGCGACTGGATGCCCGACGCGTACCGCCGGACGCTGATCCGGCAGATCGCCCAGCACGCCCACTCCGAGATCATCGGCATGCAGCCGGAGGGCAACTGGATCAGTCGGGCGCCCTCGCTCAAGCGCAAGGCGATCCTGCTGGCCAAGGTGCAGGACGAGGCGGGCCACGGCCTCTACCTCTACGCCGCCGCCGAGACCCTCGGCATCAGCCGCGACGAGCTGGTCCGGCTGCTGCTCGACGGCCGCCAGAAGTACAGCTCGATCTTCAACTACCCCACCCTGAGCTGGGCCGACGTGGGCGCGATCGGCTGGCTCGTGGACGGTGCGGCGATCGTCAACCAGGTGCCGCTGTGCCGCTGCTCGTACGGCCCGTACGCCCGAGCGATGATCCGGGTCTGCAAGGAGGAGTCGTTCCACCAGCGGCAGGGCTACGAGATCCTGCACACCCTCGCGCACGGCACCCCGGCGCAGCAAGCGATGGCCCAGGACGCGGTGGACCGCTGGTGGTACCCGTCGTTGGCGATGTTCGGCCCGCCGGACGGCGACTCCACGCACTCCGCCCAGTCGATGTCCTGGAAGATCAAGCGTTTCTCGAACGACGATCTGCGGCAGCGTTTCGTCGACATGTGCGTCCACCAGGCCGAGATCCTCGGGCTGCGCATCCCCGACGCCGACCTGCGCTGGAACGAGGAGCGGCAGGCGTACGACTACACCCAGCCGGACTACGCCGAGCTGCTGCGGGTGATCTCCGGCGACGGGCCGTGCAACCGGGAGCGGATGGCCCACCGCCGGGCCGCGCACGCCGACGGCGCATGGGTACGCGAGGCCGCCGCGGCGTACGCCGCGAAGCGGACGCAGCAGAGGGAGAAGGTGGCCGCGTGACGACCGAACACTCGCCGCTCTGGGAGGTCTTCGTGCGAGCCCGACGTGGGCTGTCGCACACCCACGTCGGCAGCCTGCACGCCCCCGATGCCGAGCTGGCCCTGCGCAACGCCCGGGACCTCTACACCCGCCGCCAGGAGGGCGTGTCGATCTGGGTCGTGCCGGCCGGCGCGATCACCGCGTCCAGCCCGGACGAGAAGGACGCCTTCTTCGACCCGGCGGCCGACAAGGTCTACCGCCACCCCACCTTCTACGAGGTGCCGGACGGGGTGGCCCACCTGTGAACGGGCCCTATGACTTCACTCTCGCCCTCGGCGACGACGCGCTGATCGCGGCGCAACGACTGGCCGAGTGGACGACCCGTGCGCCCGAGATGGAAGAGGACATCGCGCTTGCCAACATCGCCCTCGACCAGCTCGGCGCGGCCCGCCTGCTGTTGTCGTACGCGGGTGAGCTGGAGGGCGCCGGTCGTGACGAGGACGCGTTGGCGTACCTGCGCGATGACCGCGAGTTCCGCAACGCGCTCCTGGTCGAGTTGCCCAACGGCGACTTCGCGGTGACCATGACGAAGCTGTTCTTTCTGGCGGCGTACCAGCTACCGCTGTACTCGGCGCTGGCCGGCTGTGCGGACGAGCGGTTGGCCGCGATCGGCGCGAAGGCGCGCAAGGAGTCGGCGTACCACCTGGACCACGGCACGCTGTGGGTGAAGCGGCTCGGCGACGGCACCGAGGAGTCGCACCGTCGCATGCAGGCGGCCGTCGACCAGGTGTGGCCGTACACCCACGAGTTGTTCGCCGCGGACCCGGCGGCGCCGGTCGACCCGGCTTCCCTGCGGCCGGCGTTCGACGAGACCGTCGGCGCGGTGTTGGCCGAGGCGACCCTCACCCGACCGGAGAACGGTTGGGCACCGGCCGGCGGGCGGGACGGCGTGCACACCGAGCACCTGGCCTTTCTGCTCGCCGAGATGCAGGTGCTGCACCGCGCCCATCCCGGAGCGCAGTGGTGAGCGCGCGGACCGCGAGCCCGCCGGTCGTGACCGGCGGCACGGTGAGCGCGCGGACCGTGAGCCCGCCGGTCGTGACCGGCGGCACGGTGAGCGCGCGGACCGTGAGCCTGGCGGGCCCGACCGGCGGCACGGTGAGCGCGCGGGAGGCCGCGGCCAGCGTCGTGGACCCGGAGATCCGGGTGATCACCATCGACGAGCTGGGCATCCTGCGGGCGGTCGAGGAGGACCCGACCAGCGGTCGGGTCACCGTCACCATCACGCCGACCTACACCGGTTGCCCGGCGATGGACGTGATCCGCACCGACATCCGCCGGGCACTGGCGGTCGCCGGTCACGCCGACGTCGAGGTCCGCACCGTCTACAGCCCACCGTGGAGCACTGACTGGATCTCCGCGGGTGGGCGGGCCAAGCTCGCCGCCGCCGGGATCGCCCCGCCGGCCCCGGTGCCCGCCACCGGAGTCGTCCCGTTGACCCTCGCGGTCCGTTGCCCGCAGTGCGGCTCGCCGGAGACCGAGCAGGTCAGCCGGTTCGGCTCCACCGCGTGCAAGGCGCTGTGGCGGTGCCGGTCCTGCTCCGAACCCTTCGACCACCTGAAGGCGCTGTGACTGTCACCATCACCCGCCCGGTCCGCCGGCGGCCGGTCTTCCACCCGTTGTCGGTCGCCGCCGTCGACCGGCTCACCGACGATGCTGTCGCGGTGACCTTCGCCGTACCCGAGGATCTGCGGGAGATTTTCGCGTTCCGCGCGGGCCAGCACCTCACCGTGCGGCGCGTGGCCGAGGACGGCACGGACGTGCGCCGGTCGTACTCGATCTGCTCCACCCCCGACGACCTGGCCCGGCACGGCCGGTTGCGGATCGGGGTGCGGGAGATTCCGGGCGGCGCGTTTTCGGCGTTCGCGTGCGGGGCGCTGCGTGGTGGCGACACGGTCGAGGTGCTGCCGCCGCTGGGCACCTTCACCACGGCGTTCGCGCCGGACCGGGTGCGGCACTACGGCGCGGTCGTCGCCGGCTCCGGGATCACACCGGTGCTCGCGCTCGTCGCGACCGCCCTGGCCGTCGAGCCGGCCAGCACCTTCACCCTGGTGTACGGCAACCGCACGGCCAACACGGTGATGTTCGCCGAGGAGTTGGCCGATCTGAAGGACCGCTATCCCACCCGGCTGCACCTGGTGCACGTGCTCTCCCGCGAGCAGGGCGAGTCGGCGCTGCTCTCCGGGCGGATCGACGCCGAGCGGCTGGGCCGTTTGCTGGGCACCATCGTGCCGGGCGACGTGATCGAGGAATGGTTCCTCTGCGGCCCGTACGCCATGGTGGTCGACGTCCGGGACGTGCTGACCGCACGCGGCCTGCCCGAGTCGGCGGTGCACACCGAGCTGTTCCACGTCGACGCGCCGCCGGAGCCGGTGCGCCGCCCCGCCGACCAGGCGGGTGCCGGCGCCGAGGTCACCATCGTGCTGGACGGCCGGTCGTCGCGCTTCACGATGGGTCGCGAGGAGCGGGTGCTGGACGCCGCGCTCAGGGTGCGCGGCGAATTGCCGTACGCCTGCAAGGGCGGGGTCTGCTCGACCTGCAAGGCGAAGGTCGTCGACGGGGCGGTCACGATGGCCCGCAACTACGCCCTGGAGCCCGACGAGTTGGCCGCCGGTTACGTCCTGACCTGCCAGTCCAGCCCGACCACCGACCGGCTCACAGTCGACTACGACGCGTGAGCGCGCCGAACGACCGGGAGTTCGTCGAGCGGTTCGCCGAGGTCACCGGCGGGCGACGGCCGACCGGCTACGTGCAGGGGTGGGAGCAGTTCGTCGGGTTCTGCGAGGACGGCTACGACGACGTCCTCGACGAGTACTGGTTCGACCTGAGTGTCCGGCACGCGATCGAGACCGTGCTGACCGACGAGCGGTTGTTCGGCTTTCCGCAGATGGGCTGGGTTCGGGAGCGGATCGAGGCGGCGGACGAGCGGTTCCGCGCGGTGCTGTCCGAGCAGCCGATGCCGGGGCGGGCCGAGCGGCAGTGGTGGGAGGCGCACGTGCCGGCCTGGGTGGGTCCGGTGCTCGCGGCGGAGCTGCGGGACCTGTACGGCATCAGGGTCGAGGTACGCGAGAGCTGAGTAAGCCCGACGTCAGTCGTTGGGGCGGACGTGGGCGGTCCAGTAGGTGAGGTCGGAGCGGTGCTCGACCAGGGCGACCCGTTCGCCGCACGCCTCCTCGATCAGCTTGACCGCCTCGTCGAGGTGGGCCGGGTAGTGGTCCCAGTCGGTGTCGCGGAACAGTTGCAGGCCGACCTCGCCTCGGTCGTCGCCGAGCGCCACGGCGGCTTCGGGCGGCACCAGCACCACTGTGTATCGGCTCGCCTCTCGCTCGGCCTCCGTTGGGGCGGGCTCGTCCTGCCGTCCGCGCCGTCGGAAGCGGTTGATCACCGACGGGATCGGTCCGGGCGAATCGGCGGGATCGTATGGTCGCAGCCAGGCGGGCTGGTGGGTCCGGACGGGCATCGCAACCTCCGAGTAGCGAACGAATGCCAGCAACGTTGCTTGCGATGGTTGCGGGTTACTGAGATCAAGTCAATACTCAACGCGACGAGTCCATGCCGTCAGAGTGACGGTGGGGCGGGATCGACGTGGAGGATCAGGATGCCGAAGGCCAGTCAACCCACAGTCGTCGGTCGTGGACTCGGCGGCGAGCTACGCGACCTGCGGGAGGCGCGCAAACTGCCGCTGCGTCGGGTGGCTATCCGGCTGGGCTGGCAGCCGTCCAAATTATCGCGGATGGAGACCGGCATCCAGGGCATCCTGGCCGCGGATGTCGCCTCGCTGCTGGTGATCTACGGCGTCACGGGGGACGAGCGTAAGCGGCTGCTCGGGATGGCCGAGCGGTCGGCCGAGACCGGTTGGTGGGAGGCGATCGGTGGGCTGTCCGACGAGTCTCGGACACTGATCCGGCTGGAGGCCGAGGCGACAAGCGTCGTGAACTGGCAGCCGCTGCTGGTGCCGGGCCTGTTGCAGATCCCGGATTACACCCAGGCGGTGATGGTCGGCTGCGGAGTGCCGGCGGACGAGGCGCAGGGGCGGGTGGCCGCCCGGCTGGGCCGGCAGGCGATCCTGAGCCGGGCCACGCCGCCGACGCTGCACGCGCTGCTCGACGAGATGGTGTTGCGCCGGGTGCTCGGTGGCCACCGGGTGATGGCCCGTCAGCTTCGGCACCTGATCGAGGCCGCGGAGCGGCCCAACGTGACGTTGCAGGTGGTGCCGCTGGCGGTGGGTGGGCACACCGGGTTGGACGGGTCGTTCGCGCTCTTCGACTTTCCCCGCAACCGGTCGGTGGTCTATCTGGACCACAAGCTGGCCGGGCTGTTCCTGGAGGAGGCGCCGCAGGTGGCGCACTTCCGACGGGAGGCCGATAGGCTGGCCGAGGTGGCGCTGAGCCCCGTCGATTCGGTGGAGTTCGTTGCGCGGGTCGCAACGGAGCACGAGCGAGAGTGAGCCCCCGATGATCACTGCGGAGCTGTCCGGCGCGACCTGGCGCAAGTCCAGCCGCAGCGGCTCGAACGCCGACTGCGTCGAGGTCGCCGAGCTGACCCACGTGATCGCCGTACGCGACTCGAAGGACCCGGCCGGGCCGGTGCTGGCCTTCGACCGTGCGGGTTGGTCCCGTTTCGTGGGAGCGGTGCCGCGCGCAGGCCGCCAGTCTCGGTGAGCGGGGCGGAAACGGTGTGGCGCGGGATCCTGACATCACAGCCCTGAACCACCCCTCAGGGGCAACGCGCGTGACCGGCGTACGCTCGGGGACGTGACGGTGAGCCGGGAGATCGACGACATCCTGCAGCGGGGCGCGGACGGCGGGCGGATCACGCCCGAGGAGGCGCTGCTGCTCTACACGGAGGCGCCCTTCCACGCGTTGGGTGAGGCGGCGGACGCGGTGCGTCGGCGGCGCTACCCGGACAACGTCGTCACGTACCTGATCGATCGCAACATCAACTACACGAACGTCTGTGTGACGGCGTGCAAGTTCTGCGCGTTCTACCGGGCGCCCAAGCACACGGAAGGGTGGACCCACCCGACCGAGGAGATCCTGCGCCGGTGCGGCGAGGCGGTCGAGCTGGGCGCCACCCAGGTGATGCTCCAGGGTGGCCACCACCCGGACTACGGCGTCGAGTACTACGAGGAGCTGTTCTCCTCGGTCAAGCAGGCGTACCCGCAGTTGGTCATCCACTCGATCGGCCCCAGCGAGATCCTGCACATGGCGAAGGTCTCCGGCGTGAGCCTGGACGAGGCCATCGCCCGGATCAAGATCGCCGGTCTGGACTCGATCGCGGGCGCCGGCGCGGAGATGCTGCCGGAGCGGCCGCGGAAGGCCATCGCGCCGCTCAAGGAGTCGGGCGAGCGCTGGCTGGAGGTCATGGAGCTGGCGCACCGGCAGGGCATCGAGTCGACCGCCACCATGATGATGGGCACCGGCGAGACGCACGCCGAGCGGATCGAGCACCTGCGCATGATCCGGGACGTGCAGGACCGCACCCGCGGCTTCCGGTCCTTCATCCCGTGGACGTACCAGCCGGAGAACAACCACCTCAAGGGCCGCACCCAGGCCACCACCCTGGAATACCTGCGCCTCGTCGCGGTGGCCCGGCTCTTCTTCGAGACCGTGCCGCACCTCCAGGCGTCCTGGCTGACGACCGGCAAGGACGTCGGGCAGCTCGCGCTGCACATGGGCGTGGACGACCTCGGCTCGATCATGCTGGAGGAGAACGTGATCTCCTCCGCCGGTGCGCGGCACCGTTCCAACCTGCACGAGCTGATCGGCATGATCCGCTCCGCGGACCGGATCCCCGCGCAGCGCGACACCCTCTACAACCGGCTCGCCGTGCACCACACGCCGGCCGACGACCCGACCGACGAGCGCGTGGTCTCGCACTTCTCCTCGATCGCGCTCCCCGGCGGTGGCGCGGGCCGGTCCCTGCCACTCGTCGAGGTCAACTGACGCGGCTCGACGCCCGGCCGTTCGGCTGATCGAGGCTCATGCTCCCGCCGGCCGACCCCGGCGGTACGGGTTGTCCCGTCCGCCGCAGCGTCAGGCTGTCCGCCGCAGGGGTGGTGGAGATGATCGTCGGCGGCTAGCGTCCCGGCTCATATCCGTCATCGTCGGCGACCGGTGATTCAGCGCGATCGTGCTGGTGGCGGGTGGTCTGACGGTCGTTCGTGGGCTGTCCTCCATCGGCCCGTTGCGGGTCGTTCATATAACGCACGGCGGTACGGGCGGGATGGGTGACCATCCCGCCCGTACCGTCTGCCCACCCCGGGCTGGACGGATGGAAAAGGTCTCCGATGCTGGCGTGCGTGATCGACCTTCGATAGCGTCCGCTCGTTCCGCAACCACTCTTTCTTTCCCCACCCCGGGGGACCGATGACAGCGTTCCACCGCTCGGCCCTGGCCCGTGCCGGCGTTGTGGCAGTGCTCGCGGCCGGTGGCCTGGTCACCGTGGCCGCCCCGGCGCAGGCCGCCGACCAGGCCGACCCTGGCCCTGGTGCCGCTCAGTTCGGAACTGGCCAAGGGTGTCAAGGCGGCCAAGGCCAAGCCGTTCAAGTTCCTTGTCGACAACACCCGGAGCACGGTCGCCGCCAAAGGCGTCAGCTACACCGTGGACACCAGAAACCTGCTGAACAGCGTGGTCGGGGTCGTCGTGCCCAAGGGCTGCCAGGTGAAGGGCAAGACGTTCACCTGCCCGCTCGGCGACGTGCCGGCCGGCACCAGCGAGGACTTCGGCATTCCGCTGTTCTCCACGGGTGCGCGCGGCGAGGCCGGCACGCTCGTGGTCACCATCACCTCGGCCACCGCCGACCCCAAGAAGAAGGACAACACGGTCGAGCACGACATCACCGTCGGCAAGCGCGGCTACGACCTGACCAGTTGGGTGCAGGACGTCTACGCGAACGTCGTGGTGAACGGCGTCCAGGGCGACGACCCCAACCTGCGACCGGTCAAGCGCGGCGAGACGGTGCCGCTGGACTGGGCGGTCTACAACGACGGCAGCCGCAAGGCCACCGGCCTGTCCTACGTGCTCACGCTCCCGGCCGGGGTCACCTTCGCCACGCTTCCGGACACCTGCGTGTCGCAGACCCTCGCCGACGTCGCCCAGGCGCTCTGCCAGGACGACGGCGCGGTGATCAAGCCCGGTGAGTACTACACGGCGGACGTCAGGGTGACAGTCGGCGCGAACGTCACCGAGCCGGTGCTGCGGGTCGGCGAGCTTGTCGCGCAGGGTCTCGACGCCGCGACGGGTCGGGCCGAGGAACAGCCCGAGGCGGCGACCAGCGCCCAGCGGAAGGCCTTCACCGAGGTCGACGAGGGCGACAACCAGGCGATCTTCGATGTCTTCGTCGACCTGAGCGTGCAGCCGACCCCGACCGTCACCCCCACGGCCACGGCCACGCCGACCCCGGGCGGGACGGCCACCCCGACGCCGGGCGGCACGCCCACCCCGGGCGGTACGACGACGCCGGGTACGACCACGTCGCCGGCTGCCGGTGCTGGTGGCTCCGGTGGTGGTGGCCTGCCGGTCACCGGTGTGCAGGTCGGCCTGATCGGCGGTATCGGTGGTCTCATCCTGCTGGTGGGCGGTGCGCTGCTGGTGCTCTCCCGGCGGCGCAGGGTGGTCATGGTCGCACCGAGCGACGAGAAGTCGACCGACTGACAGGTGACGCGCTGACGAGGCGTCGCGGCAACCGGTGCGCGCCGAGGGCCGGTGTCGGGACGTGGGCACGACGGACGGGCGGGGTGGGTGACCACCCCGCCCGTTCGCGTCACCCCATGAGTGCCGGGTGGCGGGCGGCTGGCAGAGTGGAGGGGGTGAGCCGTTCCCCGCAGGGCCAGCGCGCCAGTCTGGACAAGCAGCCGCACGAGGTCGCCGCGATGTTCGATGGCGTGGCCGAGCGCTACGACCTGACCAACACGGTGATCTCCTTCGGCCAGGACCGGTCCTGGCGTCGGGCCACCCGGTCCGCGCTCGGGCTGCGGCCGGGCGAGCGGGTGCTGGACGTGGGTGCGGGCACCGGCGTCTCGACCCGTGAGTTGGCGCAGTCCGGGGCGTACGCGGTGGGGGCTGACCTGTCGCTGGGCATGCTGTACGCCGGCAAGCGGGTGCGTCCCGAGGTGCCGTTGCTGGCCGGCGACGCGCTGCGGCTGCCGTTCGCCGACGCCAGCTTCGACGCGGTGACCATCTCCTTCGCGCTGCGCAACGTCAGCGACACCGACGCGGCCCTGCGGGAGCTGGCACGGGTGACCCGGCCGGGTGGGCGGCTGGTGGTGTGCGAGTTCAGCACTCCGGTCAACCCGGTCTTCCGGACGGTCTACCTGTCGTACCTGATGCGGTCGCTGCCGGTGGTCGCCCGCACGGTGTCGAGCAACCCCGACGCGTACGTCTACCTCGCCGAGTCGGTTCGGGCGTGGCCGGCGCAGGAGGCGCTGGCCGGGCGGGTCGCGGCGGCCGGGTGGGGCCGGGTGGCGTGGCGCAACCTGACAGGTGGTGTGGTGGCTCTGCACCGGGGAATCCGCGAGTAGTCGGAGCAACCGACGCGGACATTGTTCAGGTTTCGTGAATATCGGTTTTTAGTCCACTTTGCGCCGTACGCTCGTTCGCATGACCGGAGTAGACCCGGCGGACCCGGTGGCCGCCACCGACGACGACGCGGCCGAACTCATCGCGCAGTTGCGCGCGTTGGCCGGAGCCGATCCGGTGGAGGTCCGGCAGGTGGTCGCCGAGGTGTTGGCGGCGCTGGACCGGGCGGCGGGTGGGGCGCTCCGGGAACATCTGCCGGAGACCATCCGGGTCGATGCGGGCCTGGACGCCCCCAGCCCGGCCTGACACTCGACCGCTGTGGACGGTCATCGGCTGTCACATCGGCGAGTTAGGTACCCCTGATCCTGCGCAGGTATGACGCCGGTCATACACTCGTCCCGTCTGGCTTGTGAAGCATTTCACGAGCGTGCGGGAGGAGGCGCGAATGACCGCGGTGGAACACGACGCCGACGTCATTGTCGTGGGCGCCGGTCCCGGTGGGTCAGCGACTGCGTACCACCTGGCCCGGCACGGCGTACGGGTGCTGTTGTTGGAGAAGACCGAGTTCCCCCGGGAGAAGGTCTGCGGCGACGGGTTGACCCCACGCGCGGTGCGCCAGCTCATCCGGATGGGTGTCGACACCTCGCCCGAGGCGGGCTGGCTGCACAACCGGGGCCTGCGGGTCATCGGCGGCGGCGTCCGCCTGGAGCTGGACTGGCCCGAGCTGGCCAGCTTCCCCAACTACGGTCTGGTGCGCACGCGGCTGGACTTCGACGACCTGCTCGCGCAGCGGGCGGTGGCCGCCGGTGCCAAGCTGCGCACCAACGTCAACGTGTTGGGCCCGGTGCTCGACGGTGACGGCCGGGTCACCGGCGTCGAGGCGGAGGTTGGCCCGGGTAAGGAGCCGACCACCTTCCACGCCCCGCTCGTCGTCGCGGCGGACGGGGTCTCCGGCCGGTTCCCGCTCGCGCTCGGGCTGGCCAAGCGGGAGGACCGGCCGATCGGCGTGGCCGTCCGCCGCTACTACCGCTCGCCGGCCAAGCACGAGGACAACTACCTGGAGTCCTGGCTGGAGTTGCGCAGCAAGGACAGCGGCGACAACCTGCTGCCCGGGTACGGCTGGATCTTCGGCCTGGGCGACGGGCGGGTCAACGTCGGGCTCGGCGTGCTCAACTCGTCCTCGGCGTTCGGCAAGACCAACTACCGCCGGCTGCTCACCGACTGGCTCGCCAACACCCCGGAAGACTGGGGGATGACCGACGAGGCCAACGCCGACGGTCCGATCCTCGGGGCCGCGCTGCCGATGGGCTTCAACCGGGTGCCCCACTACACCCGGGGGGTGCTGCTGGTCGGCGACTCCGGCGGCATGGTCAACCCCTTCAACGGCGAGGGCATCGCGTACGCGATGGAGTCCGGCGAGTTGGCCGCGGAGGTCGCGGTCCAGGCGCTCGCCCGGCCCGCCGGCCCGGAACGGGAGCGCGCGCTGCTGGCGTACCCGAACGAGTTGAAGGCCCGCCTCGGCGGCTACTACCGGCTCGGCGGCATCTTCGTGAAACTGATCGGCCGCCCCGAGATCATGCGGATCGCCACCAAACACGGCATGCCGCACCCGACGCTGATGCGTTTCGTGCTCAAGCTGTTGGCCAACCTGACCGACCCACGCGGTGGGGATGCGATGGACCGGGTCATCAACGCGATGACGAAGGCCGCGCCGGCGGTCTGAGTAGGACGGCATCGGTGCTGGTCACGGCCCCGACGCTGACAAAGATCGACCCCCGCCGACTGCCTCTGCGAGGGACGTGAATAGTGTGATTTTCGTCAAGCACCGAGGGCAGGGAAGGACGAGCAGGAGAAAACGATGTCGCTCTCGCCTTACGCACCGATCATCGGGCTGTTCGCCCTCGCCGCGGCGTTCTCGCTGTTTTCCGTCGGCGCCGCCCGCTTCGCCGGGCCCCGTCGCTACAACAAGGCCAAACTCGAGGCTTACGAGTGCGGCATCGAGCCCAGCCCGCAGCCGGTCGGCGGCGGCCGGTTCCCGATCAAGTTCTACCTGACGGCGATGCTCTTCATCGTCTTCGACATCGAGATCATCTTCCTCTACCCCTGGGCGGTCACGTTCGACGCCCTGCCGATCTTCGGCTTCGTGGAGATGGTCCTGTTCATCGTCGCGGTCTTCGTTGCGTACGCCTACGTGTGGCGGCGCGGCGGCCTGGACTGGGACTGAGGAAGGAACGTCAGATGGGCATCGAGGAGAAGCTTCCCGCCGGCGTCCTGCTCACCTCGGTGGAGAAGCTGGTCAACTGGTCCCGGAAGTCGTCCGTGTGGGGCGCGACCTTCGGCCTGGCCTGCTGCGCCATCGAGATGATGGCCGCCGGTGGTCCGCACTACGACATGGGCCGCTGGGGCATGGAGGTCTTCCGGGCGTCCCCCCGGCAGGCCGACCTGATGATCGTGGCCGGCCGGGTGAGCCAGAAGATGGCTCCGGTACTGCGCCAGATCTACGACCAGATGGCCGAGCCCCGCTGGGTGCTCTCCATGGGCGTCTGCGCCAGCAGCGGCGGCATGTTCAACAACTACGCGATCGTGCAGGGCGTCGACCACGTGGTGCCTGTCGACATGTACCTGCCCGGCTGCCCGCCCCGGCCGGAGATGCTCATCGACGCGATCCTCAAGCTCCGCGAGAAGATCATGTATGAGCCGCTGGGCCCGAACGGCCGCAAGATGCTGGCGGCCCGTCAGGAGCGCGGCGACGTTCCGGTCGTGCCCTACGGCTCGATGCCCTCGTCGTACCGCAGCGACAAGGCCCGGCGCGCCGAGTGGACCCGGGCGGTCCGCGAGGGCCGCGAGGAGCAGTTGCGCATCGAGAACTGGATGAACGCTCAGAACCACCTCCACCCGCAGGCAGGCCCGAAATGACGTCACCCACGGACAAGCCCAACGACGGCGGCGTACCGCTGCCGGTGGTGCCGGCCGGTGCCACCAGTGGCGCGCCCGCCGAACTCCCGCCGGCCAGCCCGGCCGGTCGCGGGATGTTCGGCAACCACGGCACCGGCGACGTGTCCGGCTACGGCGGCCTGGTCCGCCAGCGCCAGCCCATCGAGGAGGCGTCCCGGCCGTACGGGGGCTACTTCGACGAGGTCCGCGACGCGTTGGAGGAGGCGTACCCGGCCTTCGGTGACGCGATCGAGAAGGTCGTGGTCGACCGGGGCGAGCTGACCCTGCACGTCCGGCCGGAGCGGATCGCCGAGGTGTGCCAGGTGATGCGCGACGACCTGGCCCTGCGGTTCGAGCTGTGCTCCTCGGTGTCCGGCGTGGACTACCTGGGCGCCGACGAGCGCCGGCTGCACGTGGTCTACCTGCTCACCTCGATGACGTACCGGCGGCGGGTCCGGCTGGAGGCCGCGGTCTCCGTGGCCGCCCCGCACCTGCCCAGCGTGACTGCCGTCTACCCGACCGCGGACTGGCAGGAGCGGGAGGCGTACGACATGTTCGGCATCGTCTTCGACGGTCACCCCAACCTGACCCGGATCCTCATGCCGGACGACTGGGAGGGCCACCCGCAGCGCAAGGACTACCCGCTCGGCGGCGTGCCCGTCGAGTACAAGGGCGCGGAGATCCAGCCGCCGAACGAGCGGAGGTCGTACCAGTGACGACGTCGAACTACGCGAGCGAGCGCGAGACCGAGGAGGGGCGGGTCTTCACCGTCACCGGTGGGGACTGGGACACCATCGTCTCGGGCACCGACCCGATCAACGACGAGCGGATCGTCGTCAACATGGGTCCGCAGCACCCGTCCACGCACGGGGTGCTGCGGCTGATCCTGGAGCTGGAGGGCGAGACGGTCCGCGAGGCCCGGTCCGTCATCGGCTACCTGCACACCGGTATCGAGAAGAACCTCGAATACCGCAACTGGGTCCAGGGCTCGACGTTCGTGACCCGGATGGACTACCTCGCCCCGATCTTCAACGAGACGGCGTATGCCCTCGCGGTCGAGAAGCTGCTCGGCATCACCGACGACATCACCGAGCGGGCCACCACCATCCGCGTGCTGATGATGGAGCTCAACCGGATCTCGTCGCACCTGGTCTGGCTGGCCACCACCGGCATGGAGCTGGGCGCGATCTCGATCATGCTGTACGGCTTCCGCGAGCGGGAGTACATCCTCGACATCTTCGAGACCATCACCGGCCTGCGGATGAACCACGCGTACGTCCGCCCGGGCGGGGTGGCGCAGGACGTGCCGGACGACGCGATCCGCAAGATCCGCGAGTTCCTCAAGATGATGCCGAAGAAGCTCAAGGAGTACGAGGACCTGCTCTCCGGCCAGCCGATCTGGACCGAGCGGACGAAGGGCGTCGCGGTGCTGGACGTCACCGGCTGTGTGGCCCTCGGCATCACCGGCCCGGTGCTGCGTTCCGCGGGTCTCGCCTGGGACCTGCGCAAGACCATGCCGTACTGCGGCTACGAGACGTACGAGTTCGACGTGCCGACCCACCCCGACGGTGACGTGTGGGGTCGCTACCAGGTCCGGCTCGCCGAGATCCGGGAGTCGATGAAGCTTGTCGAGCAGGCGCTGGACCGGCTCAAGCCGGGCCCGGTGATGGTCGCCGACCGCAAGATCGCCTGGCCGGCGCAGCTCGCCATCGGCGTGGACGGCATGGGCAACTCGCTGGAGCACGTCGCGAAGATCATGGGTCAGTCGATGGAGTCGCTGATCCACCACTTCAAGCTGGTGACCGAGGGCTTCCGGGTCCCGCCCGGTCAGGTGTACGTCGCCATCGAGGCGCCCCGCGGCGAGTTGGGCGTGCACGCGGTCTCCGACGGTGGCACCCGGCCGTACCGGGTGCACTACCGGGAGCCGAGCTTCGTCAACCTCCAGGCCCTCCCGGCGATGGCCGAGGGTGGCCTGATCGCCGACGTGATCGCCGGCGGTGCCTCGTTGGACCCGGTGATGGGTGGGTGTGACCGATGACGACGACGTTCACTGACGAGACCCGGGATCGGGCGCGCGAGATCATCGCCCGTTACCCGGCGGACCGGTCCCGCTCGGCGTTGCTGCCGCTGCTGCACCTGGTGCAGGCCGAGGAGGGGTACGTGTCCCCGGCCGGGGTCGCGTTCTGCGCCGAGGTGCTGGGGCTGAACAAGGCCCAGGTCGGCGCGGTGGCCACCTTCTACACGATGTACAAGCGCAAGCCGACTGGTGACTTCCTGGTCAGCGTCTGCACCAACACGATGTGCAACGTGCTCGGTGGCCAGGAGGTCTACGACACCCTGTCCGAGCACCTGGGCGTCGGGCACGACGAGACGACCGGCGACGGCACGATCACGCTGGAGCACGCCGAGTGTCTGGCGGCGTGCGACTACGGCCCGGTGATGACCGTCAACTACGACTTCTTCGACGGCGTGGACCCGTCGACGGCGGTCGGTGTGGTCGACGAGCTGCGCGCGGGCGGGCGACCGATGCCGACCCGGGGTGCCCGGCTCTGCACGCTCAAGGAGATGGCGGTGCAGCTCGCCGGCTTCGCCGACGAGCGCGACGGTGCCGTCGCCGACGGCGACCCGGGCGAGCCGACCCTGCGCGGGCTGCGGCTGGCCCAGCAGCACGGCGTCTCGGTGCCGGGCTTCGACCCGAACACCCCGATCCGGAGCAAGGCGGAGGCGGACAAGGCCGCCGCCGAGGCCAAGGCGAAGGCGGAGGCCGCCAAGCCGGCGCCCGTCGAGGCCAGCGCGGCCCCGGTCAAGGGTGGCGACGGGGCGTCCGCCCCGACGCCCGGCAACGCCGGTGCCGGCGAGCCGGCTCCCGCCGCCGCCGCGAGCGGCAGCACCGCACCGGACGTGAAGGCACCGGACGACAAGTCGCCGCAGGTGCGTACCGCCGAGACCCGGCAGCCGGACGCGGGCACGGCGGTGCCGGACGCCCCCGGCACCAGGGTCCCGGCGGACAGCACCGCGTCCGAGCCGCGTGACGCGCGGTCGGCCGAGGCCGCCGGGGTGGCGGCCAACGCGCCGGCCGGCGACGGCAAGCCCGCCGGCGACGAGGCCGGGGCGCAGGAGCGCAACCTCACCGAAGCGAAGGCTGGTACGGACGCCGACGGCGCCGGACCGGCGGACGCGAACGAAACGGGGGCCCAGAAGTGACCACTCCCCGCCCGGAGACCGTGGCCAAGCTGACGCCGGTGCTGACCAAGCGCTGGCTGTCGCCGGACGCCTGGCGCATCGGCACGTACGAGCAGCTCGACGGCTACGCCGCCCTGCGCAAGGCGCTCAAGGCCCACCCGGACGACCTGATCCAGTTGATCAAGGACTCCGGGCTGCGGGGCCGGGGTGGCGCGGGCTTCCCGACCGGTCTCAAGTGGGGCTTCATCCCGCAGGGTGACGGCAAGCCGCACTACCTGGTGGTCAACGCCGACGAGGGCGAGCCGGGCACCTGCAAGGACCTGCCGCTGATGACCCACGACCCGCACGCGCTGGTCGAGGGCGTCATCATCGCGTCGTACGCGATCCGGGCGAGCCGCGCCTACATCTACATCCGGGGCGAGGCGGTGCACGCCGCGCGCCGGCTGCGCAACGCCGTCCAGGAGGCGTACGACAAGGGCTACCTGGGCCGGAACATCCTGCGCAGCGGCTACGACCTGGAGCTGGTGGTGCACTCCGGCGCCGGGGCGTACATCTGCGGCGAGGAGACGGCACTGCTGGACTCGCTGGAAGGGTTCCGGGGCCAGCCTCGGCTGCGCCCGCCGTTCCCGGCCACCCACGGCCTGTACGCGAGCCCGACGGTGGTGAACAACGTCGGCACCATCGCCAGCGTGCCGCCGATCGTGCTCGGTGGCGCCGACTGGTGGAAGTCCATGGGCACCGAGAAGTCCTCCGGGCCGATGATCTACTCGCTGTCCGGTCGGGTCGCCAACCCGGGTCAGTACGAGTGCTCGATGGGTGTCACGCTGCGCGAGCTGCTGGAGTTGGCCGGTGGCATGCAGCCCGGCCACAACCTGCGGTTCTGGACTCCGGGCGGATCGTCGACCCCGCTGCTCGCCGCCGAGCACCTGGACGTGCCACTGGACTTCGAGGGGGTGGCGGCGGCCGGCTCGATCCTCGGCACCACGGCCACCCAGATCTTCTCCGACCAGGACTGCCCGGTCTACGCGACGTACCGGTGGTTGGAGTTCTACCACCACGAGTCGTGCGGCAAGTGCACCCCGTGCCGCGAGGGCAACTACTGGATGGTCCGGGTCTACCGGCGGATCCTCGCCGGTCAGGGCACCCACGAGGACCTGGACACCCTGCTGGACACCTGCGACAACATCCTGGGCCGCTCGTTCTGCGGCCTCGGTGACGGCGCGACCAGCTCGGTGACCTCCTCACTGAAGTACTTCAAGCAGGACTACCTCGACTACATCGAGGGACGTACCGCGCCGAAGCTGTCGGACAAGCAGCTGGTGGGAGCCCACTAATGACCGACGTAGCCAAGCAGACCGAGACCGTCACGCTCACCATCGACGGCGTCGAGGTCACCGCCCCCAAGGGGACGCTGCTGATCCGGGTCGCCGAGCAGATGGGCACCGAGATCCCCCGGTTCTGCGACCACCCGCTGCTGGCCCCGGCCGGCGCGTGCCGGCAGTGCCTGGTCGAGGTGGAGGGCCAGCGCAAGCCGGTGGCCTCCTGCACCCAGACCGTCGCCGACGGCATGGTGGTTCGCACCCAACTCACCTCGCCGGTCGCCAAGAAGGCGCAGGAGGGGGTGATGGAGCTGCTGCTGCTCAACCACCCACTGGACTGCCCGATGTGTGACAAGGGCGGCGAGTGCCCGCTCCAGAACCAGGCGATGTCCACCGGCCGCACCGACTCGCGCTTCCACGAGCACAAGCGGGAGTACGAGAAGCCGATGGCGATCAGCAGCCAGGTGCTGCTGGACCGCGAGCGCTGTGTCCTCTGCCAGCGGTGCACCCGGTTCTCCGAGGAGATCGCCGGCGACAAGTTCATCGACCTGATGGGCCGGTCGTCCGCCGAGGAGATCAACATCTACCGCGACGACGCGTACGGCGAAGAGGGCGACGCCGGCGACGTGCCGTTCAACTCCTACTTCTCCGGCAACACCGTGCAGATCTGCCCGGTGGGTGCGCTGACCGGTGCCCAGTACCGGTTCCGGGCCCGCCCGTTCGACCTGGTCTCCAGCCCGAGCGTCTGCGAGCACTGCTCGGCCGGCTGCGGGCAGCGCACCGACTGGCGACGCGGCAAGGTGCTGCGCCGGTTGGCCGGTGACGAGCCGCAGGTCAACGAGGAGTGGAACTGCGACAAGGGTCGGTGGGGCTTCCAGTACACCCGAGCCACCGACCGGCTGACCACCCCGCTGGTCCGCGACGAGCACACCGGTGAGCTGCGCGAGGCGTCCTGGAGCGAGGCGCTCACCGTGGCCGCCGAGGGGCTGCACACCGCTCGGGAGGGCGGGCAGGGCACGGCGGTGCTCACCGGCGGCCGGCTGACCGTCGAGGACGCGTACGCGTACGCGAAGTTCGCCCGGGTCGCCCTGAACACCAACGACATCGACTTCCGGGCCCGGCCGGTCTCCCGCGAGGAGGCCGACTTCCTGGCCAGCTCGGTCGCCGGGGTCACCGACGTCACCTACACCGACGTGGAGAACGCGCCGGCGGTGGTGCTTGTCGGCCTGGAGCCGGAGGAGGAGTGCCCGATCCTCTTCCTGCGGCTGCGCAAGGCGTACCTGAAGAAGACCCTGACGGTGTACGCGCTGGCGCCGTTCGCCACCCGCGGCCTGGAGAAGCTCGGTGCCAAGCTGGCCCGGGTCGTGCCGGGCGAGGAGGCCAGCGTGCTCGCCGAGCACGCCACGGTCGCCGAGGCGCTGAGCGCACCTGGTGCGATCCTGATCGTCGGCGAGCGGTTGGCGAGTGTGCCGGGCGGGCTCTCCGCCGCCGCGGACGTGGCCCGGCGTACCGGCGCGAAGCTGGCCTGGGTGCCGCGGCGCGCGGGTGACCGCGGCGCGGTCGACGCGGGCTGCCTGCCCAACCTGCTCCCCGGTGGCCGGCTGGTCACCGAGCCGGCCGCGCGGGCCGAGCTGGGTGAGGCGTGGGACATCCCGGCCGGGGTGATCCCGAGCCAGGCCGGTCGGGACACCGACGGCATCCTGACCGCCGCCGCCAACGGGCAGCTCGGCGCGCTCGTCGTCGGCGGCGTCGACCCGGCCGACCTGGCCGACCCGCGACTGGCCGAGTCCGCCCTGGACGCGGTGCCGTTCCTGGTCAGCCTGGAGCTGCGCCCCACCGCGGTGACCCGGCGGGCGAACGTGGTGCTGCCGATCGCCCCGGTGGCCGAGAAGGCCGGCAGCTTCCTGGACTGGGAGGGTCGGCTGCGTCCGTTCGAGGCGGTGCTGACCACTGCCGCGATGACCGACGGTCGGGTGCTCGACGCGCTTGCCGCGCTGCTCGACGTGCGCCTCGGCACCGCGGATGTGCCGAGCGTGCGTCGCGAGCTGGGCGGGCTGCCGGCGACGCGTACGACGCGGCCGTCCACGCCCTCGGTTGCGCCGGGCCGGGTGCCGCACCCGGGCCCCGGGGAAGCGGTGTTGGCGACCTGGCACCAACTGGTGGACCTCGGCAGCCTGACCGATGGTGACGAGAACCTGGCCGGCACCGCTCGCCCGCCGGTGGTCCGGCTGGGCAAGGGCACCGCCGACGCACTCGGTGTCGCCGACGGCGACGCGGTCACGGTCGGCACCGACCGGGGGGCGCTGACCCTGCCGGCCGAGCTCACCGAAATGCCGGACGGCGTCGTCTGGCTGCCGACCAACTCACCCGGTTCGACCGTGCGACGCAGCCTCGGGGCGACGTCCGGCGCGGTCGTCCGGATCTCCGCCCCCGCGGCGAGTCCGGCCATCCCGGCCGGGCGTGCGGCGGCCGACGAGACCGGTCTCCCGGGTCCGCTCCTCAACTCCGGGGGTAACCAGTGACTTCGTCAATCCTGGCCCAGGATCCGACGCTTGCCGACTTCGGTCGGGATCCGTGGTGGCTGGTTCTCGGCAAGATCGTCTTCGCGTTCGCCTTCGGTCTGCTTGCCACCCTGCTCGGTGTCTGGTTCGAGCGGCGTGTGGTCGGCTACATGCAGGTGCGGCCCGGCCCCAACCAGGTCGGCCCGTTCGGTCTGCTGCAGACCCTCGCCGACGGCCTGAAGATGGCCTTCAAGGAGGACATCCTGCCGAAGGCGGCCGACAAGGTCGTCTACTTCTTCGCCCCGACCATCTCGGTGATCTGCGCGGTCACCGCCCTGTCGGTGGTGCCGTTCGGCCCGATGGTGAGCATCTTCGGCCACCACACGCCGTTGCAGGTCACCGACGTACCGGTGGCGGTGTTGCTGCTGCTGGCCTGCTCGTCGATGGGCGTCTACGGCATCGTTCTCGGCGGTTGGGCCTCCGGCTCGACGTACCCGCTCCTCGGCGGTCTGCGGTCGAGCGCCCAGATGATCTCCTACGAGGTCGCCATGGGCCTGAGCATCGTGGCGGTCTTCATGACCGCCGGCACGATGAGCACCAGCGGGATCGTCGCCGCTCAGGGCGACGCCACCCGGCTGACCATCTTCGGCACCGAGATCCCGGCGCCGGGCTGGTACGCGATCCTGCTGCTGCCCAGCTTCGTCATCTTCTTCATCGCCACCGTGGGTGAGACCAACCGGGCGCCGTTCGACCTGCCCGAGGCCGAGTCCGAGCTGGTCGCGGGCTTCATGACGGAGTACAGCTCGCTGAAGTTCGCGCTCTTCATGCTCAGCGAGTACGTCGCCATGGTGACCATGTCCGCGGTCACCACCACGCTGTTCCTCGGCGGTTGGCGCGCACCGTGGCCGATCACCCTGTGGGAGGGCGCCAACTCCGGTTGGTGGCCGATGCTCTGGTTCTTCGGCAAGGTGATCGCGCTGGTCTTCGTCTTCGTGTGGCTGCGCGGCACGCTGCCCCGGCTGCGCTACGACCAGTTCATGCGCCTCGGTTGGAAGGTGCTGCTGCCGATCAACCTGGTCTGGATCCTGGTCCTGTCGGGCCTGCGGTCCATCGAGGACTGGGACTCGCGCGGCAAGGTCATCGCCGTCGGCATTCCGGCCGGCATCCTGCTGCTCGTCACGATCTTCTGGCCCAGCCGGCGTCCGAAGTCGAATCCGACGACGCAGGAACAGGTCGACAACCGGCCGTACGGGAGCTTCCCGCTGCCGCCGATGGATCTTCAGGTACCACCGAGCCCGCGCATCACGCGCGTGGTCGCCGAGCGGGAGCCGGCCAACATCGTTGCCGGCTCGGACTCCAGGGAGGTGTGACGTGGGCGCGATCACCGGAACGTTCAAGGGATTCGGTGTCACCTTCTCGCACATGTTCAGGAAGGTCGTCACCACCGACTACCCGTTCAAGCCGCCGGTGTCGGCGCCGCGCTACCACGGGCGGCACATCCTCAACCGGCACCCGGACGGCCTGGAGAAGTGCATCGGCTGCGAGCTGTGCGCGTGGGCCTGCCCGGCGGACGCGATCTACGTCGAGGGTGGCGACAACACCGACGAGCAGCGCTTCTCGCCGGGTGAGCGGTACGCCAGCGTCTACCAGATCAACTACGCCCGGTGCATCTTCTGCGGGCTGTGCATCGAGGCATGCCCGACCCGTTCGCTCACCATGAGCAACGAGTACGAGCTGGCCCGGGACAACCGGCAGGACCTGATCTTCACCAAGGAGCAACTGCTCGCGCCGCTGCTTGAGGGCATGGAGCAGCCGCCGCACCCGATGCGCCTGGGTGACAGCGAGAAGGACTACTACGTCGGCGCGTTGGACAACCCGGGCACCTCCGCCGGTGCGGAGACGTCCCCGATGGGCCCCGGCCGCTACCAGGTCGAGGAGCACCCCGGCGTGACGTTCCCGGGCGCCGAGCAGGCCGCCCAGCGCGTCGCGGCCGGCAAGGGAGAGGGAGCATGACCACGTCTACGGTGCTCGCCGCCGCCGGTTCGGTATCCGGCGGCGAGGCGGTCACCTTCTGGATCCTCGCCCCGCTCGCGCTGATCGGCGGGATCGGGATGGTGGCCGCGCGCAACGCCGTGCACTCGGCGCTGTGGCTGGTGCTGACCATGCTCTGTCTGGGTGTGTTCTACGTGCTCCAGGCCGGTCCGTTCATCGGCATGGTGCAGATCATCGTCTACACCGGCGCGATCATGATGCTCTTCCTGTTCGTGCTGATGCTCGTCGGTCGGGACTCCACCGACTCGCTGATCGAGACGCTGCGTGGCCAGCGGGTCGCCGCGATCGTGCTCGGCCTGGGCTTCGCCGGCCTGGTCGGCACCGGCCTCTACCAGGCACTGGACCGGACCAACGCGGTCGGCCTGGAGCAGGCCAACACCGAGGGCAACGTGCAGGGCATCGCCCGGCTGCTGTTCACCAAGTACGTCTTCGCGTTCGAGCTGACCTCGGCACTGCTGATCACCGCGGCGGTCGGTGCCATGGTGCTGGCCCACATCGAGCGGCGCAAGCAGGACAAGGTCGACCAGGTGTCGACCATGCGGGCGCGCTTCGCCCCGGGCAACTACCCCGGTCCGAAGCCGGGGCCGGGCGTCTTCGCGACCTCCTCCTCGGTGGCCACCCCCGCACGGTTGCCCGACGGTCGCCTGACCGACCGCAGCACCCCGGCGATCCTTCCGCAGCGTGAGCTGACCGCCGAGGAGACCTCGCTGAAGGGGACGGACAAGTAATGGAAACGTTCTTCTCGGTCGAGCCGACCTACTACCTCGTGCTCGCCGCGGTGCTGTTCACCATCGGCGCCGCCGGGGTGCTGATCCGGCGCAACGCGATCGTGCTGTTCATGTGCGTGGAGCTGATGCTCAACGCGGCCAACCTGACGCTGGTCACCTTCAGCCGGATCAACGGTGACCTGAACGGTCAGATCATGGCGTTCTTCGTGATGGTGGTGGCGGCGGCCGAGGTCGTGGTCGGGCTCGCGATCATCATGTCCATCTTCCGGACGCGACGCTCGGCGAGTGTCGACGACGCCAACCTGCTCAAGTACTAGAGGGGTCCACCGGTGGAAGAGACTGTGGAATACGCCCAGGCCACGGGGCTGCTCGGGGGCGTCTGGCTGCTGGTGGCGATCCCGCTGGTCAGCGCGGCCATCCTGCTGCTGCTCGGCCGCCGGGCCGACCGCTGGGGGCACTGGTTGGGCGTCGCGGCCATCGGCGCCGCGTTCGTGCTCGGCCTGAGCTTCTTCTTCCAGCTGCGTGGCCTGGAGAACAAGTCGGTCGAGCTGAGCCTCTGGGACTTCATCGCGGTCGGTGACCTGCGTGTCGACTTCGGCCTGCTGTTCGACCCCCTGGCCGCGGTCTTCGTACTGCTGATCACCGGGGTGGGTTTCCTGATCCACCTGTACGCGGTGGAGTACATGGCGCACGACGCGGGCCGTCGGCGGTTCTTCGCGTACTTCAACCTGTTCGTCGCGGCGATGCTGCTGCTGGTGCTCGGCAACAACTACGTGATGCTGTACTTCGGCTGGGAGGGCGTCGGTCTGGCGTCGTACCTGCTGATCTCCTTCTGGACCGAGCGGCCGAGCGCGGCCACCGCCGGCAAGAAGGCGTTCCTGATGAACCGGGTCGGCGACGCCGGCCTGGCCATCGGCATCTTCGTCATGTTCGCCACCCTGGGCACCACCCAGTACGACGAGGTGTTCAACGGCGTCGGTTCGCTGACCGGCACCACCGTGCTGGTCCTCGGTCTGTTGCTGCTGCTCGGCGCGGCCGGCAAGTCCGGTCAGTTCCCCCTCCAGGCATGGCTGCCGGACGCGATGGAGGGCCCCACCCCGGTGTCGGCGCTCATCCACGCGGCCACCATGGTCACCGCGGGCGTCTACCTGATCGCCCGCTCCAACCCGGTCTTCTCCGCCAACTCGACGCTCCAACTCGTGGTGGTCAGCGTCGGCGCGCTCACCCTGCTGATGGGCTGCGTCATCGGCGCGGCCAAGGACGACATCAAGCGGGTGCTCGCCTGGTCGACGGTGAGCCAGATCGGCTACATGTTCCTCGGTGTCGGCCTCGGCGGCGGGGCGTACGCGCTGGCCATCGTGCACCTGCTGGCGCACGGGTTCTTCAAGGCCAACATGTTCCTGGGCGCCGGTTCGGTGATGCACGGGATGAAGGACCAGGTCGACATCCGCCGCTTCGGCGGGCTGTCGACGTACATGAAGGTCACCTGGTTGACCTTCATGATGGGCTGGCTGGCCATCATCGGCATGTTCCCGTTCTCCGGCTTCTTCTCCAAGGAGCCGATCATCGTGGCCGCCTTCGAGCGGGAGGACTGGACCGCCTGGCTCTTCGGCGGGGCGGCGCTGCTCGGCGCCGGGCTCACCGCGTTCTACATGACCCGGCTGTTCGTGCTCACCTTCCACGGCCCGAAGCGCTGGACCGAGGACATCGAGCACCCGCACGAGTCGCCGAAGCTGATGACCATCCCGCTGATCCTGCTGGCGGCCGGTTCCGTCGGCGCCGGTTTCCTGCTCTCCACGTCGGTGCCCGACTGGCTGACGGCGACCGCCGGGCTGGGTGGCGAGCACGCGGAGCACGAGGCGGTCCTCTCGCACGCCGTGATCACCACGCTCTCGCTGCTGGTGACGGTGCTCGGCGCGGGGCTGGCCTGGTTCCTGTTCCGGGCCGGCACGGCTACCGCACCGCAGCCGGCCGGGGTCCTGGTCACCGCCGCCCGGCGCAACCTGTACACGGACGCGGTCAACGAGGCGATCTTCGAGAAGCCGGGCATCTTCCTCACCCGGGCGCTTGTCTACCTCGACAACCGGGGCATCGACGGGCTGGTCAACGGTCTCGCCGCCGCGGTCGGCGGTGGCTCGGGTCGGCTCCGGCGGATGCAGACCGGCTTCGTCCGCTCGTACGCCACCTCGATCCTCGCCGGTGCGCTGCTGGTGATGGCGGCGTTCCTGGCGGTGCAGGCGGGGTGGTTGGCGTGATCGACCTCAATACGCCCGCCCCCGCCGGCGGACCACGCATCCACGACGGAGGTAAGGCCGCATAATGTCCAACTTCCCGTTCCTCTCGGTGCTCACCGTGGCGCCACTGGTGGGCGCCCTGGTGGTGGCCTTCCTGCCGCGCCACCGGCCGGAGCTGGCCAAGCAGGTGGCGTTCGTCTGGTCGCTGCTGGTGCTGGCGCTCTCGGTGGTGATGTGGGTCAGCTTCAACGCCGGTGGCAAGCGGTTCCAGTTCCGCGAGTCGTACTCGTGGATCCCGGACTGGGGTGTCAGCTTCACCTTCGCCACCGACGGCATCGCGCTGGTCATGCTGATGCTGATCGCGGTGCTGGTGCCGCTGGTGATCCTGGCGTCCTGGCACGACGCGGAGTCGTCGAAGCGGTCGGTGCCTGTCTACTTCGCGCTGCTGCTGGTCCTCGAATGCACGATGATCGGTGTCTTCGCGGCCGCCGACGTCTTCCTGTTCTACGTGTTCTTCGAGGTCATGCTGGTCCCGATGTACTTCCTGATCGGCAGCTACGGCGGCCACCAGCGGCAGTACGCGGCGGTGAAGTTCTTCCTCTACTCGCTCGTCGGCGGTCTGTTCATGCTGGCCGCGGTGATCGGGCTGTGGGTGGTCGGTGGCAAGACCTTCGACTGGCAGGCGCTGTCGGAGGTCGACATCAGCACCGGCACCGAGCGGTGGCTGTTCCTCGGCTTCTTCCTCGCGTTCGCCATCAAGGCGCCGTTCTTCCCGTTCCACACCTGGCTGCCGGACGCCGGTGGTGCGGCCCCGGCGGGCGCGGCGGCGCTGCTGGTCGGTGTGCTGGACAAGGTCGGCACGTTCGGCATCCTGCGCTACTGCCTGCCGCTGTTCCCCGAGGCGTCGAAGTGGTTCGCGCCGTGGGCGCTGGCGTTGGGCGTGATCGGCATCGTCTACGCCGCGCTGCTGGCGGTCGGTCAGAACGACCTCAAGCGGCTGGTGTCGTACACCTCGATCGCGCACTTCGGTTTCATCGGGGTGGGCATCTTCGCCTTCACGACCCAGGCCGGCACCGGCGCGGTGCTCTACATGCTCAACCACGGTCTGGCGACCGGCCTGCTGTTCCTGGTCGTGGGCATGCTCATCTCCCGGCGTGGTTCCGCGCTGATCAGCGACTTCGGCGGGGCGGGCAAGCTGGTCCCGGTGCTCGCCGGGGTGCTCTTCTTCGCCGGTCTCGCCTCGCTCGCGCTGCCCGGTACGGCACCGTTCATCTCCGAGTTCCTGGTGCTGATCGGCACCTTCACGGTGAACAAGCCAGTCGCGATCATCGCCACGCTCGGCATCATCCTGGCCGCCGCGTACGTGCTGTGGATGGTGCAGCGCACCACCCAGGGCACTCTCAACCCGACGCTCACCGAGGTCGACGGCATGCGCCGGGACCTCAACCTGCGCGAGAAGGTCGTCGTCGCTCCACTGATCGCACTGATCGTGCTGCTCGGCTTCTTCCCCAAGCCGGTCACTGACGTGATCAACCCGGCCGTCCAGGCGACCATGGACGACATCGGCAGAACCGACCCGGCCCCGTCGGTGGGCACCGTCCAGGAGGCGGCAAAGTGACCGATTTCGAACTGCCGTCGATCGACTACGCGGCGCTCTCCCCGATCCTGATCATGCTGGGCACCGCACTGCTCGGCGTGCTGGTCGAGGCATTCGTGCCCCGGCGCTCGCGGCACGTGGTGCAGTTGACGCTCGCGCTGGTGGCGGTGCTCGCGGCGTTGACCATGGTGGTGCTCAACGCCGACGAGCGGATGATCACCGCAGGTCAGGCCATCGCGGTGGACGGCCCGACGCTGTTCCTCCAGGGCGCGATCCTGGTGCTGGCCGCGATGGCGCTGCTGCTGATCGGTGACCGTTCGGTCGAGCTGGGCGGGGCGTTCGTCGCCCAGGCCGCGGTGACCGCCGAGTCGGCCGACGACCGGCGGCAGGCCGAGGGGCGCAACGGCCTCACCGAGATCTACCCGCTCACCACGTTCGCCATCGGCGGCATGCTGATCTTCGTGGCGGCGAACGACCTGCTGACGATGTTCATCGCGCTGGAAGTCTTCTCGCTGCCGCTCTACCTGCTCTGCGCGCTGGCCCGTCGCCGTCGCCTGCTGAGCCAGGAGGCGGCGATGAAGTACTTCCTGCTCGGCGCGTACGCCTCCGCCTTCTTCCTGTTCGGCGTGGCACTGATCTACGGCTTCACCGCCGGCATGCCGGGCCGGGTGGCCGGCGTCGACTTCGCCACCATCAACGCCGCGGTGAGCGAGTCGCCGGCCAGTCAGGTGCTGCTCTTCGCCGGCATGGCGCTGCTCGCCATCGGCCTGCTCTTCAAGGCCGCCGCGGCACCGTTCCACGTGTGGACCCCGGACGTCTACCAGGGTGCGCCGACCCCGGTCACCGGCTTCATGGCGGCCTGCACCAAGGTCGCCGCGTTCGGTGCCCTGCTGCGCGTCTTCCACGTCGCGTTCGCCGACGCCACCTGGGACTTCACCCCGGTCCTCGGGGTGGTGGCGGTGCTGACCATGCTGCTCGGCGCGGTGCTCGCGGTCACCCAGACCGACATCAAGCGGCTGCTCGCGTACTCCTCGATCGCCAACGCCGGCTACCTGCTCGTCGGTGTGCTGGCGCCGAGCCGTGACGGGCTCGCCGGCACGATGTTCTACCTGGTCGCGTACGGCTTCTCGGTGCTGGCCGCGTTCGCGGTGGTGACCCTGGTGCGCGACGCCGACGGGGAGGCCACCCACCTGTCCCGCTGGGCCGGGTTGGGTCGCCGCTCGCCGTTCTTCGCCGCCCTGTTCACCTTCATCCTGCTGGCCTTCGCCGGTATCCCGTTGACCAGCGGCTTCATGAGCAAGTTCGCGGTCTTCGGGCCGGCGCTGGAGGGTGGTCAGACCTGGCTGGTGATCGCCGGTGTGCTGACCAGCATGGTGCTGGCGTTCCCGTACCTGCGGGTCGTGGTGATGATGTGGCTCTCCGAGCCGGGCGAGTCCACCCCGACGGTCACGGTGCCCGGTGGGCTCACCTCCGCGGCGCTGATGATCGGTGTGCTGGCGACCCTGGTGCTGGGCATCGCCCCGGTGCCGCTGCTCGATCTGGCCACCGGAGCTGCCGAATTCGTTCGATGACCGAGGGATCGACTACCGGGGGTTGGCGCGTGTTCACGTGCCGGCCCCCGGTGCGTATCCCCGGCCCGGAGCAGGTAGAACGGGTGTGGCATGGTTGATGGCGTGGTGAATCCGGCGGGCGAGCGTTCAGGTTCCTCCGGCCCCGGTGGTCGGCGGGGTCGGGCGAGCATGAGTCAGTTCGGCGCGCTCGGCCTCCACCTCGCCGATCCCCGCGTCGAGGCTTCCGTGCTCGGCGTGCTGGACACGGTCGAGGTCGAGCTGCGGGCCAGTGTGTCCAGTGCCGACCCGTTCGTCAGCGAGGCTGCCCGGCACCTGCTGGAAGCCGGCGGGAAACGTTTCCGGCCGCTGCTGGTGGCGCTCGGCGCACAGTTCGGTGACCCCGACGCCGCGCAGGTGGTCCCGGCCGCCGTGGTGATGGAGCTCACCCACCTCGCCACGCTCTACCACGACGACGTGATGGACGAGGCCGCCGTGCGCCGGGGCGCGCCGAGCGCCAACTCCCGCTGGACCAACTCGGTCGCCATTCTGGTCGGCGACTACCTCTTCGCCCGGGCGGCGGACATCGCCGCGGATCTGGGCCCGGAGGCGGTCCGGTTGCAGGCACGCACCTTCGCCCGGCTGGTGCACGGTCAGATCGCGGAGACCGTCGGTCCGCGGGCCGACGACGACCCGGTGGCCCACTACCTGCACGTGATCGCCGAGAAGACCGGCTCGCTCATCGCGACGTCGGCCCGGTTCGGCGGGATGTTCGGTGGCGCTCCGGCGGAGCACGTCGAGGCCCTGGCCGGGTACGGCGAGACGATCGGTGTCGCCTTCCAGCTCTCCGACGACCTGCTGGACATCGCCTCCGAGTCGGGGCAGTCGGGCAAGACCCCCGGCACGGATCTGCGCGAGGGCGTCCCGACGCTCCCGGTGCTCTACGCGCGCGCGGCGGACGACGCCGACGCGTCCTCGGTGCGGCTGCGGGAGATCCTGGCGACCGGTCCGCTGACCGACGACGCGCTGCACACGGAGGCGTTGGGGCTGCTGCGGGAGAGCCCGGCCCTGAAGCGGGCCCGGGAGACCGTCCGCAGTTACGCCGAGGACGCCCGAGCGCGGTTGGCGCCGCTCCCGCAGGGCCCGTCCCGCCGGGCCCTCGAATCCCTCTGCGACTACATCGCCGACCGCACCGGCTGACCCTGCTCCTCCCCGGTGATCAGGGGGCGGGGCGGGGTGCGGTCAACAGGCGACCGCCGGCGAGCATGAGGGCGGCGGCGAGCAGCATCGCCACCGCCGCGGTGGTCCACATGGCGGGGTAGCCGAAGTGGGCGGCGAGGGGGCCGAGGCTGAGCGGGCCGAGGCAGCCGCCCGCGTACACCCCGGTCTGGGTGATCGAGGTGGCGGTGGCCGGTGACTGTGGGTGGAGTCGGACCACCGCGAAGTTCACCAGACCCGGCCAGGCCCAACCCAGGCCGAAGCCGAGCACCACCCCGGTCACCAGCGGCACCGAGCCGGTCAGCGCGAGCAGGACCAGCCCGGCCGCGCCGACGACGAGCATCGCGGCGATGACGGCGATGTGACCGGTGTCGCGACGGTCTGCCAACCAGCCCGCACCCACCCGGGCCGTCACGCAGACCGCGCCGCCCAGGGTCAGGGTGAGGCCGGCGAGGCCGGGCGAGAGGCCCCGAGCCGCGGCGGAGGCCACCAGGAAGGTGCCAAGTGCGTTCGCCGCGGCCGCGGCCAACGCCGCCGCCGCGCCGATCACCACGAGCGCCGCCGTCGCCCGGCCGGTGCGCGAGACGCCGGCCGGCCGCGCCGGCCCGGGCAACTGCCGGGGTACGGCGGGCAGGGCCGTCAACGCGGCCACGGCGGCGGCCACGAACGCCCAGCGCCAGCCGACGGTGAGCGCGAAGGTGGGCACCGCCAGACCGGCCAGCAGGGTGGAGGCGGGGATGGCGGCCTGCTTGACGCCGAACGACAGGCCCTGCCTGCGTGCCGGCACGTGCTGGGCCAGCGCCGCGTTGCTGGCCAACTGGCCGAGCGCGTTCGCGGCGGCGCTGAGCGCCAGCAGGCCGACGAGCATCGGGTACGACCGGGCGAAGGCGGCCACGGCCAGCGTCGACCCGGCGGCCAGCACGATGCCGCAGCGGGCCACCAGAGCCGGCCCGTACCGCTCGACAAGTCGGCCGGAGGGCACCGAGGCGAGCGCGCTCACCCCGAAGTAGACGGCCACGGCCAGGCCGAGGCCGGCCGGAGAGAAGCCGAGGTCGGTGCCCATCTGCACGGCGAGACCGCCGAGCAGGAAGACGGGCAGCACGCAGGCCACGGTCGTGACGACCGCGCCGGCACCGGCCCGGACCGGGTGGGGTCGGGCGGTGATCGGGGCGGCGGTGGGGACGGTGTTGGTCATCGTCCGGCAAAGCTACGTGAACCCTCTTCGAACCACTCATGGTGACGGGCGGGGTACACGCTGTGGGTGATGATCTGGCATCCTCCACCCGAACAGGCATTTCGCAGTGGGCCTGTTTTTCATATGGTGTAAGTCCCCGGCGGCGGAGGTGGTTGTGCGCGACCCCTTGGCAGAACCTTCGGACCTGATTCGCAGCGTGTCCCGAGCGCTGCGGGTGCTGGAGTCGGTCGGTCGTGCCCCGAAAGGCCTGACCGTCAAGCAGATCGCCCGGCGGTGTGAGCTGACCGTGGCCACCACCTACCATCTGGTTCGCACGCTCGCCTACGAGGGCTACGTGATCCGTCGCGAGGACGGCACGTACATCGTGGGGTTGGAGGTGGCCGACCGCTACCGGGAGTTGGTGACCGCCTTCCGGGGTCCACCGGTGGTGGGTGAGACGTTGCGGCGGGCCGCTCTGGACACCGGCTACAGCCACTACCTGGGTCGCTTCGTCGGCGGGCAGGTGGCCATCACGGCGGTCGCCGAGGGGCACCGCTCGCCCTACCTGGAGGATCTGGTCCCCGGCTTCGACGAGGGGGCGCACGCGACGGCTCTCGGCAAGTCGCTGCTCGCCACCCTCACCGCCGACCAGCGCTACCGCTATCTGCGGGAGTACGGCATGCGCCCGTTCACCAGCGCCACGCTGACCACCGTCGAGGCGTTCGAGGCCGACCTGGCCGCCGGCGACCGGCGCGGCATGCAGTTGGAGATGGGGCAGTTCCGGCAGGGAGTGGCCTGTGCGGCGGTGCTCGTCGCCCCGGACAAGGACATGGAACGCCGGGTCGTGCTGGCCTGCGCGTTGCCGGCCAGCGAGATGATGACCTCCGCCCGGGTGGTCCGCGCCAAACTGCTCACCGTGGCGCGCAGCGTCGCGGACGGCATCGCCGCCGACTCCTGACCCCCACCGACGCCGAGAGGCCCTCTCCCGGGCTGGGAGAGGGCCTCTCGGGGCGGTCCAGCGCCGGACCCGCCGTGAGTGACGTTCAGCGGCCCGCCGGCCGTGGTGAGGCCGTCAGCTGCCCACCGGGCCGCCGTCGAGGCGCCAGGTGACCACCACGCCCGGCTTGGCGTAGTCGCCGTCGGGCCAGTTCGAGGCCGGGTTCTCCACCGAGGCGCCGGTGATCTCACCCGGGTGCTGCACGGCGACGAAGACCGAGCGGTTGTCGCCGGTGATGAACGGCCCGCAGGTCTCCGCGCCGAGCGGCACGGTCAGGAACTGCTTGAGGTGACCCCGCTCCGGGCCCTCCACGGCGGTGGCGAACAGGCCGTCGTTGCTGCCCAGCGCGTTGCCGTCGGTGGAGATCCACAGGTTTCCGGTGGCGTCGAAGGCGACGTTGTCCGGGCAGGAGATCGGAGAGACCCTGGTCCTGTCGTACCCGGCGAAGTAGGTCGACGGGTCGGTCGGGTCGCCGCAGACGATCGGCAGTGACCAGGCGAAGGTCTCGGCCGTGTTGTCGTTGCGGTCCTCGACCAGCTCCAGGATCTGCCCGTGCTTGTTGGCGTTGCGCGGGTTGGCCTCGTCGGCCGGGGCCTTGCCGGCCTTACCGCGGTCGGTGTTGTTGGTCAGCGCCACGTACACCTTGCCGGTGAGCTGGCTCGGCTCGACGTCCTCGGGGCGGTCCATCTTGGTCGCGCCGACCTTGTCGCCGGCGATCCGGGTGAAGGTGAGCACGTCCGCGGCGGTCATCCCGTCGACGAATGACCGGTTGCCGCTGACCAGCCTGATCCAACGACCCCGGCCGTTGAACGCGCCGTCGGTGGGGAGCTGGCCCGAGCCGTCGATCTCGGCGGCGCTCGTCTCGTCGAGCTTCGCCACGTAGAGCGTGCCGGACTCCAGCAGGGTCAGGTTGTGCTTGCGGGCCGCCCAGGAGTTGCCCTTCAGGAACTTCTGGTCCGAGACGAACTTGTAGAGGTAGTCGAAGCGCTCGTCGTCGCCCATGTACGCGACCACGTGACCGTCCCTCGCGACGATCACGTTCGCGCCCTCGTGCTTGAACCGGCCCATCGCGGTGTGCTTGCGCGGGCGGCTCTCCGGGTCGAACGGGTCGATCTCGACGACCCAACCGAACCGGTGCGCCTCGTTCGGGTGCTTGGCCAGGTCGAACCGCTCGTCGGCGCGCTCCCACCTGCGGCTGCCGCTGGGGTAGCGGCTCGCGGTGCCGATGCCGTAGCGGTCCAGCCTCGGCTTCAGCTCGGCCGGGGCGGCGTCGGCGCCCACGAAGTACTGGTTGAAGTTCTCCTCACCGGAGAGCACCGTGCCCCACGGGGTCACGCCACCGGCGCAGTTGTTCAGCGTGCCGACGACCGTACGACCCTTGGGGTCGGCGGCGGTCTTCAGCCAGGCCGAGCCGGCGGCCGGGCCGGTCAGGTCGAACCTGGTGCTGAGCGCGGTGACCCGCCGGTTGTATGGCCGGCGACCGCTGTCGACGGGCTTCCACTGCCCGGTGCCCGCGACCCGTTCCAGCTCCACGACCGACATGCCGTGGGCGGCCATGGCGGTGCGCAGCTGCTCGACGGAGAGCCCGTCCAGGCCGGGGAAGCCCGGGAACATCAGGTCCTCGTTCGTGTACTCGTGGTTGACCACGAGCAGCGCCCGCCTGCCCTGCTTGTCCAGCGGCAGCACACCCACGAAGTCGTTGTTGTAACCGAACTGCTTGGACTGCGCGGCGGCGGTCTGGTGGTGCAGGTCGAACTCCGGCGCGCCCGGCAGCACCGGGTCACCCCACTTGATCACCACGGCGTGGTCGTAGCCGTTCGGCACGACCAGGGTGTCCAGCTTGTTCGGTGGGATCGGCTTGAAGGTCAGCGCGCCGCTGCCGACTCCGGTGCCGGGACGGCCGAATCCGAAGGTCTCCGGGACATCCGGGGTGGCCGGGGCCGCCAGGGCCGGGGCCGCACCGGCGAGCGCACCGGCCGCCGCACCGCCGAAGCCGAGGACCAGCGCGCCGACCGCGCCGGCCCGGACCACGCCGCGCCGCGACACCTCGGCGTTCACCACATCACCGAAGTACGCGTTGTCGGAGGTGTTCGGTACCGGGTGGTCGCAGGCGTTTCCGCAGCGGTACAGACAGGTCATGGCGTCCCGGCTGCCGTGGCGGGTGCCGGTCAGCAGGGGGAGCAGCCGGGGGCGGTCGCTCATGGGGGAAGCCTCCAGAGAAGTCGGTGGCACGACAGGCGGCGTACCAGGCGGACGCTAGGAGGACGTGGTGAGCGCCCGTCGGCCACGATGTGAACCGGTCGTGAACACCTCTGCGGGTCGCGCTTCCCCGCAACCGGTCTGACCTCGGGCTGAACCGATCGGCGTGACCGCACGTATTCCCGAGCGAACGCACCGCCGGACGCGCGCCGGAAGCGAGGGAGACCGCCATCAGCGACCACGACGCCCAACTGCTGCGCGCGCTGCACGACGAGCACGCGGAGGCGCTGTACGCGCACGCCCTGCGGCTGGTCAACGGTGACCGGCAGCGCGCCGAGGACCTGGTGCAGGAGACGCTGCTGCGGGCCTGGCGACACCCGGAATCCCTCGACCCGCGGCGTGGTTCGGTGCGGTCCTGGCTCTTCACCACCG
Organism: Micromonospora sp. NPDC048935; assembly: GCF_043197875.1. Classification (NCBI taxonomy): domain Bacteria; kingdom Bacillati; phylum Actinomycetota; class Actinomycetes; order Micromonosporales; family Micromonosporaceae; genus Micromonospora; species Micromonospora sp. NPDC048935. Next base: position 655,316 of record NZ_JBICTZ010000002.1, on the reverse strand, counting down.
CCCGTAACCTGGCGATCGACGCCTGGCGGCGGCGCTCCACCCGGGTCGGCGAGGTCTTCACCGACGATCTTCCCGAACCGCCCGAGGCTGTCGACGAGGCCGAGCGGGCAGTGGAGGCGTGGACCGTCGCCGAGGCACTCAACCAGCTCAGCCCGACGCACCGCGAGGTGCTCGTCGAGTGCTTCTACCAGGGACGATCGGTGGCCGAGGCGGCGTCGCGCCTGGGCGTACCGCCGGGGACGGTGAAGTCCCGCACCCACTACGCGCTGCGGTCTCTACGGTTGGTGCTGGCCGAGATGGGGGTGACGGGATGACGCAGTGCGAGTTCGCGTACGACGACGGCGCGTACGTGCTGGGCGCTCTCGCCCCCGCCGAGCGGGCGGCCTACGAGCGCCACCTGGGCGGCTGCGCCTCCTGCCGGGAGGCGGTCGCCGAGATCGCCGTCCTGCCCGGGTTGCTCGGCCGCCTCGACCCGGCGGGGTTGGAGCAGATCCTGCCGCCGCCGGCTCCGCCCCGGGTGCCCGCGCTGATCGAGGAGGCCCGGCGTCGCCGGCGTCGGGAACGCGCCTCGGACCGCCGGCGGTACGCGTTGACCACGCTCGCCGCCGCCGGGCTGGCCGTGCTGGTGGGTGTGGGCACCGCCGTAGTGCTGCCCCGGCCCGCCGGCCCGTCCGGCCCCCCGGTGGCGCAGGGCAGCGCACCCGCACCGCAGGTGTCGATGGTCCCCATGCGACCGGTGGCCAGCACCGGGCCGGTGCACGCCGACATCGGGCTCACCGGCACCAAGTGGGGCACCGAGGTGACCATGCGCTGCGGCTACGACACTCGGACGAGCTACGGCAAGGCGTACCCGTTCCGGCTGGTGGCGCGCGGCCCGAACGGTGCCAGCGAACAGATCGGGTCCTGGCTGGCGGCGCCGGGCGACGCCCTCCAGCTCAACGGTGCCACCAGGTTCACCGCCGCCGAGCTGGTGAGCGTGGAACTCCAACGAGTCGACGGCACACCGATCCTCACCTACGCGGTCCCCTGACCAGCGCCCCCGCCACTCCTCGGCGATCTTGCACTTTCTGTCCTTCCATAACGGGTCATGGCCGACATCTCGGCGACAGAAACTGCAAGATCGCGGGGGAGGGGGCGGCGGTTCTGGCGGGCTTTGCCGACGGCGTCGGCGGTGAAGACGATGAGGGCGAGCCAGACCAGCGCGAATCCGGCGAGGCGGGCCGGCGGCATCGGCTCATGGAAGATCAACACGCCGCAGCCGAGCTGGAGGATGGGTGCCAGATACTGGATCATGCCGAGGCCGCTCAGGGGCAGCCGGTTCGTCGCCCCGGCGAACAGGAGCAGCGGGATCGCCGTGGCCGCACCGGCCAGCACCAGCAGCGCGGTGTGCCCGGCCGAGACGTGCCCGAACGTCGACTCGGCACGCCTCGTGAGCCACGCCAGGTAACCCAGCGCCGGCAGCGCCAGCACCGCCGACTCGACGAACAGTCCCTCCGCCGGTGGCAACCCGAGACGCTTCTTGACCAGGCCGTAGCCGGCGAAACTGAACGCCAGGGTCAACGCCAACCAGGGCAGCCGACCGTAGTCCACGGTGAGCACCACGACCGCCGACGCGCCGATCCCCAGTGCCACCCACTGTGCCGGGCGTAGCCGCTCCCGCAGCACGGTCACCCCGAGCAGCACCACGACCAGCGGATTGATGAAGTAGCCGAGCGCGGTCTCCACCACCCGGTCGGAGTTGACCCCGTAGATGTAGGCACCCCAGTTGACGGCGATCAGCGCGGCGGCGGCGACGACCCCGGCCACCGCCCAGGGGCGTCGCAGCAGTGCCCGCAGGAAGCCGACGTTGCGCAGCGCCGCCAGCAGCAGGGCCACGAAGACCACCGACCACACGATCCGGTGGGCCAGGATCTCCAGTGGACCGGCGGGTCGCAGGAGCCTGAGATAGAGCGGAAAGAAGCCCCAGAGCAGGTACGCGCCGAAGCCGTAGAGGTATCCCAGGCGGAGTGGCGTCACCCCTCCACCGTAAGGGGTGTAACGAGGCTTTACTCCTTTCCCGTGATCGGGGTCACCGGTACGCGCCGGTCGAGCTGCATCCACCGCTCCGGCACGTCCAGGGGCGTGAAGCCCGCCCGCGCGTACACCTGGTGGGCGTCGTTCGTGGCCAGCAGGATCCGGCGTACGCCGAGCTCGTCCAGGTGGTCGCGGATCGCGGCGACGAGCCAGCCGCCCAGTCCGCGGCCCCGGGCGGCACGGTCGACGTACACGTCGCAGAGCCAGGCGAAGGTGGCGCCATCGGTCACCACCCGGGCCACCGCCACCTGCCGGTCGTCCTCCGGGCGGTAGACGCCGAACGGCATCGAGCCGGCGAACGCCCGCGCCGTGATCTCCCGGGCCCGGCCGAGCGCCCAGTACGTGTCGGTGGACAACCAGAGATGGACCAGGGCCAGATCGAGCCGGGCGGGGTCGGTGCTGAGCAGATGGCCGTCGGTGCGGGTCAGCGAGAACACGCCGCGACGCTAGCCGCCCGGGCGGGCGACCCGACCGGCCAATTCCCAGACTCTGGTCATCGGCCGGCCGTGGTCGCGGCCCTCGGGGGCGGGCCGGTGTTGGCCCGTGGACGGTCAGTCCCGGTCGAGGACGGCGCCGAGGATCCAGGTCACGATGCTCACGAACAGCGCACCGAGCACGGCGGCCGGCCAGAAGCCATCCACCGTGAACGGCAGCCCGGCCTGGTCGGCGATCCAACTGGTGAGCAGGAACAGCAGCCCGTTCACCACCAGTGCGATGAGACCCAGGGTCAGCAGGTAGAAGCCGCAGCCGACGGTCTTGATGACCGGCTGGAGGACCGCGTTGACCACGCCGAAGATCACCGCCACCAGGAGCAGCGTGGTGACCGTCTCGACGGCGGAGTCCGACTCCAGCGAGATGCCCGGGATGAGGAGTGTGGCCAGCCAGAAAGCCAGCGCTGTGCTGGCCAGCCGAATCAGCAGACCTTTCAGGAAACCCATGGCGGGGATCGTGCCACGGACCCCGTACCGGCGTAACCCGGCGGTTGACCATCGCGGTGGATCAGCCGCGCGCCGGAGGCCCGATCAGTTGCGCCTCGATCGGCGTGGGAGAGAGCAGCGCCCAGCGCAGCGCCCTCCGGTTGACCACGGCGACCATGTCGTCCCGGATCCGGGTCAACCACTCGGCCGAGCCGCCCAACCCCAGGGCGGTGCCGGCCAACGCGGCCTCGGCGGCGTCCAGCGGTTGCAGCAACGCGAGGTCGGCCCGGCTCAACGCGTCGACGTCCGCGGGGGTCAGCTCGTCCCGTACGACAAGGGTGGCCCGCCACGGCGGACCCGGCTCGGCCTCGGCCGGCACCGGGCCGGCGTCGACGACGAGCAGCAACGGACGCAGCGCGGTGCCCACCCCGTCGGCGACCGGTCGACCGGGTGGCAGCAACGGGATCGTCCCACCCGGCGCGCCCACCCCCCGGACGAACGGCTCCCAGGCGCGCGGCCGGGTGGTCTGCACCACCACCAGAGCACCGAGGGCCAGTGCCCGCAGGGCCACCAACTGGGCGGCACGCACCCCACCGACCAGCAGCACCCGGGTGCTCTCCGGCCGGAAGAGCCGCACGGTGACGGCTCGGCCGTGCCGGTTCGTGCCGACCATCATCCCCGCGTCGCCCAGGGTCAGCTCCCAGTCGTCCATCGCGGAGCGATGTTGCGGCCCGAGTGTGGTCAGCGCCAGCGGCAGGGTGGCGGCCAACCCGTGCAGGTGCGCGCCGTCGAGACGACGCAGCTCCCCGCCCAGGTCCGTCACGAGACGCTCCAGCGCCTCGGTGGCCGCGGTCAACTCGGTCGCCGTCGCGGCGGCCAGGCGTACGGTCAGCTCGGTCGGCACCGGCCCGGCACCGCCGGTCGGCGACGGACCCGCGGTGATCGACACCGTCGTCGCGGTCGCCGGCAGCGCGAGCATCCGGGGCACCAGGCGTCGCCCACCGGCACCTCCCGCCTCCGGCCAGCGGACCAGCCGGAACGTGGCCTGGACCAAGGCGCCGGACCGGAGTGTCGGCCAGGACTCCCGCACCGGATGGCCGTCGTGGTGGGCCAGCTCGGCCAGGACCCGCAGCGCGGCGGGTACGCCGAGCGGCCGCGCCGTCAGCGATCCGAACCGGCGGACGATGCGGCGTACCGTGCCGGCGAGCACCCGGTGCAGGTCCTCTGCGGACCACCCGTCCACCCGCAGCACCCGGACCGCCACCACCGCCCGCTCCCGCCCGGCGAGTCGCCCGTCGGTGAGCTGCCGGTACGACGTGCCAGCCGTGCCGGCCGCCGGGACCGGCGCGGGTGCCCCCGCGAGCAGCAGCTGGACCCGCAGCGGGGGCATGTCCGGCCCGGCCGGGGGCAGCAACGCGGCTGGCGGGGGAATCGCCTGGGACGCGTCGCCGAGCAGGTCACCGGGGTCGCCGAGTTCCAGGAGGACCACCATGCCGGCGGTGTCCTCCAGCACGGCGGCCGGACCGCCGGTCAGCTCCGTCGAACGGACGACGGTGCCGGGTGCGACCAGGTCGAGCAGGTCGGCCGCGTCGGCCGGCCCGGCGAGCGCCCGACGTCGGGTCAGGTGCCCGATGGCGGTGCCCAGCCACTGGAACAGCCACCGCCCCCGCAACCGGACACCGGCGGTCGCCACCAGCAGCACGGCCACCAGTGCGACCGCGACGATGACCGGCGCGGGCCGCCCGAGGGCGGTGAGGACGAGCGCCGCCGCGACCTGCGCGGTCACCAGTTGGCCGGCCCACACCCCGGTGCCGGCCCGTCGATCCGACCAGGCATGACGATCCGACCAGGCGCGCCGATCGGACCAGGCGCGCCGATCGAGGGGTGACCGGCGGCCGGGTGTACGCGGACCGGCGGAGCCCGGTCTGCCCTCGGCGGGTCGGCCCGACCCGGCCGGCTCACCCGGCCCGATTGCTCGCGGCGCGGCGCTCGGCCCGGACCCGACCGGCGTCGCCGGGTGCGGACCTCCGGTGGTGATCGCCGGCACCGTGCCTCCTCGACCAGTGGGAACCCGGGTCGGGCGTCCGGTCGCCCTGCGGCGGCCCGTCACGCGCCGCGACGTGGCTGCGGCACATCGTAAGCGACCGATGGTTGTCGCGGTTGTCCACAGGGGAGAAAGGTGGGGTAGCCGAACCGCTACGAGGCCGCTACCGTCAGCCACGAAGTCATCGCTGACCCGGGTCTCAGTGCTCGACGACCGGGCCAAGCGGGCGGGCGCGTTCACAGGGCGGGCGCGTCGAGGGCCAAGGTGCGATCAGGGAGACGAGGTGACGTGCGGGTGTCCCAGACCCAGGCAGAAGCCGCGGTGATGCAGCAGACCGCCGCGAAGTTCGAGCAGGTTGACCAGTCGTTGCAGTCCATGCTCACCGGTCTGCTGGCCGAGTTGCAGGTGTTGCAGCAGGCCTGGCGTGGTGCCGGTGGCCGGTCCTTCGAGCAGGTCAAGCAGCAGTGGTCACAGGACCAGGCGGCGCTGCACCGGGCGCTGCGGGAGACCGCCGGGGCGATCCGCACGGCCGGCCGACAGTACGACGTCTCGGACGACGAGGTGGCCAGCCGGGTTGCCGGCACCAATCGCGGCGGCATCCAGCTGCCGCTCTGATCCCCGTTCGGGAGGAAAATCCGATGGACCATGGTGTGCTGGTCGTCAACTTCGCCGCGCTCCAGCAGGCCGGCGCGGACATTCAAAAGGCGCTGAACACGCTCGACTCGCAGCTCGGCCAACTCGAACGAGACGCTGCGCCGCTGGTGGCGAGTTGGACGGGCGAGGCCCGGCAGGCATACGAGCAGCGGCAGGCACGGTGGCGGTCCGCCTCGCAGGATCTCCAGGCGATGCTGCGGGACATCAGGTTGGCGGTGCACGACTCGGCCACCGACTACCTGGACACCGAAAAGAAGAACACCGGGCTGTTCCAGTGACCGCGGTCGGCCGGGAGAGCTGACCGTGTCCCGGTCAGCTACCCGGCCGCCGCAGGCCGTCGGTCCGGGCGGTCAGCTTCCGGGGTCAGGCCGGGTCGGCCGGGCGCCAGCGTCGGCGGGCGCCACGGGGCAACACCAGGGCGAGCAGCGCCACGGTGACTGCCGTCGTGCCGACCGCCGCACCGACCAGCAGGGCCCGATCCCGCGCGGTCGACCGGCGGGCCTGGCGGGTGAGCAGCGCCGGGTCGGTCCGGTCGTCGGCGAGCACGGCGACCGGACGAGGGTCGATCGTGCGGCCGCCGCTGGTCTCGGTGACCGCCCGGTACGGGTTCAGCACGCCGGCACCGTACCCGCCGCCGTGGCCCGTTCCGGGAGCTGGATCGGCGGTGGCGATGATCCGTGCCACCACCTGGGCAGCGGTCAACTCGGGCCGATACTCCCGCAGCAACGCGGCGGTGGCGGCCACGAACGGTGCCGCGTAGCTGGTGCCCTCGACCTGACGATGGCCCGACCCGGGGGCGGCGGTCAGCACCTCGCTGCCCGGCGCGACCAGGTCGACGTACGATCCCGTCTGCGAGAAGGTCGCCCGCCCACCGTCCGCGCCGATCGCCCCCACGCCGAGCACCCCGTCGTAGGCGGCGGGAAACGGCCGGGGGTCCCCGCCGTCGTGCAGGTTGCCGGCGGCGGCCACCAGCACCACGTCCCGGTCCAGGGCATATCCCACCGCGGCACGAACTTCGGGGTCGTCGGCGTACAACACCACCGACAGGTTCACCACGTCCGCGTCGTGGTCGACGGCCCACCGGATGGCCCGGGCGAACTCGTCGGCGCTGACCGTACGCCCCGACTCGCGTCCCTGCACCACCTGCTGCTCACTCACCCGCACCGGCATGATCCGGGCACCCGGTGCCAGACCGCGGAAGGCGACTCCGGGTTGGGGTGCCGCCGCGATGATGCTCGCCACGCCGGTGCCGTGCCCGGCGCAGTCTCGGCTGCCGTCGCCGCCGGGGTCGAGCAGGTCGGTGCCGGCCAGCACGCGCCCGGCCAGTTGGGGGTGCACCCGGTCCACCCCGGAGTCGACCACCGCTACAGTCACCCCGGCACCGGTGGCCAGTGGCGCGAGGCGGATCGGGTCGTACCGTTGCTGTGGCCATGGCACGGCCGTGACCGGCCGGACGGGGGCGAGGGGGGTCGCGCACACCGGTGCCGTCCGGAGTTTGGCGGTGGCGGTGGCGGTGGCGGTCGGGAGGGCCGGCACGGTCAGCAGGCTCGCGGCCAGACCTGCGAGGACCGGGCGCATGATCGATCGGGACATCGACAGCCTCCGTATCGTGTCGGCTCCGGGACGGGATGTTATCGCCTCGCCCGCGCGCCGGCAGACCGCCGACGGCCAGCCATTGTGATCTTGATACCACCTTGTAGGTTGTACGCGATACCTGTGGCCTGTTCTCGGAAGGGGAGGTGGCCGTGACCGAATGGGAGCCGGCCACGGAGGCCGAGGTGGCGATGCGCGACGCGCTGCGCGCCAACGACCAGGAGCTCTACTTCCGGCTTCTGTCCCGCACCGATCTGCTGCTGCCGGTCTCCGCGCCGGCGCAACCCGGCCAGGCACCTCCCGGCTGGGGCACCTGGACCACCGGTGGCCGCACACACGTGCTGGCCTTCACCTCCGTCGCCGCACTGCGGGTCTGCCTCGGTGAGCATCCCGGCACCAACCGACGGGTGCCCTTCGCCGACCTCGCGGTCGCCTGGCCCAACCAGGAGTGGTGGCTCGCCGTCAACCCGGGTCTGCCGATCGAGGGCTACCTGCCGGCCTGGTTCGTGGCGCAGCTCTCCCGGGGCGACGTGCGCCTGCCCGGCCGTGCCATGGGTGCCCGCGCTCGGCTGGAGCGGGCGGAGACCCTGGCCCGCACCCGCACCGGCGCACCTGGCCGGGACACCACGCCAGCTGCTGGATCACCTCCCGCGATGGGCGCGCCGCCGTCTGGGCCAGCCCTCGTTCCGCCTGCCGTGGTCGCGCCTGCCCCGGCCGCTCCTGCTGTGGTCGCGCCTACCGTCGTCCCGCCGGCCGTAGTGCCGCCTCCGCCGGTCCCGCCTGCCCCCGTGCCGCCGGCTGCGGTCCCGCCGGCTGCGGTCCCGCCTCCGCCGTTTCCCTCTGCCACGGTGCCGCCCCGCAGGGCCGCGTGGGGTCCGACGCCCCCGGCGGCGGGCACCCCGCCGATGCCCGGCCCGGCGTCGCGGACGCCCGGCCCCGTTGAGCCGCCGCGCCGACCTGGCCAGGACGACGTGCCCGCCGCCGGTCACCGGCACCCCAGCGGCTCGCCGCAACCAGGCGCGGCGGGCACCGGCCCCCTGCCCCGCACCGGTCGGTCGTCCCGGTTCGCACCGTTGACGCCCGCCGACCGTCCCGGTGCCCGTCCGACCGAGTCCCCCGGCCCCGGTCGGTCGGCCGAGTCTTCCGGCCCTGGTTGGTCGGCCGAGTCCCCCGGTCCCGGTTGGTCGGCCGAGTCTTCCGGCCCTGGTTGGTCGGCCGGGTTCCCCGGTCCCGGCCGGTCGGCCGAGTCCCCTGGCACCGGCTGGCCGGCCGCGAATCGGCCGAGCGACGTCGACGGCCCGGCCGCCGGTAACGGCGGCCCCCAGCCCGCTCGGCGTTCCTTCTTCGAACCCACCACAGCCCGGGACCGGGCGTCCGACCCGACGCCGGGCGGGGGCCGCCCCGCTGACCGTGCGGCCCCACCGACCCGATTCGGGCGGGGCAGCCAGCCCTTCCCACGCCGCCGCCCGGCCGACACGCCGGCCGAGGCGACACGCGCCTTTCCGATGGCGGACCCGGACGCCACCCGGCCACTGCGGCCGCGGCCCGGCGACCTCGGTGCGTCCCGCGGGGTCCGCGCGCCGGCACCGGCTGAGGAGATCACCCAGCCCCTGCCACCGCGCCGGCCCGACCCGATGGCTGAGGAGCCCACTCGCGCCTTTCGGCTGACCGGCGAGCCGCCGTTGAGCGCGGCGGCGGAGCGGCCCGGCCCTGCCGCGGAGCAGACCCAGGCGATCCCGCGCGAGCGGCCGAGCCGATTCGAGCCGGTGGAAGAAATGTCGGTGTCCGCCGCGGAACCGGTCTCCAGCCCGCCCGCGCCGCGTCGCGGCTTCACGCCCATCGTCATCGAGGGCACCATCATCGAGTCCCGCGACCTCACCGACCCGGTCGAGGCCAACGGCCTTTTCGACGCGGCCCGGCAGCCCCGCCCCGCCGAGGCCGCCCCGCGACGGTTCGACTCGGCGCCCTCCGGTCCGGACCTGTTCAGTCCGTCGTCCTCCACTCCGAGCCGGTCCGCTCCCGCGTCGACCAACCCCGCTCCGAGCCCGTCGGTCCCACCCACCAGCGGCGGGCCCGCCGCGGACGGTCTGATCGGTGCCGGCACAGGCGGCGGGCACACCGAGGACCGCCCTGGCGTCCCGGTCAGTGGCGATCGCACCGACATCGACGGCTCGTCGGTCGGCGCGACGAGCACGGATCGGCCCAGCGGCGCGACCGGCGCGGACCGGGTCGGCACCGCGACCGGCGCGGATCGGGTCGGCGCCGCGACCGGTGCGGATCGGGCCGCCAGTGGCGCGACCGCGACCGTGGACGGCGCCGGGCAGCCGCCGCCCGTCGACGAGCCGGCCCCGGTCGAGTTCGAGCCGGCCAACACCGTCGAGGAGGACCTGCTCGGTGCCGCCGGTTCCGGCAGCACCGACACGTTCCTGTCCACCCTGCTGTTGGCCCGGGTGCTGCTGCCGGCGGCACCGGATTCGCGGCCGGGCAGCCGACCCGGTGACGCGGGCTTCGTCTGGCGTACGGCGCAGCTCGACGACGAGACGTACGTGGTGGTCTACACGTCGCCGGAGCGCCTCGCCGACCACGTCGAGGGCGACGTCAGCACCGTCGGCGTGAAGTTCGCCCAACTGATCCGGCGGTGGCCGGACGAGGACTGGTCGTTCGCCGTCAACCCGGGCACCCCGGTCGGTGCCAAGCTGCCCGGGGAACAGATCGTCGCGTTGGCCAACTGGGCCGCCGAGGTGGGGCTCGGTGACGACCTGGAGGTGGACCCGGAGGAAGCGCCAGCCGTGGCGGAGCCCACCGCCCGTCCCCGGTACGCTCCGGCGGCGGTCGACCCAACCCGGCCCACGGTCATGCAGAAGGCGGTCGCGCCCAGCCAGCTCGCGTACTACCTGGATCGGGGGTACGACCGGGTCTCCGGCTTCGTGCACCGGGCCGGTGAGCTGGCCCACCTGACCACGCCCGCGCAGGTGCACGACGCACTCGGCCTCAGCTACCCCGGTTCGCCGTTCGCCCGGGATGCCGAGGAAATCTACGTGTTGCGCTGGCCGGCGCACCGCCCGAGCCTCTACCGGATCCCGTACGGCGGTCAGAACGAGCCGGCCATGCGGGCCATGGAGGGCTGGGTCATCGAACGCCCGCCGTTCCGGGGCAACGGCTTCGCCCCGGGCGAGAGCAGCGACGTGGTCGCGGAGTTCAAGGTGGACAGCGCGCGCCTCCCGCACGGTACGCAACTCTGGCGGATCGGCGCGGACGGCACCGAGCGGGTGGTCGCGGAGCTCGACACCGACACGGTGGTCTGGCGACGGGTCGGTGAGGCGTGATGCGCGACGGTTACGTGGCCCGGTGGCAGGGCCGGGAATACCAGGCCAGCCCGGACGGCGACAACGTCCGCCTGTACCAACCGGAGCCGGGCGAGGGCTTCGAGGAGGTCCGCGCGGGCCGGTACGTCCGGGTGCTGCCGGCGACCGAGATCGAGGATCTGGCGTACGTGCGGACCACCTGCACCTGGCAGGGGCAGCCGTTCATCGTGCTCGGCGAGCATGACGCCTGGTTGCGGGTGGAATACACAGGTGGCCGCTGGCCGGTGGCCGAGGCGATGCGGCTGGAGGTCTTCGACTTCGGCGTCTACCAGGGTTGGGCTCCGGCCTCCGAGGTCACCGACCTGCGGGAGCAGCGGGTCTGAGCGGTCAGCTCTTGGCCCAGCGCAGGATTTCGCCGAGCACCAACTCCGGCGCCTCCAGGTGCGGGAAGTGCCCCACCCCGTCAAGCAGTCGCCACTCGTACGGGGCGACGACGTAGCGCCCGGAGCCGAGGGCGGTGCGCGGCAGGGAGGCGGCGTCCAGCGCACCGTGCAGTTGCAGGGTCGGGGTGGCCAGCGGCTTCTGCATCAGGCGGACGAACCGGTAGCCGTGCAGCCGCAGCAGTGAGCGGAACGCCCAGCGGTAGCCCTCCAACGCGCAGAACGCGGCCTGCGGGATGCACATCGCCTCCCGGCACCGCGCGGCGTACGCGTCGAAGTCCGGCCCGGCGACCCAGTGTGGTCCGCCCCAGCGGCGCAGGATCTCCGCGACGGCAGCCGCGCCATCGCGGGTCAGGACGTGTTCGTAGCGGGGGAGTTGGAACTTCAACGCGGGGGTGGAGGCGGCGAACTGCCCGCGTGGGTCGGCGAAGATGCCGGCGCGCAGGCGCAACGGGTGCGGTGCCCCCAACACCACGAGCCGGCGGACCAGGGGCGGGTGGAACGACGCCACCGTCCAGCCCACCATGCCGCCGACACCGCTGCCGACGATCGTCGCCGAGCGTTCACCGAGCGCGCGGATCAACCCGGCGATGTCGGCCGCGAGGGTGTAACCGTCGTACCCCCGGGGTGGTTTGTCGCTGGCGCCGTAGCCGCGCAGGTCGACGGCGACCGCCCGGAAGCCGGCGTCGGCGACCGCCGGGAGCATCCGGTGCCACGCCCACCAGTGCTCCGGGAAGCCGTGCAGGAAGAGCACCATCGGCCCGGTGCCGGCCTCGACCACATGGAACCGGGTGCCGTTGGCGCCGACGAAACGGTGCGTCCACGGCCCCTCGGTGAGGACACAGGACTCGTCGACGACTCCGCCGCGCTGGTCGGTCATGGCAGACAGCCTAGGACCCGGTTACCGGCGACGGCCCTGGTGGTCGCGTTGAACAGGGAGAAGCCCGGGATGTCCCCTGGCGACACGCTGGCGCGGGTCGCCCGCGTCAGCGGGTGGCGATGCCGGCGCGAACCCCGGTCGGCACGACGAGCACGGCGAGAACGGCCGGCTGGACAAAGGGCGGGGGGGGGGGGGGGCCCCCCCCCCCCGCGCCCCCGGGGGGGGGGGGGGGGGGCGGGGCGACAATAGAACGTAATAGCTAGGGGGGCGCGAACATCCACCCACGTAATTTGACCCC
>NZ_JBICTZ010000002.1:630019-643102 GCF_043197875.1 Micromonospora sp. NPDC048935 | reverse complement strand
GGGGCCCCCCGGGTGGGGGGGGCGCCGGCCGCGCCCCCCCCCGGGCGCCCCCCCGGCCCCGGGGGCCCCGGGGGGGGGGCCCCCGGGGGGGCCCCCCCCCCCCCCCGGCCCCCCCCCCCCGCTGGGTGGTGCGGGATCGTCGGTCAGAAGATCCGGATCTTCATCGAGGTGCCGTCCTGCTCCAGAACCTTGATCTTGACACCGGTCGCGGGGAGCTTGACGCCGTGGTTCGGCAGCTCCTCGTAGAAGTACTTCTTGGTGTCGTCGAACAGGGGCTGCGCAGCCTCACCGCGGATGTACTGCGGCTGGCTGTTGAGGCGCAGGGTGAACGAGTCGGCCTTCTTGAGGCTGAACGGCGCGTCGTAGACCTGGATCCGGGCCCGCCACGCGGCACCGGTCAGGTTGTAGATCGGCTCCGGGCGCGAGTCGATGTACAGGTTGCGACCCTCACCCGGGTGACCACCCGGGTTGGCCGCCGACGCCGGCGCGGTGTTGTTGTCCGACCAGCGGGTGTTCCAGTACGAGATGAGCAGGCCCTCCTGGTACGCGTAGTGGTCCACCCAGTCCGGGCGGGTGTTCGCGTAACCGAAGAAGTACGGGCCGGTCTTCAGGTACTTGTCGTACGAGACGTACGACCGGTTGCCGGCGATGTAGAAGTTGTCGAACAGTCGGGTGTAGGTCGCGCCGACCACCTGGAAGTTCTCCAGGGCCCAACCGGCGTCGGTCTCGGCACCGTCGCTGAAGATGGTTTGGCCGTCGGCGGTCACGGTGATCGCGTCACCGAAGAAGCCGCCCTCGGAGACACCACCGTCGGTGACGTAGTGCAGGCGAACCTGCGCCACCTTCCCGGCAACCGAGGTCAGCGGGATGTTGATGTCCGCCCAGGCACCGTTGCTGCTGCCGTCGAGGGCCGGACGACCCGCGCCGTCCACGCCGATCGGCTGGCCGTTGACAGTGCCGTCCAGGTCGGCCCAGGTCTGGCCGCCATCCGTCGACGCCTCGAAGTAGAGGTAGTCGTAGGTCTCCTCGATGCTGTACTTGCCCTTGAGTGACAGCGCCGCCGAGGACTTACCGGTGAGGTCGAACGTCCTCGTCATTTTGCTGTCGAGGTCGTCCTCGTTACCGGAGAAGTACTGTTTGGAGCCTTCGACAGGTGCGCCGTAGTTGAAGGTGTATTCCCGTTGCGGCAGCACCACCACGGCGGCCTGGGCCTTCTCGGAGTTGTACTCCTGTGGGCCGAGGTCCACCTTCTTGTCCTGGCCCGCAACGATCACCTTGTAGTCGAGCCAGCCGAGCTGGAGCTTGTTCCACGCACCGAGGTCGCCACCACGGTCGCCGATGCCCGCGTCGTTCTTGGCACCGAGCCGGCTCTGGGCCATCAGGGTCCAGTGCTCGTTGTTGTTGTCCGCAGGTCCGTAGTCGTCCGGCAGGCCCAGGTCGTGGCCGTACTCGTGGTAGAAGACGCTGCGGCCGCCGTTTTCCGGCTGGATCGTGTAGTCGCGGATCCAGACGCCGGTGTTGCCGATCTGGGTGCCGCCGATCGGGAAGTTCGGCGGGCCGACGGGCGAGCTGTTGAACGCCGACCAGCGGTGGCTCCAGATGGCGTCCTCACCCTGCTGCGGGTCACCGTCGGCCTGGTCGCCGCCGGAGTGGACGATCTGGAAGTGGTCGATGTAGCCGTCCGACTCGTTGAAGTCGCCGTCACCGTCGTAGTCGAACCGGTCCCACTGGTCGAAGGACTTCATCTCCGTGGCGATCTGCGCGTCCGTCCGGCCCTTGGCCTTCTGGTCGACAACCCACTGGTTCGCGGCGTCGCGGATCAGGTTCCAGGTGTTGGGGCAGACGTTGTCCGCGCAGACGGCCGGGTCGCCGGTCGCGTCGTCGTCGGCCTTCGGGTCGTCGGAGCGACCGTAGCGGGCCTCGTTGTACCGGACCTTGACCCAGTCGGTCACCTCACCCTCGACGGTGTAGCGACCCGAGGACTGCGCCTCGTAGTACTGCTTGAGCGACTCGTCGCCCGGGTTGGTGCCGAAGTAGATCTGGCGGAAGTGCTCCGGGCTGAAGTCCGGCTGCCAGATGGTGGAGTTGTCCACGGCCCGGTTGGGCTCGGGGATCTTGTTGTGCAGCGGGCCCTGGAACGTCGTCGGCCCGGCGATGTCCGGGTTCATGTCCTTGTCCGGGTAGGACGGGTGCCGCTCGTCACCGAACTCGGCCAGGATCACGAAGATCTTGTCGGTCCGCTCACGCTCAAGCTCGACGTACTGATCCTGGGTGGGCGGAACGCCGGCGGCGGAGCGCGCCTTGGCGTTGGCGGCGGGCTTGCCGACCTCGCCGACCTTGACGACAGTGCTGCCGTTGCGCTCGATCGGCTTGCTGCGACCACTCAACACGTCGCTGAGACCCTGCTCACGCAGGGCGCGGCGCTTGTCCTCGAGCTTGTCGGGAAGCTCATCCTTCAGCGCCTGCGGTTCGGCAGCGGCGGGTGCTGCTACCGGCAGTTTGGGCTGAGGCGCCGCCGAGGCGGACGGGCCGAAAGCCAGGCCTGTCGCCGTCAGTGAGAGCCCGAGCAGACCCACTGCGACTTTGCGCACGTGGTACCTCCGGTGTGAGGGAACCGGCCCAACGGGGGTAGAGGCCGGTGGGAGATCGATCCCACGAGTGGGACCAATGGTGAACATAGTTACTGCTGGGACGGGTGGGAAGACGAACGCGTCGATTTGTTGCAAGATTTTGTTGGGAATGCTTTCCACCGTCACACCCCAGCGCTTCATCAGCCACATTGACCAGCGGTGACCGGCCGCCCGGTGGGCGCAACGACACATTTCGATCAATGTGATCGATGTACGACAGTGGGGCCGGAGGCGTCTCCGCCACCGGCCCCACCAACACCGCTGAAATCAGTTACCGCTCAACCGGACGACTACTTTTTCGCCGGAGTGACGAAGATCGTGGCGGACGAGTTGTCCTTCGCGGCCTTCTTGACGGTGAGCGACACGCCGTAGTTCACGCCGGCGTCACCGGGGTTGCCGGTGCCCAGCACGATCGCGCCGCCGCCCAGGGTCACGCCGTAGAACTCCGGCGCCGGGCTGCCGTCCGGGTGGGTGACCCGGGTGGTGTACGGCGCGTTGTTCCGCGACGGAACGACCACCGACGCGTCGTTGTCCCGGGCGTACGGGGCACCGTCGCGCATCTCGATGCCCGGGTACCAGGTCTTGGCGTCGGTGAAGGACTTCACCGGTGCCTGCGCCTTGAACTTCGTGCAGTACGCGCTGTACGGCTCGTCCGCCGCCTCCAGGCACTCCGTGAACGGGTACGTCTTCTGGAGTCCGAAGGCCGCGTTGGCCGACTGCGGACGGCTGGGCAGGTTGTCCGTCACCGACGGGTCCTTCACGGCCGCCTCGCCCGTGCGGCGGTACGGGTCGAAGTGCGAGTCGACGATGAGCAACCCGCCCTTCGCGCCGTAGCTGGGCAGGGCGGTCATCTGCCCGGTGACGTGGTTGACGTCGCCGAGGGCGCTGTCCCGGTACCACACCAGCATGCCCGGCGCGTTGTACGAGAGCCGGTCGACCTTCCACGCCTCGTGCGAGTAGATCGTGTCGTACGCGTACTTCAGGCCCTTGTCGAAGCCGTCGAAGTTGCGCCACTCGGCCAGGTAGAACTGCGCGTGCACCTCGGTGCCGCTGGAGATCTTCCAACCCGCGCCGGTGGTGTCGACGAAGGTGCCGCCGGTGGCGGTCCAGCCGTTGGCGCCGCCCTCGACGTCGTCGCTCCACGTGGTGGCGCCGCCGCCGGTGACCGAGAAGTCGTCGGCGAACCAGTTGCGCTCCTCGAACGCCTCGTCGGTGGCCTGGCGCAGTCGCAGCTGCACGGTCGTCCCCGCGTACGCCGACAGGTCGACGTAGTCGTGACGCCAGCCGCCGGTGCTGCCGGTCAGGCCGTACTTCTTACCGCCGAAGTCGTTCATCCGGCCGTTCGGGTCCGAGTAGCCGTCGGGCGTGGTGACGACCGCGCCGCTCTCGTCGTACACCTTCTGCTCGGTCCAGGTCGCGCCGCCGTCGGTCGACAGCTCGACGAAGCCGTAGTCCCAGTCCTCTTCGATGATGTAGTTGTTCCACATCCAGAACCTGGCGTCCGCCGCCGACGGCACGTCGACCGACCGGCTCAGCTTGACGTCGGCCCAGCTCTGGTCGTTGTTGCTGTGCCACATCTTGGTGCCGCTGTGCGGCGTGGCCAGCGTCGTCACCTTGTCCGGCAGGTCGACCTTGATGCCGTCCTCGGCGTCGATGGGCGTACGCGAGGTCTGCCCGAGCTTCACCTCACGCGGGTTGGATCCGGGGCGGATGGCCAGCGGGTCGGCCCAGCCGAGCACCCACTTGTCCCAGATGCCCATGTGCGTGGGCAGCGCCTGGAAGATCTCACCCGAGTGCGAGCCCGAGGCCATCAGGTCCCAGAAGTCCACGTCGGAGTCGGCGTTGCCGGACGTGTCGTAGAGGTCCGGCAGGCCCAGGTCGTGGCCGAACTCGTGGGCGAAGACGCCGACGCCGGCGTCCTCCGGCTGCACGATGTAGTTCGACACCTTCAGGTTGGTGCCCGGGATGCTGTAGCCACCGGCCACCGAGGAGGAGTGCGCCCACACGGCGTACACACCCTCGGCGCCGCCGCCACGGGACTTGCCCTGCCCGGCGTGCACCAGCACGAGGTGGTCGATCACGCCGTCCGGCTCGTAGACGTTGCCGTCACCGTCGCGGTCGGCCTGGTCCTCGATGTCGTAGTCGGCCCAGGGGAAGGCGGGGTCCTTCGCGGCGAGCGCGTCGATCGCGTCCGTCGCCAACCGGCCCGCACCGGCCGGGTTGTCCGGGTGGCCGTTCATCGACTGCTCCCGGCCGGGGACCCAGGCGCCGGTCTCGTCCTGGAAGCAACGGTTGGCCGCGTACCAGCCCTCCGAGTGCGGCACGCTGATCCACGGGCTGGACTGCCCGTCCACCGTGTACGCGTTCTTGGACATCTCCAGGTACATGTTGTGCATCGTGCGACCGGAGAGGTCGATGCCCTTCTTGCCGTCCGGGCCCTTCAGATCCTTGCGGACCCGCTCGGTGATGCCGTTCTTGCTGTACAGCATCTTGTTGTAGTGCGACGGCGAGAAGTCCGGCACCCACATCGAGTTGTTGTCCTCGTGCGGCAGCCGCGACGGGTCCGGGATCTTGTTGTGCTTCGGTCCGTTCTGCACGGTGCCTGGCACGCAGGTGCGGTCCTCGAACACCGTCTTCGGGACCATCACGCCGGTGAAGTCGTCGTTGGCCTTGTCGTTGAACTCGACGAGCAACGTCAACAGCTTCGCCGTCTGCGTGGTCGGCGCCTTCTTGAACTTGCGGGGGTTCTGACCGGTCTTCAGCGACTTGGCCTCGTCCTTGGCCAACTGCCGGGCGGTCACCGGGTTACCCCGGGCGTGCTTCTGGTCGAACTCGCGCGCGGACTCCACGGCAGGGGTGTAGACGCCGCCCTTGCCCTTCACCTCGCGGCCGGTGGTGTCCGGCTGCACCTCGGGCTCGGCGTAGTTGATGTAGTACTCGTCAGCGCCGATCACCGCCCGGGGCGTCGGGGACGCCGACTGGGCTGCCGCACTGCCGGTCACGGTCAGTGACGTGGCCGCGAGGGCGATGGCGGGCAGCGCGACGAGTAGTCGTCGGCGCGACCCGGACTGCGGTTTGTGGTTCATGCCGCTCCGTTTCTCGGGCATGGGGAGGAGGACGTGGGGTCGCCCGACCGTCGATGTGACAGGTGTCGAACTCTCCCAACCTGCGTGAACCTAAGTCACAACTGGCCGAAAGGACAGAGGTGGCCCGCCGTCTGTGGCCGTTTAGCCGCTGTCGGGTCGGCCGACCGACCGATGTGACAGCGGTGCGCCGGTGTGAGTCGTACCCGTAAGAAATGACGGAGGGTGGCGGTCCGCACGGACCGCCACCCTCCGGTGTGTACGCCTGCCGTCAGTCCTCGTCGGACTTCGCCCCGCTCATCCCCGAGGAGATCAGCTCCATCACCGACGAGTCCTGCAACGTCGTCACGTCACCGAGCGACCGGTTCTCCGCGACATCGCGCAGCAACCGGCGCATGATCTTGCCCGAGCGGGTCTTCGGCAGCTCCGGCACCAGCATGATCTGCCGGGGCTTGGCGATCGGCCCGAGCGTCTTCGACACGTGGTTGCGCAGCTCGGCGATGAGCTGCTCACCCGCGTCGCCGGCGATGTCGGTGCTGCCGCGCGGAATGGCGAACGCGACGATGGCCTGCCCGGTGGTCGGATCGGTCGCGCCCACCACCGCGGCCTCGGCCACCGACGGGTGCGACACCAGCGCCGACTCCACCTCCGTGGTGGAGATGTTGTGCCCGGACACCAGCATCACGTCGTCGACCCGGCCGAGCAGCCAGATGTGCCCGTCGTCGTCCTTCTTCGCCCCGTCACCGGCGAAGTACATGCCCTCGAAGCGGCTCCAGTAGGTCTCGATGAACCGGTCGTCGTCACCCCAGATGGTGCGCAGCATCGACGGCCACGGCTCGCGCAGCACCAGGTAACCGCCACCACCGTTCGGCACCGACTGGCCCTGGTCGTCCACCACGTCGGCCACGATGCCCGGCAGCGGGGCCATCGCCGATCCCGGCTTGGTCGCGGTCACCCCCGGCAGCGGGGAGATCATCATGGCGCCCGTCTCGGTCTGCCACCAGGTGTCGACGATGGGCAACACACCGCCGCCGATGAACTCCCTGTACCACATCCAGGCCTCGGGGTTGATCGGCTCGCCGACGCTGCCGAGCAGCCGCAGCGACGACAGGTCGTGGCCGGCCGGGATGTCCTCGCCCCACTTCATCATCGTGCGGATCAGCGTCGGCGCGGTGTAGAGGATGCTGACCCCGTACTTCTCGACGATGTCCCAGAAGCGGCCCTTGTGCGGGGTGTCCGGGGTGCCCTCGTACATCACCTGGGTCGCGCCGTTGGAGAGCGGGCCGTACACGATGTAGGTGTGGCCGGTGACCCAGCCGATGTCGGCGGTGCACCAGTAGACGTCCGTCTCCGGCTTGAGGTCGAAGACCGCGTGCGTCGTGTACGACGCCTGGGTCAGGTAGCCACCGGTGGTGTGCAGGATGCCCTTCGGCCGGGCCGTGGTGCCGCTGGTGTAGAGGATGAACAGCGGGTGCTCGGCGTCGAACGGCTGCGCGGTGTGCTCGGCCGACGCGGTCTCCACCGTCTCGTGCCACCAGAGGTCCTTGGCCGACCAGGCCACGTCCTCGCCGGTGCGGCGGACCACCAGCACGTGCTCCACCGACGGGCAACTCGCCACCGCCTCGTCCACCGTCGGCTTCAGCGCCGACGGCTTGCCCCGCCGGTAGCCGCCATCCGCGGTGATCACCACCTTGGCACTGGCGTCCTGGATCCGGTTGCTCAGCGAGTCGGCGGAGAAGCCGCCGAAGACCACGCTGTGTGCCGCGCCGATCCGGGCGCAGGCCAGCATCGCGACCGCCGCCTCCGGGATCATCGGCAGGTAGATCGCCACCCGGTCGCCGGCCGTGACACCCAGCTCGGTCAGCGTGTTCGCCGCCCGGCAGGTCAGCTCGTGCAGGTCGGCGTACGTGATGGTCCGGGTGTCACCCGGCTCGCCCTCCCAGTGGATCGCGACCTTGTCGCCCCGGCCCGCCTCGACGTGCCGGTCCAGGCAGTTGTACGCGACGTTGAGCTGCCCACCGACGAACCACTTCGCGAACGGCGGATTCGACCAGTCGAGCACCTCGTCCCACTTCTTCGACCAGGTCAGGCGGTCGGCCTGCTTCGCCCAGAAGGCGAGCCGGTCGGCCTCGGCCTCGGCGTAGGCGTCGATGGTGACGTTGGCGTGCGCGGCGAGTTCGGCCGGCGGGGGGAACTGGCGCGTCTCGTTCAGCAGATTGGCCAATGCCTCGCTCATGCCGTGACTCCTTCGTCCTCGGGTGACCTGCGTCTCGCTGGGCACGAGGGTAGTCGCGGGTCATCCGGGCGGCGACCGCCGCCCGCCCCGTCGCGCCGAGTGGCCCCCGCCGCGCGCCCGACGGCCCGGGTCGCCACCAGTGCCACTTGATCGACACGGGTTTCTTGAAATCGTGGTGTTCAGGCCAGGCGGACACCCCGACTCCAAGGAACCCGTGTTGACCTTGCCGGCAACGGGCGCCGGCCCGAACGGGGCGCCGGGGCGGGTGGCCCGGGTCGCGCTGCGGCCGGGTGCGCCCCGCCGGGCCGGGCCGGGTCGTTAGCGTGACGGGGTGACCTCCGACCCGCTCGCGCCCCTGCTCGCGCTCGCCGACGTCCCCGCCGCCGTCGAGCGGGCCCGGGAACGATTCGACCAGGCGCTCGGGCACCGGGCGCTGCGCCGGCACGGTGGGCAGGTCGCCGCCGAGGTCAGCCTCCGCTCCGCGGTAGCCAGCGCCGCCCTGGAGGGGTCCGTACACGAACGCGAGGCGGTCCGGGCCGGCACCGTGACCGATCCGGTGCTCCAGGGGGCCCTGCGGGTCGCCGGGGCACTGCCCGGCCTGAGTGACCTGTGGCCGAAGGCACCCCGCCAGGCGCTCGCGAAACTGCACGTGCTCGCCGCGCGCGACATCGTGCCGGAAGCCGAGCTGGGCCGCCCGGTGGCCGACCCGGTGGTCGCCACCCGGCTGGACGGGCTCGCCGGGCTGGTCGCCGGTGGCACGAAGGTCTCCCCGCTGGTGCTTGCCGCGGTCGTCCACGGAGAGCTGCTGAACCTGCGCCCGTTCGCCGGGCCGTCCGGCGTGGTCGCCCGGGGCGCGGCCCGGCTGGTGCTGCTCGCCAGCGGCCTCGACCCGCGTGGCCTGCTCGCCGTCGATGTCGGGCACCGCGAGCGCGAGCCCGAGTACGTCGGTTCGGCAGGTGCGTTCGCCACCGGCACCCCGGACGGGCTGCGTTCCTGGCTACGCCACTACATGTCGGCTGTCGAGGTCGGCGCCGACCAACTCACCGCCATCGGCGACGAGATCCTCGCCGCCACCTGAGCGGACCCCATGCGCCGCGCCCCTGCGCCGCGCCCCTGCGCCGCGCCCCTGCGCCGCGCCCCTGCGCCGCGCCCCTGCGCCGCGCCCCTGCGCCGCGCCCCTGCGCCGCGCCCCTGTCGCGTCGATCATGCAGTTGTGGTGGGCCGCAAAAGGCACCAATCGGTCGAAGATGCCCACCACGACTCCATGATCGACGCGAGAGTGGGTGGGTGGGTGGCGTGGGGGTGGGGTGGTGGTTAGGCGGTGGTGGCGGCGGCGCGGGTGCGACGGTGGCGGCCGTACCAGGCGATGCCGATGGCAACGCCCACCCCGACGCCCAAGGCCGCCGCGGCCACCGGGACCGCGGGTCGTTCCCGCAGGCGGCGGCCCAGTGGGATCGGGTGCCGGAACTCCAGCACCGGCCAGGCGTTCTCCGAGGCCAGCTTGCGCAGCTGCCGGTCCGGGTTGACCACACTCGGGTGCCCGACGCACTCCAGCAGAGGACGATCGCTGTACGAGTCGGAGTATGCGTACGAGTCGGCCAGGTCGTAACCCCGGACGGCGGCCAGCTCGCCGACCGCCTCGACCTTGCTCGGGCCGGCCGCGTAGAACTCGACCTCGCCGCTGTACCGGCCGTCCCGGACCGCCATCCGGGTGGCGATCACGTCGGTGACCCCGAGTAGCTCACCGATCGGGCGGACCATCTCCTCGCCCGAGGCCGACACCAGGACCACGTCCCGCCCCGCCGCCTGGTGCTCCGCGATCAGCACGGCGGCCTCGGCGTACACATAGGGGTTGATCAACTCGTGCAGTGTCTCCGCGACGATCTGGCGGACCTGCTCCACCTGCCAGCCCTTGCAGAGCGCAGCCAGGTAGTCCCGTGTTCGGGCCATGGTCTGCTCGTCGGTGCCGCCCAGCCGGAACATCAGCTGCGCGTACGCCGACTTGACCACGTCACGCCGGGTGATCAGCCCGTCCCGGTAGAACGGCCGACCGAACGCCAGGGCGCTCGACTTGGCGATGACGGTCTTGTCCAGATCGAAGAAAGCGGCACTTCGGCCCACGGCGCGAAAGTCTAGCTGGATGGTCTATCGTCGGCGGGTGCCCGGGGGCAGGCCACCCGTCCAGGACCTGCCGGCTGGCACCCATTAATCCCGCTCTGCGTGATCACGCTCACACTCTGCGAGGAGATTTTCGCAGTGAGTGGGGTCGACACCACTCGACGTGACGGGTCCGCTCAGGCAGACTTGTCCGTACGACGAGCTTTCACATCCTCGAACAGACAAAGCCCTCAGCGGTTGCACCCCCCGTGGCCGCTGAGTGGTTCGGCTCGACCCCCCCGGAGCCGAACCTTCGACGACCCCCGTCTCCCCCCGACGGGGGTCGTCCCTTTGTGGGGAGCGCTCCCGGCCAGGTGAAGGCACACCTCCCGGGTTGGCCGGTCGGGGCGACGGGCGGAAAGTCGACCAATCGTCAGCGAAGGTCAGCCGGACCCGGTCGGCATAGTCGTCGGGCGTGTACGTGTACCGATCCAGCGTCGTCGACGCCTTCTCGTGGCCGACCACCCGCTGCACGACGTTGACCGGCACGCCGTCCGTCACCAGTCAGGTGATGTACGAGTGCCGAAGGTCGTGGAAGCGCAGCTCGCCGACTGCCGAGGCTGCCGCGTGCGCCGCCGCCGCTTCCGTTGCAAACTCCGCCCGCTGCTCCCAGCCGTCCCGGTCTGGCCATTCCGCCATCCATCGGCCCGGCGCTACCTCGGTGACCTGGCCAAGCAATCCGGCCCGCACCAACGACGGCAGCCACACCCGCCGACGGAGGTTCGACCGCCGCTGCGGCCCGCCGTTCCGGTCGGCGAAGACCAGCGCCCGGCCGTCCGGCGAGGCGGGGCCACGCCGCTGGCGCAGCTCGTCGACAAGGAACGGCGGCATGGGCAACGCCCGCACGCCAGCCCGACTTTTCGGTATGCCCGCAGCACGATCCCGCCGTGGGTCTCCACGGCCACCTGTCCAGTCCATCCAGGTCCGGGACATCGGCCACCGGTAGCGGCGCGACGATGCCGGCAAGCGGGTCGCGGCGCATCAGACGGACCGCCACCCGATCCGGCCGGGCAGTCGAGCGGGCCTGACCGGTGTGCAGGCGAAATGCGTAAGCGAGGCGTTCCGCGGCCTGCCCCCAGTCGTCAGGGATCTGGCCCGGCAGCATCCGCACGGTCAGCTCATCGCCCCACCGGCCAGAGCGCACCCGCAGTAGCCGAGGCGCGTACCGGTCACCGCCGAATACCGTCGGCAACCCGCAGGTAGCCATGACCGATGCCCACCGAGGCCGGTAGACCATCACGGCGCGGACCCGGGCGACGAGCGGATGCCAGCCGAATCGCCGCCACTACGGCCACCGCCACCAGGCCAGGCAGGCGGCGGCAACCGCCGCGACGACGCCGGCAAGGGCGACTCCGGCGTGCAACCCACCGCCGCGTCACTGAGGAGGACGGTGGCATGCGTACCGGGTGTCCGTGATCAGCGACGCCGCGACGTCCGTCGCCCCACTGTGGTCGTTCGTCAGGATGCTTCGGAAGGGTCGCATGCCCGGTCGCGCGCACGTGCCCGACCGGCGCGTTGCCGGCGCACCCCCGATGGCCACCAGCACTCCAGCGAACACGCTGACGCCCTGCCAGGCGAGCGCGAGCGAGCTGTGGTCGACGTCCGGCCAGGCGCGCGACGTCAAGAGTCGAGCGACTACCGCCCGGCCATGCCTGGCGGCGATTCACCGCCGAACTGCGAGTCCTCCGGTTGAGCGGTTCCGGCTTGCTGCTCGAGCTGCGTCCGGGGCGCCGAATCATGACTAAATTCCACTTTGACGTAAAAACTGGGCATATGCCGTTAAACCGCCTCCAGTGGACTAGCTGGCCGAATACCCTGCAACTCGCCCAACAAGTAGCTTTACGTCATCAAATGGTAGCTCTGGGTGTGTCCGGAGTGGCTCTCTGGAGGGGTCATGAGCAACGACCGACGGCTACAGCGCGCCCTGAAACATGGCCGCGCCGCATCAGGGCTGAGCTCGGCCCTGCTGGTAGTCGGAATGACGGGCGGGCCGGCAGCCGCAGCGCGACCCGAGGAAGCGACGTCCTCAGCCCGGGGTGTGCACATCGGTACGCCGGGCCCGCTCGGTCAGAACGGCGGGTGGCCGTTGTCCTGGTCGACCATCCGCCAGGACGGCGGCGATCTTGATTCGTCGGACCAGTTCCCCGGCACGTCGACGGACTGTGGCCCGCAGGGCTGGCAGGGCCCCTGGGGAAAGCACGACGAGGGCAAGCAGCCGTACCCGCACGGGTCACGTGGTCCCAAGGGCACGCAAGGCCCCCAGGGCGACACGGGCGCCCAGGGTGCGCAGGGCGATGCGGGCGCTCAAGGTGCACAGGGCGCGCAAGGTTTCCAGGGTGCCCGAGGCATCGCCGGTACTCAAGGCAGCACTGGCGCTCAGGGCGACACCGGCGCTCAAGGCAGCACTGGCGCTCAAGGTCTCCAAGGAACCGAGGGCGCCCAGGGGGATGCGGGCGCTCAAGGTGTTCAGGGCGCGCAGGGTGAGGCCGGCCCTCAGGGTGCGCAAGGCGCGGCGGGTGCGCAGGGTGAGGCCGGCCCTCAGGGTGCGCAAGGCGCGGCGGGTGCGCAGGGCGCTCAAGGTGGCCAAGGCTCGCAGGGTGACGCAGGCGTTCAGGGCTCTCAAGGTTTTCAAGGATTCCAGGGCGAGACGGGAACTCAAGGCGCGCAGGGCGACGTCGGGGTTCAGGGCGTGCAGGGTGCGCAAGGTGTCCAGGGCGAGGCCGGCGCTCAGGGCGCGCAGGGCGGTGCGGGCGTGCAGGGTTTCCAGGGCGACGCTGGGGCTCAGGGCGCGTCGGGTGCTCAAGGTGCGCAGGGCGACAGTGGAGTTCAGGGCGCTCAGGGTGTGCAGGGCGCTCAGGGTGTGCAGGGCGAGGCCGGTACGCAGGGCGCTCAGGGTGTGCAGGGTGTGCAGGGTGAGGCCGGTACGCAGGGTGCTCAGGGCGCGCAGGGTGAGGCAGGCGTTCCGGGGGCGCAAGGT
>NZ_JBICTZ010000002.1:629565-629921 GCF_043197875.1 Micromonospora sp. NPDC048935 | reverse complement strand
TCAGGGCGCTCAGGGTGTGCAGGGTGTGCAGGGTGAGGCCGGTACGCAGGGTGCTCAGGGCGCGCAGGGTGAGGCAGGCGTTCCGGGGGCGCAAGGCTTCCAGGGTCTCCAGGGCGAGGCGGGTGCGCAGGGTGCTCAAGGCGCCATCGGAGCGCAGGGTGACGTCGGCGCTCAGGGTGCTCAAGGTGAGGCCGGCGTTCAGGGGGCGCAGGGCGTGCAGGGTGCGCAGGGTGATGCCGGTGTTCAGGGTACGCAGGGTGCGCAGGGTGCTCAAGGCAGCGTCGGTGCGCAGGGTGGCGTTGGCGTTCAGGGTGCGCAGGGTGTCCAAGGTTTCCAGGGCGACACGGGTGCTCACG
>NZ_JBICTZ010000002.1:258925-629469 GCF_043197875.1 Micromonospora sp. NPDC048935 | reverse complement strand
TAGGTGAGGCCGGCGTCCAGGGGGCGCAGGGCGCGCAGGGTGCGCAGGGTGATGCCGGTGTTCAGGGTGCGCAGGGTGTCCAAGGTTTCCAGGGCGAGACGGGTGCTCAAGGTGCTCAAGGTGAGGCCGGCGTCCAGGGGGCGCAGGGCGCGCAGGGTGCGCAGGGTGATGCCGGTGTTCAGGGCGCGCAGGGTGCTCAAGGTGACGTCGGGGCGCAGGGTGCTCAAGGCAGCGTCGGTGCGCAGGGTGGCGTTGGCGTTCAGGGTGCGCAGGGTGTCCAAGGTTTCCAGGGCGACACGGGTGCTCAAGGTGCTCAAGGTGAGGCCGGCGTCCAGGGGGCGCAGGGCGCGCAGGGTGCGCAGGGTGATGCCGGTGTTCAGGGTGCGCAGGGTGTCCAAGGTTTCCAGGGCGACACGGGTGCTCAAGGTGCTCAAGGCGAGGCCGGCGTCCAGGGGGCGCAAGGCACTCAGGGTGCCCAGGGCTTGCAGGGCGTACAAGGGCCTCAGGGCGACATAGGTGCCCAGGGTTTTCAGGGTGTCCAAGGTGCCCAAGGCTTTCAGGGGGCCCAGGGCGAGGCAGGCGTTCAGGGCACGCAGGGTGCGACGGGTGCCCAGGGGATCCAGGGTGCTCAGGGCGACGCGGGCGCTCAGGGCGCTCAGGGCCTGCAGGGCGTACCCGGACCGCAGGGTCCCCAGGGCGCACAGGGAGTGGCGGGTAACGGCGTCCAGGCCGCCTACATTCAGGGTCCGCTGACCGTGATCGCGGATACCCCCGTCAATTTCGGCTGTGTCCCCGGAGACATTGCCGTCGGAACCGGATATCAGCTCTCGGGCGCGGGCGTGAACCCGGTGCTTATCCAGCCACTCTCGACCAGCGGCTACCAGTTCACCTTCACCGGGGGAGGTGCCGATATCTGGGTGTCCTGCATCTCATTGTCCGCACCGCTGGCGTTTGCGCCCGCAGCCAATAAGTCGGGTCGGGCGTCAGTCGACAGTAGTAACGCCAGCCGGCCGAACAGCGAGTCGGGCCGCCCCGTTACCGTCAAGGAGGAAGAATGAGCACACGTCAAATATTCGGATCACTCGCCTGTGGTGCGGTCCTGCTGACCGGAGTCGCGGGATGCAGCGACAAGCCGGCTGAGAAGCCGCAGACGAGCACCTCCGGCGACAGTGACAAGGCGAACGGCGACACCAACGCCGGAACCGCGCCGGCGGACCTGTTGAAACTCGGTGTCGAACAGGGCCAAGCCGGCAACTTCGACGCCGCGAAGACCACCTTCGAGAAGGTCGTGGCCGTCGAGGCCGACAACAAGTTCGCCTGGTTCAACTTGGGCTTCATCGCTCAATCGCGCAACCAGCCGGATGAGGCGGTCAACAACTACGACAAGGCACTGGCGGCCGACGGCAACTACAAGCCAGCCCTTTTCAACAAGGCTATTGCGCTGGAGAGTAAGGCCCCGACGACGTCGATGGACATCTACCGAAAGGTCGTGTCGATCGACAACAAGTCGTCAACCGCTTACCTGCGACTGGGCATGCTGCTGTCCCAAACGGGTGAGGACTCCGCGGCGCGGGACGCCTTCAAGGCCGCGATCCGGCTGGACAAGGGGCTCACCTCGGCCGTTCCGGCAAAGTACCGCCCGGCCCCGACCGCTCGATCCTCGACTCCGGCGGGTAGGTGACCGGCCCCATGCACGCACCACGCGTAACGGTCTTCACAGGAAGCAACCGCACCCGTTTCATCGACGAATGCTTCCGCTCACTTGTCGCGCAGACTTTCACCGACTGGGAATGGGTGGTCATTCTCAACCAAGGATCTCGTTGGCGGCCGGAGAGGCACGACGACCGTATCCGGCTCATTGTTCAGGACAACCTGAACGGCGTCGGCGCCGTGAAGGGGTACGCCTGCGCCGAGGCTGCCGGGGACATCCTGGTCGAGCTTGACGACGACGATCTGCTCAGCAGCGACTGCCTGCAACAGATCGTCGACGCCTTCGACGCCAACCCGGAGGTGGGGTTCGTCTACAGCGACACCGCGCAGATCCAGGAGGATGGCGGCCGTTGCGAGGACCGTTTCGCGAGTTCGTTCGGGTGGCGGCACTACGACGAGAAGGTGGACGGCCGCGAGGTGCTGGTCTGCCGGGCGTTGCCGCCGACGCCACACAACGTGAGCTATATCTGGTACGCACCGAACCACGTGCGCGCCTTCCGCCGGGACATCTACGAGAAGGTCGGCGGATACGACGAGTCGCTCGACGTCGCGGACGACGCCGACCTCATGGCTCGGATGTACCAGGTGAGCGATTTCTACCATATTCAGAAATGCCTTTACCTGCAGCGCATGCATCCCAAGAACACGCAGCGCATTCCCGATGTCAACGCCCGTATCCAGCAACGTACGGTGGAGATCTACGACCGGAACATTCAACAGAACGCGCTGGCCTGGTCGCGGCGGCAAGGGCTCCTGGCGCTGGATCTGGGTGCCGCCCACAACAAGCCCGAAGGCTATGTCGGCCTGGATTACCATGACGGGCCGGGCGTCGACATGGTCTGCGACATAACCAAGGGCGTCGACCTGCCGGACGGTAGTGTCGGCGTCATCCGGGCTGCGGACTTCCTGGAACACATTACGGACAAAATTGCACTCTTCAACGAATTGTATCGACTGCTCGCCCCGAACGGGATGTTGTTGTCGCTGACGCCCAGCACCGACGGTCGAGGTGCCTACCAGGACCCGACACATGTGGCGTTCTATAACGAAAACTCGTTCTGGTATTTTACGGACGCCAACTATTCTCGATTCGTGCCCGAGATCAAATGCCGCTTCCAGGCGTCGCGCTTGGTCACGTATTTTCCGAGCGAATGGCACCAGGTGCACAACATCCCGTACGTGTCCGCGAATCTCATCGCGATCAAGGATGACGCCTTACGCAACGGCGGCCCGCTGAACATTTGACTATCGGGCGTTGAGTGGCCGGTCCTCGGTGTGGAGGCGATGTGGTCGGGGCGGCCGTCGCGCCCGGCCTCGGTGTTTATCCGCCGAAGGCTTCGGCCAGCAGGGCCAACTGGCCTGGGGCCGCTCCCACATGCCGTGGGCTGTGCACGCCGAGGCAGACGGGTACGCCGTCTCGCTCGCCCCAGGAACAGCCGCCCCAAAACCGCTGGCTTGCTCGCAACAGTTCCCGTGCGACGTCGTCCGGTCGGTGGGTGGCCCCGACGGCGGTGACTGCTGATGTCACGACATCCTGGGCCTCGGGTGGGATGCCGGAATCGCCGACGGCGGGAAGGAGTAGGAGAAGCCGCTCAGTCGGGCTGCGTCCCAAGTCTGGTCGGCTCGCCGTCCTGACCAACTCGGCCCAGGAGAGCGCCGGCCCCTGGAAACCACCCTCCAGTGCGGCAGCGGTGATCGCCGTGTCGGAGCCGACCGGCTGGACCAGGTAGTCCCATCCCGAATCGCCATCGAAGTTGCGGAAGAGGACGTGCATGCGGTGGCCCTGGGCAAGGTCCAGGGAGATGACCGGCCAGGTGTCGTGCTGATGCAACGCCGACACGTAGTCCTCGACATCCGCCGGATCGGCGTCGAAGGCCGCCGCTGCGGTGCTGGAGCCGCCCGGCGCGAGGAGGAAGGCTGGCCAGAACAACGGGTCGTCCAGCCAGGGAGTGGCGTCCACGAGGACTGACGCGGCAACCGGCGGTTGGAACCCATCGAGGTAGCCAAGCAGAGGCATCCGAGCATCTTCGCAGACCGTGGTGGCCACAGGGCGCCTCGCCGCGGGCGTGAGCCAAACGCTGAGGGCGGTGCGGGTCGGCGCGTACCAGATGATTTTCGAACTCACCTGGACCGACCCTCCTGGCGCACCGTCGTCATCGCGGGCCGCTGCGTCTGTGCGGTAGCTCGCGCGGTGGCGGACAGGGCGCGCGCGTAGCAGATCAACTGGCTCGGCGGGCGTTGTCCACAACCCACGAGGTTGTCCACAGGCGGCGCGATCGGGGCGGCCTGCCGTGCGATTTCCGAGCAGGGTCGGCGGCATACCAGAGCCCGACCGCTGGAGGCCGTGATGCCATCCCGTACCTCGGTTCCGCCGATCCGCCGGCTTCCGCTGGTCGTCACCGGCGACGATGACCTGCTCGACGATCTGCTCCGGCTCGCCGCCGCTGGCGGGGCCGAGGTGGAGCTTGCCCGCGACCCGGCCGCCGCCCGCACTCGCTGGCAGCCCGCTCCGCTGGTGCTGCTCGGCGCCGACCAGGCGCAGTCGTGTCTGCGTGCCCGGATGCCGCGGCGACCCCGGCTGGTGCTGGTCGGCCGAGCCGGTCAGTTGGACCCCGGCTGGCAGATCGCCGAGCTGATCGGGGCCGAGCACGTCGCCATGTTGCCCATCGCCGAGCCGTGGCTGGTGGACCGGTTCGCCGAGCAGGGTCCGGACCACTCGGACGGCGTCGGCGCCCGGATCGTCGCGGTGCTCGGCGGCCGGGGCGGTGCCGGGGCGAGTGTGCTCGCCGGTGGCCTCGCCGTGACCGCCGCTCGGGCCCGGTTGCGCACCCTGCTTGTCGACGCGGACCCGCTCGGCGGTGGCCTCGACCTCGTGCTGGGGTGGGAGCAGTTGGAGGGGCTGCGCTGGCCGTCACTCACCAGCGCCGACGGGCGGGTGGACGCCCCTGCGCTGGTGCGGGCCCTCCCCAACCGGGGTGACCTGGTGGTGCTCTCCTGGGACCGCGGCGAGATGCTGGCGCTGCCAGCGGCGGCGATGGCGGCGACCGTGGACGCTGCTCGGCGTGGTCGGGACTTCGTGGTGGTCGACGTGCCCCGGCAGTTGGACGACGCCGCGGTGGTGGCGTTGCAGGCGGCCGACCAGGCTTTTGTCGTCGTCCCCGCCGAGTTGCGTGCCACCGCTGCGGCCGCTCGGGTGGTGGCCGCCGCCGCCCCACACTGCGCTGCGCTCTCGGTGGTGGTGCGTGGGCCCGCGCCAGGCCGACTTCGCGCCACCGAGGTGGCCCGGGCTCTGGGCCTGCCGTTGGCTGGCGCGCTGCGCCCCGAGCCGGGGCTGTGCCGCGGACTGGAACGAGGTGAGGCACCGGCCGCCGCGGGGAAAGGCCCGCTGGCCGCACTGTGCCAGCGGATCGTCACCGACCTGACCGGTGTGCCGGCGACGGGTGCGGCATGACCGGCCGGTCGCAGGACAGCACCCTCGCCGCTCGGGTACGGCAGCGGATCGCCGCCGCCACCACGCCGGTCACCGCGGCGGCGATCGTCTCCGCCGTACGGGCCGAGCCAACCGCCGCGGTGCTCGGCGACAACGCCCTGCTGCGGATAGCCGACCGGGTGCACGACGACCTGGTCGGTGCCGGGCCGCTGGCCCCACTGCTCGCCGACCCGGAGGTCACCGACGTCCTCGTCAACGGGACCCGGGTCTGGGTCGACCGTGGTTCCGGGCTGCAGCAGGTCGCGATTCCGTTGGGCTCGATCGAGGACGTCCGCCGGTTGGCACAGCGGCTGATCGCCAGCGCCGGCCGGCGGCTCGACGACGGCTCCCCGTACGCGGACGCCAGGCTCCCGGACGGCACCCGTCTGCACGCCGTGCTGCCGCCGGTGGCGACCGAGGGCCCCTACCTGTCTCTGCGGACCTTCCGACATCGACCGTTCACGCTCGACGAGCTGGTCCGCCACGGGACCGTGCCGCGGCCGGTGGCGCCGCTGCTCGCTGCCGTCGTGGCTGCCCGCCTGGCGTACCTGGTGACCGGGGGAACCGGGTCGGGCAAGACGACTCTGCTCAACACACTCCTGGGGCTGGTGCCGGCCACCGAGCGGATCGTACTGGTGGAGGACGCCGCCGAGCTGCGTCCGGGGCATCCGCACGTGGTGGGGCTTCAGGTGCGTACCGCAAATGTGGAGGGAACGGGTGTGGTCGGCCTCGGCGACCTGGTCCGGCAGGCGTTGCGGATGCGTCCGGACCGCCTGGTGGTCGGGGAGTGCCGGGGCGGTGAGGTGGTCGACCTGCTCGCGGCGCTCAACACCGGCCACGACGGAGGCGCCGGCACGTTGCACGCCAACACCCCCTCCGACGTTCCGGCCCGGCTGGAGGCGCTGGGCATGTTGGGTGGGCTGCCACGCGCCGCGCTACACGCCCAGGTGGCCGCCGCGTTGCAGGTGCTGTTCCAGGTGCGGCGTGGAGACCGGGGGCGCATCCTGGAGTCGGTCTGCCTTCTCCTGCCCGAGGGACCGGAACGGTTGGTCACCGTGGTGCCCGCCTGGGTACGCGGCAGCGGGCTCGGGTTGGCCGCTCGCGCACTTGGCGCGCTGCTGCGGGAGCGTGGCGTGGCGGTGCCGCCGATCCTCAGTGAGCCGTGGCCCGGATCGGCGGGCCCAGCATGAGCGGCGCGACGATGGTGCTGGCGGCGCTGCTGCTCGTGGCCACCGCCCTGCTGGCGTGGCCCGTGCACACCGTCCGGGCCCGCCGACGCCGGGTTCTGGCGACGGGACGCGGGAACGGTGGAGCCGATCCCAACGACGCACTCGTGGAGTGGATCCGGGAACTCGGCCGCACGCCGGACGGGCCGGTCGACGGGCCCGGCGACTCGCCGACCCCGGACGGTCCGGCTGGCGTCCCCCATCGTCCGCGGTCCATTGCGGCCCCGGGCGGGAGACCTACCGCGCTCGGCTGGCCCAGCCGGGACGTCGCCGGCAGCCCAGGCTGGCCCTGGTCCACAGGCGGGTCGGCGGGGCTCGCCCGTCCGGTAGGCCCGTCCCGTCCGCCGACCCGCCGGGATCCCCGGCGTCCGGCTGGCACTGTCGGGCCCGAGACCACGATCCGAGATGCGGAACGACCGGGCGGCACCTCCCTGGCCGCGATCACGATCGTCGGCGGCGATGCGGGTGTGGGCCGTCGGGACGACGTCTCGGACGCGGTGACGACCTCCGGGCGCGGCGACGTGGCGGACGGTCGGGGCGACACCCCCGGTGCGGTAACGGCCGAGGGACGCCGCGGCAACCGGTTCGCCGGTTCGGCCGATGGGCCGAGTGGGGTCGCGCGGCAGCGCGCACCGCGCTCGTCGAGACGTGTGCTGCCGCTGGTCGGGGTGCTGGGAGGTGGTGTCGGTGCCGTGGTCGGTGGCCCGGTCGCAGCGGTCGCGGTGGGCGGGTACGTGACACTGGCCGCGCGGGCCGTGCTGCGCTGGCGAGTGAACCGGAGCGCCGAGCGAAGGCGGCGACATGGGCTCGACCAACTGTGTGGCCTCGCGGCGGGCCTTCGGGCCGGCCTGCCCGTCCAGCGCGCGATCGAGGCCGCCACCGATGGGCGGGACAACTCGGACCGGCTGCGCCGGCTGACCGCAGCGGCGGTGCGACTGGCCGACCGGACCGGGGCGCCGCTGGCGGACCTCGTCGAGCGGATCGAGGCCGACGCTCGGGCGGCCGACCGGGGTCTGGCCGCGGCGGCGGCCCAGGCAGCCGGTGCTCGGGCCACGGCCTGGTTGCTGGCGGCGTTGCCGGTGGGTGGGATCGGGCTCGGGTACACGATAGGCGTCGACCCGTTGGCGGTGCTGCTGCACAGCAGCGTCGGAGGGTCCTGTGCGGTCCTCGCGGTGGCCCTACAGGTCGTGGGCCTCCTCTGGGCGGAACGGCTGGGCGCGGCGCCGGGGCGGGCCGGATGAGGTCGCGAAATCCGGCGAGCCAACGCAGCTTGGTCGCCGGGCGGCGGCCGGACGCGATCCGCCTCGCCGCAGGGCTGGGTGGGCTGGCCGTAGCCGTGGTCGTCGAGGGCTGGCTGGGGCTGCTCGGT
This sequence comes from Micromonospora sp. NPDC048935, assembly GCF_043197875.1. NCBI lineage: Bacteria > Bacillati > Actinomycetota > Actinomycetes > Micromonosporales > Micromonosporaceae > Micromonospora > Micromonospora sp. NPDC048935. The sequence continues at coordinate 621,695 of NZ_JBICTZ010000002.1, read as the reverse complement.
GCGGTGCCGACCGCGTTCGTGCTGGATCTCCTGCTGCGGCGGATCGAGTCGCCGGGCGTGCGCAAGCGGCGGTTGCAGGAGGCCGTCGACCTGCCGCTCGCGGTCGACCTGCTGGCCGCCGCGATGCGAGCGGGCGCGCCTGTGGATCGCTCGGTGCTGGCCGTCGCCGAGGCTCTGGACGGACCACTCGCCGCGCGGTTGGCGCGGGCCGGCCGCACGCTGCTGCTCGGCGGCGGCCCGGTGGAGGCGTGGTCCGCGCTGGACGGCGTGCCCGGTGCGGAGCGGTTGACCGCGGCGGCGTTGCGTTCGGCCAACAGCGGCGCCGCCCTGGCCGGCGCACTGACCCGGCTCGCCGACGACCTACGTGCCGACCGGGCCACCGCCGCCGAGGCGTCAGCCCGTCGGGCGGGCGTGCTCATCGTCCTGCCGCTGGGGCTCTGCTTCCTGCCGGCGTTCATTCTCGCCGGCCTGGTGCCGGTGATCGTCGCCGTTCTCGGCGACGTGCTCTGACCCATCGAGAGCGACGTGCTCTGACCCATCGAGAAGGGAAACAGCCATGCGCAAACTCATCGCTCGCCTGCGCGGCGATGCCGGAATGAACACCGCCGAGTACGCCGTCGGCACGCTCGCCGCAGTCGCCTTCGCCGGGATCCTGTTGAAGGTGCTGACCTCCGGCAACGTCCAGTCGGCGTTGACCGCAGTCATCGACCGAGCGCTGAAGTGATCCTGCGCCGGCAGGGCGGTCTCGGTCCAAGGGCTGGCACCTCTGGGCGGGCAGGTGGCGGCGAGCGGCGAACCCGCCTCGTCGAACGGGCCGTTGGTGGGGACCGTGGCTCGTTCACCGCCGAACTGGCGGCCGGCCTGCCGGCGCTGCTCCTGCTCCTGTTGGCCGGCCTGACCGCGGTCAACGCCGTCACCGCACAGGCGAGCTGCCTACACGCGGCCCGGGAGGCGGCGTTGGCCGCCGCCCGGGGCGGGGACGGCAGCGCGGCGGCCGGGCGAGTTGCGCCGGGCGCGTCGGTGACGGTGGCCGTCGACGGCAACCGGGTGCAGGCGACGGTACGAGCGCCCGTGCCCACGCTGGGCGGACGGCTCCCGCGGGTCACCGTCGTCGCAACCGCCGTCGCAGCCCTGGAACCAGCCGCCGTCGAGGGGAGTTGGTGATGGGTCGGCGGTTCCACTTCGGCCACGGCGTGGACTCCGGACGACTCGATCGGCCGCCGGACGCGCAGCGCGGCGGTGCAACTGTCCTGGTGCTGGCGATCGGGCTGGTCTTCGTGCTGTTCGGGATGTTCGGCGCCGCCATCGCGGCCGCCGGCATGGCCGGTCAGCGGGCGATGGTGGCAGCCGATCTCGGCGCGCTGGCCGGAGCCGCAAAGGCGCTCGATGGCGACACGATGGTCTGTGCGTCCGCGGCCGACATCGTCGGCCGCAACACTGGCCGGCTGGTCGGCTGTCGCGTCGACGGTCTCGACGTGCTGGTGACCGTCGAGGTGGCGTTCACGCCACTCCCCGGCCTGACCCGGGTCGCCACGTCGACGGCCCGCGCCGGCCCGGTCCGCGGCTGAACGAGTGGACCGGGTGGGTGCGCCTGTCCGAGCGGGTCGTGCAGACTGCCCTGGCTACCCGTTACGGGCCGCCAGGGCAGTCGCATGAGAGGGCGATCCTGGGTCAGGACTTGTCGATGAGGCTGTGGAGCGAGGCCGCCGTCAGAAGACTGGTGACGATCCCTCCCGCCAAGCCAGCGAGCAGTCCGACTACGGCTTGCCAGGCACTGCCCGCGACCGGTGGGTCGACGGACATGGCCGCCGAAACTCCGGCACTGAGTCCTACGAGTAGTCCGACGATCGCCGAGATGGTGATGATGAGAGTGGAGCGAGCGGACAGGAACACGGCTCCTCGACCGTGGTCCTTCGGCTCTTCTGGCGGTACGCCAGAGTCGTCTAAGCTGGCCATCACGAGTGTCCTCCGGGACGTTCCGAGACGACCGCCGCCTCCCACATCTCACAGCCGGATGCGGCGGTCGTTCTCCCTTTGAGCCCCCGGTCGGGGACCTCCTTCATGAATCAGGGACGCACGGGTCGCATGGCAAGCTGACAGCGCCCCTGTTCGACGCAGCGAGGTCGCACGGTGGTCAGGCGGACGTCAGGACGACCGAGACCCGGCCACACTCCGCAGCGAAACTCGCGAACACCGCCTCCGCCGTCGGCGTGCCGGAGTCCTGGCCGGCGCGCAGAGAACGGTTCAACAGACTCAGAAGACTGTCGATGCCGGTCAGGACGACCCGTCCAGGCGCGAGCATCGATTGGGCGTGAGACCTCGCGCGGTCGGTCATGCCGTTGAGGCACAGCAGCGCCCGGGCCTCCTCCCCGGCTCCTTCGTCAACGAGCGTCTGCTTGACGACCGCGCCGGTGACGCGTTCGGTGGCGATGAGCAGCGTGCCGGTCTGGCCGCTGGGCAGCCGGAACTGCACACGGTCCGCCATGGCTTGCACCCGGAGGTGATACCGCTCCAGAAGACCGGTGAGGAGATCGATCACCTCTGGCAGGTCCTCCGCCAGGCTGAAGTCCGTGAAGTAGTCGCCGTAAGAAGGCGCGTCGGGGTCGTCGGCGACCGGCTTCTCACCCAGTCCGACGGGCAGCCGGGCCTGCAGTGGCTGCTGTCGGCGTTCGGCAGCGTCCAGCGCGGCCCGAGCGGCTTCGACCTCTGCCTCGGTCAACCCCAGCCGGGCCGTCGTCAGAAGGTCCCGCAACTCCTCGGGCTCCTCGTCGCCTGGCAGGGTGATCAACCGTTCCCGGTGCAGTGCCTCGACATGCAGATCGAGCAACGGAGTGAGCCATGGCGGAACACCTGACCAGATTGCGTCGGAGAGCGGGCGCAGCCGCTGGGTGCGGGGGCCGGTGCTCCGGTGCCGCGCGAAGTGGTCAGCGGCGCCCAGGACGTTGCTCACCTGGTCACACAACTGCTCGACGTCGGCGAGGTGGAGTTCGACCCGGCGAAGCTCCTTGGTGACCCGCCGGCGGCCACGCCGCGACCGTCGCTCGCGCTCGTAACGGGTGCCGGCCTCCACCCGTCCCTTGATGTCTGCGAAGGGCACGCCGTGCCGCCACAGGTAGGCGACGAACGCACGCAGCACCACGTTCACGTCGCGTAACCCGTCCGAAGTCCGCAGAAGGCCTACGACGGCACTGTCATCACCGTGCCGTTGGTCCGTCAGGACGGACTCCGGGAGAGGGCTGAGCACCGCGTTGGGGTCGCGCTGCCGCAGTTCCCGAAGCAGCTCTTCCTCGGCGGTGAGCCGCGCGTCGCGTCCCTCCGCGCACATCGGCGCGATGAGGCGGCCGACCGACTTGATTGTCTCCTGTTCAAGCTCGCCGTGCGTCCAGTCCGGCTCCCACGCTGACATGGAGATCCAGTTGAGCCGCCGTACCGAAAGGCTGGTCGCCGCCACAGCGATCAAATCCAACTCGCTGGCACCGTGAACCGCCAGGTCGGCGAGCTGTTCCAGTACCGGGGCCGTCGCCAGCGGCAGATTGTTGACTGCGATCGCAACGCCCAGCGGGGATGCCTTCCACCCGTGGACGTCCAGCTCCGCGACCAGCCCTCTTTTGATCAGTCCCTGCAACACGTCCTCCGCGCGCGGCAGGTCTTCCGGGACCAGATTCGCCAGGAGGGTCGCACCGATGACCTCGTGCGCCCGCGCGATGTGCTCCGTCAACGGCTGGCTGCGGCCCTGAGCAGTCATGTCCTGGAGCACGAGCAACGCCATGTCGTCGCTGGACATCCGGCTCGCGACCTCGGTGCCGCCGTGCCGGGGCAGGACGAATTGCTGCCACAGGCCGTCAACGGTGCTGAGTGTCGTCGCGTCCATGTCGTCGTTCCGGCGAAGCTTGCGGTGCAGGTACTCGGCGTCCTCCGTCAGCATCCACGCGTCACCACTCTTGCTCAGCCCGAGACGACCCGCTCGCCCGATGCGATTCTTCACGTCTCCCAGCCCCAAGGACCGCAGCTCTCCGGTGGCCCCGCCGGTACTGACCGTGCAGCTTGCGAGCACGACCACGTCGACGGGCAGGTTCAGGCCGACACTGAGCGTGTCGGTCGTTACCAACACCCGTAGCAGACCGTTGCGGAACTCGTCCTGAACGAGTTCCCGCAGCGGACGAGTGAGCTGCCGCGTGTGATAGGCGCACCCGGTCATCAATGCGGTCTCGACGTCCTTGCGGGCGCCATGTGCCGCGGTCCGACTCAGCCGTTGGCGCCGCTCCTCGGCCAGCTCCACAGTCAGTGACTCGTCGCGGTACCGACCGAACCGCCAGGGGTTGTTTCGGGTACGTCGGATGGCACCGAACTCTCGGTCCATCGCCGCCTGGATCGCCGCGGCCAGCGAGAACGCGCTGCTCCGGGACCGCGTGTACACCAACAAGCGAAGATCGGGATTCTCCTTCAGCTTGTGTACGACCACCGCCGGTGCCAACACGTTGCCGCCGCTGCGAGCCCGGGCGAGGATGGAGCGCGACGCGCCGTCGTCTCTCGCCCAGTCCGACAGCATCTGGGACTTCAGGTCCAGCTCGGCCTCTTCGATCGCACCGCTGCCGGCGTCGTCCCCGTCGTCGCTGACAGCGCTGGTGTCACGTAGCTTGCGCCACATGAAACCGTCGTAGGCGCGGACATCGAGGGACACCGGGCGTGCGGAGGTGTGCCGATGCCGTTCCTGGTCGACGTCAAGCCACCCGGCGAGTCGCGTCCGGCTCTCCTGCGAAAGCACCGCGCTGATGCCGACGATGGGCAACGTCGGGTAGTTCAGGCGAACCTTCGTCAGCATCGACTCCAGCCTCGGGCCACGCCCTTCGTCATCGAGGTACTGCAACTCGTCGACGATGAGAACACCGCAGCCCCGCAGCGGATCCTGGCCGCTACTGAGGTACGCGTCGAGCGTCTCGTAGATCATCACCGCGACCTCGTACCGTCCCGAGGCCAGATCCTCGACGTTCTCGGGGTAGTCGCGGCTTCCACCCAGAACTCGGAACTGCAGGCCGGCGTCCGCGAACCAGCCGGTCAGCTCATTGACGACGTCGCCGACGAGCGCCTTGAGCGGCAGGGCGATCACTGCCCGGCGGTTGCGGTGTCCGAGTTCTCGCCGGCCGACCACGTATCCGGCGGCGAGTTGACCCAGCAGCGACTTGCCGCTGCCGGTGACCGCGCTGAGCAGCAGGTTCTCGCCCGATCCCATGGCCTTGGCGAGGACCGGGATGGTCTCGGCCTGATAGGTCGTCAGCTGCGGCGTGCCGGTGTGCCGCGCCAGTCGCCGCCGGGTCGCAGCCGCCAGACTCGGCGGGAGCATCTGGTCGAGGATGCTGAGCGAGTCGACCTGTCCGATCTGCACGGGCACGGGCTCGATCGAACTGCCGATCCGCCGAACGATGTCCCGGGCGGCGAGTTGCTCGCCCTGGGAGCCTTTCAGTCCAGCCCGGGTCCGGCGTAGTGCCCAGTCCTTGCGGCTCTTGTAGGTGTCCTCGTTCTGGTAGATCCCTCGATTTGGCCTGTATGCCGCACTTCCCACCGAGGCGCGGCCCTTGAGTCCCGCGATTACCAGCTCGTACCAGCACCAGACCGACTCCTGCCTGATCCGCAGGTCGGTGTCGGGCGAGTCCGGCCGGAAGCCGAACTCTTCCGCCATCTCGACCAGGACGCCGGCGATGAGTGCATGGAGCAAGTGCCCGTTGGCGGCCAGGCCGTCGGCTTTCTGCCACACCTCCTCGAAGGCGGCAACGCACTCCGGGTGCCGTTCGAGCAGGGCCGCCCGCCCCCGCAGTACGTGTGGATGTTCTTCGGTGACGCCTGACGCCACCCGGAAGAATTCGCACTCCGCGAGCGACAGGAGTTGGCTCTGCACCGACGTGGTTTGTCCCCGACTGATCAGCGACGTGATCTCACGGGCCTGGTTCAGCCCCACGGACAACGACTGCCAGGCCGTGTCCCACGCCAGGCCGTCCTCGCCAGCACCGAGCACCGTCGCGATTTCGTTCGTCATGTCCATCCCCTTCGCACGAACCCGGACCGATGAGACGCCGGGACGCTTCGTGCATGCCGGTCGCACAGGTCGCACGGCAACTGCTTGCGGAACGCTTTGGCGAACGGGCGTCTCATGGAGGTCGCATGCGACTCGTGCGTCATGCATCGGCGTTTCGTCAGACGTCGGCATCACTGTCTGTCGCGGTCGTTTCACTCTAGAGGGGGTGTGGGATGGGACGCACCGTCCGACAGGTCGGGGACTGGACACCCGAATGTCACCTGGGTTTGGCAGGACGGCAACAGGTCGGCCGCCTTCGGCCCAGCCGCGTTGATCCGGCGGCCGGGATTAGCGGACGAGACAGCGGAGGGTGGAGGCCCGTTCGAGCGTCCGAAGGGGCCTACCTCGTTCGGCGGGGAATGGGGATCCCTCGCCGCCGAATGCCGGCTGTCTTGCCGGCACTGCCTGCGCTCGTGTTCGTCTGTCTGCCGACAGCCTGCTGGCCGGGGTCAGGGCCGAGGGGCCTTGGCCCGGCCAGCGGCCGAGCAATGGGTGCGGGGTGTCAGCGGGCCTGGAGCGCGTCGAGGGCTACGGCCATGGCGATGACCAGGCGGCGGTCGATCTGCGGCTGCTGCACCTCGACGATGTACTTGTCGCGCAGGCCCCACTTCTTGACCACGCTGAAGACCGGCTGGCCACCGGCGGTGAAGTCGAAGTGGTAGGGCAGCCAGGAGAGCGAGTCGACGAACCGGCGCAGCAGTGCGACCGGCAGGCTGCGCTCCTGGCCCGTCACCTGCGGCAGGCCGGCCTGCTCGACGTGCCACGTGGACCGGAGCAACGACTGGGCGAAGTCCTTGCGGAACAGGCCGATCGGGTTGCCGGCCGCGTCGGTCACGTCGTACGTGGCGCCGAGGTCGATGCGCTGGCGGGCCTTGAAACCGAGCAGGGGCTGCTGCTTCGAGTCGTCCGTGTAGATCGTCACCTGTTCCTTGAAGGCCAGCCGCTTCTGCTGCGCGAAGGCCAGCAGCTCACCTTCGGTGCCGTCCGGGGAGACCGCACGGACCTCGTACTGGTTGACCATCATGCGCAGGCGTTGGCGGATGTGGAACTGGTGCTGGCTCTGCAAGTTGTCGAGCTGCATGTGAACTCCTCAGGGGGTTGGTCCGCCGGAGTCTCGCACAGCCCGACGACCGTCGCGTTCCCCGCCATCGACGGTCGCGTGATGCCGGGGAGCCGTCGGGGGGCAGTCGGACGACCAGCCCAGCATGCCGTTGCCCGTACCGAGGAGAGACGGATCAACGCCCGTCAGGCGTGGTCGCGGCGCGCAGCGCCCAGGTGTTGACGACCTGGTGGATGACGCGCAGCCGTTCGTTGATCTGCTCCAGGCGCTCGGCCTGAGCCAGGTTGGCCAGCGCCGACCCGAGCGCGATCTGCTGGTCGAGGGTGAGTTGATCCTGGTCAATGCTGTAGAGCAGGTCGACGGTCTCGGCGATGGTGTCGGCCACGGCTCCTCCTCGGACACGGGGGCGATCGGCAGGATGGGCATCGATGGAAGCGCTCCCACATCATTGTGCCCAGTGGCATGCCGATTCATGCAACCCGTTCAGTCGGGCAGGTTCGCCAACACCACGTCGAGCACCCGGATCGCGTCGGGCTTGGAGAGCGGATTGTTGCCGTTGCCGCATTTGGGCGACTGCACGCAGGACGGGCAGCCGGTCTCGCAGCCGCACTCGGCGATCGCGTCCCGGGTGGCCCGCAGCCAGGCCGACGCCGTCGCGTACGCCCGCTCGGCGAACCCCGCGCCGCCCGGGTGCCCGTCGTAGACGAAGACCGTGGGCGCCTCGGTGTCCTGGTGGACCGCGGTGGAGAGCCCGCCGATGTCCCACCTGTCGCAGGTGGCCATCAGCGGGAGCAGGCCGATCGCGGCGTGTTCGGCGGCGTGCAGCGCACCCGGCACGTCGGCCGGCTGGACCCCGGCAAGGGTCAACGACTGCGGCGACAGGGTGAACCAGACCGCCACCGTGCGCAGCTCCCGGGTGGGCAGGTCGAGCGGCCGGGTGTCGATCACCTCGCCGGTGGCGATCCGCCGCCGCTGGTACGACACGACCTGACTTGTCACGTCCACCTCGCCGAGGAACATGCCGACCGGCCCGGCGTCCACGTAGGAACGCACCGACACCACGGACAGGTCGGTGACATCCCGCGCGTGGGTGGACCAGTCCGGCTCCTCGGCGTGCACCAGCGCGCAGCCGTCGGCGAGGTCGAGGTCGTCGACCACGTACGAGACGCCCTGGTGCAGATGGACCGCGCCGGGGTGGAGAAGGAAGTGCGAGGAGCCGCCGTCGACCGTGCCGAGCAGCCGGCCGGTCGACGACTCCACCACACAGACCGGAGCGCCGCCCTCACCGCGCAGGTCCACCTCGGGCCGCTCCCGGTGCCGCCAGTACCAGCCGGTGGGACGCTGCCGCAGGGCACCGGCCGCCACCAGCTCGTCGACCGCCTCCTTCGCCCCGTCACCGAAGAGTGCCAGGTCGGCCGGGGTGAGCGGTGCCTCGACCGCCGCGCAGGCGAGTTGCGGTGCCAACACGTACGGGTTGGCCGGGTCGAGCACCGTCGCCTCCACCGGAGCACCGAAGATCGCCTCCGGGTGGTGCACCAGATAGGTGTCCAGTGGGTCGTCCCGGGCCACCAGCACCGCGAGGGCCTCCTGCCCGGAACGCCCGGCGCGGCCCGCCTGCTGCCAGAGCGACGCCCGGGTGCCCGGGTAGCCGCAGATCAGCACCGCGTCCAGCCCGACCAGGTCCACGCCCAGCTCCAACGCGTTGGTGGAGGCCAGGCCGAGCAGGTCGCCGTGCAGCAGTGCCCGCTCCAACTCGCGCCGCTCCTCGCGCAGGTAGCCGCCCCGGTAGGCGGCCACCCGGTCGCCGAGCCCCGGCACCGCCTCGTCCAGCGACCGGCGCGCGTTGGCCGCCACGACCTCGGCGCCCTTGCGGGAGCGGACGAACGCGAGCGTGCGTACCCCTTCGGCGACCGTGTCGGCGAGCAGGTCCGCGGTCTCGCGCAGCGCCGACCGGCGGACCTGCCGGAGGTCGTCGTGGCCACCGTCCGCCTGCGGCGGCGCCGGGAGGGAGGAGTGGCCACCGTCTGCCTGCGGCGGCACCGGGAGGGGGAAGTCGTCGCCGGTCGCCTGCGGCGGCACCGGGGACGACGAGCCCGGGGGCACCGGGGCGGCCGAGCCCGACTCGGGTGGCAGCAGCGGCGGCTCCCAGAGTGCGAAGGTCACCCCGCCACGCGGCGACGCGTCCTCGGTGACCGCCGTCACCGGCAGGCCGGTCAGCCGTCCGGCCGCGGTCGCCGGGTCACCGGAGGTCGCCGAGGCCAGGACGAAGACCGGGGTGGCCCCGAACCGGGCGCACTGCCGGCGCAGCCGACGCAGCACGTGCGCCACGTGCGAGCCGAACACGCCCCGGTAGGTGTGGCACTCGTCGATCACCACGTACGCGAGTCGGCGCAGGAAACCGGACCACTGGGCGTGGCCGGGCAGGATGCCGTGGTGCAGCATGTCGGGGTTGGTCAGCACGAACCGGGAGTGCCTGCGGATCCACTCCCGTTCGGCGCGCGGAGTGTCGCCGTCGTAGCAGGCGGGGCGTACCCCTTCCAGCTCCAGCGCGGCGACGGCCCGCAACTGGTCGGCGGCGAGTGCCTTGGTCGGCGCGAGGTAGAGCACGGTGGCCCGGGGGTCGGCGAGCAGGGTGGCCAGCGCCGGGAGCTGGTACGCCAGCGACTTGCCGGACGCGGTGCCGGTGGCGACGACCACGTGCTGACCCTCGTACGCCAGGTTGGCCGCCTCGGCCTGGTGCTGCCAGGGCGCGACGACGCCGCGTGTGGCGAACGCCGCGCGCAGCTCCGCCGACGCCCACGGCGGCCAAGGCGCGGGCACCCCGGCGCGGGCCGGCACCCGCTCGACGTGGGTGACCGGATCGGCGGCGCCCCGGGCACGCAGCCGGCGCAGCAGGTCCTCCGGCGCTGGCCCGGGGCCGGGACCAGCGGATACGGTGGCCGCGGGCGACGACTCCAGGTCATGGCGCGGCGTGCCCTGCGCCGAGCTGAAGTCGTTGGAGGTCACGCCCTGCACTCTCGCACTGGTGTTCGGAGATGAAAAGTCGGGCCGGGGGGTAAGGGGAAGCCTCCGCTGGCGTCCGCAGGCCGCACCGGCGGTAGTGGTTAGATGCCCACGAGAGTTTACGGCTCTGGCGAGGAGGACCGATGGAGCTGTCGCTGGCGACCCGCACCGTGGGCGAGCACACGGTGCTTGAGGTCGGTGGTGAGGTGGACGTCTACACCGCGCCCCGGCTCCGCGAACGACTCCTTGAGTTGATCGACGGTGGCGCCCGTCACGTGGTGGTCGACCTCGATCGGGTGGACTTCCTCGACTCCACCGGGTTGGGCGTGCTGGTCGGCGCGCTCAAGCGGCTGCGCTCGGCAGGTGGTTCGTTCGCCCTGGTCTGTGACAAGGAGCCCCTGCTCAAGATCTTCCGGATCACCGCACTGGACCAGGTGTTCCCGTTGCACCCGACGGTCGACGCGGCGATCAGCGCCGACCCGGCGGGCGCCGGCGCGTGATGGCGACCGTCAAGCTCTCGTTCTCCCCCGCCCCGGTGCACGTGCGCACCGCCCGGTTGGTCGGCGTTGCCGTCGCCCGACGGGCCGGGGTCCGGGAGGACCTGCTGGACGAGGTACGCCTGGCCATCGGTGAGGCGTGCACCCGCGCGGTGGCGCTGCACCGGCAGTACGGCCTGGCCGACCCGGTGCTCGTGGAGATGTCCGACGGTGGCTCGTACGCGGTGCGGGTGGTGGACCGGGCGCCGATCGAGGCGGGCATCGGTCTGACCGCACTACCCCCGGACGAGTTGGCCAACGAGTCGCTCACCGACGAGGCGCTGACCACCGGCGTCGGGTTCGCGCTGCTCGCCGGTTTCGTCGAGGACCTCCAGGTGCGCCCCGTCGACGAGGGCATCGGCACCGAGGTGCGGATGGTGTGGCCGGTCGGCCGCTGACCCAAAACCGTTTCGTGGGCCGCATCCCAGTCGGGGTGCGGCCTTTCGTTTCATGGATCAGTCCCTATATCAGATTTCGTTTCATAACACAGCGACGGAGATCATCGCGACACGGTGCCACCTGCGTGTGACCTCTGACACTGCGGAGGGCTACAGTACCCGGGTTGTCAGCAAGTGACCCATCCCGCACCCAGCGGGTATGGGTGGTCATCGCTGGTCCGCTGGGGTTGGCGCTCGCTTGCGAAGTCCGCATCCAGGCGTCGGTCGGTGCGTCTCCACTCACCGGCGCGAGTGTTCGGTAACAGGAGGACGCAGATGTCCGAGACCTTGGCCGCAGACGGCGGTGGACTTTCCCTTACCGGAAGCAATGTCACCTACGTCGTCATCGCCGCGGTAATCGCGCTGGTGGCACTCGTTTTCGCCGCCGCCCTCACAAAAGCGGTGCTGGCCGCCGGCAAGGGCACCACCACCATGCAGGAGATCTCCGGGGCGGTCCAGGAGGGCGCCTCGGCCTACCTGCTCCGCCAATTCCGTACCCTGGCGATCTTCGTCGTCATTGCCGTGGTGCTGCTCTTCCTGCTGCCGGTGCACGACACCGACGGCAGCGAGAACGCGGTGAAGCTCGGCCGTTCGCTCTTCTTCGTGGTGGGCGCCCTGTTCAGCGCGTTCATCGGCGGCGCGGGCATGTGGTTGGCCACCCGCGCCAACCTGCGCGTCGCCGCCGCCGCGAGGGAGCGCGAAGGTGGTCGCGAGGCGGCCATGAAGATCGCCTTCCGGACCGGCGGCGTGGTCGGCTTCCTCACCGTCGGCCTCGGCCTATTCGGTGCGGCGCTCGTCGTCCTGGTCTACCGGGGTGACGCGCCGACGGTGCTGGAGGGCTTCGGCTTCGGCGCCGCGTTGCTCGCGATGTTCATGCGGGTCGGCGGCGGCATCTTCACCAAGGCCGCCGACGTCGGCGCCGACCTGGTCGGCAAGGTCGAGCAGGGCATCCCCGAGGACGACCCGCGTAACGCCGCGACCATCGCCGACAACGTGGGCGACAACGTCGGTGACTGCGCCGGCATGGCCGCCGACCTGTTCGAGTCGTACGCGGTGACGCTCGTCGCCGCACTCATCCTCGGTCGTGCCGCGTTCGGCGAGGACGGACTGGTCTTCCCGCTGATCATCTCCACCATCGGTGTGCTGATCGCGATCGTCGGCGTCTTCATCACCCGGCTGCGCACGTCCGACCGCAGCGGTCTGACCGCGATCAACCGGGCCTTCTACATCTCCGCGGTGCTCTCCGCGGTGCTGGTGGCGGTCGCCGCGTACGCGTACCTGCCGGCGACCTTCGCCGAGCTGGAGGGTGGCCTCACCGACGTCGACCGCAACCCGCGGTTGGTGGCCATCGGCGCGGTGGTGATCGGCATCGTGCTGGCCGCCGCGATCCAGGCGCTGACCGGCTACTTCACCGAGACCAACAGGCGGCCGGTGCAGGACATCGGCAAGAGTTCGCAGACCGGCGCGGCCACCGTCATCCTGGCCGGCATCAGCATCGGCCTGGAGTCGGCGGTCTACTCGGCGCTGCTCATCGGTGCCGGCGTCTTCGGCGCGTTCCTGCTCGGCGGCACCTCGATCACGCTGTCGCTGTTCGCGGTGGCGCTGGCCGGCACCGGCCTGCTCACCACCGTCGGCGTCATCGTCGCGATGGACACCTTCGGGCCGATCTCCGACAACGCGCAGGGCATCGCCGAGATGTCCGGCGACATCGACGAGCACGGCGCTCGCACGCTCACCGAGCTGGACGCGGTGGGCAACACCACCAAGGCGATCACCAAGGGCATCGCGATCGCCACGGCGGTGCTCGCCGCGACCGCGCTGTTCGGCTCGTACACCGACACGCTCAGCAGCGCGTACGCGGACGCTGGCGTGGCCAACGTCGGCGACGAGATCCTCAACTCGCTGAACGTGGCGAACCCGCGCAACCTGGTCGGCCTGATCATCGGCGCCGCGGTGGTGTTCCTCTTCTCCGGGCTGGCCATCAACGCGGTGTCCCGCTCGGCCGGCGCCGTCGTCATGGAGGTCCGCCGGCAGTTCCGTGAGCTGCCCGGCATCATGGACGGCACCCAGCGCCCGGAGTACGGCAAGGTCGTCGACATCTGCACCCGGGACGCGCAGCGCGAGCTGATGACCCCCGGTCTGCTGGCCATCCTGGCGCCGATCGCTGTCGGCTTCGGCCTCGGGCCGGGCGCGCTCGCCGCGTACCTGGCCGGTGCGATCGGGGCGGGCACCCTGATGGCGGTCTTCCTGGCCAACTCCGGTGGCGCGTGGGACAACGCCAAGAAGTTGGTCGAGGACGGCGCGTACGGCGGCAAGGGCTCCGAAGCACACGCCGCGACGGTCATCGGCGACACCGTCGGCGACCCGTTCAAGGACACCGCCGGTCCGGCGATCAACCCGCTGATCAAGGTGATGAACCTGGTCTCGCTGCTGATCGCGCCCGCCGTGGTGGCGTACAGCGTCGGCGACGACCGCAACGTCGGCCTGCGGGTCGGCATCGCGCTGGTCGCGACGCTGATCATCGTGGCGTCGGTGGTGTTCAGCAAGCGCAAGGGCATCGCGATGTCCGACTCCGACGCCGATGGCAGCACCGGCGCGGGCAGCAGCGACCAACGACCGGAGACGGTCAGCGCCTGACCCGGCACCGGCACGGGGTCCCCGGTCGACGTCCGCGTCGACCGGGGACCCCGGCCGTCCGGCCCGGTGCCACGCCTGGCCGAAGGCCGTACGCTGCAACGCATGCGTAGGTGCCGGGCGTCTGCCGCCGGAAAGCTCACGGTGGTCCTGGCCACGATCGTCCTCGTCCTGTCCGGCTGCGGCGGAGGCCCCAGCCCGCGGGCCTGGGCGGCCTCGGTGTGCACCGCGCTGACCCCGTGGCGTTCCGAGATCAGCAAGCTGACAAGCAGCACGGACGAACAGATGACCGCGCAAACCACTCCGGCGCAGGCCAAGGAGAACCTGGTGCGGCTCTTCGGTGGGGCGGAGCAGGCCAGCGAGGCCGCGCGCCGCAAGGTGGAGCAGGCGGGCGTCCCGGAGACCGAGAACGGCGACGCCATCTCCGCCGGCTTCCGCAGCTCGCTCGAAAAGATGCGGGACGCCTACGGCCGCGCCCGGGACACCATCGACGGGCTGGGCACCGGCGAGCCGACCGCCTTCTACGACGGCGTGCGGGCCGCGGTGGACACCCTCAACACGGAGTACGACGCCAGCGCGCTGGACACCAGCAAGCTCAACTCCGAGGAGCTGAAAAAAGCCTTCGACGAGGTGCCGGAGTGTCATTGAGTGGGCTCGACGACACTCCGCCGGCGTTGTTCCCCGCCCCCGAGTCCGACACGCCCGCACCCGCGCGACGACGCCGTGGGCCGCCCCACAGCGGCCCCACTCCGGGCGATGACGCGGGGCGGCAACTCGTCTTCTTCGGCGCGGAGGCGGCCGAGCCCGTGGTCGCCGACCTGGCCGGGCTGCTCGCCGGCCCGGGCGAGGTGGTCCGGATGGGCGGCACCGCCCGTCTGTCGGTGCGGGTGGACGCCGCGTGGCGGGTGCACGTGCTCGTCGCGGAACTGGCGTCGCGCGGGCTGGCGGCGAGCTGGGAGCCGACCGAGGGCGAGCGACACGCCGTGCGTACGTCGTACACCCGGGTCTTGAAGCCGTTGGCGGCCGCGTGGCTGCACGGTACGGCGAAACGCCCGCCGGCCACCTTTCACCTGACCGGCCGGCGGCTACGGTTGTGGGTCGCCGCCGCGGGGACGCCGGCACCACCGGATGGTTTCCTGTTGCGGCTGGGCGCGGACGACCGGGAGTGCTGGGAGCCGATCGGGGTCGCGCTCGACGCGGCCGGGCTGGCTGGCACGCTACTGAGCCCCGATGACGGCGGCCCGGCGTACCGGATCACCGGCCGGCGGCGGCTGGGCCGGCTCGCCGAGCTGGTCGGCGCACCACCACGCACGGCACCCCCGGAAGCCTGGCCAACCTGACCCGCCCCCCACCCCCACCCCGGGTCGATCATGGAGTTGTGGTGGTGGAGATACTGCTCGTCCGGGATGAAAACGCCCACCACAACTCCATGATCGACGGGATTGGGCGGTGGGGCGGGGTGTCCGGTGCCGGACAGCGGACGGGTCGATCCGGGCGGAAACGGGCGGGTCGGAGCCGGGCCGTGGGCCCGCCATCATCACAGTGACCCTCTTCGAGCCCTACCCACGGTGTACGGTGGCGCCGTCCGGCAGTGCCGAGCGCGGCGGGGCGAGAGTTGACCGTCGCGCGGTGGCGGTTTGCCGCCCGCGAAACCCGAAACGCGGGCGGCGCGTTACGTTGGACATCCGGACCGCCGGTGCGATGGCGGGGGTCGAGAGCCGTCGCTGTCCGGGCGCTGGCAGGCCACGAGCAGGAGTGAGGTCGGGGAGAGACGTGCCGAGCAACGCTGGAACCACCCGTCTGGTCATCGTCGAGTCACCGGCGAAGGCCAAGACGATCTCGGGCTATCTCGGCCCGGGGTACGTCGTGGAGGCCAGCTTCGGTCACGTCCGCGACCTGCCGCGCAACGCCGCCGACGTGCCGGCCAAGTACAAGAAGGAACCCTGGGCCCGGCTCGGGGTGGACGTCGACAACGGCTTCCAGGCGCTCTACGTCGTCTCCGCCGACCGTAAGCAGCAGATCAGCAAGCTGGTGAAGCTGGCCAAGGAGGTCGACGAGATCTTCCTGGCGACGGATGAGGACCGCGAGGGCGAGGCGATCGCCTGGCACCTGGTCGAGACGCTCAAGCCCAAGGTCCCGGTCAAGCGGATGGTCTTCCACGAGATCACCAAGCCGGCGATCCAGGCGGCCGTGGCCAACCCCCGGGAGATCGACCGCGACCTGGTCGACGCCCAGGAGGCGCGGCGGATCCTCGACCGCCTGTACGGCTACGAGGTCTCCCCGGTGCTGTGGAAGAAGGTCATGCCGCGGCTCTCGGCCGGCCGGGTGCAGTCGGTGGCGACCCGCATCGTGGTCGAGCGGGAGCGGCAGCGGATGGCCTTCCGCACCGCCGAGTACTGGGACATCCTGGCCACCCTCGCCGTGACCAACGCCGGTGAGGGGCCCCGCAACTTCAACGCCACACTGATCGCGCTGAACGGTGACCGGATCGCCACCGGTAAGGACTTCGAGCCGACAACCGGCCGGGTGAAGGCCGGCGCCGGTGTCGTCCACCTGGACGAGGGTGGCGCCCGGGGTCTCGCGGCCCGACTCGACGGGCGGCCGTTCACGGTCACCCGGGTCGAGGAGAAGCCCTACCGTCGCCGCCCGTACGCGCCGTTCATCACCTCGACCCTCCAGCAGGAGGCGGCCCGCAAGCTGCGCCTGTCCTCGCAGCAGACGATGCGCACCGCGCAGCGGCTGTACGAGAACGGCTACATCACCTATATGCGTACCGACTCGGTCAACCTGTCGGAGACCGCCATCTCGGCGGCCCGCCGGCAGATCGTCGAGTTGTACGGCGAGCGCAGCGTCCCGCCGGAGCCGCGTCGCTACACCGGCAAGGTGAAGAACGCGCAGGAGGCGCACGAGGCGATCCGCCCGGCGGGGGACAACTTCCGCACCCCGGGCGAGGTGGCCAAGGAGCTGTCCGCCGAGGAGTTCAAGCTCTACGAGCTGATCTGGCGGCGCACCATCGCCTCGCAGATGACCGACGCGGTCGGCTCCAGCGTCTCGGTGCGCATCCGGGCGGTCTCCACCTCGCAGGAGGAGGCCGACTTCGGCGCGACCGGCAAGACCATCACGGATCCGGGCTTCCTGCGCGCGTACGTCGAGTCCAGCGACGACGAGAACGCCGAGGCCGAGGATGCCGAGCGCCGGCTGCCGACCCTGGTCAAGGACCAGCCGCTGACCGCCGACCAGTTGGCCGCGCAGGGCCACCACACCCAGCCGCCGTCGCGCTACACCGAGGCGTCGCTGGTCAAGGCCCTGGAAGAGCTGGGCATCGGCCGCCCGTCCACCTACGCGTCGATCATGCAGACGATCCAGGACCGGGGGTACGTCACCAAGCGCGGCCAGGCGATGATCCCCACCTTCCTGGCGTTCGCGGTGATCGGGCTGATGGAGCGGCACTACCCGCGCCTGATCGACTACGACTTCACCGCCAGCATGGAAAACGAGCTGGACGAGATCGCCGGCGGTGACCACGCCGCTGTCGACTTCCTCACCGCCTTCTACTTCGGCGGCTCCACCGGTGCCGGTGACCAGGACATCGCCCGCTCGGGTGGGCTGAAGAAGCTGGTCACCGAAAACCTCAGCGACATCGACGCCCGCAGCGTCAACTCCATCCCGCTCTTCACCGACGACGAGGGCCGCGAGGTCGTCGTCCGGGTCGGCCGGTACGGGCCGTACCTGCAACGGGAGCTGCCCGGCGGCGAGCAGCAAGCGGCGACCGCCGCGGGTGAGGGCGAGGAGGGCGGCACCCCGGGTGACCGGGCGCCGATCCCGGAGGGCGTGGCCCCGGACGAGCTGACCCCGGAGAAGGTGCACGAGCTGTTCCTCGGTGGCAGCGGCGAGCGCAAGCTCGGCGACGACCCGGCGACCGGCGAGCCGATCGTGCTCAAGTCCGGCCGGTTCGGCCCGTACGTGTCCAGCGGTGAGCGGAAGTCGTCGCTGTTGCGGACGCAGACCCCGGACTCGTTGAGCCTGGACGAGGCGCTCAAGCTGCTCAGCCTGCCCCGGCTGGTCGGTGTCGCACCGGACGGTGTCGAGGTCTTCGCCAACAACGGCCGCTACGGCCCGTACGTGAAGCGGGGCGAGGAGTTCCGCTCGCTGGAGTCCGAGGACCAGATGTTCACCGTCGGTCTGGACGAGGCGCTGGCGTTGCTGGCCGCTCCGAAGACCCGTGGTCGGCGTGCCGCCGCGCCGCCGTTGCGGGAGATGGGCGTCGACCCGGCGACCGAGAAGCCGATGGTGATCAAGGACGGCCGGTTCGGCCCGTACGTCACCGACGGCGAGTTCAACGCGTCGCTGCGGCGTGGGCAGACGCCGGAGGCGCTGACCATCGAGGAAGCGTCCGAGATGCTCGCCGAGAAGCGGGCGAAGGGTCCGGCGCCGAGAAAGAAGGCGGCGGCGAAGAAGGCTCCCGCGAAGAAGGCCACCGCGACCAAGAACGCCACCGCGACCAAGAAGACGGCCGCCGCCAGCAAGTCCACGGCCGCGAAGAAGACGACCACGGCCAAGGCCGGCACTGCGGCGAAGAAGACCCCGGCGAAGAAGGCCGCCCCCCGCAAGGCCGCCACCAGCACGGAGTAAGCCTGGATCCGCGAGATCTTGGAAGGAAACCGCCCCTGGAGGGGCACTTTCCTTCCAAGATCGGTGCCGTCAGGCGCCGAGGACGTGGGTCACGTGAGGGCTGGTGAAGACTCGGTTGGGGTCCAGGCGGTTGCGGACGGTTTGGAAGTCGGTGAAGCGGGGGTAGGCCGTGGCCAGCGAGGCGGCGTCGCGATAGTGCAGTTTGCCCCAGTGGGGGCGACCGCCCAGCCCGGCGGCCACCTGCTCGAAGGCCCGGAAGTACGGCTCGTACGGCATGCCGACGTACTGGTGCACGGCGATGTAGGCGTTGTCCCGCCCGTAGCCGTGCGAGAGCCAGATGTCGTCGGCGGCGGTGAATCGCACCTCCACCGGGAAGAGCACCTTGAACGGCAGCCCGTCCACGATCCGCTGGAGCGCGGCGAGCGCCTCGGGCAGCGCCTCGCGGGGCAGGCCGTACTCCATCTCCACGAAGCGGACCCGGCGCGGGGTGCAGAAGACCCGGTCCGAGCGGCCCGTGTACCGGCGTTCGGTGAGGGCGCGGGCGGAGACCGCGCTGATGCCCGGGGCCAGCGCGGGCACGGCCCGGCCGAGTCGGCAGGCACCGGCGAAGACCCGGTTGGCCAGGAAGTCGTCGTCCAGCCAGCCGCGCCAGCGGGGCAGTGGCCGGTCGTTGGCCGGCACCCGGTTGTTGGTCTTGACCTGCACCCGCTGGGTGTAGGGAAACCAGTAGAACTCGACGTGGTCGTGCGAGCCGATCAGGGTCGGCAGGTCGCCGAGCACGTCGGCCAGTTCGGCGGGGCGTTCGTGGGCGTGCAGCACGAAGGCTTCCACGCAGCGCAGGGTCACCTCGACCAGGACGCCGAGCGCGCCGAGCGACACCCGGGCGGCGGCGAACACGTCGGGGTGTTCCTCGGAGGAGCAGCGCAGCATCTCGCCGGTGCCGGTGACCAGGGTGATCGCCTCGACGAAGGTGGACAGGCACCCGTAGCCGGCCCCGGTGCCGTGGGTGCCCGTGGAGATCGCCCCGGCCACCGTCTGCGCGTCGATGTCGCCGAGGTTGGGCAGTGCGAGGCCGTGCCGGGCGAGCAGGCCGTTGAGCGCGTGCAGGGTCATTCCCGCCGGTACGGTGACCAGCCGGCGCGGGACGTCGACGCTGACCACGGTGTCCAGCTCGGACAGTTCCATCCGTCGGTCGTCGGCGAGCGCGACGGCGGTGAACGAGTGCCCGCTGCCGGTCACGCGGATCCGGGCACCGTCGGCCGCGGCGGATCGGACGGCTTCTCCGACATCCGTCGGCGAGCCGGGGCGCAGGATCGCGGTGGCGCTGCCACGCTGGTTGCCGGCCCAGTTGGACCATTCAGCGGCGAGCGATGCGGTGCCGACCATGCGGGGCTCCTCATTCATGAATATGAAGTGACTTCATATCAGGAACGTTGTGCCTGGTAAATACCGCAATTGCGATCCGCTCGTTGTACCGGTAGTCACGGACTCGTGACGTGGAGATATGTTCATCCGTCGAAGGGGGGTGGCGCCGAGTGTCCACACCAGCCGCCACGACCGGGCCGCTGCGCCGCGTTCCGGTGCAGGGTCGAAGTGTCGCGCGGGTACAGCGCATGTTGGATGCCTGCGCCGAGCTCGTCGACGAGGTGGGGTACGAGGGGCTGACCACCACCCTGCTCGCCGAGCGCGCCGAAGTGGCGATCGGATCGGTCTACCAGTTCTTCCCGGACAAGCGGGCGATCGTGCAGGCACTGACCCTGCGGACGATGGAGTCCTACCTCCAGCGTCTCGACGAGCGGTTCGCCTCCGACGAGATGACCCACTGGTGGGATGGCGTCGACGCGGGGATCGACGAATACATCACGATGCACCGCACCGTCCCCGGCTTCCGTACCCTGCACTTCGGCGACGTGGTCGACCTGCACCTGCTCGACGAGCAACGGGACAACAACGGCGTGATCGCCGACCAGTTGGCCCAGGTGCTCACCGAGCGCTTCGGGCTCACCGACGTGCCGAAGCTCCGTTTCGTCCTGGAGATCGCCGTCGAGGCGGCGGACGCGTTGATCAAGCTCGCGTTCCGACGGAAGTCCGACGGTGACGAACGCGTGCTGCTGGAGGCGAAGGCACTGATCCGGGAGTATCTGCACCGTCAGGTCGACGGCCCGGACAGCGACCTGTCCTCCGTGCGGCAGGCCGAGGCGGCCCAGCCGGCCTGAGCTGGCGCGGGGTGCGGGCGTCTCAGAGGAAGGCCTGCCCCTCGCCCCGGTAGGTGGGGACGGTCGCCACGACCTCGTCCCCCTCGACCAGGTGTAGTTCGTTGACCCGTTCGCACAGCTCACCGGCCTTGGCGTGCCGGAACCACACCCGGTCGCCGACCCGCAGGGTGGCCGCCGCCGCGCCGGCCAGCGGAGTCTGCACCTCACCGGCACCCTCGGTGCCGACAAGCTTGAGCCCGGCCGGCAGCCACGGCCGGGGCAGTCGGCTGTCGGCCGCCGGACCGGAGGCGATCCAGCCGCCGCCGAGCACCGTGGCCAGCTCCGGTGTCGGCCGGCGGACCACCGCGCAGGCGAAGAACGCGGCCGGGGTCGGTCGCCAGGCGCGGTACGCGTCGAACAACGTCGGCCCGTACAGGCCCGATCCCGCGGTGACCTCGGTGACCGCGGGATCAGCGCTGGTGGCGGCCACGCTGCCGGTGCCGCCGCCGTTGACGAACTCCAGGTCGGCGTGCTCGCGTACCGCGGCGACCGCCGCACTCCGGCGGGCCAGCAGCTCGCGGTACGACCCGCGCTGGGCCAGCCTGATCGCGCCCGCCAGCAGCGTCTGCCCCGGCGGCGCGTCGCCCAGGCCGGCGATCTGCGCCTCGTACGACATGAGCCCGACCAGCCGGAAGCCGGCCCGGCCGGCGACAGTGGCGGCGAGCGTGCCGGCCGCCCGTGCGCTGTGCACCGGTGAGCGGCGGACGCCGACGTGCACCCCGCGCAACGGTCGCCAGGAGGCGTCCAGGTCCAGGCAGAGTCGCAGCTCCGCCCGTTGCCCGGGGGCGCGGACGCCGTCGATCAGGTCGAGTTGGCCACTGCCGTCGATCATCAGGGTGATCGCGGCGGCGAGCAGTGGGTCGGCGGCCAACTCGGCAAGCGCCGCGCGGTCCACGGTCGGGTACGCGACAAGCACGTCGTCGCTCACTCCGGCCCGGACCAGCCAGATCGCCTCGGGCAGGGTGAACGCCATCACGCCCTGCCAGCCCGGTCGGGCGAGGGCTCGACTGATCAACTCTCGGGCGCGGACCGACTTGCTCGCCAGGCGGACCGGCTTGCCGGCGGCGCGATCGGCCAGGTCGGTCGAGTTGGCGTCGAATGCGGTGAGGTCGACCACGGCGTAGGGCGGGTCGAGGTGGGCGGTCGCCCGGTCCAGGCGCTTGCGAAGATTGTCGCTTTCGATGGCCACGTGTGCACGCTAACTGTCCGACGGTAAATGCGAAATACCCTCGCGTACGTCCGGGCTGCGGTCGGTGCCTTCGGCGGCCTAGGCTCAGCGAGCAGGAGAATGTCGTCGGTGGGGCCGCCCCCACCAGGTCTAGAGTGTTCCACCGGAGGCGCCCAGCGATGGGCCGGCACGTGGAGGTACGGCCATCGAAAGCCAGAACAGCGGCGAGTCGCCCGGCGTGTCGCGCTCCGGCGGTCAGTCGGGCAACCCCGCCGACCAGCCCAGCAGCGGTCAGGTTGATCCGTCCGGTTATGCCGCAATCCGCTCGGTCCTGCGCATCCGGCCGTTCCGCCGACTCTGGATCGTGCTCGGCGCGGCCGCCTTCGGCGACTGGCTCGGCCTGCTGGCCACCTCGGTCTTCGCCGCCTCCCAGGTCCAGGGCAGCACCGCCAAGGGCGCGGCCTTCGGTGGCGTCATCGCGATCCGCCTGCTCCCCGCGCTCGTGCTCGGGCCGATCGCCGGTGTGCTGGCCGACAGGTTCGACAGACGCTGGACGATGGTCATCTGCGACCTGCTCCGCTTCGTGCTCTTCGCCTCGATCCCGATCGTGGCACTGGCCGGCGCCAACGGCGGGCTCGTGGTGCTGTGGGCGACAGTCGCCACCTTCCTGATCGAGTCGATCACCCTGATCTGGATCCCGGCCAAGGAGGCCGCGGTTCCCAACCTCATCCCGCGCGCCCGACTGGAGGCGGCCAACCAGCTCACGCTGATCACCACGTACGGCCTCACCCCGATCCTCGCGGCGCTGGTGGCCGCGGCGCTCGACGGCAGCGTCCGGGCCGTCGTCGGCGGCGACCTCGGCTGGGCCGAGCCCGCCCAGCTCGCGCTCTGGGTCAACTCCTTCTCCCGGCTGGCCACCGCCCTCGTGGTGGCGTTCGGGATCAAGGAGATCAGCCAGGCGCAGACCGGCGAGCGGCAGCGCACCGAGCAGAGCATGTTCCGGCAGTTCTCCGAGGGCTGGAAGTACATCGGCCAGACCCGGCTCGTCCGTGGCCTGGTGCTCGGCATCTTCGGCGCGTTCGCCGGCGGCGGCATCGTGATCGGCACGGCCAAGTTCTTCGCCGCCTCGCTCGGTGCCGGTGACGCCGCCTTCTTCCTGCTCTTCGGCGCCATCTTCATCGGCCTGGCCCTCGGTCTCGGCCTCGGCCCGATGGTCGTCAAGGAGATGTCCCGACGCCGCTGGTTCGGCATGAGCATCGTGCTGGCCAGCGCCGCCGTGATGACCCTCGCCTTCGCCATCCACCTGTCCATGGCGATCGTCGGCGCGGTGCTTGTCGGCGCCGGTGCCGGCATGGCCTTCCTGGCCGGCACCACCCTGCTCGGCGGCGAGATCAAGGACGAGGTGCGAGGTCGCGTCTTCGCGGTGGTGCAGATCGGCACCCGGCTGGTGCTGATCCTGGCCATCGGGCTGAGTAGCCTCCTGGTCGGCGTCGGCGGCTCCCACAAACTGGAGATCGCCGACCTCGGGATCTCCATCTCCTCCACCCGGCTGCTGCTGCTAGCCGCCGGTGCCGCCGGCATCTTCGCCGGCATCAGCGCCTTCGGCCAGATGGACGACAAGAAGGGCGTCCCCGTCCTCGCCGACCTCTGGGGCTCGATCCGGGGCCGTCCGCTGATGCCCTCCGAGCCGTTCGTCTCCGCCGGGCTGTTCGTGGTGTTCGAGGGCGGCGAGGGTGCCGGCAAGTCCACCCAACTCGCCGCACTCGCCGATCGCCTGCGCGACCAGGGGCGCGAGGTCGTGGTCACCCGGGAGCCGGGAGCAACAGCGGTCGGGCAGCGGATCCGGTCGATGGTGCTGGACACGGCCGGCGACGAGGCGCCCTCACCACGGGCCGAGGCGCTGCTGTACGCCGCCGACCGCGCCCATCACGTGGCCACCGTGGTCCGGCCCGCCCTGGTCCGAGGCGGTGTCGTGATCAGCGACCGGTACGTCGACTCGTCCCTGGCGTACCAGGGCGCCGGCCGGACGCTGCCGGTCGACGAGGTCTCCTGGCTCTCCTCCTGGGCCACCGGTGGGCTCAAGCCCGACCTGGTGGTGCTGCTGGACGTCGAGCCGCACACCGGGCTGTCCCGGGTGGCTTCGCGCAACACCGGCACCGACCGGCTGGAGGCCGAGTCGATCGCCTTCCACGAGCGCGTCCGGTACGCCTTCCTCGACCTCGCCGCCGCCGACCCGAAGCGTTACCTCGTCCTCGACGCGTCCCGACCGGCCGACCAGATCACCGGCCAGGTGGTCCGGCGGGTCGAGGAGATGCTCGGCAGCCCCGGCGGCATCGTGCACCCTCGGCCGGCGCAGGGCCCGGACACCTCGGTGCAGCCCGAGTTATCCGACTCGGAGTTGGTGACGATGGAGCACAAGACCTGATGCCGGACGTCTTCGCCGACCTGGTCGGTCAGGACGAGGCGGTCGTGGAGCTGCGCCGGGCGGCCGCCGCCGCGGCTGCCGTGCTGCGCGCTGGCGCGGCCGACCGGGCACCCGCGCTGATCACCGCCGACCCGGCCAGCGGTGCCGAGTTCGGCGGGGTGGACCTGCCCGCCGACCCGGACGGCGATGCCGAGTTCGCCGACTCGGACGGCGGTGCCGATTTCGTCGGCCCGGACGGCGGTGCCGAGTTCGCCGACCCGGACGGCGGTGCGGAGTTCGCCGGCCCGGACGGCGCTGCCGCGCCTGGCGGCTTGGACCCGGCCGCCGGTATGACGCACGCCTGGATCTTCACCGGCCCGCCCGGGTCCGGTCGCTCGGTCGCCGCGCGGGCGTTCGCCGCCGCCCTCCAGTGCGTGCACGGCACCGGTTGCGGCGAGTGTCCCGGCTGCCGCACCACGATGGGCGGCACCCACGCCGACGTTCGACTGGTGGTGCCGGAAGGGCTGTCCATCGGTGTCGGTGAGATGCGCGCGCTGGTGCTGCGGGCGGCCAGCACCCCGTCCGGTGGGCGCTGGCAGGTGGTCGTCATCGAGGATGCCGACCGGCTCACCGAGGCCGCCGGCAACGCGCTGCTCAAGGCCATCGAGGAGCCTCCGCCGCGGACGGTCTTCCTGCTCTGCGCCCCCTCCACCCACCCGGACGACATTTCGGTGACCATCCGGTCGCGCTGTCGGGTCGTACCCCTGCGGCAGCCGCCGGCCGACGCGGTGGCCGAGGTGCTGGTCCGTCGGGACGGGATCGCGCCCGACGTGGCGCAGTGGGCGGCGGCGGCCGCCCAGGGGCACGTGGGTCGGGCCCGCCGACTGGCCCGCGACCCGGAGGCCCGCAAACGACGCGAGGCGGTGCTCGCGGTACCGCGTCGGCTGACCGGCGTCGGCGCGGCGTTCGACGCGGCGTCGGCGCTGATCGAGGCGGCCGAGGCGGAGGCCGAGGCATCGGTCACCGAGGCCGACACGACCGAGCGGGCGGCACTGGAGACCGCGCTCGGAGCGGGTGGCACCGGCCGGGGCGCGGCCGGCGCGATGCGCGGCGCTGCCGGGCAGCTCAAGGAGCTGGAGAAGCGGCAGAAGTCCCGCGCCACCCGCGCCCAGCGAGACGCACTGGACCGGGCGCTTGTCGACCTGGCGGGCTTCTACCGGGACGCGCTCACCATGGCGCTGCGCGCCCCCGTCGCCCCGGTGCACACCGACACCGCCGCACTGGCCGGCGCTGGCGCGCAGAAGTGGGACGCCGAAGGGTCGCTGCGCCGGTTGGAGGCCGTGCTCGCCTGCCGGGCGGCGATCGAGGCGAACGTCAAGCCGCGGATCGCGGTCGAGGCGATGATGCTCGCCCTCTGGAAGGGCTGACCCCGCAGCTTCCGGCGTTGTCCACAGGCATCGACAGGCCCGATTGCAGTGCGGTACGGTCCGTTGTGCCGTGGTGACGGTGGGGGCACGCTCAGTTATGGCTCATCCGGGAGGAGTCGGCCAATGCCGCGGGGGGAGATCGACGAAGCCTGGATCGAGGAGGCGGTGCGGCGATACCGCCGGATCGAGTCGCTCCAGGCCGAGTTCGACCAGGCGGTGTCCACCGTCGAGGTGACCGTCCGGTCGCCGGACGGTCTGGTCGAGGTCGTCGTCACCGCCGGGGGCCGGATCACCGACGTCCGGTTCCTCGGCCCGCTGCACACCCGCAGCCCACGAGACGTCGCCGGCTCCGTGCAGGCCGCGGTCACCGCGGCGGCCGACGCCGCCGAGTGGGCGCGGGAAAAGCTGCACAACGAGACGTTCGCCGCCTACCGACCGCTCGCGGGGGCCTGAGATGGACACACTGCGCGCGCTCTCCGCCCGACTCGACGAGGCGAGTGCCACGCTCACCGCGCTCTCGCACAGCGTCACCGCCAGCGATCCGGCCCAGGCCGCGTTCGGCGCCGACGCCCCCGGGCGTCCCGGTGAGATCGGGCGCGCACTGCACCGCCAGTGGGCCACCGCCACCGACGACCGGGCCCGGGAGGCCCGCACCGCCGCCGGTCGGCTGGCCGCAGCCGCCTCGGCAGTCCGGGAGGCCGCCGATCGCTATGCCGAGGTCGACCGGGAAGCTCGCCGCCGGCTCGCCAGGAAGCCCTGATGGACGCGCTGGACCGGCTCGCCGAGCCCGGCCTCGACCTGCTGCGCCGGGTGGACCGGCTGATCGCCGCCGGGGTCCCGGAGGGGCATCGGGTCTGGCCTCTGCTGCGCCGGATGCAGGTGCTGCCGGGCGACGCCGTC
This sequence comes from Micromonospora sp. NPDC048935, assembly GCF_043197875.1. Taxonomy (NCBI): domain Bacteria; kingdom Bacillati; phylum Actinomycetota; class Actinomycetes; order Micromonosporales; family Micromonosporaceae; genus Micromonospora; species Micromonospora sp. NPDC048935. The sequence continues at coordinate 595,169 of NZ_JBICTZ010000002.1, read as the reverse complement.
CGCGGTTTCCTCGACCTGCACCCCGCGCCGCTCGCCGGCGCCGGGCACGCGGTGCGCCGGCTCGTCCGGGGGTACGACGACGCCTCCGCCGCGCTCACCGACTCGGTGCTCTGGTCCGGTCCGGCCGCCACGGCGTACGGGCAACAGCGGGCCGCACTGCTGCGCCACCTCGACGAGGGCCCGGAGAGCCTGGTCGGGCGGCTCGAATCCACTGCCGGTTACGCGGACGCGCTCGCCGACTGGGTCGAGGGCAGCCGCCTCGCGCTGGCCCGGACGTTGGCCGACGTGCTCCGCTCGGCCGAGGCGGTGGCAGTGGTCGCCGCCACCGCCAGCGGCCCGCCGGCCCGGTTGACGCCGGTCGGGCCGGGTGTGGCCGACGCGGCGGAGATCGCCGCGCGGGTGCTGGCGGTGCTCTGCGTCGCGTACGACGGTGCGGAGACGTTGCTGCGGCAGTGGGCGCCGAGCCTCGCCGAGACCGCGTGGCGACCGCCGCTGGACGGCCGGCCCCACTACGACCAGCCCACCCGCGTCGGCTGGTAGCCGCCCGGAGCGCGCAGATTCCCCGGCCGGGGTTGCGGTGCCGGCGCGTCCTGCTCGCGGTGCTGGCAGCGCGGCGGCTGCCGTGCCGGCACGGCTCGGTCACGGCTGCCGTGCTGACACGGCTCGGTCGCGGTTGCCGTGCCGGTATGGCTCGGTCGCGGTTGCCGTGCCGGTATGGCTCGGTCGCGGTTGGCGCTCGGACAGGCCCACGGTTGCCGCTCGGACAGGCCACGGCGTCGCTCGCGGACACCGGAGCCGGCGCCCACGGCGACGCCGTGGTCTTTCCCCTGCACCCCCCGCAGGTCTGTCTTCACTCAACGCCGCCCGGACGCGTTTGTCCCCTACCCGGGCGCGGATTCAACCGTCCGGGCGAGGAGTAACGGCACGACGGGTGGCCCGGCCATCGGTCAAGTCGACGACCATGAATGGCATTGGGGCTATCGGCCGGTGCGTCCTTTGCGGTGATCCGTCGTAGGGTGGAGAGATGGGCATGCTCTGCGCGGTCAGCTTCAACCGGTACGGGCGCCTCTACTACCTGGATCCGGGCGAGTTGCGTCCGCAGGTGGGAGACAAGGTGCTGGTGCCCACCGACGACGGGCCCGAGGTGGCGGAGTGCGTGTGGGCGGCGCAGTGGGTCACCGAGGAGACCGACGGCTTTCCCCGCCTGGTGGGGCTCGCCGGTGACGACGACCTGCGCCGCGACGAGGCACTGCGGCGCCGCAAGGCCGAGGCCAAGGTGGCCGCGAAACGGTTGATCCGCTCGCATGGCCTGCCGATGAAGGTGGTGGCCGTCGACCACGTGCTCGGCACCGCGGAGAGCGGTGAGCGCAGCACCGTCTACTTCACCGCCCCGCACCGGGTGGACTTCCGCTCCCTGGTCCGTGACCTGGGCGCCACCCTGCACTGCCGGGTCGAGCTGCGCCAGCTCTCCGCACGCGACTCGGCGCGGGTGCAGGGCGGCATCGGCTCCTGTGGTCGCGACCTGTGCTGCGCGACGTTCCTCACCGACTTCGAGCCGGTGACCATCCGGATGGCGAAGGACCAGGATCTCCCCCTGAACCCGCTGCGCATCTCCGGCGCGTGCGGCCGGTTGATGTGCTGCCTCAAATACGAGCATCCCCTGTACGCCAGATTCCAGGAGACCGCTCCGGCGGTCGGCAGCCGGGTCTCCACGCCGGAGGGCGAGGGTCGGGTCGTCGGCCACAGCGTCCCCCGCGACGCCGTGACGGTCCGGCTCGACGCCGACGGCTCCCGCTGCTCCTGCTCCCGCGCCTCCGTCTGCGCCCCCCGCCAAGCCCACGACCAGCACTACACCCCCTAACCCAAACCCCGCGGTGATCAAGAGGTTCGCGTCGGCAACCGGGCTCGGGATGACGCAAACCTCTTGATCAACTGGTGGGGGGTCGCTGAGGGGGCAGGACTATCGGGGGTTCGGTCAGGTGCGGGGTCAGGGGATCCTTCGGGGTCAGCCAGCTTGCCGTGACGGACTGGTCGGGGTTGACCTGCCAGTCGCGGGACACCCGGTCCACCCCGATCGGGTAGATGGTCATCGTGCCGTCCGGGTCGATGTGCAACCGCAGGAACGACTTGGAGTCCTCGATGCCCTGCCCGGCGAACAGTTCGTTGACGTTCACCCCGAGTGAACCCGCCACCAGCAGGTACGCCGCCACGAGTTGGCTGGCCACCAGACCGATGACCGGGCCGTACAGCACCACCGCGGCGACCGCCGGCAGCGGCCACGGCCATCCGTAGAACGGCAGCGCCAACCAGACCCAGGTGCCGCCGGCGGCCAACGCCACCTCGGCCACGCCGTGGCCGACGCCGAGAAGCCAGTGTCGGGCGTGCCGCTTGCCGCTGGCGTTGGGCGGCTTGGCGAACAGGACCGCCGCCATCACCGTCACGAGCACCATCAGCACCAGCGGAACGCTGAACAGCCGCTGGTCGGTGCTGTCGGCCCAGTTTGCCGTCGCGCCCGCCATGGCCAGCATCAGCAGGGTGTGCAGGATGCCGAGCAGGGTGGTGAAGCCAGGGTTGCGGAACGGCAGCCGGGCGAAGATGCCCCAGCCGTAACGGCGGGAGCGGGCCGCGTCCGGATAGCGGGCCACCAGATCGTACGGCTGCGACACACTTGCGCGCCGGGCCAGCGTGTCGCGTGGCGGCACCTCGATGCGCTCCGGCAGCTTGTGGGTGGGGTACAGGTACGCCCCGCCGCCGCCACAGGTGATCAACTGCCGCTCCGGGCCGGCGTACCGGGCGTAGTGGTGCAGGTCGCCGGAGAGCAGCAGCCGCACCTGAGCCCCGGTCGGATCGATGATCGTCCGGATGAAGTAGTCGATCGAGTCGTACGCCATCGGGTTGTCGGCCGCCTTCACCCAGGTCGGCGACGGCGCGGCCAGGATCACCTTCGACTCCGGGCCGAGCCGGCGGGCCACCTCGTCGAAGTAGGCCAACTGCGGGTCGTCCAGGTACGAGCCGGACTGGTCGTCCACGCCGAGCAGCCACCAACCGGCCGGCAACTCCACGGCGAAGTACGACCGCGACTGCCCGGTACGCCAGCCGGCGAAGTTACGGTCACGCGAGCGGACGAACAGCCGGAGGAACGCCGTCAGACCGTCGTACCAGTCGTGGTTTCCCGGCACCGCGAACAGCGTGGGACGCTCGGGCGGGGTCATCGGCAGTGCGGCCTGGTAGGGGCCCTTGCACCGGTTCTCGTACTCTTCGTAGGCCGCCGACGGGTACACCTGGTCGCCGCCCATCACCAGGGTCTGCGCCCGGGGCAGCCGGTGCCCGTCCACGGTCAGCGCCGGCTGGGCCAGCAGGTACGCCACCGAGTAGGTGGCGTGGAAGCCGTCGCCGAGGTCGGCCACGTAGTCGAGCCAGAGCCCGCCGTCCGGCCCCGCCTGGTGGAAGACGCCGTCGCCGAAGGCGTTCTGCAACTCGCGCTTGTCCAGGTACGCGCCGAAGAGGACCGCCAGTAGCGTCCGGATGCCGGTGCTGATCAGCAGGAACGGCGCCAGCCACGGCACCGGCTTGCGCGGGGTGAAGCCCAGCTCCAGCGGATCGGTGGAGCGTGGCCGAGGCCGGGCACGCTCGCCGTCGGGGTGATCGTCGGCCGCCGGAGCCGGGTGGTCGTCGCGTTCGTCGCTCACCCGCCGCAGCGTAGTACCGGATCCGGCGAGACGCCGTCCGGTAACGGGTCAGTTGGCAGCCGTTGTCCGGTTGGCGGTGGTGGGAGGAGCGAGGGTATCCCGTTCGGTGCCGGGCAACGGGGTGCCGTACACTTGCTGATCGTTGCCGCCTTAGCTCAGTCGGCTAGAGCGACGCACTCGTAATGCGTAGGTCGACGGTTCGATTCCGTCAGGCGGCTCCACAGAAAGGCCCAGGTCACCGGCTTGATCGCCGATCATGACCTGGGCCTTTTACGTGCCTGTCGCCAGGCGGGGAGCCAACCTGCTCACCGGACGACAGTGTCCCTCCCGCCGGATCGCGGCTTCCCGCGTACCTCCGAGGGCCTCGCGTGCGTGAATGTCGAGAGTGACGCCGGCAGCCACGCGCGGCGCCAGTTGCACCGCCGCACCGTGGGGCGAGTCAGCGCCCGGCTCCGAGGCCCTAGGCGGCAACCAGTCCCTTGCTTACCCCGTTGAAGTCCAGCCAGTAGTCCGTACCGTTCAGGACGTTGGTGGCAATCACTGTCCAGGTATTCCGGGCTGCCCATTTGTATCCGTTGCACGTGCCGGTGCGTCGGAAGCAGACCGACACATAGATCCCACGGTCGGTGGGCTTGATGTTGATGTCATTGCATGCCGTTGTCGTCCTTGCGAATCCATTGAAGGGCCAAACGAATGCGTCATTGTACGCATCGTAGCTCTTCGCATTGCCGTAGCAGGACTGGATAACGATGCTTTGGCCGTCGCTTGTCGGGTCTGACGTGGCTTTCCCTTGGACCGCGGTGGCGTCGTTGGGCGCACTGGCGTGTGCGGCACCAGCTGGCACAACCATGGCTAGACATGTGATCGCTGCTGAAATTCCGGCGAAAATGCGCAACCTGCCTGGCATTCTGATTCTCCCCGTGTCGAGCTTGCTTATGACCTTTGTGCGAACCGTGCACCGGCTGCTCACACAATTATTAGCAGGGTGCGGTATTGATCACCATCACGACCGCTGTCGCAGTTGTGACAAGCTGGTGGCAATAAGGGGAGGTAAGTAGAGTGGGCAGTGCGCGTAGCGATCAGGGTTGTTGTCGGGACACCAGGGGTGGCAGCCGAGAGGCCGCACCTCGCCCCGGGTCGTCAACGATGCCAGCCTGGCCGACGCTTCGGTCCCCAAGATCAGGTCTCTGACCTGGGCTTTGCCGCTTTCCGAGGTCAATCACGCCGCCTTCTCGCGACGCCGAAGTATGTTCAGGTGCCTGCTGGCCGCCCTGACGTTGGCGACCGGGCTTCGGCCGTCCTCGTCGCCGTAGGAACGGCGTCACCGGGCGTACCGGCCGCACGCCTGCGAGTGCGCCGCCTGGTCCTGGTCAGGGCCGGGCCCGCGAGCACCACCCCGGGCCGCGGCCCCGCTGGCACTGTGAGCAGCACACGTCACAGCGGCGCGAGGATCATGAGGATCTCGTCCCGGTCATCGCCCGCGCCGAACCGCAGCGCCCCGGGCCACCGGCCGATTTCCTTCCAGCCGAGCCGACCGTAGAAGTCCTCCAGGCCGGCTCCGCCGCGCGCGCAGAGGCGAAGCTGTTCGAGACCCATGTCGTCACGGCCGATCTGCCGAACCCGATGCATCATCGCTGCGCCGATCCCGCGACCTCGGTGGTCGGGATGTGTCTGGACGCGGCTGACGGCGCCCCAGTGGGCCACGAGCGGATCCACGTGACGGGACAGGTGCAGCCAACCCGCCAGTGCCCCGTCGACCATCGCCAGCAGGAGCCTGCTGCGCTGCGGGCCGAGGTCGGCGATGAGGCGTTCGGCCACGGGGGCGACCTGCTCGGAGTCGACGGGTGGGAACGCGAAACCCACCGCGCCGCCCATGTTCGCCACCGCGACCCAGCATTCGACCAACTCGCGTGTCTGGCGGGCACTGATCTCGGACGGGTGGGAGATCTGCCGGATCTCCACACGGTCATGGCGGATCATGACGGCGAGTATCGCGTATGGACAGACACGCCCGCCAGCGCTGAGCGCGCCCGACTCGACGAAGTATCGAGCCGGGCGCGTCGAGCGAGCTATGCCACGAAGCGGGACCGGCGTCGGCGTCCGATCAGGTAACCCGCGCCGCCGAGGAGCAGAAGCGCACCGCCGATGCTGGCCACGGTCACGGTGTTGGCGCCGGTGACGGGCAGCCCACCACCCTCACCGCCGGAGGCACCCAGGCTGGCGGAGGACGTGGGGGTCGGTGCGACTGTCGTCGTGGCGCTGGGTGTGGCGCTCGGCGTCGCGCTGGGCGTGCCACTGGGCGTGGCGCTCGGCGTGGCGCTCGGCGTCGGCTGGGACGCGCAGTCAAGCGCCCGCGCGGCGTACAGGCCGTCGTTCAGGTAGGCCAGGTAGGCGTCGATGGACGGGGCATCGAGCGTCTTCTGCGCGGCCTCCCGCACCTGGACACCAGCACCCGTCAACGTCCGGACCACCGAGACCCGCAGAGCCACTGACCAGGCCTTCTGCACATCCGTCTTGAGGAACGCGCGGAGTTCTTCGGGGGTGCCCTTCAGTTTCTCCTCGATGGCGTCCGGCAGAACGGGCAACTTCTCGTCGTTCGCCGTGTCCAGGATCCGATAGGCCAACAGCCGCAACTGTGCGGTGGTGGCGGTGTCCAGATCGGTGGTGAGGAGCTTGCGAATATCCGTGTAGGTCTTGCGCTCGACCGTCTGGCATGTCTCGTTCAGCCCGGGCGTTCCGGCTTGCGCCATCGCCGGTGCCGCCGGAATCAAGAAGGCCAGCGCTATGAGGGCGCCGGCCGGGAACTTCCACCGCATGCGAGTTTTCCTCCCCGTTACAGATCAAAACATGGAGATACTACCGTTGGTTCGCACAAGATCAAGAAGGGGCGGACGAAGGGCAGGAGGCCGTCGTTCAGACCTGTGCTACACGGGAGATGCTGGGGTCTCGCGGGAGCTGCGCAACGCGCCGACGGCCGTCAGCCCCGCCCCGGCGAGCGCGATCGCCTTCTCCACGGCCGACGACACCTCCAGCGAGTCTCCCGCTGACGCACTCACGGTCATTCCCAACTGCAGGAAGGCGTTCTGGTTCGGATTGGCCAGGTCCCACCAGCCCGACCAGATGCCGGCGAGATCGGAGTACGTGTTGGCCGCTGTGAGCGACAGCAGGAACAGCCCCGCCGGGAGCAGCCATCGGTGGTCGGCCCGCGACCCGGACAGCGCGAGTGCCCCCATGGCCACGAGGGCAGCGAGCAGCGCCGGCCACACCGTTGCGAGCAGGTCCGGCAACGGGTAGTCGACGAACTCGGGTGCGGAATCCAGCCCGAACCAGGCGAGCAGCAGCAGCGCGAGGACCGCCGTCGCCACACGCCGCCGCCTACCACGGGCCGGTAGTGCCAACACGCCGGCCGCGAGACAGACGACGCCGAGCGCCAGGCCCAGCGCGGCGAGCCGTTGCCTGTCGATCGAGTCCCGCCAGGGCCCCAGGATGGACGTCTCCGCTGCCGTGGGCCCGTATGCCGTCCAGCCCACGTCGACGACCTGTTCCTGATGCCAGAGCAGCCTCATGGCCGCCACCACGACGAGTAGTCCGATACCGGCGGCGACGGCCCACCGCACGCGGCGCGCACCGCGACCCAGCAGGACGTGGCCGAGCAGTGCGAGCAGCATGACCAGGCCGAACTGCAACGACGCGGCCGTCATGGCCAGCAGTGCCGCCGCAGCCGAGAGCACACCGGCCGCGCCGGATGCGACGAGCAGGCCGAACGGAAGGCGCATGGCCGAGATCGTGACACGCGGGTGGGAATCGCGTGGTCCCGGCCGAGTGGTGTGGGACGGGCATTGGATTGGTGGCCCTGGCCGCCGCCGACCCGGACGACGGCCGGTCAGTTCGAGGTTGGGGAAGGACCGCCACCGTGCCGGCTGCGGCAGTACTCGCCCGGCGTGATCCCGAAGTAGGCCCGAAACGCCTGGATGAACGCACTGGGACCGCTGTAACCGCTGGCCGCGGCGGTCGTGGTAACCGACTCGCCCTCGGCGATCAACCGCAGCGAGTGGTGCAGCCGTAGCTGGGTCCGCCAGTGCGGGAACGACATTCCGGTCTGCTCCCGGAACAGCCGGCTGAGGGTACGCGCGCCGGCACCCACGGCCCTGCCCAACTCGCCGAGGGTGCGGCGGTCGGTGGGGTCGTCGAGCAGGATCTCGGCGAGGTCCCGCAACCGGGAGTCGGCCGGGTACGGCAGGCGCAACCGCAACGTGGCCATCCGTCGTAGCTGGTCAACTGCCACGCGTTCGAGGTTGTCCCGTTCGTCGTCGGTCCGTTCCTCGCCATCGGTGAGGCTGACGATCACCTCGCGCAGCAGCGGCGAGACGGCCAGGGCGGTCGGCTGGTCCACGCCCAACGGGTTCAGCGGGCGGTCGAACATGATCGCGCGCATGTCGGTGGGCCCGTACGCCCGGTGAGCGTGGGCGACGCCGGCCGGGATCCACACCGCCCGATCCGGCGGTACGGTCCACATCCCCGTCGGTGTCGAGACTCCCAGCACCCCGTTGCGGGGGCAGACAAGCTGGTGGCGCGGGTGGCTGTGCCAGTCGATCCGGTCGCGGTCGGCCAGGGGCACCCGGGCGGGACCATCGACATCTTGGCTGCTTGGCGACATAAGTCGGCAGGTTATCGATAGCCCGCATCCGGGGTGACCGGGCATTGTTCCTGCGACACCCGAACGAGAGAGCTGATGGTGACGGAGACAGGCAGCCGAGTGAACCCGGCCAACCCTGGGACTGTGCTGGCGCTCGACGGGCAACCGTCGGCGTGGCGGCGGATGCGACTGTGGAGCGCCGCCCACGCGGTCGACGACCTCTACCAGGGTCTGGTGCCGGCCTGCGTCCCGTACTTCGTGCTGGACCGCCACTACAGCTACGTGGCCGCCGGCGGTCTCACGCTCGCCGCGACCCTGGGCAGCGCCATCCCGCAACCGTTCATCGGCGTTGCCGTCGACAGGTACCGGCTCGACTGGCTCGCTGGTGCGGGAGTGACGCTCGCCGGAATCGGGCTCGGTCTCTCCGGTCTCGTGCACAGCTACGTGGCGGTCTGGCTCCTGCTCTGCGCGTCGGGAATCGGCGTCGCGATGTTCCATCCGGCCGCGGGTAAGTCGGCCCGGGTGGCGGCAGGTGACAGCGCCACGGCGATGAGCATCTTCGCCGCCGGCGGCAGTGTCGGGTTCTTCCTGGCACCGGTGCTGGCCACTCCCGCACTCATCGCGATGGGCGTCGGAGCGACGGCGCTCTTCATTCCGCCGGCCGTACTCATGGGTTTCCTGCTCCACCGCAGTCGGCTACGGCGGCCGGCCGCGCGCGTCGTCGCGCACGACGGCCGGGACCGTTGGGTCCCCTTCCTGGTGCTGACCTGCATCGAGACCGTCAGATCTGTCGCCTTCTTCGGTGCGATCACCTTCATCGAGTTGTTCTGGATACGCCACCTGGGCGCGGGCAAGAGCCTCGCCGGGGCCGCGCTGGCCTGCTTCCTGGTCGGTGGGGTGGCCGGGACGCTGCTGGGTGGCCGGATCGCCGACCGGGTCGGGATGGTCCGCACCGTGCAACTCGGCGCGATCGTCGCCATCCCCGCGCTCGTCGGCCTGCGGCTCACGCCCGGGGAGTACCCACCGCTCCTCTTCGCCGTGCTCGCCGGCATCGCCCTGAACATCCCGTTCGCCGTGCTTGTCAAGCTGGGCCAGGACTATCTGCCCACGCGGCCCGGCACCGCGGCCGGTGTGACGCTCGGGCTCGCCGTGAGCATCGGCGGCCTCCTCGCGCCCGTCCTCGGCGTGGCGGCGGAAGCCTGGGGCCCCCAGGGGGTGTTCACCATCCTCTGCCTGATTCCGCTGGTGGCGCTGGCTCTCGGCGTGTTCCTCAGCGAGCCGCGCAGGTGAGCCGCCACGCCGACCCGGGCGACACGGTGATCGAGGCCCGGGACGTCGATGTCGTACGGGAGGGGCGGGCGCTGCTCGCGGGGATCAGCGTCACGATCCGCGCCGGAGAGCACTGGGCGCTGATCGGGCCCAACGGTGCGGGCAAGAGCACGCTGCTCAACGTCCTCGGCGCCCACCAGCATCCCACCCGTGGGCAGGTGGACATCCTCGGTCAGCGCCTCGGGCGTACCGACGTCTTCCAACTGCGTCGCTCGATCGGCCGGGTCAACCCGCAGCACCCGCTGCGCTCGGCGTTGACCGCCCGCGAGGTGGTGCTCACCGGAGCGACCGGCACGATCGACCTGGTGCCCCGGTGGACGCCACGCCCGGACGAGCTGGAGCGGGCGGATCAGCTCCTGCACCTGCTGGGGCTGAGCGGAGGTGCGGAGGCGCGCTGGCACCTGCTGTCCCAGGGTGAGCGGGGGCGTGTGCTGCTCGCACGGGCAGTGCTGGCGCAACCGCGACTGCTGTTGCTCGACGAGCCGGCCACGGGTCTGGACCTGCGGGCCCGTGAGCAGTTGCTGACGAGCCTCGACCGCATTCGGGACGCGGCGCCGGAGGCGACGAGCATCCTGGTCACCCATCACCTCGAAGAGTTGCCCACGACCACCACGCACGCGCTGCTGTTGCGCGAGGGCCGTGCGGTCTCGTACGGGCGGGTCGAGAGGGTGCTGACGACCGAGCTGATGAGTGCCTGCTTCGACCATCCCGTCACCATCCTGCGACACCAGGGACGGTGGGCGGCGGTCGCGGCCCCGGATCCCGAGGTACTGCCGCTGTGGGCGAGTCGCCGGTGAACCGGAGCGCCGGCGCCCGTGCGGCGTTCTTCCTGGCCTCCTACGCCTGGCGGCAGACCCGCCCCGAGGGCCGCCGCGCGTAGGACGGCGTGCACCGAGCTCAGGTGTAGATGTTCTTGGCGTACTCCGGGCCGTAGTACCGCTCCAGGTCCTCCAGGCTCACCACCGGCGCCTCGACCTCCTTGACCAGGCGGGGGCGGGACGGCAGCACGTCGGGTCGCCAGGTGTCCGGCTGCCAGAGCGCGGACCGCAGGAACGCCTTCGCGCAGTGGTAGAAGATCTGCTCGATCTCCACCACGATGGCGAGCACCGGCCGGTGCCCCTTGACCACCATGTCGTCGAACCACGCCGCGTCGCTGACCAGGCGGGCCCGCCCGTTGATCCGCAGCGTGTCGGTGCGCCCCGGGATCAGGAAGAGCAACCCGACGTGCGGGTTGTCCAGGATGTTGCGGTAACCGTCGGCCCGCCTGTTGCCCGGCCGCTCGGGCAGCGCGATGGTCGTGTCGTCAAGCACCATGGCGAACCCGGCCGGGTCGCCCTTGGGGGAGACGTCGCAGCTGCCGTCCGCACCGGCGGTGGCCAGCAGGCAGAACGGCGACGCGGCGAGCCACTCCCGGTCCCGCTCGTGCAGGCGTTGGCGTTCCTTGTTGGCGGCCCGCGCGGTTGGCGCCCCGAGCAACTCGCGCAGTTCCTCGTGCGAAGTGATCTCCACCGTCACGTGATCCTCCCTCAGGCGTTGACCCGTTGGCGGGCACCGCCATTCTCAGCCTAGGCCGTCGTGACCAGGGTGAGGTTTGTGCCCGGTTGCCGGGGGTAGGGCCTCAACCGACGCGCCCGCCGCACGAGACCGTTCCGCAGGACGCCGACCAGTGGAGGCCGGGAGATGGAGAGCCGACTCAAGGTGCTGGGTCATCCAGTCCATCCGATGCTCGTCATGTTCCCGGTCGCGTTGCTGGCCACGGCGGTGCTGTTCGACGTGGTCGACACCGTCGGGGGCCCCGACCTGCTCGGCGAGGTCGCGTACTGGAACATCACCGTCGGCCTGATCGGCGGTCTCCTCGCGGCGGCGGCCGGCTCGTTCGACCTGCTGGCCATCCCGACCGGCACCCGTGCCAAGCGGGTGGGTCTGCTGCACGCCGCCGCCAACGTCGCGGTGATCCTGCTCTTCGCCGCGGTGTGGGCCGTCCGGCTCAACGCCGACTCCCGGGCCGCGGGCGGTGCCCTCGTCGCCATCGAGGTGGTCGCGGTGGGGATCCTCGGCATCAGCGCCTGGCTGGGTGGCGAGTTGGTCGACCGGCTCGGTGTGGGCGTCGACCGCGACGCCGGGCTGGACGCGCCCAGCTCACTACGGCCGCCAACGGCCACCCAGCGGATCGGAGACGTGTGATGAGCGAACAGCAGGCCGGCGGATTCGGTCGGGGGTGGCGGAGCGGCCGGCAGCAGGGCTGGGACCCGATGGGGGAGTTGCAGTCGCTGCGCGCCGAGTTGAGTCGCCTGGTCGGCGGCCGGGCCGGCGCGTCCGACGTCGAGTTGACCGAGACGGCGGACGGCTGGGAGGTCGTCGTCCGGCTGCCCGGAGTGGCACCGGAGGAGGTGGCTGTCGAGTTGGACGACCTCGAATTGTGCGTTCGGGCCCGCTCCGAGGCGGAGGTCAACGCCGACCAGGGCATCCCCGGGGGCTTCGAGACCCGCGGCTTCGAGTACCGCGTCAACCTGCCGTCGCGGGTCGACCCGGAGGCCATCGACGCGGTCATGGACCACGGCCTGCTCCGGGTCCGGTTGCCCCGGGCGACCCGGCCCGCGCCGCGCACCATCACCGTCGGTCGCACCGGGCCGCGCTCCGGCGACCTCTCCACGGGTACGCCGATGCCGGCCGACCCCGCCGCGGACCGGGAGTTGCACCGCCCGGACACCGTCGGCGAGGTGGACCGGACATAGCGGGCTGCGTGGTCACTCCGTCCCTGCTCGGCCCGACCGGCGAGCGAGTCGAAGACGTGCGGCGGATCGCCGTGCTGCGCGCCAACGCGCTCGGCGACTTCATCTTCGCCCTGCCGGCACTCGACGCGTTGCGTGCCGCGTACCCCGTGGCGGAGATCGTGCTGCTCGGAGCGCCGTGGCACGCGAAGCTCTGGCGCGACCGGCCCGGCCCGGTGGACCGGGTGCTGGTGGTGCCGTCGGCACCCGGCATCCGTGCCCCGGACCCGGGGGAGGCCGAGTCGTCGATGGACGACTTCCTGGCCGCTGCCACCGGCGCGGGGTTCGACCTGGCGGTGCAGATCCACGGTGGCGGCGCGAACTCCAACCCGCTGATGGGTCGGCTCGGCGCCCGGGTGACAGTCGGTCTGCGCGCCGACGACGCGCCGCCGCTGGACCGGTGGCTGCGTTACGTCTACTACCAGCACGAGGTGATCCGTTACCTGGAGGTGGTGGCGCTGGTCGGTGCACCGGCGACCACCATCACGCCGACGCTCGCGGTGACCGACGCCGACCGCGCCGAGGCCGCCCGGGTGCTCGGCCCGGCGCAGCGGCCCCGGGTGGCGGTGCATCCGGGCGCGACCGACACCCGCCGCCGCTGGCCCGCCGAGAACTTCGCCGAGGTGGCCCGTGCGCTGCACGAGGACGGCTACGAGGTGCTGGTCACCGGCACGCCCGCCGAGCGGGAGGTGGTGGACCGGGTGGTCGCCGTGGCGGGGGTGCCGGTGCGCCCACAGGTGGGCACGCTCAGCCTGGGCGGGCTGGTGGGCTGCTACGCCGACTGCGCGTTGGTCGTCTCGAACGACACCGGCCCGCTGCACCTGGCCGCCGCGGTCGGCGCGCCCACGGTGGGGATCTTCTGGGTCGGCAACCTGATCAACGGGGCCAGCCCGCTGCGGGGCCGGCACCGGCCGATCAGCTCCTGGACGGTGCACTGCCCGGTCTGCGGAGTGGACTGCACACCGGGCATCTATCCACACCGGCCCGGCGACGGCGAGTGCCCGCACCGGGATTCCTTCGTCGCCGACGTCCCGGTGGTCGAGGTGCTGGAAGCCGCCCGGGAGTTGCTCACCTAGGTCAGGCCGGCTGCGGGGTGTCCTCGTCGGCGAGGACGACCTCCCACGCCTCCACGTCCCGGTCGGTGACGGTGGTGGGGGACTCCAGGTGGTACGCGCCGCTGGGCAGGATGCCCGCACCACCGTCGCGGGCCAACACGGCGAGCTGGGCGGCCACGTCCTCGCCCTGGTGCTTCTCCTGCACCCGACGCCAGAAGTCGAAGCCACCGGCGGCGACGAGCTTGGCCCGGTCGTACAGCACGCACCCGCCGATCCAGGACACCTTGTACGCCCGCCACGCACCCGGCGGCAGCGCCAGGTGGTCGGTGATGTGCAGCAGGTTGGCCGCCGAGTGGATCCGGGCGCGGTTCCACTCCGGGGTGTCCGGTCGGATCCGCTCCGGCGTGGGCGAGCCAATCCACTCCTCGTAGTGCCCGTGCGAGTCCGGCCGCACGTCGTCGGCGTACGAGAGGCCGTGCACCCCGTTGCCGACGAAGCCGCAGCCCAGCTCGCCTATCGCCGTCACCAACCGGTGCAGTGTCCCCGGTTCCAGCCAGATGTCGTCGTCGAGGCTGAGGACGTACCGGGCGGTCGAGGCGGCGAGCAGGTACGCCCGGTGCTCGGCCAAGCCCCGGCGGGGCAGTCGGCGGGTCAGCAGCACCGGGTGACCCCGGTGCCGCAGCGCCCGGACCATGGTGGCGGCGGCGGGATGCGCGTACGCCGGATCTCCGTCGGACTGGTCGCTGACCACCACCCCGAAGCCGGGCACCCCGTCCTGGGCGGCGAGCCCGCCCAGGGTGACCGCCAACTCGGCGGGCCGGTTCCGGGTCGGTATCAACACGTCGACCAACCGGTCGGCGCGGAACTCCGCCGGGGTGCCGAGGTCGAGGGGGCGGTTCACGACGCCTGGGTGCGGGAGCTGAGCGACGGGTCGGGCTCCCGCTCACTCGTGGCTGGTGACGGGTCCTGGCTGTGTGACCGGATCCGTTCGATGATCGCCGAGGTGGACCGGTCCGGCACGTACCCCAGGGTGTGCACCTGTCCACCCAGCCGGCGCACCAGCGGCGCCTCCGGCACCAGCTCCGGCGGGTAGTCCCCGCCCTTGACGTAGATGTCCGGCCGGACCGCCTCGATCAGCGCGGCCGGCGAGTCCTCCTCGAAGACCACCACGTGGTCCACACAGGCCAGCGCGGCGAGCAGGGCTCCCCGGTCCTCGACCGGGTTGACCGGCCGGTCCGGGCCCTTCAACCGGCGTACGCTGCCGTCCGAGTTGACCGCCACGATCAGCAGGTCACCCAATGCGCGGGCCTGCTCCAGATAGCGCACGTGCCCCCGGTGCAGCACGTCGAAGCAGCCGTTGGTGAACACCACCGACCGTCCCGCCTCGCGGTACTCGGCGACGATCGCGTCCAACTCGTCGCTGCCGACCAACGCGGGATGGCTCATGGTCTCGCTCGGCTGGTCGAGCGCGGCGAGGAGATCCTCCCGCCGGCACACGCACGTGCCGGTGTCGGAGACGGTGATGGTGGCCGCCAACTGGGCGAGCTGCGCGGCGGTGGGCAGCGGCGCGTCGGCGGCCAGGGCCAACGTCATCGCCGCCAGGTACGCGTCGCCGGCACCCACGGCGTGGCTCGCCGGGACCGGGGTGCTGTGGCTGCGCCGTGGCTCCCCGTCGGCGCCACCGACCACCGCCCCCTCGGTGTCCAGGGTCACCGCGACCACGTCGGCGCCGGTGTGCGCGCGCAGCTCCGCGAGGCGTGACTCCGCCAGGACGGCCCGGTCGACGCCCTCACCGGCCCGGGTGTTCACGGTGACGCCGGTGCCGGTGACGCTGAGCCCGTCGCCGGTGAGAGCCACCCGGCCCTCACCCGGGGTGGGCTCGCCGACCGGCCCCGGGTGGTTCTCGGTGACCTCGTCGGTGCGTACCCCGCCGGGTGCCGCGCCCACGCTCAGTTCGGACGGGCCGTCGGACGGGTCGCCGTGCGGGTGGTCCAGGTGCAGGTCGATGCCGGTGGTCGGTCGGGTCGCACCGCCGGCTCGGGCCAGCAGCCGGGTCGCCTCGGCGAAGCTGGGCGTGACCACTGTCGGCGCGAGGCCCCGCCAGTCGGCCAGATCGTGGGCGTCCAGTGCGACGGTGGCGTACCGCTCGCGTTGCTCGACCAGCCACGCGCGCACCGGGGCGGGCAGCGCCCCCAGGCCGTAGTCGCAGACCACCAGGGTGGGCGCCTCCCCACCGGCGGCGGCGCGCAGCTCCTCGGTGGCGCAGCTCAGGGCGGTGAGCAGCCGGGTCACGCCCTCCGGGTCGAGCGCGTCGTCCGCGTCGCCGGAGTCCTCCCGCAACAGGATCTGGTTGCCGGCCAGCATCCGCCGCTTCACCGGGGTGGGCCGTCCGGGCTGGTTGACGGTGCGGTCCCAGACGCCCGCCCGGTCCAGACAGTCGTGCAACTCGTCGCCGGCCACGTCCGCGCCGACAGGTGCCACAAGCACGGCCCGCCCGCCGAGGGCGGCGACGTTGACCGCGGTGTTCGCGGCCCCACCGGCGGCGGAGATCCGCCGGCGCAGGGTGAGCACCGGTGCGGGCGCCTCCCGGCAGAGCCGCTCCGAGTCGGCGAACCGCCACTCGTCCAACATGGCGTCACCGACGATCAGGACTGGGCGTTCGAGCCAGCTCTCCACGACGGTGGCGAGCCGGCGCTGTTCCGCTGCTGCTCCTGCCATGCCTCCCCGGGTCCCCAGCGCCCCCCGGGCCAAACCTGGCCCGCGCCCGACCTGCGGCTGTGTCACCGCCGTGCCCGGCTGGGTTGTTTCGGACGCCCGGCGTCGGGAAGGAAATTGCGGTAACCCCGGAAAGGAATTGCGGTAACCCCGGAAAGGAGACGTACCGAGATGGCAACGACACTGCAGGGCAAGCGGATCGCCTTCCTGGCCGCCGACGGCGTCGAGGAGGTCGAGTACGTCCAGCCGCGGGCAGCGGTCGAGGACGCCGGCGCGACAGTCGAGCTGGTCTCGCTCAAGCCCGGGTCCATCCAGTCCTTCAACCACCTGGACCAGTCGAAGACGTACGACGTGGATGTGACAGCGGACAAGGCGGACGCCGCAGGCTACGACGCGCTGGTGCTCCCCGGCGGCGTCGCGAACCCGGACTTCCTGCGCGGCGACCCGGACGCGGTGCGGTTCGTGCAGGCGTTCTTCGAGGCGGGCAAGCCGGTCGGGGTGATCTGTCACGGTCCGTGGACGCTGATCGAGGCGGACGTGGTGCGCGGCAGACGAATCACGTCCTGGCCGACCCTTCGTACCGACCTGACCAACGCCGGCGCCACCTGGGTCGACGAGGAGTGCGTAACCGACGGCAACCTGACCAGCAGCCGCAACCCCGACGACCTCCCCGCCTTCTGCGCAAAGATCACCAAAACCTTCGCCGGCTGACCGCACCCTTCTCCGTTGATCATGAGGTTGTCGCCTTCGGCGCGGCGTGTCGGGGCGTTAACCTCATGATCAACGGGGAAGAGGTCGCGGTTGGGCGCATGAACTGCGGCGTGCGGGATAGAAGGCCACATGACCAGCGAAGCCTCCGCCGCGCCGGTGCTGAATCGTCAGCAGATCCGGCTGCTCATGTTCGGCCTGATGACCGGCATGCTGTTGGCCGCACTCGACCAGACGATCGTCGGTACGGCCCTGCCCACCATCGTCGGGGAGTTGGGCGGGATCAACCACTACTCGTGGGTGGTCACCGCGTACCTGCTCGCGTCGACGGCGTCGACACCGCTGTACGGCAAGATGGCCGACCTGTACGGGCGTCGCCCGGTCTTCCTCTTCTCGATCGGCACGTTCCTGGTCGGGTCGCTGCTGGCCGGGCTGTCACAGAACATGACCCAGTTGATCGTCACCCGGGGCATCCAGGGTCTCGGCGCCGGTGGTCTGCTCACCCTCGCGTTCACCATCATCTCGGACGTGGTGTCACCCCGGGAACGTGGGCGCTACCAGGGCCTGTTCGGGGCGGTCTTCGGGATCTCGTCGGTGGCGGGGCCGCTCGTCGGCGGTTACTTCGCGGAGACCGACTGGCGGTGGATCTTCTACATCAACGTGCCGCTGGCGGTCCTGGCGATCGTGGTCTGCTACCACGTGATGCGGCTGATCCCGTTCGAGCGCCGGGACCACTCGATCGACTGGCTCGGTGCCGGTCTGCTGGTCGCCGGCGTGAGTGCCCTGCTGCTGGCCTTGAGCTGGGGTGGCAACGAGTACGCCTGGGGCTCCGGCGTGATCATCACGCTCTTCGTGGTCGGTGCGGTGCTGGGGGTGCTCTTCGTCCTCCAGGAGGCCCGGGTGGCCGAGCCGATCCTGCCGCTGCGGCTGTTCCGCAGCGCCACCTTCGCGCTGGCCAACGCGGCACTGCTCATCATCGGTCTGGTGATGTTCGGTTCGATCATCTTCATCCCGCTGTACCTGCAGATCGTCAAGGGCGCCTCGCCGACCCGCAGCGGTCTGCTGATGCTGCCGATGATGGCCGGCATCATCATCACCTCGATCCTGACCGGTCGCGCGATGACCCGGATCGGCAGGTACAAGTGGTTCCCGGTGGCCGGCTCGGCGACCCTGCTGGTCGGCATGTTCCTGTTCACCCGGCTGGCGGTGAGCACCTCCCTCTGGGTCGCGTTCGGGTACATGGTGGTGATCGGCATCGGGCTGGGCCTGTGCATGCAGTCGCTGATCCTGGCGGTGCAGAACGCGGTCTCCGTCCGCGACCTGGGCGCCGGCACCTCCTCGGCGACCTTCTTCCGGTCGCTGGGCGGGTCGTTCGGGGTGGCGATCCTCGGCACGGTGCTCTCGTCCCGGCTGACCAGCGGGCTGGGCGACCGACTGCCCGGCGCGATCGCACAGCTTCCGCCGCAGGAGCAGGCCGCCGTGGCGGCCAGTGGCGGCACCAACATCTCGATCAACGATCCGGCCACCATCCTGGCCCTGCCGGGGCCGGTCCGCGCGGCCATCCAGGGTGCCTTCGTCGACGCGCTGGACATGGTCTTCCTGACCGCCGGCCTGATCGCGATCGTGGCGGTGGTGGTCACCCTGACCCTGCCCAACACGCAACTTCGGGGTGCCGGCCCGCAGGGTGCCACCGGCGGTGCCGACCCGCTCGGCGGTGAGGCGCCGGCCCCGGGTGGTAAGCCGTTGACCCGCGAATCCAAGGAGGAGGCCGCCGCCGACATGGAGGCCAAGTCCCAGACGATGATCTGACCGGTGCCCGCCCCGGACCCGCCCGGGGTGCCCGACCTCCCGGCACCGGCGTCGCGCAGGGGTCAGGCGGGGCGGCGGTAGACGCCGTACCACCAGGTCGCGGCCAACTCCCGGGCGGCCGCGGCGTCGGTCTCGGTGTCCGCCGAGGTCGTGCTGACGTGGTCGGCCAGGAAGCGGTCGCCGCCGACCACGATCAGCCGGCTGGCCGTCGTCACGTCCAGGTCGGCGGGGGTACGCCCGGCCTGCTGCTCGATCTGGAGCGCGTCCACGGTACGAGCCACGAACCGCTCCAACCCCGCCGCCCAGTACTCCCGGACCACCTCGTCGTACGCGGCGACCTCGTTGATCGCCGCCAGCACCGGGGCGTACGTCCGGTATATCCGGATCACGTCGGCGAAGATCTCGGTCAGCGTCGCGAGCGGATCGTCCGGATCGCTGGGGCTCCACTCGCCGGTACGACCGAATGCGCTCTCCCGCATGGTGCCGGCGAGGCGCATGAGCAGCTCGCTCTTGTCCCGGAAGTGGGTGTAGAAGGTCGACCGCGCAACCCCGGCCTCGGCGGCGATCCGCTGGACGCCGAGGTCGGTGAAGCGAGCCCCCTGCTGGAGCAGCCGCTCGGTGGCCGCCAGCACCCGCGCTTCGACGGCGGCACGCCCGTCGGGGTTGCTCGGGCGGCGGCGGGTGATCGAGGGCATAGCCGAAATCCTAGGTGGCCAGGTGCTCGGTCGGCGACGTACGCTCGTTGCCGGACACAGTGTCCGACAGAGTGACCGGGAAGCCCGCTCGCGGGCTCCGAACCGCGCACCACGAGGAGCGACACACGTGAAGTACCGACTGCTGGGCACCACCGGGGTGTACGTCTCGGAGATCTCGCTCGGCGCGATGACCTTCGGTGGCAGTGGGCACCCGATCTACGGCAGCCTCGGCGGGCTGTCCCTGCCCGACGCCCAGCGGATGGTGGACACCGCGCTGGACGCGGGGGTCAACTTCGTCGACACCGCCGACGGCTACAGCGACGGCGAGAGCGAGGAGATGCTCGGCCAGGCGCTCGGCAAGCGACGCCGCGACGTGGTGCTGGCCACCAAGGTGCACTCCCGCACCGGGCCCGGCCCGAACGACGTCGGCACCTCCCGGCTGCACATCATGCAGAACCTGGAGGACAGCCTGCGCCGGCTGGGTACCGACCACATCGACCTCTACCAGATCCACAACTTCGACCAGATCACTCCCATGGAGGAGATGCTGCGCGCGCTGGACGACGCCGTCCGGCAGGGCAAGGTCCGCTACATCGGCGCGGCCAACTTCGCCGCCTGGCAGATCTCCAAGGCGCTGGGCATCTCCGCCCGCGAGAAGCTTGCCGGCTTCGTCTCGGTGCAGGAGTACTACTCGCTGCTGGGCCGGGACGTGGAACGCGACGTGGTGCCGATGGCGCTCAACGAGGGCGTCGGGCTGACCGTCTGGAGCCCGCTCGCCGGTGGCTTCCTCTCCGGCAAGGTCGGCCGGGACGGTGCCGTCGCCGACAGTGGCGCGCGCAGCGCCCAGCCCGGGTACGCCAGCTTCACCCCGTTCGACCCGGAGCACGCCTTCGGCGTCGTCGACGTGCTCAGGGGTGTCGCCGAGCGGCACGAGGTGAGCCCGGCGCGGGTGGCGGTCGCCTGGCTGCTGTCCCGACCCGCGGTGACCAGCGTGATCGTGGGTGCCCGCAAGCAGGAGCAGTTGGTGGACAACATCGCCGCCTCGGATCTCACGCTGACCGAGCAGGACCTCGGCGAGCTGGACGAGGCCACCAAGCTGCCCGTCGCGTACCCGAACTGGATCCAGGAGGGGTTCTTCGCCGGGATGCGCCTGCCGCAGTGACGCACGGCCCCCGGGGTCGGTGGCCCCGGGGGCCGCCCTACTTCAGGATGAGCCGGTTGGTCTGCTCGAAGACGTCCAGGTCGGCAAGGGTCTCGGTGACCGAGGCGGAGAGCGGGGCGGGGAACCGGTCGCGGGGGAAGAAGCCGGCGTCGGTGGTCTCGTCGGTGACCCGGGCCAGTTGCCCGTCCCACTCCTCCACCTTGAACGCCGTCGTGAAGACCTGGTACGTGTGCCCGTACATGTTGGTGCTCGTCCGGTCCGGGCCGGTGTAGAGGGCGAACGCGCAGACCCGCAGCGCCCGCAGCCCGGTCTCCTCGCGGACCTCGCGGACCGCGCAGTCGGCGATCGACTCGCCCAACTCCATCGCCCCGGCCGGCATGGCCCACTGGCCATTGTCCGAGCGCTTTATCAGCAGGATGCGTCCGGTGTTGTCGCTGACCACGGCACGGGCACCGACGAACATCAGCGTCCGGTCCCCGGCGAGCGCGCGCAACTGCCCAACGTACGAGTCGGCCCAGGAGATGCTCACCTGCGACAATTTACGGGGGTTCCCAACGTGTGACCGCCGACACTAGCTTGTTACCCATGCGTAGCACGATGATGGATGCCCCTCTCCAGGTCTCCCGGATCCTTGAGCACGGCTCAGGAGTGCACGGCACTGCCGAGGTGGTCACCTGGACGGGCGCCGAGCCCCGACGGATGACGTACGCCGAGGTGGGCCGCACCGCCGCCCGGCTGGCCCACGCGCTGCGCGACGTGTGTGGGGTGACCGGCGACGAGCGGGTCGCCACCTTCATGTGGAACAACAACGAGCACCTGGTCGCCTACTTCGCGGTGCCGAGCATGGGTGCGGTGCTGCACACGCTCAACATCCGACTCTTTCCCGACCAGGTCGTCTACATCGCCAACCACGCCGAGGACCGGGTGGTGCTCGTCGACAGCACGCTCATCCCGCTGCTGGCCCGGGTGATCGGTGAGTTGACCACGGTGCGGCACGTGGTGGTGGTCGGTGGTGGTGACCCGGCGTCGCTGGTGGCGGCTGCCGGCGACCGGATCACGGTGCACCACTGGGACGCGCTGCTCGCCGACCGGCCGGACACGTACGACTGGCCCGAGGTGGACGAGCACGACGCTGCCGCGCTCTGCTACACCTCGGGCACCACGGGCAACCCGAAGGGTGTGGCCTACTCGCACCGGTCCATCTACCTGCACTCGTTGCAGGTCTGCATGCCGGAGGGCTTCGGTCTCGGGCCGACCGACCGGGAGTTGGCCATCGTGCCGATGTTCCACGCCATGTCGTGGGGCCTGCCGTATGCGGCCTTCCTCTCCGGCGCGTCGCTGATCATGCCGGACCGGTTCCTCCAGGCCGCGCCGATCGCCGAGATGATCGCCGCCGAGCGGCCCACCCTGGCCGGGGCGG
Organism: Micromonospora sp. NPDC048935; assembly: GCF_043197875.1. NCBI lineage: Bacteria > Bacillati > Actinomycetota > Actinomycetes > Micromonosporales > Micromonosporaceae > Micromonospora > Micromonospora sp. NPDC048935. The sequence continues at coordinate 573,180 of NZ_JBICTZ010000002.1, read as the reverse complement.
TGCCGACCATCTGGACCGATCTGCTGGCCTACCTGGACAGCCACGACGTGGACACGTCCTCGCTCACCGAGGTGATCGTCGGCGGCTCGGCCTGCCCGCCGGCACTGATGCACGCGTTCGACGAGCGGCACGGTATCGACGTGATCCACGCCTGGGGCATGACCGAGATGTCCCCACTGGGGTCGGTCTCACGTCCGCCCGCCGGTGCGACAGGCGAGCAGGCGTGGCGCTACCGCTACACGCAGGGGCGGGTGCCGGCGGGCGTGCGGGCGCGGATCGTCGGCCCGTCCGGCGAGCAGTTGCCCGCCGACGGCGAGGCCGTGGGCGAGTTGGAGGTCCGGGGGCCGTGGGTGACCGCCCGGTACGTCGGCGACGACACCCCGGACGAGGAGAAGTTCCGGGACGGCTGGCTGCGCACCGGTGACGTGGGCACCCTCTCGCCGGACGGGTACATCACGTTGACCGACCGCGCCAAGGACGTGATCAAGTCCGGCGGTGAGTGGATCTCGTCGGTGGAGCTGGAGAACGCGCTGATGGGCCACCCGGCGGTGCTGGAGGCGTGCGTGGTGGGTGTGCCGGACGAGCGGTGGGACGAGCGACCGCTGGCCACCGTGGTGCTCCGGGAGGGTGCCTCGGTGACGGCCGAGGAGCTGCGCGACTTCCTGGCCGGCTCGGTGGCGCGCTGGCAGTTGCCGGAACGCTGGGCGTTCATCGACACGGTGCCGAAGACGAGCGTGGGCAAGTTCGACAAGAAGGTCGTCCGTTCGCGGTACGCCGAGGGCGAGCTGACCGTCCGGGAGTTGGCAGCGCCGTAACGTCTTCCCCGGCACTGTCGCCGCTGGCGGTGGAGTGCCGCTGGACATTCCTCCGCAGGGGCGGCCCCGGCGTTCGCACCGCGCCGGGGCCGCCCGTTCCACGCGGGGCGACCCGCACAGCCATTGTTGCGAAACTTATTCGCTTCTGTCCTGATGATGGGGAAATCAGGTGGTCGACGACCCGATCAGGCGTCGCTGGTGGTGACGAGCACCTTGCCCACCGCCGAGTCCTCCACCGCCTGGTGCGCCGCGGCCGTCTCGGCCAGGGAGTAGTGGTGCAGCGGCAGGCCGGCATCGACCCCGACCCGGATGCCGCCCTGGGTGGCCGCCGCCGCCACGTCCTTGACGCCCTGCGCCTTGGCCGCCTTCGGCTCGGTGTAGACGAGCACGAACTGCCACCGCGCGTTCGGCACCATCATCGCCCGGATCGGGATGGCCACCTCGTCGCCGCCGTCGTCGGCGTACATGCAGACCGCGCCGCCGTGCCGCAGCACCTGCACGTCCGTCGCCGCGTTCGTCGCCGGAGCGACCTCCACGATCGTGTGGACCCCGTCGGGGGCGATCTTGCGGACCTCCTCGACCACGTCCTGCTCACGGTAGTTCACCACGTACGAAGCACCGGCCGCGGCCGCGAGCTGGGCCTTCTCGGCGCTGCTCACCGTGGCGACCACCGTGGCGTCGGCCCAGCGGGCGAGCTGGATCGCCGCATTGCCGACCGCACCCGCCCCGCCCTGCACCAGCACGGTGTGGTCGGCCAACGCGCCGGCGCGCAGCGTGTCCGGCATGAACTCGCCGGCGGTCAGGCAGCGGTGCGCGGTGAGGAACGGGATGCCCAGTGCGGCCCCCACCTCGAACGAGGCGTCACCGAGGCGGACCGCCTGTCGCACCGGCACCAGCGTGTATTCCGCCGCCGTGCCCCACGGCCGCTGCCAGGCGGCCTCCCAGATCCAGACGCGCTCACCGATCAGGTCCGGATCGACGCCCTCGCCAACCGCCTCCACCACGCCCGCGCCGTCCTGCCCGGGAATCTGCCACCCCTGCGGCGCGGAGGACCGACGGGACTTCCAGTCGGTCGGGTTGACCCCCGACACCGCCATCCGCACCAGAACCTCACCCGCCCCGGGTGTCGGCACCGGCCGGTCGACCAGTTTCAGCACCGAAGGGTCGCCGGTGTGCTCGTACACGATGGCTCTCATGCGTGGTCTGTACCCCCCTCGGCTGGCGTCAACCCAGGCTGTCGACCAGCTCCGGGGTCAGCTCACCGATCGACCCCAGCGTCACCACGGCGAGCCGGGCGGCGTCCGGGTCGAGCGGATACGAACCGTGTGGCACCGCCACCACCCGCATCCCCGCCGCGGCGGCCGACCGCACCCCGTTCGACGAATCCTCCACCGCCACACAGCGGGCCGGATCGACGCCGAGGCGCTCGGCGACGCTCAGGTAGACGTCGGGTGCGGGCTTGCCCCGCTCGGTCTGCTCGGTGGAGAGGGTCGCGCCGAACGCGTCGGTCAGGCCGGTGGCGGCCAGCGCCGCCTCGATCAGCCGGGTCGGCGACGAACTGGCCAACCCCAGCGGCCACCGCGCGGCCAGCCGGCGGACGACCTGGTCGGCACCGTCGATCAGGGGTACGTGTGCCCGGTAGCGTCGGGTCATCTCCTCGACGACCTCGACGGCGACCTGCTCGGCGGTGCGCCCCACGCCCAGCTCGCCGCTGAGGTAGTGGGCCCACTCGCCGGTGCTCATCCCCATCAGCCGTCGCTGCGTGTCCGGCTGCCACGTCCCGCCGTGCGCCGCCACGTACGCCCGGCGGACCTCCTCCCACACCGGTTCGGAATCCACGATCACGCCGTCCAGGTCGAAGACCACCGCATCCGTCACGGGCCCATCCTGCCTGATCGATGGGCGCCGGGTCAGCCGGGCAGCGCGGGCAGGCCGAGCGGGCTGCTCTCGGGCAGCAGGGTGTGGCCGGACCGGGCGATCGGCTCCAGCAGCTCCCGGAGCCGGTCCGTGTCGGGGGCGCCGAGCGCCTGCCACGGGTGCGCGGCAGCCCGGTCGGTGGCGTCCTCCACGGCCTGGAACTCGGCCCGGCCCTGCTCGGTGGGCGCACCGTCGCCGGTCAGCCAGCCCTGCCGCGTCAGTCGCTCGCGGGCGGCCTGCCACTGCTCCTCGGACCAGCCCCGGCCGAGCAGGTACTGCGGCGGCGAGCCGTCCAACGCGACCCGCCAGGTCAGCGTCTCCACCGGGTCCAACCCGGCGGCCACCAGCGCGGCCACGTGCCCGTCGCCCCGGTGCTCGCGCAGCGTGGTGGCGGCCTGCCAGAGCCGCGCCAGCGGATATTCCCCGACCGGAAGCGCCGCGTTGGCCGCGCCGAGCACCCGGCCGGCGGTCTGCGCCGCCGAGGCGGCCCGTTCCAGCAGGTCGGCGGCCTCTGCCAGGTGCGACTCCGGCAGCTCGTAGGTCAGCTCGGCGAGCGCCTGCACGGCACCTGTCAGTCGGGCGCGCAGCGCCTCCGGCGGGGTGGCCAACCGCCACACCGCCGGCAGCGCCCGGGTCACCATCTGCGGCGCGAAGTTGAAGAAGGCGGCGATCACCGGGGCCGCCTCGGTGGCGCCCAGCGGCGCGGCCCGACCGGCGAAGTAACCACGCCAGTAGCCGCGCAGCCCCACCGCCTCGTACGCGGCACGGGCCCGGGGGTGCAGGTAGGTGACCGCGTGCACCGGCTCGAAGTACGCCCACATCGACCGGGCGGTCCGCCCAGGCTCGTCCAGCGCCGTCATCTGCACCTCCGCGTCGGAGTCCCGGGTCTCACCCCGGACGGCGAACCGCCCGGGGTGACGCCGAACCTACTGCCGCTGGGTGACGGGCCGGAAGCCCCATGTGAACAACTCCATCGCACCCCGGCGACAACCGGGGCGATCCGGGCAGGTCACTGGGCGGCGATCACGTCCACCACGAAGCGCAGCGGGCCGGTCGGCCGTCCACCGGCTTTGGCGGCATCGTTGCCGTACGCCAGCTCGCCCGGGATGTCGAGCTGCACCCGGCTGCCCACGGTCACGCCGACCAGGCCCTGGTCCCAGCCGGGGATGACCTGGCCGACGCCGATCGGGAAGGTCGCCGGCTGCCCGGACGTCCAGGAGGAGTCGAACTCCTTGCCGTCCTTGTAGAACACCCCCACGTAGTTGGTGGTGATGTTCTGGCCCTTCTTGACGGCCGGGCCGGTCCCCTTGATCAGCGGGGTGACCGCGAGCTTCTTGAGCTCGCCCGTGCCCGGCTTCACCGTCGGCTTGGTCTTCAGCGCCGGATCGGCGTCCGCGGGCAGCTGCGGGGCGGGGGGCGCGGCGGGCTCGTCGGGGGCCGGGACGGTCGCGGACGGGGTCGCGTCGGCCTGGTTCTCGGGCTTGTCGTCGCCTCCGCCGATCGTCACGAAGACGCCGATCAGCACCGCGGCCACGGCGACGGCGGCGAGGCTGCTGATCACCGCGTTGCGCTTGCGCCTCCGGTCGGCCGCCTTCTTCGCCGCCAACTGGGCGGCCAGCCGGCGCCCCGACTTGGTTGCCGGGCTCTGCTCCGGGCCCGTCTGCTGCGTCCGCTCGCTCACGTCGTCGACTCCCTGCTGCGAAGTGTGGCCGGCACCCGGTGCCGGGGGGAAAGCCGACGCACACGGTACCCGCACCACGGCCCACCGTGCCCGCCGCGGACGTCACGGATCGCCCAGCGCGTCGGTTCCGGTCTGTTCCCGGTCGGTTATTCCGGGACGACCATGAAGTCGGTCACGAACGAGGTGACCCGGCCGTCGGCGGCACGGCCGATCCAGGTGCCGTAGCAGCCGTCGCCCCAACCGGTGGCCACGGTGACGATGTTGGCACCGCTGGCCTCGTCGAGGACCGCGGTGATCAGACCTCGCACCGGCGACATCGGCAGCTCGACGGGGTTGAAGACCTCTTCGATCCGGTCCTCGTCCCAGCCTTCCAGGGCGGCGAGCGCGGTCGGGTCGGCGAGGGTGCCGGCACCGGCGTCCACCCCGTACCCGAAGTAGTCGTCCGCGCCCAGCGTGGCGACGTCCTGGTCGCCCGCGACGGCCAACTCCCAGTGGGTGGTCGGCTCGGCGGAGACGACCAACTCCAGGGCGGCCACCCGCCGGTCCACCTCGGCGTCCTCCCGGAGCACCACGGCCACCCAGGCGCGGGCGGCGTACCGCCCCGGCGGCACGGTCACCGTGAACGGCTCGGCCTCCGGGCAGACCAGCGGGTCACACCCGACCACCTGGCCGGTCGGGAGCACGACGTCACCCACCGGGTGGGCCTCGATCAGGTACGCGCCGTGCTGGTCGGTGAAACGGGCACCGGACGTCAACAACCGGTCCAGGTCAGGGGTGTACGGCATGAGGGCTCCTCCGGTGGCCAGCGGCCGGCGGAGCGTACCCAACCGGGCGGACACCGCCGTCGCTGCCGTACCCGGTCAGGCGCTCTTGCGGGGTGCGGTCTTGCGGGCGGCCGTCTTCTTCGCCGGCTCCGCCTTCTTCGCGGGGGTCTTCTTGGCGGCGGTCTTCTTCGCCGGCTCGGCGGCCTTCTTCTCGGCGGTCTTCTTCGCCGCGGTCTTCTTCGCGGGGGCCTTGGCCGCCTTCTTCTCCGCCGCCTTCTGCGCCGACCGGGCCGACGAGATGGGTGTCGGCTCGCCGCCACCCCCACCACGGGTGGGTTGCTCGCCGCGGGACGCCTTGGCCCGCTCCACCGAGGCCTTCAACGCGGCCATCAGGTCCACCGCCGCGGCCGGGGCCTCCTCGGCCTCCTCCGGCTGGACGACCTCCCGACCCTCCACCTTGGCGTCGATGACCTCCTGCAACGCGGCCCGGTAGTCGTCGGTGAACACGTCCGGCTCGAACTCGCCGGTCATCGAGTCGATCAGGGAACTGGCCATCGCCAACTCCGGCGGGCGCACCTTGAGGTCCTCGTCGAGGAAACCAAAATCCGGGGTACGGATCTCGTCCGGCCAGAGCATGGTGTTGAGCAGCAGCACACCCTCGCGGACCCGCAGCGTGGCGAGCTGCTCCCGCTGGCGCAACGCCACCTTGACGATGGCCACCCGCTCCGAGTCGATGAGCGCGTCGCGCAGCAGCACGTACGGCTTGGTGGCCGTGCCCTCCGGTTCGAGGAAATACGCCTTGTTGTAGAGGATCGGGTCGACCTGCTCGGCCGGGACGAACTCCAGCACGTCGATCGCGCGGGAGCTGGTCAGCGGCAGGTCGGCGAAGTCCTCGTCGGTGAGGATCACCATCTCGCCGCCGCCGATGTCGTAGCCCTTGGCGATGTCGTCGTAGGTGACCTCCTCGCCGCAGACCGAGCAGGTGCGCTTGTAGCGGATCCGGCCGCCGTCCTCACGGTGCACCTGGTGGAACCGGATGTCCTTCTCCTCGGTCGCGGAGTAGAGCTTCACCCCGATCGAGACGAGCCCGAACGACACGGCTCCCTTCCAGATGGCACGCATCCTGCGCTCCCTTCCCCGGTATCGACCATGCTCGCATCCGGAAGAACCGGACGCGAGGTGTTCGGCCTGCTACTACAGTCGGGTCGTGCCCGGCGCGCCGCTCAAGCCGATGCTCGCGATGACCGGGCCGCTCCCGGCGGGTGCCGGCTGGGCGTACGAGTTCAAGTGGGACGGGGTCCGCGCGCTCGCCGACATCTCCGGTGGCGACCAGCACCTGTATGCCCGCTCTGGCGTGGAGATCACCGCCGCGTACCCCGAGCTGGCCACGCTGCCCGAGCAGGTCGACGACGCGCTGCTCGACGGCGAGGTGGTGTTGCTCGGCGAGGGTGGGCAGCCGTCGTTCACCGCGCTGGCCGAGCGGATGCACGTGCGGGACCGGAACAGGGCGGCCCGGTTGGCGGCGATCCTGCCGGTGACGTACATGATCTTCGACGTGCTCCGCCTGAACGGCGACGACCTGACCGGCTGGCCGTACGAGCGCAGGCGGGAGGCCCTGGACGCCCTCGCCCTCGGTGGCCTCCGCTGGGCGGTGCCACCGGTCTTCTCCGACGGCCCGGCCACCTACGAGGCGGCCGGCGAGCACGGCCTGGAGGGGGTGATGGCCAAGCGGGTCGGTGCCGTCTACCGCCCGGGGGTGCGCTCGCCGGACTGGGTGAAGGTCAAGCTGGAGGTGACCGGCGACTTCGTCATCGGCGGCTGGCGACCAGGCGCGCGCCGGATCGGCGGGCTGCTGGTTGGCGTGCCCGGCCCGGACGGCCGGCTGATCTACCGGGGGCGGGTCGGCGGCGGGATCGGCGCGGCCCTCGAACGGCAACTCCTCGCCGAGCTGGAGCCGCTGCGCTCCGGCGTGTCCCCGTTCGCGCCGGGTGTGCCGCGCGAGGATGCCCGGAACGCCATCTGGGTAGAACCCCGGGTGGTGGTGGAGGTGAAGTACGGCCAGCGCACCCCGGACGGCCGGCTGCGTTTCCCCCGGGTGCTGCGGTTGCGCCCGGACAAACCTCCGGAGGAGGTCGACGATGCCGGCTGAACGGCTACGGGTGGACGTCGAGGGTCGCCCGCTGGAGCTTTCCAACCTGGACAAGGTGCTCTACCCGGCGGCCGGCTTCACCAAGGGCGAGGTCATCGACTACTACACCCGCATCTCGCCGGTGCTGCTGCCGCACCTGCGCGACCGGCCGGTGACCCGTATCCGCTTTCCCAACGGAGTCGACGACAAGTCGTTCTTCGAGAAGAACACGCCGGCCGCGACCCCGGACTGGGTGCGCGTCGAAAATCTGCCCGCGCCCGGGTCGACGAAGGGCCGGGAGACCATCGACTACGTGGTCGCCGACGACCTGCCCACCCTGGTCTGGCTGGCCAACCTGGCCGCGTTGGAGCTGCACACGCCGCAGTGGAAGGTCGGCGAACACCCGGACATGATGGTCGTCGACCTGGACCCGGGGCCGCCGGCCGGGCTGGCCGAGTGCTGCCCGGTGGCGGTGCTGATGCGCGACCGGCTCGCCGACGACGGCATCGAGTCGTACCCGAAGACGTCCGGCAAGAAGGGCATGCAGCTCTGCTGCCCGATCGCCGGCACCCAGTCCTCCGATGACGTCTCCGCGTACGCCCGGCGGATCGCCCAGGAGTTGGAGAAGGAGCACCCGAAGCTGATCGTGTCGAAGATGGCGAAGAACCTGCGCCCCGGCAAGGTCTTCATCGACTGGAGTCAGAACAACGCGGCGAAGACCACCGTGGCCCCGTACTCGCTGCGGGCCCAGTCGGTGCCGTCGGTGTCGACGCCGCTGACCTGGGACGAGGTCGAGGCCGGCGCCCGCGGCCGGAGACCGGCCGTCCGCCAGTTCACCGCCGCCGAGGTCCTGGCCCGGGTCGAGGAGTACGACGACCTGCTCGCCCCCCTGCTCGACGGCGGCCCGGAACTGCCCGCCCGCTGACTGCCGGTTGACGATGGATTCCCCGGATGGGCGGGGGCGGCACCCGCAACAGAGTGTTACGGGCATCGGCGGGCCGCGCAGGCCGCGCACCCACCTTTGCTCTGCTTACCTATCTGCACCACCCTGTTGAGCTGGGACCTCATGACGGCCGCCCGGTCGAGGGGTGGAAACTGTCCTCACGGGGAGTGCCTGTCGCATATAGGTAAGCAGAGCAAAGGTTCTGGGCGGGCGGTGGCCAGCACCGGGGTCGCCGGATGTGATCGGCCGACGCCCACCGCGAGAGGCGGACGCCGGCCGAGGTGGAACGGGCGGTGGGTCAGTTGCGGCCGAAGACCTCGTGGACAGTCGGCGAGGCACCGCGCAGCCGCCACCAGGCACCCACGATCAGGGCGACCGTGACGACGGTGACCGCGATGTCGCCGGCCAGGGCCGCCGCCGGGCTCGCCGGGGAGTACGGCGGCACCAGGTACGCGAACGCGGCGGCCATGACCAGCCCCGCGGTGCCTGCAACAAGCACGTGCCGCTGCCCCCAGCCGTTCTGGGACGACCAGTACGCGACAAGCCCTCCGGCTACGGCGGCGAGCGAGAGCGCGACGATCATCCCCGACCAGCCGGGCGTCAGGTCGGAGCCGAGGCGGACGAGGACGACGGGCAGACCGACCCAGAGCGGGTGCGGTGCCCGACGGGCCCGGCGCGGACGAGGGTGCCGCCAGCGGGGCAGCACCGCGACAGCGACCAGGGCGAGGACCACCACGGCGGCGAAGGCCAGTTGGAGCGAGCTGGCCAGAAAGCCCTTCCGGCCGTTGCTGTCGGAGAAGATCAACAGGCTGCCGAGCAGGTAGAGCACGCCCACCACGGCGAGACCGGGCCGGCCCAGCCATGGCCGCAGCCGCCGTTCCGGCCCGAGGAACGACTCGATGAGCACGATCGGCGCGCAGATCGTCAGCACGATGTGGTTGCCCACGTAGTCGAACGCCTGCCGGAGGCTGAAGTCGAGCCCCGGCACCAGCGTCGCCTCGGCGGCGGCCCGGGTGTCGGCGTACTGGGTGTCGTCGAGGAAGTCGCCGTTGAACAACGACTGGTCGACCAGCCCGGCCTGGAGTACGCCGAACGCGGCGGCGAGCAGCACGATCGTCGGCCAACCCGCGCCGAGGTGCCGGGCGGTCTCCCGGATCAGGAGCGCCGCGCCGCCGTACATCGGGCCCAGGAAGATCAGCACCGGGAGGAAGTCGTCGATGGCGAAGCCACCCCACGAGCACTCGGCCGCCCACGGCGCGAGCAGCAGCAACGCGATCACCGGCAGGAGCCGCCGACGCAGCGGCAGCCGGCCAGCGGCGCCAGGCCGGTCAGTGGCGCCAGGCCGGTCAGTGGCGCCAGGCCGGTCAGTGGCGCCAGGCCGGTCGGTGGTGGCGGGGCCGTCGGCGGGGTCGGGGCCGGTGGGCACGGGCGCTCCTCGGTGTTTCGGGGGTCACCTGCACCGTGCGCCGGTCGGCCGGCCACCCGATACGGCCATCCGGCGACGACCGGCGCGACCAAAGTCGTTGAGTACTGTGGTGCCGACGTCGACCCGGGGAGTGTGGAGATGCAGCCAACCGTCACGGCCGACCTGGCGGCCCGGCCCGTCGAGGCCGAGCAGCCCCTGCTCAGTTACCGCGACGAGGCGACCGGCGAGCGTGTCGACCTGACCGCTCAACAGGTCGGCCAGTGGGCGGCGCGCAGCGCGAGCCTGCTGCGGGACGGCTGCCGGCTCGGCCCCGGCAGCCGCGTAGCGGTGCTGCTGCCGCCGCACTGGCGTACCGCCGCGGTGTTGTTGGGCGCGTGGGCATGCGGCCTGGCGGTGTCGTTCCGGCCGCGCGCCACGGCGGGCCTGCCGGTGCTCGAACCGGGCGGTGACCGGCCGTTCGACGCGGTCCTCGTGACTCCCGAGCGGCAGGACGACTGGCTGGAGGACGTGCCGGACGCCCCGCACCGCTATCTCGTCGGCACCGGCCCGGGGCGGTTGGCCGACGTGCCGCTGGGCTGGTTGGACTGGTCCGCCGAGGTGCTCCGCCACCCCGACGTCACGCCCGACCACACCGCCATCCACCCGTCGGACCCGGCCACCGCGGACGGCACCACCTACGGCCAGTGGGGTGCGATCGCCCGGGAGTACGCGACGATGCTGGGCCTGCGTGCCGGCGATCGACTGCTTGTCGACGCCGCCGAGCACGAGGAGCCCCTGAAGTGGCTGCTCGCGCCGCTCTCGGCCGGTGCGTCAGTGGTGATCAGCGCCAACCTCGACCCGGCCCGACGGGACACGATCGTCGCCGCCGAGCGGGTGACCCGGGTCCTCTGAAGACACCGGACCAGCCAAACAGCGCCTGTCGAACCTGTTTCGTTACATCGGCATCTGCCCTGCTCAGAGGGTCTTTTGTCGATGCCGTCGGCGTGTTCTCATACCCGAACAACGACGTCATCGACCGCGCACCGCTCCCTCACCGAAAGGTGCACCGATGCACAGGAGATCGACCTTCCGACTGGCGGTCCTCACCGCCACCGCCGCGACGTTCCTGGCCTCCGGCGGCGCCTCCGGGGCACTCGCCACGGCCGCCCCCGCGACCGCCTCCCCGGGTGTGACGGCCTGCGAACCGGGCGCCGACGCGCACAGCGCCGCCCGGGTCGCCCAGGGCGCCACCGCGCAGGAGCCGGAGCTGTACTCGAAGAACGAGGCCAACGCCTACGGCGTGATCAAGGACGCGCCGCGCCTGCCCAACGGCAGCGTCACCATCCCGACGGTCTTCCACATGGTCTCCGACCACCCCCTCACCGCCGCCGAGACGACCAGGTGGAACACCCTGATCGCGGCCCAGATGACGGTGCTCAACGACTCGTACGCCGGCCGTACGGCGGGCGACGCCTCGGACACCCCGTTCCGGTTCTCGCTCGTCGACACCACGTTCACGGTGAACAGCGCCTGGTACACGGTCGAGCCGGGCAAGAACGAGCGCGACATGAAGAAGGCCCTCTACACCGGCGACTCCCGCACGCTGAACGTGTACGCGGCCAACATCGGCGGCGGCCTGCTCGGCTGGGCGTACTTCCCGAAGGGCTACAACAACGGCCGCGACTACATCGACGGGGTGGTGATGCTCGACGAGTCGATGCCGGGCGGCACGGCCGGCAAGTACGCCCTCGGTGACACGTTGACGCACGAGGTCGGACACTGGCTGATGCTGGAGCACACCTTCGCGCACGGCTGCTCCGCGTCCGGCGACTTCGTCGCGGACACCCCGCGCGAGGCGGCACCGCAGTTCGACTGCCCGGTAGGCGCGGACACCTGCACCGCGCCGGGGCTGGACCCGATCCACAACTTCATGGACTACACGCAGGACTCCTGCATGAACATGTTCACCGCGGGCCAGGCGGACCGGATGAGCGACGCCTGGGTGGCCTTCCGCGCCGGCTGACGCAGGCGTTGTCGGGGGCTGGCGGGTCGCGACCAGCGCAGCGTCGGCCCCCACATCGCCTCCGCTGATGGTCGGCGTGCCCGGTCCAGGGTCGGATGATCCCGGACCGGGCACGCCTCCCGTTCAGTCGAACGCGGCAGCGAACATGCCCGGCTCGTACGAACCGCCCCGCTGGTGCACGATCACGGCGAGCCGGTTGGCCGCGTTGATCAGGGCGACCAGGGCGACCAGCGCGGCGATCTGGTCGTCGTCGTAGTGCTTGCGCACCTGAGCCCAGGTCTCGTCGGACACCCCCTGGTGGGCGTCGGCGAGCCGGGTGCCCTCCTCGGCGAGCGCCAGCGCGGCCTGCTCGGCCTCGGTGAAGACGGTGGCCTCACGCCAGGCGGCCACCAGGTTCAGCCGGACCGCGCTCTCACCGGCCGCCACCGCCTCCTTGGTGTGCATGTCGATGCACCAGCCGCAGCCGTTGATCTGGCTGGCCCGCAGCGACACCAGCTCCTGCGTGGACTGCGGCAGCGACGACCGCTGGATCACCTGGCCGGCGTTCGCGAACCGCTTGAAGAACTTCATCGCGGTCTCGTTGTCGAACATGTTGAATCGGGCGTCCATGGTTCCGTCCTTCACTCGCATCGTTCGATCGGACGACCATGAGATGCCGGCCATCCCCGATCTGTGACGGCGCGGCCGGGGTGACGACCGCCACAGGCCGCAGGTGTCACAGATTGACCGGGTCCGGCATCTGATGGGCGACGCAGTCGATAGCGAACAGGAGTCACCCATGGTGGGCACGCCGCAGACCGCCGCCGACGACAGCCCGGACCGGGCCACCGAGGCGTTCCTCGCCCACCGCAACCTGCTCTTCACCGTCGCGTACGAAATGCTCGGCTCGGCCGCCGACGCGGAGGACGTACTCCAGGAAACCTGGCTGCGATGGGCGGGCGTCGACCTGGGCACGGTCCACGACCAGCGTGCCTACCTGGTCCGCATCACCACCCGGCAGTCACTCATCCGGCTGCGGACGCTCGGCCGCCGCAAGGAGTCCTACGTCGGCTCCTGGCTGCCCGAGCCGCTGCTCACCGCCCCCGACGTGGCCGAGGACATTGCGCTGGCCGACAGCGTCTCGATGGCCATGCTGCTGGTGCTGGAAACCCTCGCGCCGACCGAACGCGCCGTGTTCGTGCTGCGCGAGGTGTTCGACCTGGGGTACGACGAGATCGCCGAAGCGGTCGAGAAGAGCCCCGCCGCCGTCCGCCAGATCACCCACCGTGCCCGCGCGCACGTCGCCGCGCGCCGACCCCGCCAGGTCGTGTCCTCGGCCGAGACCCGGAGCGCGCTTGACGCGTTTCAGCGGGCCATCGAAACCGGCGACCTCCAGAGCCTGCTCGACATCCTCGCGCCGGACGTCGTCCTCCTCGGCGACGGCGGCGGCGTCAAACAGGCCGTCCCGCGGCCCGTCCTCGGCGCCGACAAGGTGGCCCGCCTGCTGGCCGGCGGGTGGAGCAAGGTCCCGGGCGTCACCTCGCTGCGGCCAGCGCAGGTCAACGGCCACCCGGCACTGATCGTCCACCTCGACGGCGAGCTGGACACCGTCGTGGCCCTGCGCATCGACGACGGCCTCGTCACCGGGATCTACGCCGTGCGCAATCCCGCGAAGCTGTCACACATGGAGCGGGAGACGGTCCTGAGTCGCTGACCCTGGTCACCCGGTCGCCCAGCGGCGCCGCCGGTTGCGGGCGGCGGAGACCGCCCCACCCTGCGACCGCAGCCTTCATCGGCGTACGGCGGCAGGGCCGCGCCGGGGGAGCGCGGAGGGTGGAGTCTCGGCGGCGATGCGAGACCGGTACGAGAGGCGCCAACCGACCGCAGCAGCACCGCATCACCGAGGGTGACGGTATTGCTACTGAGTCACCTATGTCAAACGTGTCTCCGAGTCAGCTACCCACTTATGTCACTCGTGCTACATGTGTTGCCTGCGTCGAAACGGCTGATCAATACTGGCTGGGCCAACCGACTGCAAGGGGCCCCACGTGCCTATCCCGCCCACGATGGACGAACTGCTCGACGCGCTCTCGGAAAAGATCAAGGACGGGACGTACCCGCCTGGGTCGCAGCTTCCTTCTGGGCGGGCGTTGGCGGATGCGTACGACGTCTCGCAGTCGACGATCAGCCGGGCGGTGGCGAGGCTGCGGAAGCAGGGCGTGCTGGTCGGCCGCCCAGGGCGCGGCGTCTTCGTCGCCGAGTCCACCCGCCGCTGACACCCCGCCAGCCCTAGTTGTTCTGCCCAGAGAGGTTGGGGACGCGGCAGGCCGGCACCTCCCACGCGCTGTTCAAGATGCCCTGGCCGGGCGACCCACGCGTCAACATCCAGAACGACCACGGGAAGGCCAAGGCGTACCAGGTACGGCAATTGCTCAAGGCGATCGACAAGAAGGAGGCCATGTGATGCAGACCGATCCCCGTCCTGACGTGTCCCACTACACCTACCGCGTTACGTGGTCGGTCCAGGACCGCGAGTTCGTCGCCACCTGCGCTGAGTTCCCGTCCCTCTCCTGGCTGGCACCTTCACAGATCGAGGCTCTGCAAAGTCTCCAGGATCTACTGCGTGAAGTGATCACGGACATGGAGGAGCAGGGCGAGGCGGTGCCGCAGCCGTTCGCCGAGCGCAGCTACTCGGGCAAGTTCAACCTGCGCGTCGGCGAGAGCCTGCACCGCGAGCTGGCCATCCACGCCGCCGAGGATGGCATGAGCCTCAACCAGTACGTCCTACGGAAGCTCAGCGCCGCCTGAGGAGAGTTCAGTTGATCAACTAACTGTTCATCCCCGCTGCGCTCGTTTCTCATCAAGCTCGCCTGGCGAGTTCGCCGACGGCCGGCAGGGTCACTGAACGGCTGCGCCCACCGGCGTGCCACAGCATCTGTAGACCGGAGCGCTGGCATGCCCTCAACCGCACGGTGGCCCCGCCGCGTCGTGATATCGGTGGCGTTCACCCTCACCCTGCTCGCCACGGCGGTACCCGCGAACGCCCACCCGTACGGCTATCCGCAGACCGTGACCATCGCGGCGGACGCGATCCGTCCCGAGGTGGTGCGCCTGACGTGGAAGGCGGGCGGCGTCGACGAGCTGACCCTGCTCGGCGTCCACCTCGGCCTGTTGCCGCAGGACCGCGTCCTGCTCGACGGGGCTGTCGACACCCGGGACTCGGACGGGACCGTGCTCGCGTCGTCGGCGCAGTTCGCGACCTATCTGCTCCGGCAGATCACGCTCAGCAGCGACGGTCACGCGTGCGCCGGCACCCTCGGCAAGGCCAGCGATCCAGCCGCGTCCGGTGTGGACGTCGACTACACCTGCCCGGCTCCGGTCGGCGTCGCCCGCATCGAGATCCGGATGCTGAGCGACCTCGACCCCGCGTACCGCACGGTGGCGACCGGGCCGCAGGGCAAACGCCAGGTGTACGGCCCCGACGCGTACTCCCACGACTGGGTGCTCGGCGGCGCGTCCGCCACGAGCGCGGCGAGTGTGGCGAGCGCGGCCGACCACGGCCCCGCCACCGCCTGGAAGGTCGCCAGGAGCGTCGGCCCCCTGCTGCTCGTCGCGGGCGTCGTCTCGCTGCTGCGACGCCTGGTACGTCGCCGGCGGGTCGCCCCCTCCCGACCGTCGTCCTGAGACCGGCCACCCGCTCTGGCCTCCCTTGCCCGCCGCGGTCGGCATTCCGGTGCTCGGCGTGGGCGGTTCCTCGCACCCAACAAAGGAGAAACCTCGCCATGACGCACGCACCACGTGCGCGTAGGAAGCGAACACGCGGACTTCTGTCCGCGGTGGCGCTCCTGCTCATTGCCGGACCGGCGACGACCCTCGGCCCCACCCCCGCCGGAGCAGAGACGGTCCCGACCAGCGGTAACGCGCCGCTGATCAGCCTGCACGACGGGCAGAACATCGAGGGTAGGGTCCCCGTCGTCGTCGAGCCGGTCACCGAGAACGACTCGGTGACCACCCTCGCCGTCGACGGTGACCGGATCGGCGCCGACAAGACCGCCGGCACCGCCCACTTCGCCTTCGAGATGGGCGGCAACGGCACCGAGGCCCGCTACCGCAATTACATCACCGTCAACGGTCACACCGCCGAGGCCGACCGGGTCTACCTCCCGGACATCCCGGGTGGTCAGGTCGGCACCCTCGACTTTCCCGGCGACTGGTTGCAGGCCGGCACGAACACCGTCACCGTCCAGGCCGGAGCGAACTGGGTCGACACGACCACGAAGACCGCCGTCGGCTACGAGGAGTTGCCGAACGGTGAGGGTGGCCGCTGCCCCAACTACGACGACTACGCGTTGAGCAGCATCAGTCTCAGCCTGCTCGGCGTGGTCGCCGACGGCGAGCAGAACCTGTTCAGCTACAGCTTCGGCGACGGCACCTGCGGCAGCTCCACGAAGCTGCTCAACCAGGCCCTGACCTTCGTCATCTCCGGCGAGCCGGGCAGCACGTCCGGCCTGCGTACCGACCTGGACACCACGAAGCTGACAAACGGTACGCACACGGTCAGCGCGACCACCCAATCGGGCGCGAAGACGTCCGTGACTGTCGACGTCAACAACTCGCCGGCCGGCGCGGCGGTCGTCACCCCCGGTGACGGTGCCCGTATCCGTGGCACGCGTCCGGTCATCGCCGCGCTGCCCACCGGCGGCAGGGACCACGTCGAGTCGCTGGCCATCGACGACAAGCCCGCCGAGAACGCGGAGGCGTTGGCCACCGGCACCGCCACCCTCGGCCTCCGGGTCGAGGCCGGCAACTCCGTCGAGGCCCGCTACCAGAACTACGCGCTGGTCAACGGCCACCGGGTCGATCTCGGCGGCGACTACGGCGCCACCGGAGCGGAGGACGTCAGGCTGGCGTTTCCGACCCGGTTCCTGCACCTCGGCGACAACGTCGTCGAGGTGCGGACCGGCGACTACAACGGCACTCTCAACGGTGCGACCTGCGCCAACCATGATGACTTCACCCTCACCCGGGAGGCGACGAGCCTCGCGCTGAGCACCGCGGGCACGGTGACGGCCGGCACCACGTACCTCGTCACCACGAGCGGCACGACCGTGACGAAGGCGGAGACGACCGCCGCCGCGCTGGCGCTGGGCGACGGGACGTGTGCCGCCAACAGAGACGCGGAGTTCCACTTCACCATCGCGGACGCCCCGACGACGCGTACCGTCGACACCCTCGGTAGCGGGGGCGACGCGCACCTGAAGGTGTTCGTCGGCGGCAACGGCAGCGACAACGGGTACGACAACAGGGTGCTGGTCAACGGCATCCCGCTGGAGATCGGGATGTGGGAGAAGGAGGTCGCCGACCTGACCTTCCCGAACGAGTGGCTGGTGCCCGGTGTCAACGCCGTCGAGTTCGTCGCCGGCAACGACCATGGCAGTGCCAAGCCGGGCGGCTGCGACAACTACGACGACTTCACCCTGCGGGACTTCGAGCTGCTGCCGACAGGTGCGAAGGCTACCCAGCTGACCCGCTCGATCGCGCAGACGACCGTCACGATCGGTTCGGGGACCTACCCGCCCGGTTCGCAGGTGACCACGTACCTCGGCGACGGCACCTGTGGCAGCAGCTACAACGCGGTGCTGACCAAGATGGTCCTGTTCGACGTGACCGCTCCGGACGGCGCGGCGCTGCCGGCGCTGGGCAAGCGCGCGGACGTGGACACGACGACTGTCGCGGACGGTGCCCACACCATCAGGGCGGTCGTCGGGGACAAGACCTCGACGCGGCGCTTCACCACCGACAACACCGCACCGGAGATCGAGAGCAGTGTCCCGGCTGCCGGGCAGCGGCTGACCTCGACAGTCGCGCTCAACGTCAAGGTCAAGGACGCCTCCGGCGTCGCCGGTACGCCGGTCATCACGCTGGACGGCGCGCCCGTCAGGCAGGGTGACCAGATCGGCCACGGCCTACCGGCCGGTGCGCACACCATCGCGCTGACGGCGACCGACGCGCTCGGCAACACGGCCACCCGCGAGGTGCGGTTCAGCAGCGCCAGCATCCCGGACGTCCCGACCGAGCTGAACTCGACGGTCAAGGGCACCGACCCGCTCTCGGCGGAACTCTCCGCCCGGATCCCGGGTGCCGAGGGTGTCGGGCTGACCGCCACCTTCACCAAGGCCGACGTGGTCCTGCCGACGGGTGGTTACCAGGGCGAGGCGGCCGACGTGCCGACCACGCTCGACGTCCAGCACGACAAGAGCGTGGACGTCGCCTCGCTGCGCCCGCTCGACGGCGCGACGATCGACACCCCGTCCAGCCGTGGGGTGATCTTCCAGCGGTACGACCTGCCGCTGGGCGCGACCAAGCAGGAGCCGACGCTGCGCTGGTCGGGCACCATCGACCCGGCGCGGATCGTGGCGCTGCGGGCCTGGAACCCGGCCACCGGGAAGTGGGTCGTGCTGACCAGCTCACGTGGTCAGGCCGGGCAGGACACCGTCCTGACCGCGCAGGTCGAGGCCGGCTACCGCGACGGCGCTGTGGTGCACGTGCTGGTCACCGGCGAGGACCCGTTCGCCGACGACCTGTCCCCGCACGACGAGTCGGCGCAGAACGACAAGGACCGCTTCGAGGACCCGGCGTCGTACGACTTCTCGCTGGCGCACTTCACCGACACCCAGTACGTCACCGAGGGTGCGGCCGGCGGAACGTACGACGACTTCGACGGCAACGCCGAGCCCTCCGACGTCGAGACGGCCGAGGAGCAGGCGATCTGGTCGGCCGCGTACCGCGACCAGATGCAGTGGATCGCCGACAACGCCGACAGCCGCAAGATCGCGTACGCCGCGCACACCGGCGACGTCATCGAGAACGACTACTACGACCCACTCGCCAAGAACCCGGACGGCACACTGAAGCGGCCCGGCCTGCACGAGCAGGTGGAGAAGGAACTGGCCACCGCCTCGGGTTTCCAGAAGATCCTCGACGACAACGGCGTGGTCAACCAGGTGATCGCGGGTAACCACGACGACCAGTTGGGTGCCGAGACGGGCCCCACGTCCCGGTTCAGCCGGACCTTCAGTGCCGACCGGTACTACGGGACGGCGAAGTCCTGGCCGAAGGGCACCGAATACCACGCGTGGGACGAGGTGACCAAGGCCGACGGGTCCGTCACGCCGGGCAAGGACAACCAGAACAACTACCTGCTCTTCTCCGCCGGTGGTCTGGACTTCGTCGCGGTCGGCCTGTCGTACGGTGTGACGCCGGCCGAGGCCAAGTGGGCCGACTCGATCTTCAAGCGGTACCGGGACCGCAACGGGATCCTGCTCTCCCACGACTACCTGAAGCCGTCGGCCAACCCGGACGGCCGTGGGGCGGACTTCTCCGCGCCGGACGGCTCGCCGCTGTTCAAGCAGGTCGTCGAGACCAACCCGAACGTGTTCCTGGTCCTCGCCGGCCACGAGCACGGGGTCGGCACCAACCTGAAGTCGAAGATCGGCGTCACGGTCAGCCACGACGTCGTCGAGCTGCTGGCGGATTACCAGTTCTACACGGTCACCGCCGCCGAGCTGTGGCCGAAACAGGTCGCGGCCGACGGCACCATCGACGTCAACGGTGACGGCAAGCCGGACCACAAGGCCACCGACAGGCTTCAGTTCGGGGCGAGCTTCCTGCGACTGCTCCAGTTCGACGTGGACCGGGCCGAGATGCACATCGACACGTACTCGCCGTTCCTGAAGAACTTCGGCGCGACCGAGTACGACATCCGCCAGGACGGCAGCCAGCCCAAGCCGCGCTACAACGGCTCGGAGGACAACCTGACCCTGCCGGTGGACCTCACCACCCGCAAAACCTCGTTCAGCACCGACTCGCTGGCCGCGTACGTGCCGTCCGGCACGATCGGCACCGACGAGGTCACCTCGAACGGTGTCGCCACGGCAACCTGGGACAAGCTCCTGCCCGGCATCTCGTACGGCTGGATCGTCTCCGCCAGGAGCGCCGACGGCGGCGAGGCGGTGGCCCAGCCGGCGGTGTTCACGACCGCCAAGCGGGTCCCGACGATGACCGTCACCACCGCCCCGACCGACTGGGGCACCGCGGCGACGGTGACCGTGCGGGTCACGGCCGGCAGCACGCCGGTCACCGGTGCGGTGGAGTTGCGCGAGGGTACGACCGTCCGCGGCTCGACCACGGTGACCAACGGCGTCGCGACGTTCACCCTCCCGGTGGGCCTCGCAGGCGGCCAGCACACGCTGACCGCGTCGTACGCGGGCGACGACCACCTGACGGCGGTGCAGGCCACCACCACCCTGACGGTGATCCTGCCGGCGCAGTGGAGTTCGTCGACCGTCTACAACGACGGGGACCGGGTCACCTACGAGGGCCGGGTCTTCCGGGCCTCCTGGTACACGAAGAACCAGAAGCCGGGTGCCGACCCCAACGGCGCGTGGCAGGAAATCGCCATGACCGAGGACGGCACGGCGATCTGGACCGCGTCGCGGGTCTTCAACTCGGGCGACTACGCCATGTACGACGGCAGGAAGTGGCGGGCGCAGTGGTACACCCGCAACCAGAAGCCGGGCGACCGCAACGGCTCCTGGGAGGAGATCGCCCCCACGCCGCCGGACAACAGCCCGGCGGCCTGGACGCTCACCAAGGTCTACAACGCCGGAGACCGGGTTTCCTTCAAGGGTCACGTCTACGAGGCGAAGTGGTGGACCCGCGGCCAGGAGCCCGGTGACAAGTCCGGTCCCTGGAAGCTGATCAAGTAGTCAGGTCCGCGTGGACGCCGGCCCGGGACCGATCGCTGGTCCCGGGCCGGCGCGCTCCTCGGATTGATCAACTCGGTCTCCGTGAAGCCGGGGTATCCACGCGCCTCGGACACCGCGACTTCCGGAAAGCCGAGTCGATCAGCTGTCTCACCCTTCCGAGGGAGTCCCTGCGATCCGCCGTCGCCCCGCTTGGCCTGCTCATACGCTTCGCCGGAGGCAGGCCCGCCGTCGGAGCGCCCGCCCTTGTGCACTGTGGCGGAGGGGCGATGGCGTCGAGGCGTACACATCGGATGCTGTTGTCGGTCGTGGCCGGCGGGCTGTTCGCCCTCGGTGTGGTCGCGCCCGGCCCGGCCGCCGCGCCCCTGCCCCGCGCGGCCCAGGCCGACGTCCCTACCGTGCCCGTGCCGCGCGAGCCGCGCCCGCCGCTGCTGCCGGCGGACTTCCGGGGCACCGGCCGGTACGTCGTGCGCGACCTCGGCATCGACGTGCCGTTCACCTGGCAGGGCCGCGACGGCAACAGCCAGATGATCGCCGGCGGCCCGGAGCACCCGATCTGGTTCACGAACCTGATCTACGAGAACACCCTCTACACGCTCACCTACAAATGGCCGAACATCCCGCTGTTCCCGCCGCGCCCGTGCAGCAAGGTGCCGGGGTTCTTCAATCGGCAGATCTTCAACGACAAGCTGAAGACCGCCCGCTACGTCGGGCCGGAGATCCTCCAGGGGGAGAAGGACCGGCACGTCGACCACTGGCGGGTCGGGGTCGTCGGCGGCTCGACCGTGCCGGGGGAGTTCTTCCGGTTCCCGCTGGCGCTCGGTGACATCTACGTCGACCAGCGGGACTCGACCCGGTGGTGGCAGGTCTTGCAGTTCGGCCTGCAGAACCTCTTCGACCCCGAGCTGGACGAGTGGTTCACGATGGACACCTTCGACCTCCACCCCGGCGAGGTCACCCTCCCCGACCGCTGCCCACCCCCCACCCCCTGACCGATCCACCCCCCACCCCGGCCCCCCACCCCGGCCCCCCCGGCCCGGTGATCATGAGGTTTGCGTCACCGATCGGCCCGTTGATGACGCAAACCTCATGATCACCGGGTGGGGGTGGCGGGGGCGTTAGAGGGCGAACAGCAGGGCTGCGTCCAGGAGGACCACTGTGGCGGTCGCGAAGTGGATGCCGAAGGCCACGGCCTTCGTTCCGCCGTTGCGGAGCACGATGAGGGTGTCGCCCAGCGGGACGAGCGCGACGATCAGCATGAACCACGCGACCGCGTCGGCCGAAGTGAAGGCGATCAGGGCGAGGCCGATCAGCCCGAAGGTGAGATCCTTCAGCCCTTTGACCGTCAGGTAGGCCGGATCGCCGTCCGGCCGGGCCGGTACGCCGTACCCGGCGGCTGCGGCCTGCGGCACCAGCAGGAACCGCGCACCGATGAAGACGACGAAGAGGCTGAGCACGACGGCGAGCCCGTAGGCGAGGGGTGACAACATAGTCCGCTCCAGTTCCTAGCGTTGCTAGATATAGGAGCGACGCTAGCGGATCGGTGGCAGATTTGCTAGCGGTGCTAGGGTTTTGTCATGTCGACTCAGACGCGCCGGGAGCGCGAGCGGGCGGAACGGGAACGGGCCATCGTCGCCGCCGCCCGGGACCTGGCCCTGGCCGAGGGCTGGGACGCCGTCACCACCCGGCGGCTCGCTGCCGAGATCGAATACAGCCAGCCCGTCCTCTACAGCCACTTCAAGGGCAAGGACGCCATCATGGCGGCGGTCGCCGTCGAGGGCTTCGACGAGCTGGCCACCGCCCTGGCCGCGGCCCGAACCTCGGCCGCCGACCCCCGGCAGGCCGTCGCCGACGTCGCCGCGGCGTACACCGCCTTCGCCGAACGGCGGCCTGCCCTCTACGACGCGATGTTCACCCTCGCCGTGGACCTGCCGTTCGCCAGCCAGGACGTCCCGACCGACCTCGCCCGGGGCTTCGCCGAGCTGGCCGACGCGGTACGTCCCATCGCCGGTGACGACGACCTGGAGGCGGTCACCGAGACGTTCTGGAGCGGCCTGCACGGGCTGGTCACGCTGATGCGCAGCGGTCGACTCCGCCGCGCCGACCACGACCGGCGACTAGCGGTGCTGGTGGACCGCTTCTCCCGCTGACGTCAGGGCTGACCGACTCGTCGTCCGCACGGCGCGAGGGGGTCGATCGGCAGGGCGCACCGCGTCCGTCCGCCGACTGATCGAGCGGGCCGCGAGGCGGCCGGCCGCCGCCACCGGCGTCGTCCAGGGGCGCACCGCGTCCGTCCGCCGGCTGATCGAGCGGGCCCGGACGAGCGCCGACGAACTCGCCTGCGCAGAGCGTCACCTGTCGGCCTCGGGTGAGCGTCGCTCTCCTTGATCCGCGCAACTACAGGGATGTTGCTGCCTCCTGGCGCGCGGAGGCAGCAACATCAGGGAAGGTGTGCGGCTCTTGGGTCGGCTCGCGCCTTGGTCAACTCGGGTTTCAGGAAGGCGGGGTGTCGGGGCGCTCGGGACGCCCCGGTTTTCAGGAATCCGAGTCGATCAAGGCGTCACGGCGCCGAGCGCACCACGGCGCCGAGCGGGCGGGTCAGTCGACGGTCGGGAGGGGCGGGCCGAGGACGTCGTCGGCGTCGACGATCGTGTACGCGTACCCCTGCTCGGCGAGGAAGCGCTGCCGGTGTGCCGCGTACTCGGTGTCGATCGTGTCCCGGGAGACCACCGTGTAGAAGTGCGCCTGCCGGCCGTCCGCCTTCGGGCGGAGCACCCGACCGAGCCGCTGCGCCTCCTCCTGGCGTGACCCGAACGTCCCGGACACCTGGATCGCCACCGCCGCCTCGGGCAGGTCGATCGAGAAGTTGCCCACCTTGGAGATGACGAGGGTCCGCAACGAGCCGGACCGGAACGCGTCGAACAGCCGCTCCCGCTCCTTGTTGGTGGTCGAGCCCTGGATGATCGGCGCGTCCAGATATTCGCCGAGTTGGTGTAGCTGGTCGATGTACGCGCCGATCACCAACACCTGATCCTCGGGGTGCCGCTGCACCAGCGCGCGAACCACCGGCAGCTTCGTGCGGGCGGTCGCCGCCATCCGGTAGCGCTCCTCGGCCTCCGCCGTCGCGTATGACATTCGCTCCGCGTCGGTCAGGGTCACCCGGACCTCGGTGCACTCGGCCGGGGCGATCCAGCCCTGCGACTCGATGTCCTTCCACGGCGCGTCGTAGCGCTTCGGGCCGATCAGGCTGAACACGTCACCCTCGCGGCCGTCCTCGCGTACCAGTGTCGCGGTGAGGCCCAGCCGGCGGCGGGCCTGGAGGTCCGCGGTGAACCGGAAGATCGGCGCGGGCAGCAGGTGCACCTCGTCGTAGACGACCAGGCCCCAGTCGCGGGCCCCGAACAGGTCCAGGTGGGTGAACGCGCCGCCACGCCGCGAGGTGAGCACCTGGTACGTGGCGATGGTGACCGGGCGGATCTCCTTGCGCTCGCCGGAGTATTCCCCGATCTCCTCCTCGGTCAGCGACGTACGGGCGATCAGCTCCCGCTTCCACTGCCGGCCCGCGACGGTGTTGGTGACCAGGATCAGCGTGGTCGCCTTCGCCTCGGCCATCGCCGCCGCGCCGACCAGGGTCTTGCCGGCGCCACAGGGCAGCACCACCACACCCGACCCGCCGGCCCAGAACGCCTCGACGGCCTCCCGCTGGTACGACCGCAGCGTCCACGGCTTGCGCCCGTCCTTGCCGGCCTCGGCCAGCTCGATCGGGTGCGCCTCACCGTCCACGTAGCCGGCCAGATCCTCCGCCGGCCAGCCCAGCTTGAGCAGGGCCTGCTTGAGTCGGCCGCGCTCGGACGGGTGCACCCGGATCGTGTCGTCGTCGATCTTGTCGCCGAGCATCCCGGCGAGTTTCTTGCTCTTCGCCACCTCGATCAGCACCAGCCGGTCCAGTGCGCGCAGCACCAACCCGTGCGCCGGGTCGTTGGCGAGCTGGAGCCGGCCGTACCGGTCCATCGTCTCGGCCACGTCGACGAGCAGCGCGTGCGGCACCGGGTAGCGCGAGTACTTGAGCAGCGAGTCGACCACACCCTCCGCGTCGTGACCCGCCGCCCGGGCGTTCCACAGGCCCAGCGGGGTCAGCCGATAGGTGTGCACGTGCTCGGGGGAGCGCTCCAGCTCGGCGAACGGCGCGATCGCCATCCGGCAGGCCTGCGCGTCAGGGTGGTCGATCTCCAGCAGCAGCGTCTTGTCCGACTGCACGATCAGTGGTCCACCGCTCACGCCAGCGTCCTCTCCTCGGTTGGTCGTCCGGCTGGGACGGGTCGCATACCCGCCGCTGGCCGACCATCCAGTGTTGCACGATGTGGGATCCGCGAAGAAAGATGCGCACCGGGCGCAACCGTGACGGCACTCACGAACGTCTAGTAAGGGAACGACGGCCAGGGGGAGGTTCCATGAGGTGTGCCCGGATCTCCTCCCGGCTGGTCGCTCTGGTGGTGGTTGTGCTGGTCGGCGCCGGTGCGTGCGCGTTCGATCCGCAGGCCGGTGGGAGTGGTGGCGGGGGAGCCGCCCCAGCCGGTGCGGCGGAACAGGCAACGGGGGCGAGCGCTACGCCCGGCCCGGACCAGCGCGACCGGCCCACACCGGCCGCACCCAGCCCGACGCCGAAGGCATCCCGGCCCCCGGCGCCGAAACCCACCCGCAGCGCGACGCCGAAGCCGACCACCAGCACCGGTACGCCGACGGTTGCCGGCTGCCCCCAGGGGCAGCACCAGCGTGAGGTGGAGACCTACCTGGCCCGACTGGGCGGGTTCGGGGCCGTGACCGTGGACGGCCGGCAGTCCGCCGCCGACTGCGCCGCGATCAAGAAGTTCCAGAAGAGGTACGGCATCCGCCCCGTCGAGGGTCGCGCCGGGCCAACCACCCACGACGTGGCCCGGCGCCTCGCCACCACCGACCCGAAACGGTGCGGGGCCGGCACGGGCACCACGTTCTGCGTGGACCTGACCCGGCAGACCGTCTGGGCGGTCCGCGGCGGCAAGGTGATCATGTCGCCGACGGTGACCCGCACCGGCATGTCCGGCTACCGCACCCCGGCCGGCACGTTCACCGTCAACTTTCGCAACCCGAAGGAGTGGTCCGACCCGTACGAGGTGTGGCTGCCGTACTGGCAGCACTTCACCTCGGGGATGGGCTTCCACGAGACCACCACCTACCTGCACGACACGTCGATCGGTTCGCACGGCTGCGTCAACCTGCTGCACGTCGACGCCGTCCGGATGTGGGAGCTGGGCAGGGTCGGCACCCGAGTGGTGCTGATCGGCCGCCGCCCCGGCACCTGACCGACACGGAGCGAATCACCGGGATAACCCCCTGTCCGACAGGTCCTTCGAGTGTCACGCTGGGAGGCCAGGGCTGGACCGGGCGGGGAGGCTGGGCATGACGGTCGACCGTGAGGTGATCCCAGAGCACGAACAAACACCACCCGACGAGGTGTCCCGCGCGACGGTGATCGCCTACGCCGTCGCCGCGACGCTCCTCGTCGGGTGGTTCCTCTTCGGCTGGCTGGTGCTGCGGCAGGGCTTCGTCGACTCGGTCGGGGAGTCCGCCGGCGCCGGCTTCGCGCTGCTACTGGTCATCTCGGTGATCGGCACCGTCCGCCGCAGCCGCCGCTGACCGACCGGGCCGGCGGCGGCATCGCCCCGCTCAGTCCGCAAGCACCGCCGCGGTGATCCGGTGCAGCGCGAACGTGTGCAGCATTTCGGTCCGTTCGTCCTCGGCGCGGAGGTAGCCGGCACCGATCGACACCGGCTTGACCAGCCGCGACGCGGTCGCCCCGTGGGCGTCGACGTACCCGACCCAGACCAGCGCCTTGTCGCGCACCGCCTGCTGGAGCACCGCCAGGGCCTCACTGTGCGTGTGCGCCGGCACCGGGCCGCCGCCCAACCCCGCCGCCCCGCCCCGCACCACCGCCGGTGCCCGTCGGGCCGCCCGCGCCGCCGCGTCACCCCGCCGGATGTGCTCCACCACCCCGAGCAGCCGGGGCATGGGCAGCTTCGGGGCGGCCAGCGGATCGAGTGTCCGGGTGGTCACCGACACCCGGGCCGGCGCCCGCCGGATCCGAGGCCGGGCCAGCACGGTGCTGCCGGTGCCGTCCTCCTGCACCGGAGCGAACCCGGCGTCGCGCAACGCACCCAACAACCGGCCAACCTGGTACGGCGTACACAACACCGTCGGCGCGAGCCGGCGCAGCGTCAACGACTCCAACCGGCGGTCGGCGAGCACCTCGCTGATCAGGGTCTCGTCGTCACTGCGCAGGTACGCCCCGGCCAGCCCGACCCGCAGCCCGCCGTGCTTGCGGGCCACGTCGTCCACCAGATAGGTGAGCCCCTGCGGCACCGGGGTACGCGACCGTCGCCGGAACACGTCGTGCAGGTCGTCGGCCGTATAGCCGGAATCCAGCGCCCGTCGCACGCTCGCCGTGGTGACCCGGTGCACGCTGGCCCCGCCGGCCGATTCGAGCTCGGTCATCGCCTCCAACTCGGCGGCGAGCGCCGGTTCGGGTGGGCCGGGCACCACCACGGTCAGGTCGGCCTGCACCAGGAAGTGGTCGACCGGGGCGGGCAGCAGCGCGTCCAGGGCCCGGGCGGCACTGGACGGGTCACCGCTCTCCACGTCGGCGTGCACGCCCAGCGGGTCGTCGTCACCCCGCTCATCGGCCGACGTCAGGTCACCCAGCAGCAGCCGACCGTACGAGGTGAGCGCCCCCAGCCCGGTCACGCCCAACTGCGCGGCCTCGGCCAGCACCTCGCGGTGGGCGGCGTCCCGGCCCCGGCTGCGCCGCGGTGCCCGCCAGTCCAGCAACTCCTGCACCTCCTCGGGGGTGGGAGCGGTCGCCGGCTCCAGGTCGGCGAGCACACCGAGCACCGCCCGCCGGGTGGCCGGCGCGCTGGCCCGTTCGGCCTCGGCGGAGAGCGCGGTGATGGGCCGGTCCCGGTCGTCGCGCCGGCCGACCAGACCCACCTGCCGGCTCATGGTCAGCCAGGCTCGGGCGAGCTGCTCCCACCGCTGGGCCAGCGAGGCGGCCCGCCACACCTCGTACCCGCCGGTCGGCAGCACCTGCTGGTCCGCCCCGTACCGGCTGGTGGTCGCACCGGGCATCTCCAGCTCACCCGCGAGCCCCGCCGCGTACGCCACTTCTAGCAGCAGCGCCGCGGTCGGCTCGTCCAGCCCGCCGGTGCGGGCCAACCGACGCAGGTCCCGCACACCGATGCCGCCCGAGCGAAGCACCGGCGCGGGCTCGTCGGCGAGTTGTTCCAGCAGCCCTTCGGTGTGTCGGACCACCTCCATCGTCTGCCCGGCGCCGGCCGAGTCGACAGCCTTCGCCTCACGGGGCGCGGCGGCGACCGGCGGTGGGCTGGTGCGCAGCGGCCCGAGCGGCCCGCTGTCGCGGCGGAGCAGCAGGCCGACCTCCCGGGGCAACTCCACGGTGCCGCTGGCCGTCGACGAGCCGGTCGTCACGGGGACCAGGAGCCGGTTGTCGACGAGCCAGCGCACCGGGGAGCCGGTCGGGGCGCCACCATTCGTCGGGTCGGAGAGCACCGGGTCGGCCGCGCCCAGCGGTGGTGCCTGCAGAGCGCCCGGCGGCACGCTGCCCACCGGTGGGCCGGCCGCCAACCGGTCCAGGATCGCCCGGGCCGAGGGTGGGGCGGCGAGCAGCGTCCGTCGTAGTTTCGCCGGGTCCGCGCAGAGCGCGGCCGTGCGCGGGTCCAGCTCCGCGGCTGGCCGGCCGAGCCCGGCAGGGTACGGGGCGACTTCGTCGACGGCGGGCACCACCTGTAGCGCGTGCTCCGGGCCGTACAGCAGAAAGAGTGCCCGCAGCCGGCCCACGGCGGCCCGGATGGCCGTCGGAGCGGGCGGGTGCGGCCCGGCGGTCGCCATGGCGAGCACGGCGTCGGTGGCCGTGGTGCCGTCGTCCGGGTTCCGGGTGAGGCGGGCGGCGTCGAGGATCTGGAGGGTGAACTGGTCCAGCCCGTCCAGCGCGCGCGCCACCGAGACCCGGGACTGGGCCCGGATGGCCAGGGCGGAGACGTCGGCCGGCACGGGCACGACGAGGTCGGGCCGCAGTTGGAGGAGCGCGGCCAGTGACTCGTCGGGCAGCGACCGCAGGTGGTCGGCGAGTGAGGTGGTCATCGTCTTTCCACGCTAGCCCGGCAGTGGGCTCTCGCGCCCCTCGGACGTCCGGCCGAGTGGGGGTCACCGGGTAGGTTTCTCGACATGCCCGCACTGACCGTCGGATTCGATCTCGACATGACCCTGGTGGATTCCCGCCCCGGCATCGCGGCGGCCTACCGGGCGCTGACGGCGAGGACGGGCGTGCCGGTGGACGCGGAGCTGGCGGTGTCGCGGCTCGGGCCACCGCTGCGCACCGAGATCGCGCACTGGTTCCCGCCGGAGCAGGTCGAGTCGGCCGTACGGGCGTACCGCGAGCTGTATCCGGCGTACGCGATCACCCCGACGGTCCCGTTGCCGGGCGCGCGGGAGGCCATCGACGCGATCCGGGCTCGGGGCGGCCGTGTGCTCGTCGTCACGTCGAAGATGGGTCGGCTGGCCCGGCTGCACCTGGACCACCTCGGCCTCACCGTCGACGAGTTGGCCGGTGACCTGTTCGCCGAGCAGAAGGCGACGGCCCTGCGGGAGCATGACGCGACCCACTACGTCGGTGACCACGTGGCGGACATGGTCGCGGCGGCGACCGCCGGGGTGCCCGGCATCGGTGTCGCGACCGGCCCGTGCTCCCGCGATGAGCTGCGCGCGGCCGGGGCGAGGGTGGTGCTGGACGATCTCAGTGAATTCCCGGCGGCGCTCGACGGCATGATCCAGCTAGCCTTGGAGCAGTAGCGGCTCAAGTGAAGCAGGGGTTCTCAGGTGCCTACGGGGCGAGTGAAGTGGTACGACACGGCCAAGGGGTATGGCTTCGTCACCAGTGACGAGGGCGGCGACGTGTTCCTGCCCAAGGGCGCGCTGCCGGCGGGTGTCACCGACCTCAAGGGTGGTCAACGGGTCGACTTCAGCGTGGTGGACAGTCGTCGGGGCGCACAGGCCATGGGAGTCAAGCTGCTGGACGCGCCGCCGTCGATGGCGGAGTTGCGCCGTCGGCCGGCCGAGGAGCTGCACGGCCTCGTCGAAGACATGATCAAGGTGCTGGAGGCGAAGGTCCAGCCGGACCTGCGCCGGGGTCGGTACCCGGACAAGAAGACGGCGCAGAAGATCGCTCAGCTGGTCCACGCGGTCGCACGCGAGCTGGAGGTCTGAGGCACCAGGCCGGCGGTGGCGGCCCGGTCGAGCAGTGCCGCCACCGCGGCGAAACCGGCCTCGCCGAGGTCCGCGGTGAACTCGTTGACGTAGAGGCCGATGTGCCGGTCCACCACGTCGAGTTCCATCTCCTGGGCATGCGCCAGCACGTACTCCCGGCTGGCCGCCGGGTCCGCCCAGGCCTGCCGGACCGACTCACGGACCCAGCCGGCCGCGGCCGCCGGGTCCACCGCGCCGCGTCGGGCCAAGATCGCGCCGAGGGGAATGGGCAGGCCGGTGTCGGCCTCCCACCACTCGCCGAGGTCGACGAGGGCGCTCAGGCCGTGCCGGTGGTAGGTGAACCGGGCCTCGTGGATGACCAACCCGGCGTCGTAGCGGCCAGCCGCGACGCCCGGCATGATCTCGTGGAACGGCACCACCTCGATGCGGGCCGGTGGCCGTCCGGCCGACCAGAGCCGAAACAGCAGGTACGCGGTGGTCCGGTCGCCCGGCACGGCCACCGTGGCGCCGGTCAGGTCGGTGCGGTCGCCCTTGGTGAGCACCAGGGGACCGCAGCCACGACCGAGCGCGCCGCCGCAGGGCAGCAGGTGGTAGTCGTCGAGCAGCCAGGGCAACGCCGCGAAGCTCACCTTCACCAGGTCGAACGCGCCCTTTTCGGCGGCCGTGTTGGTGACGTCCACGTCGGCGTACGTCACCTCGACCGGCGGCGCGCCCGGCACCCGCCCGTGCACCAGGGCGTGAAAGACGAACGTGTCGTTGGGGCAGGGCGAGATCGCCAGAGAGAGCGCCACGCCCCCACGTTATCCCCGCCCCCGCGCGTTCGGTCGGCGCGGTCTGGTGCCTGTGATCTGTCGGGCACTCGCTGTCTGTCCGCGAGCCGCCGCCAGACCGGCCGCCGACTCACCGCCGGTCTCCGGCGCCCCGATCGCCGGTTGTCCGCGAGCCGTCGCGGGGCTCGGTCGTCACCTCTGCTCCCTGTAGAGCTGCCCCACCTGTGGGGCGCGCCGGCGTCCGCAAGGTGCTGCCGTGCCGTGGCCGTGCCGTGCCGTGGCCGTGCCGTGCCGTGCCGTGCCGTGGCCGTGCCGTGCCGTGCCGTGGCCGTGCCGTGGCCGTGCCGTGCCGTGGCCGTGCCGTGCCGTGCCGTGGCCGTGCCGTGCCATGGCCGTGCCGTGCCGTGGCGGCGAGGTGCACCCGCTTGCCCCATTGGCGGGGCAGCTCTACAGGTGCTGACGAAGGGATGTACACAGCGCCAGGGGCACTGTCCACAGGGTTATCCACAGGTGGGCTGATGCTGTTGACGGCGCGAGCTGAGCGGAAAACCATGGACTGGTGGCTGCCGACAAGGGTGCGATCGACGTGGGGGCGATCATGCGGGATCTTCGTCGACGTGCCGACTTGAGCCAGCGCGAGTTGGCCGAGCAGTCCGGGGTCCCGAAGAGCACGTTGGCGCGCATCGAGGCGGGGCAGGGTGCCGGGCCGGCATTCCGCACGGTGGAGCGGCTGGTCCGCGCGGCCGGCGGTGAGCTCGTGCTCAAACTCCCCGACGCCTCCGCGGCGGTTGACGAGTCACCGCAGGTGCCCGACCACGACCTGCGGGACGAGTTGCGGGACGAGGCCGGTCGCCGCTACCCAGCGCACCTCGACGTCCGTCGAGTCCTGACCTTGAAGGACTGGCCCGGTGCCTGGTGGGTGCACTCCTACACGCTTCCGCAGCGGTTGTGGCCGGTACGCGTTCCGGAGTTGACGTACGACCTCGATCGGGCGAGACGTGACCAGCGGCGGTTGCGGGCCCAGGCGCGGACCCAGGTGCGGTTTCGGCGCGCGTTCGAAGGGCTGCCCACCACGTCGTGGCACCTTCTCGCCGAGCTGCCCGGGGCCGGGCCGGTCGGTGAGCTGAGGGCCCATGAGCGAAGCCTGGATCTCCTCCTCGGTGAGGATTGGGGCGACCGACGTGAGCTGGTGTTGGAGGGCGTTGTCGTTGCGCCTGGCCTGCGGACCCTAGGCATCGCGCGTCAGCTGATCGAGCTGCTGGCCAGCGAGATGGCAGTCGCTGACATCCGTACCGTCCACGCGATGGCCGACGGCGGCAACGTCCTCTTTCTGGTCGCCTGCGGGTTCGAGGTACAGGCGAGTCGGCCGTCGGCGCTCACGCTCGAAGTCCGTCCCCCTCGGTAGCAGTCAGCGCGAACGCCGGGGCCGCCGCGGTCAGGGCGGTGAGGGCCTCGCGCAGGCGCCAGGCGTCACGATCGCGGGGGCCGATCGGGTTGGAGATGGTACGTAGCTCGGCGAAGGGCACCCCGGCCTGCGCCGCGGCGACCGCCACGCCGTACCCCTCCATGGCCTCGGCGACCGCCTCCGGATGCCTGCCGCGTAGCTCTTCGGTGCTGGCGGTGGTGCCGGTGACCGTGCTGACCGTGAGCACCGGGCCGATCGTGGCCGCCGGGAGGGCGGCCCGCAGCGCCGCCAGCAGGACCGGGTCGGCCCGCACCACACCGCCGACGCCGAGCAGCGCGAGTGGCATGCCCAGCTCGTCGACGGGGATGAAACCCTCAGGTGACTCGGCACCCAGGTCGGCGGCGATGCTGGCGGTGCCGAGCACCGTGTCACCGACCTCGGCTCGGCCGGTGAAGCCGCCGGCCACGCCGGCGCTGACCACCGCGCGGTACGGGCGTCCCGCGGCCTCGGCCAGCGCCAGCAGGCGTGCGGTGGCGGCACCGGCGACGGCCGGGCCCACGCCGATCGGGG
Organism: Micromonospora sp. NPDC048935; assembly: GCF_043197875.1. Taxonomy (NCBI): domain Bacteria; kingdom Bacillati; phylum Actinomycetota; class Actinomycetes; order Micromonosporales; family Micromonosporaceae; genus Micromonospora; species Micromonospora sp. NPDC048935. Next base: position 540,703 of record NZ_JBICTZ010000002.1, on the reverse strand, counting down.
CGACGGTCACGGTCGGGTCGGTCAGCCCGGCGCGGACCGCGTCCGCCTCGGCCGGCACCGCCGTCACCACCAGCAGACCGGTCACGAGAGCGATCCGGGGGACTCCCGGCGGGTCTCCTCGTCGGCACCGCCGCCCGGGCCACCGACGGAGGAGGACGGTCGGTAGATGTGGTAGCCCGGCGGGGCCAGGCCCGGATCCTCGTACGGCGGGGAGCTGCTCTGCGCCGGTGCCGGCGAGGTGGGGGTGGAATCCCCGGGCTCGTCCGCCGACTCGTCCTCGGTCAGCTCGTCGTCGCCGAGCGGGCGGCCGGCCAACTTCTCGCCACGCAGCCGGGCGGCGACCAGCACACCCCGGATCGCGGCCAGGACACCGACCCCGGCGGCGACCGCGATGCCCATCCGGCCGTCGAACGGGACCAGGCCCAGCCCTCCACCGGCGACGAAGGCGAGCATCAGCACCGTCTCGGAGTGGGCGAAGGAACTGGCCCGCAGCCGCTCCGGGATGCGTTCCTGGATGGAGGCGTCCACGGCCAGCTTCGAGATCCCGCTGACCAACGCCGCGACCAGGCAGAGCAGAGCGACCATCACCAGTGAGAACTGGATGACGGTGAGCACCGCCACCCCCGCCACGATGATCATGCTGCTGGACTGGATGGCGGCCGGTCGGTGGATGCGTAGTCGGGTGCCGATGGCGGTGGCCAGGAAGGTGCCGACCGCGAGCGCCCCGCCGACCACCCCCAACGCCCACTCGGCCCCCAGGTCCCGGCCGAACGCCACAGTGGTCAGGTCGCCCTTCTTGATCGCGAAGGCGAGGAAGAGCAGCAGGAAGCCGTACACCGCGCGTAGCGTCGCGGCACCGATCAGGGTGGCGATCACCACTCGACCGGCGGGACGACCCCGACCCAGGGGCCGGTCGCCACCGCGGCGGCGCAGGGCGCGCAGCGGCCGGGGCACCCGCTCCGGTGGCTCCGAGTCGGCCTTCGGCGGCAACCGCAGGGAGATCACCATGCCGATCAGGAAGATCACCGAGGCGACGCGCAGCGGCCACTGGGGGCCGAACCAGAACGCGGCCAACCCGATCGGCGCCACCAACGCGCCCGCGACCGTGCCGTAGACGCTGGCCCGGGCACCCACCTGGGAAAGGCCGAGCCCTTCCGGCAACAACCGGGGCACCGCCGCGGACCGGGCCACGCCATACGCCCGGGACAGGGCGAGCACCCCGAACGCGGCCGGATAGAGCCCGAAACCGTGGATGTAGTCGGAGATCAACCAGGCCAGGAACGCGCGGCCGAGCATCGTGGCGGCCAGAGCGTACCGCCGGCCGTGCCGGAAGTGGTCCAGCAGCGGGCCCACCACGGGGGCGAGCATGGCGAACGGCACCATGGTCACCAGCAGGTAGAGCGCGACCTTGCTGCGGGCCTCGCCGAGCGGGACGTTGAAGAAGATCGTCCCGGCCAGGCCGATGGCGATGAGCGTGTCACCGGCACAGGAGACCGCGTGCAGGTCGAACAGGCGAACCATGCCGACCTCGCCGCCGGCACCCCGGGCCCGGGCCCGGCCGGCGCGCCGGGTCACCCAACGGCCGCTGCCCACCGAACCACGCAGCAGCAGACGAACGGCACGGATGCCGGTGCCGACGGTCCGGCCGAGGACGGATCGCCCGGAGCGGGAGTACGACGGCATGTGCACCATCCTCGCCCATCCGATCCGGGTACGCCGCGCCACCACGGGGAAAGGTTCCCCGGGAGTCACTGTCACCCCTGCGGGGCGCATGGGGAACAATGGTGAGGTGACCAGGCCCGCCTCCACCCGCGCCGCCCGTCTCGACCAGGTCTGCGCCGCCGCCGTCGAGGTGGCCCGCGCCGGCATCACCGAGGTGGAGGCCGACGACGTCGGCGACCACCTGCAGGTCGTGGCCGAGGGTGAACGGCTGGTGACCCACTACTTCGAGTGTCGCCTCGCCGGCTATCGCGGCTGGCGGTGGGCGGTCACCGTCACCCGCGTGTCGCGCAGCAAGACGGTGACCATCTGCGAGACGGTGTTGCTGCCCGGCCCGGACGCGCTGCTCGCGCCCGGCTGGCTGCCCTGGCAGGAGCGGCTCAAGCCGGGCGATCTGGGCCCGGGCGACCTGCTGCCGACCTCGCCGGACGACGACCGGCTGGTCCCCGGCTACGTGCTCTCCGACGACCCGGCGGTCGAGGAGACGGCGTGGGAGTTGGGCCTCGGGCGGGCGCGCGTGCTCTCCCGCGAGGGTCGCATCGAGGCGGCACAGCGCTGGTATGACGGCGACCACGGCCCCGCCGCGCCCATCTCCACGGCAGCGCCGGCCGCCGCCCGCTGCGGCACCTGCGGTTTCTACCTGCCGCTGGCCGGTGCGATGCGGCAGGCGTTCGGGGCGTGTGGCAACTTCTACGCCCCCGACGACGGCCGGGTGGTGAGCGCCGACCACGGTTGCGGCGCCCACTCCGAGACGCTGATCGAGGCGGCCGAGACCGCTGTCGAAGAACTACCGACGGTGTACGACGACAGCGCGGTGGAGGCCATGTCGGTCAGTCGCGCCCCGGGCTCGGTGGAGACGACCGAGCCGGCGGAGCCGTACGGGCACTCCTGACCGTTCGCGCCGGGGGCGACCGGGTGCGGTGGTGGGGTCAGCTCGCGCGTCGCCGGCGACGGTTGGCGTCGTGGCGCATCATCACGGCGAGCCCCGGGAAGCCCCACAGGAAACCGGCGAGGCAGGTCCAGAGCCAGTTCTGGTGACCGTGGTCGGTCAGCCAGCCCCGAAAGAAGATCAGCAGGACCAGGCCGACCACCGCCCACGCGACCAACCCGGCGAGAGCGAACGGCACCATCGGCGGGTCCAGTGGTGCGGGCCGCGGTGGCTGCTCGTTCGGCATTCGGCAAGCGTACGCGATCTACTTCCCCTGCCCGCTCGTGATCTGGGACGATGCGCGCGACAACCGGAAGATCACCTGCGAGGACCCGATGGCCGTAGCGCCGCCCGAGAACGGCACACCTCCCACTCCCGCTCATCCCCGTAACGGTTTCGACAGGTTCTTCGAGATCTCCGCCCGTGGCTCGACGGTGAGCCGTGAGGTACGCGGTGGCCTGGCGACCTTCTTCACGATGGCGTACATCGTGGTGCTCAACCCGCTGATCCTGGGTGGTGCCGTCGACGGTGACGGCAAGACCCTCCCGATTCCCGCGCTGGCTGCCGGGACCGCGTTGGTCGCCGGCCTGATGACCATCCTGATGGGTGTGGTCGGCCGGTTCCCGCTGGCGCTCGCCGCCGGTCTGGGTGTCAACGCGCTCATCGCGTACGAGATCGCTCCCGAGATGACCTGGGCCGACGCGATGGGCCTGGTGGTGATCGAGGGTGTGATCATCGCGGTGTTGGTGCTGACCGGTCTGCGGACCGCGGTGTTCCGCTCGGTGCCGACGCAGATGAAGACCGCGATCGGGGTGGGCATCGGTCTGTTCCTGACCATCATCGGTCTGGTGGACGCCGGCTTCGTCCGGCGGCTCCCGGATGCCGCGAACACCACGGTCCCGGTCGGCCTGGGCATCGGCGGCAAGCTGGTGAGCTGGCCGCTGCTGGTCTTCGTGGTGGGTCTGTTGATCACGCTGGTGCTCGTGGTGCGCCGGGTGAAGGGCGCGATCCTGATCGGCATCCTCGCCTCCACCGTGCTGGCGGTGATCGTGGAGGCGGTCGGCAACATCGGCCCGTCGTTCGTGGACGGGAAGCCCAACCCGAAGGGCTGGGCGCTGAACGTGCCGGAGCTGCCGAAGACGGTGGTGGACCTGCCGGACCTGTCGCTGCTCGGCAAGTTCAACGTGCTGGACTCGTGGGGGCGCGCCGGCTGGGTGGTCGTGCTGATGTTCGTCTTCACGCTGCTGATCACGGACTTCTTCGACACCATGGGCACGATGGTGGCGGTGGGCCAGGAGGGCGGCCTGCTCGACGAGCAGGGCACTCCGCCGCGGGCCAAGGAGATCCTGCTCGTCGACTCGATCGCCGCGGCGGCCGGCGGTGCGGCAAGCACCTCCAGCAACACGTCGTACATCGAGAGTGCCGCAGGTGTCGCGGAGGGTGCGCGGACCGGTGTGGCCAGCCTGGTCACCGGCGTGCTCTTCCTGCTGGCGATGTTCCTCGCGCCGCTGGTGGTGGTCGTGCCGTTCGAGGCGGCCTCGACGGCGCTGGTGGTGGTCGGTTTCCTGATGATGACCGCGGTCCGGACGATCGACTGGTCCGACTACGAGATCGCCATCCCGGCGTTCCTCACGATCGTGCTGATGCCGTTCACGTACTCCATCTCCAACGGGATCGGTGCCGGCCTGATCACCTTCGTGGTGCTCAAGCTGGCCCGGGGTAAGGCCCGGGAGGTGCACCCGCTGCTGTACGGGGTGGCCGTGCTGTTCGTGCTGTACTTCCTGCGTGGGCCGATCGAATCGCTGGTGTTCTGACGCTCGTCCGGGCGGGGAACCGAACAGGATTCCCCGCCCGGAGCAGCACTAACGTCCTCGTGAGCCTGGTCATAACCGATGTCGTTAGCCATGCTCATTAGTTAAGCTAACTACTGTGACGGAGCGGACGGTGACGGCGAAACGCGTGCCACCGGCGCAACTGGCCCCTCAGTTGCGTGATGCGATCACCCGACTCAACCGGCGGGTCCGCCAGGCCCGACCGGTCGGCGACCTCACGGTCACCCAGGTCTCCGCGCTCACCAGCCTGCGGCTGGCGGGTGCGATGACCCCCCGGGAACTGGCCGACGTCGAGCGGGTGCAACCACCGACGATGACCAAGATCGTCGGGAAGTTGGAGGACCGCGGCCTCGTGCGGCGGACACCCCATCCGACCGACGGTCGGCAGGTCATCCTCGCGGCGACCGAGGGAGGGCACGCCGTGCTCGACCAGTTCGAGCGGGCCCGCGACGAGTGGCTGGCCCACCGGCTGGCCGCGCTCGACGAGGACGAACGGGAGACCCTGCACAGGGCCGCCGAGATTCTCCAGCAGCTCGCTCGCGCCTGAGCCCGCGCCCAGCCCCACCGGGCCGTGCCGTCACCTGTCGATGACGCGTACGTCCGAGGAGGCGCACCAAGAGTGCAGGCCAAGCTGAGCACGATGTTCCAGTCCCTACAGGTTCGCAACTACCGCCTCTTCGCATCCGGGCAGCTGATCAAGCTGATCGGCGTCTGGATGATGTTCATCGCCCAGGACTGGCTCGTCCTCGACCTCTCCAACAATTCGGCCACCGCGCTGGGCGTGGTCACCGCCTGCCAGTTCACCCCGGTGCTGCTGCTCACCCTGCTCTCCGGCCGGCTGGCCGACCGGTACGACAAGCGGGTGCTGCTCTTCGCCGCCAACGCCTTCTGGAGCCTGCTGGCGCTCGGCATGTCCCTGCTGGTCCTCACCGACCTGGTGCAGCTCTGGCACGTGTTCGCCTTCGCCGCGCTGCTCGGCACGGCCAACGCCGTGGAGACCCCGGTCCGGCAGGCATTCGTCTCCGAACTCGTCGGCACGCCCCTGCTGCCCAACGCGCTGTCGCTGAACGCCGCCGTGTTCAACTCGGCCCGGATCGTCGGCCCGGCCGTCGCCGGCCTGGCCATCGCCGCGTTCGACGTCGGCCCGGTCTTCCTCTTCACCGCCGTCAGCTCCATCGCGCCCCTGGTCAACGTCGTCCGGATGCGTACCGCCGAGTTGCAGCGCGACGCCCTGCTGCCGCGCGACGAGCGGGCGTCCGCGAAGGTCATCGACGGGCTGCGGTACGTGTGGCGTCGGCCCGACCTGCTGCTGCCGATGGCGGTCATGTCGGTGATCGGCATGTCGCTCTTCAACTTCCAGCTCACCCTGGCCGCGCTGGCGAAGACGGTCTTCAACACCGGTGCCGCCTCCTTCGGCCTGTTCAGCACGGCGCTTGCCGTCGGCGCGCTCGGCGGAGCACTCAGCGGCACCGGCCGGCGCAGCCGCCCGTCGGTCTGGCTGGTGCTCGGTGCGGCGATCGCCTGCGCCAGCTTCGGCACCCTGGTCGGCCTCGCGTCGGCGTACTGGTTGGTCGTGGTGCTGCTGGTGCCGACCGGCTTCTTCATGGTCTTCTTCGCCCAGGCCGCCAACCAGCGGGTGCAGTTGGGCGTGGACGCCGCCTTCCGGGGTCGGGTGATGTCCCTGTGGGTGCTCGTCTTCCTGGGCACCAACCCGGTCGGCGCGCCGCTGATCGGCTGGGTCGCGGAGCACTTCGGTGCCGGGGCCAGCATCTGGATGGGTGCGTTGATCTCGCTGGCCGCCGCGTTGATCGCTCTCACCTGGCAGTTGCGCCGCTCCGGTGCCCGGCTGCGTTTCCGGGTGCTCCCGATGCCCCGCTTCTACGTGACCTCCACCGACTGCTGAGGTTTGGCGCAACCGCGGCGGTCTCCTTGCCCGGACTGTGCGGATGCGGCCAAATCGCTGGCGGGGCGGCACGACGGGGCTTAGCGTCGATACGTGGGAGTCGGACGCGCGCTGATGCTGGCCCTGGCGTTCCTTGCCGTCGCCAGTCTGCCGGCGGCGTTCGCCCTGCTCTTCTGCTATGACGAGATCCTCGACCGGGTCGTCTGCGGCTGGTCCGAGTGGCGTGAGCGCAGACGGGAGAAGCGCACCATCGCCCGTCTCGACCGAGCCGTCGAGGCCGACGCGCTGACCCGGGACATCGACCTCAGCGGTTTCGACAGTGTCGACCGCCGGCCCCTGGAGCAGCTCGCCGCCGACCTGCGCCGCCTCGGTGGTCAACGACTCGGTGGCACCGGCCGGTCGATGGTCTGGCACGGCGCGCTCCTGCAGGCGTACGACGATCGGCTCCGGTTGGCCTGCCGCGCCCTCGGCATCACCGAACACCTCGCCGAGCTGGAGGGCGTCGACCAGGAGATCGAGCGGGTCCGGGTGGAGGGTGTGCTGCACGCGGCCGGCCTGACCCTGCCCGCGGCCCGGGCCGGGCACTGGCAACGGCACCGCTGAGCGTCGGTTGCGGCTCTTCGTCGCGGTCTACCCGCCCGCCGACTCGGTCGACCACCTCGGCGCGCAGGTCGCACGGCTACGGGTTGGCGCGGTGTCCGCCGCCGGCATCGACGTCCGGCTCGCCGATCCGGCCCATCTGCACGTCACAGTGGGTTTCCTCGGCGACGTCGAGGCGGCCCGGCTGGTCGAGGTGCGGAGTGCGCTCGGGCTGGCCGCCGAGGGGTTCCGTGCCGGCCGGCACGCCCTGGCCCGGCTCAGCCTCAGCGGCGGTGGCCGGTTTGGTCAGGGCCGGTCGACGGTGCTCTGGGTGGGCCTGCGCGGCGAGGTCGAGGCGCTGCACGTGCTGGCCGGGCTGGTCCGGTCCCGGTTGCGGCAGGCTCGGCTGCCGTACGACGTCAGGCCGTTTCGCCCACACCTGACCGTGGCCCGGCCCGGCGATCGGATGGAGCCGGCCGACGTCGAGGCCGACCAGGCCGCACTGGACGACTACCAGGGCCCGGAGTGGCCGGCGACCGAGCTGCTGCTGATGCGCAGCCAGCTCGACTCCCGAGGCCCGCGCTACGACCGGCTCGCCGCCTGGCCGCTCTGATTCGGTGCCGTCGGCGGGACCACCCGCACGGGGGCCTGCCCCGGGGCCGTGATCGGTGGGGCAGCGGCAGTCTCGGGCCCGCTGCGGAGGACTTCGCGGGCCTGTTCGGCGGCGCGGACGATGCTCTCGCTCATGAAGTCGAGGAAACGGGCGATGTTCTCCAGGCGGGCGGCGGCCGGGGTGTGCGCACCGAGGAGGGCGACGCCCTGCCGCGCGGTGGCGACGAGCTGGTCGTTGGCTCGGGCGCTGGCGATCGTCGCCTGGTAGAAGAGCTCGTTGTCGACGACGTAGCGGTCGCGGCGGCGTTCGTCGCGTTCCCGGCGGACCAGGCTCTGGCCCTCCAGGAAGGTGATCGCCTTGGAGATGGACGCCGGGCTGACCTGAAGGCGCTGGGCCAGCTCGGACGCGGTGAGGGCGCCCGCGTCGGTGGTGAACAGGCAGGTCAACACGCGGGCCCCCATCTTGTTCAGACCCGACGCCATGAGGACGGTGGTGAAGGCCTCCTCATAGTCGGCGACGGCCTCGGCGTCGCGCCCGTGCTGCGGGAGGACCGCTGCCGTCGGGCGGGCGGCGGCTGGTCTGCGCCGGTGGGCGCGGCGTTCGGTGGCGCGGTGCGCCAGGTCGGCGCGGTAGCCCAGGGGGCCGCCGTTGCGCATCACCTCGCGGGTGATCGTCGAGGTGGGTCGGTCGAGACGTCTGGCGATCTCCGCGTAGGGGAGGCTGTCGGCCAGCCCCAGCGCGATCTGCTGGCGCTCCTGCTGGGTGAGTCGGCCTCCCGGCATTGGATCTCCCTGGTGGTCCTTCGGGGCGGTCTCGTGGCCCCTTCACCATAGCGTTAACTTCTGGCCCATTGCAACAGGCGTGGCAGCCGTCGTTGCATTGCTCGACATCCTCGTTGCAATGATTAGCCCATGCTGAGCTGGGAAAACGGCTTGCATTTGCAACGACGTGATTGCCTGATTCTGGAAAGCAACGTAGCGTTTCCGATATCAGAAACCACGCACGAGCGCCGGAGAGCATGATGAAGACGTTCGCCACCCCCGCCCCGATCTCCGCCATCCTGACCATCCCCGCCGGGCGCATCCAGATCATCGCCGCGGACCGCATCGACACCACGGTCGAGATCCTGCCCACCGACCCGACCAGGAGCCGCGACACCAGGGCCGCCGAACAGGCCACCGTCACGTACGCCGACGGCGTCCTGCGGATCACTGCCGCAACCCCCGGCAGCCCGCTCGTCGGTGCCTCCGGATCCCTGCAGGTGACCGTCCGACTGCCGGCCGACTCCCGCATCGACGCCAAGGCCGCCAGCGCCGAACTGCGGGGTGTCGGGCGCCTCGGCGACGTGACCTTCGACGGCGCGTACCGCCAGATCAAGATCGACGAGGCGGCGAGCGTCCGCCTCACCGCGATCGACGGCGACGTCGAGATCGGTCGGCTCGCCGGTCCCGCGGAGATCAGCACCGCCAGGGGCGACATCCGGATCGCCCAAGCCGGACAGGGCACCGTCGTGCTGACGACTCAGTCCGGCGACATCTCGGTCGCCGCCGCCGCCGGCGTCTCGGCCGCGCTGGACGCCGGCACCGGCCACGGCCGGGTCAACAACGCCCTCCGCAACGACGGCACCGTCGCACTCGACATCCGCGCCACCACCTCCCACGGCGACATCACCGCCCGCAGCCTCTGAACAGGACGGAACACGATGACGAACAACAGCATGTCCTCGACCAGCTCGACGTGGACCGGCCTGGTGTCGGTCGACGACACGGCCCTGGCCGTCACCGACACCGGCGGTCCCGGTGTCCCCGTGCTCTACCTCAACGGCCAGTTCGCCACCCAGGGGTACTGGCGTCGGGTCATCGCCGAACTGGGCACCGGTTGGCGGCACATCACCTACGACGAGCGTGCTCGCGGCAGAAAGTCGAAGCGCTCGACGGACTACTCCTTCGAGGCCGCCGTCCGCGACGTCGACGCCGTCCTCGCGGCCCGGCGGGTGGACCGCGCGCTGCTTGTCGGCTGGTCCTACGGAGCGGTCGTCGGGGCGCACTGGGCCAACCGGAACTCGGAACGCGCTCTCGGTGCGGTCCTGGTCGACGGCGCGTTCCCGCACGACTGGCTCGACGAGGCCATGGAGCAGCGGATCCGGAAGATGTTCCGACGGATGAACGTGTTCATGCCGCTGCTGCGCCCCACCGGTCTGACCCCGCGAATGAATGCCACCCAGATGGCGGACAGCAACATCGAGCTGGGCAGACTTTCCCGGGAGCGCGAGTTGGGCCCCGTGCTCGACGGCATCACCGTCCCGGTGCGGTACGTCGTCGCGTCCGGCACGTCCCTCGGCAGCCGCGGTGACGAGCAGGAGAAGATCCGTGCCAGCCTCGACGCGGTGACCGCCCGCAACCCGCACATCCAGATCGCCGCGAAGGTCGCCAGCAACCACGGTGCGATCCTCAAGAAGGACTTTCCGGCCGTCGCCCAGGCCGTACGCGAGGTCGCCGCGCTCGACCGGGCGGCGGGGACTTCGCGAGATGGGCTGCTGTAGAGAGCAGGGCCAGCACTTTCTGGGTACGCCCAGTCCGTGTCGCCGCCGACGGGCGGGACTCGGACTGGGCGTCCGTCCTGCGACCGGTCCCGCTGGCCCGCCTCGATGCCGGCGGCCCGCAGTGCGGGCACAGCCCGTTCGAGATCCACCTGGCCATCGTCGCGGGAACCCCTGTAGGCCACATCAGTAGGGGCAAGCGGCTAGGCCAACGTGCCTCTGTCGCTGCGGGTGGCCGTTCACCACCCGTCGACGCGCAGCGTCAGGAAGACTCGCGCGCGGCCGGCCCGCTGCCGAAGAGCACGTCGTCCCAGCTCGGCAGGCGCTTGCGGGGCTTGCCGTTGGCATCTGTGGACTCACCACCACCGGCAGCCGCCGCCGCGCCCGTGCGGCGGGGCCGCAGCACCGCCAGCGACGGCACGGCTGGCACCTCCTTGGGCGCGTCCGAGTCGTCGTCGAAGGCCGACCCCTGGCCCCCGCCGAGCAGCGCGGCGGCACCCCCGCCGACCGGTCGCTGCCGAGGCGCGTCCGAACCGGCAAGAGCAGCAGGGGTACGCGGCTCAAGGCCACGACCCGACGAGGCGCCCAGCGGGCGGTCCAGTGAGGCGAGCAGCGCGTCCCGACCGGCCCGGATCGGATCCCGGCCCGGACGCGGATGCTCGGACGCCGCCGGCAACCCGTGCCCACCACGGCTCGGCTCGCCGCGCGAGGGACCGGGCAGGCCGTGCCCGCTGCGCTCCGGCGCCGGCTCCTGGCCGAGGATCGGCGTGGGCCGCTCGGCGCACAGGTATTGCGCCATGTCGTCGTGCGGGGCGACCGACTGCCGGGTCTTGTCGAGATCCCAGATGGCCTGCGCGGTGGCCTTGCCGGACGGCCAGGTGGCGATGATCCGCCAGGTGCCGTCGTCCCGCCGGTACGCGTCCCAGGAGATCTTCTCGGTGTCGATGCCGTGCTGGCTCAACCGACCGTTGACCACCTCGGCGAGCGGGGTGGGCTTCTCCGCGCCCTTGAGCCGGGTGCGGCGGGCGTGCTGGGCGAGCATCGCCCGCTCCTGGAGGACCGGGCCGGCATAGCGCAGCACCCGGTCGACCGGCACCCCGGCGATCCGGGCGACGTCCTCGGCGGACTCACCAGAGCGGATGCGGGCCTGGATGTCCCGAGGGGACAGCGAGGGAGTCGGGTCGACGGTGGTCGGTGCCGCCGGCAGCGGCGGCGCGCCGGGCTCGGCGTGCAGCGCCCCCGAGATCCGGTCGTCGATCGGCAGGGCGAGCAACCGCCCGACCTCGTCGGCGAGAACCAGGGCATGGCCGTCCTCGGAGAGGGCGACGAAGCGTACTGGGCGCATAGCGTTGCCTCCGTCCCGCTTCGCTGGCCGCACGCCACGAGTCGGCCACCCAGGCGTCTCGGACCACCGTACGCGCATCTGTCTCGGGGTGGGGGAAGCGACACCCGGCATGTCGTGACTGAGCTGCAACGATGATCACGGTCGGTGTCCGTGGAGGCCCCCACGAACACCGACCGTGACGAACGTCAGAGTCGTTCGATGACGTAGTCGATGGACGCGGTAAGCGCCTCGACATCCGCCGGCTCGACGGCCGGGAACAGCGCCACCCGCAACTGGTTGCGCCCGAGCTTGCGGTACGGCTCGGTGTCGACGATGCCGTTGGCGCGCAGCGCCTTCGCGATTGCGGTGGCGTCCACACCGTCGGCGAAGTCGATCGTGGCGACCACGTTGGAACGCAGGGCCGGGTCGGTGACGAACGGGGTGGCCACGCTGGACCGCTCCGCCCAGCCGTACACCGCGGCGGCGCTCTCGGCGGTGCGCTTGGCCGCCCAGGACAGGCCGCCCTGCGCGTTCATCCAGTCGGTCTGCTCGGCGGCCAGGAAGATCGTGGCCAGCGCCGGGGTGTTGTAGGTCTGCTCCAGCCGCGAGTTGTCGATCGCGGTGACCAGGTCGAGGAAGGCGGGGATGTAGCGCCCGGACGCCTTGATCTCGGCGGCGCGTTCCAGCGCGGCCGGTGACATCAGGGCCAGCCACAGGCCGCCGTCGGAGCCGAAGCACTTCTGCGGAGCGAAGTAGTAGACGTCGGTCTCGCCGACGTTGACGTCCAGGCCGCCCGCGGCGGAGGTCGCGTCGACAAGCAGCAACGCGCCCTCGTCCGCCCCGGCCACCCGGCCGATCGGCACAGCCACGCCGGTGGAGGTCTCGTTCTGCGGGGTCGCGTACGCGTCCACACCGGACTCGGCGACAAGGGTCGGCGCGCTGCCCGCGTCGGCCTTGCGCACGGTCGGGTCACCGAGGAACGGCGCGTCCTTGACCGACTTGGCGAACTTGGCGCCGAACTCGCCGAAGCTGGCGAACTGGGCCCGGTCGCGGATCAGGCCGAAGGTGGCGACCTCCCAGAACGCGGTGGTGCCGCCGTTGCCGATCACGACCTCGTAACCCTCGGGCAGCGCGAAGAACTCGGCGATGCCGGAGCGCAGCCGGGCCACCTGGTCGCGGACCGTCTTCTGCCGGTGCGAGGTGCCCAGGTAGCTGGTGGCGACCTCGGCGAGTGCGGACACCGCCGCTGGGCGGACCTTGGACGGGCCGCAACCGAAACGGCCGTCGGCGGGCTTGAGGTCATCGGGAATCCGGATGGTCGGTGCGTCAGCCACGGTCTTGAAGATCCTTCCGCAAGGGCGAGGGCGGGCCCGGCGACACTGCCGGCCCTCATCCTCGCACCCGGACCCATCGGTGGAAGCCGGGCCCCCGAGGACTGGGCTGAGTCCTTCGCCACACCTCGGCGGCGACCGCCCGGCTGACGTGCGGAAGGGCCCCTCCACCACGACAGACGTGGCGGAAGGGCCCTTCGCGACAGCTCAGACGCCGTGCGGGATGGCGGCCCAGCCCTCGACGTCGGACGGCTTGCGGGTCTCCGGGCCGACGTAGCGGGCGGACGGGCGCACCAGCCGCTGTAGGCGCTTCTGCTCCAGGATGTGCGCGCTCCAGCCGCCCATCCGCGCGCAGGTGAACATCGAGGTGAACATGTGCGCCGGCACCTCGGCGAAGTCCAGCACGACGGCCGACCAGAACTCGACGTTGGTGGCCAGCACCCGGTCCGGGCGGCGGGCCTGCAACTCGGCGAGCGCGGCCTTCTCCAGCGCTTCGGCGATCTCGAAGCGCGGTGCGCTCAACTCCTTGGCCGTGCGCCGGAGCACCCGGGCCCGCGGGTCCTCGGCCCGGTAGACGCGGTGGCCGAAGCCCATCAGCCGCTCGCCGCGGTCGAGCACGCCCTTGACGTAGCCCTCCGCGTCGCCGCTGCGCTCCACCGCCTCCAACATGCTGAGCACCCGGGAGGGCGCGCCACCGTGCAGCGGGCCGGAGAGGGCGCCGATGCCCGACGAGATGCAGGCCGCCGCGTCTGCTCCGGTGGAGGCGACGATGCGAGCGGTGAAGGTGGAGGCGTTCAGGCCGTGCTCGGCGGCCGAGATGAAGTACGCGTCGACGGCCTTGACGTGCCGCGGGTCGGGCTCGCCGCGCCACCGCTTCATGAACCGCTCGACGATCGTCTGCGCCTTGTCGATCTCCTTCTGCGGCACCGCCGGCAGGCCGAGACCCCGAGCGGACTGGGCGACGAAGGAGAGCGCGGTCACCGAGACCCGGGCGAGGTCCTCGCGAGCCTGCTCGTCGGAGATGTCCAGCAGTTGGCTGAGCCCCCAGTACGGGGCGAGCATGGCGACCGCCGACTGCACGTCGACGCGGATGTCACCGGAGTGCACAGGCACCGGGAACGGCTCCGCCGGAGGCAGGCCCGGCCCGAACCGACCGTCGACAAGCAGCGCCCACACGTTGCCGAACGACACCTGACCGATCAGATCCTCGATGTCGACCCCGCGGTAGCGCAGCGCGCCACCCTCGCGGTCGGGTTCGGCGATCTCGGTCTCGAAGGCGACGACGCCCTCCAGCCCGGGTTTGAAATCGGCCATGTCGCTCTCCTGGATCTGGTCGGTGCGCCCGGTCGGCTCATCCGGCCCGGTCGGCCGAGCGCCCTCTAGGCGACCATCAGGGATGTGTTCGCAACATCTTGCCTGCTGAGTAACCGGATACGCGACCCAGGGCGACTGTGCTGCACGCGACATCCCCGGGCGCGCATTCTCCGCCGGACTCGGTGAGACTGGGCAGTGCGGGCTGGCCAGCGCGGGAGGGCGCCGGCGGACCTGCCGAGAAGGAGTGGCGACGTGACGGGCGACACACCCGCCCCGGCCGCGATGCGTAACGAGTACGCCGCGGACCTGGGCCTGACCGAGGCTGACCTGGCCGCCGACTGGCACAGCCAGTTCGACAGGTGGTTCGCCGACGCGGTGGCCTTCGGGCTACCCGAACCGAACGCCATGGTGGTGGGCACCGCCGACTCGGCCGGCCGGCCGAGCGGCCGGACGGTGCTGCTCAAGGGGTACGACCCGGAGGGCTTCGTCTTCTTCACCAACCACCTGTCGCGCAAGGGCGTCGAGGTGTCCGCCAATCCGTACGCCAGCCTGGTCTTCCCGTGGTTTCCCATGCAGCGGCAGGTGGTGGTCGCCGGACCTGTCACACCTGTGGACCGCGCCACGAGTACGGCCTACTTCGCCAGCCGGCCGCGCGGCTCCCAACTGGGTGCCTGGGCCAGCCCACAGTCACAGGTGGTGTCCGGCCGGGCGGCGTTGGAGGAGCGGTACCAGGAGGCGGCCGAGCGGTTCGCCGACCAGGCCGAGATACCGACCCCGCCGCACTGGGGCGGGTTGCGGGTGCGACCCGAGTCGGTGGAGTTCTGGCAGGGCCGGGCCGGCCGGCTGCACGACCGGCTCCGCTTCCGCCGCCTCGACGAGGGTGGCTGGACCGTCGAGCGGTTGGCGCCGTGACGGGTGTGCGGGAGGCCCGGTCGCGCGGAGCGCGCCGCTGGGCGATCGACGTCCGTCCGCTGCGGGTGCCCGCGTACCGGCGGCTCTGGCTCGGCAACACCGTGGCGATGTTCGGTTTCCAGTTCACCGCCGTCGCGGTGCCGGTGGAGATGTACGCCCTGACCCGGGACTCGTTCTGGGTGGGTCTGCTGGGTGTGGCTGCCTTCGTACCGTTGCTGGTCTTCGGGCTCTGGGGCGGCGCGGTCGCCGACGCCCGCGACCGCCGTGCGGTGCTGCTCGGCGGCTCATTGTTGCTCTGGGCATCCACCCTCGGTCTGCTGGTCCAGGCGTTGCTGAACGTGGGCAGCCCGGTGCTGCTGCTGGCGTTGATGGCGGTGCAGTCGGTGGCGTTCGCGATCAGCTCGCCGGCCCGCAGCGCCATGCTGCCCCGGCTGGTGCCCGACGACCTGGTGGCCTCCGCCACCACCCTGAACTACACGACCTTCACCGCCGCGTCGGTGGCCGGCCCACTCGCCGCCGGCCTGATCCTCGCCGCGTCGCCGGACACCACGGTGGTCCTGCCGATCGCGTACGGGTTGGACGCGGTGTTGTTCACCGCGATGCTCTGGGCGGCGCTGCGCCTGCCCGCGCTGCCGCCCGAGCCGACCGCCGACGGTGAGCCCCGCCGCGCCGGCCTGGCCAGTGTGGTCGACGGTTTCCGCTACCTGGCCACCACGCCGGTGCTGCTGCTCTCCTTCGGGGTGGACCTGATCGCGATGATCCTGGCGATGCCACGGGCGCTCTTCCCGGAGATCGCCCACGAGCGCTTCGGTGGCGGCGGAGCGGTCGGCGTGCTCTACAGCGCCATCGCGATCGGCTCGATGATCGGTGGGCTGACCTCCGGCTGGATCGGCCGACTCCGCCGGCAGGGCGTCGGCCTGGTGGTCGCGGTGGTCGCCTGGGGCCTCGCGATCGCCGCGGCCGGGCTGGCCCACCACCTCTGGCTGATGGTCCTGCTGCTCGCCGTGGCCGGTGCCGCCGACCTGGTCAGCGCGGTGCTGCGCCAGTCGATGCTGCTGGTCTACGCACCGGACCGGATGCGCGGCCGGCTCCAGGGCGTCAACACGGTGGTGGTGGCCGGTGGCCCGCGGCTGGGCGACCTGCGGGCCGGCACCATGGCCGCCGGGTTCGGTGGCGGGGTGGCCTGGGTGGCCGGCGGGCTCGCCTCGGCGGTGCTCGTCGTGGTGCTCGCTGTCGCGTTCCCGGCACTGCTGCGCTACCGGGCGGCGGCGTCGAGCGGGGACCGGACCTGACCGGTTAGGGTCGCCGACATGGAAAGCCCCGAGCAGCGCGCGTTCTCCGGCGCCCAGTGGACCATCTCCGCCGCCGGCCACGAGGCCGTCATCGTGGAGGTGGGTGGTGGGCTCCGGACGTACCGGCACGACGGTGTCGACCTGGTCGACGGGTACCAGACCGACGAGGTCTGCCCCGGCTGCGCCGGGCAGGTGCTGGCACCCTGGCCGAACCGGATCCGCGACGGCCGCTACTCGTTCGGCGAGCGGACGCACCAGCTCCCGCTGACCGAGCCGGAGCGGCACGTGGCCATCCACGGGCTTGTCAACTGGGTGCCGTGGCAGTTGCTGGAGCAGTCGGCGGACGCGGTGACCCTGGGCTACGACCTGCCGCCGCAGCCCGGCTACCCGTGGCCGTTGCGGCTGCTCAGCCGCTGGAGCGTCGGCGCGGACGGTCTGCGTGCCGAGCACGAGGTGACGAACATCGGTGGCGAGTCGGCGCCGTTCGGGTTCTCCGTGCACCCGTACCTGCAACTGCCCGGCGTCGCGGTCGACGACCTGGTCCTGCGGCTGCCCACCCGGGGCCGGGTGCTCGTCGACGGTCGGCTGCTGCCGGTCGGTGTGACCCCGGTGGCCGGCACCGAGTACGACTGGACCAGCCCCCGTCGGATCGGCGCGGCCGTGCTGGACTCCTGCTTCGGTGAGGTGATCCGCGACGCGGATGGCGGCTCGTCGGTGAGCCTGGCCGCGCCGGGCTCCTCGACCGGGGTGAGCATCTGGGCCGATGCCGAGTTCGGCTGGTGGCAGGTGTTCACCGGGGACGCGCTCACCGGGGAGCGGCACCGCCGTTCGGTGGCGATCGAGCCGATGACCTGCCCGCCGGACGCGTTCCGGTCGGGTAAGGACCTGCTCACGATCAAGCCCGGTACGACCTGGCGGGGTGCCTGGGGCATCCGGCCCGGGGCCTGATGGAGTTCGCCGAGGTCGTCCGACGTCGGCGGATGGTGCGCAACTACGACCCGGACCGTCCGGTCCCGCCCGACGTGGTGGATCGGTTGCTCGACCACGCGATCCGCGCACCGTCGGCCGGGTTCGCCCAGGGCTGGGGCTTCCTGGTGCTGGAGGAGCCGGCCGACCGGGAACGGTTCTGGGCGGCCACCACCCCGCAGGGCGGTGGACGCGAGCGCTGGCTGGCAGGGATGCGTCGGGCGCCGCTCATCGTGGTGCCGCACGCCAACGAGTCGGCCTACCTCCAGCGGTACGCCGAGCCGGACAAGGGCTGGACGGACCGGTCCACCGATCGGTGGCCGGTGCCGTACTGGCACGTGGACACCGGCTTCGCGGCGTTGCTGATGTTGCTCACCGCCGTGGACGAGGGGTTGGGGGCGTGTTTCTTCGGCATCGCCCCGCAGCGGCTGGCCAGTTACCGGGACGCGTTCGGGGTGCCGGCGGAGTACCAGCCCATCGGTGCCGTCACAATCGGTTACCGGGCACCCGACCATCGGTCACCGTCGCTGCGCCGTGGACGTCGTGGAGTGGACGAGGTTGTCCGGCGCGGGCGGTGGAGCTGAGCGCGACGTCCCGTTCGTCCGGATGCGGATCGGACGACCGGTAGCGAAACTGACATCAGGGAGCAGAACGCAGCGCGCGCTGGGCGGCTAGGCTGGCACGGTCATCGGTGCCGCGCCGCGCGGTGCCCGCCGCGGCCCGGCTCGGCGCTGTCGGTCGGCCCGGCCACGGGGAGGGGAGCGTGCCGTCGTGATCTTCAGAGCGGTCCGGGACGGGCGTCCCTACCCGGAGCACAACCTGACCCTGAAGCAGTGGGCGGAGATCCCGCCCCGTCCGCTGCGCCTCGATCAGATGATCACCACCAAGCGCGAGTTGGCGCTCGACAAGCTCCTCGCCGAGGATTCCACCTTCTACGGTGACCTCTTCCCGCACGTCGTGCAGTGGAACGGCGGGCTCTACCTGGAGGACGGGCTGCATCGCGCACTCCGCGCCGCCCTGCAACAGCGCAACCAGATCCACGCGCGGGTGCTGGTGCTCTCCGGGTCGATCGAGTGAGCGGCGTCGGCTGAGGTTTCGTTAGGGTGGCGGCATGGCTGCCCTCGACCTGCTCGACCTGGACTCGTCGCTCGGCGAGGAGGAGCGGCAGATCCGCGACGTCGTCCGCCAACTCGTCGACGACCGGGTGCGACCGCACGTCGCCGACTGGTACGAGGACGGCCGGGTGCCGGCCCGGGAGTTGGCCCTCGAGTTCGGCAAGCTCGGCCTGCTCGGCATGCACCTGACCGGCTACGGCTGTGCGGGCGCCTCCGCCGTCGCGTACGGGCTGGCCTGCCAGGAACTGGAAGCCGGGGACTCCGGCCTCCGTTCCCTGGTCTCGGTGCAGGGCTCGCTCGCCATGTACGCCATCTGGCGCTACGGCAGCGAGGAGCAGAAGCAACGCTGGCTGCCGTCGATGGCCACCGGCGCGGCGATCGGCTGCTTCGGCCTGACCGAACCGGACCACGGCTCCGACCCCGCCTCGATGACCACCCGGGCCCGCCGCGACGGCGACGACTGGCTGCTCACCGGCGGAAAGATGTGGATCACCAACGCGCCGATCGCCGACGTCGCGGTGATCTGGGCGCGCACCGACGAGGGCGTGCGTGGTTTCGCCGTACCCATGGACACGCCAGGTGTCACGGCCCGGGAGATCCGCCGCAAGATGTCGCTGCGCGCGTCGGTGACCGGTGAGATCGTGCTCGACGACGTCCGGCTTCCGGCGGACGCCCAACTGCCCGAGGCGGTCGGGCTCAAGGCGCCGCTGAGCTGCCTCACCGAAGCCCGGTACGGCATCGTCTGGGGCGCGGTCGGCGCCGCCCGGGACTGTCTGGAAACCACCCTGGCGTACGCCACCACCCGCACCCAGTTCGGTCGCCCGCTCGCCGGCTTCCAGCTCACCCAGGCGAAGCTCGCCGACATGGCCGTCGAGCTGGTGAAGGCGCAACTGCTCGCGCTGCACCTGGGTCGGCTCGCCGACGCCCACCGGCTGCGGCCCGAGCAGGTCAGCGTGGGCAAGCTGAACAACGTCCGGGAGGCCCTGGCCATCGCCCGGCAGTGCCGCACCATCCTCGGCGCCAACGGCGTCTCCGGCGAGTACCCGGTGATGCGGCACGCCAACAACCTGGAGAGCGTGCTGACGTACGAGGGCACCTCCGAGATCCACCAACTCGTCGTCGGGCAACGGCTCACCGGGCTTTCCGCGTTCGCCTGACCTGCCCGTTTGTGCTGTCCTGGCGCTCGACGCGCGACTGTCGTAGTGGGGCCGTACCGTCATTGACAGACGACGTGTCTGACGAGGACGGTGAGCGTGATGGCCCGCGACGCTGGCAGCAACGAGCCCACGAGGGAGTTTCCCGGTTACCCGACCGGCGACGACCTCCGGGAGCGGTCGACCGCTACACCCGAGCCGACCACGGATACGCCGGGCGGCGGCTCCGGTGGCCCCGGTGACCCTCCGGCCGGTCCCCCCGGCGGCCCGACCGCAGGTGGCTTCGGCGGTGGTGGCGGGGCGGCCCGTGGCCTGCTCCTGCTGCTCGGCGCTGCCGCGCTGGCGGTGGTGGCGCTGCTCGGCATCCAGGCGACCGGCCTCCTGCCGGATTTCCGCAACCCGTTCGCCAAGGAGCAGACCGACCGCAGCCAACCGCCGCTGCTGAAGTCGATCCAGGACCTCAGCCGCTACGTGGCCGCGGAGGGCAACTTCCAGGTTGTGGTCGACACCCAGAACGACAGGCGTAACGTTCCGGACTTCCTGCTCAACGAGCGCACCCTGTTCGTCGGGGCCGGCAGCGTCGAGGCGTACGTCGACTTCACCAAGATCGGTGAGGGTGCCGTCGTCCAGTCCGCCGACGGCAAGTCCGTCGGGATCAAGCTGCCCGCACCGCAGCTCGGCGAGACCAACCTCGACATGGAGAAGAGCTACGTCTTCGCGGAGCAGCGCGGTCTGCTCAACCGACTCGGCGACCTGGTCGGCAACGACCCCAACCGGCAGCAGCAGGTCTACCAGCTCGCCGAGGACCGGATCACCGCCGCCGCCCGGGACAGCGGGCTCTCCGCCCGCGCCGAGGAGAACACCCGCAAGATGCTGGAAGGGTTGCTGCGCTCCCTCGGCTACCAGCAGATCACCGTCACCTACACCGCCCCCTGACCCGTCAGGCCGGTCACGACCGCAGCGCCGCAGCGCCCGCCCCGACGTCCGTCGGAGCGGGCGCTGCCCTTCTCGCGGCTATGTACTTCCCGCCGCCCGTCCGCTGAGTCCCATCATGATCCACTCGGCTTCCTTGAAGTCGGGCTATCGCGACCCCCCGGACACCCCGGTTTCAGCAAACCCGAGTGGATCTAGAGGAACATGCCGCGCCGCGCTCGGGCCCCGCGTCGGCCGGTGCTCACTGGGCAAGATCTGCGCAACTTCGAGGATGGTGCTGCCTCTGACGCTGGTGAGGCAGCAACTTCAGTGAAGTTGCTGCCTCACGGTCAGGGGTTCTGGCCTCGACGGGGGCGCCGGTGGGGCGCGGGTCAGTGCTGGGTGGAAGCCAGGTAGCGGTCCTCGTTCGGCATGAGAACCCACAGGATCAGGTAGACGATCACCTGGGTGCCGGGCAGCAGCAGGGACAGCAGGAACAGCAGCCGGACCATCCCGGCGGACATGCCGAACCGCCGACCGAGGCCGGCGCAGACACCGGCGAGCATGCGCCCCTCGCGGGGCCGGACCAGTTTGCGACTCATCGTCGTACTCCCACTCTGCGGCGGTGCGCCGCGTCTGCAATCCACGGTAGAAGGGGGTGGCCACCTCGCCCTCGGTCCTGAGGATGAGTGGCAACCCGTGGACCCGTAGGTGCTTTACCCGGGCAGTCCCTCGCTGACGCCTCCCCGAGCAACCCGAGGAAGCCAGGCGAAGATCGCACTCGATCCTGGTTGTAGTGGCATCGAGGACGGGGGAGGCCACTACAACCACGATCGAGCACGATCTTGCGGCACGGCACGGCACGGCCGGCCGGCCGACACGGCGAGGTACGGCACGGCACGGGCGGGGGACCGGGGGGACGGGGTGGCGGCTCTGCGGGTTCGTGGGTGCGGGCGGTGGGCGCGCGAGCTGGGCTGGTGGCGGGGAGATGGCGGGCAGGTGCACACTTCCGGTGGCCGGGTGGGCGTTGAGCTGGGCGGGTAGGCTGGCAGATCGGCCACCCACACCCCGGGCGGCCGGACCCCTACCCTGGTCGATCACGATCAGGGCCGTCAGCTCGGCGGTCCTGACCCGGCCGGGTCCCGTACGCCGGGACGACGGCGAGGAAGCGCAGCCATGATCAGTGTTTTCGACCTCTTCAGCGTCGGTATCGGGCCGTCCAGCTCGCACACGGTGGGGCCGATGCGGGCGGCGCGGACGTTCGTCGCCGGGCTCAAGGCCGACGCGCTGCTCACCGACGTCGCGCGGGTGCAGGCCGAGCTGTTCGGGTCGCTGGGGGCCACCGGGCACGGCCACGGCAGCGGTCCGGCGGTGCTGCTCGGGTTGGCGGGCGAGTCGCCGGAGACTGTCGACACGGACACCGTCGGTCCTCGCGTGGAGCGGATCCGGGCCGAGCGGCGGATCAGCATCCTGGCCGCGCACGAGATCGACTTCGATCCGGATCGGGACCTGACGTTGCACCGCCGCCGGTCGCTGCCGTACCACCCGAACGGGATGACCTTCGCGGCGTACGACGACAGTGGCGCCGAGCTGCGCCGCCGTACCTACTACTCCGTCGGTGGCGGGTTCGTGGTGGACGAGGCGGCTGCCGGGGCGGACCGGATCAAGCCGGACAGCACCCAGGTGCGGTACCCCTTCCTGACCGGGGCGCAGTTGCTGGAGGTGACCAACCGCACCGGCCTGTCGATCAGCGAGGTGATGCTGGCCAACGAGCGCTCCTGGCGCAGCGAGGCGGACATCCGGGCCGGCCTGTTGGAGATCTGGCGGGTGATGCGGGAGTGCGTGCAGCGCGGCTGCGAGCGCGACGGCGTACTCCCTGGGGGGTTGAAGGTTCGGCGGCGGGCGGCGGAGCTGCGGCGCGGCCTGGAGGCGGACGCCGGGACGCCCGACCCGCTGCACGCGATGGACTGGGTGACGCTGTTCGCGCTCGCGGTCAACGAGGAGAACGCGGCCGGCGGTCGGGTGGTCACCGCGCCGACGAACGGTGCGGCCGGGATCATCCCGGCGGTGCTGCACTACTACAGCCGCTTCGTGCCGGACGCCGACGACGACGGTGTGGTGCGGTTCCTGCTGGCGGCCGGCGCGATCGGTGTGCTGTTCAAGGAGAACGCGTCGATCTCCGGCGCGGAGGTCGGCTGCCAGGGTGAGGTGGGTTCGGCGTGCTCGATGGCGGCGGCGGGCCTGGCCGAGGTGCTCGGTGGCACCCCGGAGCAGGTGGAGAACGCGGCCGAGATCGGGATGGAGCACAACCTCGGGTTGACCTGTGACCCGGTGGGTGGCCTGGTGCAGATCCCCTGCATCGAGCGCAACGCGGTGGCTAGCATCAAGGCGATCACGGCCGCCCGGCTGGCGCTGCGCGGCGACGGCGTGCACAAGGTGTCGCTGGACAAGGTCATCAAGACCATGCGGGAGACGGGCGCCGACATGAAGGTCAAATACAAGGAGACGGCGCGTGGCGGTCTGGCCGTCAACGTGATCGAGTGCTGAGTCCGGCCGATTCGGGGCATTCGTTCACCGACTGCTAACCTGTCGTCCGTTTCAGGAGGCGGGAGGCTCGCGGTGACCTCTGGCGTCGCGGCGTTGTGGTCGCACCGCAACTCGCTGCGCATCCTGGTCCGGCGGGATCTGGCGGTCAAGTACCAGCAGTCGGTCCTGGGCTACTTCTGGTCGTTGATCGAGCCGCTCGGCATGGGCGCCATCTACTGGTTCGTCTTCGGGGTGCTCTACTCCCGCGACACCGGTCGGCATCTGGGTGAGGCGGCCGGGTCGTACCCGCTGTTCCTGATCACCGGGATCTTCGCCTGGATGTGGACCAGTTCGGCGTTGAGCGAGGCGACGAACGCGCTGACCGGCCAGTCCCGGTTGATCACCACGATGAACGTGCCGCGTCAGGTCTTCCCGATCGGCCGGGTCACCGGCCGGTTCGCCGAGTACGCTGCCGGCCTGCCGATCCTGGTCGCCATCGCGGTGATCTACGCGGTACACGGTCGGATCCACCCCGGTTGGTCGCTGCTCGCCCTGCCGCTCGCGGTGACCGTGCAGGCCGTCCTGTTGACCGGGCTGGCCCTGTTGCTGTCCGCGTGGAACGTGCTGATGCGCGACGTGGAGCGGTTCCTCCGGCTGATCATCCGGGTGCTCTTCTACGCCACGCCGATCATCTACCCGCTCAGCCTGGTCCGGGAGTCCGACCTGCCCGGGTGGCTGAAGGTGGCGTACGAGCTGAACCCGCTTGTCGGGATCTTCCAACTGCACCACGCGATCTGGTACCCGGACGAGTTCCCGGACGCCCGGCTGCTGGCCACCACCGTCGTCGGCAGCGTGCTGGTGCTGGCCGCCGGCTGGTGGTCGTTTCGCCGGTTGGAACCCGCAGTGCTCAAGGAACTCTGACGTGGCCGCGCCGATCATCGAGGCCGACGGTCTGGGCATCCGGTTCGTCCGAAACCGGCGTCGGCAGTTGCGGCTGCGTGAGCTGTTCATCCACCGGGGCGGGCGCGGTGCCCTGCCCGGACAGTTCTGGCCACTGCGGGACGTGTCGTTCACCGTCGAGCCGGGCGAGACCGTCGGGGTGATCGGCCGCAACGGCACCGGCAAGAGCACCCTGCTGCGGCTGATCGCCGGGGTGCTCATCCCGGACGAGGGCAGCATCCGGGTGCACGGCGCGGTGGCACCGCTGCTGGAGCTGTCGGCCGGGTTCTCCAACGACCTGACCGGGCGGGAGAACCTGCACCTGGTCGGTGGGCTGCACGGGTTGTCGGCGGGCTATCTGAAGCGGCACTTCGACGAGATCGTCGAGTTCGCCGGCGAGCAGGTGGAGCGGGCCATCGACACGTCGGTGCGGCACTACTCGTCGGGGATGAAGGTGCGGCTCGGCTTCGCGATCATCTCGCACCTGCCGCACCCGATCCTGCTGATGGACGAGGTGACCGCGGTCGGCGACGCGGAGTTCCGCAAGAAGTGTTACGCGACGATTGATCGTCTGCTCGGGGAGGGGCGCACGCTGGTGCTGGTGTCACACAACGAAAAGGACCTGACCCGGTTCTGCCGTCGGGGGTTGTACCTCGACGCGGGCCGGTTGACGCTCGACGGCACCATCGCCGAGGCGCTCGACGCGTACCACGCCGCGGTCCCGCGGTGACGCTCGCGATCGTGCTCGCCGCCGGAACGTCCGCGGCGGGCCTGACCACGTCGACGGGCGAGCCGCTGGCCGAGCGTCTGGCCGCCCAGTTGCGCCGGGCCGGGGCCGCCGAGGTGCGCTTCGCCGGCGACCTCGACGAGGTGGCCGCGCTGGCCGACGCCGCCGACGGCCCGCTGCTGGTCACCGGCACCGACCTGGTCGCCCACACGGCGGTGCTGCGGCACCTGGCCACCAGCCCGGTCGGGCCGACTGTGGCGTTGGTGCTGACCGACCCGCCGGTGCCCGGTCAGACCGCCGTGCGCGAGGAACGCGGTCAGGTGGTCGACGCCGGCCCGCTGGACGCCCTGGACGGCGACGCCACGGGGGTGTTCGGTGGTGCGCTGCGGGTCGGCGTGGACGACCTGCCGACCCTCGCCGCCGCCGCGCGGGCCGCCGCCGTCGGCGCGCGGCCCGTCACGGCACCGCTCGGCCCGTCCGGCGACGTGTCGCCGCTGCCGGCCGCCGGGGGAGCCGGACCCGACGACCCCTCCTCCGCCGTGGACCGGCTCGTCGCGGGTCTCGCGGCACTCGGCACGCTGATCTTCGCCCAGCGGGTACGCCTGCTCGTCGCGCACCGGGTCGCGGACGCGCCCGGACTGGTGGCTGCCGAGACGGCGGTGACCGCCGTCGACGAGGACCGGGCCGAGCTGCGGCTGTCGGTCAAGGAGAAGGACGACTTCTTCTCCACCTACTTCGTCAGCACCTGGTCGCCGTACGTGGTCCGGCTGTCGGCCCGGCTCGGGCTCACCCCGACCGGGGTGACGGCGATCTCGGTGCTGTTCGCGCTGGCGGCGGCGGTGCTGTTCGGCGTCGGCGGGCGGCCGGCGCTTGTCGGCGGCGCGGTGCTGCTCTACCTCGGCTTCGTGCTGGACTGCGTGGACGGCCAGTTGGCCCGCTACACCCGGCACTTCAGCGCCTGGGGTGGCTGGCTGGACACGATGGCGGACCGGGCCAAGGAATACCTGGTCTACGCCGGCCTGGGCTTCGGGGTGAGCCACGCCGGGTTGGGCAACGGCTGGGCCCTCGCCATCGCCGCGATGACGTTGCAGACCGTCCGGCACATGACCGACACCTGGTACGGGGTGCTGCACGACGAGGCGGCCCGTCGACCGCGTACGGCGACGGGTGCCGGCGGCGGCATCGGTGACCGGCTCAACGCGGCGTCGACCCGGGTGCAGGCCGACACCGGCTCGGTGTCGTACTGGCTCAAGCGCACCGTGGTCTTCCCGATCGGTGAGCGCTGGGCGTTGATCGCGCTGACCGTCGCGCTGTTCAACCCGCTCGTCAGCCTGATCGCGGTCCTGGTCTGGGGGGTGCTGGCGTTCGCGTACACCGGGGCTCTGCGGACGCTGCGCGCCCGCTGGATGTGGGTGCCGGTACTGGACACCGTCGATGCCACACTGCACCGCGACGACGGGCCGTTGGCCCGCCGGCTGCCGGCCCTCCGCCCGATGGGGCCGCTCACCCTGGCGGTGATCGCCGCGCTCGGCCCGGCGGTGCTGCTGGTCGTGGCGCTGTTGGGTGACGCGCCGGACGGGCTGCGCTGGGCGGTGCCGGTGGCGCTGCTGGTGCTGCTGGTCGCCGGGCTGGGTGCCGGGGCCGCGCACAACGGCCCGCTGGACTGGCTGGTGCCGGCGGCGCTGCGGGCCGCCGAGTACCTGTTCGCGATAGCCGTCGGGGTGGTCGGCGACGTGCCGGGTTGGCTGATCTTCGGGTACGTCTTCGTGCTCACCGTGCACCACTACGACCTGACCGCCCGGCTGGAGAAGCGGCAGGCGGCGCCACCGCTGCACGCGGCCACGCTGGGCTGGGAGGGGCGCTCGGTGCTGCTGGCCCTCGCGGCGATTGCCGGCGTGGCGGGTATCGGGCTGGCTACACTCGGTGCGTACCTTCTCGTGCTTTTCGTGGTGAGCGTCGTCCTGGCCTGGTTTGTCCGACCGGCCCGTAGCGCGCGGGCGCATGTCGCGCCGGTGGGCGCCGGAGGTGCCGCGCCACGCTGACGGAGGGACGGCCGGATGACCCTGATCAGTTTCGTGGTGCCGGCCTTCCGGGTGCAGGGATACCTGCGCGAGTGCCTGGACTCGATCCTCGGCCAGCCGGAGACCGACATCGAGGTGATCGCCGTCGACGACTGCTCGCCCGATGCCAGCGGCGACATCATCGACGAGTACGCGGCCCGCGACCAGCGGGTCCGACCGGTCCGGTTGCCGCAGAACGTCGGCCTGGGTCCAGCCCGCAACATCGGGCTGGACCGGGCCGTCGGCGAGTACGTGTGGTTCCTCGACGGCGACGACTGGCTGACGCCGGAGTGCCTACCCGAGGTCGCCGAGCGGCTGCGGACGAACCGACCGGACGTGCTGCTCGTCGACCACGTCCGCACCCACTGGAACGACACCGCCACCCGCAGCGCGATGGCCGAGGTGTTTCCCGAGTCGCCCGGCACGGGCACCTTCCGGCTGCGGGACCGGCCGGAGGCGATGCGCCTGCTGCACACCGCGTGGAACCGGCTGGTCCGCCGGGAGTTCCTGGTCGACCTGGGGCTGCGCTTCGCACCCGGCTGGTACGAGGACGTCTCGTTCAGCTACCCGGTGCTGATGGCGGCGCAGCGGATCGGCGTACTGGACCGGGTCTGCGTCAACTACCGGCAACGCCGCGCCGGTGCGATCACCCGGACCCGGGGGGATCGGCACTTCGAGGTCTTTCCGCAGTGGCACCGGGTCTTCCACCTGATGGACGAGTGGGGGTCGGCGACGGAGGCCCTGCGGCCGGCGGTCTTCGAGCGGATGATCTGGCACTACCTGACCGTGCTCGGCAACGGCCAGCGGATCGCCCCGGAGCTGCGGCCGGCGTTCTTCGCGCAGATCACCGCCGACTACGAACGTTGGCTGCCACCCGGTGGCTACCCGGTGCCGGACGGCGTGGAGGGGATCAAGCACCGGCTCGTCGCTTCCGGCCGCTGGCACACCTTCAGCGCGTTGCGGGCCGCGAGTCGGGCGCGGGACGCCGCCCACCGAAAGGCTCGCACCGCCCGGCGGCGGGTCGGCCCGGTCGCTCGGCGTGGTGCCCGGCTGACCCGCGACGGGTTGCTGCGCGAGTACTACCGGGCGGAGCTGCGTCGGCCGATCGACTCGACGCTCGCCGTGTACGCCGCGTACTGGTACCGGGGTTACTCCTGCAACCCGGCGGCGATCTACGAGGTCGCCCGCCGGCTGGCACCGGGGGTGCGCGGGGTGTGGATCGTGCGCCGGGACCGGGTGGACGCCGTGCCGGCCGGGGTGGAGTACGTGGTCGCCGGCACCCCGGCGTACTACCGGGTCCTCGCCCGCGCCCGGTGGTTGGTCAACAACGTCAACTTCCCGGACTTCGTCCGCAAACGGCCGGAGCAGGTGCACCTCCAGACCCACCACGGCACCCCGGTCAAGGTGATGGGGCTCGACCAGCAGCGTTACCCGATCGGGGCGGGGCGGATGGACTTCGCCGGGCTGTTGCGCCGGGTGGACCGCTGGGACTACAGCGTCAGCGCGAACAGCTTCTCCACCCAGATGTGGGACCGGGCGTACCCGGCCGCGTACACGACCCTGGAGGTGGGCTACCCGCGCAACGACCGGCTGGTCACCGCGGGTCCGGACGAGGTCCGCCGACTCCGCGCCGAGTTCGGCCTCGGTCCGGACGAGCAGGTCGTGCTGTACGCCCCGACGCACCGCGAGCACCTGCCCGGCTACCGGCCGCCGTTCGACCCGGACCGGTTCGTCCAGGCGCTCGGCGACTCGGGCCGGCTGTTGATGCGCAGTCACTACTTCCACGATCGCGATCGGCGTCCGGGCCATCCGGCGGCCTGGGAACGGGTTCGGGACGTCAGTGGCCACCAGCGGGTGGAGGATCTCTATCTGGTGGCGGACGTGCTGGTCACCGACTACTCGTCGGCGATGTTCGACTACGCGGTTCTGGATCGACCGATCGTGCTCTACGCTCCCGACTGGGAGGCGTACCGGCTGGCCCGGGGTGTCTACTTCGACGTGACGGCCGAGCCGCCGGGTGCGGTTGCCAGCACCTTCGACGACCTGCTCGACCTGTTCCGTACCAACGCGGTGCGATCGGACGCCGCGACCAAGGCCCGCGAGCATTTCCGGGGCCGGTTCTGCACTCTGGACGACGGGCGCGCGGCGGAGCGGGTGGTGCGCCAGGTGTTCCTCGGTGAGCCGGGCGAGCCGGCGGCGGGCTGCTGATCGGACTTATGTCGCTTAATGGCAGCGTCACCGACCGAACATAAGACGTTTACCCGATGTCCTAAACTCATGATCCTGGTCACAGTCTTCTGGGGTTCGGCCGACGAGCTGGGGGGGAAGACGGTGAGCACCGTCACGCTCAAGGATGTGAGCAAGGTCTTCAGGGATGGCACGGTCGCCGTCGACAGCATCAACCTCGATGTGAACGACGGCGAGTTCATGGTGCTCCTCGGGCCGTCGGGCTGCGGCAAGTCCACAGTGCTGCGGATGATCGCCGGTTTGGAGGACCCGACCCACGGCGCCGTCCTGCTCGACGGAGAGTTGGCGAACGACCTGCCACCACGGGACCGCAAGATCGCCATGGTCTTCCAGGACTTCGCGCTCTACCCGCACATGACCGTCGGCGACAACATCGCCTTCCCGCTGCGGCTGGCCGGGGTGGAGCCCGAGCCGCGCGGCGAGCGGGTCGGTGACGTGGCCAGTGCGCTGGGCATCGGTGACGTGCTGGCCCGCAAGCCCGGTCAGCTCTCCGGTGGGCAGCGGCAGCGGGTGGCGATGGGGCGGGCGATCGTCCGCCGGCCCGGCCTGTTCCTCATGGACGAGCCGTTGTCCAATCTGGACAGCGGCCTGCGCGCGGAGCTGCGCGCGGAGATCTCGGGCCTGACCCGGGAGCTGGGCGTCACCACCGTCTACGTCACCCACGACCAGGCCGAGGCGCTCACCATGGCCGACCGGGTGGCCATCATGCGTAAGGGCGTGCTCCAGGACGTGGGCACACCCACCCAGGTGTACGGCCGGCCGGCCACGCTCTACGTGGCCGCGTTCCTGGGCAGCCCGCGGATGAACCTGCTGGAGGCGTCGGTCTACGTCCACCTCGACAGGTACGTCACGCTCAACCTCGGTGACCAGTCGCTCTACCTGCCCTGGAACGACATCCGCAGCCGGGCGGTCGCGCACTACCACGGTGAGCGGATCGTGGTCGGCATGCGGGCCGAGGCCCTCACCCCGGTCGCTCCGGACAGCCCGGGTGACGTGCTGCGCGGGCGGATCCGCTACCTGGAGCACCACGGGCACGAGTCGCTCGCGTTCCTCGACATCGGCGCCACCGCGATCATGGTCGACGAGATGGGTGCGCCGCTCGACCCGCCGCCGGTGGGCCAGCGTGGCCTGCGCCGGTTCGGTTCGGTGATGCAGCGACTCACCGGTAAGCCGGTGGAGCCGCAGGAGCCACCGAGCAGCGGCACCCAGACCAGCGTGCTTCCCGATCCGGGCCGGCACCACCGCCGCCCGGCGGAGCTGGCGGTGCGGCTGGCACCGTACCCGGCGGTCAGTGCCGGTCATCCGCTCGCCGTCTCGGTGCGGATGGACGCGCTGCACTTCTTCGACGAGCGGGGCGCCCGGATCGACGTGGGTTGGCGCTGACGGCGCACCGGAGCAGGGTGGCGGACCGGCTCCGCGATGTCCTACCGTCTGCCCACCCAGTCCACATGTGACCGATCACCGAAAGAGGTGCGCCCGTGTCGGGTGACCGTCCCAGCCCGCTCGTCATCGAGCGCATCCTGCGCGATCGCGAGGGCATCTGGCAGCAGATCGTGGCCGAGGATGACCTCAACAAGCTGACCGGGCGGATGCTGACCAGCTCCGCCATCGCGCTGGCCTGCTACGGGGCGGTGCTGGGCTTCTTCCACAGCCCGCTGATGGCGCTGACCTCGGCGCTGAAGCTGCCGCTGCTGTTCCTGGTCACCCTGGTCATCTGCCTGCCCACGCTCTACCTGTTCAACCTGGTCTTCGGTGCCCGGCTCTCGGTACGGCAGTCGCTGGCGCTGGTGATGGTGGCGATCACGGTCACCTCGATGCTCGCGGTGGCGTTCGCGCCGATCAGCCTCTTCTTCCTGATCACCGCGAACGACTACGGGTTCTTCAAGCTGCTCAACGTGGCGATCCTGGCCCTGTCGGCGCTTGTCGGGCTGCGCTTCCTGACCAGCGGCATGCAGGTGCTCAACTACCACGGCCTGCTCGCTGCGCCGGCCACCGCCGCCCCGGTCACCGCGCAGGCGAACGCCACCGCTCCGGCTGTGCCGGCCACCGCTCCGGCTGTGCCGGCCACCGCCCCGGCCGTGCCGGCCGCGGTGCCCGCCGGCTCGGCGGCGGCCGGTGCGAGTGCCGAGCCGGTGGCCGTACCGGCCGGGTCGGTGTCGAACGGCGCGGTCACCGCCGTGCCGGCGCACGTTCCGGCGCAGTGGAGCGGCCAGCCGGCCGGTGCGCCTCCGGTGGGCGCGGTGCCGGGCTATCCGCGCTCCTGGAACGAGCGTCCGGTCCGACAGGGCGAGCCGACGCAGCGGCCGGCCAGCATGACCCTGCTCTACATCTGGATCCTGCTCTTCGGTTTCGTCGGCACCCAACTGGCCTGGACGCTGCGCCCGTTCTTCGGCGACCCGGGTCAGGATTTCGCCTTCTTCCGCAGCATCGACGGCAACTTCTACGCGGAGATCCTGCGGACGATCGCCAATCTCTGAGCCCCGGCCGAACGTGAGAAACCGCTGGTTGCCGCCCTCGTTACCGGCTAGTAACGTCAGCTCATGACCATCGACTCCCGCCAGGTGGCGGCCGGCATGCTCGAAGCGGTGCCCTTCGCCCGTACGCTCGGCTTCGAATTCGTCGAGGTGGCGCCCGAGGCGGAGGGCGGGGTCCGGGCAGTCGTCCGGATGCCCGACTCGCCGGCCACCCACAACCACGTCGGCGGCCCGCACGCGGGCGCCATCTTCAGCCTCGGCGAGACGGCCTCCGGCGCGGTCGTGCTGGCGGCCTTCGGGCAGTTGCTCGACCGGGCCGTGCCGCTCGCCGTCCGGGCCGAGATCGCCTACCGCAAGCTCGCCATGGGCCCGGTGCTGGCCACCGCGCGACTCGGCCGGCCGGCCCTCGACGTGATCGAGGAGTTCGAGTCCGGCCGGCGGCCGGAATTCGGCGTCGAGGTGGAGATCGCCACCGACGACGGCACCCCGACCTCGGCGATGACGGTGATCTGGACGCTGCGACCGAACTGAACCGTGCCACGGAGGCCGAAACGGGTTTGCGGGCCCAGCGGGGTGGTTAGATTCGTACCGTGCTGGGCCTACCTGCTCACGTGACCGCCTGTCTCTTCGATCTGGACGGTGTGCTGACGCAGACCGCCCGTGTGCACAACGCCGCCTGGACGCAGACGTTCGACGAGTTCCTCCGGCAGCACGCCGCCGCTTCCGGCGAACCGTTCCAACCCTTCGATCCCGGCCCGGACTACAACCGCTACGTCGACGGCCGACCCCGTGCCGACGGCGTCCGGTCGTTCCTCGCCTCCCGCGGCATAGTGCTGCCCGAGGGCACCCCGGACGACCCACCGGACGCCGACACCGTCAACGGCGTGGGCAACCGCAAGAACGTTCTGCTGCTCCAGCGCCTGCGCGACTCCGGCGTCGAGGTCTACTCCGGTTCGGTGCGGTACCTGAAGGCCGCAGCCACCGCCGGGCTGCGCCGGGCGGTGGTGACCGCGAGCGCCAACGGCGGCGAGGTGGTCGCCGCGGCGGGGCTCGAACCACTCCTGGAGGCCCGGGTCGATGGGCTGGTCGCGCGAGCGCAGGGGCTACGCGGCAAGCCACAGCCGGACACGTTCCTCGCCGGTGCCCGGTTGCTCGGCGTGGACCCGACGCAGGCCGCCGTCTTCGAGGACGCCCTCTCCGGGGTGGCCGCCGGCCGTGCCGGTGGCTTCGGTTACGTGGTCGGCGTGGACCGGGTCGGGCAGGCTGACGAGTTGCTCGCGCACGGTGCCGACGTCGTGGTGCGGGACCTGGCCGACCTGCTCGACACCGCCGATCCGTCGGCACCGGCACGCAGCGCGGCCGCGCCGCACCCGGGCACCGAACGGGACCTCGCGTGATCCGGGAGCGGGCCTATCCGGTCGAGCCGTGGCACGTCCGCGAGACCCGGCTGGACATGGACGTGCTGGCCCAGTCGGAGTCGGTCTTCGCACTCTCCAACGGGCACGTCGGGCTGCGCGGCAACCTCGACGAGGGCGAGCCGCACGGCCTGCCCGGCACCTACCTCAACTCGTTCTACGAGTTGCGCCCACTGCCGTACGCGGAGGCCGGCTACGGCTTTCCCGAGTCCGGGCAGACGATCGTCAACGTCACCAACGGCAAGCTGATCCGCCTGCTCGTCGACGACGAACCGCTCGACGTGCGCTACGGGGAGTTGCTGGCCCACGAGCGGATCCTCGACATGCGAGCCGGCACCCTGCACCGGGAGCTGCACTGGCGCTCGCCCGCCGGCCGGGAGGTCAAGGTCCGCAGCACGCGCCTGGTCTCGTTCACCCAGCGGTCGGTCGCCGCCATCAGCTACGAGGTGGAGGCCGTCGACGGCCCGCTCCGGCTGATCGTGCAGTCCGAGCTGGTGGCCAACGAGTCGCTGCCGGCGCAGAGTAAGGACCCCCGGGTGGCGGCCGTGCTGGAGTCACCCCTACAGGCCGAGGAGGAGCTGACCACCCCGGACGGTGGGCAGCTCATCCACCGCACCAAGGTCTCCGGGCTGCGGGTCGCCGCCGCGATGGAGCACGAGGTGCACGGCCCGGACCACACCACCATCGAGTCCGAGGGCTACCAGGACTGGGTACGCACCACGATCGCCTGCGTGCTCAAGCCCGGCGAGAAGCTGCGGGTGATCAAGTATCTGACGTACAGCTGGTCGAGCCGGCGGTCCCTACCGGCGCTGCGCGACCAGGTCGGCGCGGCACTGGCCGGCGCCCGGCTGGACGGCTGGGACGGGCTGCACCGGGAGCAGCGCAACTACCTCGACGCGTTCTGGGACGCCTCCGACGTGCTTGTCGATGGTGACCCGGAGGTGCAGCAGGCGGTCCGGTTCGGTCTCTTCCACGTGCTCCAGGCCGGCGCGCGGGCCGAGCAGCGGCCGATCTCGGCGAAGGGGTTGACCGGTCCCGGCTACGACGGGCACGCGTTCTGGGACACCGAGATGTTCGTCCTGCCGGTGCTCACGTACACCCAGCCGAGCGCGGTGCGCAGCGCGTTGCAGTGGCGGCACAGCACCCTGGACTCGGCGAGGGAACGTGCCGAGACGCTCAACCTCCGGGGCGCCGCGTTCCCGTGGCGGACCATCGAGGGCCCGGAATCCTCCGGATACTGGCCGGCGGGCACGGCAGCCTTCCACATCGCCGCCGACATCGCCGACGCGATGCGCCGTTACGTCATGGTCACCGGAGACACCGACCTGGAGCGGGAGATCGGGCTGGAGCTGTTGGTGGAGACCGCCCGGCTGTGGCGCTCGATCGGCCACCACGACCGGCACGGCCAGTTCCACATCGACGGTGTCACCGGCCCGGACGAGTACACCGCCGTGAAGAACGACAACATCTACACCAACCTCATGGCACAACGGAACCTGCTCGCCGCCGCCGACGTGGTGATGCGCTACCAGGACGAGGCGTTCCACCTCGGGGTCACCGACGAGGAGGCGGCGAGCTGGCGGGATGCCGCCACCTCCATGCACGTCCCGTACGACGAGGAGCTCGACGTCCACCAGCAGGTCGAGGGCTTCACCCGCCTACAGGAGTGGGACTTCACGCACACCCCGGCGGAGAAGTACCCGCTGCTGCTGCACTACCCGTACTTCGAGTTGTACCGCAAGCAGGTGGTCAAGCAGGCCGACCTGGTCCTCGCCATGCACTGGCGCGGGGACGCGTTCACCCCCGAGCAGAAGGTCCGCAACTTCCTCTACTACGAGCGCCGGACCGTCCGCGACTCCTCGTTGTCGGCCTGCACCCAGGCGGTGCTCGCCGCCGAGGTGGGGCACCCCGAGCTGGCCCACACCTACCTGCGCGAGGCCGCGCTGATGGACCTGCACGACCTCAACGAGAACACCCGCGACGGCGTGCACATGGCGTCGCTGGCCGGCGCCTGGCTGGCCCTGGTCAGTGGGCTCGGCGGCCTCCGGGACCACGACGGCGAGCTGTCCTTCGCGCCCCGGCTGTCCAGCCGACTCAACCGCCTGGAGTTCTCCCTCCAGTGGCGCGGGCTGGCACTGCGGGTGGATGTCCGGCCGCACCAGACGACGTACTCACTGCGTCACGGCGGCCCGGACGACGTGGTGGAGCTGCGCCACCACGACCAGATGCTGCGGGTGACCTGCGACGAACCCGTCACGGTCCCGGTGCCGCCGGCCGAGCCGGCCGGCCCTCCACCCGAGCAGCCACCGGGCAGATCGCCGCTGCTGCGGTTGCCCGAGCGTGTGAACGCGCAGTGACGACGGTCGGGGCGGGAGTGCTCCCGCCCCGACCGCCACGACCAGTCACATCAGACCGGCTCGCCGGGCCCGGTGATCAGACCGGCTCGCCGGTCGACGGCCGTCCGATCGCGTCCCGGGGCGCCGCCGCCTTCGGATCGTCGGGCAGCCGCGCCGAGGCGGCCTGGTCCCCGAAATCCTGATCCCCGACGTCCTGGTCGCGCTCGGCGTCCTGTTCCCGCTGGGTCCGCTCGGTCAGCTGCTGCTGCCGGGAAATCTGCTGCTTGGCCATGGCGATCCTCGCGATCCGTCGGGGCGCGGTTGCGCCGACACGGTCTGCGGTCGCTCGTCGCGTACCCGACGCCCGGTCGGGCAAACGCGGCCCGGCCGCGTCTGCACGGCCCGGGGTGAGGCGGCCGACGGCGGGCGTGCCGCGCGGCGGGTGGGGTACCCGGACCATCGGCGAGCACTTCGGAGGTGGGCATGGACGAGCAACGCCGCACGGTGACCATCCCGGTCGGGGACGCCCGGCTCCCCGCCGACCTGATGCTGCCCGCTCAGCCGGCCGGTGTGGTGCTCTTCGCGCACGGCAGCGGCAGCTCCCGGCACAGCCCGCGCAACGTGGCGGTGGCCCGCACCCTGAACGGTCGCGGGCTCGCGACGGTGCTCGTGGACCTGCTCAGCCCGAGCGAGGACGAGGTGGACGCCCGCACCGCCGAGCTGCGGTTCGACATCGGGTTGCTGGCCAGCCGGTTGGCCGGGATCGTCGACTGGTTGGCGGGTGAGCGTCCCGCCGGTGCCGTTCCGATCGGCCTGTTCGGGGCCAGCACGGGAGCCGCCGCCGCCCTGGTCGCGTCGTCGTCCCACGCGGACCGGGTGGGTGCCGTGGTCAGTCGGGGCGGTCGGCCAGACCTGGCCGGTGTCGCGCTGGCCCAGGTGCGTACCCCGACGTTGCTGCTGGTGGGCGGCCTGGACGAGGAAGTGATCACGCTCAACGAGCGAGCGCTGGCGGAGTTGGGGGAGATCGGCGAACTGCGGGTGATCCCCGGAGCCACCCACCTCTTCGAGGAGCCCGGCACCCTGGAACAGGTCGCCGACCAGGCCGGCGACTGGTTTGCCACGCACCTCCGCTGAGGATCACCCCGGGGACGTGAGGGCCGAGGCCGAGCGATGCTGTTGGACGGTGTCGATGACGCGCCACAGGACCGCGGTGATCGGGACGCTGACGAATGCGCCGGCTATCCCCGCGATCAGCGTGCCGGCGGTGACCGCCACCAGGATCACCGCCGGGTGCAGGCGGACCTGCCGCTTCATGATCAGCGGCTCCAGCAGGTTGCCCTCGATCTGCTGCACGGCGATCACGGCGGCCAGGGTGAGCAGCGCGGTGGTGGGGCCCTTCGCGGCCAGTGCCACCAACACCGCGACCGCGCCGGCCACCGTCGCTCCGATGATCGGCACGAAACCGCCGAGGAAGGTGATCAGCGCCAGCGGCAGGGCCAGCGGCACGCGCAGCACCACCAGAGCCAACCCGATGCCCAACGCGTCGATGGCGGCGATGAACATGGTGCCCCGGCTGTACGCACCCAACGTCCGCCAACCGGCCCGGCCGGCCTCGGCCAGCACCGGTTGGGTCGTGCCGGACACCCGCGACAGCACCCAGTGCCACATCGACCGGCCGTCCTTGAGCAGGAAGAAGAGCAGCACCAGGGCGAGCAGCGCGGAGCCGAACACCTCGGTGGCCGTGCGGGCACCGGCGACCGGGTCCGGAGAGCTACCGCTGAGCCCCTGCCGGGCCTGGTCAACCAGCCGGTCCAGTTGTGCCTCGCTGACCGGCAGCGTGGACGTCACGAAGTCGCGGCTGCGCTCCACCCCCTGCGTCAGCTCCTGGCTGAGCTGGTCGAACTGGCTGGCCGTCAGGTTCCACACCAGGGCGCCGACTCCGACCAGGATGCCGAGCAGCAGAAGGACGGTGCACAGCGCGGCCAGCGCCGCCGGCAGGCGCAGCCGTCGCAGCAGGAGCAGTACCGGGTCGAGCAGCGCGGTGAGGAAGATGGTGGCGGCCAGCGCGATGGCCAGCGGCGCCAGCAGGACGGCGATCCGGCCCAGCAGGTAGAGCCCGGCGATGACCACCACCAGGCAGGCGCTCCACGACACCGCGGTCCGGACCAGCCAGGGCAGTGCCGCCCAGGTCTGGCGTGGCCCGGTGCCGCCGGTTGTCGCCTCGGGTGCCTCTGCCGCCATGTCGGTCCTCCTCGATCTCGGCGAGGTCGGTACCCAACCGGTGACGTGCTGACACCCGTATCGGTGTGCTGCCGCTGCCCGCGCGGATCCTACGCCGGCCGGCGACTCCCGGGCGGCCGTTCGCGGATGGCGCCGTGGATCAGCGCTGCTGCTTCTCGCGGAGCTCGTCCACCGAGCTGGGCCTGCCGCTCAACGCGTCGCGTATCCGGTCGACCAGACCGATGCCGGGGGCGAGCAGCCTGTTCGCCGGGGGATGGTCCGGGGTGCTCGGATGCGGCCTGGTGGGGCCGATCCGCTTGACCGCCAGCACCCGGTCGGCCGCGTCGATCAGCTCCTCCCGGGCCGTCGCGGCGCGCAGCCGGGGGAAGAGTTCGTTCTCCTCCTCCCGTACGTGCTGCCGGATGGTGTCGGCCAGGCGGGCGAGGAGTTCGTCGAAGCGGGGGTCGGACGGATCGACGGACTCCCACTCCTTCATGGTCCGCTCGGCGTCGGCATGCTCGGTGATCTCCCGGTCGGCGATCTCGTCACCGTCGGGCAGTGCTTTGCGCGCGACCGGATAGACGTACGCCTCCTCGGCCACCGTGTGGCGGACGAGTTCGGCGATCACCACGTCGGCGAGACGGCGGCGGTGCTCGGGGGTGCCCTGCCGGGTCTCCAACTCGACCAGGAGTGTCTCGACCGTGCGATGGTCGGCGATCAGGATGTCGACGACGTCGTGGTCGTCGGCGGTCTCTCGGTTACTCATCTGACGGCCCCTTACCGGTTGCGGATCGGTGGGAGGTGTGTGGCCCTGGTACCCCCAGGGGGCTGCACAAACCTACGGATGACGATGGGTTGCACGGTGCCGGTGGTGCCGGTGCTGCCCGATCGGAACGGTTG
Source organism: Micromonospora sp. NPDC048935 (assembly GCF_043197875.1). NCBI lineage: Bacteria > Bacillati > Actinomycetota > Actinomycetes > Micromonosporales > Micromonosporaceae > Micromonospora > Micromonospora sp. NPDC048935. Next base: position 502,426 of record NZ_JBICTZ010000002.1, on the reverse strand, counting down.
CGCTGCCGCCGTCGGGGTAACCGCCGCCATGGCCGACGACCGCCCACCCGCCGACCGCGAGCAGTCGCGGCTCGACGATGCCGCCGAGCGGAGCGGCCGGGCGGTCCGGCGGGCGCGGCACCGCGGCGGGCAGGCCGGCCGGATCCGGGCCCGGCAGTGGGAGGTCACCCTGGTGATCTCTCTCCAGGCCGGGTTGGCCGCGGCGATCGCCGCTCTGCTCGCCAAGAACCTGCTCGGCCCCGGCGCGCACGTCTTCGCTCCCGCCGCCGCCGTCGGAACGATCGCCACCGCCATCGGTCAGCGAGCCCGCCGGACCTTCGCGCTGCTGGCCGGAGTGGCGCTGGGCATCATCATCGGCGACACGCTGCGTTTCGTCCTCGGCTCCGGCCCGTGGCAGACCGGCGTGGTGGTCGCGCTGGCCATCGCCGCCGCGCTGCTGGTGGCCGGGAAGGGCGGTCCGCTTGTCGGTCAGGCCGGCGGTACGGCGGTGCTGATCGCCACGCTGGCCCCGATGGAGCGAGGCCTGGAGCTGCCCCGGATCTTCGACGCGTTGGTCGGCGGGGCGGTCGGCCTGGTGGTGGTCGCGCTGCTGTTGCCGATCAACCCGATGCGCGTGCTGGACCGGGCCGCGGAGCCGATCTACGCGACTCTCCGCGGGCATCTCGACGAGTTGGCCGAGGCGATGCGGGCGCGTGACGGCGCGCGGACGATGCGCGTCCTGGAGCGGCTGCGGGGCACCGACGACGACCTGAGTCGGCTGCACGACGCGCTCAGCGGCGCCGAGGAGGTGGTGACGATCGCGCCGGCCCGCTGGCACCGCCGCCAGCAGTACCACCGGTACGCCCGCAGCGCGGACCACCTGGAGCGGCTGCTGCTGGACAGCCGCGCGTTGGCCCGCTGGTCGACGACCGCGTTGCAGTACGACGAGCCGATCCCACCGGAGTTGCCAGACGCGATCAGCCGACTGGGTCAGGCGGTGGCAGCGATGCGGACGGAGTGCCGGGCCGGTGAGTACCCCCAGCACACCCGCCAGTTGGTCGAGCAGTGCGCGGAGCTAGCCGGGCGGGCCTCCGCGAGCGGGATCAAGTCGTTCGGCGAGGCACTCGTCACCGGCCTGCGTACCTCGGCCAGCGACCTGCTCCGGGCGGCCGGCTGCGAACCCGACGACGCCAATCGGATCGTGCGCCGGGCGGCCGGTGCCGGCGAGGCCGAGGTCCACCCACCGGTCCACCGACAACTGCGGCGAATCCGTCCGACGCGAGCCGCCCGGCTTCGTCGGCGTGCGCACCTGGCCGCCCGGATGCGCAACGAAGGCCGGGCCGGCCTCCCCGCGAGGGAGAGACCGGCCCGGTGAGCTGGCTGGGTCAGGAGGAGTAGCCGCGCTCTGCGATCCAGTTGGCGACCTTCGGCAGGCTCACCCAGTACTCGCCCAGCGCCGGGTCGGCCGGGTCGGCGACCCGGAGGGTGTCGCCACCGTCGCGGTAACCGACGAGGGTCAGGTAGTGGCCGCCCTCGTACGAGTGCGGGTTGCCGTCGGTGTCCACGGTGGTGCCCATGATGTTGGCCACCACCGGTCGACCGGCGTCCACCGCGGCCAACACGTCCCGGCGGAGCTGCTCGACCTGGTCCGGACGGGCCACCGCGTCACGAATCTCGGTGGTCCGGTACTTACCGCCGGTCAGGTCGTTCAGGACCCGCGTGGTGTCCAGGGCCGACGGCGTGCCCGCCTCGGTGGTGCCCAGCAGTTTGGCCACCGCGTCCTGGGAGAGCGACTTGCCCTGGGCGGACAACGCGATCCGTGTCGCGGCGGGGCCGCAGTAGAAGAAGTTCGGCTGGGCCTGGTAGTCGATGCTGAGGATCCGCTCGGTGGACCGGTCGGTCTGGCTCGACGACGTCGGTGCGGTTTGCGTGGGTGCGGCCTGCGCGGCTACCGCCGGGCCGAGGGCGCAACCGCCGGCGACAAGCATGCCGACAACGGACAAACCGCTCTTCTGGACGATCGGGTTCATGATCGAGTCTCCGTTCGGGGTTGGTGCGCTCCGAGTGGCGGAGGGCAGCAGCACCGGGAATGGCGCTCGGCTCAGCAGTGGGCCACGACCGGCGACCGGGTGTCGGCCGTGGGCGTACCGGAGGCGTAACGGGTCGGCGGCGGCTGGCATTCCGGCAGCCCGGGTGCCGCGATCAGGTGAAACGACCACCGGCAGCAACATCCCGACGTTGTCGGCTCCTCGGGCCGGAGTCAGAGGCTGCCGAGCAGCCCGGTGACGGTGATCTCGATGACGACCCGTTCCGGATTCGGGCGCGGGGTCCGATACCGCTCGGCGTAGCGGCGCTCCGCCTCCGCCACGGCGGCCCGATCCGACCGCAGCACCGCGCGGCCCTCGATGGTCAGCCAGCGGCGGCCATCCACGTGGCACACCGCGACCGCCGCGCCCGCCGCACCGGCGGCGGCCACCTGCCGGGCCTTGCGGGAGCCGCCGGAGGTGATGACCCGGGCCAGCCCGGCCGCAGGGTCGAGGGTCACCCCGACCGGTACGACGTGCGGGGTGCCGTCCGCACGGATCGTGGTCAGCGTGGCGAGGTGCCGTTCCGCACAGAAGGCGGCAACGCGCTCGTCGTGCACGTCCAACCGATGATCGCCCGCCATGCCCGTCCCCTGTTCACCGAAGCGACCCCGATCATGGCACGCGGCGGCGGACGCGATCGGGATCCGGTGGGGAATCCGGCTGGCCGGGCAGTTGGCGGCCGGCCGCCCGGCGCTGGTGCACCAGCCGGGTGAGGTAGATCAGCGCGGCCGCCAGGACGCCCATGTCATCCAGGTAGATCGGGTCCGGAAGCACGTCAACCGGGAAGATCGTGTAGATCAGCGCCCCGTAGAAGGCGACCTTGCCGCCCGCGCCGAGGCCGGTCAGCATCCGTCGCGTACGCACCACCCGCACCGCCAGCACCACGGCACCGACAAGTGTGGCGATGGCCAGGATGCCGGCGATCACCACGAGGACCCACGCCTGTCGGGACATGCCGTCACGCTAACCCACCCGCCGCCACGCGGCTCAGAACGCGGGGGCCGCCACGCGGCTCAGAACGCCGGCACCGCCGCACGGCCGCGAGCGGTCACCTTGTTTTCCCGAGTCTGCTCGACCGACGGCCTGGCGACCTCGCTGAGCGGCAGCACCGACGCCGACTCCACCACCCGTCGCCCGGTGGCGGCGTGGGCCTCCTCGCGCAGGCTGCGGGCCGCCGCGACGGCCAACTCCGCCGCCCGCCAGGCAACCTGCTCCTGCTCTCGGGCCGCAGTGTGCCGGGCCGCCAGATTGTCCCGGATCGCCCGCCGGAGCACCAGTTCCTGTGCGACCGGGTGCAGCCGCGGGTCCCAGCCGTCGCGGTGCGCGAAGACATCGCTGAGCTGCTCCACCGACAGCTCCCGCCGCCAGTACGCGTCCAGCGCGGCACGGTGCAGGTAGCGCTCGCGGTCGACGTACTCGGCGGGCGTGCGGGCGGTGTGCGGCAGTGGCATGGCGGCTGCCGCGCCGAGACGCCGGACCGCCGCCTCGGCCGCCTCGTACGCCTCCCAGGCCGTCTCGACCGCTTCCTGCGCGGCCACCCACTCGGTGCGACGCCGCTGGGCGGTGGTGGTCGCCCGCGCGGCGGCCACCGCGACCTCCTGCGCGTAGCGGCTCTGCTCCCGCTCCTCCTGCGCCTGCTCCAGTTGGCTCGGCATGGCCGCGCGGCGGATCCGGGCACCCGGGTCGAGGCGGAGCCGGCCGGGCCGTAGCAGCAGAGCGGAGACGGCGACGCCGACCACCCCGAGCAGGCTCAACCAGATGGCGGCAGCCCGGGAGAGGTCGGGTAGGGCGGCGGAAAGGATGGATTGCATGATCAGCACCTCGCGGTCGAAGGCGGGTATCGACGGGTGACAGAGGAGCCCGAGGAGCACCGGTCGGCCGGATGACGGGGTCGGACTCGTCGGGGGCGACTCAGCCGCCGCGACGGATTACCCGGGACCGGGCCCCGGAATGTGCCGGGCCAGGATCAGCGGGTGGGTGGGCCGCGTCGCGCGGGAGTGCCACGGCCGGGTTCGAGGGCCGGCGCATGACCCGGGCCCTGGACGACCGGCCCGGCCGGCGCGGCGATGTCGACCGGACCAGCCGGTCGGGCGGCAGCGGGCTGCGCCGCAGACCGCTCGCTGACCGGCGCGGCGTCGGGGCGGACACTTGCCACCCGGCTGCTCACGGCACTGGGCCGGAGCTGCGTCGAGGCGGGCGGTGGGGTCGCGGCGAGGGCGCCGCCCAGGCCGACCGCGAGCACCAGCGCGGTGATCGCCAGCCGGGTCAGCTCACGCAGTGACCGCAGCACGGCCCAGCGGGCCGGGCGGACAAACACTGCGGACGACACCCGACCAACCTATCGCCTGCCCCGACATGTCGCAGCACGGCGACGGCCCGGCCCGGCGTGACCGCCACCACCCCGCACACTGTGGACGACGACTACCGACACCCGGAAACGGCGGTGCCCCCGGCCGGATCGGGTCCGGTCGGGGGCACCGCGGGTCGTTCGGGTGGCGCCGCCGGTGGCGGATGGTCGCCCGCGGCGGTCGTGGTCAGCCGTTGGAGCCGAGCACCGGTGGCGCGGCGTTCGCGCCGTCGCCCCACACCATCTCGTCCTCGGTCAACCAGGTCAGCCGCTCATCGGAGTCGTCGTTTTCCGGTCGGCCCCGCCCGCCGAGCACCCCGGAGCCGTTGCGGCCGCCGCCACGCTGGCCGTCGATGCTGCGCCCGATGCCGTTGGCGGAGCGGGCCTCGGCCGGCGGCGCACCACCGGGCGGGCGAGCCGAGGTGGCGGGTGTGCTGCTCGAACCGGCGAGCGCGGCGGTGCGCAGGACACCGCCGGCCGGTGCCCCGCCAGTCGCGCCGTAGAGCAGCCCGGGGCCGACGCTCGCACTGGTCGCCGGCACCGTGGCCGACCCGGCCAGGCCGGCCAGCCCGGCGGCGGCGCCCCCGGTGAGCAGTGCGCCGCCGGCCAGCGGATCCGCACCGGCGAGGACGGTGCCGCGGGAGTCGTAGTCGCTGACAGCGCCGAGCGGGCCGGTGGCCACGGCGGGCCTGCCACCGGTGCCCGAGCCGTCACCGACGCCGGGTGGTGGGGCAGCGCGCTCAAGCTTCGAGATGGTCGCGTCGCCGGTGTGCGCGGTGACGTTGCTGCTGCCCGGCCCGGCGCTCGCCCCGGCGATGGCCGAAACGCTCTGCGGCGTCGTCGGCTCCGTGTTGATCCGGTTCGGGGTGTCCGGGTCGGGCAGCGGCGGGTCGACCACCCGGTCGTACGCGGAGATCTCGTAGCCGCTGGCCAACTCGGCCACCAGGTTGACCATCCGCTGGTGGGCCTTCTCCTGCTCCTGCTTGTCCTGCTGGTGACCAACGATGCCCATGACCATCGCACCGGGCAGACCGAAGGTGACGGCACCCTTGATCGTGCCGGAGATCGCCTTGTCGTTGTCGTCGGTCTCCTCGGGGCTCTCGGCCTGCTTGTGGGCGGTGCGCAGGTGCTCGGCCATCATCGTCAGCCCCTGCTTGATGCCCGCCATCCCCTCGCCCAACGCGTCGGAGTGGGCGACGATCAGACTGAGCCGCCGGTGGAACTCCCGACCTGCCGAGCCCGTCCAGGTGTTGGCCAGCTTCTCCAGGTCGCCGCTCAACTCCCGGCCGAGACCGTCGAGGACGCCCTTGAGCTCGGCCCACTGGGCGGCAACGCCCTCGATCTGCTCCGGCTTGCCGGCCATCACGCCGTCGTACAGCTGCTGGTGGCTGCTGCCCTGGTAGCGCTGGGTGTACTCAGACACGGCCGTTCTCCTTCGGCTGCAACGCCCGATCGACCCCGGACAGCGCGGCGGTCACGTCTGTGGCGTTGGCGGCGTTACGCGCCTCGGCGGTGCGGTAGTTGGTCAGGATCGTGCTCGTCGCCTGCTGCGCGGCCAGCACCGCCTGCCGGATCCGCTCGGCCTGGTCGACATAGGACTGGTGGACCTCGGTGTAGCGACGCGCCTGGTCGGTGGCGTCGAAGAAGGCACCCAGTGCCGGAGGGCGGCACTGCATCTCGGAGTTGAGCTTGCGCAGCACCGTCTCGACCTGACTCAACCGCGACGCGAGGTGCCGGTGAAAGTCCTCAAGGGACAGCAGATCGACTTGCGTACGCCCGGTCATGGCAACATCCCCGTCGTTCTGGTTGACAACCGTCAGCGACGTTCAGGTTAGTCCACCGCCGCGATTCGGTGCGACCCGTCGCGGCTGCTCAGCCGTCGGCCCCGGTCGATCCCACGGGCATCCCGCCGCCCGCCCCGCCGGCCGGTGGCGCAGCCGGCGGGGGCGCGGCTGCCGGCGGTTCGGCAGGTGCCGGCGCGTCGGGCGAGAAGACGGCCATCGCGTCCTCCTGGGTGAGGCTGGGCCCGGTCGGGATCAGCGCGAGCAGCGAGCCGGGCACCGCGAGCGGGGTGACCCCGCCGTAGCCGAGCACGGCCAGGGTCTCCGCCGAGCCGAGCGGGTACCGGATGCCCTGCGGGCTGATCAGGTAGATCGTCGACCCGGCGGCACCGGACCCGCTGGTCCCGGCACCGGGCGAGGCCTGCGCGATGACGCCCTTGCCACCGGGCAGCAGCACCGTCTCGGCCGTGCGTACGGCGTCCCGCCTGGTCTGGGGCACCGGCACCGGGCCCGGATCGCTCGCGGTCAGCTCGGCCGGCGCCCGGTCGAAGACTTCCAGGGTGGTGGTCGGCGGGCCGCCCGCGTTGCCCGCCCGGTACGTCGCGCAGAGCGCGGTCTGACCGGGCCTGGCCGGGTAGACGGCGGGCAACGTCGTCGGCAGCCCTTCCTCGTCCACCCGCTGCTCGACGTAGAGATCGCCGGCCTGGTCGGGGGTGATGTCGGTGATCTGGCCACCGCCCCGGACCATCAGCAGAGCGGTGATCTCACTGACCGGGGCGAGACCTTCCCGGGTCAGCACGTAGTGCTGCCCGGCGGCGCTGAACACCTGACCGATGACCGCCGGTCGGCCGGCCACCCTGCGTACGCTGCTCTCACCCTCGCCGGGCAGTGCCGGCTTGCGCAGCGGTGGCCCGGCCGGCACGGCGTTGAGCAGTTGCTGACCGACCCGCAGCGGAGTGGCGCGGGACATCTTCAGCGCCGTGATCGTCGGGTCCCCGTCGAGCACCTGGAGTCGGGTGTTGTTGGCGAGCAGGTACCGCTGCCCGTCCACCTCGACAAGCACCGAGCGGTCCCCCAGCGGCACGCCGCCGGGCAGCGCCCGGTCGATCACCACCGTGGTGCTGGAACGCGCGGGGTCGACCGGGTCGGGCACGTCGCAGACCGACCAGGGCAGACCGGTCAGCGACCTGCGGTCCGGCAGGGCGTCCGGTGCCCCGACGATGCCGAGGGTGAGCCCGCGCGGCCGGTCCCGCAGTGCGGCCTGGGACATCGTCCGCGCCGTCGCATCCGGCTTGTTCAGGACCAGACGGGCCGAGGTGTAGTTGAGCGTCGGGTGCAGTCGCCCGTTCAGGAACACGTACGTCGCGCCGGTCTCCCGTTCGATGACCAGGCTCTGGTCGTCCAGTGGTGCGGTGCCACCGGTGAACTGGCCGTAGGCGCCAACCCCACCCAGCACGACGGCCGCGGTGATGACACTGCCGAAGACGGCCATGCCGAGCCGTCGCATCGGCAGGTTGGTGGTCTCCGGGTCGCCCGACAGCAGCGCGGAGACGATCCGGCGGGTGACGAAGCGGTACGCCTGCACCTGATCGCGGCGGGTCCGCATGACTTACCTCCGGCGGGGTGGATCCGCGACGATCAGGTCGGGGTGCCGTCGCGGGCTTCCCTACGATAAGGGGCCGACGGAGGTTCGTCGGGACCACCGCTCGTGGCCGGCACCGGACCGACCCGGCGCCCAGCCGTACCGTGCAGGAGGGACAGTCAGCGATGACGCAGGTTCAGGCGCGACCCGCCCGAGCGGCCACGGCCCCGTCCGCCGGGGCGACGCGACCGACGCCGCCGATCGACCGACCCGGCCGTGGACGCGTCGGTCCGGTGTTCGTCGGGCAGCTCGTCGTACTGGAGCTGTGCGTGGTCGGCGTGTGGGCCGCGTCGGCCGGGCCGAGTTGGCTGCTCGGCGTGGCGACCGGTGTGGCGGTGCTGGTCATCGCCGCGACCTTCGCCCGCCGTGGGGGCCTCTGGTGGTTCGAGGACCTGCTGTTGCGCGGGCGGTTGCGGCGGCGCGGCGAACGCGCGTCGGCCGCGCTGGGTGGCGGCACGGCCGGCGACCCCCGACTGGCGGCTCTCGCCCCCGAGCTGAGTGTGATCGAGCTGACCGACCGCGGCACCCGGCTCGGCATCGGGCGCGACGACGAGGGCTGGTTCGCGGCTGTCGCGCTCCAGCCCGCCGGGGGTGCGGCCGCCGGTTCGGTCGGGGCGTCCACGGTGGACGACGTGTTGCGGGTCCTCACGGACTTCAGTGCCCCGGTCTCGCGTACCCAGGTGGTCGCACACACCCTTGTCTGGTACCCGGCGCCCGGTGCTCCGCCGGCGGCACACCGGACCGTGTGGGTGGCGTTGCGGCTGACCGTCGCCGACGCGCGGGCGGAGGCGGTGAGCCGGGGCGGAGGGCTCCCCGGCGTGCACCGGACGGTGGCCGCCGGGATCGGTCGGCTGGGTAAGGCGTTGACCTCGGCGGGCCTGGCCCATCGGCCGCTCACCCGCGACGAGCTGCGCGCGGCCATCGTCTCGGCCGCCGGGCTGGACCTGGGGCCGGAGGCGCCGGCGGAGACCTGGCAGGGGCTGCGCGGCGGCGGCTGGACCCACCGCTGTCTGGTGCTGCGTGGCCGAACGGAGGTGCCGCTCGGCCCGCTGGTGGACGCGGTCACCGCGACCTCGGCGCCGTCGCACACCGTGGCCACGACGGTGTCGGCGGACGGCCGGGTGGCGTCGCCGCTGCTGCGGGTCGCGGCGATGGACAACCACGTCGAGGCCCTGGTCAAGGTCGTCCGGGACATCGCGCAACGCACCGGCACGTCCACCCGGGCCATGGACGGGCAGCACGGGCCGGGCGTCTACGCCACCGCGCCCGTCGCGTCGGCGCTGGCCGCCACCACGCGTCCGCAACAGCTCTGACCGGGTGGTCAGGGCCGGAGGTTGACGATCCAGCCGTAGAGCCCGCAGACCCAGAAGGCGAGCGGGACCAGCGAGATGATCAGCATGATCTCGGCGATGTCGAGCAGCCGGCCCCAGACCGGCGAGATGCGCTTGCCGGCGACGGTCAGGCCGTAGATCAGGCTGACCACGGCGGCCAACACCAGCCCGCCGAGAATCAGGCCGAGCCGGACCGGCAGCGACCCGCCGGCGAAGGTGGCCGCGGCGGCCAGGCCCAGCCCCACGGTGCCGGCCAGCAGCACGGGGGTGCGCTGGGCGCGGCCCAGCAGCGGGCGGGACCGCAGCAGCGACAGCAGGGCCAGCACCAGACACAACAGCACCGCCGCCACCCGCCCGTCCAGGGCGAGCACGAACTGCGCGCCCAGCACCAGCACCGAGACGGTCCACAGCAGACCGGTCATGAACTGGTCGGCGCGTTCGCTGCGCTGGAGCACCTGCCGGCCGTCGACCGACTCGCTGTCGGTCTTCAGATCCTCCGGGCCCGTCGGGATCGAGGGCACCGGCAGTCGCGCCAACCGGTAGGCAGCCATCGGCAGTGCCGGCACCACGGCGAACGCCACCGCCGCCACCACCGCGGCGGAGGCCGGCGCGTCCAGGTCGAGGACCAGGCAGAGCAAGGCGCCCAACCCGGTCGCGGCCCCCACCCCGATCGCGGCGAAGAACAGCGGGTACCGGTCGCCGACCGCCAGCACGGCGACCGCACCGGCGACCACCGCCGCGGTCGCCGCGAGCAGGACGTGCGGGCTGGCCAACCCGGTGAGTGGCCGATCGCCGGCGAGCAGCAACAGGCCGCCGACGGCGGCATGCCCCAGCGCGACCATGGCCAGCACCGCACCGGTGCGGCTGTCCCCGGCGGCCCGGGACAGCACCGCCGCGCCGACCAGCAACGCCACCGCCACCAGCAGGGCGGCAAGCGCGCCGGGCAGGTGCGGCGGGCCGGCGAAGAGCGCGGCGAGCGCGCCGGCGCCGAGCGCCGACGCCGCGAACACCACCGCGAAGGACCGGGTCGCGCCGACCTGCCAGGCACCGGGGCGTTGGTTGGTCGCGGTGGCGACGGCATCCACCACGTCGTCGAAGACGATCTCCGGGGCGGCCGCGGACCGGGGGTTGAAGTAGAGCACCTCACCGTCGCGGACACTGAGCTGCGCGGCGGTACGACCACCGTCCAGCGGCGCACCGCCCAACCTGGACAGTGCCCAGCCGCCGTGTCGCGCCCCCTCGTCGGCCATGTCCTCGCCGGCGTAGAGCAGCAGGGTGGGGAGCAGGTCGGCCATCGGCACGTCCGACGGGAGGGCCAGGTCCATCCGGGTACGCGGAGCCACGATGGTGATCCGGCTCAGCCCACCGGTCGCCGTCTTCGTCGCCACAGTGGCCTCCAGGTGTGCGTCGGTGCTCGGCTGGTCGCGATGCCGCGCTCCGGGACCACCGCGCCCACGGCAGATTACCTACGATGGCGGGCACGTACGATGCCCACCCGCGGGCTCCGGCCCGCGGCGGCACGTCATCAGGCCGCTTCTGGGGGAGGAGACAGCCGTGAGCACGGTGGTGTTCCGCCGGCTCCCGCGTCAGCCGGGACCGGCTCTACCGCGCGGTGAGGTGCTGCTGGAGTCTCCTCCCGAGCTGCCCGAGCCGACGCCCCGCGGGATGGGGCAGCTGCTCATGATCCTGCCGATGTTCTGCGGGGTCGGCGCGATGGCGTTCCTCTACGCCGGCAAGGGCGGCGGCATGATGACGTACGTCGCCGGTGGCCTCTTCGGCGTCTCGATGCTCGGCATGGCGATCGGTTCGCTGGCCAACAACGGTGGCAAGGACAAGGCCGAGCTGAACGCCGACCGGCGCGACTACATGCGTTACCTGGCCCAGATGCGCAAGCGCACCCGGCGGGCCGCCGAGCAGCAGCGGGCGGCGATGACCTGGCGGCACCCGGAGCCCGACGCGCTCTGGTCGATCGCGGCGTCCCGACGGCTCTGGGAGCGGCGGACCACCGAGGACGACTTCGGCGAGACCCGGATCGCGCTCGGCCCGCAGCGGCTGGCGGTGGAGATCGTCCCACCGGAGACGAAGCCGGTGGAGGACCTGGAGCCGATGAGCGCCATCGCGCTGCGCCGGTTCGTCCGCGCCCACTCCACGGTTCCCGAGTTGCCGACCGCGTTGTCGGTGCGCGCGTTCAGCCGGGTGGTGCTGCGGGGCGACCGCGCGCCCGTGCTCGACCTGACCCGGGCGGCGCTCGGGCAGTTGGCGACCTTCCACGCCCCGGACGACCTGGTGATCGTGGTGGTCGCCGCGCCCGACCGGCAGCCCTCCTGGAACTGGGTGAAGTGGCTGCCACACGCGCACCACAGTGCCCGGACCGACGCCGCCGGCGCCCGCCGGCTGGTCTTCGCCAGTCTCGCCGAGGCCGAGGCGGCGCTGGCCGCCGAGTTGGCCGGACGGCCTCGGTTCGCGCCCGAGGCCAAGCCGTTGACCACCGCCCCGCACCTGGTCGTGGTGATCGACGGTGGCGAGGTCTCACCGACCTGTCAACTGGTGGGCCCGGGGCTGCTCGGCACCACGGTGATCGACCTCTCCGGGACGGTGCCCCGCGACGCCGGCCGCTGGCTGCTCTGCCTCGACGCGTCGGACGGCAGGTCGCTCGACCTGGTGCGCGGCAGCTCGTCGTCGCCACTGGGTCGCCCCGACCGGCTCAGCGCCGAGGCGGCCGAGGGGCTGGCCCGGCAGATCGCCCCGTACCGGCTCTCCCAACAGCAGGCCAGCAGCGACGAGCCGCTGGCCCGCAGCACGGAGCTGCCGGACCTGCTCGGCGTGGGTGACGCCGCGACGGTGGACGTGCAGCACACCTGGCGCCCGCGCGGTCACCGGGACCGGCTGCGTATCCCGCTCGGCGTCGGCCCGGACGGCAACGTGGTCGAGCTCGACTTCAAGGAGTCGGCGCACGAGGGCATGGGCCCGCACGGCCTGGTGATCGGTGCCACCGGCTCCGGCAAGAGCGAGCTGCTCCGGACGGTGGTGGCCGCCCTGGCGGTGACCCACTCGTCGGAGGAGCTCAACTTCGTCCTGGTGGACTTCAAGGGTGGCGCGACGTTCGCCTCGTTGGAGGCGCTGCCGCACACCAGCGCGGTGATCACCAACCTGGCCGACGAGCTGCCGCTTGTCGACCGCATGCGCGACGCGCTCGCCGGCGAGATGGTGCGCCGGCAGGAGCTGCTGCGGGCCGCGGGCAACTACGTCTCCCGCTTCGAGTACGAGAAGGCGCGGGCGGCCGGTGAACCGCTGGCCCCGATGCCCAGCCTGCTGATCATCTGTGACGAGTTCAGCGAGTTGCTCGCCGCCAAGCCCGACTTCATCGACCTGTTCGTGATGATCGGCCGGTTGGGCCGGTCGCTGGGCGTGCACCTGCTGCTGGCCAGCCAGCGACTCGAAGAGGGCAAGCTGCGTGGCCTGGACACCCACCTGTCGTACCGGATCGGTCTGCGGACCTTCTCGGCGGTGGAGAGCCGGATCGTGCTCGGCGTGCCGGACGCGTACGAGCTGCCGAACGCGCCGGGCCACGGTTACCTGAAGACGGACACCAGCACCATGCTGCGGTTCCGGGCCGCGTACGTCTCCGGGGCGTACCGGGCGCCGGGGCAGCAGGCCGCCGCGTCGCAGGCGCTCGTGCAGCGCAGGATCGTGCCGTACGGCCTGGACTTCGTCGCGGCACAGCTCCCGCAGATGCCGGTGGACACGGCGCCGGAGCCCGAGCAGCCGGCCGACGGCAAGGCCGTGGCGATGCTCGACGTGCTGATCGGCCAGCTCAAGGGCCAGGGTCGCCCGGCACACCAGGTGTGGCTCCCACCGCTGGCCGACCCGCCGGGCCTGGGTGAGCTGCTCGGCCCGCTGGCCGTCGACCCGACCTACGGGTTGTGCACCGCGTCCTGGCCGGGGCGCGGGCGGCTGACCGTGCCGGTCGGGGTGGTGGACCGCCCGTACGAGCAGCGCCGTGACCCGATGATGGTCGAGCTGGCCGGGGCCGGCGGCAACGTGGTCATCGTCGGCCGGTCGCTGAGTGGCAAGAGCACGATGCTGCGTACGCTGCTCGCCTCGCTGGCGCTCACCCACACACCCCGTGAGGTGCAGTTCTTCTGCCTGGACTTCGGCGGAGGCGCGCTGCGCAGTCTGGAGCGACTGCCGCACCTGGCCGGGGTCGCCGGTCGCCGGGACGTCGAGGCGGTCCGCCGGACGGTGGCCGAGGTGGTCGCCATCCTGGACGACCGGGAGACGCGCTTCGCCCAGCACGGCATCGACTCGGTGGCCAGCTACCGTCGTCGCCGGGCTGCCGGTGAGTTCGCCGACGACCCGTTCGGTGACGTGTTCCTGGTGGTGGATGGTTGGAACACGGTGCGCCAGGAGTACGAGGAGCTGGAGCAGACCATCACCACGCTGGCCAACCGGGGCCTCGGCTTCGGCGTGCACGTGGTGCTCACCGCGGTGCGGTGGGCGGAGATCCGGATCAACATGCGCGACCTGCTCGGCACCAAGCTGGAGTTGCGTCTCGGCGACGCGTCCGAGTCCGAGATCGACCGCCGCGCCGCGATGAACGTGCCGGAGAAGGCGCCCGGTCGCGGCCTGACCCGGGACAAGCTGCACTTCCTCACCGCCGTCTCGCGCCTCGATGGTCGTCGGGACATCGACGACCTGGGCGAGGCGTCGGTGGCTCTGGCCGGGCACGTGGCCGCCAACTGGCCGGGCCGTCCGGCGCCGAAGGTGCGGCTGCTGCCGCGCCGGCTGCCGGTGGCCGAGCTGGCCCGGATCATCGACCGGTCGGCGCCCGGTCTGCCGATCGGCGTCAACGAGTCGGCGCTCGCGCCGGTCTACCTGGATCTGGCCAACGAGCCGCACCTGACGGTCTTCGGCGACGCCGAGTGCGGCAAGACCAACCTGCTGCGGCTGATCGCCCGGGGCATCACCGAGCGGTACACGCCCGCCCAGGCGCGGCTGGTGATCGCCGACTACCGGCGTGGCCTGCTGGGCGCGGTGGAGGGCGATCACCTGCTCGACTACGCCCCGTCCAACCAGGCGTTCGCGCAGGGGCTCGCGTCGATCCGCAGCGCGCTGTCCAACCGGTTGCCCGGCCCGGACGTGACCACCGCCCAGCTGCGCGACCGTAGCTGGTGGAAGGGCCCGGACCTGTACATCCTGGTGGATGACTACGACCTGGTGGCCTCCGGCGGCAGCAATCCGCTCAGCGCCCTCCAGGAGTTGTTGCCGCAGGCGCGCGACATCGGCCTGCACCTGATCGTCACGCGTCGTGTCGGCGGCGTGTCCAGGGCGCTCTACGAGCCGGTGCTCCAGCGGCTGCGTGAGCTGGACTCACCGGGTCTGCTGATGTCCGGCAACCGGGAGGAGGGCGCCGTCTTCGGCACCCTGCGACCGAGCCCGCAACCGCCGGGCCGGGGCACCCTGGTCCGCCGACGCGACGGCCAACAGCTGATCCAGACCGCCTGGTCCGAACCGTCCTGAGGGGACGCACGGGGCCGGTCCGGTCCGGTAACGTGCGGTTCACCGCCACATCCGATGGGAGGCTGCTGTGGGCACATCGTGGACGCCGGGCGCCGGGTTCGGTGCTGGCCTCGACGGGCTGCTGCGCCAGGCGCAGGAGCAGCAGCGTCGGCTCGCCGAGTTGCAGCGCCAGCGCGCCGAGCTGAGCGTGCGTGGCGAGAGCCCCGACGGGCTGGTCCAGGTCACCGTGGATGGCGAGCAGAAGGTCACCGGTGTCGAGGTCAACGCGCGGGCGATGCGTCTGGACAGCTTCAGCCTGGCCGAGTCGGTGCAGGCCGCGATCGACGCGGCGTACGCCCTGCACGCGGAGCGGTCCCGGGAGCTGCTCGCCGACCTGCTCGGTGGGTCCGACCTGGTCCGGCGGGCCGAGGCGGGCACGCTCACCCCGCAGGAGTGGTTCACACAGTTCGGTGTGGACCTCGACGACCCGCTGCGCCGGCTGCGCGGCTGACGAGAGGCAGGGGCCGATGGCCAACAAGGTCGACGTCGACGCCATCCGCGGTGCCGCCAGGAAGCTGGAGGCGGCCGACGGCCCGATCCAGTACCTGCGCAACGCACAGCAGCTACTGGAGGGCGTCAAGCTTTCCGGCAGTGCGCTGACCCTGTTCGGTGGCGCCACCGTGGCGGCGCACAACGGCTCGGTGGACGGGCATCTGGCCAATCTCCGGTCCGGGATCGTCCACCTGCAGACGGCCGCGGCGAATCTGGAGCAGTCGGCGAAGAACTGGGAGAGGTCCGACCAGCCGTGGGTCGTCAAGTGAGACGGCCCGCCACGCACGGAGGGAGCCCGCAGTGTCGGAGATCCTGATCGCCAACTCCTCGGGTGCCGTGGTCGGCTCGCACAGCGTCGCGGCGGCCACCGCGCCGGTGCGGACCCTGGCCGGTGTGGCCCGGGGCAACTGGGCCTGGATCGCTTTCGCCGGCGTGCTGGTGGCCGCGGTCGCCTACCTGGAGTCGTTCGACAACGAAGAGGTCAACAGTTCCATCAAGGAGTGGGGCGACGCCGCGCGGCTGCTCGGTGGAGACCAGTTCGGCGCCGCACTGGACGAGGTGGTCCCCGGCAGTGACGAGTGGGACTTCGACGACCGCGACGCGTTCGAGGTGTTCCTGCGCAAGTTGAAGGCCGAGGTCAATTCGCTGGCCGAGGCGTTGAACGCCAACCGCGACACCCTGACCGCTGCCCGGGACGCCTTCAACGACGCCGTCGACGCGCTTGTCGACGCGCTGATCCCGATCCTGGTGGCGGTCATCGCCTCGATCGCGCTCCAGATGTTCCCGGCGACCGCGCCGATCGCGGAGGCGATCGGTGTTGCCGGCATGACCGTCGCCGCTGCCGTACTGGCGGTGGTCTTCGCCGACATCAGCGGGTTGTTCACCACCATTGCCGACGGTTTCCGGGGCAACGATCGGTTCGCCTTCGTGTCGGACTCACGGCCGGGATGGGCTGCCACCGGCACCGACCCCAATATCCGGGACATCGCCATCGATTGGGTCAAGGACGACTCGTTCTACCGCTGAGTGACGGGTCGAGAAGGAGCGGCGATGCCGCGGGCATTGTTCTACCTGTTCGTGTACTTCCTGTCGACCATCCCGGTCTTCCTCGGCCTGGCGCTGGTGGCCCAGGTCCGCGGGTCGGTGCGGGTGCGGCGAGCAGGCGAGTTGGTGCTGCTCACGGGCATCGCGGCGCTGGTCCCGGTGGTGCTGCACCGCGCGCTCGACGTGCCGGCGCTCTGGCTGGCCGTGGCACTGCTGGTGGCCATCCTCGTGATCGGCGCGGTGCGGCACGTCCGCTCGTATTCCCGGTCGGCCTGACCCGATTCACCGGCATCCATCGCAGGGCCCCGGCCAGGGCTGCGAGGGTCGGCCGCATTCCGCTACGGTCTTCACTGGAGTGTCCGTCGGTGGGGTGTTGCTGCCTTGCCGCGGGGGAGGGGTGCGGCAAAGCCGCCACCACAACATGACGGAAGGGTGTGAAGCATGGCGTTCGAGGTCGAAGCTGCGACTCTGCATACCGCCGCGAGTGACGTGCGGTCCACGCGCAGCGAGGTCGACGGCGAGCTGAAGAAGCTGTGGAACGTGGTCGACGACCTGGCCATGGCGTGGAAGGGTCAGGCGTCCACGGGCTTCCAGTCGCTGATGACGCGCTGGAACGAGGACACCGTCAAACTGCTGACGGCGATGGACAACATCGCTGACCTGCTCGACAAGTCGGGTACGACGCATCAGGTCAACGACGAAGAGCAGCAGCAGATGCTGGACAAGTTCCACTCTGCTCTCAACCCGTGATCCGCAGGCAGCAGAGGGGGAAATCGTGACGATCAAGGTTGACTACGCGGTCCTCGAGAGCAGCAATCAGCAGATGCAGGCCATCTCGAAGACGCTCGAGGAAAAGCTCGACACGCTTCGGGCGATGCTGACCAAGCTCCACTGGGACGGCGAGGACCGGGTTGCCTACGAGCAGCACCAGGCGAAGTGGGATGCGGCGGTTGGGGACATCAACCGGATCCTGAACGAGATCGGCGGTGCCGTCGGCATCGCGCGGGAAAACTACCTCACCACGGAGATGAGCAACTCCAAGGTGTGGAGCTGACGCATTCACCGGTGCGGCTCCGGTCCGGTTCATCCGGGCCGGAGCCGCATTGTCTCTGTGGTGCCCGTGTCGCGCCGACGTGCGGCCGGCCCGGTCAGCTGGCCGCCGGTGCGTCGGGGCGTCGGCCCGGGCGCCAGTCGCGTTTGCGGCCCCGGGCCACGATCGGTCGTGCGATCAGCAGCAGCACGGTGAGCAGCCCGCCGACGGCCGCCGCCCAGATCGCGGCGGTGCGCTGCCAGCCCAGGGGGTCGTCGTGCGCGACGGGTGCCGGGAGCGCGCCGGCGGGCGGGTTCTCCCGGGTGCCCAGCAGGCTCGACACCGCCCGGTACGGGTTGACCACGCCGTAACCGATGTCGGCGTTGTGGCCCCCCGGTGGGTTGTCCGCCGTGCGTTCCAGCCGTTCGGCGACCTGCTGCGGGGTGAGACCGGGGTAGGCGGCCCGGACCAGTGCGGCCACCCCCGAGACGTACGCGGCGGCGAAGCTGGTGCCGCCGGTCGGCTCGGCGCGGTAGCCGGAGCCCTGGGGTGCCGGCCCGACGATGTTCAACCCCGGTGCGGCGATGTCGACGTAGTCGCCGCTGATCGAACTGCCGACGTGACCGCCCTGCTCGTCCACGCCGCCGACGGCGATGACCCCGGGGTACGCGGCCGGGTATCCCGGCCGGTCCTGCTGATTTTCCACCCGGTTGCCGGCGGCGGCGACGAGCACCACCTGCTTGGCCAGCGCACGCTCGACGGCCGCCGTCAGCTCGGGGCCGGGAATTGTCGTGAGGGACAGGTTGATCACGTCGGCGCCCTGCTCGACAGCCCAGTCGATCGCCGCGGCGATCTGCACCGGAAGCTGGGCGTCCCGGGTGTCCTTGAGGTCCGGAAGGACCCGGATCGGCAGGATGCGGGCCGCCGGGGCGATCCCGCTGAACGGGGCGCCGGTGCCCTCGCGGCCGGCGATGATGCCGGCGATCATGGTGCCGTGCCCGACCAGGTCGCACTGGCCCTGGTTGGCTGCCAGGTCGTTGAAGTCGCGACCCTCGAGCACCTGGCCCGCGAGAAGCGGGTGGACGGCGGAGACCCCGGAATCGATGACTGCCACCGTCACGCCGGCACCCCGGGACAGCGGCCACGCCGCGGACGGCTCCAGTCGGCGCAGCGCCCACGGCATCGCCGTCAGGCCCTCCTCGCTGACCGGACCGCAGGCGGGCAGTGCCGCCCGTGCCGGTGCGGGTGCCACGAGTGCGGTGCCGAGCAGGGCAGCCAGGGCGGTGCTGAGGACACCGCGGGCGGCACGGCCGCTGCGGCGGAACGGGTCGGTCGCGTTCGACGGCGGGCATTCGCGCACTCGCAGAGATTACCGCTGTGCCCCGTCGGGCAGCGGCCCGGCAACGCGGGTCAGGCCGGCGGGCCGGCCTCCGTGGCGGGCGTCTCGGCGAACAGCGCGAGCAGGTCGCCGACCTGGCGGTCGGCCTCGGCGGGGTGCCGGAACCGGCCGGACGGGTTGAGGGTGTATTCGTTGCGCCGTCCCACCCGGGTGCGGTGCAGGTATCCGCCCGCCTCCAGGTCGGCGACGATCGCCTGCGCGGCCCGTTCGGTCACGCCGACCTCGGCCGCGACGTCGCGTAGCCGGGCGGTGGGGTCGCGGCCGATGGCCAGCAGAACGTGCCCGTGGTTGGTGAGGAACGTCCAGTTCCGCCCGCCGCCGGTGTCGCCCGTCGCAGTGCTCGCCATGGTGTGACCGCCTCTGTTGGATGTCCGCCCCGCCCCGGGAGTCTCGTCCGCCCTGCCACCGGTGCGTCGCCCAGGGGTTGGCCCGGAGTCAACGTATGAAATGTAAATCACGCATACCTTGACGCATCTTACGGTGCGTGTGACGGTGGAGCCCCGAGCCAGCGCCCGCCGCCGGCCCGGCTGACAAGCCGGTTGACCAGGCCAGACACGTGAATATGAGGTGCGGGTATGAGTCGTCCCGGAACACCCGGTGGGCAGCCGGGTCCGCAGCGGACCACCGACCGGGCGTCCGCGATCAGCGATCCGGCCCAGGCGTACGCCGAGCTGACCGCCGGAAACCGGCGCTTCGTCAGTGGCGCCCCGCGCCACCCCAACCAGGATGCCGGGCGCCGGGCCGCCGTGGCCGACGGGCAGCACCCGTTCGCGGTGATCGTCGGCTGCTCCGACTCCCGCCTGGCCGCCGAGATCATCTTTGACCGGGGGCTCGGTGACCTGTTCGTGGTCCGCACGGCCGGCCACACCGCCGGTCCGGAGGTGCTGGGCAGCGTGGAGTACGCGGTGACAGTCCTCGGCACCCCGCTGGTGGTGGTGCTCGGCCACGACTCGTGCGGGGCGGTGCAGGCGGCGCGGGAGTCCGCCGCGACCGGCACGCAGCCTCCCGGGCACCTGGGCGCGGTGGTCGACGCCGTGCTGCCCAGTCTGTCCCGGGCCCGTGCCGAGGGTGTGGAGGACATCAACGGCATCGTCGACATCCACATCGCGCAGACCGTCGAGACGCTGATCGGTCAGTCTCCCGTGCTGGCCGACGAGGTGGCGCGGGGGCGGTGCGCGGTGGTGGGTGTGTCGTACCGGCTCGCCGCCGGCGTCGTACGCCCGGTGGCGGCGGTGCCGGCCAGCTTCGCGACGCTCGACGTGCCGACGGGGTCGGCCGACCCGGCCGCGGCCGCCTGACACGCCGAGGGCCGCCCCGCACGAGGCGGAGCGGCCCTCGGGCCATCCGGTGGGTCAGAGCAGCGACATGTGAACGTGGTCGGTGTGGTTCGACGGCCCGCTGTACGACTTCCAGCCGCTCGCCGGGAACCAGATCTGCCGGTTCCAGATCACGTAGTAGATGCCGAGCCGGTCGGCGTTGCGGATGAGGAACGCGGCGACGTTGTTGCCGTACGTCCGGGTGTCCTCGTTGTGCCAGGGTGCGAAGCCGCTCTTCTGGAGCGACCAGTCGCAGGCGCGGCCCTTCGGGTGCTCCCACGGCCCGCCGGGGCGGTAGCAGCCGACGAACCGGTTGAAGCCGGCCCGCTTGACCTCCTTGTACGCGTGCAGCGTCCGCGGTGTGATGCAGCCGGACGTGGTCGGGTCGTCCTCGCTGCACGACTGGGCCTTCCAGTCGCCGTCGGCGGTGCGGCCTGGCCCGATCTTGGCGACCGGCGAGGTGGCGTCCACCAGGCCGCCGGTGAAGCCCTTGCCGCCGACCAGGGAGAGCGCCTTGTCGGCCTCGTTCTTCCGCTTGGCCATCACGGCGGTCTGCTTCTGCTGCTCGCGAACCTCGGTGTCGAGGGCCAGCTTGGCCTCCTCGGCACGGGCCTTCGCCGCGTTGACCTCGGCGAGCTTGTTCTCGTTCACCATGTTGATCTCGTCGAGCATCGCGGCGCGCTGGACGAAGGTGTCGGGAGCGTCGCTTTCGAGCAGCATCGCGAGCGCGCCGATCCGACCGGTCCGGTACGACTGGGCGGCGATCTGCCCGACCTGTGGTGCCAACGCGTCCAGGTCGGCCTTGGCCCGGTCCACCGCCAGCGCCAGCTCAAGCTGCCGCTTCTTGGACTTGTCCAGTTTGGACTTGGCGGCGGAGTAGTCCCGGTTGGCCTGCTCGATGACGTCGTTGAGCAGCTTCGGCTCGCCGTCCTCCTCGTGCCCGGACGGTGTCGGGGTCGTCGGGGCGGCGTGGGCCGGCTGGGGCCCGGCGAGCACGGTCAGTGCGGCGATCACGGCCACCACGGGTGTCAACCAGCGGCGTAGGGGTGCCGTCACAATGTTCCCTTCCGTCGACCGCCGACCGGGTTAGCTGACGGGTTCGGGGCGGAAGTGGCCCCTACCGCTGACGCGGATTCACCCCACGTACCTGGGTCCCCGGCTCGCCGGTTGGCGATTGGGCGGTGGCACCGCAGGCGCCGCTTCGCGCCTTCATCGGTAACCGGCAGCGAGGTTACCCGAGAGTCGACTGGGTGAGCTACGCCTGGATGCCGACCAAAAGTGTCATTTCGCCATAGCGTTGGGTGACCAGTGACGCGGTTCTCAGGGTGGAGGCCCGATCTGGTCACGCTGAGGAGTGTCACCATGCCGTTTCCGTGCTCCTGTTCGACTCCGGCCACCCGTCGATGGCCGTGGATGGGGGTGGGGTCCGCGTCTGGTCCGGCTCGTCGGGTCGAGAGGTTCGCGGTGAACTGAGGGCGGCCAGTGCCTCCGCCCGGTCCGGCTCCGGTGGACGCCGGGCGGCGTCGGCGGGCGGCGTGGCATCGGCCCGCCCGGCGGCGGTCACGATCGCGGCCAGCCCGGTGGTCAGTGGCACGGCGGCGATCAGACCGAGTGTGGCGACCGCGCTGCGGACGATTTCCTGCGCGAGGAACTCGCTGGTGAGGATCTGCCCGATCGGCCGTGCGTCGGCGGTGAGCAGGAGCAGCAGGGGCAGCGACGCGCCCGCGTACGCCAGCACGATGGTGTTGACAGTGGAGGCGATGTGCGCACGGCCCACCCGGGTCGCGGCACGGTAGAGCTGCAACCGGGTCAGCCCGGGGTTGGCGTGCGCCAGCTCGGTGACGGTGGCCGCCTGGGTGACCGTCACGTCGTCGAGCACCCCGAGCGATCCGATGATGATCCCGGCGAGCAGCAGGCCGTGCAGGTCCACGTCGGCCTGGAACATCGACAGTGTCGTCGCGTCCTCGCTGCCGAAGCCGGTCAGGTGGGTCGCGGCCGTGGCGATGGTGGCCAGCACCCCGGTCAGCACCAGGCTGCCCAGTGTGCCGAGCACCGCCACCGAGGTCTGTGCGCTGATGCCGTGCGTCAGATAGAGCACCACGAACATGATCAGGGCCGCGCCGACCACCGCCACCAGGAGGGGTGACCCGCCGGCGCCGATGGCCGGCAGCACGAAGGTGAGCAGGATGGCGAAGCTGGCCGCCAACCCGGCAAGTGCGGCCAGGCCCCGCCATCGGCCGAACGCGACGATCGCCGCGGCGAAGATCACCGCCAGCCACAGCAGCGGGGTGCCGCGCTGGTGCTCGGCGATGTTCCAGTTGCTGGTGCCCGGATCGGCGGGATCGGTCAGCTCGACGAGGATGACCTCGTCGCCGACCCCGACCCGTGGTGCGCCGGGTCCGTCGGGGATCGGTGTCCGTACCTGTTGGCCGGCGGCCGGCCCGTCGTCCACCCGGACGTCGACGGTGCCGCACGGCCCGGCACCGACCCGGGGTGTGCCCTCGGGGCTCGACGGCTGCGGCGGGCACGGCTCGGTCACCACCCGGGTCACCGTGCCGGCATAGCGCGGCACGTCCGTTCCGCCGTCGGTCTGCGGTGTCCCGCCACGCGGCCAGAGCAGCGCCGCGGCGAGCACGGTGGCGACGAAGAGGGGCACCACCGTCACGACGAGGAGCCGCCGCACCCGGGGCGGGGCGGGCGGAGCGGAACGGGTGTGGTCGGAACCCAAGGCGAGACTCCCAACGATCCGGTGCGGGGTACGTGTCAGTGCGCCGGACGGTTCATCCGCACCGCGGAATCGTGGCGGGAGACGCCCAGGATCGCTGACCGGCGACCATCTGATCACGGATGGTCAGTGCCCGGCCCGGGCGGTCAGCGGCGACGCCACGGCGCGGCGTCGCCGGTGCCCGTTCGTGCAGCGGCATGCGGGGGGTCATCGTGGGGAATGCTAACCAGCCCGGCCCGGGGGCGCAGGTCGTGGCGGGGTGTCGTCGGCCGAACCGCCGTGTGTCGGGGTGCGGGGCAGTCAGCCGCGCTTCATCAGCCGGCCGACGGCCGCCATCATCTCGGTGGCCATCTCGTCGGCCCGCCCTTCGGCGGCCCCCTCGTGCATGCAGTGCCGGGCGTGTCCGTCGAGCAGCCCCAGCGCCACCTTGTCGAGGGCGGCCTGGATCGCGGAGATCTGGGTGAGCACGTCGATGCAGTAGCGGTCGTCATCGACCATCTTCTCGATGCCGCGGACCTGGCCCTCGACTCGGCGGAGCCGCGCGAGCAGCTGGTCCTTGCTGGCGGTGTACCCGCGGATCGGGGTGGGTGCGGTCATGCCGACCAGAATAGCCTACCCCCCGGGGGTATGGTACGGTCGCTGCCGGATGTGATACCCCCACCGGGTACCGGTAACGGCAAAGGAGACGATCCGATGGTCAACACGACGTTCCAGGTGCAGGGCATGACCTGTGGGCACTGCGTCAGCGCGGTGAGCGCCGAGGTTGGCGCCATCGCGGGCGTGCGTGACGTCCAGGTCGACCTCGCCACCGGCCAGGTCAGCGTGAGCAGCGAGCAGCCGCTGGACGTGCAGGTCGTCCGGGCCGCCGTCGACGAGGCCGGCTACGACCTCGTCGACGCGTGAGCGCGGGGGCCGGCATGCGTACCGTGCCGAGGCTTGCCGGGTTCGTTGTCGGCCTCGCGGCGGTCTTCGGCGCCACGTACGGGGTCGGCCGGGTGGTCGACCGCAGCCCGGTCGTCGAGGGCCGGCATGACGGAGACGCCGCGCACGCGACGGAAGAACGTGGCGAGCCGGCCGACCGGATTCCCGGTGGGCTGCTCGTCTCCGACCGCGGCTACACCCTTGACCCGGTCGACGCCCCGGGCGGCCAGTTCGCCTTCCGGATCACCGGCCCGGACGGCCAGCCGGTGACCCGGTACGACGTGGCGCACGACAAGAGGATGCACCTGATCGTGGCCCGCCGGGACCTGTCCGGTTTCCGCCACGTGCACCCCGACCTGGCCGCGGACGGCACCTGGCGGGTCGGCACACCGCTGACCGGGCCGGGGCAGTGGCGGGCGTTCGCCGACTTCACCCCGACCGGGGGTGAGCCGCTGACGCTCGGCGTGGACGTGACGGTCCCCGGTGCGCTGACCGAACGACCGCTGCCCGCCCCGGCGACCAGCACGACCGTCGACGGCTACACGGTCACCCTGACCGGCGCGCCGCAGCCCGGCCGCACCGCCCCGCTCACGTTCACCGTCAGTCGGGACGGGCGGCCGGTCACCGACCTGGAGCCCTACCTGGGCGCGTACGGGCACCTGGTGGCACTGCGCCGGGGTGACCTCGCGTACCTGCACATGCACCCGGACGGGACCCCCGGCGACGGGCGGACCCAACCCGGCCCGGCCGTCACCTTCCTCGCCGACGTGCCCTCGACCGGCAGCTACCGGCTCTACCTCGACTTCCGGCACGGCGGGGCGGTGCACACCGCCGAGTTCACGGTCGTGACCGGCACCCCGCCGCCCGGGAGCGACCCGAGCGGACCCGCGCCGAGCGGCGGTGCCGACCACGGCACCCCCGGGCACGGGCACAACTGACGGGACCACGACGATGACCACCACCAGCAGACCGCTGCCCGAGGCGCCCAACCGGATCGAGTTGGCGATCGGCGGGATGACCTGCGCCGCCTGCGCCGCCCGGATCGAGAAGAAACTCAACCGGATGGACGGGGTGAGTGCCGCCGTCAACTACGCCACCGAGAAGGCCACCGTCCGCTACGCCGACGGCGTCACGCCGGACGACCTGATCGAGACCGTGCGGAAGACCGGCTACACGGCGGCGCTGCCGGCCCCGCCGACGGTCGAGGAGCCGGCGGATCCGCTGCGCGGCCCGCGTACCCGGCTCTGGGTCTCGGTGGCCCTCAGCGTGCCGGTGGTCTTGCTGGCCATGGTCCCGGCCTGGCAGTTCGATTACTGGCAGTGGCTGTCGTTGACCCTGGCCGCCCCGGTGGTGGTCTGGGGTGGGCTGCCGTTCCACCGGGCCGCCTGGACCAACCTGCGGCACGGCGCGGCGACGATGGACACGCTTGTCTCGCTCGGCACGCTTGCCGCGTTCGGCTGGTCGCTCTGGGCGCTGTTCCTCGGTGACGCAGGCATGCCCGGGATGACGCACCCGTTCCGCTTCGCCATCACCCGCACCGACGGCGCCGGCAACATCTACCTGGAGGCGGCCGCCGGGGTGACGGTGTTCATCCTGGCCGGTCGCTACTTCGAGGCCCGCTCCAAGCGGACCGCCGGTGCGGCGCTGCGTGCCCTGCTCGCGCTCGGTGCCAAAGAGGTGGCGGTGCTGCGCGACGGGGTGGAGACCCTGATCCCGGTGGATCGGCTCGTCGTCGGCGACCGGTTCGTGGTTCGACCCGGTGAGAAGATCGCCACCGACGGGGTGGTCGAGGAGGGCACCTCCGCCGTCGACGCCAGCATGCTCACCGGTGAGTCGGTGCCGGTCGAGGTCGGCCCCGGGGATGGCGTGGTCGGCGCCACCATCAACGCGGGCGGACGGTTGATCGTCGGCGCCACCCGGGTCGGCGCGGACACCCAGCTCGCCCGCATGGCCGACCTGGTCGAGCAGGCGCAGAGCGGCAAGGCGGCCGTGCAGCGCCTGGCGGACCGGATCTCCGGCGTCTTCGTGCCGATCGTCATCACCCTGGCCGTCGGCACGCTCGGTTGGTGGCTCGGCACCGGGGCCGGCCCGACCGCCGCGTTCACCGCCGCCGTCGCCGTGCTGATCATCGCCTGCCCCTGCGCGCTCGGCCTGGCCACCCCGACCGCGCTGCTTGTCGGCACCGGTCGAGGTGCCCAACTGGGTGTGCTGATCAGGGGGCCGGAGGTGCTGGAGTCCACCCGCCGGGTGGACACCGTGGTGCTGGACAAGACCGGCACCGTGACGACCGGCCGGATGACCCTGGTGGACGTGCTGCCGGCGAGCGGCACTGATCGGGCCGAGCTGCTCCGGCTCGCCGGGGCGGTGGAGGCCGCCTCCGAGCACCCGATCGCCCGAGCGGTTGCGGCGGGCGCCGCCGAGGCGGGGGCGCTGCCCCCGGTGACGGGCTTCGGCAACCTCGAAGGGCTGGGCGTGACCGGCACTGTCGACGGGCGGGCCGTGCTCGTCGGTCGGGTCCGGCTGCTGCGCGAGCGCGAGATCGAGGTCCCGCCGGAGGTCGAGGCGGCCGTCGGTGTCGCGGAGGCCGCCGGCCGTACGGCGATCGTCGCGGGCTGGGACGGCCGAGCCCGGGGTGTGCTCGCGGTCGCCGACGTGGTCCGGCCGACCAGTCGGGCGGCGGTGGCCCGGCTGCGGGCGCTGGGACTCACCCCGATCCTGTTGACCGGGGACAACACCACGGTGGCCCGCGCGATCGCCGCCGAGGTGGGCATCGACGAGGTGATCGCCGAGGTGCTGCCGGCCGGCAAGGTCGACGTGGTCAAGCGGCTCCAGGCGCGGGGGCGCTCGGTGGCGATGGTCGGTGACGGGGTCAACGACGCGCCGGCGCTGGCCCAGGCCGACCTGGGGTTGGCCATGGGCACCGGCACCGATGTGGCGATCGAGGCGTCCGACCTCACCCTCGTCCGGGGCGACCTGGACGCCGCGGTGGACGCCATCCGCCTGTCCCGACGCACGCTCGGCATCATCCGGGGCAACCTGTTCTGGGCGTTCGGTTACAACGTGGCGGCCCTGCCGCTGGCCGCCGCCGGGCTGCTCAACCCGATGATCGCCGGAGCCACGATGGCGTTGTCCTCGGTCTTCGTGGTGGCCAACAGTCTGCGGCTGCGCCGGTTCCGTCCGGCGGCGGTCGATCGCGGACTGTGACGGCGGTGATGGTTGGACCGGCGTCGGTGGGGGTACTGGTCCTGTTGTAGCGACGCTTGCAATGGAGGTTGGCAATGGGATTCGACGATAAGATCAACAACGCCACCGAGGACGCGACCGGCAAGCTGAAGGAAGGCGCTGGTCGCGCCACCGATAACGAGCAGCTCGAGGCCGAGGGTCGCGCTGACCAGTCCACGGCCAAGCTCAAGCAGGCCGGCGAGAAGATCAAGGACGCCTTCAAGAGCTGACGTACGACGTAACCCGCACGCCGGGTCGGTGATCATTCACCGGCCCGGCGTGTCTGTGTGTCCGGCCTCGGTCCGTGACCGACCCTGAGAACCCCCTGATTCCGTCCTCCGGTCGTACCGTCAGGCGGGCATACCTGCTAACTTCTATTTGCATGTGCGAGGGCCGGTTGTGAGCAGTGCCCCATCACCGATCGGCGACGACCTGGTCCGGGTGCTGGCCTCGCTGGCCAACCCGCACCGGCTGCGAATCGTCGCCGCGCTGGCCCGCGAGCGTGCCTACGTCAGCGGGCTGGCCCGGCAACTGGGCATCAGCCGAGCGCTGTTGCAGGTCCACCTACGGAAGCTGGCGGCGGCCGGGCTGGTCACCGCGAGCCTGGAGTTGTCGGAGGACGGGAAGGCCATGAACTACTACGAGGTGCAGCCGTTCGTGCTCACCCTCACCCCCGAGATCATCGCGGCGGCGGTCGAGACGCTGACCGTGCCCGACTCGGCCGAGCAACCAGGAGCGGACCGATGAGCGGGCACGACTGGACCGAGGTGGTCGGCGCGATCGGCATCTTCGCCTTCCTGGTCAGCGTGGTCACGGTGACCATCGTGCAGGTCGCCAAGACCCGACGGGCCCGGTACGAGGCGGCCCGCGCCGACGACTACCGCCAGCTCGCCGAGACGGCCGCGCAGGCGCAGGCGGAGAACGCCCGACTGCTGGCGGCGATGGACGGCCGGCTCGCCGGGATGGAGACCCGGATGACAGGTGTCGAACGCGTCCTGGTCGAGGTCGACTGACCGCCGACGAAGGCCCCGGACCGTCGAGCGGCTACTCGACGGCCCGGGTGGAAGCAGCATCACCTCGCCCGATGGGCGAGTTTCACCGGCAACGCTCCTTCGAGGAGAGGACAGCACCTCATGCGGCAAGTCCGCAAATCCGCGGTCGGCTGGGCGGTCGCCCTGGCCCTCACGGCCGCCGGACTGACCCCGGCGAGCCCCGCCGCCGCCCAGCCCACGATCGACTGGCATCCCTGCGCCGCCGACGACTCCGCCGAGTGCGGCAGCCTGTCACTGCCGGTCGACTGGGCCCGACCCCGGGGGGAGCGCTTCGACCTGGCGCTGGCCCGTCGGGTCGCCAAGCCGGCCACCCGCGAGGGCACGCTGGTCTTCGGGCCCGGCGGCCCAGGTGACAGCGGGGTCGACCGGGTGGTCGACGGCAGCTCCCGGTTCAGCGCCGACCTGCGCCGCCGGTTCGACATCGTCAGCTTCGACCCGCGCGGCACCGGCGGCAGCCACCCGGTGGTGTGCTCCCGGGCCCTGCTCGCCCAGCAGCCGCAACTGATCGCCGACCAGGCCCAGTTCGACGCCACGCTGGCCGGCAACGCGCTGCTGCGGGCCGACTGCCGGGCCCGCACCGGGTCGCTCTACGACCACGTGGACACGATCAGCGCCGCCCGCGACCTGGATGCGATCCGTGCCGCGCTCGGCGAGCGGCAGTTGACCTTCCACGGCAGCTCCTACGGCACCCTGCTCGGTGAGCAGTACGCCGAACTGTTCCCGCACCGGGTCCGGGCCATGGTGCTGGAGGCCGCGGTGGACCACAGCGTCGGCACCCGCGCGTTCCTGGACACCCAGGCCGTCACCTCCCAGGACGCGTTCGACGAGTTCGTCGCCTGGTGTGACAGGTCCACCGCCTGCGCCCTGCACGGGCGGGACCTCCCGGCCGTCTGGGAGGGGCTGCGCGCCCGAGCCGAGGCCGGCACGCTCACCGACCCGAAACGGCCCGGCGTCGTACTGACCCCGTTCGAGTTGAGCCGGCTCACCCACCGGGAGTTCTACGACACCTGGCGCTGGCCGGGGCTCGCCGAGTGGCTGGAAGGGATGGAGGCCGGCACCACCACCGTGCGAGGCACCGGACCGTCGGCCGGCGACGCCGTGGCGGCGTACCCCTTCGCGGTCTTCTGCCAGGACTGGAGCCTGCCGGTCCGCGACTACCGGGAGTACGACGGACACCTGCGCCGGATGGCCCGGCTCGCGCCCGACCTGCGGTATCCGACGGCGGTGTTCGCCCTCGCGACCTGCCTGGGCACCCCGACGCCGGTCGCCAACCCGCAGCACCGCCTGCGGGTACGCACCGACGTGCCGCTGCTGATCGCCGGCACTCTGCACGACCCGGCCAGCGGGTACAACTGGGCCACCAACGTGGCGCGGCAGTTGGGCCGGCACGGCGTGCTGCTCACCTACCAGGGGTGGGGGCACGGCAGCTACACCACCAGTCCGTGCGTCGAGCGGGCCGTCGACGCCTACCTGCTCGACCAGGTGGTGCCGGCCCGGGGCACCACCTGCCCGGCCGTCGACCCCGACGTGTGACCGCCGCCGCCGGCCGCCGGGGTCAGACCCGCCCGGCGGTCGGCGGCTGTGGCATTCCCGCCAGTCGGGTGGCCTTCAGCTCCAGGTACCGCTGCTCGGGCCGGCTCGTGGTGCCCCGGGCCGCCGCCAGGTACGCGTCCCGCGCCGCGCCGGGCTCCCCGGCCAGCTCCAGCAGGTGCGCCCGGACGGCGGCGAGCCGGTGGTGCCCGGCGGTGCGGTCGTCGGCGTCCAGGGACGTGAGCAGGGCCAGCCCGGCCCGGGGCCCGTCCACCATGGCAACCGCCACCGCCTGGTTCAGGGTGACGAGCGGGTTCGGCGCGATCCGGGCCAGCAGCCGGTAGAGGGCGACGATCTGCCGCCAGTCCGTCTCCGCCGCCGTCGGCGCCTCGGCGTGCACCGCGGCAATCGCGGCCTGGAGTTGGTACGGGCCGGGCGGCGACCAGGTCAACGCGTCGGTGATCAACGCGATCCCCTCCGCGCTGGCGGCGGCGTCCCACCGGGTGCGGTCCTGCTCGGCGAGCGGCACCAGCTCCCCGTCCGGGCCGAGCCGAGCCGCCCGGTGCGCGTCGGTGAGCAGCATCAACGCCAGCAACCCGGTCACCTCGCCATCGTCGGGCAGCAGCCCGTGCAGGACGCGCGTCAACCGGATCGCCTCGCCGGTCAGCTCGGCCCGGTGCAGGTCCGGGCCACTCGACGCGGTGTAGCCCTCGTTGAAGATCAGGTAGAGCACGCGGAGCACCGTGCGCAACCGCTCCTCCCGCTCGGCCGGCCCGGGCATGGTGAACCGGGCCCCCGCGGCCTCGATCCGCTGCTTCGCCCGGCGGATCCGTTGACTCATCGTCGCCTCCGGCAGCAGGTGCGCCCGGGCGATCTGGGCGGTGCTGAGACCGCCGACCGCACGCAGGGTGAGCGCCACCTGCGCCGAGCCGGTCAGCGCCGGGTGGCAGCAGAGGAACAGCAGGGTGAGGGTGTCGTCGGCGTCCGCCGCCGCGGGCTCCGCGTCGGCCGGCGGCGCCACCGCGGCGTACGCCGGCTCACGCAGCGCCACCGCCAGCTCCCGGTCCCGGCGGGCGCTCTCGCTGCGCCACTCGTCGGTGAGCCGGCGGGTGGCCACGGTGAGCAGCCACGCGCGCGGACTGTCCGGTACGCCCTGCGTGGGCCACTGTGTCGCGGCGGCGAGCAGCGCCTCCTGGACCGCGTCCTCGCACCTGTCGAACTGGCCGTGCCGGCGGACCAGCAGGCCGAGGACCCTCGGCGCGGCCGTGCGCAGCAGATCCTCGACCGTCCGGTCGGCTGTCACATCTCCGCTCCGGCCTCGTCCATGATCGGGCGAACCTCCATGGCACCGCCGAAGCGCACGTCCGGCCAGCGGGCGGCGATCTCGGCGGCCCGCTGCGGGCTGTCGCAGTCGACCGCCAGGTAGCCGGCGAACTGCTCCTTGCTCTCCATGAACGGCCCGTCGAGCACCTCGGTCCGGCCGTCGACGGCCCGGACCGTCAACGTCTGCGACGGGTTGGCCAGCGCCTGGCCGCCGATCAACTCGCCGGTCTCGGTCAACTCCCTCATGATCTCGTCGACCTCACCGAACAGGGCGGTACGGTCCTGCTCGGAAAGCTCCTCGGTGAAGCCGGGCCGGTTCCAGATCAGCAGCATGTACTTCACGGCGACGCTCCTCAGGCTCGTGTCACATCCCGGTCGGGGCGCGACTCACCGGAGGGTCGGAGCCGACAACCCGATCCCTACGGCGTACCGAAGGAAATCGCAGATATCTTGCCCGGTGGCGGTCCCACGCCGGGTGGCTCAGCGCCGATCCGGTCGGCCGGGCACCTGGCGGGGCCCGCGCCCGCCGCCGACGTCCAACGACGCCCGGTCGGCGGCCGAGGTGCCCGACGACCAGCCCTCGGCGTCGCGCACGCTGAGTCGGTGCCGGGTGACGCCCGGGAAGAGCGTGTCCAGCCGCTCCCGGACCGCCTCGCCACGGGCGGCGAGCACCGGCAACAGCCGCTCCGCCCCGGCCGTCTCGGCCGCTGCCCGGTCCGCCGCGTCGGTGGCCGCCTCGGTGGTCGCGCGCAACCGCTCGCCGATCCGCAGCGCGAACGCGTTGAGGAACGACTCGTCCCAGACCTTCGTGCGCCGCCCCGACCCCGGCCGCCGCTCGGCCCGCCCCCGCAACATGGCGGCGGTGGCCTGCACCAGCAGCGAGGTGTAGAGCAACTCCACCGCCACCAGATCGGCCGGCCAGCCCAGCACTGTGGCGAAGCCGAGATCGTCGGACCAGACCGCCTCGCACCTGTTCGCCGCCGCAACCTCCTGCACCAGCAGTGCCTTCGCGCCCGCGTACGGGGTGTCGGTGCTCAGGCGTACCCCGCCGGGCACATCGCCGCGCTCCGACCCGGCGGCCAGCAGCGCCTCGTCGATGCTGTGCCGGGCGATCAGCTCCTGCGCCTTGCCGGTCAGCGCCTCCGCCTCGGCCGGGAAGGTCGTCGACTCGGCCTTGGCCAGGAGCGCCCGAACCCGGTCCAGCATCGGCGACCCGCTGCGCGCCGTACCGGCCGATCGGGCGGTCACCGCCCCGCTCGACCCGGGCGGCGGGCGCAGCACCGCGATCGGCGGCAGGCTCTCCACGAGCGCGAGGACGTCCACTGCCGCGCGGAGCGCGTCGACCCGATCCAGCGCCTCCCGCGCGGACCAGCCGGACAGCACCTTCTCGTCGTCCGCCCGTGCCTCGGCGGCCAACGCCCGCAACTGCTCGTCGAACCAGGCCGGGACCGGATCCGACTGCGTGCGCCGCTGCACGGCCATCGCGTCGCGGACCAGCCGCGCCGCGCGGCCGTCGAGCCGCCGCGCGGTGATCCGGTCCACGTCGACCGGCTGCCAGCCTCGCGGCCAGAGCCGCGCCAGGCCACGGACCAGACGACGCACCAGCGCCGCGTCCACCGCCGTGGTGCCGTCCGCCGCGCCGGTGCCGACCATCAGCCGGTCCAGCTGCCGTTCGGCCTGCCGTACGTCGGTGCCGCGTACCGCCGCGAGTGCGTTGGCGACGAGTTCGTCCGCGTCCGGCACGGGCACCTCCTTCTCGGGCTTCTCGGGTTCCGCTGCCGGCGAGGCCGCCCGACCCACCCCAGCTCCATGATCATGCCGTGCGAGGCCCCGGAGACACGAAACGGGGATGTTGCCGCCCGCCGCGCCGGCCGCGCTGGCCGGGTCTGCCGGGTCTGCCGGGCCTGCCGCGCCCGCCGGGTCTGCCGGGCCTGCCGCGCCCGCCGGGTCTGCCGGGCCTGCCGCGCCCGCCGGGCCTGCCGCGCCTGCCGGGCTGCCCTCCGCGTCTGGCCGGCGTGTCCGCGCTTGATCAACACGGGGTTCTTGAAAGCGGGGTATCCCGCTGGGTTGGACACCCCGGTTTTGCCGATCTCGTGTTGACCTTGGCGCTCGTGGGTCGCCGCGCCGACTCTGGCGGTCGCGATTCGTGGTATTTGAGGTATTTTGGGCCTCGACTGGCGGATGCGAGGTGTGTGGTGGTCGGTTCGAGCCTGCCGAGTGGGCGCACCGCCGACGTGCCGGACGTACGTGCCTCGGCGCTCGCCGGCGTCCTGCTCGGCATCGCGATCATGGCGGCGGTGGACGAGATCGTGTTCCACCAGTTGCTGGCCTGGCACCACTTCTACGACCGGTCGACCCCCACGGTGGCACTGCTCTCGGACGGGCTGCTGCACGCCGCCGAGGTGATCGCCCTGGTCGGTGGGTTCTTCTGGTTCGCCGACCTGCGCAGGCGGCACGCCCTGTCGGCCCGGCTCGCCCGGGGTGGCTTCCTGCTCGGCGCTGGAGGGTTCCAGCTTTTCGACGGGCTGATCGACCACAAGGTCCTGCGGCTGCACCAGATCCGTTACGGGGTGCACCTCGTGCCGTACGACGTGGTGTGGAACGTGGCCGGCGCGGCGCTGTTGCTGACCGGCGCCCTGCTGGTCCGGCGCGCCCGGTCGCGCGGCGGCCGCCGATGACTGTGCTCCTGCCTGGTCCGCCCGCCTGGTCCGTTCCGCCGGTCGCGCACGGCGGGCACGCGGCGGGTGGGTCGGCCTGGCTTCCGCTGTTCCCGGTCGCGTTGCTGGCCGGCGGCTACCTGCTGGCCGCCGTACGGGACCCCCGGGGTTGGGACCACCGGCGTACCGCCGCCTGGCTGGTCGGGTGCGGAGTGCTGGCGGTCGCCGTCGGGCCGTTGGCCCAGCTCCCGGACGACCCGCGCGGGCACATGGCGCAGCATCTGCTTCTCGGCATGCTGGCCCCGCTCGGGCTGGTGCTCGGCGCCCCGGTCACCCTGCTGCTGCGGGTCGCGCCGGCACCGGTACGCCGGACGGTGGGCCGGTTGCTGCGCGCCCGCTCACTGCACCTGATCACGCACCCGGTCACCGCAGCGCTGCTCAGCACGGGTGGGCTGGCGTTGGTGCTGCTCACCCCGCTGTACGCGGCGGCCGAGCGGCAGCCCGGGCTGCACCACGCCGTACACCTGCACTACCTGGCCGCCGGCTACCTCTTCACCTGGTCCCTGGCCGGGCCGGATCCGGCGCCGCGCCGGCCGGGGCTGGCGGTACGGGTCGGCGCGTTACTCGGTGCGGCGGCCGGCCACGCCGTGCTGGCCAAGCACCTGTACGCGCGGGCCGGCATCCTTCCGCCCGGCCTCGACAACCCGGATCCGGAGACGTTGCGCTCCGCCGCCCAGCTCATGTACTACGGCGGCGACCTGGTCGAGCTCCTGCTCGCGACAGCCCTCTTCGCCACCTGGTACAACGACCGCCCGCGCCGCCTCCGTGCGTCGACCAGGAGGCTTGCGCGAAGCTCCTGATCAACGGGGCCGGGGGTCGGAGGTGCGCGACTGGAGGGCGGTGGAGAGGCGCTGGAGGAACGTGCGGATGCTCTCCTCGCCGTGCCGAGTTCCCATCTCGTCGTTCAGCGGGACCTCCGAGCGCAGCGCCCGGTCCAACGCGTCAAGCGTCGCGGTCCGGTCGCCCGGGTAGCGCCCCTCGACCACGCCACGGGCGACCCAGGCCACCACCGAGTCGTCGAGCACCTGCTCGAACTGGATTCCGTAGAGGATTCCGTTGATGTGGCCCTTCCACAGGTCCGTGGCCATGCTCGTCGACTCCCTGGAGGAAAATTGGCTGCCGTCCGGGTCGGGATCGGCCTGCCGAGCGTGCCACCACTTTCCGGGACGTGCAGACCCGTCAGGTCCGTCGCGGCCAGGTGTCGAGAATCTCCGCCGCCGGTAGGACGTCCCGTTCCGGGTCCGGCGCGGGGACCGGTCGGGCGGTGGGCGTCCGGTGGAAGCGGGGGGCCGGGGCCGGTTGGATCTCGCCGCCGACCTCGACGAAGGTGCCCCGTGCGGCGTTGTGCGGGTGTTGGTGCGCCTCAGCGGGGGCGAGCACCGGCGCGACGCAGGCGTCCAGGTCGGTGAAGACCGCCGTCCACTCGTCCCGGGTCCGCTCTGCGAACCGTTCGGTGAAGCGCCGGCGCAGCTCGTCCCAGCCGCTCGGGTCGTACTGGGCGGGCAGGTCCGGGTCGTCGGCGAGGTCGAGGCCGCTGAGGAGTACGGCATAGAAGGCAGGTTCCATCGCGCCGACGGCCATGAATCCACCGTCGGCGGTGGTGTACGTGTCGTAGAACGGCGCTCCGCCGTCGAACAGGTTGCGCCCGCGCGGCGCGGACCACAGGCCACTGCCGAGCAGCCCGTGCAGGAACGACGTGAGCAACGCCGACCCGTCCACCATGGCCGCGTCGACCACCTGGCCGACGCCGGAGCGTTCCCGCTCCAGCAGCGCGGCCAACACGCCGACCGCGAGCAGCATGCCCCCTCCGGCGAAGTCGGCGAGGAGGTTCATCGGGGCGTACGGGCGCTCGCCGACCCGACCCAGTGGCTCCAACGCCCCCGCCACCGCGATGTAGTCGATGTCGTGGCCGGCGCGGGCCGCCAGCGGACCGTCCTGACCCCAGCCGGTCATCCGCGCGTACACCAGCCGGGGGTTGCGAGCCTGGCAGACCTCCGGGCCGAAGCCGAGCCGTTCGGCGACCCCCGGCCGGTACGCCTCGACGAGCACGTCCGCCCGCTCGACGAGGCGGAGCAGGTCGGCCACGCCGGCCGGAGACTTCAAATCCAGTGCGGTCACCCGCCGGCCGCGCTGCAACGGTCCACCGGTCGGCGCGGCCAGCCGCCCCGCACCCGGGGCTCCCGGCCGGTCCACCCGCACCACGTCCGCGCCGAGGTCGGCGAGCACCATGCAGCCGAACGGCGCCGGCGCGAGGCTGGCCAACTCCACCACCCGCATCCCGGCCAACGGCCCACCGCGCCCCGGCCCACCGTGGGCTGAGCCGCCGCTGTCGGGCGAGTCGGTGGGCGGCTCGGACCCAGCTGCGGGCCCCGTCACGCGGTGCCGGCCGGTGCTGTGGAACGGGCGGTCGAGGCGGCGAGCCGGTCGACCAGGTCGGCCGGGGGCGTGAACCGGTCACCGTACCGTTCGGCCAGCTCGGCGGCGCGGGCCGCGAAGCCGGCGGGACCGCCCGCGTACTGCCGGACGTAACGGATGACCCCGCCGGTCCAGGCGGGGAAGCCGATGCCGAAGATCGAGCCGATGTTGGCGTCGGTCTCGGTGCGCAGCACCCCCTCGTCGAGGCACCGCAGCGCGTCCAGCGCCTCGGCGAAGAGCATCCGCTCCTGGAGGTCGGTGAACGGCACCGCCCGGCCGGCATCGGTGACCAGGTCGGCGAGGCCGGGCCACAACCGGCCCCGGGCGCCGCCGTCGTAGGCGTAGAAGCCCCGACCGGCGGTACGCCCCGACCTGTCGTACGCGTCGACAAGCTCGTCCATGAGCCGGTGCGCGGGCAGCGGCAGGTACTCCTCGCTGGCCGCCTCGAACTGGCGGCGGATCCGCTGAATCAGGGTGAGACTGACCTCGTCGGCCAGAGCGAGGGGCCCGGTCGGGTAGCCGGCCTGCAACGCGGCCTGCTCCACCGACGCGGCGGGGACACCCTCGGCGACCATGCCGACCGCCTCGTCCAGGAACCGACCGATCACCCGGCTGGTGAAGAAGCCCCGACCGTCGTTGACCACGATCGGGGTCTTGCCGATCCGCCGGCCCAGGTCGAAGGCCCGCGCCAGGGCGGTGTCGCTGGTCCGCGCGCCGACCACGATCTCCAGCAGCGGCATCCGGTCCACCGGGGAGAAGAAGTGCATGCCGATGAAGTCGGACGGCCGGTCCACACCCTCGGCCAGCCCGGTGATCGGCAGGGTGGAGGTGTTGGAGGCGAGCAACGCGTCCGGCGCCACCACCGGCAGCACCTCGGCGAAGACCGCCTTCTTCAGCGTCGGGTCCTCGAAGACCGCCTCGATCACGACGTCGCAGCCGGCCAACGCGTCGACCTGGTCGGTGGTGGTGATGCGGTCCAGCACGGCTCGGGCGTCCGTCTCCGTCGCGCGGCCCTTGCGTACCGTGCGGGCCAGCAACCGCTCGGCGTGCTCCCGCGCCCGGCCGGCGGCCTCCGGCGTGACGTCCTTGACCACCACGTCCAACCCGGCGCTGGCGCAGGCGTACGCGATGCCCGCACCCATCATGCCGGCGCCGAGCACCGCCACCCGGCGCACCGGCGGGGCGTCCACGTCGGCCGGTCGGGCCGCGCCGCCGTTGACGGCCTTCAGGTCGAAGAAGAAGGCACCGATCATGTTCTTGGCGACCTGCCCGGTGAGCAGACTGATCAGGTGCCGGGTCTCCACGGTGAACGCGGTCTCCAGGTCGACCTGCGCGCCCTCCACGGCGGTCGCCAGGATCGCCTCGGGTGCGGGCAGCCGGGCACCCTTGAGCTGCTTGCGTAGCGTGGCCGGGAAGGCCGGCAGTTGGGCGGCCAACGAGCGGCTGGCCGGGGTGCCACCGGGCATCCGGTAGCCGGACCGGTCCCACGGCTGGCTGGCCTGCGGGTTGGCGGTGATCCAGGTGCGGGCGTGGTCCAGCAGCTCCGCCTCGGTGGCGACCACCTCGTCGACCAGCCCCGCGGCCAGTGCGTCGGCGGGGCGCATCCGTCGACCGGTGAGCAGCACCGTGGTCAGCGCCGTGGCGAGGCCGAGCATCCGTACCGTCCGGGTGACACCGCCGGCACCGGGCAGCAGACCCAGGGTCACCTCGGGCAGGCCGAGCCGGCTGTCCGGTACGTCCAGCGCGATCCGGTGGTGGCAGGCGAGGGCGATCTCCAGGCCGCCGCCGAGCGCGGAGCCGTTGACCGCCGCGACGACCGGTCTGCCCAGCGTCTCCAGTCGGCGCAGGTCCCGTTTGACGGTGTTGAGCAACTCGGCCAGTTCGGGCGCGTCGGCGCGGGTGGCCCGGATCATCTCCGGCAGGTCGCCGCCGGCGAAGAACGTCGACTTCGCGCTTGTCACGATCACGCCGACGAGATCGCGTTCGGCCTCCAGCCGATCCAGCGCGGCGCACATCGACGCGGCGTACGCCCGGTTCATGGTGTTGGCCGACTGGTCCGGGTCGTCCAGGGTGAGCGTGACGACGCCGTCGGCGTCGCGGTCGTACCGAATGGTGCTGGTCATGGTCGTTCCCCCGGTCAGCAGCGCTCAAGAACGGTGGCGACGCCCATGCCGCCGCCGATGCAGAGGGTCACCACGGCGCGGCGCAGGTCGCGGCGCTCCAACTCGTCCAACGCGGTGCCGAGCAACATCGCCCCGGTCGCCCCGAGCGGGTGGCCGAGCGCGATCGCGCCACCGTTGACGTTCACCAGGTCGGGGTCCAGGCCCAGGTCGCGGACGTACTTGAGCACCACCGCGGCGAACGCCTCGTTGATCTCGAACAGGTCGATGTCGTCGACGGACAGCCCGGCGACGGCGAGCGCCTTGTGCGTGGCGGGGATCGGACCGGTCAACATCAACGTCGGGTCCGCACCGCTGACCGCCGCGCTGACGATCCGGGCCCGCGGGGTAAGGCCGAGGTCTCGGCCCACCTCCTCCGAACCGATCAGTACGAGCGCGGCACCGTCCACGATGCCGGAGGAGTTACCGGCGTGGTGGACGTGGTCGATCGCCTCCAACCAGTGGAACGTCTGGAGGGCGACCGCGTCGAAGCCGGCGGCCTCGCCCATGGTGGCGAAGGACGGGGTCAGCCGAGCGAGGGCCTCCCGGGTGGTCTCCGGACGCGGGTGCTCGTCGGTGCTGAGGATGTCCAGCCCGTTGCCGTCCCGGACCGGCACGACCGAGCGCGCGAAGTGCCCACCGGCCCGGGCCTTGGCGGCCCGCTCCTGCGACCGCAACGCGTAGCCGTCGACGTCGTCGCGGGTGAAGCCCTCCAGGGTGGCGATCAGGTCCGCGCTGACCCCCTGCGGCACGAAGGACGTGGCGAGCGCGGTCTGCGGATCGGTGGCCCAGGCTGCGCCGTCGGAGCCCATCGGCACCCGGGACATCGACTCGACCCCACCGGCGAGCAGCAGGTGCTCCCAGCCGGAGCGGACCCGCGCGGCGGCCGAGTTGACCGCCTCCAGTCCGGAGGCGCAGAACCGGTTGAGCTGCACCCCGCCCACCTGGTCGGGCAGCCCGGCCAGCAACGCGGCGGCGCGTGCCAGGTCGCCGCCCTGCTCGCCGACCGGGGTCACGATGCCGAGCAGCAGATCCTCCAGACGGCCCACGTCCAGGCCGGGGTTGCGCTCGCGCAACGCGTCGATCAGGCCGACCACCAGCGAGATCGGCTTGACCCCGTGCAGCGCGCCGGTGTCCCGGCCGCGTCCGCGCGGGGTGCGGACCGCGTCATAGACGTACGCCTCAGAGGGCACGGGCGATCAACTCCTTCATGATCTCGTTGGTGCCGCCGTAGATCTTCTGGACGCGGGCGTCGGCGTACATCCCGGCGATCGGATACTCGGTCGTGTAGCCGTAGCCGCCGAACAGTTGCAGGCACCTGTCGACGACCTCGCACTGCCCGTCGGTGAGCCAGAACTTCGCCATCGCCGCGGTCGCCACGTCCAGGTCGCCGCGTGTGTGCCGGACGATGCAGTCGTCCAGGAAGACCCGGCTGACCCGGGTGCGGGTGGCGCACTCGGCGAGCACCATCCGGGTGTTCTGGTGGCCCATCAGCGGCTTGCCGAAGGCGGTGCGCTCCTTGGCGTACGCGACTGTCAGCTCGACGGCCCGTTCCATGGCCGCGACCGCGCCCACGCCGATGACCAGCCGTTCCTGTGGGAGCTGCCGCATGAGCTGGACGAAGCCCAGCCCTTCGGCGTCGCCGAGCAGGTTGGCCGCCGGCACCCGGAACTCGTCGAAGAACAACTCGGCGGTGTCGTTGGCGTGCAGCCCGATCTTGGACAGCAGCCGGCCTCGACGGAAGCCCTCCGGGTCGCCGGCGACCTCGCAGATAAGCAGCGAGACACCTGCCGCCCGCTGTTCGGGGTCGGTCTTCACGGCCACGATGACCAGGTCGGCCAGGCCGCCGTTGGTGATGAACGTCTTCGCGCCGGTGACCAGGTAGTCGTCGCCGTCGCGGACCGCCCGGGTCCGCATCGCCTGAAGATCCGAGCCTCCGTCCGGCTCGGTCATCGCGATCGCGCCGACCAGCTCACCGCTGCACAGGCCCGGCAGCCACCGCCGCTTCTGCTCCTCGCTGCCGTACGCCACCAGGTAGCCGGTGACGATGCCACTGTGGACGGCCAACCCGAGGCTGCTCTCCCCGGTGTACGCCTGCTCGTGCAGCAGCACCGCCTCGTGGGTGAAGCCGCCGCCCCCACCGCCGTACTCCTCCGGGACGGACAGGCCCAGCAGCCCCAGCTCACCGGCGCGCCGGTAGTGCTCGCGGTCCGGATGACCCTGCGCCCGCAGGCGGTCGGCGTGCGGCAGCACCTCCTTGGTGAAGAAGGTGCGGGCCAGGTCCGCGAGGTCGTCGTGCTCGGGCTCGCGCCAGGCTGAGGGAGATCCGTCGAGCGGGGGCGTCGGCATGTGCACCACCCTCGCGCGCTGTTGGCGGCATGTCAATAAGTCTCGATCCACAGCCACGAGGGCGCGGCGGGCAGGATGCGACACCGCCCCCAACCAGGGCGGTGTGCGCGCTGGTGGGGGGCGGCGTGGCAGGGCCGTGAACTAGCGCCGCGGCGGCCGTGGCGGCGGCGTCGGGCGCATCGCGGCCAGAGTCGCCACGTCCTGGCGTAGCTCGCCGAGATAGGGGTGGAAGTAGTCGCCCGGGCACTCCGTCGGATCGGCCCCGACGCTCGCCCAGTCCCGGTGACCCGAGATGACCGCCACGTTGCCACCCGCCCCGCTGACCGGATTGACGTACCCGGTCCGACCCGTGGGATCGAGTCGACTCGTGAGGCTGAGCCCCGCCAGGACCAGTGCCAACGACCGTTGCGCGGCGGGGCTGGGCAGGCGGGACGTGTACCGGCCCAGCAGGCAGACGCCGATGTTGCCGGCGTTGAAACCACCCACGTGCGCCGCGTTGACCATGAGTGGTCGACCGTCGCTGCCGACCCCCGGGCCGTAGACCGGCTGCGGCCCCGGGTCGGAGTAGCGACCCTCGTAGACCCGTCCGCCCTCGTCGATCAACAGGTGGTAGCCGATGTCGCCGAACTCCTGGAGTACGCACTGGTCGTAGTAGATGGCGCGAACCGTGGCCGCCGGATCGGGGTCCTCGTTGTGCTCGTACACCCCACTGTGGTGCACCGTCAGCGTCTGCACCGGGTAGAACTCACCAGGCCACAGCACGCTGCCGTTCGGGCCGACCCGCAACGACTCGTCAGCTCCCCAGCCGGACCGGGGCAGATACGTCGGCGGCCGCGGGGCGCCGGGCGGCAGCGGAAGGCTGTTCGTCTCCGCGTTCGCGACCGTCTGCCGAGCCCCGTCGACCATGTTCAACTCGACAACTGTGGCAGCCGA
Source organism: Micromonospora sp. NPDC048935 (assembly GCF_043197875.1). Taxonomy (NCBI): domain Bacteria; kingdom Bacillati; phylum Actinomycetota; class Actinomycetes; order Micromonosporales; family Micromonosporaceae; genus Micromonospora; species Micromonospora sp. NPDC048935. The sequence continues at coordinate 461,073 of NZ_JBICTZ010000002.1, read as the reverse complement.
ACCGTCGCCGACCTGGACCTCGTATCCGGTCGCGCCGTTGGCCACCACGATGTCCGACCGGGCCGACACCGCCCGACCGTCCCGCCCGTTCGGGCATGCGCTGATCTCCAGCCAGTCACTCCACCCCTTGCCGGTACGAAGGCGTACCGCCGCCGCCGGGCCGCTGTGCGCGACGGACAGGTGGGTCAACGGGATGGCCGGCGCGGTGACCACCGTCCGGCTCATCAGTCGCCCACGGCGGGCCGCGAGCGGCGCCGTCACCGTGGAGGTGGACGGGGCCGCTGTCGCCGACCCGCCGAACGCACCGGCGGCCGACAGGCCGACGGCCGCACCGGCCGCGCCAGACAACAATCGACGTCGAGAAACCAAGGTTTAGCTCCCTTACTCAGTTGATCCGGTCCGATGGCATGCACGGCGAGGCCGGGTCGGTCGGACTGTCACTGATGCGTGGCAAGGGTAAGGCAGAAGGTGCCTGCTGGACCGCCCCGGATCAAGGTGGGGGCGGGTGGCGCTCGATAGGGTCGGGCAGATGAGTGTCGAGACGGCTCCGCGCCGCCGCCGTCTGGAGCCGGACGCCCGGCGCGGGCAGATCCTGGCCTGCGCGGTCCGGCTGTTCGGCGAACGCCCGTACGCGGACGTGTCGACCACCGACGTCGCCCGGGAGGCGGGTGTCGCTCGCGGTCTGGTCAACCACTACTTCGGTGCGAAGAAGGACCTCTATCTGGAGGTCGTCCGGGTCATGGTGACAATCCCGGAGGTCGCCCTCGAACGGTTGCCCAAGGGTGACCTGCGCACCCGGGTCGACGCGAGCGTCTCCTGGTTTCTCGACGTGGTGTCGCGGCACAGCACCTCGTGGTTGGCGGCGGTCACCGCCCGGGGAATGGGCGGCGACGCCGACGTGGAGCGGGTGCTCGCCGAAGCCGAGGAGGTCGCCGCGGACCGCATGCTCGTCGCCGTCGGCCTGGCCGGCGAGGCGCGGCACCGGGAGGAGTTGCGTGCCATGGCTCGCGCCTACGGCGGGCTGGCCACGTCGACCGCCCGGGAGTGGCTCCAGCGCGGCGCGTTGACCCGCGCCCAGGTGCACCTGCTGCTCGCCACCACCCTGCTGACAATCGTCGAACAGGTCATCCCGCAGGCCATCGGCGGCGGCGGCGAACCGGCGCGACCGGAGGGCTGACAGAGCCCGCTCAGGCGGCGCGGCGTCCGCCGGCCTGGCCGGTACGCGCCGCCGGGGCGGCCTGGCCGGTACGCGCCGCCGGGGCGGCTTGGCCGGCGGACGCCGCCGGGGCGGCATAGCGGTCGGCGGCCTGTGCCGGGTACGAATCGGGGCGAACCACCCGCAGCGGCCGGTCCGCCTCGTCGGCCCCGAACCGCCAGCCGGACGGTGCCGGTTGGCGCTGCGGCGCCGGTCCGCCGGGGCGCAGACCGGGCCGGGACAGCGCCACCGTGATCAGGTAACCGACCACCAGGAAGCCGTGACTGACCAACCGCTCCCCGCCCACCGAGCCGGTGGCCAGGTCGTTGACCGAGAGCAGCAGCAACGTGCCGACGAACGCGCTGAGCATCGGCAGTAGCCCGGCCGGCGGGCTGCGGCGTACCGCGACGAAGAGGAAGCCGGCGCCCACCGCCACGTTCCACGCGGCCGACTCGTGCCACAGGTGCTGGCCGGTCGAGTGCAGGTGGTCGGCGGTCGCGCCCCGGCCCACCTGGGCCAGGCCGAGCACCAACTGCACCGCGCCGAGCAGCCCGAGCGCCGCGCGCAGCCCGGTGACCAGCCGGCCACTTCCGAGCGCCGCGCGCAGGCCGGCCACCACCCGACCACCGCCGGTCAGGCGCCGCCACGGCGAGCGGCGGGTCGGCTCGGCCGCGACGGCGGCCAGGATCGCCGCGGTGCGGTCGGGTACGTCGGCGACCAGCCGGGTACGGACCCGACGCGTCACCGCGGCCGCCGCCGTGAACCAGGCCCGGCACTCGGCACACCCGTCGAGGTGCCCCTGCACCGCCGCCAGTTCGGCGGCGGTCTCCTCCCCGTCCAACTGCGCGGACAGGACCTCCCGCCACTGCTCACACCCCATGTACCGGTAGTCGCTCCAGCGACCGCTCCGGTTCCCGGCGACCGTGGCGGGTTGTGGAATACTCGCCGGATCATGACGCGTTACGGCCTGCTGATCCTGCCCGCCACCAACCGGGTGTACGCCCGCTCCGCCATCGACCTCACCCGGGCCGAGCTGGAGATCTTCGGCCGTTCGGCGCTGGACGGCCGGGTCGGCGAGCTGGACACCGAGGTCGTCGGAGGGGCGTCCTACGTCACCTTCACCGGCGACGGGCTGACCGAACGTGACCTGGCCGTCCTGGGCAATCTCTCCGCGGGGTACGCGCTGTTCGAGATCGTCGGTGAGCTGCTGCGGCCGATCGAGTGGAGCCGACTGGACCGCTACGACGACGACCTGCTCACCATCCAGAAGTACCCCGGCAAGACCAACGAGCAGTTCACCAAGTTGCTGCTCAACGTCACCCTGCTCGCCTCGGACTGGGCCGGCGAGCTGACCAGCCGGCGGTTCCGGGTGCTCGACCCGCTCTGTGGGCGGGGCACCACCCTCAACCAGGCCCTGATGTACGGGTTCGACGCCGCCGGCATCGAACGCGACCAGAAGGACGTCGAGGCGTACCGGACGTTCATCACCACCTGGTTGAAGCAGAAGCGGGTCAAGCACCGGGTGCTGGAGTCGGGGCCGGTGCGACGCGAACGCAAGGTGGTCGGCCGGCGGGTGCGGATCGAGCTGGCGCCGACCCGCGAGGAGCACAAGGCCGGCCAGACGCAGCTGCTGGATGTGGTCAACGCCGACACGGCCCGCTCGGGGGAGTTCTTCCGCCCGGAGACGGTCGACCTGATCGTCGCCGACGCCCCGTACGGCGTGCAGCACGGCAGCCGTACCGCCGACCAGGGCCTGACCCGCGACCCGCTGGCGTTGCTCGCGGACGCCGCGCCGGTCTGGGCCCGGTTGTTGCGCCCCGGCGGTGCCCTCGGGATCTCGTGGAACACCCACGTCGCCAGCCGTGACGACGCGGCGGCGGCGTTGACCGACGCTGGCCTGACCGTGGTCGACGCCGAGCCCTACCGCGCGCTGCGGCACCGGGTCGACCAGTCGATCATGCGCGACGTGCTGGTGGCCCGCCGCCCGGCCTGACCGGCCGCGCACGTCGGCCCCACCGCGCCCTGCGCCACCCCATCCGGGTCGGCATGGTCCCCTCGTGCGTGCCTTTGCTCTGCACCCGCCGGCGCGCCGGTGCTCTGTGCCGGCGGAGGTGCCCCCTTTGCTCTGCACCCGCGGGTGCGCCGGTGCTCTGTGTCGGCCGAGGTGCCCCTTTGCTCTGCACCCGCGGGTGCGCCGGCGGGCTGTGCCGGCCGAGGCGACGGTTACCGATTGTGAGCGTCGCCTCCGCGGGTGCAGAGCAAAGGGTGGGCAACTGGGTCCTGGCCCCGCGGCCACTGAGCGTCTGTGCCGCATTTCACCTGTTCAGTGGGCAGGTGTGAAAACCACGTCAAGAAAAGGTTCGCCGCCGTCATGGTCGCGTTATGACCCCTGCCCTGCGGCCGGTGGTGGGGCTTTGCTTGCCCGGCGCGACCGGAAGGCGGTCGCGACGAACCTTTCCGGCTGAGGAGTCAGCGTGTCTGACGTGGTGTTCGTGGTCCTGACGGTGGTGCTGTTCGCAGTGCTCGCCCTGGTGGTCCGGGCGGTGGAGAAGCTGTGAACGCGGTCAACGCCGTCGGTCTGGTGCTCGCGATCGTCCTGGGCGCGTTCCTGGTGTTCGCCCTGCTGTTCCCGGAGCGCTTCTGATGACCATGACAACAGCGGGCGTCATCTTCATCGTGACGCTGGTGGCGGCCCTTGTCGCCGTCTACAAGCCGTTCGGCGACTACATGTTCCGGGCCGTCACCGGGACGAAGCAGTCGCGGGTCGAGCGGGGCGTCTTCCGGCTGGTCGGGGTCAACCCGGCCGCCGAACAGACCTGGGGCGTGTACGCCCGCAGCGTGCTCGCGTTCTCCGCCGTCTCGATCTTCTTCCTGTACCTGTTCCAGCGGGTGCAGAACCACCTGTGGCTGTCCCTGGGCTTCGACCCGGTGGTGCCGCACGGGGCGTGGAACACCGCCGTGTCGTTCGTGACGAACACCAACTGGCAGTCGTACTCGGGTGAGTCGACGATGGGCCACCTGGTGCAAATGGCCGGCCTGGCCGTGCAGAACTTCGTGTCGGCGGCGGTCGGCATCGCGGTGGCGGTGGCGCTGGTACGCGGCTTCGCCCGTAGCCGCACCGGCCAGCTCGGCAACTTCTGGGTCGACCTGACCCGGATCGTGCTGCGGATCCTGCTGCCGATCGCGGTGCTCGGCGCGGTCGCGCTGATGATCGGCGGCGTGGTGCAGAACCTGTCCGGCGGCACCGACGTGAGCACGCTGACCGGTGGCACCCAGACCATCACCGGCGGTCCGGTGGCCAGCCAGGAAGTGATCAAGGAGCTGGGCACCAACGGCGGCGGCTTCTACAACGTCAACAGCGCGCACCCGTTCGAGAACCCCACCACCTGGACGAACTGGCTGGAGATCTTCCTGATCTTCCTGATCCCGTTCAGCCTGCCCCGGGTCTTCGGCCGGATGGTCGGCCAGAACCGGCAGGGCTACGCCATCGCCGCGGTGATGGGCATCCTCGCGTTCCTCAGCGTCGCCATCACCAACATCTTCGAGTTGGCCGGCCACGGCACGGTGCCGCAGGCGGTCGGCGCGGCGATGGAGGGCAAGGAGGTGCGGTTCGACGTGTCGAACTCGGCCACCTTCGCCGCCGCCACCACGCTCACCTCGACGGGTGCGGTCAACTCGTTCCACGACTCGTTCACCTCGCTCGGCGGCATGATGACCATGGTCAACATGATGCTCGGCGAGGTCGCGCCGGGCGGCACCGGTTCCGGTCTCTACGGCCTGCTGATCCTCGCGGTGATCACGGTGTTCATCGCCGGGCTGATGGTGGGCCGCACCCCCGAGTACCTGGGCAAGAAGATCGGGTCACGGGAGATCAAGTTCGCCTCGCTCTACTTCCTGATCACGCCGATCCTGGTGCTCGTCGGCACGGCCGCCGCGTTCGCCACCGGCAACAACTCCACAGCGCTCAACGTCGGCCCGCACGGCCTCTCCGAGGTGCTGTACGCGTTCACCTCGGCCAGCAACAACAACGGCTCCGCCTTCGGCGGCATCACGGTCAACACCACCTGGTGGGACACCGCGCTCGGGTTGTGCATGCTGCTGGGCCGGTTCCTGCCGCTGATCTTCGTGCTCGCGTTGGCCGGTTCGCTGGCCCGCCAGGCACCCACCCCCGCGTCCGAGGGCACCCTGCCGACCCACCGACCGCTGTTCATCGGCATGGTCGTCGGCGTGACGGTGGTCCTCGTCGCGCTGACCTTCCTGCCCGCGCTCGCGCTCGGCCCGCTGGCAGAGGGGCTCTGACCACCATGAGGAACGAGGACATGTCCGTCACGTCCGCCCCAACAGAGCAACTCCCCGGCACGCCCGCCACCCAGGGCAACCGGATCGGCGGGGGCCTGCTGGACCCCGAACAGTTGATCCGGTCCCTGCCGGACGCGGTCCGCAAGCTCAACCCCGGCACGCTGTGGCGCAACCCGGTGATGCTGATCGTGGAGGTTGGCGCGGCCTTCACCACCGTCCTGGCGGCGCTCGACCCGTCGGTGTTCGCCTGGGCGATCACCATCTGGCTCTGGCTGACAGTGGTCTTCGCCAACCTGGCCGAGGCGGTCGCCGAGGGGCGGGGCAAGGCCCAGGCCGCCACGCTGCGGCAGGCGAAGAAGGACACCATCGCCACCCGGCTGGTCGACTGGAAGCCGGGCGCGCGGGCCAACACCTACCGCGACGAGGCGGTGCCCGCGCCCGAGCTGCGGCAGGGCGACATCGTGCTGATCGAGGCCGGCGGCATCATCCCCGGCGACGGTGACATCGTCGAGGGCATCGCCAGCGTCGACGAGTCGGCCATCACCGGCGAGTCGGCCCCGGTCATCCGCGAGTCCGGCGGCGACCGCAGCGCGGTGACGGGCGGCACGAAGGTGCTCTCCGACCGGATCATCGTGAAGATCACCCAGAAGCCGGGGGAGAGTTTCATCGACCGGATGATCGCCCTGGTCGAGGGGGCCAACCGGCAGAAGACACCGAACGAGATCGCGCTGAACATCCTGCTCGCCGCGCTCACCGTCATCTTCCTGCTGGCAGTGGTCACCCTCCAGCCGCTTGCCATCTTCTCCAAGGCGTACCAGGCCGCCGCGCCGGACAGCGGGGCGATCACCGACTCCGGCGTCACCGGCGTGGTGCTGATCTCGCTGCTGGTCTGCCTGATCCCCACCACCATCGGCGCGCTGCTCTCCGCCATCGGCATCGCCGGCATGGACCGTCTGGTGCAGCGCAACGTGCTGGCCATGAGCGGCCGGGCCGTCGAGGCGGCCGGCGACGTCAACACCCTCCTGCTGGACAAGACCGGCACCATCACGCTGGGCAACCGGCAGGCCGCCGACCTCGTCCCGGTCGAGGGGGTCGACGCCACGACCCTCGCGGACGCCGCGCAGCTGTCCAGCCTGGCCGACGAGACCCCCGAGGGGCGCTCGGTGGTCGTCCTGGCGAAGAACGAGTTCGGGCTGCGCGAGCGCGAGCCCGGCGTGATGCCGCACGCCACCTTCGTACCCTTCACGGCGCAGACCCGGATGAGCGGCGTAGACCTCACCCCGGACGCCAGCGTGGACGGCGGCGCGGTGGGCACGGCCCGCCGGGTCCGCAAGGGCGCCGCCGCCGCGGTGATGAAGTGGGTACGCGAGAACGGCGGCCACCCGACCGAGCAGGTCGGCGAGATCGTGGACGCGATCAGCGGCACCGGCGGCACCCCGCTCGTGGTCGCCGAGCACGTCGACGGTCAGCCCGCCCGCGCCCTGGGGGTCATCCACCTCAAGGACGTCGTCAAGTCCGGCATGCGCGAGCGGTTCGACGAGATGCGCCGGATGGGCATCCGGACCGTGATGATCACCGGCGACAACCCGCGGACCGCGAAGGCGATCGCCGACGAGGCCGGGGTGGACGACTTCCTGGCCGAGGCGACGCCGGAGGACAAGCTCGCGCTGATCAGGCGGGAGCAGGAGGGTGGCCGGCTGGTCGCGATGACCGGTGACGGCACCAACGACGCGCCGGCTCTCGCCCAGGCCGACGTCGGGGTGGCCATGAACACCGGCACGTCGGCCGCCAAGGAGGCCGGCAACATGGTCGACCTCGACTCCGACCCGACCAAGCTGATCGAGATCGTGGAGATCGGCAAGCAGTTGCTGATCACCCGTGGCGCGCTCACCACGTTCAGCATCTCCAACGACATCGCGAAGTACTTCGCGATCATCCCGGCCATGTTCGCCGGCCTCTACCCGAGCCTGGACACCCTGAACATCATGCGGTTGGCCAGCCCGGAGTCGGCGATCCTGTCCGCCGTCATCTTCAACGCCCTGGTGATCATCGCGCTGATCCCGCTCGCCCTGCGTGGCGTGCGGTACCGGCCGGCCGCCGCGTCGAAGCTGCTCAGTCGCAACCTGCTGGTCTACGGACTGGGCGGCATCATCGTGCCGTTCATCGGGATCAAGCTCATCGACCTGCTCATCCAGTTCATCCCGGGGATTTCGTGATGCGCCTACCTACCTGGATCGCCCAACACCTCGCCGCCCTGCGCGCCGTACTCGTCTTCACGGTGCTGCTCGGCCTGGTCTACCCGCTGGCCCTGGTCGCGCTCGGCCAACTGCCCGGCCTCCACCACAGGGCCGACGGCTCACTGATCACCGCGGGCGGAACCACTGTCGGCAGTGCGCTGATCGGCCAGTCCTTCACCGACGCGGACGGCAACCCGGTCGCCCGCTACTTCCAGTCCCGCCCCTCGGCCGCCGGCGACGGCTACGACCCGACGTCCACCTCGGCCAGCAACCTGGGCCCGGAGAGCGTCGTCGACACCCTCGCCACCGACCCGGAGGAGTCCAGCGAGAGCCTGCTCACCCAGGTCTGCGGGCGCAGCAGGGAGGTCGGCGAGCTGAACGGCGTCGACGGTCGACGCCCGTACTGCACCGACGACGGGGTGGGCGCGGTGCTCGCGGTCTTCCGCGCCGACGGTCTGACCGGCCCGGTGACCCGGGTGGTAAGCGTCAACCAGGCCGCCCCGGCGAGACCCTTCGTCCCCGAGTACCAGGGCGTCACGGTGGAGCCGGCCCAGCCCGGCGAGGACTACGTGGCCGCCGGTGGGGTGGTCACCCCGATCCGGGGCGACGCGCCTGCCGACCCGGCGGTGCCCGCCGACGCGGTCACCGCCAGCGCCAGCGGCCTCGACCCGCAGATCAGCCCGGCGTACGCCGAGTTGCAGGTGAACCGGGTCGCGCGCGAGCGCGGCGCGGACCCGGCGGCGGTCCGCAAGCTGGTCAAGGAGCACACCAGTGGGCGTGGGCTGGGCTTCATGGGTGAACCCGGGGTCAACGTGCTGGAACTCAACCTCACCCTCGACAGGCAGTTCGCCGCGCGCTGAGCGCACTCGCGGGTGGGGCCGTGCCGACCGGGCGTGGCCCTACCCGCCGATCTGACCAGGGAGGATGGTCCCCGTGCCACGCGGAGAACTGCGCATCTATCTCGGGGCCGCTCCCGGCGTCGGTAAGACGTACGCCATGTTGGAGGAGGCCCAGCGGCGGGCCGCGCGCGGCACCGACGTGGTGATCGGCTTCGTGGAGACCCACGGCCGGCGACACACCGCCGCGATGCTCGGCGACCTGGAGCAGGTGCCCCGCCGCGCGATGGACTACCGGGGCGCCGAGTTCACCGAGATGGACCTGGACGCGGTGCTCGCCCGCCGGCCGGAGATCGCGGTGGTCGACGAGTTGGCGCACACGAACGTGCCCGGTTCCCGGCACGACAAGCGCTGGCAGGACGTCCAGGAGCTGCTCGACGCGGGGATCGACGTGCTGTCCACGGTCAACGTGCAGCACCTGGAGTCGGTCAACGACGTGGTCGCCCAGATCACCGGCATCACCCAGCGGGAGACCGTGCCGGACGAGATCGTCCGCGCCGCCGAGCAGGTCGAGCTTGTCGACATGACCCCGGAGGCGTTGCGCCGGCGGATGGCGCACGGCAACATCTACCGACCCGACAAGATCGATGCCGCGCTGGGCAACTACTTCCGGGTCGGCAACCTCACCGCACTGCGTGAGCTGGCGCTGCTCTGGCTTGCCGACAAGGTCGACGAGCAGCTCGACCGGTACCGCAGCCAACAGGGCATCGCCGCCACCTGGGAGGCCCGCGAACGGGTCGTGGTCGCGCTGACCGGTGGCCCGGAGGGCGAGACGCTGATCCGTCGGGCGGCCCGGGTCGCGGCCCGCAGCAAGGGCGCCGACCTGCTCGCCGTGCACGTGGCCCGCAGCGACGGCCTGGCTGGCGCCGACCCGGCCCAGTTGGCCCGCCAGCGGGTCCTGGTGGAGAGCCTGGGCGGCACGTACCACCAGGTGCTCGGCACCGACGTGCCGGCCGCGCTGCTGGACTTCGCCCAGGGCGTGAACGCCACCCAGTTGGTGCTCGGCGCGAGTCGGCGGGGTCGCCTCGCGCAGATCTTCGCCCGGGGCGTCGGGGTCACCACCACCGCGTTGTCCGGCTCGATCGACGTGCACCTGGTCACCCACAAGCAGGCCGGTAAGGGCCGTCGGGCGGCGGCGGTTCCGGCGGCGCTGTCCCGGCGTCGGCGACTGCTCGGCTTCGGCCTGGCGGTCCTGGGCATGCCGCTGCTCACCCTGCTGCTGAGGACGCTGCCCGACCTGACACTGACAAACGACATCCTGCTGTTCCTCGCCGGGGTCGTCGGGGTCGCGCTGGTTGGCGGGGTGTGGCCGGCCCTGGTCGCCGCGCTCGGCGGGTCGCTGCTGCTCAACTGGTTCTTCACCCCGCCCTACCGCACGCTGACCATCGCCGAGGCGGACAACCTGCTCGCCCTGGCCGTCTTCGTCGGGGTGGCCCTCGCCGTGAGCTGGATCGTCGACGTGGCCGCGCGCCGCACCCGGGAGGCCGCCCGCGCCGCCGCCGACGCGCAGACCCTCGCCGCCGTCGCCGGTGGGGTGCTGCGCGGCGAACGCCCCCTGCCCGCCCTGCTGGAACAGCTCCGGGAGACCTTCGGGCTGCGCGCGGTGAGCGTGCTGGAGTTGGCCGAGGACGCCAGCGGCCGCCCGGAGCGGGCCCGCGAGGAGCACGCCTGGGATGTCGTGGCCAGCGTGGGCGACCAGCCGCCCTGCACCCCGCAAGGCGGTGAGACCGCCGTACCCGTCGACGACCGGATCACCGTCGTGCTCTGCGGTCGACGCCTGGAGGCCGCCGACCGGCGGATCGTCGAGGCGTTCGCCGCCCAGGCCGCCGTCGCGCTGCGCCAGGAACGCCTCGCCGAGGAGGCCGCCACCGCCCGGCCTCTTGCCGCCGCCGACCGGATGCGCACCGCGCTGCTCGCCGCGGTCAGCCACGACCTGCGTACGCCGCTGGCCTCGGCGAAGGCGGCCGTGACCAGCCTGCGCAGCCACGACATCGAGTTCGACGAGTCCGACCGCGAGGAGTTGCTGGAGACCGCCGAGGAGTCGTTGGACCGGCTCGCCCGGCTGGTCGGCAACCTGCTGGACATGAGCCGCCTCCAGGCCGGCGTCCTCGGCATCGCTCCGACCGCGATCGGCCTGGAGGATGCCGTACCCCTGGCGCTTGACGAACTCGGCCCGGCGGCCGCGACCGTCGCGACGGACATCCCGGCCGACCTGCCGGCAGCCACCGCCGACCCGGGCCTGCTGGAACGGGTGCTCGTCAACATCATCGCCAACGCGCTGCGCTACAGCCCGCCCGACCAACCGCCCACCGTGACCGCCAGCGCGCACGCCGGCCAGGTGGAGCTGCGGGTGATCGACCGGGGGCCGGGCATCCCGGAGGACCAGTGGGAGCACGTCTTCCTGCCGTTTCAACGCCTCGGCGACCGGGACAACCAGACAGGTGTCGGTCTCGGGCTCGCCCTGTCCCGGGGGTTGGCCGAGGCGATGGGTGGCAGCATCACCCCGGAGACCACCCCCGGCGGCGGCCTCACCATGGTGCTGCGGCTGCCGGCCGCCGCGCAGACCAGCTCGGAGGGGCCGCGGGAATGACGCGCATCCTGGTCGTCGACGACGAACCGCAGATCCTGCGCGCGCTGCGGATCAACCTGCGGGCCCGCAGGTACGACGTGGACGTCGCCGCGACCGGCGCCGCCGCGTTGAGGGCAGCCGCCAGCCACCCGCCCGACCTGGTCGTGCTGGACCTCGGCCTGCCCGACATCGACGGCGTGGAGGTGATCCGCGGCCTGCGCGGCTGGACCACCGTGCCGATCATCGTGCTCTCCGGGCGGGCCGGCAGTGAGGACAAGGTCGCCGCCCTGGACGCGGGCGCGGACGACTACGTGACGAAACCGTTCGGGGTGGAGGAGTTGCTGGCCCGCATCCGCGCGGTGACCCGTCGCCTCGGCGGGCCCAGCGAGGCGGTGCCGGCACTGCGGATCGGCCAGCACACCGTCGACCTGGCCGACCACCAGGTACGGCGCGACGACGGCACCGAGGTCAAGCTGACCCCGATCCAGTGGAGCGTGCTGGAGAAGCTGCTGCGGCACCCCGGCAAGCTGGTCAGCCAGCGGCAGCTCCTCCAGGACGTGTGGGGGCCGGAATACCAGAACGAGACCAACTACCTGCGGCAGTACCTGGCCCAGTTGCGGCGCAAGCTGGAGGACGACCCGGCCCGCCCCCGGCACCTCATCACCGAACCGGGAATGGGCTACCGCTACCGCCCCTGACCCGTTGACACCCGCCGGTAGAGATTGAAGAATTTCGCTAGCAGCGGCAGCGGCGTGCTTCTGTAACCGTCCCCTCCGGTTACCCCTTGGGAGTGCGTCGTGTCAGTGCCTCTGTCCCGTCGTCGACTGCTGACCGCCGGCGGTGCCGGCCTCGTCCTGGCCGGTCTCACCGACCCCTTCCGGGCCGGTCCCGCCCGAGCCGCCGTCACCACCGCCGACCTGGTCGTCTACGGCGCCACCTCCGGCGGGCTGGCCGCCGCGATCACCATGCGTCGACTGGGCCGCACCGCCGTGGTGGTCGAACCCACCAGCCACGTCGGCGGGCTGAGCACCGCCGGGCTGGGCGCCACCGACACCGGCGTCCAGGCATCCATCGGCGGCCTCGCCGCCGAGTTCTACCGCCGGGTGTACGTCAAGTACCACGGCGGAACCCTCACGCCGACGTCACCGCTGCGGATGACCTTCGAACCGCACGTCGCCGCCGACGTCTTCGCCGACCTGCTCGCCGAGGCGGGCGTGCCGGTGATCGTCGACGCCCGGCTCAGCGGCGTCGGCCGCAGTGGTGACCGGATCACCGAGCTGCGCACCGAGGACGGCTCGATCTACCGGGGCGGGGTGTTCGTCGACGCCACCTACGAGGGTGACCTGCTGGCCCTGGCCGGGGTGGGTTTCACCGTCGGGCGGGAGTCCAACGACACGTACGGCGAGACGATCAACGGGGTGCAGTCCGGCAACACCCACCAGTTCGTGCACCCCGTCGACCCGTACGTGACGGCCGGCTCGCCCGCCAGCGGCCTGCTGCCGGGCATCTCCGCCACGCCGCTCGCCCCGCGCGGCAGCGCCGACGACCGGATCCAGGCGTACTGCTTCCGGATGTGCCTGACCCAGGCGGCCGACCGGATCCCGTTCGGCAGGCCGTCCGGCTACGACCCGATCCGGTACGAGCTGCTGCTGCGCCACATCCAGGCCGGCTACACCGGGCCGTACTTCACCACGCACTCGATCGGCGGCGGGAAGACCGACTCCAACAACAACGGTGCCGTGTCCACCGACAACATCGGCTTCAACCACGCGTACCCGACGGCGAGCTGGGCCGCCCGGGAGAGCATCATCGCCGAGCACCGCACCTACCAGCAGGGGCTGATGTGGTTCCTGGCCAACGATCCCCGACTGCCGGCGACGGTCCGCGACTCGACCGCCCGGTGGGGGCTGCCGGTGGACGAGTTCACCGGCACCGGTGGCTGGCCGCCGCTGCTCTACATCCGCGAGGCCCGCCGGATGGTCTCCGCGTACGTGATGACCGAGGCCGACTGCCGGGGCCGGGTACGGGCCGCCGACTCGGTGGGGCTGGCCAGCTACACGATGGACTCGCACAACTGTCAGCGGGTGGTCGTCGACGGCCGGGTGCGTAACGAGGGGGATGTGCAGATCAGCGTTCCGCAGCCGTACCCGGTCAGCTACCGCGCGATCGTGCCGCACCGGGCGCAGTGCGCCAACCTGGTGGTGCCGGTCTGCCTCTCGGCGAGCCACATCGCGTACGGCTCGATCCGGATGGAGCCGGTGTTCATGATCCTCGGGCAGGCGGCGGCCACCGCCGCGGCGCTGGCCCTCGCCGGGAACCTCGCCGTGCAGGAGGTGCCCGTGCCCACCCTCCAGGCCCGGCTGCGGCAGGACGGCGCGGTGCTGGAGTGGGGCTCGACGAGCGAGGTGATCCTGGACAACGCGGCGAGCAGCGGGATCACCCGGGCCGGCACGTGGCTGCGCAGCACCAGCGTCGGCGGCTACTACGGTCCGGACTACGAGCACGACGGCAACACCGCCAAGGGCGTCAACCGGCTGCGGTTCCGCCCGACGCTGCCCACCGCCGGGTCGTGGACCGTGCACCTGCGCTGGACCGCCAACCCGAACCGGGCGACGAACGTGCCTGTCGACATCGAGTACTCCGGCGGGCTGGTCACCCGCACGGTGGACCAGCGGCAGGCCGGCAGCCAGTGGGTGGCGCTGGGCACCTACCCGTTCACGGCGGGCAGCGACGGCAGCGTGCTGATCCGCACCGAGGACACCGACGGGTACGTGGTCGCCGACGCGGTCCGCCTCGTCCGCGCCTGACCGGCGGCGGACGCGTACGTCGGTCAGTGGTCGGGGAACTCGACGCCCACCAGCCGCTCCGACACCGTCCACAGCCGTGCCGCGTCGTCAGTGCCGCGCGCCGAGCGGTACACGGCCAGTTCTGTCGGTTTGCCGGTGAACTGCCCCAGCCCGTCCGGGCCGTAGAACGCCCCGCCCCGCGCCTGCGGGCTGGTGGCGGCGTAGAGGGCGGGGAGCAGCCCGGCATCCACCGAGTGCACCAGGACGCCCCAGCGGGCCAGCCGGCTCATGATCGAGTGGTGGAGCGAGGGTCGGCTGCGGCCCAGGTTGGGGCCGGACGCGTACAGGTTGGTCATGGTGGTGCCCGGATGGGCGACGTTGCTGACGATGCCCCAACCGCCGGCCCGACTCCGTCGGTCCAGTTCCAGCCCGAAGTGCAGGGTGGCCAGCTTGGAGGCGTTGTAGGCGCGGATCGCCGCGTACCGGTGGGTGCTCTGCAGGTCGTCCCAGTCGAGCCGGCCGGAACGGGCGGCGCTGCTCGACATGGTGGTGACCCGGGCCCGGCCGGCCCGCAGCAGCGGCAGCAGCCGCCCGGTCAGCGCGAAGTGCCCGAGGTGGTTGGTGCCGAACTGCAGCTCGAAGCCCTCGGCGGTGGCGTGCCGGGTCGGCGGCGTCATGACCCCCGCGTTGTTGATCAGGAGGTGGATCGGTCGACCCTCGTCGAGCAGTGTGTCGGCAAGCGCGGCCACCGAGTCCAGCGAGGCGAGGTCCAGCTCCCGCGTCGAGACGACGGCACCCGGCGCGGCGGCCCGGACGGCGTCCAGCGCGGCGGCGCCCTTGGCCGGGTTACGGACCGGCAGCACCATCTCGGCCCCGGCGCGCGCCAGCCTGGTGGCCAGGCCGAGGCCCAGGCCGTCGCTGCCGCCGGTGACGACTGCGAGTTTTCCGGTCAGGTTCGGAACTGTCAGGTCGAGCACAACATCTCCCAGGTCGACGGTGTCCCTCATCGGTCGTGGACAAGCCTGGGTCGTTCGCCGACCACCACCCAGGGTCGTCTTATCCAGGGATCGGCGATCCCCGGGTCGGCTGCCCGGGCGGGTAACGTTCTCGACGATCAAGGACATTCGGACGAGGAGGCAGGGTGCGGACGACGACTGTGGACATCCCGACCGGCGACGGGGTCGCGGACGCGTCCCTGACCCGGCCGGACGGCGACGGCCCCTTCCCGGCGGTGCTGCTCTTCATGGACGCCTTCGGGCCGCGCCCGCGCCTGGTCGAGATGGCGGAGCGGATCGCCGCCCGGGGCTACCTGGTGCTGACGCCCCACCTCTTCTACCGGGCCGGTCGGGCACCGCTGTTCGACCTGTCCCGCCTCGGCGAGGCCGACCAGCGTGGCGCGCTCTTCGAGCGGATCATGCCGCTGGTCGGCGTGTTGACCCCGGACGTGTTCGACCGGGACACCACCGCGTACCTCGACTTCCTGGCCGCCCGCGACGACGTCCGGCCGGGCCCGGTCGCCATCACCGGCTACTGCCTGGGCGGCACGAACGCGCTGCGTGCCATCGAGGGGCACCCGGACCGCATCGCCGCGATCGCCAGCTTCCACGGCGGGTACCTCGCCACCGACGCGCCGGACAGTCCGCACCTGGGCGTCGGCTCGATCACCGGCGAGGTGTACTTCGGGCATGCCGACGCCGACCGGTCGATGACCCCCGAGCAGATCGCCACGCTGGAGAAGGCCCTCGACGCCGCTGGGGTGCGCTACCGCTCCGAGGTGTACGAGGGCGCCCACCACGGCTTCACCATGGCCGACACCCCGATGTACGACGAGCAGGCCACCGAACGCCACTGGGCCGCCCTCTTCGACCTCCTGGACCGCGCCCTGCCGACGCGCTGACCGAAGACGCCCGGCCCGGTCAGCGGCGCAGCAGCACCGGGCCGGCGTCGATGCGGGTGCGGAACAGCGCGTACGGCTTGCGCCGCAGGTCCTGGCCCCGCTGGTACTGGG
Organism: Micromonospora sp. NPDC048935; assembly: GCF_043197875.1. Lineage (NCBI taxonomy): Bacteria > Bacillati > Actinomycetota > Actinomycetes > Micromonosporales > Micromonosporaceae > Micromonospora > Micromonospora sp. NPDC048935. The sequence continues at coordinate 445,083 of NZ_JBICTZ010000002.1, read as the reverse complement.
CCTGCCGGTGCAGTTGGTTGGCGGTGACGTAGAGATACCCGTCGGTGGCCACCGACATGGTGTCCGGCCAGAGCAGGCGCGGGTCGTGCACCAGCGTCTCGTACTCGCCGTCGGGCAGTCGACGCAGCACCGCGTTGTGTTCGGACGAGGTGAGGTAGAGCCGCCCCGCGTCGTCGCTCTCCAACCCGTCCGAGGCGGTGCCCCTGTCGCCCTCGTCGACAACTGTCGCGGCGACCGCCTCCTGGGTGACGCCCGGGTCGACCAGCGCTTCGGTGGAGACGCTGTACAGGCGCCGGGACGCCAACGGGCAGTAGTAGAGCCGGGTGCCGTCGGCGGAGATGGCGATGCCGTCGGAGCCCATGCTCACCGGCTTCGGCGGCCCGTCGGCCGGTCGTTCGAGGAACGGTCGGCCCTCGACCACCGGGCGGAACGACGTCAGCGGCTCCGCCTTGGTGGACGGGTGGTCGTGCAGCCGCCGCCAGGAGGCCCCGCTGGCCAGGTCCACCACGATGATCCCGTTCGGCCCTGCGAACGCGGAGTCGGTGATGTACGCGACCCCCGCCTCGCCCCGGCGCAGATCGAAGCGGACGTCGTTGAGGTACGTCGTCGGCGGCGCCACGTCCGCCGGAAAGGTGATCACCTGGGCGACCGTGTCGGTGTCCAGGTCGATGCGGACCAGCTTCGGCCCACCCGGCTTCGTGGGCTGGAGCATCGGGCTGCCGGTGTCCACCACCCAGAGCCGGTCGGCCGGGTCCACCACGATGCTCTGCACCGACACGAACGCGCCCGCGTCGTCGTCACCGGACGGGGTGTTCCATGCCTGGTCGGGGTAGGGCACCTCCCGGCCGTCGCGCAGCTCCACGACGGTGGCCGGCACGTCGTCGCCCCACTTGGGGAAGTTGACGAAGATCCGGCCCCGGTGCGAGACGCTCACCCCGGTCGGCATCGGGCCGGTGAAGGTGTGCACCAGTTCCAGTTCGCCTATCGGCTCGTCACCGACCGGTCCGTTCATGACGTCCACCCCACGATGCCCATCGTCTCGCCTCCTGCCGGTGGGCCAGACCCCGCCGGTCGCCCCTCGCTATTCCCGCCTCGGCGTCCGGTATGCCTGACGGGAGCGGGCGGAGGTTGGGTCAGCCCGCGTGGGGTGCGGCGGCGTGGGCGGCGGGCAGGCCGGGGACCTCGACGTCCACCGCGAGCAGCGCGCCGTCCTCCGGGCCCGGTGTGTCCAGCCCGACCCGGGCGGTGCCGATGAAGAGTCGACGCAGGCCGGGGCCACCCAGGCAGATGCCCGCGGGTTGCTCGGCCGGCAGCCGGATCTCCCGGTCGAGGGTGCCGTCCGGCCGGTAGCGGCGAACCGCCGAGCCGCCCCAGAACGCGATCCAGAGGTGGCCCGCCGCGTCGACAGTCATGCCGTCCGGGCCGCCGTCGGCGGGGGACAACCGCAGGAACGGCTCCCGCCCGTGCAGGTCACCGGTGCCCGGGTCGACGGTGAACCTGTCGACCTCGCCACGCGGCGTGTCGGCCAGGTACATGGTGGTGCCGGCCGCGTCGAAAGCCGGCCCGTTCGGAATGGTCAACCCGGTCACCGCGGGGACCGGCTCGGCGCCCGGGGTCAGCCGGAACAGCGTGCCCCCGCCGGGCACCATCGCGTACGTCATGCTGCCGGCCCAGAAGCGGCCGTGCGGGTCGGCGACGGCGTCGTTCATCCGGGTCGGCTCGGTTGTGTCCGCGACCAGGTCGGCGACCGGCCGGGGGGCGTCGCCGGCGGGCAGCACCGTGATGCCGGTGCCGGCGGCGGCGAGCCAGTCACCGGGCCGGTCGGCCACCGGGGCGACCGCGCCGAGCGGTACGTCGAGGCGGCGCACCTCCCGCAGCGGGGCGGGGGCGTCGCCGGCGGTCTCCAGCAGTCGTCCGGCCAGCAGGTCGAGCAGGACCAGCCGGTCGTCGACCCAGCGCAGCCCCTCGCCCAGGTCGAGCCGGTCACTGCTCCAGACGGTCGGTTCGGTCAGCTCCATGGTGCTCCTCCAAGGGATCTCCGGTCGGCGGCGGCCGCTGGGGGCCGGTCGGCGGTGCGCCGGCCCGCGCCCGGCCGCCGCACCGATCAGCGGACCGTACCGCCGGGGCCGTGGTCGAGCAGCGTCAGCTCGGCCCGGTCGGGCAGGCCCTCCCAGTCGCCCCTGGTCGCCACCGCGAACGCGCCGGTGGTGACCGCCCGGTCGAGTCGGGTCGGCGCGTCGGCATTGTCGAGCCAGGCGGAGAGCAGCCCGGCCACGAATGCGTCGCCCGCGCCGACGGTGTCCACCACGGGCACCGTCTGGGCGGGCCGGTGCACCGTGCCTGTCGCGCGGTGGCTGGTCGCCCCGTCGGCACCGTGCTTGACCACGACCTCGGTCACGCCGGACGAGAGGAGCGCCGCGACCGGGTCGGCCGCGTCGGTCAGGACCGCCAACTCGTCGTCGGAGGCGACGACCAGATCGAGCGCGGGCAGCAGTGGTCGAAGCGCGGCGGCGGCCTCGGCGACCGACCAGAGCCGCTGCCGGTGGTTGACGTCCAGGCAGATGGTGCTGCCGGCCGCGCGGGCGCGCCGCACGGCCTCCACCACCGCCTGGTACGGCTCGGTGCCCAGCGCGCAGGTGATGCCGGTGACGTGCAGCAGTCGGGGTGGTGGCCCCGGCGCGTCGAAGGCACGTGTCACGTCGGCCGGGCGCAGCCGGGAGCCGGCCGACCCGGCGCGGTGGTAGGTCACCCGGTTGATGTCGGCGACCCGGTTCTCGAACAGGATCAGCCCGGTGGGCGCTGTCGCGTCGATCCGGGACCAGGTCAGGTCGACACCCTCGGCGCGCAGCGTACGGCGGATCAGCTCACCGGGCTCGTCGGCGCCGGTGACCCCGACCCAGGCGGCCCGGTGGCCGAGCCGGGCCACCCCGATGGCCACCGTCGACTCGGCGCCGGCGACGGAGATCCCGGCGGTGCCGCCCAGCCGCAGCGGGCCGGTGGTGCGGAACGCCGCCATCGTCTCGCCCAGCGTGAGCAGGTCGGTCACCGCCGGACCGCCGCGAGGAAGGTGGCCGCGCGCTCGCGTAGTGCCGCCAGGTCGCCGCCCCGGACGGCGTCACCGAGCAGCGGAGAGCCGACGCCGACCGCGACGGCGCCCCGGTCGAGGTAGTGCCGCGCGCCGTCCGCGTCGACCCCACCGACCGGCACGAACGCGGTGGCGGGGAACGGGTCGCGCAGCGCGCCGAGGTAGTCGGGCCCGCCGAGGGAGGCCGGGAAGAGCTTGACGGCGGTCGCCCCGCCACTGGTGGCCTGCACCACCTCGGTGGGGGTGAGTGCCCCGGCGAGCACCGGCAGCCCGAGCCGGCCGCCCTCGGCGAGGCTCGCGGCGATCGCCGGGGTGACCAGGAAGCCGGCGCCCGCGTCGGCTGCCGCGCGGGCGTCCTCGGCGCTGAGCACGGTGCCCGCGCCGAGGCCGAAGTCGGGCCCGAGGGCGCTCCGGGCGCGGCTGATGACGCCGAGCGCGTCGGTGCCGGTCAGCGAGACCTCGATCAGGGCGACGCCGCTCTCGGCCAGGGTGAGTACGGCGGCCAGCGCGGCGGCCGGGTCCGGGCCGCGCACGATGGCCAGCAGCCGGTGGGTACGCAGCTCGTCGAGCAGGTTCATCGCGGATGTCCTCAGTGGATGCGGTGGGCGGAGATGGTGAGTCGCCAGGTGACCTCACCAGCGGGCGGAACGATCGCCGCGTCGGTGGGGCCGGCGTCGGCCAGGTCGAAGGCCGCGCCGAGCATCGGTTCGACGCCGACGCTGCGGTAGGGGCCGCTGGTCGGCCAGCCGCCCAGGTTGCGCCAGAGCGCGGTGCTGCGGGGCTGCCCCGCGCACTCCAGCTCCAGCGTCAGCCGGTCGGCGCCGTCGCGCACCTGGACCCGTGGGCAGTCGAGCAGCACCGCGCCGAGTGCGGTCCCGTCGTCCGGGCCGAGAGTGTCCATCCGCAGCCCGGCGGGTGCCGGCCACGCCCCGGTCAACCAGGGGTCGCCGGTGGGCCAGGTGCCCGGCGGCAGGAACGCGGCGGCCTCCGGGTGCAGTCGGGTCGGTGTGCCGGCGGGTGCGTCGAGGCGGGCTGAGGGGGACAGGTCGAGCAGGGCGTGTGCGGCCCAGATGAACCGGTGCCCGGGGTCGGCGGCCAGCCGGTAGTCGGCCACCACCACACCGCCGTCGTCGGTGATCCGTCGGTTCAGGGTGAACGTCGGCCGTTCGATCACCACTGTGCCGGGGCCGGCACCGCGCCACCGGCGCGACCACACCGCACCGTGGTCGGGCTCGCCGCGCACGGTCGGCAGGCACTCCTCCAGGCCGCCGGCGTCGACGAACGGGTCGTCGGGGCGTACCTCGTCACGGCCGGGCTGCGGGCCGCGCCAGAGCCACTCCCGGCCACCGCCGCGCAGGCTTGTCCACCGGCCGCCGTGCGCCGCGTCGTACGCCACCCGCAGCGGCACCGGCGTCGCGCCGGTCACCATTCCGCGAACGACCCGTCGGCGTGCTGCCAGACCGGGTTGCGCCAGGCGTGCGGTGTCCGCGCGGCCCTGCGCACCGCGGCCTCGTCCACGGTGATGCCCAGGCCGGGCCGGTCCAGGCGGGCGATGTGCCCGTCCACGAACCGGAACGGCTCCGGGTCGACCAGGTAGTCCAGCAACTCCGAGCCGGCGTTGTAGTGGATGCCGATGCTCTGCTCCTGGATCAGGAAGTTCGGTGTCGCGAACGCCACCTGGAGGCTGGCCGCCAGGGAGATCGGGCCCAGTGGGCAGTGCGGGGCGAGCAGCGCGCCGTACGTCTCGGCCAGCGTGGCGATCCGGCGGACCTCGGAGATCCCGCCGGCGTGCGACAGGTCCGGCTGGACCACGGCGACCCCGGCCTGCAACGGGCCGAGAAACTCGGAGCGGCCGTAGAGCCGTTCACCGGTGGCCACCGGGATCGGTGTGCTGGCGACGATGTCGCGCAGATGGTGGGCCTGGTCGGGCAGGACCGGCTCCTCCACGAAGAACGGGCGCAGGGGTGCCAGCTCGGGCAGGATCCGGCGTACCGCGGCCAGCCCGGCCCGGCCGTGGAAGTCCACCGCGATGTCCCGGTCCGGGCCGAGCACCTCGCGGGCGGCGGCGACCCGGCCGACCACCTCGTCCACCTCGGCGGAGGTGGGGATGGGGGAGAGTCGCCCGCACGCGTTCATCTTGACGCCGGTGAGGCCGGCGGCGACCTGCGCGGCGGCGGCGTCGGCGACCTCGTCGGGCTCGTCCCCGCCGATCCACGAGTAGATCCGCACCTTCTCGCGCACCGGCCCGCCGAGGAGCGCGTGCACCGGCGCGCCGTACGCCTGCCCGGCGATGTCCCAGAGCGCCTGGTCGAGGCCGGCGACCGCACTGGAGAGGATCGGGCCTCCCCGGTAGAAGCCGCCCTTGGTGAGCACCTGCCAGTGCTGCTCGATGCGCAGCGGATCGGCACCGATCAGGTATTCGGAGAGCACCTCGACGGCGCTGCGCACCACCTCGGCACGCCCCTCGACGACCGGTTCACCCCATCCGACCAGCCCGTCGTCGGTCTCCACCCGGCAGAACAGCCACCGTGGCGCGACCAGGAAGGTCTCGATGCGCTCGATCTTCACTGACTGCCCCTTCGTCCCCGTGCCTTCTCGACGTCGCGGACGGCCTTGTCCAGCAACTCACGCATGGCGGTCTCCGCCGCCGTCTCGTCCCGCTCGCGCAACGCGTCGACCACGGCGCGGTGGCTGGGCACCGGGTCGTCGTGCGCGGCGCCGCCGTGCACCAGGCGGTCGCGTTCGGCGAGCCCGGTCTCCATCACCACCTCCATCCGCTCCAGCAGCTCGTTGTGCGTGGCGGTGAGCAGCGCGCGGTGGAAGGCGAGGTCGGCGGCGACGGCGGCGGCGGGATCACCGTCGGCCTGGGCCATCTCGGCAAGTGCCCGGTCGAGGGCGGCCAGGTCGTCCTCGGTCGCCCGGATGGCGGCCAGCCGGGCGGCGGCCGGCTCGATGATCGCGCGGACCTCGTGCAGCTTTTCCAGCAGGCGCTCGTCGGGCCCCTCGGCGAACTGCCAGCGGATCACGTCACCGTCGAGCAGGTTCCAGTCGGCGCGGGGCCGGACGAAGGTGCCGCGTTTCTGCCGGGCGTCGACGATGCCCTTGGCCGAGAGGACCTTCAGTGCCTCGCGGAGCGCCGTCAGGCTGACGTCGAACTCCTCCTGGAGGGCGACGATGTTCAGGGTCGCGCCGGCGGGGATCTCGCCGGTGAGGATGCGACGTGCGATCGCTTCGACGGTCTGCCCGTGGACGCCGCGGCGTGCGTACTGTGCCAATGCTCCTGGCCTTTTCGCTTGTCGGATCGATCTCTCAGGCCGAGGCTTTCACCGCTGTCCAGCCACCGTCCACCACGAGGCTCGCGCCGGTGACGTACGCGGCGTCCGGTGAGGCGAGGAAGGCGACTGTCGCGGCCACCTCGTCCGGTGTGCCGAAGCGTTTCGCCACGGTCTCCGCGACGCTGCGTTCACGGTCCTCTTCGGACACGTCCGCCCAGGCCGCGGTGAGGATGGGGCCGGGCAGCACGGTGTTGACCCGCACCTGCGGGCCGTACTCCACGGCGAGTTGGCGGCCGAGCGCGACCAGGCCGCCCTTGGCCGCGGCGTACGCGGGCCGGCCGGGCAACCCGACGAGCGCGTGCACCGAGGAGATCAGCACCACCGCGCCGTCGCGCGCCCGCAGGTCGTCCAGGCAGGCGCGGACGCCGAGGAACGAGCCGGTGAGGCTGACGCCGAGCTGGTGGTCCCAGGACTGCCGACTGGTCTGGTGGGCCGGAGCGACCCGCACGGCGTACGCGGTGCTGACCAGGATGTCGATCGGGCCGAGGTGGGCGCGTGCGGCCGAGACCGCCGCCGCCCAGTCACTCTCGTCGCTGACATCGCCCACTACGGAAAGTGCGCGGGCACCACGCGCGGTCAGTTCGTCGGCCAGCGGGGTCGGGTCGTGCACGTCGAACAGCGCGACCGCAGCGCCCTCGGCGGCGAGCCGCCGGGCCGTGGCCGCGCCGATCCCACCCATCGCACCAGTGACCAGCGCGTTCTTGCCTTCAAGCCGGCGCATAGGCTGATCCACCTGACCCTCGCCTTGGTCTCGTCTAATCATTAATTACGAAGATATCTTGACAGCCGGCGACGGCCGATGCAACCTTCTCGTCACAGCATTCACATGGACGACACATCGCGCGGTGACGCTACGTGTCGTAGAGGAAGGGATACCTCCGTGAGCGACTTCGACCCCGGTCGCCGGCGATTCCTTGGCCACCTCGGGCTCGCTGGCCTGGGTGCCCTCGGCGCCAGCTCGTTCCTCAGCGCGTGCGCCAGTTCCGCCAGCGGACCGACGACGAGCGGCGGCTCGGGCGCGGTCACCATCCAGTCCAACCTCTCCTCGCCGCAGGCCAAGGCCGCGATGGAGAAGCTGATCGAGACCTTCAACGCGCAGGGCAAGGGCACGGCGAGCCTCAACACGATCGCCTCGGAGACCTTCCGCACCCAACTGCCGACGTACCTGACCTCGGCGAACCCCCCGGACCTCTACACCTGGTACGCGGGCTCGGTCGCCAACGACTACGCCAGCAAGAACCTGCTGCTGGACGTCTCCGACGTCTGGAAGTCGCTGGACGACTACCCGCAGTCGCTGCGCACCCTCTCCACCGACGCCAGCGGCAAGCAGGTCTTCGTGCCGATGAACAACTACTGGTGGGGCTTCTTCTACCGCAAGTCCAACTTCGCCAAGTGGGGCGTGCGGGAGCCGAAGACCTGGACCGAGTTCCTGGCGGTCTGCGAGACGCTGAAGAGCAAGGGCGTTCCGCCGATCGGCATCGGCCTCGGCGACACCCCGTGGGTGGCCTCGGCCTGGTTCGACTACCTCAACATCCGGATCAACGGTGCCCCGTTCCACCGTGAGCTGCTCGCCGGCAAGCAGCGCTTCGACGATCCCAAGGTCAAGGCGGTCCTCACCCGCTGGCGCGAGGCGCTGCCGTACTTCGACCCCAAGGGCAAGGCGTACCCGTTCCAGGAGGCGACCACCGCCCTGCTGGCCGGCAAGACCGGCATGTTCCTGATCGGCACGTTCTTCGCCGACGCCGCACCCAAGGACGCCCTCGGTGACCTGGACTTCTTCCGGTTCCCGATCATCGACCCGGCGGTGCCGTTGGCCGAGGAGGCCCCGACCGACGGCTTCTTCGCCAGCGCGAAGACCGCCAACCCGACCGGCACCAGGGCCCTGCTCAGCTACCTCTCCGGGGTCGAGGCCCAGGAGGCGTACGTCAAGGCCAGCTCCGGCATCGTGCTGCCGGCCAACCCCAAGGCCAAGGCTTCCGACTCGCCGCTGGTGGCCAAGGGCAAGGCGATGCTCGACGAGGCCAAGGAGCTGACCCAGTTCTTCAACCGCGACTCCAGCGACGCACTCCAGCCGACCGCGGACACCGCACTGACCAAGTTCATCGACAAGCCGGACCAGATTGACGCGATCCTGCGGGAGTGGCAGGCCGGCGCCGAGAAGGTCTTCAAGGGCTGACGTGACAGCAACGATCTCCACGACCTCGGTCACACCCACCCGGCGGCGGCGACGGTCGGCTCGACTGTCGCCGCTGCTGGTGGCGTTCGTCCTGGTGCCGTTCGCGGTCGAGAGCATCTGGGTGTTCTGGCCGGCGTTACAGGGCTTCTGGTTCTCGCTCACCCGCTGGGACGGGATGTCGTCGCCGACCTTCGTCGGCGCGGACAACTACGTCGAGCTGGCCGCCGACGCCACCTTCCGGGGCGCACTGGTCAACACGGTGATCTGGCTGGTGCTCTTCGGTGGCCTCTCCGTGCTGGGCGGCTTCGGCATGGCGCTGGTGTTGCAGAAGGAGCGACGCGGCGTCGGCTTCTACCGCGCCGCGCTGTTCACCCCGGTCGTGTTCTCGCTCGTGGTGACCGCGCTGGTCTGGCGGGTGTTCTACCAGCCCGACGGCATCGCCGACACGATCCTGCGGGCCGTCGGCCTGGAGAGCCTGATCCGGCCCTGGCTCGCCGATCCGCAGACCGCCCTGTACGCGGTGATCCTGCCGGCCCTGTGGCGGCAGATCGGCTACGTGATGGTGCTGTTCCTGGCCGGGCTCAAGGCGATCGACCCGGCGCTGCACGAGGCGGCCCGGATGGACGGCGCCAACGCCTGGCAGCGCCTGCGGCACGTCACCATCCCCCAGCTCAAGGGGGTCAACGCCGTGGTGTTGTCGGTCATCGTGATCGACTCACTGCGCTCGTTCGACATCGTCTGGTCGCTGACCAAGGGCGGGCCGTACCACTCGTCGGAGCTGCTCAGCACCTACATGTACTCGACCGCGTTCCAGAGCCTGCGGCTGGGCTACGCCTCCGCGATCGCCGTCGTGATCTTCGTGCTCGCGCTGGCCGTCATCCTCGGCTACCTGGTCCGCGCGTTCCGGGAGGAAGCCTGATGAACAAGCTCCGCACCGGCGCCTTCCACACCGCCATGATCCTGCTCTCGCTGCTGTGGCTCGGGCCGGTGATCTGGGTCGTGGTGATGTCCACCCGATCGTTCGACGACATCGCCGCGCACGGCGTGGGCAGCCTGCCCCGCTCGTTCACCCTGGACACCTACCGGCAGGCGTGGACCGACGGCGGCGAGCTGCGGGCGCTGATCAACAGCATGCTTGTCACCATCCCGTCGGTCGCGTTGAGCCTGGCGCTGGCCGCGATGGCCGCGTTCGCGCTGAGCCGTTTCCGGATCCCGGGCCGGCGCACGATCCTGCTGTTGATGCTCGCCGGCAACCTGCTGCCACCGCAGATCCTGCTCATCCCGGTGGCCAAGTTCAGCGAACTGACCGGCCTGTACGACACGCTCTGGGCGCTGATCGCGGTGCAGGTCGGCTTCGGGCTCGGCTTCTACACCTTCGTCCTGCACGGTTTCATGCGGGACCTGCCGGGCGAGATCCAGGAGGCGGCCACCATCGACGGCGCCGGCACGGCCCAGATCTTCACGAGGGTGGTGCTGCCGCTGACCCGGCCCGCGCTGGCCGCACTCGGCGCGTTGTCCTTCACCTGGATCTTCAACGACCTGCTCTGGGCGATCACCGTGCTGCGTACCGACGACAACATGCCGGTCACCCCGGCGCTGCTCGGCCTCCAGGGGCAGTTCGTCTCGTCCTGGAACGTCATCGCCGCCGGCACGGTCATCGCGGCCGTGCCCACCGTCGCGGTCTTCCTGCGCTTCCAGCGACACTTCGTGTCCGGCCTGGCGCTCGGAGCGGTCAAGTGACCGGGCAGCGGTGGACGCTGCGCGGCGCGCACACCGAGTACACCGTGACGGTGCCGGCGCACGGCCGCTGGCTGGAACTCGTCGCGTGGGGGCCGCACGGCGTCTCCGACGGGCCGTCGCCTGTCGCCTACGACGGCCCGGTGCCGTTCCTCACCGCCGGCGACGGCGCCCCCATCGAGTACGCCACCGACGCCGACCGCCCGTTCACCGGCGCTGACCTGGTGATCGAGACCCCGGGCGGGCAGCGCCGGGTCGGCTTCGGCCACACCGGTGTACGGGCCGACGCCGACGGGCGGGAACTGGCCGTCGACTTCGCCGACGCGGTGACCGGGCTGTGTGCCACGGTGCACTACCGGGTGCCCGAGGGCACCGACGTGGTGCAGCGCTGGGTCGAGCTGAGCAACGACGGCACCGGCCCGCTGCGGGTGGTCCGGGCCGGTTCGGGCGGGTTCTGCGTACCGACGCCGCACGGCGCGCTGCTCAGCCACCAGTGGGGGCAGTGGGCGCAGGAGTTCCAGCTCTCCCACGTCGAGCTGGGCCACGGAACGTTCCGCATCGGCAGCTCCCAGGGCGTACCCGGGCATCTGCACGTGCCCTGGCTGGCCGTGCGGGACACCGCCGAGCCGGCCGGTCCGGCGTGGGCGATGGGGTTGGCCTGGACCGGCTCGTGGGAGATCAGCGCCGAGCGGGACACCGGCGGCCTGACCCGGGTCCGGGTCGGCCGTCAGCTTGTCGACGGTCCCCTGGAGCTGGGCCCGGGCGAGCGGCTGAGCCTGCCGGTGGCCACCGGCGCGTACAGCCCGGACGGCCTGGACGGGCTGGCCCGGGTCTGGCACACCCACCAGCGGCTGCTGGCCGGAGACCGGCTCACCCCGCGCCCGGTGCTCTACAACTCGTGGGAGGCCACCTACTTCGCCGTCGAGGCGCAGAGCCAGTTGGCGCTCGCCCGCATCGCCGCCGAGGTGGGCGTGGAGACGTTCGTCGTGGACGACGGCTGGTTCGTCGGCCGCGACGACGACACCGCCGGCCTGGGCGACTGGACGCCCGACCCGGCGAAGTTCCCGGCCGGGTTCGACACGTTCATCGCCGACGTTCGCGCGCTCGGGCTGAACTTCGGGCTCTGGGTCGAGCCGGAGTGCGTCAACCCGAAGTCGACCCTCTACGCCGAGCACCCGGAGTGGGTCTACTCCGTCGACGGCCGACCGCTCACCCCGGTCCGCAACCAGTACCTGCTCGACCTGGGCCGGCCGGAGGTCGCCGAGTTCGTCCACTCCACGGTGGACGGTCTGCTGCGCCGGTACGACATCGACTACCTGAAGTGGGACTTCAACCGGCCGCGTACCGAACCGGGTCGGCCCGGTGGGGTCGGCCCGGTCGACCTGGACGGCGCGCACGTCGCCAACCTGCACCGCATCTACGAGCGGCTGCGCCGGGACCACCCCGGCGTGCTGATCGAGGCGTGTGCCGGCGGTGGCGGGCGGACCGACCTGGCGATGGCCGCCCGCGCCGACGTGTTCTGGCCCAGCGACAACACCGGCCCGCTGGACCGGCTGGCCATCCAGTACGGCTTCCTGCACGCCAACGCCCCGCACCTGCTCAGCTCCTGGGTCACCGACGCGCCCGGCCTGTTCGACCCGCGACCGCGAACGCTCGCGTTCCGGTTCGTGCTGGCGATGGCCGGCGTGCTCGGCATCGGGGCGGACATCCGGGCCTGGACCCCGGCGCAACGGGCCGAGGCGGCCGGCTGGATCGCCCGCTACAAGGAGATCCGCGACGTCGTCACGCACGGCGAGGTGCACCTGATCGGTGGGCCCGACCAGGCCCGGTGCGCGGTGCAGTACACCGCGCCGGACCAGAGCCGGGTGGTCGTGCTGGCCTGGCACACCGGCCGACTCGACGGTGCCGGCCTGCTGCCGTCCCGCCCGGTGCGGCTGCCACTGCGTGGCCTCGACCCGGCGGCCCGCTACTCGCACGGCGACCGGCACTACTCCGGCAGCCACCTCGCCGCGGTCGGCCTGCCCGTGCACTGGAGCGCGACCCACGACGCCGACCTCATCGTGCTGACCCGCGACTGAGGCCGGAGCACCAGGGCTTCGGCCTCGGTGGCGATCCCACCGAGGCCGAAGTCAGGTCGATCACCGACGACGAGCCGACAGCGCCCGGTTCGCGACTGCGGGCCGCCATCGCCCGATTCGTCGGGCCCGGTGTCGTCACCCGCGGCAGCCGGTTCGGCTCAGGCGGGGACGAGTTTCCGGCACCGGCGCAGGGCGGCCAGGGCGAGCGGCGCGTCCCGGCCCGCGATGCCGGCTTCCAGCTCGATCACCGCTGCCGCGGCCCGCGCCGGGTCACCCGCCGCGACGGCGGCCTCGGTCAGCACCAGCACCGCCTCGGCAGCCCACGCCAGGATGCCCTTTCCGCGTACCAGCGTCAGCGCCTCCGTCGCGAGCCGGGCCGCCTCGTCCGGCCGACCGGCCAGGGTCAGCCGGGCCAGCGCCGAGAGTGCCTGCACCAGCGGCCAGATCGCGCCGACGCGACGGGCATCGGCCACCACCTCCCGCAGCGCCCGCCGCGCCAGCTCCCGCTCGTCGTCGCCGCCGGCGGTACGGGCCAGCACGGTGGCCAGGTCGGCCCGTGCGTCCAGCAGCGTGACAGGCATCCGCTGAGCGCTGGCGACCAGTCGGGTGAGCCGCTGGGCGAGCCCGTCAAGGCGCCCGGCGGCACGGTCCAGGGACAGTTCGGTCGCCTCCACCAGGGCGGTCAGCCGCTCGTACCCGGTCTCGTCGACAAGCGCCCGACCGGCCGCCAGGAGCGCTTCGGCCTGCTCCGGATGCCCGGCGTGCAACGCGCCCTGCGCCCAGTTCAGACAGGCCCGGGCATGCTCCCGGGGCCGGTCGGCCAACTCGGCGGACGCCCGCAGCTCCGTGATGATCGCCCAGGCGGCCGGGTCGCCCAACTCCAGCAGCAGCGAGGCGCGGGCGATCCGGACCGCGAGGTGCGCCCCCGGGTCCCCGCTGGCCACCGCCGCGCTCTCCGCCGCCGCACAGCGGGCCAGGTGGTCGTCGACGTGCCGGCCGACCACCGTGTCCGGTGCCGCCAGCACCGCGAGTGCCGGGGCCTTGCGTCGCGGTGCGCGCAGGTACGGCACGGCACGCTCGATCTCGGTGTACCCGCGCAGGGCCTCGCCCTGCTGGCGCAGCATCCGCCCGAGCACCAGGCCCAGCTCGCCGCGGGCTCCGGGCGGCAGTCTCCGGTCGGCGAGCAGCCGTTCCAACACCGGGATCGCCTCGGCCTGGCTGAGCCCGTCGATGGCCGACCGACCAAGCTTGGCGGCGAGCCGCACCCGTACCGGTCGGGGTAGTTCGGCGACGTCCATGGTCTGGAGCAGGAAGCTGGCGGCGGTCGCGTCGTCGCCGCGTTCGGTGGCCAGGTCGGCTGCGGCCTCGGCGTTGCGGACGAAGTCCGCGCCGCCGCCGGCCCGGCGGTAGTGATGGGCGAGCTGGGCCACCGGCCGCGGCAACCTCTGCTCCAGCACCCGTGCGACGCGGAGGTGCAGCCACTCCCGGCTCTCCCGGGGCACCAGGTCGTACACCACCTGGCGGGCGAGGTCGTGCCGGAACCGCAGACCGTCTCCGGCGTCGTGCAGCAGGCCAGCCCGGTGGGCCGCGGTCAGTGCCGCGCCGACCGCCGCCCGGTCCAGGCCGAGCACCGAGGCGAGGACGTGCTGGTCCGGTGCCAACCCCAGCACGGCGGCGGCACCGAGTACCTCCCGGGTGGCCTCGTCGAGCGGACGCAGCCGCCAGAGCAGCACGTCCCGCAGGACGAACGGGACGCTGTCGTCCGCCAACGGGTCGCCGCCCCGCTCGGCGAGCGTCCGCAGCACCTCCTCGACCACGAACGGGATGCCGGCGGTGCGGTCGAGCAGGGTGGCGACCAACCGCTGCGGCGGATCGTCGAGCCGCAGGGTCCGGGCGGCGAGCCGGCGTACGTCGTCGGCGTCCAGCGGGCCGAGCGTGACGCGCGTGACGCTCCACGGTGGAGTCCGCGCCAGCGCGTCGTGGATCGGTGTGCTGCCTCCCGGTGTCACCGTGCGGGTGGTCAGCACCACCGCCAGCCCGTCGACCGGGTGGGTGCTCAGGTAGCCGAGGAACTCGCAGGTCGCCGGGTCGGCCCAGTGCAGATCCTCGAGCAGCAGCGTGGCCGGACTCAGCGCGGCCAGCACCGCCGCGACGGCGCGCAGCAGACGATGCCGCTCGGCCGCCGGATCGGTCAACGGGGGCGGCGCGGCGGGCAGTGCGTCGGCCAGTTCGGGCAGCAGCGGCGCGAGGGCGCCGGCGACGGGGCTGAGTACGCCGAGTCGGCCGGCGCTGCCCCGGATCGCCTCCAGCAGTACGCCGAGCGGAAACGGCTCCGGTACGTCGTCGCACTCGCCGACCAGGTGGCTTCCGGGCAGTTCGGCGAGCAACTCGGTGACCAGCCGGCTCTTGCCGATCCCGGGCTCGCCCTCCAACAGGATCAGGCACGGCGGGGCTTCGACGAGCCGGCGCAGCCGGGCCACCTCCGCCGCTCGTCCCACGAACTCGACGGGTCCGCGCAGACGTTCGGGGCGGACGGGAGATGGGCCCCCGCCGCCCCGCGTCTTGTCCTCGCCGCCGTCGATCACCGTGGGGCCGAGCAGATCACCCTCGCTGGTGCGGACGGCCGGCCGGCGTACCGACGGTGACCTGGGTCACGCGGCGGCCCGCCGGCCGATTGTCAGCGTCAGGACGTGATCGTGACCGGCACGGTCTTCAGCGAGCCGTCACCGTTGCGGAACTCCAGCACCCCCAGGTAGCGCTGCTCCGGCGCGAGGCCGAACCAGCGCAGGGTCAGGTTCGCCGTCGCGCCCGGCCGCACGCTGCGCTGCTTCGGGTCGATGGTGAACCGGCCGGTCGAGGTGCCCGGCGCGCCCGGCAGGTAGCTGGTGATGGTGTACGCGTTCACGCCGTCCCTGATGTTCTCGGTGAACTCCTGCTCCACGACCACGATGTAGTCCCCGGCACCGTCCGGCAGTGTCACCTTGGCGCCGTCCCGACCGCTGGCCGTGGCGGTGACGAACTTCCCGGACTTGTCGTAGACGTTGAGGCTGAACTCCGTGCACTCCATCACGCCCTCCTCGTCGTCCCAGTCGATGTGGGAGCAGGTGGGCCGCTTCGACGTCACCTGGACGAGCGGGCTGCGGGTGCCGGCCGGCACGTGCAGGGTGGTCCGGCTGATCGACGCGGGCAGCGGCACCGGCAGGTTGTTCGACGTGCTCCAGTCCCAACTCGGCCCGTCGCCGGTCAGGGTGGCCACGCTGCTGGTCCCCGAGGTCAGACCGGAGAGCTGGGAGATCAGCTGACCCTGGTAGCCGACCTCGGCGGCGATCCGGACGCTGCCGAAGGTGCCCTTGCCGGTGATGGCGTCGGGGGCGACGAGCCCGGAGTTGTGCACGACCAGCGGGCTGCGTACCTCGTGCTTGAACTGGTCGCGCCAGGTCAACGAGCCGTCGGCCCAGGTGTCGAACGCGCCGCCGTTGTTGGTGACCTGGACGGTGAAGCGGGCGGACCTGCCCGGCGGGATCTGCATCTTCTTCGGGGTGATCTTGACCTGGTAGCCCGGCGGGGCCTGCACCGACGACGTGTAGGTGCTGGTCCTGTCGCTGACGTTGGTGACCGTGCGGGTCACCGTCTGCTTGCCGACCATCCGGCCCAGCGAGATCGACGGGTAGTTGAGCTGGGCCGTGTCGATCGCACCGATGGTGTCGCAGCCGTCCAGGTCGCCGAGCCCGTAGTCGCCGCCCCGGTCGGCGGACACCCCACACAGGTACCGGAGCCAGTCCTGCTGGTTGGAGTCGTAGACCAGGCCCGGGTCGAACGCGCTACCCGGCTTCACCTGGCCGGCGCCGTAGTTGAGCGGGGTGGCGTCGTACGTGCCGATCTTGATCGGGTTGCCCTTGTCGGTCCTGTCGACCGCGCTGGTCATCAGCGCCGACCGGACCGCCGCCGGCGACCAGCCGGGGTGCCTGGCCAGCAGCAGGGCCGCGATGCCGGCGATGTGCGGCGCCGCCATCGAGGTGCCCGACTCCAGGGCGAAGTCGTTTCCGCCGATGGACGGGGAGAACGCCGCGACGATGTCCTGACCGGGCGCGCTGATGTCCGGCTTGAGCAGCTCGCCGGCGTTCAGGTTGGACGGCCCGGCCGAGGAGAACGCGGCGACCGCGGGGGCCTCGACGGTCTCCAGCCTGCTCGGCGAGATGGTCGCCGTGGCATTGCCCTTGGCGACGTACGCGCTGACCGTGGCCAGGTCGACCTCGTTGATGTGCACGGTGGGCACGGCCTGCACGTCCGCGTTCAGGGAGTTCAGCTCGTCGTTGTACAACACCATGCCGACGCCGCCGGCCCGTGCCACCTCGATGCTCTTGTCGGTACGCGGGATCTCGCCGCGCAGGCAGGCCACGATCGCGCCCTTGACCTTTGCCGGATCCAACGTGTCGTCGGCGCAGAGGCCGGCGCCGTAGGCACCGTCCGGGTCGAGTGCGTTGTCCTTCGCGAAGACCAGTCGGGCCGGCCCGACGCCGGTCTCGCCCATGCCCACACCGGCGATGGTGGTGCCGTTGCCGAGGGTGAGCTTCCGGGTGTTCTGCCGGTCGGTGGTGCTCGCGGCCACCGTGGTCAGCCACGGCGTCGAGTTGTCGACGGTGTTGGCGAACGGGCCGGAGTTGCCGGCGGCGGCCGAGACGAACACACCCGCGGCGGCGGCGTTGAAGAACGTCGCGTCGACCGCCCCGAACTGCTCGCTGTCGTCACCGATCGAGTAGTTGATCACGTCGACACCGTCGGCGACCGCGTCGTCGATGGCGTGCACGATGTCGATGTCGGTACCGGTCGCGCCGCCCGCACCGTTGTCGTACAGCGCCTTGTAGATCGCCAACCGCGCGGCCGGCGCCATCCCGGAGATCAGGCCCAGGTCCTGGGTGCCCGACGTGGCCCGCACGCCGTGGATGCCGGCCGCGGTGCTGGCCGTGTGGGTGCCGTGGCCGTTGCGGTCACGAGGCGAGGCGTAGTCGTCCGGGAACGCGTCGGCGATGCCGCTGTCGTTGTACCAGCGCGCCCCGATCACCTTGTTGTTGCAGGTGACCGGCGCTTCGACGCCGACGTCGCAGGTGCCCTTCCACTTGGCGTCGATGATGGCCTGGTCCGGGCGCGGGCTGGGCAGCGGCGCGAAGCTCGCGCTCTCCGGCCAGTACCCGCTGTCGATGACCCCGACGATGACGCCTTCGCCGGCATGGGAGTCGCCGCCGAACTCCTTGTTCCACACCCCGCCCTTGCCGGTCAGGCCCAGGTAGTCCGGGGTGTGCGAGGTGGTGGCGTGCACCTTCCGGCTCTCGTAGACCGCCCGTACACCCCGGGTGGCGCGCAGCCGGGCGGCCTGCGGCCCGGTCAGGTCGGCGGCGAAGCCGTTGAACGCGGTCTCCATCGTCACGCGGGTGCGCTCGGCCGGCACGCCGACGTGGTCCAGCACGGACGTGCGCCGCTGGCGCAGGTGATCCCGGTACGCCTTGGCGCTGTCCGACGTGCGGTTCAGCTTGGCGCCGGCGGCCGGCCTGGTCGCCGGGATCCCCGCAACACCCCCGGTGTACGTGGCCAGCGGCTCCTCGTCGAGCTGAACGAGGTAGCGGACGGTCGGGCCACTGCTGGTGGGCGCGGCGGTGGCGCTGTCGGGCAGGCTGGTCAGGCCGGCCGCGGTCAGTGCCACGGCGGCCAGCATGCTGACCCCGCGCCTGGCCCGTCCGGTCCGATGTGTGTTGGGTTGTGGCACGTCGTTGCCTCCACGTTCGGTGCCGGCCGCCACGACTGATGACGGTGGCCGAAACCTAGGATCGGTATCGATCATCGAGAAGCACTCGTAACCTGACCGTCATCTTGGAAACAAGCTCGTAACGCAACGGGTACTTTGTGCGTCGTTTAGCGCCGTCGGCTCGGAGGCGTCCATGGCATTTCGGCGGGTTTCCGTGCCGCCGATCGATTCGACCTTCGCGGTCTTCGACGAGCAGGACTCCGGGTGCCCGCGCAGCTCCAACAGCTACAGCTCGGTCATGGCGTCCCGCGCAGGTAACTCGATTGCGCGGCGCTGCTTCGCCGGGCAGCATGGCCGGTCGACCTGGCGAGAGGCGACCATGACGCGGACGTTCCTGCGGTCGGATGAGTTACACGACTTGGTGGCGGAGCAGTTCGGCTCCAACAGCCGGCTCACCGGGCTGGACCGGCTGACCGGCGGCAGCAAAAAGGGCGTCTACAGGCTTGGCCTCGACGACCAGACAACCGTGATTTTGTATGTGTGGGCAGCGGGCGAGAATTACTGGCCACCGTCGCCGACGGTCCCGGATGACCCGTTCACCGACGCGTCGGGAGCGGAACTGTTCGCCGCCAACCACGCGGCACTCGCCGCCGCCGGGGTGCGCATACCGCGTCTGATCATGCTCGACCGCGACGGCCGCTACCTCGACGCCGACATCGCGCTCCTTGAAGACGCCGGCGCGCTACGGCTGGAGGCGCTCATGGAACGCGATCCCGCCGCAGCCGCCGCGCCGCTATCTACGCTCGGCGACGCTTTGCGCCGCATGCACACCACCCTCGGTCCGAACTATGGCAAGCTCGCGGCTATCACCCGGGGCGAGGCACCCCAGACTCGACCCACCGAGGACGTCATCGTGGACCGGGCACTCGGCCACCTTGACGTCTCAGCGGCCCGCGATGCGCGGCTGGCTGATGCGCATCACCGGATCGCCGCCCATGTGCATCACCTCCGTGACGGGGTGTCACCACGACAGGCATACGCACTGGTGCACGGTGAGCTTGGACCGGATCACGTACTCGTCACGCCGGCCGGCGAACCAGTCATGATCGACTTCGAGGGTGTGGCCTACTTCGACGTCGAATGGGAGCACGCCTGGCTGCAGATGCGCTTCGGCGAGGCGTACCCGGCGCTGCGTCCGGTCGAACTCGACCCCCACCGGCTGGAGCTCTACCGGTACGCGCAAGTGCTGTCGCTGATCGAGGGTCCGCTGCGCATCGCGGACACCGACTTCCCCGATCGACGATGGATGCTCGACCTGGCGGAGTGGAACATCACCAAGGCACTCGCCGCAATCTGACGCCTCCGCGACCTGGAGGCTCAGCGGAGGCGTGACCACGCTGCCCCAAGGCGCGTCTGAAAGTCCTTCGCACACTATGTCCGCCCAGTTCTAGACATATTTACGACGCAGCGCCCCAGGTCATGGCCATGCGATCGCTTCCAGCTACAGATAAATGGTGGAGCTGTGCCGTGGGACTGCCCGGATCCGCGTGGGACTGCCCGGATCCGCGTGGGACTGCGCCTGGATCCGGCTGCACGGCGACAGGGCGCCCGGCGCCGGCAGGTCGTTTCTACGTTCGTCGGTGGTAGTGGTTGCGGCGGGGAACCTGTGTGGGGTCGAGCCAGGCGGGTGGGATGAATTCGGGGTGGCCGTCGCGGCCGAGTTGCACGGTCCAGTCGTTGTGGTGGAGGTGTCGGTGGTGGTGGCCGCAGAGGAGGACGGCGTTGGTGAGGGTGGTGGTGCCGCCATTGGCCCAGTGGTGGATGTGGTGGGCGTCGCACCAGCGTGGTGGGCGGTCGCAGCCGGGGAAGGCGCAGCCGCGGTCGCGTAGGACGAGGGCGCGTCGCAGGGGGCCGGTGATGAGGCGGCGTTGTCGGCCGAGGTCGAGTGGTTGGCCGGTGCTGTTGAGGACGGCGGGGATGATGGTGGCGTCGCAGGCGAGTCGGCGCACGGTTTCCGGGGTGAGGTGGAAGCCGGTGTCGAGTGCGCCGGCACCCAACTGACGGGTCAGCTCGTCGTAGGTGGTGGTGACGACGATTTGGGCGGGGTCGCCGCCGTGTGCGGGCAGGTCGCCGGTGCGCAGGGCGAGGCGGCACACGTCGCCGAGGGCGTCGTGGCGGCGTTGCCCGGGGGAACGCTGGTCATCGGGGCCCGAGGGTGCGGTCAGTGGGTCGATGGCAGCGCGGAGGAGGCCTGCGGTTTCGGTGTCGAGGGTGCCGGTGAGTCGTAGGCGGCCGTCGGTGAGGGTGGAGAGGGTGAGGTGGCGGTCGCGGGTGGTGCGGCGGGCTTCGGCTTCGAGGGCGGCTTGGGTGGCGGCGTCGGCGATGTCGGGTGCGACGTGGTCGAGGATGCGGGTGCCGAGTTTGCGTAGGAGGGTGGGGTCGAACTGCCCGGCCCACTCAACCAAAACGCCGACGGCCTTGTCTGCTGCTTCCGTGCCGGCGGTGGTGTGCACGGTGGCGACGGTGTCGCCGATGACCCGGGCCTGGTCTGCTGTGATGTCCCCGTTTGCCAGAGCGGCTCGTATCCCGGGGTTGCCGGTGTCCAGAGCGGCGGCGAGGTCGACCAGCCGACGAGCGGCGGGAACGGTGAGGCGGAGCCGCTCGCGCAGCCACACCGCCGTGCTGGACGCGCCCTGCGTCACGGCCGTGCCACGACCGTCGATCTCGCGGACCAAGGCGAGTTTGACGGCGGCGAGGCGTTGCTCCAGGCGGTGCGCGGCGTCGAGCGCCGCGATCAGCTCATCTTCGGTGAGGGCCCAGGTGGCATCGTCAACGCAGGCGGCGACCGCGTCGCCTGCCTGCGCCAACTCCTCGACCATGACCAGACAATAGAACAGACGTACGACACTTCTCAGTGACCAAGATCGATTTTCCCCGGCGCTCGGCTGGCGCGGTCAGGGCCGCATGGGGACCGGCCCGCATGCCATTTCGCGAGGTGTCGAGCGTGGCCCGGCGGCCCGCATGTCGGGTCAGGGATCGAGGGCGGCTCGCATCCCCGACCGCGTCAGA
The DNA here is from genome assembly GCF_043197875.1 of Micromonospora sp. NPDC048935. Lineage (NCBI taxonomy): Bacteria > Bacillati > Actinomycetota > Actinomycetes > Micromonosporales > Micromonosporaceae > Micromonospora > Micromonospora sp. NPDC048935. The sequence goes on along the minus strand of NZ_JBICTZ010000002.1, from coordinate 423,863 downwards.
TCGAGCCCGCCCGGCACCCCCGGTCGCCAAGCAAGTAGGCCACACCCGGACTCGGCCTGGCCCGCCGGTCTTGGTCCAGATCGGGTCGTGTGCCTCGGTCGTCAGCCGCGCCGGATGAGGCCTGGTCCGGCGGCGATGTCGATGTCGCCGTCCGCTATTTCGTGGCCGGCGGCGCAGCGGAGGACCGCACGGACCGGTTGGCCGCAGTCGCGGTGGGTGGCGACGACGGACGGGCCGGCGTCGTCGGCGGCCCAGGTGTCGCCCCAGTTGCGCAGGGCGGTGATGACGGGCAGGAGTTCGCGGCCCTTGCGGGTGAGCTGGTATTCGTGACGGGTGCGTTGCCCCGGTTCGCGGTAGGGGATTCGTTGGAGCAGGTCGGCGGCGACCATTTCCTTGAGTCGGGCGGCCATGGCGGGTTCGCCGACGCCGACCCGGCGGACGAAGTCGTCGAAGCGGCGCGTGCCGAGCAGTGCCTCGCGCATGATCAGGACCGTCGACCTGCTGCCCACGATGTCCATCGCCCGGGCCACCGAGCAGTTCTCACTCGACCAGGAGTCGCGGTCGTTCCGTAGGTCCTCCATGTGGCCAAGCTTACCTGACTTGTGTCGAGGCTAGTCAGGTGCTTCACTGGGGCACTGCTGACTTCAGCATGAGAAAGTCAGCCCGACCAGTCCGAGCCAGCCCGGCCCGTCCGAGGAAGCCCGACCAGTCCCGAGGAAGCCCAGTGACCAGCAGCACTACGGCACCGACCGCACCCGCACCGACCGCACCCGCACCGACCACCACCGCCCGTTTGTTTGCCCGCGGCTCCCGCCCGGTGACCCTGATCGCCATGTGCCTGGGCGCGATGATCACGTTCCTTCAGATCACCGCGACGGTCTCCGCTCTGACCACGATCCAGCAGGACCTGCGGGTCGACCCGACCACCCTGATCTGGGTGCCGAGCGCCTACACCCTGATGGTGGCGAGCGTGGTGCTGTCCGCCGCCACGCTGGGCAGCCGCTACGGGCGCAAGCGCATGTTCGGTGCCGGAGTCGTCGCGATGATCGTTGGCGCCGCTGTGGTGGCCGGGGCCCCGACCGTGGCCTGGGTGGTCGTCGGGCAGTTGGTCGCCGGCCTCGGCGGGGCCCTGATCCTGCCGAACAGCCTGGCGATCCTCGGTGCGACCTTCACCGACCCGCACCGACGTACCGAGGTCATCACCGTATGGTCGGCGGCCTCCGGCATCGGCCTCGCGGTCGGTCCGCTCATCGCCGGCGCGCTGCTGCGGCACCACCCGTGGCACAGCGTCTACCTGTCGACGATCGTGCTCGGCGTGATCACCCTTGTCGTGGCCGCCATCGGGGTGGCCGAGTCCAGACCGAGTGCCGCCCGACTCGACGTACCCGGCCTGCTGCTGGGCACCGTGGCCATCGCCGCCGCCGTCTACGCGATGATCCAGGGCGGCAGGGACGGCTACGCCAGCCCGGTGGTGCTGGCGGCCTGGATCGCCGCGCTTGTCGCGCTTGTCGGGTTCGTGCTTGTCGAGCGGCGGGCCAGCGCGCCCATGCTCGACGTACGGCTGTTCCGGTCCATGTCGTTCAGCGCCGTCACGGTCGTTGCCGCGGTGTCACTGTTCGGCTTCACCGGTGTGGCGATCCTGCTGGTCCTCTTCCACGAACGTGCCCAGGCACTCAGCCCGCTGGACACCGGCTGGCGAATGCTCGTGCTCTTCGGCGCCTACGTGCTCGTCGCCTTCGGTGCCGGGCGAGTGATCCGTCGTACCGGCTTCAAGGCGCCGATCGCCCTCGGCCTGGTCCTCGGTGCGGTGGCCAGTTTCGGTCTGGCGACCCAGGGGCCGACCGCGTCGTTCGGTCACCGCTGGGCGCTGTTCGCGCTGTTCGGTGCCGCCAGCGGTCTGGTGGTGGCACCGGCGACGGCCGCGGCGTTGGCCAGCGTCGCGCCCGCTCAGGCCGGCATGGCCGCCGGAGCGGTAAACGCCGCCCGCCAGGTCGGCTCGGTGCTCGGCTCGTCCCTGCTGGGCACGCTTCTGACCACCACGATGGTGGCCGACCTGCCTGACCGGCTGGCCGCGCACCAGGTCGGCGAACCCACCCGGACCGCCGTGCGGGCGGCGGTGGCCGCCGGTGCCACCGGCGACCAACCACTGCCCGATCCGGTACGCGCGGCGCTGGCCGAGGCTCTGACCGCCGGCGTCCAGGCCGGGTTGCGCGTCAACGGCATCGTCTTCCTCGTCACCGCCGTGCTCACGCTCGTGCTTGTCCGCAACCGACCGCATCAGCACTAGGAACCGATGGCGTCCAACTCCTCGATCGCGTCGGCCGGCAGCTTGAGGTCGGCCGCCGCGAGGTTCTCCCGCAGGTGCGCCAGCGTCGAGGTGCCGGGGATCAGCACTGTGGTGGGGGACCGTTGCAGGAGCCAGGCGAGGGCGACCTGCTGTGACGAGGCGCCCAGCCGGGCGGCCACGTCGTTGAGTGTGTCGGACTGCAACGGCGTGAACCCACCGAGTGGAAAGAACGCGGCGAACGCGATGTTCTCCGCCGCGCACCTGTCCACCAGGGCGTCGTCCTGCCGGTTGGCGAGGTTGTAGAGGTTCTGGACGGTGACCACCGGGGCGATGGCCTGGGCCTCGGTGAGTTGGTCGAGGGTGACGTTGCTGAGCCCGAGGTGCCGGATCAGCCCCTCCTGCCGCAGCTCGGCGAGGGCACCGAACTGCTCGGAGAGGGGATCGTCGCCGGTGCCCTCCGCCACACCGACCCGCAGGTTGACCACGTCGAGGACGTCCAGGCCGAGGTGCTTGAGGTTGTCCCGGACCTGGGCCTTCAGTTCGTCCGGCTCCAGCGCCGGGATCCAGGAGCGGTCGGCGCCGCGTCGCGCGCCGACCTTGGTGACCAGGTGCAGATCCTCGGGGTACGGGTGCAGAGCCTCGCGGATCAGCTCGTTGACCACCACCGGGCCGTAGAAGTCGCTTGTGTCGATGTGTCGGACACCGAGGTCGACGGCCTCGCGGAGCACGGCGAGCGCCTGCTCGCGGTCGCGGGGTGGGCCGAAGACGCCGGGGCCGGCCAACTGCATCGCCCCGTAGCCCATTCGGCTCAGGGTGAGGCCGTCGGCGGGGGTCACGGTTCCGCCGGGAAGGTTCTCGCGCATGTCGTCCTCTGTCCGTCATCGGAGTGGATATGCGTCGACTGTGCGTCGGCAGCCGGGCGGCCGGCAGGGCGAGCTGTTCCTGGTAGTGACACGGCCAGTCACCGGGCCGCCCGGCGATCTACCGTCGGTGGCATGGACGCGACGAACCCGCTCGGCGACTTCCTGCGTGCCCGCCGGGAGCAGACCCGGCCCGAGGACGTCGGGCTCGGCCCCGGCGTGGGCCTGCGCCGGGTGCCGGGGCTGCGGCGTGAGGAGGTGGCGATGCTTGCCGGCATCAGCGCCGACTACTACCTGCGGTTGGAGCAGGGTCGCGAACGGCATCCCTCGGTGCAGGTCCTCGATGCCCTCGCCGGGGTGCTCCGGTTGGATCCGGAGGCGACCGCGTACCTGATCGGGCTGAGCCGCGCGCGGTCGCGCCGGGCGGTCCGACCGGCCGCGGAGCGGGTGCCGGCAAGCATCCTGCACCTGCTGCGGGAGCTCGACATGCCGGCCTTCGTGCAGAACCGCTACCTCGACATCCTGGCCTCGAACCCGATGGCGAGGGCACTGTCGCCGAACCTCGCGCCGGGTGCCAACCGGCTCCGCGCGGTGTTTCTGGACCCGGCCGAGCGGGAGTTGTTCCGCGACTGGCGGCAGGCGATGCAGAGCGTGGTGGGGCAGATGCGCGCCGACTCGGGCGGTGCCACCGACGACCCCCGGTTGACGGCGCTGGTGGGGGAGTTGTCCCTCAAGAGCGACTGCTTCCGCCAGTTGTGGGCGCGCCACGAGGTGCGTCGACGGGAGGGTGTGGTCAGCCGGCTGCGCCATCCGGAGGTGGGTGACCTCGACCTGTACTGCGACAAGCTCGCCGTTGCCGGCGCCGACGGGCAGCTTCTGGTGATCTACCACGCCGAGCCCGGTACGGAGTCCGCGCGCTCACTGGCGCTGCTCGGCTCGATCGCCGCCAGCACCCGGGACGACATCCCGGACAGCCTGCGGCCCGGTGACCCGGCCCGGCTCTACCCCCTGGAGTGAACGGCCCCCTGGAGTGAGCGGCCCCCTGGAGTGAGTGACAGTCGGGTACCCCTGCGGATTCGACAGGCGCTCGGTTTGACGACACTTGTTTGTGAGTGCACACTTACAAACATGCGATCGACTGCCGAGGCCCGCCGGGTCACCGTTCTGAACGCCGCCGTGTCGGCGTTCGCCCGCACCGGCTTCCACGCCACCCCGGTCACCGCCGTGGCCGCCGCCGCGGGCATCTCCGAGGCGTACGTCTTCCGGCTCTTCGCCGGCAAGCTCGGGCTGTTCGTGGCGGCTGCCGACGCGTGTTTCGAGCGGATCGCCGCGGCGATCGAGGCCGGGGCCGAGCGTGCCGCCGGTGGCAGCGCGGAGGAGATCCTCGACGCGATGGGCGGTGCCTACGCGGAGTTGATCGCCGATCGTGATCTGCTCCTCTTCCAGGTGCAGGCGCAGGCGGTCACGGACATTCCCGAGGTCGCCCAGGTGGTGCGGGCCGGCTACCGGCGGGTCGCGACCTTCGTGCAGGACCGGTCCGGCGCCAGCGACGCGCAGGTGCAGCAGTTCTTCGCGTACGGCCAGCTCTGCCACCTGATCGTCACCGCCGGCCTGGATCAGGTCCCCGAGCCGTGGGCCCGCGCACTGACCGCAGGCATCCGCCACCCCTGACACCCGGCCACCGGCCCTGAAGCCGCGACCGTGGCCCGCTCGTATCTCGATATGTGTGTGAGTGCACACTTACAAACTAGGAGGATCCCATGACCACCGAAGCGATGATCACCGAAGTGGTGCTGCCCGGCGTGGTGGAGCCCGACGGACTCCAACTGCACCGACGTGCCATGCCCACCCCGGCCCCGGGGCAGGCGCTCGTCCAGGTCGAGGCCACCGGCATCTCGTTCGCCGAGCAGCAGATGCGCCACGCCCTCTATCCCGGCCAGCCGAAGTTCCCGTTCGTGCCCGGCTACGACCTCGTCGGCACGGTCCGGGCGGTCGGCCCCGGCGGTGGCGACTCGCTTGTGGGCACCCGGGTGGCGGCGGTCACCAAGACCGGCGCCTGGGCCACGCACGCGCTCGTCGACATCGACGCACTGACCCCCGTACCCGTGGATCTGGACCCGGCCGCTGCCGAGACCGTCGTCGTCAACGGCGTGACGGCGTGGCAGATGTTGCAGAGTGCCCGCCTGCGGGCCGGGCAGACCATCCTCGTGCACGGCGCGAACGGCGGCGTCGGGAGCGTACTCGTCCAACTCGGACGCCACCTCGGCCTGCGGGTCATCGGCACCGCGGCGGAACGGCACCACGCCGGGTTGCGCGACCTCGGCGTCGAACCGCTGGACTACCGTGCCCCGGACCTGGCCGCTCGCGTCCGCGAGCTGTCGCCGGGCGGCGTCGACGCCGTCTTCGACCCGGTCGGCGGCCCGGGTGTCCGCACCTCGTATGGCCTGCTCGCCCGTGGCGGCACGCTCGTCGTCTACGGCAACGCCGCCGCCGTGGGCACCGGCCAGTCCGTCGTGTGGGTCTTCGTGAAGCTGCTGGCCCGCCTCTACACCTGGAACGCGCTGCCGAACGGCCACCGGGCCGGCTTCTACAACTTCTGGGCCGGTCAGCTCACCCGCCGTACCGCCTTCCGGCGTCGACTGCGCACCGACCTGGGCATCGTGCTCGACCTGCTGCGGCAAGGGGTGATCGTGCCGCAGATCGCCGCCCGCTACCCGCTCAGCGAGGTCTCCACCGCGCTGGTGTTCGCCGAGACGCGCAGCCGGGCAGGCAAGGTGGTGCTGGAGCCCTGACCTGCGGATCCAGTCCGCCGGGCGGCCGTTCCGGCCGGCCCGGTGGCTGGTGCGTGTGCGCCCGCGCACCGCGAGGCGTACGGTGGACCTGTCGCCCGGGTTCCCGGTGGCCGCCAGACGCCGTCGCCACCAGCCCAGTCAGGGGCGTAACCGATCCCCATCCCCATCGCCGCGACGGCCTGTCGTGTTGTTGATCGCCGGCCACGTCCCGGCTGTCGGGTTCGCTGGTCATCGCAGCCCGGCCGGCCGGTGGGCCGACTCACCGCCGTCCGTGCGAATGATCGTTTGAACACCTCAACCAGGGGAGCACCAGATGAGGATCGCCAGGGACAGGATCGTCACCGCACTTCGCGACCGGGGCCAGCAGGCCCGGGCCGACTGGGTCGAGCGTGAGCTGCCGGAGCGCGTGGACCCGGCGAAGCACTCCGGGTTGCTCGCCACCCTGCACCTCAATGCGGCTGACCTCGCCGACGCGTCCTCCCCCTGAGGGTTGCCCTGCTCGGACCGGTCGCCTGGCGTACGCCGCCGCACCACCACGGCCCGGGGGAGCAGGTGACCCTGCGCGCCGCGATGGTGGAGTCCGCACCGCAGGGCGTCCGGGACGGCTGACCGGTGGTGGTGCTGCCCCGGCGACCGGTTGGTTTCCGGTCGCCGGGGCACCTCGGTCAGGAGTCGGTCGTCCGACGCCGGTAGAGGAGCAGCAGGGCCGCGCCGCTGGCGACGGCGACGCCGCCGACCCCGGTCAGCACGGGCACCAGAGCACTCCCGCCGCTGCCGCCGGTGACGGGCAGCTTCGTGCGGGTGGGCGTTGCGGTGGGCTGCCCGGTCGGCTGGCCGGTGGGCGTGCCCGTGGGCTGGCCGGTCGGCGTCCCGGTGGGGGTGCCCGTGGGTGTCCCGGTAGGCGTCCCGGTCGGTGTGCCCGTCGGTGTGCCGGTGGGCTGGCCGGTCGGGGTCTGGGTGGGCGTACCCGTCGGCTGGAGGCAGACGGGGGCGTTGATGGTGTTGGTGTCCAGGGTGACCGCCCCGGTCTGGGCCAGGGCGCGGCCCTGGAGGGTGGCGCCGGTGTTCATGGTGATCGAGGTCTGGGCCAGGATGTTGCCCATGAACCGGGTGCCCGTGTCGAGCGTGGCCGAGCTGCCCACCTGCCAGTAGACGTTGCAGGGCGAGGACCCGTTGATGAACACCACGCTGCTGTTGGGCGCGGTGATGAGCGTCGAGGCGATCTGGAAGATGAACACCGCCGCCGGGTCACCCTGACTGTCGAGCGTCAGGGTGCCGGTCAGCTGCGCGGCCCCGATCCGGTAGACCCCGGGCAACAGCGTGGTGCCGCCCAGTTCGGCCGGAAGGTTGGTGAACGGGGTTCGGCCTGCGGCGTCGTTGTAGGCGGTGGTCAGGTCGTTCTTGGCCTGCAGTGCCACGGCGTCACCGAGGTGGGTTTCACCGCCGACGATGCCGGGCGGGAAGCCGGGCGCGGTGTTACCGGGGCTGACGCCGAGGCTCTGGGCGAGGAAGGTTGGCCCGGTGTTGGTGACCGTGGAGCCGGCCAGCACGGAGAAGTTCGCCGCCGTACCGAGGTCGACAGGTGCCTCGGCGGCGCTCGCGCCGGTGCCGCTGAAGATCAGTACGGCGACGGCTGTGCCGCTGGCGGCAACGGCCGCCAGTGCGGACATCGCCGCGCGTCGTCGATGGCTGAGTAGTTTGGTTGTCACGACGTGCCCTTTCGCGAAGGCATCTCACCAGACGCCGGTTGTGCAGCGGTCGGAAACCACACCGCACCACGGGATTGCTCAATCGGACTTTTGCACACCTAATACTCAATAGTTGCGAAATGCCTGAGATGGGTGGGACGGCTGGGACGAAAGAGCAGCCGACCGGCCGGGCACGGGTGATCGGCAGGCGAGGAAGGCAACAGGACGCGGTAGCCTCACCGCTCGCACTGCTGTGGTCGTACGGTTCGGGGAGACAGGGGGAGGTGGAGCGTGGGCGACGTCGGTGAGATGGTGCGGTGGCTACAGCTCAACGCACCCCGGGGTGGCCCGGACGAGCTGTCCCAGCTCGTCGCCCGGGCGGCTCCCGCCATCGACGCCACCGAGATCGTGATCTACCTGGCCGACTACACGCAGTCCCTGCTGGTGCCGCTGCTCGGTGCGGGTCTCGTCCGGGACGAGCTGTCGATCGAGACGACCCTCGCTGGTCGGGCCTTCACCGGCCTCGACATCCAGCGCGCGCCCGACAACCCGGATCGGGTCTGGGTGCCACTGCTGCTCGGGTGCGAACGGATGGGCGTGCTGGAGATCGTCTCGCCGCTGGCCGCCGACGCGGCCATGGACGGGCCGGCCTGGGAGGCAGCGGTCACCATCGCCCAGATCCTGGTCAACCGCCGACTCTACGGTGACGTGGTCGAGCGGATGCGGCGGCGTCTTCCGATGCAGGTCGCGGCCGAGATCGTGTGGGGCCTGCTCCCGCCGCTGACCTTCGCCACCGACGACCTGGTGGTCACCGCCATCCTCGAACCCTGTTACGACGTCGGCGGCGACATCTTCGACTACGCGCTGAACGACGACGTGCTCAGTGTCGGGCTCTTCGACACCTGTGGACACGGCATCAAGGCGAGCACCCTGGCCTCGCTGGTGGTCAGCGCGTACCGCAACGCACGCCGGTGTGGCCTCGACCTGGTCGACACGGCGATCAGCATCGACAGGTGGGTGCGCTCCGAGCACCCGAACTTCTTCGCCACCGGGCTGCTGATGGAGTTGGACCATCGGACCGGGCGGCTGAGCATGATCAACGCGGGTCACCCCGGTGCGATGCTGCTGCGGGACGGCAAGGCCATTCGGGAGTTGCCGGGGCCGACCGCGCTGCCGCTCGGCCTGGGCCACCTGTCGACCCGCCGCCCCCGGGTGCACGTGGAAGATCTGCACCCGGGCGACCGCATCCTCGCCTACACCGACGGCATCACCGACGCGCGGAACGCGGACGGGGAACAGTTCGGGCTGGACCGGCTCGTCGACTTCGTCAACCGCACCCTCAACGACGGGTTGCCCAGCCCGGAGACGATGCGTCGCCTGGTCCGCGCCGTCGTCGGCTACCAGGACGACAGGCTTGAGGACGACGCGACGGCCCTCTTCGTGGAGTGGCGGCCGCCGCACCTGCCGCTGGCGCACCTCCGCGACCTCGCGGCCCGGACCTGACCCGGCACAGTGGGATTTTGCACTCCCAGTGCACTTGTCCCGGTCTCCGGGGGTGTCTAGCGTCACCTCATGGCCGACTCATGGAGCTTCGCCGTGGCGCGTAACGACCTCGGGCAGACCACTCTCGTCGATGGCACCCCGCCCGCGGTGGCCGACGGCGAGGCGCTGCTGCGGGTGGACCGGGTCGGCCTCACCGCCAACAACGTGACCTACGCGGTGCTCGGGGACGCGATGCGCTACTGGGAGTTCTTCCCGCCGGCGTCGGTCGGCCTCGGGCCACAGTGGGGCCTGCCGCCGCTCTGGGGCTTCGCCGAGGTGGTCACGTCGACGGTCGCGGGCGTCGAGGCGGGGCAGCGGGTCTACGGCTACCTCCCGCCCTCCGGCCACCTGCTGGTGCGGCCGAGCCGGGTCGACGCGTCCGGTTTCCGTGACGCGAGCCCACACCGGGCCGAGTTGCCGTCACCGTACAACGCGTACCGGTCGACCACCGGTGACCCGGCGTACCAGCCCGACCAGGAGGATCTGCTGATCCTGTTCCGGCCGCTGTTCTTCACCTCGTTCATGCTGGCCGACCAGGTCGTCGACAACGACTTCTACGGCGCCGAGGCGCTGCTGCTGTCGTCGGCGTCGAGCAAGACCGCGTACGCCGCAGCGGTCGAGCTGCGCGGTCGCGGGCCGCGCCTGGTCGGGCTCACCTCACCCGGCAACCTGGCCTTCACCCGTTCGCTCGGCTGCTACGACGAGGTCGTCCCGTACGACGACATCGGCGCTCTGGGCGCGGTGCCGACCGTCTACCTCGACCTGTCCGGTGCGCCCGCGACCCGTGCCGCCCTGCGTCGGCACCTCGGCGACCGTCTCGTCCGGGACATCGCGGTCGGGCTCACCAACCAGACTCCGAACGCCGACGCCGCCGAAGAGGTGTTCTTCGCTCCGGTCCAGATGCGCAAGCGCGCCCAGGACTGGGGCCGGGCCGGGCTCGACAAGCGCTTCACCGACGCCTGGCAGCGCTTCACCGCCGTGGTGAGCGGGTGGCTCGACGTCCAGGTCGGTGCCGGGCCGGAGGCTCTCCAACGCGCGTGGCTCGACGTCCTCGGTGGTCGTACGCCGCCGCGGGTGGGTCACGTCGTCCAACTCTGAGCCGTCGAGGTACGGCCGGCGGTGCCAGCCTCAGAACGCGCTGTGGTCGAGGTCGGCGAGGTGGTGCCGCAGCGTCGCCAACGACCGGGTGATCAGTCGGGAGACGTGCATCTGCGAGACGCCGACCCGGTCGGCGATCTGGGCCTGGGTCAGGTTGCCGTAGAAGCGCAGGGTCAGGATCTGACGTTCACGCTCCGGCAGCGTGGCGAGGGCCGGGCCGAGGGCGACGCGGATCTCGACGAGGTCGAACTCGTGGTCGTCGCCGCCGAGGGTGTCCCCGAGCTCCCGACTGCCGTCGGCCCCGGTCGGGAGGGACAGCGACGTGGCCCGGTAGGCGCGGGCGCCCTCCAGCCCCTCCAGGACGGTCTCCTCGGACAGGTCGAGGTACGACGCGATGTCGGCCACGGTCGGCGAGCGACCGAGGGTCTGGGTCAGCGCGCTGTTCGCCGCGCTGATCGACAGGCGCAGCTCCTGGAGGCGGCGGGGCACGCGCACCGCCCAGGTGCGATCCCGGAAGTATCGCTTGATCTCGCCGATGATCGTGGGAATGGCGTACCCGCTGAAGTCGACGCCCCGGCCGTGGTCGAAGTTGTCCACGGCCTTGATGAGCCCGACCGAGGCGGTCTGGGCCAGATCCTCGTCGGGTGCGCCACGTCCGGAGTAGCGGCGGGCCAGGTGCCGGGCGAGCGGCAGCCACGCCTCGATGGCGCGGGCCCGCAGGGCTGGGCGGCGTGGGTCGTTCGCGTCGGTCGCCGCCAGGGCGACCAGGAGGTCGTCGGGGCTCTGGTCGCTGCTCTGCTGCTCGACGCGGGTGCTGGTGGCGGTGCCGACGATGCTGGCCATGGGGATGGTCCTTCCCAAACCTGCCCGTCGATCGGATCGACCGGAAGATCTCCGAACCGGCCTGCCGCCGGAGCGCACATACGGGCGAAGGTGCGCTGTCGCAAGGCCACGATCACGGGCCTCGCCACCGCGTCATGTCGTTCAATTGATGACCCGGACCCTACCCGAAAGGCTTATTAATTACTAGCCAAAAGTATGAGTGGGCGGGAGCCTTGCCGGATCAGCCGCGCCGGTTGCTGTCGTCGGCAGCGGCCGGGCTCTGTGGGACCGGCTGCACCGCGAACGGGTGGCGCAGCCGGCGCATGGCCTCCTCGCTGCCGTCGAAGGTCGTCACCGACCCGTCGGATCCGTCGGCCGTCGACGTGGCGAGGAACAGGGCAGGTCGAGCGTTGTCGTTCGATGTCATGCAGGATCCTGTCTTCGGTGGAGGAGAGTGTCCGGGCCACGGCACTCGCGCCGTGCGACCCCGGGGCCGTGCGACCTCGGGGCGGTGTGGCGCGCACAGGGGCGCCCGATCAGGGTGTCTCGTGCACGGGCGAACACCCGGCGACACCGACACCCCGCACCATACCCGCCGTCGTCCACCCGTACGCGCCGCCGACGCCCCCGGTCGCGGCGGACCCGTCGGTTGCCGAGATTTCGGTAATCCCACCCACCGGTGCCAGTCTCCGAACGTGAGGGCGGTCAGCGCACACCGGGCGGGACCACGCGGATCAGCACACGAGGAGTGAGACCCATGTCGTCAGCCGGTCGAGCACTGCCCGATGTCGGGTTGGTCGTCGCGGCCCGACAGGGCGACCGGCGCGCCCTCGACGACGTCGCCGCGGCCTCGCTCCCGCTCGTCTACAACATCGTCGGGCGTGCGCTGCGCGGTCACGCCGACGTCGACGACGTCGTCCAGGAGACGTTGATACGGGTGATCCGGCATCTGCCCGCGCTCAACGATCCGGCAGCGTACCGGTCCTGGCTGGTGGCGATCACCATCCGCCAGGTGCGCGACTGGGAACAGCGCCGACGCGTCGCCCTCAACCGCGACGCCGGGCTCGACGCGATCCACAACGTGCCCGACCCCGCCTCCGACTTCGCCGGCATGACCATTCTCCGGCTCGGCCTCACGGGGCAGCGACGCGAGGTTGCCGAGGCGACCCGCTGGCTCGACCCGGACGACCAGGAGTTGCTGTCGCTGTGGTGGCTGGAGGAGACCGGCGAGATCACCCGGGACGAGGTCGCCGACGCGCTCGGCCTGTCTCCCGGGCACGTCGCGGTGCGCATCCACCGGATGAAGGAGCAGATCCAGAGCGCCCGCGGCGTCGTCCGCGCGCTGGGCGCCCGCCCCGGTTGCCCGGATCTTCGTGCCGTGGCCGCCGGGTGGGACGGCACTCCCCGCCCGCTGTGGCGCAAGAGGCTGGCCCGACACGTCCGGGACTGCGCGTTCTGTGGACGACTGGGCTCCACCCTCCTGCCGATCGACCGGCTGCTCGCCGGACTGCCGATGCTGCCGTTGCCGGCGGGTCTGAGCGCCCACTTCCCGGGCGCGGCGGCGTCTCCGGTCGGCGCGGAGGCTGTCGGGTACCAATCCGCGGGCACGCCGGCCGGGCACGCCGCCGGGCAGACCCCGGCCGGCGGTGTGCCCACCGACGCGGGCGGCGGCCCGAGCGCCGTCGACCTCGCGGTGCACCGGCCACGTGGCCTGCTGCCCTCCCTCGCCGCCGGTGTGGCCGCGGCCGTTGCCGCCATCACCCTGGCGGTGGTGATCCAGCCGGAGGATCCGGTGGCGCCCTCGTGGGCTGCCCCGCCGTCCGCGGGGCCCACCGCCGTCGCCTCGCCGAGCGGTGCGCCGACGCCGAGCGCACGCCCCTCGTCGAAGGCTCCGGTCGCCCCGGCGGTCAGTTCCGCCCGCAAGGGCGTCGGGGTGTGGGACTTCGCAGGGGCCAGTCAGGCGCTGGCGAACTCGAAGGCCGGCTGGTACTACACCTGGGGCACCCAGCACCCGGGGATCAGCACTCCGCGGGGTGTGACGTTCGTGCCCATGATCCGCGGCGCCGAGAACGTCACCGCCACGGAGTTGGCCCGAGCCAGGGCGGCGGGGCCGGATCTGCTCACCTTCAACGAACCGGACCTGCCCGAGCAGGCCGACATGAGCGTCGAGCAGGCGCTGGACCTGTGGCCGCGACTGATGGCGACGGGCAGCAGGCTGGGCAGCCCGGCGGTCGCCTGGGGTGCGCCGGATCCGCAGGGTTGGCTGGACCGGTTCATGACCGGCGCGCAGGCCCGCGGCCACCGGGTGGACTTCGTCACCCTGCACTGGTTCGGTGCCGACTTCACGAGCGCCACCGCCGTCGACCAACTCCGGCAGTATCTGCAGGCTGTCTACCAGCGCTACCGGAAACCGATCTGGCTGACCGAGTTCGCACTGATCCGTTTCGACGGTGGCCGTCAACAGTTCCCGAGCCAGGAGCAGCAGGCGGCCTTCCTCACCGCGGCAACCGCCATGCTCGGTCGACTGCCCTACGTCCAGCGGTACGCCTGGTTCGGCCTGCCCGCGACGGACAAGGACCGCTCCGGGTTGTTCACCAACGGCACCGAGGCGACAGTCGTCGGCCGCGCGTTCCAAGCCGCCCGGTGAGCGGGGGCGGACGAATGGACGAGCGGCAGACCGGCGGCGAACGCCACGGGTTCACCGCCCACGCCTGGCGGATCGTCGGCGTCGCCGTGACCCTGGTCGCGACGGCGCTGGCCGTCGGTCTCACCCAGGGTCGGAGCAGCCCCGACCGGCCGCCCACCGTCCCGTCGGCCGCTCCGGTGACGACCGCGCCCGTGCTGCTCAACGGCACCGATGACGCCTTCCTCCACCTGCTGATCCCGATGAACGAGGGTGTGCTCGCGTTGATCGAGCACCTCGACACCCGGCCGGCAGACGTGGACCCGTCGCTGCGTGCCCTTCTCAGCGAGGTCCGGGAGGCTCATCAGGCGGAGTTGCGGGACCTGCGTGGGCTGCTGGCTGCGGGCAACGTTCCGGAGCTGAACATCCACGAGGGGCACCAGATGCCCGGCATGGTCACCGACGTCAGTCTCGCCGAGGTGCGCGGCGCGCCGGACGCCGAGGTGCCGACCCGGGCGGCTGCTCTGCTCCGAGCGCACCTCGCGCAGACCGTGGTGCTGTGCCGGGGTGAGCAGGCCGCCGGTGGGAGCCCGGAGCTGAAGGCGCTCGCCGGCCGGATCCAGCAGGCGCGCACCACCGAACTGAACACCCTGGACAGTCGGCCCGGCGCGCCCGAGGCAGCGCCGGTCAACTGAGCATGCCGCCCGACGGACCGGCCGATGCGGGCAGCTGACCTGCGGGCCGACATCTCCTCGTCGCGGGCGTTGATCGAGTTGTGGTGCTGATCGAGAACGCCCAATAAGGGTAGGCTACCCTAATAGCGACATCGGGCAGTCGACGGAGGCGGTATGAGGATCTATCTGACCGCGCTCAATCCCACCGATGCCGTCCTGGAAGGGTTCCTTCCGGCGGCGGAGTCGCTGGGGCTGTCGGCCACGGTGCTGACCGACCGGCCCACGGAATGGCCGGCGGACGTGCCGGTGACCCGCTGCGCGGTCCGGGACGCGGCCGCGGTGGTCGCGGCGACGGCGTCGAATCGGCCGGTGGCGCTACTGTCCAACAGCGACCATCTCCAGGAGGCCACCGCGATCGCCGCCCGAAAGCTCGGCCTGCCCGGCAAGGACCCGGACGCCGCGCGTCTCTGCAAGGACAAGGCCGCGGCCCGGCGGGCCATCGCGACTGCCGGCCTGGATCTGGTCCGTACCGTCACCGTCGACCCCGGCACCACGCCGGAGGTTTCGGCCGGGATGTTCCCGGCGGTGGTCAAGCCCCGTGAGGGGGTGGCCAGCGAGGACGCGTACCTGGTGGCCGACCTGCCCGAACTGCTCGCCCGGGTGGCCGAGATCCGCGCCCGGCGGCCGGACGTCGCCCTGGTGGTGGAGGAATACCTCGCCGGAGAGCTGCGGACCTTCGAAACGCTCGGCGACGGCACGACGCTCGCCACCCTCGGCGGGTGGCGCACCGGCCTCGGCCCGCCACCGACCTTCACCGAGGAGAGCCTGGCCTGGTCGCCCCCGGCGGAGAAGGCGAGCACCGAGCTGCGCGCGTGGCTCGACGCCCTCGGGGTCGGCTTCGGTGCCTGCCACACCGAGTACGTCGTCTCCGACGGCCGCGTCCGGCTGATCGAGGTGAACTACCGCCTCATCGGCGACCGGATGGACCTGATCCTCGCCGAGCTGCTCGGCGTGCCGTTGTTCGAGCACGTCATCCGGCTGCACCTCGGCGAGCCGCTGGCCGCCCTGGGCCTGCCCACCTCCGTCGACGGCTACGCCCAGGTCGAGTACGTCTGCGCGGACACCTCGGGCCGGCTCACCGCCGCGCCGGGCCCACTGGACACCGTCGACGGCGAGGTCCGGCTGGGCTGCCGACCGCTGCGTGCGGTGGGCCGCTTCGCCGAGCACACCGGCACGAACCGCGACTACCTCGCCGTGCTGCACGCGATCGGCCCGGACCAGGACAGCGTCCGGCAGTCGTTGGCCGCCTTCCGCGACGACCTGAAGTGGACCATCGTCGAGTGAGCGACGACTGCGAGCGGGAGGTGTTCACCCGGGTTCTCGACGCACTGCTGCGCGAGAATCACCTCGGGCTGCTCAGCAGCGGCCGCCCGGACGGGCCGGACTGGTGGCAGGTGCCGCACCCCGCCGGCCTGCTGCGCATCCGGGTGCGGGTGGACGGCTTCCAGCAGGCCCTGCGCAGCGCAGCGCCGTCGGTGCTGGTGCTGGCCGACGGCGTCACCCACCGGACGGACACCCTGGCCGGGCTGTTGACGTTGCTCGCCCCACGAGACGATGCCGAGGCGGCGGCCGGCTGGCGGGACTTCGACGCCGAGTGCCGCGCCGACCTGCTGGCCCGGCGGCTCGCGGCCCGGCACCGACCACGGGTGTTCGCCGAGGTGGCCGCCGAACGCGCGAGCACCCCGACCGGTCTGCCGGCGGCGCTCCTGGACGACGTGCTCGCCGCCCACCAGGGCCACCCGGTCTACCCCACCGACCGGTGCCGGCACGGTCTCACCGACGACGACCTGCTCCGGTACGCCCCGGAGCACGCCCCACGTCTCACGCTGCGGTGGTACGCCGCACCCGCCCATGACGTCCGGCTCAGCGGTGAGCTGCCGTCCTGGTGGCCGCGCGCGCCGCGACCGGACCACCTGCTGCTGCCGGTGCACCCGATCACCGCCGCCCGCACCGCACTACCGGTGACGGACCGGCCGGTGACCTCCGTGCGGCCCACCCTCTCCATGCGGACGGTGGCGCTCGACCACGACCCGTACCTGCACCTCAAGTTGCCGCTACCGACCGCGAGCCTCGGCGCCCGCAACCGACGCACCCTGCGCCCGGGGTCGCTCGCCGACGGTGCCGCCGTGGCCGAGCTGCTCGACCGGATCGCCGGCACCGAACCCGCCTTCACCGGCCGGATCCGGCACGCCGACGAGAGCACCTGGGCGCACGTCGACGGCGACGAGCGGCGCAGCTTCCTGCTGCGCCGGTTCCCCCGCGACCTGGCCGGGGTCCACGTGGTGCCGGTCGCGGCCCTCGCCGCGGCCGACCCGGTCGCGGGCACCGTCCTGGAACGGATCAGCCCGGAGCGGCCCGTGGCACTGCTGGAGTCCTACCTGGACCTGCTGCTCGACTGGCACGTCTTCCTGTGGCTCCGCCACGGCATCGCCCTGGAGGCGCACCCGCAGAACATCCACCTGCTGGTCCACCCGGACGGCACGGTCGGCCTGCTCTACAAGGACAACGACGGCGCGCGACTCGACGCGCGGCACGGCGGCCCGCGCGGGGTCGCCCTGGACGACGACCGGATGTGGGTACGCGACCCGCAGGAGCTGGCCGACGTGTTCACCACCATCACCCTGCACCTGGCCGCCGCCGCCCCGCTTGTCGCCCTGGCCGCCCGAGGGCTGCCCGTGCCGTCGCCCGCCGAGGCGCTGGCGCCCCGGCTCGCCGCCGCCCGCGACCGGTGGGGCGACGGGCCGGCGGCACGGACCCTCACCGAACGGGTCCTGCACGCCGCCCAGTTGCCGGTCAAGGCGATGATCACCGCCGGCACCCTGCTGCCCAAGCAGCGGCTGGGCTGCGCCGACATCAACAAGTACTACCTGCGTACCGGCCCGAACTACCTCCGGGAGACACGATGACGAGCGTGCGGTTGCGCTCCCGGCCGGTCACCGCCACCGGCCAGCTCGCCGACCTGGCTGCCGCCCACGCCGTCTTCGGCTGCGTCCTCCGCGAACTCGCCCCGCCCGACGCCGCGCCGACAGTGCTCGACGGTGCCGCCCGGGTGCTGCTGCGGCACCAGCGCATCGCGTTGCGCTGCGCCGTCGCGCGGATCTCACCGCTCGGCGCGCACCGCTACAGCGGCCCGGTGCAGCGGATGACCGACACCGGTCACTGGGTAGACCTGGACGCCGACGGGCTTGCCGGTCTGGTCGCGGCGGAGCTCACGGGTCGTACCGACCTGGCCAACGACGAGTTCGCCGAGCAGGTCCGGGCCAGCCGGGACACCGTGGCCCGGTTGTTGGCCGAGCGACCGGCCGAGGATCCCACCCCCACCGGTGAGCCGGCCATCGACGCGTACGTCGACTCCGAGCAGTCGCTCGTCTTCGGCCACCCGCACCACCCGACCCCGAAGTGGCGCAGTGGTGATCCGGACCGGTGGCGGGCGTACGCACCGGAACTGCGCACCTCGTTCCGGCTGCACTGGCTTGCCGTACCAGATGAGCTGGTTGCCGGCGCCGGGCCGTTCGATCCGCTCGTGGCGGCCCTCGACCCGCCGCGGCCTCCCCGCGGGCACCGGGTCCTGCCGGTGCACCCCTGGCAACTGTCGCTGCTCCCGCCGACCCACCCACGGCTGCGTGACCTGGGGGAGGGCGGCGTGCCGGTGCGGCCGACGGCGAGCGTCCGCACCCTCTACGCCCCGGCGGCCGACCTGTTCGTCAAGACCAGCCTGCACGTCCGGATCACCAACTGCCTGCGCAAGAACGCCAGGTACGAACTCACCGGCGCGGTGGCCCTGACCGACCTGCTGGCCCGGGTGCCACTGCCGGACGGGGTCGGTCTGCTCGCCGAGCCCGCCTACCGCACTGTCGACGTCGCCGGCCCGGACGAGGCGTACGGCACGATCCTGCGCGAGGGCCTGCGCCCGCACCTGCGTCCCGGTGACACTCCGGTGCTCGCCGCGGCGCTGGCCGCCACGCCGCTCGTGACACCGGAACCGGTGGCCTGGTGGCGGGCGTACGTCGGGCTGCTGGTGCCGGCGGTGCTGCGCTGCTGGCTCCGCCACGGTGTCGTGCACGAGGCACACCTGCAGAACGTGGTCGTCGTGCTCGATGGCGACCACCGCCCGGTCCGCATGCTGCTGCGCGACCTGGAGGGGGTGAAACTCGACACCGAGCGCTGGGCCACCTGGCCGGACGGCGTTCCGGCGCAGGTCCGCTACGGCCCGTCGGACGCCCGCCGGCGGATCGTCTACTGCCTGTTCGTCAATCACCTCGGCGGCATCTGCGGGGCCCTCGCCGACGCGCGCCCGGGGATCGAACGGCGGCTGTGGCAGGAGCTGCGGGCCGTCATCGAGGCGGTGGCCGCCGACCTCGACGATCCGCCCGAGCTGCGCGCGCTGCTCGACGGCGAGCCGCTGGTGGCCAAGGCGAACCTCCTGGTCCGGTGGCACCGGGACGCGGACCGGGCCGCGCCGTTCGTGCCGGTGCCCAACCCGATGGGCGGGCCACGGTGACGCGACCGGTCTACGTCCACGACCTCGACGCGCTGGCCGCGCACGTCAGCGCCGTCCGGGCGGCGCTGCCCAGCCCGGTCGAGCTGCTGTACGCGGTCAAGGCCAACCCGGATCCCGGTGTGCTGCGGACCCTCGCCCCGGTGGTGGACGGGTTCGAGGCCGCGAGCCGTGGTGAGCTGCACAGACTGGCCGAGGTGTTGCCGGGGCGCGCCCCGGCCGCGTACGCCGGACCGGGCAAGACCGACGCGGACCTCGCCGCCGCCCTCGCCGCGGGGGTGCACCGCATCCACGTCGAATCGCCCGCCGAACTGCGGCGACTCGGCGCGCTGGCCGTCGCCTCGGGCCGGTCGGCCCCGGTGCTGCTGCGGGTCAACCTGCCGGTCGACGCGCCCGGTGCGAGCCTGCTCATGGGTGGCGGGCCCAGCCCGTTCGGCATGGACCCGGCCGACGTCGTCGAGTGTGCCCGCCGCCCGCCCGCCGGCATCGACGTCCGCGGAGTCCACGCCCACCTGGCCAGCGGGCTGGACGCCCCGCTCGCCACCACGGTCGCCGCCGCCGTGGTCCGCTGGGCGGTGGCCGAGGTCGGTGCGGTCGAGGTCGACGTCGGCGGGGGCATGGCCGTCGACTACGCCGACCCGACGGCACGGTTCGACTGGGCCGGCTACGGCCGGGGTCTGGCCGACATCGTCGACGCGCACCCGGCGGTGCGGCTGCGCATCGAGCCGGGCCGGTCGGTCACCGCCTACTGCGGGGCGTACCTCACCGAGGTCATCGACGTGAAGCGCTCCTACGGGGAGTGGTTCGTGGTGGTGGCCGGCGGCACCCACCACCTGCGCACACCTGCGGCGAAGGGGCACCCGCAGCCGTTCACCGTGCACCGGCGGCGCGGGCTCGACGCGGTACGCACCGACGGTGGGCCGGTCACCGTGGTCGGGCAACTCTGCACCCCGAAGGACGTGCTGTCCTTCTCGACCACCGCCGGGCCGATCGGCGTGGGTGACGTGCTGGCCTTCGCCATGGCCGGCGCGTACGCCTGGAACATCAGCCACCGCGACTTCCTGCTGCACGAACCGCCGCTGTTCCGCACCGGTGACCCGCAGAAGGTGGCCGCCGAGTGGGCGGCCCGACCGCTGATCACCGCGGATCGAGGATGACCACGACGCGACCGCTGGACGGCGTCGAGGTCGAAGGGGCCGCCTGCCGGTCGTGGTGCGAAGTCCGTGGCGCCCGCCGACGCGGGTATGCGTCGACGAGCGATCGTGACCAGTTTCTGGCACCGTGAGTACGGCGCGACGTGTCGCCGAGTTGCCGGCGACGGCCGTATCGAGGGGGTTACGTGGACTTCACGCTGTCGACGCGGCAGGGGCGGATCGGCACCGTGGTCGAGGTCGCCGGCGACCTGGACATGAGCACCACGCCGGAGCTAGGGGACCGGTTGCGCGAGGTGGTGCAGAGCGGCGCCCAGTCGGTGGTGGTCGACCTCAGCGGCGTCGGGTTCATGGACTCCAGTGGCCTGGGCATCCTCGTGGTCGCCTACAAGGATCTGCGGGAGCGGGGCGGCTCGCTCGTCCTGGCCGGCGTCGCCCCTCCGGTGCGTACGGTGTTGTCGATCACATCGGTGGACCGGGTCATCGACGTCTTCGACACGGTGGACGACGCCGAGGAGGCGTCCCGGGTGTCGTGACCACTCTCGTCATGGGAAGGGGCTGGCGCGGGCGGTGTCCGCGCCGGCCGTGCTCGACCGTCGCTCCTGGCCGCCGTACCAGTCGATGATGAGCAGGGTGGCGTCGTCGGCCAGGACCGGCCCGGCGGCTGCCAGCACCGCGTCGGACAACGCCCGGACTGCCTCGCGTGGATGCAGGTGGGCGATGCGGAGCAGGGCGGCGGGCAGGTCCAGGTCGGCGGCGTTGCGTTCGCGCATCCCGTCGGTGACGATGACGAGCCGGTCACCGGGCAGCAGGGGCACCTGCCCGCTGCGGTAGCCCTCGTCGGGAAACATGCCCAGCGGGAAGTTGGCGGGCAGGTCCAGTGGTGCGGCCCGGCCGTCCCGGACCAGCATCGGCGGCACGTGCCCGGCGTTGAGCAACTCGCACCGCCCGGTGGCCAGGTCGACGCGGCCCAGCACGGCGGTCACGTAGGCGCCGCGTACGTTGGCGTGCTCGGCGACGGCTCGGTTGGCTTCCTCGGCCTGCCTGATCAGGCTCTCGCCGCGGCGGCGGGTGTTGCGCAGGCTGCCCACCCCGAGGGTGGCGGTCAGCGCGCTGGCCACGCCGTGGCCCATCGCGTCGGTGACGCTCACGTGCAGCGTGTCGCGGGCCACGCTGTAGTCGAAGGTGTCCCCGCCGACGCTCGCGGCGGGCTCCAGCCAGCCGGAGAGGGCGAACGCGCCGGCTTCGCAGGTGAACGAGGCGGGCAGCAGGCGGCGTTGGATCTCGGCGGAGAGCGTGAACGGGGTGCTGCGTTGCCCCCATTCGAACAGGTCGGTGTGCCGGCGGTTGGCGATGACCACGAACGCCAGCGTGTGCGCGGTGCGGGCGATCTCCGCGACAGTGGTGGTGTCCGGCTCGTCGGGCAGGTCGATCTCCAGCAGGCCGGTGGCCTCACCGCGTTCGGTGACGGGTGCGAGCACCGTCCAGTGGCCGTCACCGGGGAGCACCAGGGTGGTCTGTTGGCGCAGTGCGCGCTCGTGCGGCCCGCCGTCGAAGGGAAAGACCTCGGCGGTCTCCGCGCCCTGACGACGACCGGGGCGGCCGATGGCCGACTGGTGGGTCAGCCGGACCAGTGCCCGGCCGCTGAGGTCGGCGATGAGCAGTGAGACGCCGAGCGCGCCCAACGCGGTGGCGATGGTGCCGGTGACGGCCTGGACCGCCTCGACCGGAGCGGACTCCTCGGCCGACTGGAGCATCTCGGCCAGCACGGCCTGATCGTTGTCCTCCACCCATCGAGCATAGGCAACCAGTGGCTGCGCTGGCATGGTCTGCCAGCCGGGCGGCGCAGTCGGTCAGTCGTCGGGGCCACCCGACGACTGCCGGCCGCTCAGGTGAGCGGCCGGCAGCCACGAACCGGGTACGAGTCCTCGTACGCGCACCAACCGGTCAGCCGCGGATCCACTGCTGGTTGCTGCCACCGGTGCAGGTCCAGAGTTGGACTGCGGTGCCGTTGGCGGTGCCCGCACCGTTGACGTCCAGGCAGAGCCCCGATCCGACCCCGGAGATCGTGCCGTCGGCGTTGACGCGCCACTGTTGGCCACTACCGCCGTTGCAGGTCATGATCCGCGCGCGGCTTCCCGCCGCGGTGCCCGCCACGTCGAGGCACTTGTTGCCGTAGATGGTCAGTTGGTTGCTCGCGGTGAGCGTCCACTGCTGGTTGGCGCCGCCGTTGCAGTCCCAGATCTGCACGACCGAGCCGTCGGCCTGGCTGGCTCCATTGACGTCCAGGCACCGGTTGGAACCCGCGCCCCGGATCGCCGTGGTCGCGCCCGGCTCCCCGGAGCTGCCGACCGGCGTGATGCTGAGGTTGTCGAACTGGGCGGTGACTCCCTGACCCGTGCCGTACCCGATCTGACCGGCGACCCAGGTCGAGTCGGAGACCGTGCCGACGGTGGTGCCGTCGATGGCCGCGGTGAGGGTGCTCCCGTTGAGCGTGAGCGCCAGGGTGTGCCAGCGTCCGGTGCCGAGCGCCGCGGTGTTTCCGCTGGCCAGCGTGCGCCAGTTGCCGCTCGTGTTGTTGCTCCGGATGGACCACGCGCCACCGTCGGTCACCCGGAGGTAGTAGCCGTTGAGGTTCTGTGGCCCCTGGTGGTTGTACGTGTTGGCGCGCCCGATGAGCTGCGCGTAGCCGGATTTCTCCAGCAGCACGTCCGAGGAGACCGTGTAGTTGCGCCAGGACAGGTCACCCAACAGTGTGAACGGCTCGGCCTTGCCGGACGTCCAGAAGATCGGCGTCTGCTCCGACATCTGCCGTACGCACCGGCCGGCGCGACCGGCAGCGCAGGCGGCGATCTCGAACGAGCCCTGCTGGTCCATCAGGTACTTCGCCTCACGCCCCACGTCGTAGCTGTCGAAGGTGTCGTTGTACGGCAGCTTCAGGTTGCCCTGCGCCGGGCTGACCGCGGTGCCCTTACCCTGACCGGTGGTGGTGGTGATGCTGTAGACGTAGCCGGGCTGGACGGTGAGCGAGAAACGCCCCCCGCTCGGCGTGATGTCGCTGCCCCGGACGAAGTGGTCGGCGGAGTTGTTCGACCTGACGTTCGTCGACCAGACGTGCACGGCGCCGGTGGACAACCCGCCGGTGACGGTGAAGTCGAGGGTCTGCGCCGACCCGGCGTCCATTGTCTCGATGACGGTGCTGTAGTCGCTGTTGTTCGTGGACTTCAGCGAGACGTAGCTGCCGTTGTTGCGGTTGCCACCGAGGTAGCCGCTCGAAGCGTCGAGGTAGCGCCAGCCCGGGGCGGTGAACTGCGTGGTCTGCGCCATCACCCACGCGTTCTTGCCGATCGAGTAGGCACCGGACCAGGGCTGCTGGGCCACTGCCACACCCGTGGTCGCCCAGGGGATGTTGGGGGTGATGGCGGCGATGGCGGGCCAGTTGATGTAGCCGGTCATCTTGCCGTCGATGTAGCCGCGGTTGATGCCGCGGGCGAGGGCCTGCGCCCCGGCGTTGTAGTCGTCGGAGCCGTTCTCACTGGCCCACAGCGACTTGCCGGTGGAGACCGCGTTGCCGGAGCTGGGGCAGCTGGTCTGGGCGCTGCGGTAGCCGCAGACGTAGTGGCTGCCGAAGACCTGTACGGCGTTGGCGAACGCCGGGTCCCGCAGCGATTCGTCGGCGGCGCCCCAGCCGAAGTCGTCCGAGGCGACGATCTTCACGGCGCTGTAGCCGTGGGAGTTGAGGGCCGATCGCAGATTCTTGTACCAGGTGGCGTTGTAGCCCTTCTCGTTCCACCCGCCGAGATAGTTGATGGTCAGCCCGTGGGTACCCGCGCAGTCCAGCCAGGCCAGCAGGTAGTCGATCGAGTCGTTGGACCAGAAGTTGCCGTTCCCGATCCAGCCCGGCGCCCCCCAGGACAGACCGGCCAGGGCGATGTTGGCGTTGCGTGCCCTCGCCTGCTCCATCAGCCACCACTCGTAACCCCGGTTGCAGTTCACGTTGCCCCGGGTGTGCTCGTGGCTGGGCTCCGCGCCCGAGGTGGAGTTGGTGTCCCCGCCGATCTCCACCTTGAGTAGCTGCATCGCGGCACCGCGGCCGGGCTTGAACAGGTAGTCGAGGATGTCACTGCGTTGTGGTTCCGGGTAGTCGATCAGCAACCTGCTGTTGCCGCCGCCACCACTGACCGCGCCGATCCCGTCGAGCGCCCGTCCACCGGAACCACCGTTGATCGTGATGGCGGTCGCCGCCTGGGCGGGGGAGGCGAAGCCGGTCAGCACGGCTGCTGCCGCCACCACCGCCCCCACCACCGCGGTGGTCAACCGACGCGGACGCCACGTGCTCCGCCAGGACCGCCCGCGTGGCCCAACCTCGCCAGCGCCGGGTCGATGAGTCTCCCTACCGAACATCTGAACCGCCTCCCCAGTCGGTTTCGACAGCGAAGCCGTACGTCACGCGTCGAGCTGGCGTACCACACGCGGTCGCTTGCAATCGAATGTCACTGTTGCGCCGGCGTCGGCGGCGGAACCTGGTGGTTCCGCCGCCGAGCCGGACCTACCGTTGCCGTCCCGGGACGTTCGCCGGGGTCAGCTGCGGCTCCATCGTTGGTTGGCCGCGCCGTTGCAGTCCCAGATCTGGACGCGCGTGCCGTTGGCCGTACCGCTGCTGACCACGTCCAGGCACCGGCCCGAACCAACGCCGGTGATCGAGCCGTTGGCGTTGACCGCCCACCGCTGGTTGGACTGGCCGTTGCAGTCCCAAATGATCACCGAGCTGCCGTTCGCGGTGCCGGCGCCGCTGACGTCGAGACACTTGCCGCCGAAGACGCGCAGTTCCCCGGCGGCCGTCGAGGTCCAGCTCTGGTTGGTCTGGCCGTGGCAATCCCAGATGATCGCCGTCGAGCCGTTGGTCTGCGAGGCCCCGTTGACGTCCAGGCACCGTCCGGAGGACGCGTTACGCAGGGGCGACGTGCCGCCCGGCGGCGGAGTGGTCGGGCTGGAGGTGGGGGACGTCGTGGGCGACGTGGTCGGGGTCGGCGTCGGGTCGGTGCTGCCGAACTGGGTGAAGAACCTCCACACCTCGCCCTTGGTCCAGGTCCGGGCGCCGCTGTCGCCGCCGCCGTCCACCGGGCCGGGGCCGTGCCCGCCGTCGAAGGCGGCCCACACCACCGGGTAGCCGGACCGGCAGCCGGAGTAGGTGGTGGTGATGTGGGTCTGGCTGCCCGCTCGTGGCTCGGGCGGGTTCTGCGCGGTGCACCCGTTGTTGCGGACGAACCTGTCCCGCAGGGACCGTCCGGCGGAGATGTTGAGCACCGGGTCCCCGATGCCGTGGATCCCCATGTACGCGATGGGTTGGGTGCCGCCGCTGCACCCGCTGAGCTGCCCGCCGGAGTAGACCGCGACGGCGCGGAAGACGGTCGGCCGGGAACAGGCCAGCGAGTAGCTCATGCCTCCGCCGTAGCTGAAGCCGAGCGCGAAGAGCTGCGTCGTGTCGACGCACAGGTCCGCCTCGATCAGGCTGATCATGTTGTCGACGAAGGTGACGTCCTGGCCGTTGGGGTTGGCCCAGCCGTTGCCGTTGCCCTGGGGGGCGACGAAAATGGTGCTGTTGTTCGCCTGCTGCCGCAGCCCGTAGTAGGACCAGGCGGCCCCGTCCGAGCCGCCACCGTCGACGTCGTTCATCGTGCCGCCGTTCCAGTGGAACCCGAAGATCAACCGGTACGGGTGGTTCCGGTCGTAGTTGTCCGGGATCCGCAGGATGAAGCTACGGTTCTGGCCGCTGCTCTGGATGGAGCGCTGACCGCTCGTCAACGTGGGCGCCTTGCCGCACCCGGCGGTCGCCGCGGCCGGTGCGATGTCGGCGGCCGACGCGGTGGTGCCCAGGCCGCCGGCCAGTGCCCCCGCGCTCACGGTCAGGACGACAGCCGCCGCCGTCGCGAGAAATCCAAGGATGGGTCTACGTCTTGTCATGATGGGCTCCCGCCACTCGACACGAACTGACTCAGGTGCGGGGGTCCACGGCAACCTCCACACCGCCACGACGCGCCACTCCCGGTCGCCCCGCCGGCACACTCGCCGCGGGCGAAAAACCCGGAAGGCGCGATGTGCCCACGGCGCCCCCGACCGGCTCGTCGCCACAGGCTTCTGCCACCGGTCTCGCCGCCCACGCGGGACCAGTCGGTCGTCGGATCATTGGTGGCCCACGCCGTGCGTGCCCGAACCCCACGTGACCGACCGCCGGACGGCGCCGGAACACCCAGCTCGACGCCGAATCGATTCGTCCCGACGCTAGAACTCACAGTGAATGATGTCAATGCCATGTCCGGCAGGTTGCGGTCCGGCGAGCGCCGGACGCGATTAGGTCAGATGTTTGCCCGTCACTCTCGGGTCAGCCCCGGTGGCAGCGCGTCCTCGTCGGGTCGAACCCGGCGGCCCTTGGTCCGCGGGTCGCGGTGAAGGGTGTGGATCAGTGGCTCCGGGCCGCCGACGCAGGTCCAGGTGTCGTCCCAGAGCGCGGAGACCAGCCATGAGCGGTCGGCGGGGAAGAACAGGTCGGGTAGCGAGCCGCAGCCGTGTCGCAGGTGGCCCGTCCGCCAGGTGAGGGCTTGCTCGGGGCCGGCCTCGACAAGCACGTACGGCCAGTTCCAGTAGAGCGACACCCGGGGGGCGCGGGGAAAGACGACGTCGTGGGCGCCGGTGTCGAGGTAGGCCAGCCACCAGGGCTGGTCGGGCGTGTGCGTGCGGAGGTCCTCGACCAGGGCCCGCTCGTAGTCGGCGGCGGTGACGTCGTCGGCCTGGTACGTCGTGGCGTACGCGGCGAAGATCGGGGGGACGGCGGTGGTGACCGAGAGGCCGGCAGTGGTCTGACCGGCGATCCATGCCACGTCGGCGTCGGCGCCGATGCGCCAACTCCGCCCGTCCCTGTTGACCCGCACGCCACCATTCAAGTCGATATCGCGCCCGTTGGCGGGCTGCACGCCGGACCGTCGACGACTACGGGCGACGCCCTGCTGCCGCTCGTCGCCACTGTGACATCCGGTCCCGCACCGGTCCGATCGTGGTGATCGAACCGGTACGGGACCGGATGCTCCGACCTGGTCGCGTTACCTCTGGCGATCCGATTGCGGGAATGATCGATGATCAGCCGAAGCAGTTGGGGACAGCGGGCGCGCTGGGTGTGCAGTTGGTGGGCCGGTTGCCGGTGATGGCCGACTTCTGGTCGACGGTGACCTGGCCGCCGTCGTTGAAGATCCCGCCGGGTGCCAGGGCGGAGATGTTCTCCGTGACCCTGGTTTCGGTGAGGGTGAGTGTGGCGTTGTTGTAGATGCCCCCGGCCTGCGAACTCGTACCCACGGCCCGGTTGCGGTCGACCTCCGTGCGGCGTAGGACGACTGTGCCACTGCCGTTGTAGATGCCGCCGCCGTGTTCGATGGTGCTGTTCGTGCTGGCGGTGTTCTCGCTGATCCGGCTCTCGTCGGCCACGAACTCGCCGATCTGGTTGAAGACACCGCCACCGCGTTGGCCGGCCTCGTTGTGGTGGACCTTGCCGTGCGTGAGGTGGAAGGTGCCGTCGGTGAAGATGCCGCCGCCCTCGCTGCCGGCTCTGTTGTCGTTGATCTCGGTGTTCTTGACCTCGGTGGTGGAGTTGAGGCCGCCGCGAATGCCACCACCCCGGAAGCCCGCGGTGTTGTTGTCCACCTGGACGTTGTCGAGGACGGCGGACCTGCTGTTCGACAGCCCGCCACCCGCGCCACCGATGGGCAGGATGTTGAAGGTTCCGATCGTGTTGTTGTAACTCAGTCGGGTGTTCTGCACGGTGAGGGTGCCGTTGTTGTGGACGCCCCCGCCGTCGAACAGGGCGCTGTTGTTGCTGATATCGCTGCGGCCGTCCCCGTGCTTGTCCTTGTCCTTGTCCTTGTCCTTGCTGTCCCAGCCCTTGCCGTGGTCGCTCCGGCCGAGGATCTTCGTGATGCCGAAGTTGGCGATGCCGCCACCCAGGCCGTTGGTGTGGTTGTAGACCACGTCGGTGTTCTCGATGGTGGCCCTGCCGCCGACGTCGATCCGGATGCCACCGCCGCCGGCGCCGACTCCACCGTCAGCCTGACCGCCCTTGATGGTGACGTCGCGCAGTGTCAGATCCCCGCCGGATCCCACCTCGAGAATCCGGAACGGTGTGGCGTTTGCCGCGCGCACGATGGTGGATCCGTTGCCGTCGATGATCACCGGCTGGGTGA
Organism: Micromonospora sp. NPDC048935; assembly: GCF_043197875.1. Classification (NCBI taxonomy): domain Bacteria; kingdom Bacillati; phylum Actinomycetota; class Actinomycetes; order Micromonosporales; family Micromonosporaceae; genus Micromonospora; species Micromonospora sp. NPDC048935. The sequence continues at coordinate 395,540 of NZ_JBICTZ010000002.1, read as the reverse complement.
TGATCGGCAGGCCGACGGCGCCGAAGGGGACGGGCGGGAGGGGCGCGGACCGGGTGAGCGTGTAGGTGCACTTCTCGGCGAGCCTGAGTGTCGCCCCCTGACCGGCGTTCGCACGGACGATCGCCGCGATCAACTCGTCGGCGCCGCAGGGTACGGCCCGGGCGTCGTCGCCCCGGCCGTCGCGGCGGTCGTCACCCTTCTGGCGGTCGTCACCCTTCTGGTGGTCCTTGTTGTCGCGGCCGCCCGGGTCCTGGCCACCGTGGTCGTCGCCGCTGGTCCGGCTGCCGTCGGTGAGGATCTGCGTCGCGGCGTTCGACAGGCTGCTTCCGCTCTTCCCGAACGCCCCGCTCACCCCCGGTGTGAAGGCGGCCAGGCCAGCCATTCCGGTCAGGCCGGCGACCCCGGCGACGAGCCAGCGCGACCGCCGCCCCTTCGGTCGACGCGGCTGGGCTGCCGCCGCCTCGCTGATGTTCGGGTGTGGATAGTTGGACATCGAGCTACCTGGCCCTTCTCCGTACACCGTGACTCTGCACGTAGCATCTGGTGCAGAAGGCGACAAATCGGTTATCGCCGCCAGGGGTGACGGTAGTTGAGCCTTCCTCGCATCAACCGGGCTTATGCGAAAAAACCCTACATTCGGTACGAGTGTCCCCGCTGTCGCGGCGGCAGCGTGGTGCCCGTTTCGTCAGTACCTCCCCAGGAGGTGGCGACCGGCGTCGTCACGACGTCCCGGAGGCCCGCTCCGTAGACCCCGCACGAGCCGGTGACACATAAACATGGGTCATTGCCTCAGTGGCGCGTCCGCACACCTTGGCAGCGGCCCGCGCCTCCGCTACCGTCCATGGGAACGCTCCCATAAACTTAGAAACATCAATGTGATCAGGAGGCAACACGTCGTGGCTATCCTCTCCTCGCTCCGCCGCAGATCGGCGGCCGGCGTGGCGGCCGTCGCGGGTGCCACCGCCGTCGGCGTCTGCCTCGCCGTCGGCAGCGCCTCCGCCGGCGCGCTGTCCGGATCGCTCTACCGCGACCCGAGTTCGGCAGTCATCCGCTGGGTGGCCGCCAACCCCGGCGACTCGCGCACCGCGGTCATCCGCGACAAGATCGCGAGTCAGCCGCAGGCCCGCTGGTTCGCCAACTTCAACCCGTCGACAGTGCAGTCCGAGGTCTCCGGGTTCGTCGGCGCCGCCAACGCGGCGCAGCAGATCCCGGTGCTGGCGGTGTACGAGATCACCAACCGGGACTGCGGCGGGGCCAGCGCCGGTGGGGCGCCGGACCTCAACCAGTACCAGACGTGGGTGTCCAACTTCGCCAGAGGGCTGGGCAACCAGACCGTCATCATCATCCTGGAAACCGACTCACTCGCCCTGCTGACGTGCCTGAACAGCGGCGAGATCAACGCCCGCAACCAGGCGATCTCGACGGCCACCCGGACCATCAAGTCGGGCAACCCCAACGCCAAGGTGTACCTCGACGGCGGCCACTCCACCTGGAACAGCGCGGGTGAGACGGCCAACCGGCTCCGGGCGGCCGGCGTGCAGTACGCCGACGGGTTCTTCACCAACGTGTCGAACTACAACTCCACCTCCAGTGAGGCCAACTTCGGCCGGGCGGTCATCTCCGCACTCAACGGCATGGGCATCTCGGGCAAGCGCCAGGTCATCGACACCAGCCGCAACGGGGGCGCCAGCGGGGACTGGTGCGGCGACGACAACACCGACCGGCGCATCGGGCAGTACCCGACGACGAACACCAACGACAACAACATCGACGCGTACCTCTGGGTGAAGCCGCCGGGCGAGGCGGACGGCTGCCGCTACACGGCCGGTTCGTTCCAGCCCGACCTGGCCTTCAGCCTGGCGAACGGCGCGCCCAACCCGCCCACGACCGCGCCGCCGACGACCGCGCCACCGACCACGGCCCCGCCGACGACGGCCCCGCCGACGACCCCGCCGCCGACCGGTAACGGCTGCCTCGCGTCCGTGGCGATCAACCAGTGGACCGGCGGCTTCACCGCGAGCGTGACGGTCACCGCCGGCTCCGCGGCCATCAACGGCTGGACCGTGACCATCACGCTGCCCGGCGGCGCCTCGGTCACCGGCACCTGGAGTGCCCAGGCCAGCGGCACCAGCGGCACCGTCCGGTTCACCAACGTGGGCTACAACGGGCACGTCGATGCCGGGCAGTCGACAAGCTTCGGCTTCCAGGGTTCCGGCACCGGCCCGAGCGCGACGGCCACCTGCGCGGCCAGCTGACCCACCCCCTGCCGAGGCCCGGCGCGGAGGACCACCCTCCGCGCCGGGCCCGGCCCCGTTCTGCGGTACGGCCGGACCTGCCCCGCACACCGTTGGCGTAGTAGTCCTTCGCGAGCGCGCTCCACCCCTGGTCGAGGACGGTCAGCGACACCGGCTGGCCCGGCTGCCGACGGAACTCCGCGACCTGCCGGTTGGTGTGTGCGAACGCCTACGGCGCCACCCGGGTCAGCGCCGAGACCGCGGAGAACTTCGCGAAGACGTTGCGCAGGTGCCGCTTCACTGTCGCCTCGGTCAGGCCGAGCCGGCTGGCGATCAGCGCGTTGCTCATCGCGTGCGCCACCAGTTGCAGCACCTCGCGCTCGCGCTCGGAGAGGGCGACGATTCCCTCCCGGCTCGCCACGAGGCTGCCCGGTGAGACGGACACCACGATGTGCGAATCATTCAGCTGGCGGCCGCGAATTGCGGCGAGAAGCCCCAGGCGGCTCACGCTCTTGTGCAGATAGCCCTGCACCCCCAGGCCGAGCAGCCGCTGCACGAGCGCCCCGCCGTCGTGCATGCTGAGGATCATCGTCTTCGTTTTCGGTGAGGCCGCACGAATACGCTGCACCGTCACTGCGACGTCGTCACCGGAAATCCCCACGTCGAGCAGCACGATATCGGGTCTGGTTTCGCCGATCGCGGCGACGGCGGCAGTGCTGTCACCGCGGAAACTGGCCGGGTGCCCCACCAGAGAGGGATGACCAGGTGCGTACGAGGGCAGTTCCGGTGTTCGTCGTTTTCCTGCTCAACGGGATCATCGCCGGCTCGTGGGCACCGCGCATGCCGAGCCTCGCCGAACAGGTCGGCGCGAGCCCGGGGGTGCTCGGTCTCGTCCTGCTCGGCGCGAGCGTCGGGCTGGCGGCGGCGGCCTCGGTCGCGGGCCGGTTGTGCGCCCGCTTCGGCGCCCGGGTGATGATCCTGGTGTCGGCGGTCGCAGCCGCGGGCCTGCTGCCAGTCCTCGCACTCGTCACCTCACCGGTGCAACTCGCCCTCGTCCTGGTCCTGCTCGGCGCGTCCTTCGGCGTGTTCGACGTGTCGATGAACGTCGCCGCCGTGACCGTCATCCGTCGCGCGGACCGGCCCCTCATGCCGGTCTTCCACGCCGGGTTCAGCTTCGGCGCGCTGGGTGGCTCACTGGCCGCCGCGGTCGCCGCCGGGCACCGCGTGGACCTGCTTCCGTACTTCACCCTGGTCACGCTCGCCTCGCTGGCCGCCACCGCCGCCCTGATCCGGTTCGTGCCGACCGCGGAGCCGACCACCGGCGCCCACCGGGAGCAGGGCGGGCTCGACCGGAGCATGTTGCGCCGTCCGGTCCTGTGGCTGCTGGGCGGTGTCGCGTTCATCTCCGCCGTCGTGGAGGGCTCCAACGGCGACTGGTCGGCGTTGTTCGCGGTCCGTGAGCGGGGCATGTCCGAGGCGGCCGGCGCCATCATGTACTCCGTCTTCTGTCTCGCGATGGGGGTGGTCCGGCTCTTCGGCGAGCGGATCCAGCGCCGCTTCGGCGCCATCCGGGTCCTGGTCGTCGGCTCGCTGCTCGCCGGGGCCGGCCTGCTGCTGGCGGCCGTCGTGCCGGTGGCCTGGCTCACCTACGCCGGGTACGTGCTGGCCGGCGGCGGCGTCGCGTTCGCCTTCCCGGTGGCGATCGACCTGGCGGGTGCCGTCGGCCGGCGCAGCGACGGCACCGGCGGCGAGCGGGAGATCGGGTTCGTCACGACCATCGCCTACTCGGGGTTCCTCATCGGTCCACCCATGATCGGCGGCGTGGCGGAGCTGACGAACCTGTCGGTCGCCGTCGGGTTCATCGGGGTCGTCGCGACGGTCATGGCACCGGTCGCGCTCGCCTCGGCCGCCGCCCGCCGCCGCGAGGAAGGCGGCCGGCGCACGGAGACCGGACCCTCGCGGGACTACGCGCACACCGAGAGCGGCGGATAGGAGCACGACCGCGCGTCCTTTCCGCCAGCACCCGTCCAACCGGCAACGGAGGAATCGGCAATGAGTCAGCGCCACCTGTTGCTGGCCGGCAAACGGGCCGCCGTGAGCTTCGCGCCCGACCCGACACCGGCGAGTTGCGCCCCTCGTTGGCCCCCGGCACCGGCAAGGTGGTTGCCGACCAGGCCGGCGTGCTCGGCGTCGCCTGGATCGCCAGCGCCGACATCGACGGCGATCGTCAGGTGGCCGCCGAGCACCCGGACGGGCTGGAGGTGAAACTCCCGTCCGGCGGCGGCGTCCGCATCCGGCTGCTGCGCCACGACCGCGAGACGTTCTCCGTCGTACAGGACTTCGTCGCCGCCGAGCTGCTCATCACTCCGGTGATCGGCACCGCACGTCCCGAGCGCATCCGCGTCTGCCGCGACCCGGGCACCCGACCTGACCCACGAGGAGTGGTACGAGCTGTGGCTGACCGCCCGGGTACTTTTGTCACCGCGGACCGGGTATCCGTGACTCTGCTCGCATCCTCGCCGTGTTCCTAGCGTGGACCGCATGTTTGCCGATGCGACACAGCCGTACGGAGTCACCCGGCGCTTCGTCCCCCGTCCACGCCGTCGACGACACGATCGAGGCCGGCACTGTCGGAGGACGACACCCGCGACACTGCTGCCGGCCGCGGTCGCGGCGCTGTCCGTGGTGCTGGCGGCGACTCCCGCGTACGCCGGCAGTCAGCAGCTCCCGAGTCCGGCGGTCGATACACCGGCCCGTGCGCTCGCCCGCACGGAGAACGGTCTGATCGAGGGTGCCAGTGGAGCCGGCTACCGGGTCTTCAACGGGGTGCCGTACGCGGCACCACCCACCGGCCCGAACCGCTGGCGTGCACCGCAGCCGGCAGCGAACTGGCACGGCGTCCGGGAGGCGACCACGCTGCCCGCCGAATGCGCCCAGAACTCGATAGGCGGGGGCGGTCTGATCACCGGTGCCGAGGACTGCCTCCACGTCAACGTGACGACGCCCCCCGCCCGGACCGGCAGGCACCCGGTGCTGGTCTTCCTGCACGGAGGCGCGTTCACCGTGGGTTCCGCGAACCAGTACGACCCGCACCGCCTCGCCGCCGACGGCCACCTGGTCGTGGTCACGGTCAACTACCGGCTCGGCGTCTTCGGCTATTTCGGTCTGCCCGGTCTGCCCGGCTCCGGCACCTTCGGCCTTCAGGACCAGCAGGCCGCACTGCGCTGGGTGCACCGCAACATCGCCGCGTTCGGCGGAGACCCGCGCAACGTGACGCTCGCCGGGGAATCCAGCGGCGGCATGAGCGTGTGCGCCCAGCTCACCGCGCCATCGGCGGCGGGTCTGTTCGGAAAGGCGATCATCCAGTCCGGATCGTGTCTCACCGACTGGCCGGACGGGCTGTTCCCGCCCGGCGGTGAGGCCGGCTCGCAGTTCAGCAGCCTGGCCGCCGTGCAGAGCCAGGGCGCGCAACTCCAAGATCGGCTCGGCTGCGCCACCGTGGCCTGCCTGCGCGCCGCCTCGTACACGGATCTTCTCCACCAGACCCGGGGCGCCGGCCTGGCGGCGTTCGCGACACCCGCGTACGGCAGTCCGCTCCTGCCGTCCCGCCCGGCCGATGCCCTGCGCGCCGGCCGGTACCAGCACATGCCGGTGCTGGAGGGCGGGAACCTCGACGAGCATCGCGCCTTCCTCGGCTTCACCGAGTTGTACCCGGTCCCCAAGCCGTACACGCCGGACGACTACCGGGCCGCGCTGCGCACGGCATTCGGTGACCGGGCCGCACAGGTTGAGGCCCGCTATCCGATCGCCGCGTGGGGCACGCCCGGCCTGGCCTGGGCGGCCGTTGCCACGGACCGCATCTGGGCCTGCCCGACTCTGGAACAGACCCGCCTGCTCGCGAAGCAGAACCGCGTCTACGGCTACGAGTACGCCGAACGCGACGGCCCGGTCCTGGACCCACGCTATTCCTGGGGCGCGGCGCATGGTCTCGAACTGGCCTACCTGTTCGACATGGATGTCCTGACCGACCAGACCAAGCCCGAACTGCGTTCCCGATTCGTGACCGCGTGGTCGCGTTTCGCCTCCACCGGCACACCCGGCTGGCCCCGCATGCCCTACGTGCGGGCCTTCGCCGACAACCGGAGCGGCAACGTGGACCTGGCCGCCGAGCACCAGTGCGGGTTCTGGTCGAGCGTTGCCCGCTGACCCCTCGCCGGGTCGGTGTCTGCCACGTCTTTCCCCACGTCGCGCTCGCGCGACGTGGGGAAAGACCGGATCACCCGGTTGGGATCAGGTGGTGGGGCGGCACAGCGAGTTCTCGTTGGCGCTGCAGTCGGTCAGTTGCAGGGTGTCCACGTTCATGGTCAGGGTCGCCGGTTGCGAACCACCGGACGGTGCCACCACGGAGATCTGCACGGTGGCCGCGTTCGACGGTGCGACCGCCTCGTGGGACCACTCAAGCCAGTTCGACGTCAGGCCGAACGAGCTACTCGTCGACGTGGACAGCAGCGTGCCGCCGGAGTTGTACCACCGCATGCGCAGCGCGGCGGTGCCGGAGTTGGCGCGCAGCCGGACGTAGAACTTGTAGTTGTGCCCAACCGTCACCGACGGCTTACGGCTCACCAGCACCGACTTCTCCGCCGACTGCGGTGAGCTGACGAACTGCAGCGAGCGACGGTTGTCGAAGTACCGGGCGGAGAGGCCGGTGAACGAACCCTGCGGTGTCACCGAGATGGCGGCCCCGGAGCCGGCGGTGCTGAACCCGGTGGGGTTCGAGGTGCCGGGCGCCTGTGCCTCGATGGTCCGCTCCTGCGCGGTCAGCAGGTCGTTGTTGGCACCGACGTCGCAGCAGACCGGCGAGGTGAGCAGCGGATGCACCGCCGTGTTCCTCGTCGTCGTCGACGGGTAGTTGTCCACATAGAAGGACGCGCTGGTCTCGCTCGGGTCGTAGTTCTGGCGGTAGCCCATGTCGTAGGCCCACCAGTCGCTCCAGCACATGGTGATGTCGGGGCAGTACTGCTCGAACTGCCAGTTACCGTTGGAGTCCTGCCAGACGTTCTCGGACATGTAGGCGTGGCCGGCGCCGAGCAGGTGCGTCACCTCGTGCCCGACGACGCCGCTGTCCCACACCTCGACGATGGAGACGCAGCCTCCACCGCCACTTGTCGGACACCAGTATGCCGAGGCGGATGGCGCGGCGAACTCCGTCAGGAGCACGTACCAGCGGTTGCTGTCGTCGTACCCCTTGGCCGTGAGCTCGTTCGCGATCGACCAGTAGTCGGTGTTCGGAGTGTCGATCTTCTCCGGCGTCACGATCGCCTGCGCGTACTGGTTGTACGTGCTGGTGGTCGTCGATCGGCAGCTGAACTTGAAGTGCTGGTCGTAGTTGCTGGCCTGGTCGAGCAGCCAGTCGACGCGGTCCATGACGCGGGCGGCGTGCTCGACGTTCGTCGAGTACTGGTTGCCGGTGGAGTCGTTCCACGCGTAGATCACCTGCAGTGCCGCGGGGCTGTCGACCGGCGGATTCTTCGGGTCGGTGGCGGTCGTGTCGCAGCCAGCCCTGGGCAGGTTGGCGTTGCTCGGTTGCGCGTAGGGCAGGGTCGGCTCGCTGCCGAGGTTGGCGGCATAGACCGGCTGCCCGGACGACACCACCACCAACACGCTCACGAGCAGGGCGGCCAGCCCCAGACGATGACCGCGCCGAATACGGCGCCCGTTGCCAAGCATGCACATACTCCCTTGCGTAGGTCTTTGCACTGTGGCGCGTCGCCGGGTATGGAGGCGCCAGATGCAGCAGACCCGATCAACCATATTGATCGCTATGTGTTCAAGCCAACACTCTTCGTTACGACCGACGGTGGCATTCCGTGGTCGAATGGGACCTCGGTGTGCCACCCACGCGACGTCCTACGCATGCGTCGCGGGTGGCGAGGTCGCCGCCGACGGTCGGCCGAGCCCGTCATCCGACGACATAGCGGCTGGGTTCCCGGTCGATCAGGTCTCGCTGCTCCTGCAACCACCGATCGAGCAACAGCCCGTGCAGCTCTATGTGGGCGCGGAACTCCCGATCCGCCTTCTCCGTCGCGGCCCTGGTGCCGGCGAGGAGGCGAGCGCCTTCCTCCTCCTCCTGGATCAGGCTCTGGGTACGGGAGCGTTGGACCTCACGCGCCTCCCGTAGCTCGCGGATCCGCTCGTACGCCGTCACCGGGCCGAGGAACACCAGCAGCTTCGCCAGCACGGGCAACATCTCCAGTGCGGTGACCAGCAGCATCAGCGCCAGGTAGGCGAGGCCCAGCGTCGTGTCGCGCTCGCGCAGATCGTCCAGGGCGTCGATGCGGGCCAGCAGACCATCGTCGCTGCTGAGCCGCGCGGAGTAGGCCGCCTCCTCGGACCGCCGCTGCCCCTCCAGCCGGTCCAGTTCCTCGCGTGCGGTCTTCAGTTCGGCGGCAGCGCTGACCCGGGCCTTCGCCCGGTCGCCGTCGAGCGTCCGCTGCGCGTCGAGCCGTGCGGTGGCGAGTGCGCTCCGCGCCTGCTCACGCTCGGTCGCCAACCGGTTCCGGCGGTCGAGCTTCTCCTGGTACGCGGGTCCCGCGCCGGGCCTTCCACTGCCGCATCTGCCCTCCTTCTCGCACACCACCGCCTTGTCGGCAGCCTCGTAGTCGGCGTTGACCCGCTGGTACTCGGCGTTGAGCCGCTTGATCGTCGGGTCGTCGTCGACGCTGCCGCCGCCGACCCTGTCCACGGTGGATTGCAGTGCGGCGACCCGCACCGTCAGCTCGGGAATCGCGGTGAATCGGGGGTCCTCGGCGATGTCCCGTGCGAAGGACTCGCGGGCGGCCCGGTGATTGAACTCCAGTTGGGTGTTGATCTCGTCCTGAAATACCCGGAGAACCAGCGGAGTCGAGATCACCGTACCGATCAGCAGTGCCAGGGCAAGCCGGGGCAGGGCGGCGACCAGGTTGGCGCGGGCGGTGGAGCGGCGGGTCACTCCGGCGATGAGCATCCGGTCGATGGACATGACGGCCAGCCCCCAGAGCAGGCCGCCCACCGCCGCCCAGCCCATCGGTAGCCCCACCGCCGTGGTCAGGGCGAATGCCCCGGAGGCGGCGCCGAGAACCGCGGTGACGAGCACCGCCGCGCCGGTCGTCTGGTAGCGGTGCCGCTCGCTCGGGCAACTGTCGAGGATGTCGGCGTCGGCGGCGGCGAGCCAGACGAAGAAGCGGTTGGTCACGAGCCCTCCCAGGGGTCGGGAACGAACGGGGTGGTCAGCGATGGCGGCATCGGGCACCCCAGTGCCCGACCGATCCGGAAGCGCGGCACGTCTGGCGGGGTCCCGGGGCGGGAGGTGGGGCGCGCCGGTCGTAGGTCTGGCCGGGCCACTGCGGCTAGCGGAGCAGCGACCTGACGGACGGGCGGCAGCGGGACGGCAGCCCGCCACGGGGGTACGGCCAGCACGGTGACCGCGGTGGACGTCGCCGTCACCGAGCCCAGCGATCCGGTGACCCACAGCCGTGCCGGACCGCTGCGTGTCGGGACGAGTTGGATCGATCCGGTGGTGTCGCCCGTCACCACGCCGTGGCCCTGCGCGGCGACGAGCACGCGCTCCGCGTACCGGGTCCGCCAGGTCAACGTGACGGGCTCGCCCGCCACGACGGACGAGCGGTCCACCTCGAACAGGTCGATCTCGGGCGGCCCGCCCCAGCGTCCCAACTCGGCGGCCCAATGCGCTGCCGTTGGACGGGCCTGCCGGTCGGCCCAGCCCGCGCCGAGCACCTGACGGAACAGGTCGGCCACGACGGGCGGGAGAGCGGCGAACTCGCTCCGCCACCAGTCCCGGTAGGCGCGGTACGCCGGGTCGGGTGGCGGGCCGAGTGGCCTCGACCGGGCCGCCCGGAGCGTCGTCGGGGCGAGGTCGGGCAGGTGGCAGTACGGGTGTGTGCCGAAGAGCACGTGGTAGAGCACGACAGCGAGTGCCCAACTGTCGGTGGACGAGTCGGCCATCTCCGGATGCACCCCGCAGCCGTCGTACGACTCCGGTGCGAGGTGACCGTCGAGCACGGGCACCCGGGTCGTCCCCGACTGACCGACCGATCCCTCGCCGACGCCGATCAGTACCGCCGTCGACCTCTCCTGGTCGACCAGCACCGTTGTCGTGCTGATCCCGCCGTGCACCAGCGGGACCGCGCCGAGCGCGGCGACGGCCGCAGCGACGTCGGCGGCCAGTCGCAGCCGTTCCCAGATCGGTCGGGCGAGATACCTCGACGGCTCCGTGCCGAGGAGGTCGTGCAGCGAGCACGGGTGGTCGATGTACGGGTCGACGCCGAGCAGGGCGATCCGTACCCGCCCCGTGGCGTCCCGCACCGCCCCCTGCCAGGCTGGCACGGCACCGAACGCGCCGGGGTGCGGGTCGGGCATCTGGTCCAGCCGGGCGTGCAGCTCGGTCAACCCATGTCGGCCCTGGCGCACCCAGGTCAGCCGGGCGGCCCGGGTGGGCTCCCCGGATAGCTCGAACACCCGGGCGGCCCCGGCGTCCCCGTCCGTGGGGTCGTACCCGAGCACGTCCCCGGGGGTGGGCAGCCGGTGCAGGCCCGCCGGCACCAGCCGGGCCGACCCCGAGATCGTCCGCACGACTTCGACCCGCGTCGTCCTATCCGTCACGAGTCACCCCAGCACCAGGCGGGGACGTCGCCGCGCTGCGGTCCGGCTGCGGGCCGCCGTCCAAACGGTAACCAGATCCGGACCGGTGATCCGGGTGTGATCGAGACCGTCGGGGACGGGGCCCGGCTCGCCGTACCCGGCGATGGCCAACTGGACCCGGTAGTCGCTGGCGACCTCGGTGTGCCCGTGACCGCGGCAGTCGCCGTGCGGTCCCAACACCGCCAGCAGGTCCACCGCCGCGGGCAGGCCGTCATCCCGTTGGTCCAGGAACGACCGGGCCATCTGGTACGCGGCGGCGAGGCCGGCGTCCAGGGCAGCCGGGGATGCGGCCGGGCCGGTGAACAGCCGCTGGGCGGTGTTGGCAAGGGCGCGCCCCGAGACCCGGGCCTGCCACGGGTACAGCCCACGCACCGCCGTGTCCAGCAGCACGCACGCGAAGTCGTGGTTGGGGGCGGCAGGGGAACGCCGGGCGGCGGCGACCACCCCGTCGACGCCCGCGGCGAGCCACGGCTGATGTACCACCGAGCCGTCGACGAGGAAGACCACGAGTTCGTGCCCCGAGCGGGGCGGGGGCGGCAAGATCATGGTAGGACCCCGTAGCGTCCGACGTAGCGAAGCAGCTCGCCCACGCGACGTCCGGTGAGCGCGTCGCGCGCCGCGCGGAAACCGGCACCGTAGACGGGATCCGGCGATGTCGCGATGGCCTGTCGCACCAGCCCGGCCCGCGGATCCGACTGCCGGCGCAACCACTCGTCCGCGGCGAGTTGGCAGAGCCCTTCCTCGACGGGCGGAGCGAGCGGCGGGAACCGGTGCTGATGGATCCAGACGTGCAGGCTCTCGTGCGCGACCGTCGACCCGAAGGACATCCGGGGCAGCCCGGCGCGGACGGTGATCCCGGTGGCGGTGTCGTCGAGCAGGTGGGTGACGCCGAGTGTCACCGGTCCGTCCCGTCCCGTGCCGGCACCGCCACCCTTGACCTCCGCACCCAGCCGTACCCGTACCGGGTTGCCGAGCCGGACTCCCATCCGGTGTAGTTCGGCTCGGACCTGCGGCAGATAGCGGCGAAGCTCGGCGGTCGAGTCGATGGCGGTAGCCCCACAGCCGGCGCAGTAGTGCCCGGTGCGCGCAGCGGAGATCGGTGCCGCGCAGAGCCGGCATGCCGGGGCGTCCTCGTGAGCCAGGCAGAAGCGCTCGCCCAGCGGGGTCTCCTGCCAACGGTTGCCCAGGCCCAGCCCGCACAGTCCGCACCGATGCGGTTGGTCACCGCGCCGGGATCCAGACACCGTCGGCGTCCCGTCGCCAACCATCCGTCGTCACCACCTTCCGAGCCGGTGCGGGCACGACTGCCGGGGCCGGCGGTATCAGCGGAGCCCCGAGCCGCTCCCGCAGATGGAACAGCCACTCGCGCGCCTTGGGACGGTCCTTCGGGGGCCCATCCAGCGCGGCGCGCAGCAGTTGGGTGCCGGCCGGGCCGAGTGCCGGTGCGGCCACCGACCAGTCCCGGTTGACCGATGACCCGAATCCGGGGGTGAGGCAGCGCAGGATGAACAGGGCCAGCTTGTAACGGTCCGTCACCTGGCTCTGGGGAGTCGGGCCGTCCGCCCGTTCCGGCGGCTCCCAGTCCGGAGTGTCCAACTGCCGATTCACGGCCGCGCTGCCACGCACCCTGGCCGCGTCGCAGTCGACGAGCAACACGGAGGGCCTGGGCCGCAGCCCGTAGAGCACGTTCCGGGCGGAGAGGTCGCCGTAGACCAGGTCGGCGCCGTGCATCAGCGACATCGCGTACGCCATCCGGGCGCAGACGGCCATCCGGGACCGGATGTCGCCGTCGGCCGGCACGTCGATCTCTCTCCGGCGCGCGGTGGCCGCGTCGAAGATCAGGTGCTGTACCTCCCGTGGGACGCGCTCCCGGCTCCCGGAGGGTAGGGCGATCTCCTGCATGAAGTCGTCCGGGATCAGCCGCATCAGGACGCCGGCCGGTGTTCCGCCGTCGACCACCACCCGCAGCGGCCAGACTGTCAACTCGTCGAAGACGGCCCGTCGCTGCGGTTCCATCCGGTGCCGGACCGCCACGAGGTTCTGTAGGCCACTCAGCGACACCGCTGTCGAGTGGAGCTTGTACTCCTTGAACACCAGGGGGCCCGGCACCCCTGCGAGCTGCATGCCCGGCAGCAGGTGGATGGTGCCGTTTGCGCCCGCGTTCAACCGTTGCCGTGTGCCCAGGTCGGTGACCGAGACGGTGGTGGGCTCGGGTGTGCCGCTCACGGCAGGGATCCCTCCGGGTCCCAGACCCCCACCACCGTCCGATCGTCGTCGAAACTCTTCCGGCCGAAGCCCACCTGGAGCGCGAAGTCCAACGCCGACGCCGGAGGCCCGGACCACGCCTGGGCCAGGGCCGCCGCGACCTGGCCCGTTCCGTCGCCGAGGGGGTCCCCGACCCCGTCGCTCATCGCCAGCAGCACGGCCTGGACGGGGACCAGTTCCTCGCGTACGGAGAGCATCGCCGGATCCTCGGGCAGTTGCGGCAGGGCGACGACCGCCGAGGAGCTGACCTCGCTACCGGCCCCCTTCACCGCGGTGAGGCAGGACCACGTCCGGTCGGGCTCGATGATCCAGGCGGGCGAGTCGCCCAGCCAGGCGACCTGGACCCGTCGCTGGCCGTCCTCCGCCCCGGTGGGGCAGAGCACGATGGTCGCCGTGGTCGCCATCGCCGCCGCCACCTCGTTCTGGGGTAGCTTCAGCTTCTGCGCACCGGTGCCGAGGATCAGCCGGGACAGCTCCTCGAAGAGCTCGTACCACTCGGTCCGGCTGGGCGCCTCATCCCGTCCGTCCATCATCCGCCCCACTCGCCGGGTGGCGTGGCGGGCCACCAGCTGCGCGGCGCGGTGGGAATGGCGGCCGGCCGACACTCCGTCCGCGACCGTCACGACCAGCCATCGACCATCCTTGGACACCCCCACCCCGTACGCGTCCTGCCGGGGTGTGCCGGCCTGTCGGTGCGACAGACCGCGAACGCTCGCCGCGTACACGGAGAACGGCCCGACCTGACCGCCGTCCAGGATGGTGTCCGGTGCGTCGAGCGCGTCCCCAAGCAGTGGTTGGACCTCGGTGAAGGAGCGCCCCGGGTCACCGATTCGCCAGAACCGCACGGGTGGCGGCGCGTCCACCCGCTCGGGGACCGCCGGCCTCGCGGGTTCCTGGGCGCTCTTCGTGGGCTCGATCTGGGCCTCGGCGTCCGACCGCCGAGCACCCCGGATCCGACCGGCGCCCGCGACTGCCTCCCCGGGCCAGGGCGTGCTGCGGTGCTGCCCGTTCATCCGTCGTTCCCCGGGGTGGGGAGCGGCTCCGGACGCGCGCTCTGCTCCCTCCCGCCGACCCAGATCGGGGGCCGGGTCGACGTCCTGGTCCGCGGCCGGCCCTCGGGTCGGATGCGGGCGCTCGGGATGATCAGACCACCGGATCTGCTGGCCTCTGGCGGTCCTTGCGGTGGTGCCACCCTCCGGCACGGGGACGGCCTCGGCCGGTTCTGCGGCGTTCGGCTGCTCCATGGTCAGTCGAGCCAGTCGTCTTCGACGTCCAGGTCGGCCGGCACGTCACCGGGACCTGGCAGGATGAGACCGGAACCGCCAGCGGCGATGCTCTGGCCGGAGGCCAGCACCGAGGAGATCAGCACCTCGGTCATCGCCCGGATCGCCCCAGCGGCGTCGGCGCCGGTTCGCATCATGTAGAGCTTGCTCTTCTGCTGCGGATAGACGAGTTTCCGTAGGACGTCCCGGTCGGCGGTGTCCACCCCGCAGGGGACGAGCACCGGATACCAGCGGAATCCCGTCCCTGTCTCCCGGTTGTACTCGGTGAGGGCCGAGAAGGCGTCCTGCCAGTCGTCGAGCGGTTCGCCGTCGCTGATGAAGAAGACGGCCGGGCGGTGCACCCGGTAGCCGTCGCCGCGCAACTGGGTCACATCCCTGAAGATCTGTTCACGCAGGGTACGGAAGGCTTCGGCGTAGCTGGTACCGCCGCGCAGCTCCAGGCTGGGCAGTGTGCCCTGCTGGGACAGGTCGCAGAGCGGCACGAGAACCTGCGCCTCGTCGGCAAAGTCGATGAGGCTGAACCTGACCTTGTCGTTGAGGATCGGGTTCTTGGCGAGTGTGTTCGCGACAGCCGGCAGAATCTCACGTGCCGCGTCGAGCTTGTCTCCCTTCATCGACCAGGACACGTCGACGACGAGGTAGAAGGGGAGCAGGATTCCCTGGTCAGGCATTGATTGTCTCCGTTCTCGTTCGCGGTCAGGTGCGAGGGCCGGTGCCGGGCTCCGGGCCGGTGCTGTGGGGGCTCTTGCCGGCGAGTGCGGTGAGGAGTTGGGCGAGCAGGGCAGAGATGACGGGCTGCGACTCGGGGGAGGGCGCGTCGGTGGACTGGAGGCGCACGTCGCCGTCCATGAGCTTCCGGAACAGCTGTTCCATCAGGTCCGAGCGTTTCTCGGGATCGGTTTCGCCGACCGCGAGGATGAGCTTGGCGAGGTAGTGCTGGTCCACGCCGAGCTGTCGTTCATGGGCCCGGTGCCCGGCCGACTCGCGCAGGCAGAGCGCCATCAGGTAGGTGGCGGTCGTGGTGATGCCGAGCGAGGCGACAAGCGTGGGCCAGTGCGGAGCGTTCCGGTGGGCGATCGCGCCGAGGACCAGGACGACCAGTCCAAGAAGGCCGAAACCGATCGCCACATGGCGCCACCGGTCGGCCTGCCGGCGCTCTCGGTCCCGGGTGCCGTCGTCCGTCCACAGGTTCGCCCGGTGTACCTGCAGGTCGGCGCTGAGCCGCCGGGCCTCCTCGCGGAGGTTGCCGACGCGCTTGAGTTCCTGGTCGTAGGCCGCGCGTTCCTGGTGCAGCAGCTCTGCGACCCGCTCGTCGAGGGTGTCCTGGAGTACGGCAGTCCGCAACTCGTGCTCGGCGCTCAGCTGCATCAACCGCTCGTCGGTGCCGCGGCTTCGGCGGAGCGCCTCCTCCAGTCGTTCGACCTGCGAGTCGATCCGGTCGGCCGTCTGACCGAGCGCACGCTGCTGTGTCTCGACGAGCAGCCGGAATCGGCGAGTGCGGGGATCGCCGTCGGGGTCCGCGAGCCGCAGCAACTCCTCAAGGCTTCGCCCGCTGTCCCGGATGTCCTGGTTGAGCGCCGCGACGAGCCTCAGTTGCTGCTGCCGCCCGGCGCCGCCGATCCGGATCCAACAGAGTTCCACCCGGTCGAGGAGAACACCGATCCGGTTGGCCGCGGCGGGGGTGCCAGCGACGTCCGGAGGCATCTCCTGTAGCCGGTCGAGCAGCAGCCGGAGTAGGCCGATGCCGTCGGAGAAGGCCATCTGGTGCGAGAGCGACAGGTCATCGGTCAGCTCCGCCAGTTGGTGGCGGGCGTCCGCCACCCGCTTGCCGAACGATGCGGGTGTGGCGGCGGTGGGCGTGGTCATGCCGGCCCCGGTCGGCGTAGTCCCGCAGCCGCGGCCAACACCGCAGGCGCCTGCTGTGCGTTGCTCATCACGAGGCCCAGCAGGGGTTGGAGTTCGGCCGAATCCGGGTCGTCGGCGAGCAGGACGCGTAGCTGTCGAAGAGCCCTGTCGACACGTTCGGGATTGGTCAGCGCGTCGCGTTCCGCCCGGACCGCCGCGGCCAGCCGGTCCAACGGGTCACCTGGGCCGGAGTCGTTGGTGGCCTGCGCGTTGTCGCCGATGGCCAGGGCATTCGCGTTCGCCTGCCCGACGTTGTAGGTGCTCATCTCGTCTCCTGGTCGGTTGGAGGGGTCACGGGGTGCCCGCCCACGGCGGATCGGCCGGTACGGATCCGGTGGGGGGTGCGCCAGGGGTGCCCGGTGCGGCGGGCTGTGTCTGGCCGGTGGGGCCGACGACCGCGTTGGTGCCGATGGCCATGGCGTTGGCCAGGGCGGTGCCGATGTTGTAGTTGGTGTTCACGATGTTCGACTTCTGCTGGGTGAACTGGGTGGTGTCCACTCCGTGCTGGTCCAGGAACTGCTCGACACCGCTGAGCATCCGTCGGCGCAGGGCGTTGAGGATCGACTCCTCGTCCGAGAGCGCGAAGAGGTAGATCCGGTTCCGGTCGGCGACCAGGGCGCGGATGCTCGTGTCCGCGCCGCGGTCGAGGATCTGGGCGCGGAGAATCCGCCTTCGATCGACAGCCAGCGCACGGGACCTGGCCAGGTGCAGCATCCCGATTCGCAGCAGGTCGAGCGGGCTGCGGCCGAGCTGGCGCCAGGCCGAGCGGAAGGTGTCCCGCGCGGCGTGCCAGAGAATCTCGCGGGTGTTGCGGGCCAACCGGTCCAGCGCGCACATCTCGGCCCGGACCGGCAGCAGCACGAAGGCGTGCCCCTCGACGAAGAGATCCCCGGCGACCAGCCCGGCCCGGACGAAGAGACTGACCACCAACTCGCCGTTCCAGGACAGCTTCTCCATGCACAGATAGGTGCGGGCATCGGGTCGCGGCCGGGCGATGCCCAGCCGGAGCGCCTGCGGACTGACCCGGGCCGCGGGCCGGTCCATCGGATCGGGGAGCAGGGTCGGAACCGCCGCCATCCCGGTGCCACCGACGAAGAGCCGGTTGTGCACGCGCAGGTCGGGGATGCCGGCCGCGCGTACCGTCCGGGTCAGCTCCCGATGCAGGTCGATGGGGTCGAAGGGCAGGACCTGCCGAGGGTTGCCGGCCGGGTCCAGAGCTGGCTTCGTGGCATCCACGTCGATGGACCAGCTGCCCAACGGAAGACCGCAGCTGCCGAACGGGAAACCACCCCGGAACACCACCACGTTGCCGGTCATCACCTCACCGAGCCGTCGCTCCAGTCGAGGGTCGACCGGGCGGACGAGGTCGCGCAGGTCGGCGCCGGCGGAATTGATCCGCTGCGCGTACCGGTGCGCGTCGAGCATGGTGGCCAGGATGACCGCGTACGGCAGGACCAGACCGGTCATGACGGCGGCCACCGCGAAGCCGCCGACCGCGTCGCCGTAGGGCAGGCTGCTGGAGACGAGGAGTAGCAGCACCGCCACGACCAGGCAGGCGAGGTCGGCTGACAGGAGTACGCGCATCCACATCGCCCGCCGGTACGCGGCGGTGGCGTGCCGGATCAGCGCGATGAGATCGACCCCGAAGGCCTGTCCCGTGGACCGCAGGCTGGGCGCGGCCAGTTCGGTGACCACGTAGCGGGCGAATGACGGTGACAGGTGGGCGTGCGAGCAGAGGTATCGGTCCACCGCGATCGCCGTCCCGCCCGGAGGCAGGGAGGTCGGGTCACTCGTCATGGTCGGTAGCCCTCGCTCCGGCGTCGGCCCAACTCCGGCCACCGCTGTGGATCCACGCGCGTGCGGAATGAAGGACGACACCGGCCGGCTGGCCGTCCGTACCCGCCCGGCCCGGCCCGCCGTCCTCGGTGTGCCGTTCCCGAGGTGGGGCGCCGACCGGCGGTCCGGCGTCGTGTCGCCCCGCCAGGTACGCCCAGGCGTGGGTGCTGGTCTCCTTCACCACCACCGGAATCCGCTGGAAGTCTTCCGGGGCCGGCCCGTAGCCCTGCCGCACCACCGCCTCGAAAACCGCGTCCGAAACGACCACGACCAGGTCGGCGTCGGGTGCGGCGGCGATCAGCTCCCGCGCGGCCGGCGCGTCGAGCAGCCGGGCGCACTCGCTCAGCGTCACGCCGGACAATCCACCGCCGTCCTCACGGTTCAACAGCCCCATGTGGATCGCCAGCCGAAGCCGGAGGCGGGACCGATCGTTGGCGGACTGCCGGTGCACTCGCAGTTCGGTCGCAAGGTTGTGCAGGAACGGACTGACCATGGCCAGGGGGGAGACGCTCGATGGCGCGTGCAGCCGGAAGCCGTCACCGAGATCGGCCGGCGTGAGCCCGTCGAGGTCCAGGCCCTGCCGTCGCAGCGCCCGACCGAGCAGGTCCAGCAGGTCGGTGCGCATCTTGAGCTGGAGCTGGTCGTGCCGGGTGCTGGAACCGACGACGTCGGTGGCCACGACCGTGTGATGGAACGGTTGAAAATTCATGACGCCTCCCGCGATCGAGTGCCATTCACTCTTAGTGGGGATTTGTTCGGCGCTCTGTGTACGGAGACACAGAACGCTCCCGGTCCGCCGGAACGGTCAGGCTTCGCTGGCGATCAGGTCGGTCCGCAGCACCACAATCCGGGAGCGGCCGGTGCGAACGGCTCCCGATTCGCGCAATCGGCGCAGCTCCCGTGCCGTGGCCTCTCGGGAGACCCCCGCCAGATCGGCCAGGTCCTGCTGAGCCAGGGGTACGACGGTGGCGCCGGGTGCCCCCCGAAACAGGTGCGCCAGGTGGAGCAGGGACCGTCGGACCCGCTCCGGTGCGTCGTAGGCGAGGTGGTCGAGCAGCCGGTCATCCGCCTCCGCGGTCTGGCAGCCGATGCTGTCCAGCAGTGGTGCCGCGAGCCAGGCGTGGTCGCGTACCACCGCGGACACCTGTGGCGTCGAGACCGTCACCAGCAGGGAGGGCAGCACCGCCACCACCGACCGCCGGACTGCGGCGGGATCGCCGAAGTGGCTGACGATGCTGCCAGCCGGCCGGACGGTGAGGGTCGCGGTGGTGCCGTTCTCAGCCAGGCCGACCTCCTTCACCGCACCCTCCAGGACGAGCGTGATCGCGTCGGTCCGTCGATCCGGGGACGGCAGCATGGCGCCGCCGGTCAGCGGGCGGCGGCGGCCCGCCGCGCTGAGGACCTGCCACACCCGGGGATGCCGGTCCCGGTCGGTCTGCGGCGCAAGAGAAGGCCGCGCGTCGGCCGACCGTGGGTCGGTCACCCGTCCGGTGGCGGGCCGGCGGTCGGTCAAGCGTCGGAGGCCGTAGCTGGTCGAGCCCATGGCAGCAGCGTGTACGAGCTGGTGAGGGCTGACGTGTTCGTCGATCACAGTCGCTATGTGTCCGATGGCACAGAGCGGCAGAGGGACTGCAACACCTCTGGTCGCACCACCACGATCCGCTGGCGGCTGGTGCGCAACACGTCCCGTTCACGGAGCGCGCGCAGCGTACGGGCTGCCACCTCCCGGGAGGTGGCAGCGGCGGTGGCCAGTTCCCGCTGGGACAGCGGCAGGTCGATGACCACACCGTCGGGAGTGTGGGTGCCGTGCCGGGCCGCCAGTTCGAGAACACGGGCTGCGATCCGTGCCGAACTGCTCGTGGAGACGTATTCCAACCGGTGGCGATCGGATTCTCGCAGGTTCCGGGAAATATGGCGAAGGAGCGCAAGAGCGATGGGAGGGTGTTGTGTCAAGAATCCGACAAACCGCTCGCCGTCAATGACGGTTGCTGTTATCGGCAACAGTACATGGGCGGCTGCCGAACGAGAGCCGCCATCAATTGCCGCCAATTCCCCGAGTATGTCGCCCGGCCCGCGGAGGGCCAGCAGTGCCTCTTCTCCGGTACGCGACGTGGAGGTGACCTTCACCCAGCCGTCCAGGATAAGCACCACGTGTCGGGACGGATCGCCCTGGTGGAAGAGGGTGCTCCGAGGTTGGTAGGACCGTCGGGCGCCGAGAGACTCAAGCGCTTGGCGGACCTCGGGCTCCAGCGCCGTCAGGAAGGAATTTGGGTGTGTCGCCTTCTTGTGCATGGCGCTCCCGCGTGTTCGATGACGTGAGGTGTTCCTACCCTAGGGCACCGCGAATCGCGCAATCGTCGTCCGTCGGGTCGGTCGCGTTGGCCGCCCGACTAATCGATGGGCGTTTCCGCTCAGGCCCAGTTAGCCTTTTGACACACTTCTTGGCACGACATCGGCGTCGCCGCTCGGTCTTTAGGCAGCGAAACTGGGCCGTATGGCGCGCAGAGGCGGGCGGATCCGAAGGTCCGATGGTGCGGCACGGGCGACGGCAGCCGCCGCGCCCAGCACCGACCCTGAAGAGGAACGGTTGGTCCGCACGGCGGATCGGCTCCTGAGCCAGGCACGCGAGGAGCTTCGCCGGGCAGACGGCAAGGCCCTACAGGGCCTTGCCGTGGCAGGGGCGATAGCTGTGCTCTGGTCCTCGTCCCTGGCCGATGGAACCTGGCGGCCCGAGGAACTCGACCGGCTGGGCCAGCTCAGTTGGTGGTTGGCCTGTGTCTCCTGGGCAGCGGCTTCGGCTGCCTTCGGCGTGGCCGCCTATCCGTGGCTCGGGCGGGCTCGCACCGACCGGGTCACCTACTTCGGCGATGTCAGCCGGTTGACCGGAGATTTGAGTCAGTTGTCCGCCGCGCTACGCGACAGCGCCGCCGCACCGCTCGAAGGGCTCCTGGCCGAACTCGCCTGGACTGGCCGGACGGCGATGCGGAAGTATCAGTTCGTCCGGGTCGGATTCGCCGCCATCGGGCTCGCCGTCGCCGGAATGCTGATCGCTCTGCTCTGACGGGCCCGAAGAGGTGCGGGGTTGGTTGAGGGTCCGGGTCGCAGCTACCCGAGTCTCCCCGGCCGGGCGAAACGGTCGGCGCTCGGGCGGGTTGGCCCTACCTGGTGGACGAGTGCCAGCGAGATCGATATCCGGCCGCCGTTTCGGCACGCTCGGCGTATGCGACTGCCCCGCCCGACTGCGCGCGCCTGTCACGCTCAGCGGGAACACGACCGAGCCCAGGCTGACCATGCTGCCGACGGAAGCCGTGCCACGCGCACTCCAGTGCACCGCGAACGCGGCGAACGGGTGCTCGTCGAGTCGTTCGACCGCATCGGCGTGGGAGACGGGTCGGTTGCCTCCGCGAACTCGTCGCTTCGACAGGTCACCACCATGCGCAACGGTCGGCGTTGCGCGACGGCCGGATGGGCCCTGCCCACCCGGCCGTCGCGACGTCAACCCGTCAACATGGATCGATGTAGTAGACGGGGTCCCAGTCAACGCGCACGGGATCGGGGCCCGGTGCGATGGTCCTCTCGGTCGACTTGTCCTGTCGTTTCAAGATTGCGCGCGGGCCCGGATTGCCGGTCTGGCTGTTGGCGACGGCACCGTCGCCGATGAAGTTGGACAACGAACGTTCCGCGCAGGCGTAGAGATAGTAGACAGTGTGCAGGCCGTTGCCCTCACCCGCGGCGAGGCACAGGAATCGGTCCGGGCAGTTGTTGATGAGGCGGTTCCGGTCGGCCAGGCGCTGATTCCCGTACCGGAGTTCCCTGTTGTCGGGAAACCATGGCTCCACCCATGGCACCCAGGCCATTGGCGTGACGACGGGCGTGCTCAGTCGTTCCTGGCCGGTCCTTCCCGTTGCCTGCGCCGCCGGAGCGGTCATCGAGGAGGCCGTGAGCAGAACGATGAATGCCGCGACGACGGTCAGCACCCGATTTCGCGGTCGGCCGGATTCTCGACGACGCTCGCCGAGCAAATCTCCTCGTGGTGCACGCATGCGTCTCCCCATTCTCCTTGGCCGGTGCGGGTGTTGGCGTAGCCGCCGCACGGCGTGGTTTTTGCTCCTTCCCAAAAGAATTCAGGACGTGTCTGAACTGGTCCATACGATTGTGTGCACACCTGTTCAGTCTGCGTGCACTGCCGCAGCCTGGCGGCGGAACTGGAGCGGGGAGAGTCCGTAGGCGCTGCGGAACGCCTGGCTGAAGTGCGTCGGGTTGCGAAAACCCCATCGACCCGCGATCGCCTGGATCGAGTGACCGGTCAGGCCGGGCTCGGCGAGATCGCGCCGGCACTGCTCCAGGCGGCGCTGGCGGACCCAGCCGGCGACGGTGTGCTCTTCCTCCTCAAAGAGTTTGTGCAGGTAGCGCACGGAGATATGGTGCGCCGCCGCGATCGACTCCGGGGTGAGGTCCGCGTCGCCCAAATGCTCCCGGACGTACGCGTGGATCTGGGCCACCAATGCCCGACGTCTGCTGTGCTGCGGCACCACGGCCTGCGTCTCCAGCGCGTCGGCGAGCGCCACGGTCAACACATCCAGCGTCAGTGTGGACAGCCGGGTCGTGTCGGCCGGGCTCAGTTCGCCCATCCTCCGCGCGAGCTGGAGGAGGAACTGCGAGGACAACGCGGCGACACCGCCTGCGGCCGGCAGGCGCACCGCGCCCAGTTTCCGCACGTCCCGGACTGGCAGCGGCAACAGCGTACGCGGGAAGCGCAACAGCAGTAGCTGGCTCACCGGGACGTGCGGGTGCAACTCAGCCACATAGGGCCGCGAGGTGTCGAACAACATCAGTTCCCCGACGCCGAAATCCGCGCGCTGACGATCCTGCACGATCATGCCGGCACCTCGCACCATGCAACCCAGTTTGAACACTTCGGGATCCGCCTGGCGAATGAGCTTCGGCGTGCGATGCACCGAGTGTGGCATGCTGGTGATCAGAATGGCCTGCACGACGCCGAACCCATTGACATCGACGCGACCCCGGAAGCCGCGCTCCAATTGTGGATCGCAGCGCAGGTCGTAGGGGACGAGGACCTTCGCGTTCACGTCGCGCCAGAAGTCGAACCGCTCTCCCGGCGGCAGATGATCGGTGCTGATCACATCCATGGCAATGCCAACCTGTTGTCCTCATGAGAGGCCCACCTGTGCGGCTTACGTTACTGCGCGCATCAGGCCAGCAGAAGGGACGAGCGGATTCACGACCGGCACGACCTGGCCCGACCCGCCGCCGCCCATCCGGTTGTGATGCCCCGCGTCGATCGAGCCCCGGAGCGTGTCGGTGGCACAACCGTTCACCGCGGCGCGGGTCGCTCCCTGCCAACGCGGGTCGACGCGCAGGTCGTTACACGGACCACTCGCGCCCCCGTAGCTCAGGGGATAGAGCACCGGGGGCACGACGCCAAAAGCAGGTGATCCGCCATGTCTGCTGCGGGTAACATCCCCGCTCTTTAAAGGTGCCCGCCTTACTCTCCCTGCGTGGAACTATCCCTGGACTCTGCGTTCGCAATCTTCGACGCCCAGGACTCCGGGTGCGTCTCCTACGGCGTCGAGGCGTCCGGGCGCCGCTGGTTCGTCAAGACAGCCGACACCGCGCCCAGTCGCCATTCCCTGCTCCGGGCTGCCAGGTTCCACGCCGCGGTCCAGCACCCGGCGATCGTGCGCCCCGAGCACGTCCTCGACGGGCCGACGCTGGTCTATCCGTGGCATGACGGCAGCGTGCTGAACCACGCCACCGTCCATGGTTCGGATCGCAGCGCACTGCACCGGTTTCAGCAACTACCCGTGCCCGACGTCGAAGCGGCCATCGACACCATCCTCGACGCACACCTGGCCATAACCGCCGCCGGATACGTCGCGGTTGACCTCTACGACGGCTGCTTCCTTTACGACTTCCACGCCCGCCGACTCTGCCTGATCGACCTCGACGAGTACCGGCCCGGGCCGTTCACCCTTGGCGCCGACCGCCTCCCCGGGTCCCGCCGCTACATGGCTCCCGAAGAATTCGTCCGCGGCGCCGTCATCGACCAGCGCACGACCGTCTACACCCTCGGCCGCACCATCCACCACCTCCTCGACTCCCCAACCGGCTGGCGCGGCTCCCACCACCAGATGCAAGTAGCCGGAAACGCCACCGCCACGACACCTGCCGACCGATACCCTGACGTGGCAGCACTCACCGCCGCTTGGCGCACCCTGCCGAATCCGTAGCCCGGAGCGCATCGTCATCTTCGATGATGTGCACGTTGTGTGCTCTCCAGCGGATGCCAACCCGAGTGAACCGGTGCCAACGCGGGGCACCGCGGCCGACCGCCGGTCGCGAACCGGGGTACGTGTGCTCGGCGTGTGGCCCTGGGCTGGGCGAACGGGGGTCCGGGGAGCGCGGGTGAACGTGGGTCACTCCCTGCCACCCCAGGTGAGCGCCAAGGTCGCTAGACTGTGCGCTCGCGCCCCCGTAGCTCAGGGGATAGAGCATCGGTTTCCTAACCCGACGCTCCGCCGGTGTCCGCAGCCCGACGACCTGCTGATTTATGCTTCCTACCTGCGTATGTCGGTCGCTTCGCGCCTTGCTGCGATCGCTTGCCGAAGATCAGCTGGAACGTTGTGGGCCCTGAGCGTGCAGGCTTAACGCTGCCGCGAGTCGGGAGCCGGGTCATCCTTGGCGGGTTCTTCCTCGTCGAGCAGTTCACGGCGCCATTCGGCGAATCGGCTACAGAGATCGTTTAGCGTTCGGCCGGCGACGCCGTACTGGGCGAAGTCGTCAGGATCGAGCAGTGCGGCTTGTCCGAGAGCGTCGGCGAAGACGCGCCGGTCGAAACCACGGTCGGCGCGCTGCGCGAGGGCGAGGAGGGCTTCGCGGGTGTAGCGACTGGATCGGAGCGCGGCGTCGATGTCGATGAAGTCCCGGGCGAACGCCCGCCCGTAGAGGGCACTCATCTTGTTCGCGACCGCGTCGTCCGGGTGCAGTACCGGTCCGATCGCCATGAGGATCGGTTCGTTGGCACGCCAGTCCACGCCGAGTTCGACCTTGGAAACCCGCACACCGTCGGTGACCGCCAGCCGAGCGAAGGTGTCGTACTGGCGCTCGGTCTCGACGGTCAGGCCGTCGTCTCGGTAGGCGTGCACGACGGCGGTGACCGCGGCGGTGAACTCGTTGCGGCGGTCCCAGGCGGTGAACAGGTCGACGTCCTCACTGGGCCGCTCGACAAGCCCGGCGGCCTGAACCGCGTAACCGCCGGCCAGAGCGAAGCCGTATCGATCGGCCGCCCCGAGCCCGGTACGGGCGAGGCGTTCGTGGAAGGGGTCCACCGCTACGCCGCGTCGCTGCGGGTCGCGGCGAGTTCGGGAAAGGTTTCCTCCCAGCGCTGGCGGAGCTGGGGCGGCAGCCAGAGGGTGGGCCAGAGCCGACGGAGGAGGTCGGCATCGAGCCAGGTGTTCAGATCCTCGACCGTGCTGGCTTCGGTGAGCACCACCTTGTACATGCTGGCCAGGCGTGCGGGCCGGTTCAGGTCGTACTCGGCGTGCCCGGACCAGTCCAGATGACGCGGCAGCGTCACCGCGCCTTCGGTCGGGCCCTGCAGTTGCGCAAGGGTTTCGGCCACCACGTAGGGCCTCCGGTCACCGTAGGGCCGGTAGTCCGCCGGCGGCTGGGGTGACGTCCGGCGCCGGCTGATGTTGGTCGCCCGCCGGACTTCCGGTCGTAGCGCCTGACGGATCGTCTCCCGGCTGTACCCGGTGACCCGCTGCAGATCCACCGGCCGCCACCCGGCCGCGTGGAACGCCCGCAGCTGCTCGTCCCGCTCGGTCAATGCCTGCGCCCGCGTCGCCTCGTAGCGGGAGACAACCGCATGCAGCTCATCCTCGGAGAACCGACCCATGCCAACAGCCTACTACGCTAGGCCCAGCACGCTTGGCTTCTTCCCCGCATCCTTGCAACCAGCGGGTAAAGCTACTGATCCCGATCGTGTTGGTGGTGACGGGCGCTCTACGTGGGCATGGGAGGCCCGCCGCGTTGGTACTGAGCGAGGCGGATCAGCCGGCGGCTTACCGCTCCCTGTTACTCGTTCTACCACGCAGTGATGATCGCGATCGGATGCGCTCATGTTCTGGTGAAGCCGAGCGCCCGGTATCCGGGCATGCGGCGTGGGAGTGAGGCGGCGAGGATAGGTGTGGCTGGGTCGTGGTAGTCGTGGACCTCGGCGACATCCTTGCCGGGCGCGGCGCGGATGACGCGGCCGGCGCACTGGACGAGTAGGCCGTCGTAGGAGATTGGGCCGGCGAGGAAGAGGGTGTCGAGGGCGGGGGCGTCGAAACCTTCACCGATGAACGGTGTGGTGCCGATGACAAGTAGGCCGTCGCCGGCCTTAGCGCCGTCGAGCCGGTCAACGATGGTCCGCCGTTCGCGGGTGCTCATCGCGCCTTGGAGCACGAGCGGCTGGTGTCCGCGTGCGGCGAACAGAGCGGTGAGTGCTTCGACCTGGGCGACCCGTCGGGCCAGCACGAGGCAGTTGCGGCCGCGGGTCAGGGCTACGGCGACATCATCGGCGATCTGGATGTTGCGGGGCTCGTCGAGGGCCAGTCGCCGGTGCACCTCGGCGAGCGCGCCGGGCGCGTCAAGGTCGACGTCGCCGGGCTGGAATGTGGTCTCGTGGATGAACAGCGCTCGACGGGGTCCGGCGTCGGCGTGCATCGCTGCCGCGAGGGTGCCTTGTTCCTCGTCGGTCAGGGTATGGCGGACGGGTCCGAGTTGCCAGGTGACGAGTTGGCCGAGGCCGTCGCGTCGGGTGGGTGTGGCGGTGAGACCGAGCCAGAACTGCGTGGCGATCCGTTTGACCGAGTGCTCGTACGCGGCGGCGCCGAGGTGGTGGCATTCGTCGACGATGACGTGCCCGTACCCCTGGGTCAGGGTGGCGACGTCGTCGCGTCGCGCGAGGGAGGGCAGCAGCGCGATGTCCACCGTGCCGGTGAGCTTGCGTCGGCCGCCGCCGAGTTGACCCGGCTTGATTCCGAGGAACTGCTCGACGCGGGTGCGCCACTGGTCGGCGAGGGCTTTGCGGTCGACGAGGACCAGGGTGGAGGTGTTGCGTTCGGCGATCACGGCGCAGGCCATGACGGTCTTGCCGGAGCCGGGCGGGGCGACCAGGATCCCGTCGTCGTGGGCGAGAAGCGCGCCGACCGCGGTGGCCTGCTTGCCGGTGAGTTCGGCGGTGAACGTGGCGTCGATTTCACTTCCGGGGTTTCGTGCGTCCGTGACGGCCAGCCGGGATCCGGCGCGCTCGACGATCGTGGCGATGGTGTGCCGCAGGCCCCGCGGGAGGACCAGGTGATCATCGAGGGTGAGGTCGTAGCCCTGGATGAAGCGTGGGGTGTCCCAGGTGGACTTGCGGAGCCGCTGCAACTCGTAGAACTTCGGGTTGACCATGGCAGCGGCGTGCTTGAACGTCGCCAGTGCGGCGGGGGTGAGCTGTCCGGCGTCGATGCTCAGCCCGGCACCAGCCTCGGCGTGGACCACCGGAGGCAGCGGAGGATGGACCTGCGTCGCGGCGGACCGGCTCATCGCGGCGACGTCGGCACCGGTGACGGCTTGCTTGGCCTGCCGGGCGACGTGTTCAGCGTCGCCGGGGCTGAGCCGGTCCAGCGTCGACAGGAACGCCCACTGGTCGGCGTACGGCTCGAGGGTGCCGAGGTCGAGGAAGGTGGTCAGTCCATCCTTGCGGCGGCGACCCTGAAGCGGTGCGGCGATGAGGTTGCCGAAGCCACCCTCGGGCAGGACGTCCTGGTTGGGAAACAGCCGGTCGTACGACCGCAGGTCCATCGACCCGCGTAGCACCATCGCCTCACGGAGAAGGACGGTGCCGAGGGACCGCGCGGTGGCCGCGGGAACAGCGCCGGTGAAGAAGATCCACACGTGGGCTCCGCGGCCCGACTGGGAGATCTCCAACGCGGCGGGCACCGCGCTGGCTCGCGCCGCCTTTACGTACGCGAGGGCGTCGAGCATCGCCGTCGGCCCGTCGAAGTCGGCCACGACGAAGTGGCAGGTATTGCCGGGCATCAGCGGGTACAGGCCCATGAACACGTCGCCGACCAGATGCACCGCGACGACCTCCGTCGTGCGGGGCAGGTAGGTGGCTCCGCGCCGGTCCATACCCTTACGCCAACCGCCGGCGACCGCGGGCATCCACCCGGCAGCACCGGTACGGGCGTTCTCCCACCGCACGGCATACACGTCGGCCCGGGCCCGGAACCGGTCGGCGAACAACGTCAGCTTGTCCCGGGTCGGCGAAGCCATGGTGACCAGCCCTGGCGGCTCCACCGGCGCGGACAACTGCTCTGGCGCCGCAGACGTGTCCTGGCCGCGCAGCTCCAGCAGACGTCCCAGCCGGGCGTTCTCCGCCCGTAACCGCTCCACCTCCCGCCGAAGATCGACGAACTCGGCCACCGAACCCATGCCGACCATCCTCGCGCATCAGGCGCCGAACACCTCGACACCGGGTCCGCTATCCTCCGCCGATGGCATCGAAGGGCAACGCCACGCTGGAGGCGATGATCGAGGAAGCCACGGTCGACACGTACAGCGACGATGAAAGGCTTACCGGCCTGTTCACCATGATCGAGGAGCATCTGGCGGTGCCGTTCACCACCACCGTCCTCGGCGTCGAGGTCACCGTGCGGAAGGTCGAGCTGGCAGCGGACAGCATCGTCGCGGTCTGCCTCCGGGGGCGCCACCGGCAGAGGATCGACCTACTTGACCTTCCGCTACCCACCCCTACGCCGGACGGCGCCGCGTGGATCGACGCCTACCGGCGCTGGGCCGGAAGGTAGGCCAGGATGAGCGAGTACCAGTACTACGAGTTCACCGCCATCGACCGGCCCCTCACCGGCCGGGAGCGGGCCGAACTGCGGTCGCTGTCGACCCGGGCCGACATCACCACCACCAGCTTCATCAACACCTACGAGTGGGGCGACTTCAAGGGCGACCCGCGCACGCTGATGGAACGGTACTTCGACGCGCACCTGTACCTGGCGAACTGGGGCGCCCGCCAGCTCATGCTGCGACTACCGAAACACGTGCTCGACCCCGCCACCGTCGCCCAGTACTCCCAGGGTGACAGCGCGTCCGCCTGGACCGCCGGCAAGCACGTCATCATCGACCTGCACGACGAGGACGAAGACGGCGCCGACGAGTGGGACCTCGACGGCCACGGCCTGCTCGCCTCGATCATCCCGGTCCGGGCCGGCCTCGCAGGCGGCGACCTGCGCCTGCTCTACCTGGCCTGGCTCCGCTGCGTACAGTCCGAGGACATCGCCGACGACGAGCCCGAACCGTCCGTCCCGGCTGGACTGGGCACCCTCGACGCGCCCCTCATCGCCGTAGCCGAATTCCTGCGCATCGACCCCGACCTGATCGCGGCCGCAGCGGCCGGATCGGAGCTGGCCGCCTCCAGTGAACCGACCGCCGCGCAACTACGCACCTGGGTCGTCGGGCTACCCGCCCGGGACAAGGACGCCATCCTGACCAACCTGATCACCGGCGGCGACAGCCACCTACGTAACCGACTGCTGCGCCGCTACCGCGACGCCCATCCCACCGACGCGTCCACCCCGACGGCCGCCCGCACCGCCGGGGAGTTACTCGCCACCGCTGCGGACCTGCGCGCCGAACGGGAACGACGCGACGCCGAGCAGCGCGAACGCGACCGGGTTCGCCGCGAACGGTCCGCCGCAGCGGCCCGGCAACGGCACCTCGACACCCTCGCGGCTGATCAGTCCGCCGCGTGGCAGCGGGTCGACGAACTCATCGCCACGAAGAAACCCCGCGAGTACGACACCGCCGTGCAACTCCTCGTCGACCTGCGCGACCTCGCCGAACGTGACCGAGACAGCGGGTTCCAACAGTGGCTGGCCGACCTACGGGCGGCGCACGCCCGCAAGCCTAGCCTGCTCGAACGCCTCAACCTCGCAGGCCTCGACACCTGACGGCATGGTTCGCCCCCCGGTGACCATCACCGAGACGCGCAAGATCGTGAACCGTCCGGCGTTCCGGCGCGACGCCTCGGACAGCCGGCGTCGGCGGCGGTGGGCTCCAGTTGTCTGCGGGACCCGCAACCGGGCATCGAGGTGTGTCGTTTGCCGTGTGGACCCGGTGGGTCGGGTGACTGTCTGGGTGTGTGCTGCCGATGTCATGGCCAGCTTGGAGTAGGACGTCCCGGCCCTCGCTGATGACCGCTGTATCAGCACTGGATGGAGACTTGCGACCGATCGCCCTTTCCGAAGTTGTGGCTACTGAACCGCGGCGGGTCCACGCCCCGTGACCAGACAACCGAAAAGGGTGATGCCCGATGGGCAGCCTGTGGGCCGGCGTCGACGTCGGCAAGACCCACCACCAGGTGTGCGTCATCGACGACGACGGCGCCGTGGTGATGTCCGAGAAGATCCCCAACGACCAGCAGGCCATCTCCGGCATCGCCGGACGGCTCGGCAAACGCCGTAAGCCGATCCGCTGGGCCGTCGACCTGCGAGGCGGACCCGCCTCGCTGTTGCTGGCGGTCCTGTTCGACCGCGGTGCGGACATCCGCTACGTCAGCGGCACGGTCACCTCGCGGATGGCGGAGGCGTTCCACGGCGAACGCAAGACCGACGCCCACGACGCTTACGTCATCGCCCAAACCCTGCGCATGCGCGGCGACCTACCCACCCTCACCCTCGCGGACGGCGTGCAGCAGCAGTTGAAGCTGCTCGTCTCCCGCCGCCTGGACCTGGTCGCCGACCGGGTCCGCATCACCGCCCGCATCCAGGACCTCCTAACCATGATCAGCCCCGTCCTGGAGAAGGCGCTCAACCTGCGCAGCAAAGGCGCGCTACGGCTCCTCGCGCAGTGGCAGACCCCCGCCGGACTGCGCCGTGCCGGTGAAGCCCGCATCCTGGACTACCTGCGCCAGCACGGCGTGCGGGCCGCCAAGGCGCTGACCGTCAGAGTCCTCGCCGCCGCGCGGACGCAGACAGTCTTCGTCGCGGGGGAGGCCACTGCGGCGGGGATCGTGGCGGAGATGGCCACCGACCTGGAAGCGGTCAACGGCCGCATCGCCGCCATCGAGGAAACCATCGCCGGCATCGTCGCCGAGCACGAGTTGGGAGAGATCGTCACCAGCCTGCCCGGTATCGGCGCCACCCTCGCCGCCGAGTTCCTCGCCCACGCTGGCACCCTCACCACCTACCCGAGCGCTGCGGCGCTCGCCGCGCACGCCGGGCTCGCGCCGATCTCGCGCGACTCCGGCCGCAGGCAGGGTCATCAGGTTCGGCCCCACCGCTACCACCGGGGCCTACGCCGGGTGTTCAGCATGTCCAGTTTCACCGCGCTGACCCACTGTCCACGGTCACGCGCCTACTACGACAAGAAGAGGGCCGAGGGAAAGACCCACCGCCAAGCCACCGCCGCCCTGTCCAGACAACGCCTCAACGTCCTCTGGGCCTGCATCCGCGACAAGACCCCCTACCAGCCGAAACAAACAAGATCAGCAGAGGTAGCGCCGTGCGAACTCGCGTAGAGACTCCGCTTGCCGAAGATCAGCAGGACAGACGTAAGCCCTGCTCAGGACCTTCTTTCGCCGTGCAATGCGTCCCTTGCCGAGATCCCGTGAAGTTGCCGCGCCGCGTCAGTTTACGGTGCCGCAAGAGCTCGGGCCAGCAGCGTGGCGAGCTTGGCTGCGCGTGCCAAGTGGTGCTGACCGACCCGGGCAATTCACTGAGCGGCGTTGGGGCTAATAGCCGGGGCCGATGTCAATGTCGGGGTCCTGGTTGGCGAGGCGTTCCTGGCGAGTGAGGTCTTCGAGCCGTTGCCGGAAAGTCGGGAAATCGCTGATGGTCCTGGTTGGGTCAGTGCGTAGTGAGAAGTCTCGCCGTAGCGCCGCGATCTTGATTCTGAGGTCGTCGTGGGCGGCGGAGTCGTCGAGGCTGCTCTCGATCTCGCGCAGGCGGCTGTCGGCGACAGTGCGACTTGCGCCGTCTTGATAGTCGTCGAGAAATCCGCGGACGATGCGTCCTATGCGCTTCTCGCGACGGCGTTGGGTTTCGCTGACTGCGGCGTCTTCGAGCAGGTCGGTCAGGTCGCTCAAGAGCGCGATGAAGTTGTCCTCCAGGGTCTTAACCTCTGCTGGACGTCGACCGTCACGTGGGATGTGGTTGAGATAACTGACAACTTCGCGGGCGAAGCCGACCTTGTCGATATTCGCGTCGAAGGCCTCGGCGAAGCTGTCCTTCAGGCAATCCCACAACGGGCGGCCTGATTCGAGTCTTGTCTTGAGGCCCGTTTCCTTCAGTTTGGCGGCGTCCTCGTCACTGAGTCCTAGCAGTCGGGTGGCGTAGTTCCGCGCGGCGTAGACCGCGATGCGTGCAGGGATAAGATCCTCGATCTCGGTCACGTCCCCGGACTTGGTGGAAGCGGCCACCTTGATGTCATCCGGTGCCGATGCTGCGCGTTTGGTGGCCCAGGTGTCAAGGCAAACGACGAACTTCGGGTCGAGGACCGGCTTGCGGTTCGCCTCGCTGCGCCTCAGTTTGCCGACGGCCCTTCGGCCGGCGTCGTCACCGTCGAGGAGCGCTACGCACGGGGGCTTGATCGGGTCGCGGCCGCGGGCGAGGTAGGCGATGTAGGGGACGCTGTCGGCGCTGCCGGCGGGCACGATCGTGACTTCGTTGAGGTCCAGCATCCGGGCGACGTCGGGCCGCCGGACGCGCAGCGCGTTGGACATCCCGGCCAGCATCACTTGGTCGGCGGATCCTTCGACGATGAGGTTCTTGCCACCGATGAAGGCGGTCTCGGCCACGTAGCTGTCCAGGGAGGAGCGCAGGGGCTCGTAGTGGGTGCGGGCGACGTCCCTGACTACGCGGGTGCCTTCTTCTTGAGCGCCCTTGTCGAGGACCCGCAGTCGATCCGCGGCGTTCTTGTTGATCAAGAAGGGTGAGTGGGTGACATAGATGACCTGGTCCGTCCGGCGTCGGTCGTCGGGAATCGCGAAGTTCTCCAGCACGCGCAGGAGGTCCTGCTGGCCGGAGTTCGACAGGTAGGCGTCGGGTTCATCCATGAGCAGGATCTCGTCGCGGTCCTCGGCCGGCCGGTGGGCCCGGAGCTGAACGAAGTAGGCGAGGAAGTGCGTCAGACCCCGGCTGCGTTCGCCGAAGGAATACTCCGCCCCGGTGCGGTCGCGGATGGTGAACACGAGCTCCCGCTCTCGGGTGGTAACGCGGAGTTTGAAGTCGTTGTCCTGGCTCCACCAGCGTGACAGGTTGAGGTGTCGCGCCAAGCTCTCATTGATTTTGCCCTCAAGGCCACTGACTTCGCCCTCCTTGCCTTCGTTGATGGCCTCCTGGAGCTCCTTGAAGATGCTCTCGTCGATGCGGGCGACATCGACGAGCAGTTTCTTGGCTAGGGCTTGCGCGTTACGTTGAAGTGCTTGCTCGCGGCTGTCCGCCGTCGAGGTCGGGCGACGGAAGAACGACCACAACCGCCGGCCCCACGCCGTTGTGTCGGCGTCGTCGTCGGCATCGATTTGCTCGGCGGCTTCCAGGAACTCACCACGGAGGCGGCGGTCAGCGAGGTTGCCCAGCCGGCCACCCCAGAGCGACGCGATCGGCACGCTGTCGGGAACGGCGATGCTGGTGGAGAACCGTAATACCTGCGGCAAGATGCCTTCGAGCGCCTTCACCTCGGCCGGGTCGTCAAGCTCGACGATGGTCTCGTCCGCCACGATGAAGGGAGGCCCTTCCCCGGGCCGCATGAACAGGAACGTCTCGCCTACCGCCTGGTCACGTCGAGTGTCGCCAGCAACTCGGACTCCGCCTGTCGGGTGACCATGAAGACGGCGCCCACGTCAGGTATCCGGACTTCGTCGGTCTCGACCGAGAACAGCTGCGAGTAGCGACAGAAGTCGCTACGCGTCACCTCGCGCTCACCCATGACGCACTCGATGGCGTCCAGCAGGTGGCTCTTGCCCGACTCGTTCGCTCCGACGATCGCGGTGATCTGGGGGTCGACGTCGAGGCGCACATGGGGATACCAGCCCTCCGGCAGGATCTCCCACGTCGCACGCTGAGCCTTTTCGTTCGCGCGGCGCTCATAGTCGAAGTTGAAGGACTTGAAAAACCTGACGTACACCCGCGTGAGGCGCACCGGCCCTCCTCGGCATCCCATGTGTGACCTGGCACCACACGCCAGCCACGTGCGAGAAACTTAGCCGCGGCGTACGACAGAAGGGCAGAGCTGCCCGTCTCGGGCCCCCGCCGGATCGATATGTGGTCGATGGTGGCAGCGTGTCCCGACTTTGCCCGGTCGGGCGGGTGCATAGGCTTGCGGCGGAGGTATGGGCGGCGCGGCGCCGGGTACGAAGCCGTGGGTGGCAAGCTGGAGTGGGACGGGGCTGAGGAGCTCGGCGAAGAGCCCTCGTTGCAGCGCGCGGCGTTGGAATTTGGGTGCTTCGATTAGTCGGCCGTGATCGGCTCATCTGGGGTGGTAGTGGTGCAGCCGGGCCTGCGGCAAGGCAGTTGACAGAGAAAGCTTGGCCCGGCCCGGTTAGCTTGTGGGAGCGCCGCGGACTGGCGAATGACGGTGGCGCCCGTCTGCTTGTGTACACCGATGCCCGCCTTGCTGGTCAAAGGTGCGTAAGCCGCGAATAAGGAGCCCCGGCCGACGTCCAGAGTAGGTGTGGCTGAGGCACCGGAACGCCGGCCATGCCGACACCAACGTTGGTGCTGCGGGGATCCTTCGGTCGTGCCCCCGCCTACGGAGGCTGAGGACAACGAGGGGCTTGGCCCTTGAGGCAGTCCCAGCACCTTCCGGCGGCCTGGGCCCCCGTTGGTTAAGTCCTCTTTGCTGAACACGCAGACATATTCTCAGGGCCGGTGGGGATACAGGAGCGGAGACGAATAAACCGCCAGACTATGAACGAGATTTGGAGGGATAACAGCCATGAGCGAGAAGTCCTGGACAGTTGAGCAGCTTCGCGCTGAGGTTGAGCGTTACGAGCGGGCGATTCGCCAAGCTGACATGACCGAGGATACGGTGCAATCGTATGTGAGCCGGGCAAACCGATTCATCTCTTGGCTTGGTCACGACTGGAAACCCTATCGCAATGAATATCAGCACTTGCACAAGTGACATTCCGAGTGCCACGGATCCTGGGCCGCGCGGTACGAGGTGTTCCGCCACTGGCGCAGCGATGGGAACTGGGCGAAGATTCTTGACCGCGTGACAGGTGGTGGCCGACGTGGTTGGGCCGATCACCTGGGACATGTCGGTGGTGCCTGTCACGCCTGCGTCGACAGTATCTCCCCCGGCGGGCATCCTGCCGAGGGTGCGGACATAGACGGGTCGTACGACAGGTTCGGCCGCGGCGACGCTATCGGCGTTACGAGTTCTCCGCCAGTTGGGCGCGGATGTTCGCTGCCGATCCAGTTCGAGGGTGGCTGACCAACGCGCCGGGTTCGTGGGAGGACGTTGTCACCTGCTCGGACGGCCCGGCGGCCGCGGCCATCGACAGGACGGAAATCTCAGACACGAAGTCGAACTTGCGTCTAGGCGGTGTTTCGTAGGCGTCGTTGTTGGGGCGTGGCGGTGGTCGCTAATTGAAGAGGTCTCCGGTAGTTGGTTCAGCGACCAAGCTAGAACTTCACACCGGAGACCTCGTGCCGAGCGTAACGGCAGTGAGGCGACATGACCTGACCGACGTGCAGTGGGCGGTGTTGGAGCCGTTGCTGCCTGCCGGGATGGGTCATGCTCGGCCGCGCAGATGGACCATGAGACTGATCATCGACGGGATCCGGTGGCGGGTCCGGACCGGATCGCCGTGGCGCGACGTGCCTGCGGAGTACCCGCCGTGGCAGAGCTTGTATCGATGGTTTCGGCGGTGGCAGCGTGACGGTGTCTGGGCGCAGATCCTCACCTCGTTGCAGGCCCGGGCGGACGCGGCGGGGTTGGTCGGCTGGACGGTGAGCGTGGACTCGACCATCAGCCGCGCCCACCAGCACGCGGCGGGAGCCCGCCGCGACGGCCAGGCGCAGAAGGAGCCTCCTGGTGGTGTGCAGGCCGAGCCGGCCGATCACGGGCTCGGCAGATCGAGGGGCGGCTGGAGCACCAAGACCCATCTGGCCTGCGAGCAGGGCCGCAAACTGATGGCCCTGGTGGTGACCGCCGGACAGCGCGGTGACAGCCCACAGTTCATCCCCGTGCTGGCCAAGGTCCGTATCCCCAGAGCCGGTGGTGGCCGGCCACGCACCCGCCTCGACACCGTGCTGGCCGACAAGGCGTACACGTCCAAGGCCAACCGCGCCCACCTGCGATCCCGGGGCATTCGCGCGTGCATCCCGAGCAAGGCTGACCAGGACGCGCACCGCAAGGCCAAAGGATCCCAAGGCGGGCGTCCGCCCGCCTTCGACCCCGACGTCTACCGCCTGCGTCACGCCGTGGAGTGCGGCATCAACCAGCTCAAACAACACCGCGCCATGGCCACCAGATACGACAAACTCGCCGTGCGCTACGAAGCCACCCTCACCATCGCCGCCATCAACCAATGGCTTCGTGCCCTACGAAACACGGCCTAGCGCACCAGGGCGGTAGGCAACCGGGTCGGACCGCCTCACCAGCCGCCGCCCTGGGTGATCGGCGCTGTGCTACCAGCGGTGTGGGAGTGAGCTCCAGGAAGAGCTTCAGTGGGCGCCGGTTCGGTCGCTTGCTCCGACCGGGATGCCATTACAGCCGTGTCCAGCTCCATCGAGTACGCCGTGCCCCTTACTGTCGGGTGGTGCAGCGATGGGATTCGCTCAATGAGCGGCAGCTCGACCTGCTTCGCCGGATCCACGGCGGTAATGCCCTCAGCGGCCCGGATGGCGTCGAGTATCGCCGGTCGGCGCGTGCGCTCCAGGACCGGGGCTTGGTGACGGTGACACGCAAGGCAGGGGTGTGGAGGGCGTGCTCTACCGACGCCGGTCGCTTCTACGTTGAGCATGGCCACCATCCCGATCATCCCGACCACCGCGCTTCCCTCCCGCGGTCCGAGACGCCGGCACTCGGCGGCATCGCCGGCGGCGCTTCGTCGGAGGACCTGCTGCGATCGGCTCGCGAACTGCTCGACCGCCTACAGCTCGAGGGCGGCATGGTCCGTATCGAGAGTCCCGACAGTGCAACGCGGGCCCGGTAGCGGCGGATCATTCTCGCGTTCAAGCAGGAGGGACTTGTGCCATCGGGTCACCATCTGCGCCACACTGGCCGTGACGCCGGGGAGGTCACGTCCGCGCTGGTGGTGTAGGAGACGGCCATCGCGGGATCCGGTTTGATGTTAGGCGGCGATCGGGGTGGGGTCGGCCTGGCCGGTGTCGTGTTGGTCGATGATGAGGCGGGTTTTGGTGAGGATCTCCAAGCCCATGTAGCGGCGTCCTTCGGTCCATTCGTCGGTCTGTTCGGCCAGGACCGCGCCGACGAGGCGGATGATCGCCGGGCGGTTCGGGAAGATCCCGACGACGTCGGTGCGGCGGCGGATCTCTTTGTTCAGGCGTTCCTGCGGATTGTTTGACCAGATCTGGCGCCAGATCTCACGCGGGAAACCGGTGAAGGCCAGGAGGTCGTCGCGGGCGTCGGCGAGGTGTTCGGCGGCGGCCGGGAACTTCGCCTCGATGGTGCTCACGACTCGGTTGAACTGGGCTCGCACGGCGTCGGCGTCGGGTTGGTCGAAGATCGTCCGCACGAGGGTCGCGATCCATGGCTGCGCGGACTTGGGCACCTTCGTGAGCAGGTTGCGCAGGTAGTGGGTGCGGCAGCGTTGCCAGGTGGCGCCGGGCAGGACGGCGCCGATCGCGCCCACAAGAGCGCGGTGGGCATCAGAGATGACCAGTTGAACACCGGTCAGCCCGCGGGCGGTCAACGAGCGTAGAAACGCCAGCCAGCCAGCGCCGTCCTCGTCGGAGGCGACATCAAAGCCGAGGACTTCGCGTTGACCGTCCGCGTTGACCCCCACCGCGACCAGCGCGTGGACGTTGACCGTCCGCCCGGCCTCGCGGACCTTCATCGTCAACGCGTCCATCCAAACGAACGCGTAATACCCCGAGTCCAGCGGCCGGTTGCGGAACGCCTCGACCTGCGCATCCAGGTGCGCGGCCATCTCCGACACCTGCGACTTGGACAGCTGCTTGACGCCGAGTTGCTCGACCAGCTTTTCCACCCGGCGGGTCGAGACCCCGAGCAGACAGGACGTCGCCACGACCGAGACCAACGCCTGCTCAGCCCGCCGGCGATGAGTCAGCAACCAGTCCGGGAAGTACGACCCGCTGCGCAGCTTCGGCACCGCGAGGTCGATCGTGCCAGCTCGGGTGTCCCAGTCCCGCACCCGGTAACCGTTGCGGGAGTTCACCCGCGTCTCGCTGCGCTGCCCGTAATCAGCGCCGCAGATCGCATCCGCTTCGGCGGACATCAACGCCTGCGCGAACGTCTTCACCATCGCCCGCAACACATCCGGCGACGCGCCCTCGATCTGCTCGCGCAGCAGCTCAACAGGGCTCACACTCTCAGATGCGGCCATCGCGCATCACACTCCTTCACTCGGACTTAGTACTGCAACGGCAGTTGGTCAGGGGTAGCCGTGTCGTCGGTAGTGGCAGGTTCGGGCTTGGTGTTGGCGTCGTCGGCGCCAGCGGGACCAGGCCCAGACGTGCTCGGGTGGGTGGGTTGATCGCACTATGAGTGCGGTGAGCAGTCTTCGGATCTCCGGTACGGTGTAGCCGATCATCATGTCGTCGCCGGTGCTGGATCCCCTTTTGCGGTAAGGGATCGGGCCACGGAGAGCCAGGCGTGGGCGGCCATGGACAGGGTGATGTGGGCGTACCAGGCTCGCCAGTCGCGGACCTGGTATTCGTCGAGGCCGGCTTCGTTCTTGGCCTGCTGGAAGCACTCCTCGATCGCCCACCGTGCTCCCGCGATGCGGGCCAGGTCGAGCAGGCGGGTGCGGCGGGGTCCGTAGCAGACGTAGTAGGCGATCTCCCCGGTCGTCATGCTCCGGCGGGCGAGGAGCCAGTGTCCGCGGCCGGGCTGCCAGCAGATCCGCACTGGCACCCGCGCCCACCAGTACTCGCGCGGGCCGTGAGCGCCCGCGCCGGCGGACAGCCGGCACCACGCCCGGGCCGGCAGCGCGGCGATGAGTTGGTCGGCGCGGGCGGTGCCCATGCTGGTGGTGATCATGTCGTCGTTGCGGCGGGTCGCGACCACATAACCCACATCCCGTTGTTCCAACCAGACCCGCAACGACTTCGACTGCCCGTAGGCCTCGTCCATCGTCACCCACCCGACCGGCACCCCGGCGTCGAAGGCTCGACCCAGCATGTCCCGGGCCATCTGGACCTTCGTGGCGAACTGCACCTCGTCCGGGATCCCCGCGGCCCGGCACCGATCCCGGTCATCGGTCCACGACGCCGGCAGGTAAAGCTGCCGGTCGATTAGCGCGTGGCCCTTCACGGACCGGTAGGCCAGGAACGTCCCGACCTAGCAGTTCTCCGTCCGACCAGCAGTGCCCGAATACTGCCGCTGCACCCCGGCCGACCGGGTGCCCTTTTTCAGGAACCCGGTGTCATCGACGATCAACACACCAGCCCGGTCGCCGAGATGCTCGACCACGTAGTCCCGCACATCGTCACGGACCGCGTCGACGTCCCAATCCGCCCACCGCAACAACCGCTGCATCCCGTCCGGCGACACATCCCCGGCCTGCTCCGCCAAGGTCCAGCCGTTCTTCCGGCCCAGGCCCGAGACCAGCCCGCACAGGTACTGACGCGCCCGCCGCCGCGGTTCCGACCGCCGAAACCTGGGCCCGATCCGGGCATGCAGCCGGTCCAACTCCCCATGCCACTGATCGACATCAACGTCCGCCACAGGCAGACCAACGAACACGAACCGAACTCGATTCGCCTACTGCCGTTGCAGTATTAGCCGTCTCGAAGGATCGCGCGGTGGCCGTCTCCTATCTACCCAACACGCCCATCACGGGCAAGTCGTACACCACTCCCGTGGACGCAACCCGCCGGGGACATCGTCATCCGCCTGTACACCGACGCCGGTCCGGACGAGACCGACTGGAACCGGATCCGGCTCAACACCCGACGTGTCACCACCGACCCGCACCTGGCGTTCAGCGCCCTCGAAGCCGATCCGACCAACCTCGCCGTCAGCCCGGACTCGCTGCCCCGGGCGTTGCTGCTGATCCAGCAGCTCGCCGGCGAGGCGGCCCGGCGTGGGCACCGGCTCGGGGTCAACACCAAGGCGAAACACCCGCGGGTGTTCCTCCAAGCCGGGCAGGTCCGACGCACGGTCACCCTGACCGAGGAACGCGACCACGTCCCGCACGAACCCACCGCCGAGGAGCTGAAGGTGATGCGCCTGCGGCCGTGGATGAAACCCCCGGAGTTCGATGTCGTCGACTCCGGCAGGCTCCGTCTGGAGATCGCCCGAGCCGGACACGACAACCGGGACACCTGGACCGACACCCCACGCGTACGTCTGGAACAGCGCGTCGCGCAGATCATCCAAGGGTTCGAGGCTGGCGTCACCGCCGACGAACAGCAACGGCGGGCAGCCGAAGCCGCGCGAGAGAAGGCCGCGATCGAACACCGGCGGCGGCAGGAGGAAGCAGCGGCCGAGCGCTGACGGCAGGAGGAGGCCACCCTCGCCCACTGGCACGCCGCAATGGCCGACGCCCGCGGCCGGGCCGCAGACACCATCCGCGCGGAAACCTTCCGCAACGCCTACCAGGCATGGACCACCGCAGCTGACATCCGCGCCTTCTGCACCGCCCTCGAACAAGCGGCCGAGCGGCGGACCGGCGCCGGCGAGTACCTCACCAGCTGGGTCGCATGGGGCAGGGCCGCCGCAGACCGGATCGACCCCACCCGCAATCCCCGCGTGCTGGCTGACATCAACTACAACCCCGAACCCGGACCCGACGACCTGCGCCCGTTCCTCGGTGACTGGAGCCCCCACGGACCACGCAAGGAGCACCGCCCTGATCACGACCGGCAGGCCCACGCCGGCACCCGCCGACAGGCCGAATCGTGGCACCACGGGCTGCTCGACAGCGGCGCCTGAAGTGCGTCGACACCTCAACCGCCACCACACTCCGGCCGAATGCGCACGAGCCTGCGCCGGGACCCGTCGCCATCGCGGCGCCAACCCGCCAGCACGACCCGGAACCACGCAACAAGCGACGCTTACCCGAAGGACAGCTGGATGAGAACCGACCCCTCCCGCTTCACCATCGGCGACGAATGGGCGTACCGGCAGTCGGACCACGCACCGTCCGAACGCGTCCGCATCCTGGCCGTCGAGCCGAAGAAGACCAGCGCCCGCCTCGAGATCAGATTCCTCGACGACCCCGACGAACGGGTGGAGAAGGCCCCAAGGTCGCGGCTGCGGGTGCCGTGGAGCGAAGTCGGGACCTTCGACGCGCTGATGGCGAACTGGCAACGCATCGACGATCTCAGCCTCGACCGCACAGAGGAAGCCTGCGTCGAGGAGATCTTCGGCCTCTTGATCAGCGATGACGTAGCCGAACTGCTCTGGTCCCCGGTGTCATGCGCCACCGACATCCACGACAGGGCCCGGCTGAGCGAGATCATCGACGGCCCGATCAACGACATCCTCGCCTCGGCCCAATGGTTCGACCACGACGGCCGGACCACCCGGTCACCGGCCGGCACCCTCCAACTGGTCGAGGCCGCATGCCACGCCCATCCGACCCAGGTCCTCGACCTCGTCATCGAGCAGGAAGCCCAGTCCCGCCACAAATGCAAGTTCGGCGATGAGCACCGCGTCGGCCGCGACAGCCGGTCGACGACACCGGAATGGGAGTACGACTGGTACCGCCGCCACGACCGGCCCCGCCACGAACTACTACGCCAGTGGTGCGGCCACCGGG
The DNA here is from genome assembly GCF_043197875.1 of Micromonospora sp. NPDC048935. Lineage (NCBI taxonomy): Bacteria > Bacillati > Actinomycetota > Actinomycetes > Micromonosporales > Micromonosporaceae > Micromonospora > Micromonospora sp. NPDC048935. The sequence continues at coordinate 353,337 of NZ_JBICTZ010000002.1, read as the reverse complement.
CAGTCACCCACCACGAACGGTTCCTCGCCGCCGAAGCCGAAACCCACCGCCTCGACATCCTGATAACCGACCTCCTCAAGGCCCTGGACACCCTCGGCGAACACGAACAGGCCGCCCGGTTCGCCGAGGAACACGAACGCGACCGCATCACACCCCACACGATCCGCCCCGTCGTCGAACGCCCCCTACACCCCTCCGAGATGCCCGTGCGCGAGATCAAGGTCAGGAGCCGCTGGTGGTGAACGCCCCTGCGCGGTATGGACCGTGATGTTGTCCCCGCGCTGAGCGGGCAGGGCAGCGACTGTGACGGCCCGCCGATTTGGGGCCGATGGGTTACTTGCCCGATTGCCTTCGGGCACCAAGAGCAAGCTCGACCTTTAACCATGGTTTGCACAGATAAGCAAGCAGTTGCCGGTGGCGCGGCGGCGGCGTGGCCTCCAAGCGACATCGGGCATTGCGGGGCGCCCTCCGCGCACTGAAGTCACGACCGTGGGCTATGTGGACGCGACACGGCGGTTTTGGGATGCTGGGGGGCAGGTTTACTCGGAGGCACCTGCAGTGGTGAGGTTGTCGGCACCGTCCCGTGGCCAGAGGAGCAAGTTCGTTGCCTGAGTACCGATACCCCGCGTACCGCACCTACCAGGCGGATGGCGGAAAGCCGTTGGTGTTGTTCTCCGCGCCGGCGGTCGACATCGATAAATGGGCGGGGGTTCCGCAGCGGCTGCGCGTCGAGGGCCACGAGAACATCGGTTTCCAGCGGGACAAGACGGACGACCGCGTCGATGAGATCGCAGCCTTTTTTAGTGATCCGCGCAATGTGGTTCAGAACCCGCTCCTTGCCGCACAGCAGGACCTTGCCAACGTCTCGTTCGAGCGAGGGGATGGTGGCAACGAGCAGACTCAGTTCGGTGACATCGTCATCCGGACTGACGGCCTTCGTGAACAGTCCATGCTAGAGCTTCTCCAAGGGCTCGCGGCACACCTGCGGAATCGCTTCCCGCATCTAGCTGATCGGACGCCGGAGGATGAACGTATTGCGGACTTGATCACCCAGGTCCAGAGCGACTACGGGCACCGGCTGCCGAGTGAAGCCGGCGACTCCACCCTCGAAGGAGAAGATCCGGACGATAGCCAGGACGACGATGACAAAGAGGCTGCCGGACAGGGCCCCGACACCGGACCTAACTGGAACGCTGCAACTATGCTGTCCGAGAGCACCAACCTCACGGACTTCTATCTTGAGGTCTTAGCCCGACTTGAGGTGCTGAGGCGCACGGGGCTCGACGGTGCTGATGACGAGTTGCTCGGATTCCACAGGGATGCGGTGCTGGCGTATCTCCTGCCTGTTGTGTTGGTCGATGGACAGCATCGCCTACGCGGAGCCGTCAAAGCGGCCGAAATCAAGGCTAACGACGACGCCAATCAGGATCGCGTGCTCGCATCCCTCGAGGAGGGCGTCGCGCCTGCAAACGTCAACGAGATGATCCTGCGGGAACAGTCTCGCCGTCTCCCGGTTTCTCTCCTGATGGATCCAAGTCCGGCTGAACACGTCTTTCAGTTCGTGGTGGTGAACCAGAAGGCGACGCCGTTGTCGGACGCTCTGCTGGGAACCATCGTCGCGACGAGCCTCGGCGATCATGAGGTTGAGGAGATCGGGCAACGCCTCCGAGACGCCAAGATCAAGTTCGATGACTCTCGGGCAATCGCGTATCTGACCCGAGACCCGAACAGTCCCTTTTATGGTCTCGTCAAGACGGGTGTCAACGATGACCGGAACGTTTCCCTTCAGTGGAGTGTGCTCCGCGGTTTGATCAGAATCTTCCGGGATCTGACCGGAGGTCGCCAGTACGGTCTCAAAAATGACCATGCCGCGCTGTGGTGCAAGAAGTGCCTACCCCAGTCTGAATATGTGGCGGGCGCCACCACGCAGAGAGAACGTAAGAAGATTTGGGGTGCGTCGGAGGGGCCATGGCTGGAGGTTTTTGCACACTTCTACACGCGCGTACGCGACGACTTCGCCGATACGGATCCGGCAGCGCCAAATGCATGGGGAAGCACGAGGGACAGCAATCTTTACAACAAAGTAAGCCTTACTATCCTTGCTGCTGATTTCTTCAAGTTCCTACACAACGCGAGAAGAACCTTGAGTTCGCGTGCAGATGTCGACGCGGCTTTTAATGACTGGATTAGCCCCGAGAGGGGCCGTAAATACTTCAATCGCCATTGGGAGTTTAATGGCTACAAAAAAGACAACGACCGAGTGAAGAAGGAGTTGGCGACACTCTGGTTTGAGTATCGAGAGAACCCGGACCGACTCCCTCCGCTGAGTAACTTTCAGTTCTAGGTCGGCGCTGGTGAGCGTGGCAAACCTCGTCGCCTTCCTTCAGAAGGCGGTCGAGGTTAACAAATCTAAATGGTCCGGTGATGTTGTTGACTCGCTAGCCGCCTTCACTGTGCCAACACGCGTCTATGGTCCGAGGGAGGCGCTGCTCAAGGCCGACATCGCTAGCGCCTACGCGCGCTGGTTCCTGGATGGGCTGGTCGATCCGGCGCGGTACGCGGCCGACACCTCACTAAGTTTCAGCGACCTTGCTTCGCGCCTTCGGCCCGGTGTGCTCGACCTTCTGCACGACGTGCCGCGTGAGGAGGCAACAGACGCCTGGAAGGAGTTGAGCAAGTTAGCGTGGCGCGAGGTAAATGCACGTCGACTAGCCGCGCGTGCTCGAATGTCCAAGCCTATCAGGACCGAATTATGGGAGTCGATGAGCCGCCCTCACTGTTATCTGTGTGGATTTCGCTTCAGTGCGGCAGCCAGGGACAACTTCATCGCCGGTAGGACTCGTCGCGCGGTTCCCGCCCCGGTGCTCACCGATTTTGTCCGGGCGAGAGTGAAACCTCGGCATGTCAGTATCGAAATTGACCATGTGCTCCCTTTGGCGGACGGAGGTAGCAACGACCTAGACAACCTGCGATTGGCGTGCGGATGGTGCAACATCGCGAAGGGTCGTTACACCAGCATCTACGACACTCAATCGTGGTCAGATCAGTTTTGCCACCCGGCGCTCGGCTGGGTAACCATTCCGCGCCCGCTGTGGACGTTGCGTGTAGTGAGCCTTCGGCACAAGTGTGAGAACCGGGATTGTGGAGCCGACCTAGAAGATGGTGAGTTGCGCATCGCCCCATGGTTCGAACATGGAGCACTCACGCCGCCCAACATGAAGGTTTTCTGTGCGGTTCACGACACGTGGAAGGCGTACCGGTTCGTCAAGCGAGAATTGCTGGTCAATCGGTTATAAACTGCACGGGCGCCGTCACAACGCATGCTGCGTTGGGTGGGTTAGACGACTCTTTTAGCTCTGCTGAACTATCTGCTGGCATGGCGGCGGTAGAGACGATGCCCACGAATCTGTACACCAACTTCTCGCAGTGTTGCTTCCCAGCCCTGAGCGTACCGATGCGCTCGGGGTGTGCGTACAGGCCATTGCGATTTTCGGAAGCCGTTAGACGCTCGTATTGAAGGCGGCGGGGATGGTCAGAGGCGAGAAACTCCTCTTTGCGATGCAGCAGCGGAGGGTTATCGACCCGCCGGTAGTCACGGAGGTCGATTGCCAGTTTACGCAAGTTGACGATAACCGATCGTGCAAGGACGGGGTGCGGATCGGCATCGAACGTGGGATAGCTGAGATAGGAGACGACGGGCTGACCTCGATGTAGCTTCACCAGGTTCGCGCCGGGCACGGCGCCTACGAAAGTGTTGGCGCATCCTTCGAGGACTCGCAGCAAGGGCGGGAGGTGGCCCAGTGCCGAGCTGTGGACGTAGAGGGCGCTGGGGGTCAGCTTCCCGACGGGCGAGGCGCAGATGGCCAGGTCGAGGCGTTGCTGCTGGCCGGTGGTGATGAGGAGGTTGTCGGCCCGGGTGCACCATTGTTTGTAGGTGCCGAAGAACTCTCGCACGTCGTGCTGGACGGGCTTGGGTAGGTGGGTGAAGGGTGGCCGTTGGTCGAAAAGTGCGAGGGCTGCGTACACCAGGAGGTCTTCGGCGCGGTGGAGGCGGTGTTGCTCCCACTTCTCCGCTCCGGTGGCGTTGACGATAACGGCGTGGGCTCGCGCGATACTTCCCAACTGTCGCTTGATCGCATCGGCCTCGGGTAGTTCTCCGGCCCGAGGAAGGCGTCCTCGTTCGGTGAGGAAAGTGATCAAAGGCGTTAACAGCACTTTGTGATCGTCGAAGAGTTGGGTGCTGACCCAAGGCGTGGGGGTTCTTGCGGTCCGGCGGACACGATCGATGAGTAGTGACTGGGCATCTGCCGGGTCGCGGAACACGTACATGACGCCCGGGCCGGCTGCGAGGGTTGGGGCGGCGAGGGTGGACTCCACCCATGCACGCAGCTCCTGCTGGGTGTAGAACTTTTGGAATGTTCCGGCCGTGGTGAGGATCCCATCGCCGACCGCCCGCCCGTTCAACCCTTTGGCGTCCCAGACGAGCCGGGCGGACACGATGAGGACCTTTCGAGCCAGAGCCCATGCTGAGTGAAGGACTTCCGCGCGTTCGACGGGGTCCTCGATGACGTTCAGGACGTAGCCGAGGTTGACGACGTCAGCGGCACGCCGCTCGGCCTCGCGGCGATGGCTGGGATCCCAGCCGGAGCAGCTGATGCCGAGTTCGGTGAGGCGCTGAAGGTCACCGCCGCGTCCACATCCGTAGTCGAAGACTGTCACGTCGGTGTGGACGATCGCGTCGTCGACGGCGGTGGCCAAGGGCCTCGACAGCGATAGCCTTGTCATCGCTGTCTTGTGCCGGGCGATGGGGGTCATGCGGCCTTGGCGGATCGGGTTGCGTCGAGGTTGATGAGGTCGGCGATGGTGCGTAGCTGCCGATCGCCGGCGAGGTAGCCGATTCCTCGATGGAGGTGTAGACGGAACTGCTGCGCGAGGTTCTCGTCGTCCAACGGGATGCCGTCGCGGTGACAGCGAACCCGAAGCAGCGCCCACAGCAGGCTGCCGTGTGCGCCGGCGAACGTACGCCAGTTCATCTCGACGTTGCTGTCGGTGACGATCTTCGCGTTCGGCGGGATGGTGGGCTCGGCGAGTGAGCGAACAAACGCCCACCGGCACAGGACGTTCCACTGGGTGAGGTTGGTACGCCGCTTGAGAGTGATGAGTTGATCCTTGGCGGTCTGGCTCAAACGGATGTGTTCGATGGTCATCGTGTCCTCACCAGAAGTAGCCGGGCTGGATGGAGGTGCCAGTGCTGTGGGATGGATGGTCGAGGTGGTACGCGTGGCCGGTGGTGGGCTTGAGTTCCTTCCAGGCTGCCTCGTCGATTTCCTGGTCGGTTGACAGCAGGATGACCTGGTGGCTCGCGTGCGGGAAGTACCGGCGGATCAGATGCTCGCGGTGCTGTCCGTCGAGGCGTCCTAGAGGAGTGTCGATGACAATCGGCAGGGGACGGCCGGATGCCTGAGCCAAGCCCCAGAGCAGGGCGACGGCGAGCAGTTGACGTTCGCCGGCCGACAGTTGCTGGGGTGCAAGGTCGGTGCCGTCGGATCGGGTAAGGCTGACGGTAAAGGTCTCAGGGTCAATGCGTAGGTCAGCGACCAGGTCCTGCTTACGGAGCAGGCTGCGCAGGGACTCCAGGACGAGGCGCTCGATGCGGCGAAGGTGTCGCTTAACGGCCTCCGTCCGGAACGCAGTGAGGGTGTTGCGGACCCGTTGGCTATGGGCCAGCACGCGCTGCGAGTCCTCACGCTCGAGGGCGGCGTCGGTGGCCTTCTTGAGCGCTGACTCGTACGCCTTGATGGCGGAGGCTCCGGCGGCACGCGCGGCAGTGAGATCAGCCTCGGCACGGTCGAGGTCGCGTTGCGCGGCGGTCTCGTCGGCAACAGCCGCATCGAGGTCCTCCTGCAGGTGCTTGACAGTTTCGTCCTCAGGTACGGCCGCCAACTGCCGTTGATTGTCCTCTAGATCGGCGGTGGCCCGGTCCCGTTGCCGTAGGAGCGCTGACCGACGCTGCCGAATATCAGGTAGATCGTGCTCGTGCATCGCCCGTACGTGGACCAGGTCATCTGCGGTCAGCTGGGTGATGTCCGTGGCGCTGGCGCGGGCGGTGCGATGCAGCCTTTCCTCGGCGAGGTACTTGTCGAGGTCATCGATCGCCGCAGCTTGCACTTTCATGCCTCGAAGTCGCTCGATGATGTCGCGGTCGCGGTCGCGTAGCACGCCGGCGAGGCGGTTCATCTGGGCGGACTCGACCTCGGCCGTGGCCTGTTCGATCACCTCATCGATGAGGTCTGGGACGAGTAGGAAAGGCGCGGCGGCCTCGGCGAGGTCGCGTAGCTGCTTGTCGGCTGCTTTGAGTCGTTCGGTTGCCTTGTCGCGTGCTTCGTCGAGGTCTTTACGACGCCGGAACAGTTCACCACCTTCGACACGGAAACGTTCCTGCTGCTCGTGGCGGCGTTTGGCGGCACGCTCGACCCGGACGCGGATGGCTGCAAGGTCCTGATGAAGGCGTTCTTCGACGGCACGTGTCTGTGTGACGCGTTGCTGCAGCTCGTCTAGGTTTGTCTGCTTGTCGCCGGCAGCGGACTGCCTCCGGTGGTTGCGTTCGATGACGCCCAGGTCGGTGTCGAGCCGGTCGACCAGGTCCAGCCCGAGGAGCGCACCGATGACCGTGCGCAACATGCTGCGGGCATTGTCGAGTTCCGCCAGCGTCTCAATCTTCTCGCCGTCGAAGAAAAACAGCTCGGCGATGCCGCGGGGCATGAACGCTTCGACGTGCTCGGCCCAACGGTCCGTGAGATCCCTGTCCAGCACGTTGTTCAGGTAGGCTGCGGTTCCCTCGGTGACGGACTTGCCGCGGATCTGCCAGCTTCGGTGGATGCGATAGTCGAAGCGTTCGCCCTCCCGGTAGGCATGGAAGCGCAGCTCGACCGCCGCCTTGGACGGTCCGGTGCCGCGGTGGTGGACCAGTTGCCGCAGATAGGAGTCATAGCCGCGGGCGCGCCCGGAGACTGATCGGGCCAGGGGGCCGTACAGCGCGAAGAGGATGGCCTCCAGGATGGTTGTCTTACCGCTGCCGTTGAACCCCCCGACTATCGTCACGGGCTTACGGGACGAAGGCGGGGTCAGGTCGAGGGTGTGACGACCGGCGAAGACGCCGACGTTCTCGAGTGTGAGCTGGTCCAGAATCACTGATGTGCGGCTTCCTCGTCGATGGCGTCGACTGGTCGGGTGAAGCTTTCGGCTATGCCGAACAACCCTGCGTGCGGGTCGCTGGCCGGCTCCTTGGACTTAGCCTGCAGGTCGCGCCGGCGCAGGGCGCGCTCGGTGGCGTCCGCGGCATCGGTGTAGAAGCCGCGCTTGAGCGCTCCTTCCAAAGCGTCGAACAGCCCGGCACGACGAGTCATCGTCCGGTGCCTCTGCTCGACATCGAGTAGTTCTCGCACAAGCTCGAAATGGACGCGGTCGCCCTCCGTCAGGTCGCGCAGTAGTTGCACGTCGTCGGCGTTGAGCGGCAAGTGATCATCCATCGCCTTGCCTGGGTAGTCACTCTTGGTGGCTTCCCGGTAGATGACCGGGAGCCGGTCTTCGAACTCGTGCTTCTCGATGACCCATATGCGGCGGATCTCCTCGAGCTCCGCAGCGGAAACGAGCTCGAGGTCGCGGACGTTGTCCGGTCCGGTCTTCCTGATGTAGGTCTGGGCCTCCAGGAGCTTGCGGAGCCAGTGTTCGCGGGCCTCTTGGGTGTAGGGCCCGTGGATGAGGTCGTCGTTGAACAGCTGGATGCGGCCGTTCATACGGCGGAAGTCCCGCTTCGTCCGGTCGGGGGCGTCCAGCTCGTCCCGCAGGGCCAGCAGCGGGAGCATCCACTCCTTCTCGTCGTCGTTTTGGATCATCGCGGACATTGACTTGTCCTTGTCGACCAAGGTGCACACCCAGCAGCCGAATCGGCTATCGCCGCAGCTGGGCGTGCTGGAATCGACGACGAGGGGACATTCGCCGTCGGCGGATGCCCCGGAGTACATGGTCAGCAGGTCCTTGTTCGAGTACCCCCACGGGTTGGGTGTCTGCATGAGGAACATCCAGACGTCGTCGTTGCTCCAGTCCTCGATGGGCGAGTACACCAGCGAGTTGGGCAGGTTCCCGTTCGGGCTCAGCTTGTCCCTGATGCGTCGACCTTCGAGCTTGGTCATGCGGCTGGAGCGGCCGGCGCTCTCGGCCTTGCGCGTGCCGAGGACCAGGATGGCCTCGCCGTGATCACGAACGACGTTCCGGATGAACGTGTTCGACGGGTTGATCTTGAGCCGTTCGGTGCACCAGCGGAACTTGGGTCGAGGCGCCGGGTAGCCGCGGCCGATCAGGTTGACCCAGAAGGAGTCCTCGACACTAGGGGTGAGCCGGTGCGGCGTGATCGGCATCGCGGCGGTGCGGGCTGCGTCGGCCAGGACGTCGAGAGAACGCGCAACCCAGGCGGCGACGACGGGGTTTTCCACGAGGGTGTCGGTGCTGATGACGTGCACCGGCTTCTTGCGTTGTTCAGCAGGCAAGCCGGCGAGGGCCAACCAGACCAGCTGCAGCACCGCGGTTGAGTCCTTGCCCCCGCTGTAGCCCACCACCCAGGGGATGTGGTCGGTGAGGTACAACTCCTGGATCTCGGTGGTCAGCCGTTCGATGACCGCCGAGTATCCGTCAGCAGCGAAGACTGAGTTTGGCGTGGGCTTGCCGCGACTCATCGACCCTCTCCCATGAATGCCTTCTCGGCGAGCTGTTCTTCCGCGTTTAGTTCTTGTCCGAGCACGCCGCGCAGAGCGTTAGTCGTCAAGAGTACGTTGGCGCTTGACTTAGAGATTCTGCCGCCGACCAGTGCCCGGCCTTCCCACATGGCTCGGTTAGCCCGCGACCAGTCGACCTCACGCAGGGGGGCCAACTTCTTCCGCCATACCTGGGGCGATGAAGTGGGTGACACGTACCGGTTGCCGACCTTGCCCAATGCGTGCAGGGCGATGCCGTGCGAGTGAAGGAAGTCACGGCGGATGTCCCCGGCGGTGACTTCCTGCTGCGCGACGCGCTTCCAGTCAGGGAAATAGTCGATGAGCGCGGTCCAGAAATCCTGCGCGATGCCAGCTTGCTTCTCGTAAGGGAGGTCGTCGAATCCGTCGAGCAGGGCCTTGGTGCAAGTGAACACGGCCGACAAGGTGAAAAGCTTGCGGGACCGGACCGACAGGTTGCTTTTCTCAGTTTCTACAAGGTCCGTGAGTACACGAGACTCGAAGACGACCTGCCGCGCGATACATGCACGGGTGTCACGCTGGTCATACAGCACACTCAGCGACGGTGCTGGGCGGATCGCGTACCGGTTGAGGTCGGCAAACATCTGCTGGCACCGGCTGAGACCGAGGTCGAGGAACAGCACGACCGCGATGCTCTCGTCGCCCAGTTCGGGATTCTCCCGTAGGGCTTCTTCGATGGCGGCGCGGCGATGTTGGCCATCGTTGATGACGAACTTGGCGGACATTGGAATCGACAGCGTGCCGATGCGATCAAGTGGCCCGTCGCCCTCAAATCCCTCAAAGCGAAGGTCGGCATCGACGGAAGCGGTCAGCGCAGAAAATGTATACGTGTCCTGATTTTCCAAAATATACCGGGCGATGTCGGGCACCCTCGCACGGTTCAGGGTCCGCTGAGCCCGCAACTCCGGCAAGAGCTCCTCTTCATCGAAGACGAAGAGCCGTGGGATGAGTCGTAGTGGACACATGGTCACATAGAACTCACGCTGAGCTTGAACTCCGCGAATCGCGGGGAAGACGTATTCGAAGGCCCCTCGACGTTCCGCGACGGGGGACGGCCTGCGTTGCGCCAAGGTCGACATGTCGTACAGGTTTACGACAACGCGGTACGTAAGTCAAACACGTACCAGGGCATGGCTACGTACGTACCAGCCCTCCGCTGATCCCGTACAGTGGTGGCGTGCCACGACGATCCATCTCCTTGCCCTCGCAGTTTGCCGTTGCCGCAGGTCAGCCGGAGTCGATGCCGGTGTACCTCGACTGCGCCGCGACGACCCCTCTGGAACCGCGCGTTGTCGAGGAGGTGACCCGCTACCTGGTCAGTGACTTTGGCAACGCCGGCAGTCGCACCCACGGCTATGGGCAGACGGCCAAGAGCCGCGTGCAGGCCGCGCGGGAGGAGGTCGCCGCCGTCGTCGATGCCGGTCCCGATGAGGTGATCTTCACCAGCGGTGCGACCGAGAGCAACAATCTCGCCCTTCTGGGCTTGGTTGATCACGGCGAGGCCACGAGTCGCCGGCACGTCATCACGACGGCGATCGAGCACAAAGCTGTCCTCGAGCCCGTCGACGAATTACGTCGACGAGGCTTCACCGTCACTCTGCTGCAGGCCGATACTTCTGGCCGGGTCGATCCCGACGATCTCCGCCGTGCCCTTCGTTCCGACACGCTGCTCGTCTCGATCATGCACGCCAACAACGAAACCGGCGTCCTGCAGCCCCTCGCCGACATCACGGCCGCTATGGATCACCATGACGCCTTCCTGCATGTCGACGCCGCCCAAGCTTTCGGTAAGGAATTCGAGCCGCTGCGGCAATCCCGTATCGACCTGATCAGTGTATCCGGCCACAAGATTTACGCTCCCAAGGGCGTAGGCGCCCTTATCGCGCGGCGACGCGGCTTCGTCCGCCCGCCGCTTCGCCCCTTGCAGTACGGCGGCGGTCAGGAGCGAGGGCTTCGCGCCGGCACGTTGGCAGTCGCGTTGATCGCTGGGCTTGGCACCGCCGCCGCCCTCGCCGTGGCCGATCAGCGTGACCGCCGCCGAACCTGCGAGAGGTTACGGGGCCGCCTTATGGCAGCCCTAGCCCCGTTTGATCCGGAGTTCAATGGCGACCAGGATCATGTGCTGCCGAGCACACTGAATGTATCGATCCCGAACGGACATGGCGGATACCTGGACTCCGAGGCCGTCATGCTGGCGCTGAAGCCCGTCGTGGCGATCTCGAACGGCTCGGCGTGTACATCGCACAGTTACGCCCCGAGTCACGTCCTGGAGGCGATGGGCCTGTCCAACGACCGCGTCCAAGGCGCTCTGCGGTTCTCGTGGTCTCATATGACGCCGGAGCCGGACTGGGACGCGCTGAGCGGAGCATTGAGCGGTCTGCTCAGCTAGCACTCCACCCGAAGCGTGCGCCGGGCTGGGCCTCGGCCGCACGGGCGATGGTTTGATCTCATCGGTATGGGCGTTCGCTACGACCCGAGGCTAGGTCGCGGCGTTCGGCGGCCAGAACGTCGAGGTGGCGGGCGGTGGGCTTCACAGCCGGGCGTCCGTAGGGACGAGGGCATGGCGTTCGGCGGACGTAGGCCCGACAGGCCTGTAGCGCTGAACCCGCACCGAACGGCCGGGGCAGCGTGGCGAGGATGGGGCCGACCCGCCGTTGTCGCGGGCCGACCGCAGCCTCTTGGCGGCGGGTGTTTGGGCACCGGCAGCACTACAAGCCCTCAGCGGGGCCTACAGTCCAAGATCATCGGCGAACTGACTCAGATCCACATCGTCGCCGCCATCGTGGTGATCGAAGTAGGCGCTCAGCATTGCCACGATCACCTCGTCGTCGGTCTTGAGCTTGCCGGCGTCCAGGTGCTCCTGCAGCAGCTCTAGACCACCGTTCACGTACTCCTCGAAGATCTCGATGCGTTCGTCCACTCGGTCTTCCCGCAGGATCTCGGCATCGTTTGGATGTGCTAGCACGGCCAGGCATTGAAGGAGCAGTTCGTGGCCCGCGTCGGTGCGGAAGAGGTCCAACCGGATCGGGTCTTTCGCGGCGCGCGTCAGCGGTCGGCGTCGCTCGTCCACCTTGCCCAGCGCTGCGGCGAACACGAAGAGGTCGCGCATGGAAGGGAAGACAGATTCGTTCCCCTCGGCGAGGCGAGAAATCAACTCGGCCTTGTCGGCCGGCCGGCGAACCCGCGGGTCACCCATGTCAACGAACCCTCTCGATGGTCGCGTGGTCCGAATCTGCAGCAGGCACCACGTAGTCGAAGCTTTTGTCGTCGAGGACGAGGCGCTCACTGTTGATATCGGTCTTCGTCGTCTTCATCGTGACCACATACTTGGCGCCGACCCGTCCTTCAAGTTCATCGGCGACCACCCCCTCGGCCTGCGCGGCGCTGGACAGCACCACGACTTGCGAGGCCAGGTTGGGCAGCGCCTGGGCAATCTGCTGGCGATAGGTGTTGTCCAGGTTTCCGAACGGGGCGTCCATCACGATGGGGTACAAGCCGCCCATGTGGCCGAGAAACTTCGTGTTCTCGTCCTCCTTCGCGCGCTCGCGGCACAGCGCCACCAGAGCTCCGATGAAGGAGAGGCTTAGAATCTGGTTCTCTCCGGTGGACTTCGGCGCTGGGAACCGGTCGTCACCCGACCCCTTCCACAGGTGCAGCTCAAACGAGGAGTTGAGTTCTGGGTAGAACGATTTGACCGCGATCCGTGAGAAGACGTCTCGAATCTGACGGTCCAACCGGGTGCGTACGAACTCGCAAGCAGTGTCGTACATTTTTTGGAACGCAGCATGTGCGGAGTCGTTGACGTCGATACGACGACGGATCACGGCGCTTTGCTTGTCAGTTATCTCAACTTTCGCCAACAACTTGCGAAGCTCCGCCGCCCGATCGTCCTTCTCCTTCAACTGGCGCTCGATGTCGAACACGCGGCGCCTGTTGTCGATGATCTGCGTGTCAAGCTTCGTGAGACGGCTCTCAAGTTGCTGGGCATCCTCTGCCGGCAACTTCTTAATCTGCGCCGAGACGTCACTGACGATGGCGGCAGCCTGCCGTGCGTCCTCGATCGCCGTCGCGATGTCGGCATTGACCTGCCGCAGCTGCTCAGGCAGGCCAGCGGCAACGTCACGGACCTCTCCGATACGGCCCTGCAGCTGCTGCCAGGCGCCTTCCACCTCGGCGAGGCCGGCCTTGGCCCGCCACCGCTCAACATGCGCGTGCGGCTCAGCCCCCGGCCGTAGCGCGGTGCCGCAGATGCACGTCCCGGTGTTCAGGAGTTCTTCCACGAACTGGCGCTTGAGAGGTGCGGGCAGCTGCCCCTGGTCCCGAAGACCCATAGCCGCCTGCTCCACATCCGGGAGCAGCTTGGCCAGCAACACCTTATAGGACTGCCGGCTTAGAAGATTTCGGCGTGCTTCTCGCGCCCGTGCTTGCCGCTCCACGGCCGCGTTGTACGCGCGCTCCTGGTCATCTCGGCGCTTCTGCAGTTCCGCCGCCGGCCCGTTTGCGCGCAGCAGGCCCAGTACTTGTTCCTTTTCGTCGCCCAAGTGGCGATGTTCACCGTTGAGTCGTCGACGCTCGTCCTCCAGGCGGTCAATCGCCTCACGAACTTCATCCTGCTCGTTGACGATGTTACTGGCCTGCGTACCGCCGAGTTTCCGCAACTCTGCGCGGAGGCGCTTCGACAATTCGGGTAGGTGCTTCAGGGCAACCTCGTATTGTTCCAAACCGAGCAGCGTCTTGATCGCGAGTTGGATCTCGGCGTAAGCTTTCGGCTGTACGAGCTGCTCGATTCTTTCGCCGTTGAAGAAGAAGAACTTTGACAAGTCCTGGGGTAGAATCTGGGCGATGGAATCACCCCACGGATCTACCTTCTTCCAGACCCCATTCATTTCCATGCTGTCGAGTTGCACGTCAACCGTATGTGGTAGCTGTTCACGACCGCCCTCCTTAAGGGTGGTCACTCGACGCTTGAGGTGATAGTGCACATTGTTGTGTTCGAAGGCCACGGCGACGCTAGTCTCCAGCACAGCGTCGCCTGTGGCGTCGTCCCACACGGAGTCCGACACCAAGCGGTCTCGCTGCTCGAAGTCCAGGGAGGTTTGTCCATACAGCGCCCAGGTGAAGGCGTTGAGCAGTGTGGTCTTCCCGCCGCCGTTTGCCCCGTAGATGAGGGTGACGTTCCGGTCATCCCCGGTCGCGAACTCGATCTTGTGGGTTCCGGCGAACTGTCGGAAGTTGTGAAGCTCGAGGGATATAAGCCTCATCACTTAACCAACTTGTCCAGCGCGTTGGAATACAGGTCAACCAGGCCGCGTGAGAAGTTTCGTAGGTGCATCCTGCGGCGCGATATATCTAGCACATTCTTCATGTGCTGCTGCACGATATCCTCCTGTTCGGCAGCTATTTGTGCCACAGCCTCGCGTTCAGTTCGCGGTTCACTGCCCACTAACTGTTCCTCCTAGATGTCCATCAAACCGTACGCGGTGCGGATGGGTCGCATGGTTGCCAACGCCTCGCCGGCGTTCCGCGCCGTGGCGGCGAAGTCCGAGAATCGGGCCAGCTCGCGGCGCAGCAGCCGGCGCTCCAACTGCATGTCCACATGGCCGTCGGGTATTGCGATGAAGTCAACAATCTCCGCATACTGCTTGCCTTCAGCACGACGCAAGATTCGGCCGCGCCGCTGAATGAACTGCCGCGGGTTGCTTGTGCTCGCAAGGATGAACGCACGCCGGGCGTCCGGCACGTCCACACCCTCGTCCAGGCACCGCATCGACACCAGCGCTCGGAGATCACCGCGCCGGAACCGGGCAAGGATGTTCTGCCGGTCATCCCGAGACTCTTCGGAGGTGTAGGGGTGGCTCGGGATGCCCAGTTCTGCACCGACTAGCCGCTGCACCTGGTCAATCTGGCGTTCGCCGCCCTGCGGTGGTGACCCTTCCGCGCAGTACAACAGCTGCCAACGGTCGTCCGCCCTGGGTCGAAGCTGCTCACGAAGTGCTTGTAGCTTGCCCTCGGCATGGGCGAGCAACTGTGCTCGGCGCTGCAGCAACCGGGACAGCTGTGATGCACCTTCGCTGTCGGAAACGTCGAGTTCGACGCCGGAGGCGAACACCTGCCCAATCCGCTGGGTGAGCTGGGCATACAGCTCGCTCTCTTCCTCGGTCAGCCGAACCGGCACCGGGTAATAGTCGTATTCGCACAACGCGCCGAGCCGGATCGCATCGGCCAGTCCCAGCTCGATCACCGGATCACCGAAGTACTCAACAAGCGCGCGAGTGCCGGCTGGATCGAACCACCGCTCAGGAGTCGCCGTCAAAGCCATGCGAAATGGCGCGGACGCTGGCAAAGCCGCAAGCGCGGACGAGGCTCCGAGGTTGTGTGCCTCGTCGGCCACGAAGACGAACGGCGCGCTCTGCCGGCTCAGGAACTCCTGGAACGGCGCGCGAACCAAGGTCGCGTTGGTAGTGATCAGCATGCCGAACCCAGTCGTCCTAGACGCCAGGCCGATCGTCAACGCGTTCGCCGCATCAGTCCATGCCCGGGCGCTGTCGTAACAGCACAAGGCTTGTACGCCGAAGCGTGCCGCCTCCGCCTTCCACTGATCGACCAAATCGAGCTGCGGCGCCACTACCACCGCCAACAGTGGCTTGCGCTGTTTCTCGTAGATTTCCGCCATCTTTGACAATGCCGCGAGCGCCGTCAGCGTCTTGCCGGTGCCAGTGGCCATCTGGAAGACGCCACGACCATTCGCGGTGAACCACTTCTTGATGGCATCCTTCTGGTACTCCCGCAGCGACATATCCAAGGGCATTCGTGGCAGCGGAAAGGAACCAGACCGACTACCGATGAGGATCCCGGACTCCAAGCCTGGCAGCTCTTCCTTAAGACCACGCTGCTCGGCGGCCTTCGCGAGCTGCAGCAGGCGATCCTTGCCTAGATCGGGGAAGTCGATGACCTCAACACTCGGTGTGACCCCGTCCCACAACCCGATGAAGTGGTCTGCGATTCGCCTGACCCGTTCGTGGTCAGCCTCTATCCATCCCCTGAAGACCTCCACGGACTCGAAGTTCTCGACTAAGGCGCTCGCCGTCTCGTTCGACGACCCTGTGAAGGCCACAACATCATCGTGACTGTCGGTGAAGACACCAATTTTCTCGTGGTAGAGCGCCAGACGATTCTGTCGGCGAACTACCGCGATGCGGATGTCGAGAACGCCTTGACCAACGAGCCGTCCCAGCAAGCCCAGCTGCGCTAGCATGCCTGGTGACTGCTCGACTTGAGGGCCGAGCTCGCGCTGCAGTGCTTGCGCGATGATCTCTCGGTACTGATAGCCCAGCTCGATCTGTTCGACATCTTCGGGCGTCAGATGAGGGCTGGCTATGAGCCGAATCCGCCCGCCCTTCAACGCGAGCCGCTCAACTCCCCGCGCCGCCAACGCCAAGCTGGTACCCGTGAAGTAGCCGACCGCTCGGTCATATCGAACCGAAGCACCCAGGCATGGGCCATAGAAGTCGTTGACCATGTCATCTGTGGAGCTTCGATAATGATCACGGAGGCCAACGCGGCGGAGCCCAGAACCGGTAAGGTGGTTGGTCAATGCAGGGTGCTCCCCGTGCTGATCTTGGCCCGACTGACGTGCTCGAGCAGCAGCGCTCCTCCGCAGCCGTACCTCATCGTACGTAGGCGGAGTCTATCCGCGTGCACGTCGGGTCGCGCAACGCTGCTGGGGTCCGACAAGGTCCCTCGACGCATCGGTGCCGTGTGGGGCCAAGGGGAGTTGGAATCCCGCAGGTGGGGCCAGAACAATTTGGTCCAATGGGGCCAAAACAACTTTCATGCCCGTAGTGGCTTGCCGGCTATGCGCAGAGCGCGCGCAACACACGCTGCTGGCGCCTGATCATTTGTCGACCATGGTCGCTATCAGTGCACCGGCGACCAGGTAAGGGCCGAAGGCGATGCTGTGTGCACGGCGCAGTGCCAGGCGCGCCAGCGCTTCAGGAACGGCGAGCACGAAGGGCAGTAGGCCGCCGAGGAACACCGCGGGCCAGCCGGTGGCGCCCAGTGCCGCGCCGAGCAGCGCGGCCAACCGCACGTCGCCCGAGCCCATTCCGCTGCCCGCCAGGAGAATCAGGGCCAGGTGCAGGCCCGCCGAGCGCAGCTGCTGCGGCGAGCGCCGCGGTGACCAGCGTTCGGGCCTGACCTGTGGTCGCTGCCTGACCGGCCAGCACGACGCCGGCAGGCAGAGCTGCGGAGCTGATCACGGGCGTGGGCAGCCTGCGGACCGCGACGTCGACGGCGGCGAGCAGCACGCCGGGGTGCATCACCACCAACCAGACCGCCAGCAGAGGCAGGCCGCCGGGGGCGTCGCGCAGAAGCCAGGCCAGGCCGGCAGAGCAGCCAGTCCGAGGCCACACAGCTTCGACACGGCATAGCGATAGGTGTGCTGCCTGCGGCTATCAAGTCCGAAAGCGCCGAGGGAGGGTCACGCCTCGGCTGTCGCCTGCTGCCTATGCCCGCAGGTCGGGCAGACAATGTCGAGTACTCGTCGGCGTACGCTCCGGTGGCGTGCGGCTTGACCGGCGAGGGCAACTGCCAGCAGCGCCGAGCCCGCGAGAAGGATCGCCCCGGTCGTGGCGGCGAAGGCTGTTGGGCTGGGTCCGCCTCCGTGGCTGCCCCAGATCCCTTGGCTCAGCTGGTCGGCGCCGAGCAGGGCTGCCGGGGTGGCGAGGAGAAGAGCCGCCCAGAGCCCGGCGTCGTCGGCCCGTAGGGCGCGCCCGAGGCCGATGAGCAGGACCAGCGCGAACATCAGCCCACCGGCCATGGCCAACAGCTCAGGAGTCGAGCTGTACGAGGTGAACATGTTTCCGCCGTTCTCGGCGGCGCTGAATGCCACGGATACGGCTGCTACACAGCCGGCCGTGAGTAGCGGCAGGCTACGTGCTACCCACCTGGGGTGGGAGGGCAGCGCGAGGGTACCGAGGCCAAGCGCGACGGCGGGAAGTAGCACGAACAGCGGCGGCCGGGGTTGTCCGATGAGAGCAGCCACGAGTGGCACGGCGACAGTCAGCAGGAGACCACCGGCCGCGGCGGCGCGGGTCCAGGCCCCAGGTAGCGCCGTGGCGGTGAGGCCGACGACCAGCCAGCCCAGCCAGATGAGAGCGCCGAGGGTCTGGAACGGACCAACCGGGTCCAGCCTGGCGAAGCGGGGGTCTTCGAACTCGACCTGCAGGAGCAGGAAGGTCGCGACCGCGACGAGGGTGTTCAGCGCGACGGTCGCGGCCAGCGGGAAGGCCGCGGCCAGCCTGAGGGCGCCGTACCCACGCAGTCGCTCCCGGAGCCCGGCACCGAGGAGGTCGAAGGCGTCGTGAGGGGAGGGCCAGCGCCGCCCCGGTCCGACTGTGTCAAGGTACGTCCCGACGATCTCCTCGCCCCGCTCGGCCCGGTAGTCGCCCGGGTAGGCCCGCAGCAGCCGTCGGTAGCGGGACGCCAACGGTGACCCGGCCCTAGGTTCCGGTGCTGGGTTGGGCTGGTTCATGCCAGGCCTCCGGTCGGTCGAAGAGTGGGGTGGGCGGTCGGTCCGGGCAAAGTGAGGCGCCCGCGTGACGCGGGGTCGACGGCGAGGATTCCCGCGGGCCGGGCACGGAGCCGTTGGGTGGCGGCCTCGACGTTGCGGCGCAACCGCTCGGTCTCGGCGACGAGCACAGACCTGCCTGCTTCGGTGAGCCGGTAGTAACGGCGAAGCCGTCCCTCCACGACCTCCTCGCGGTCTCGCTCGACTAGACCCTCGTCGGTGAGGCGGTCGAGCGCGCCGTAGAGGGTGCCGGGCCGCAGCGCCAACCGCCCACCGGAGAGCGCAGCGACGTCGCTGATGACGCCGTAACCGTGCATGGACTCCCGCGCGAGCGCGGTCAGGATGAGAAAGGTCGGTTCCCGTAACGGCGTAGGTGTGGCCATAGCCTCAATATATCGGCGGTGAAGGTATAACGGCGAGGAAGCGGTGAAGTAGTTCGACAGGAAGTGAGGTTGCTGGGTCGGCCACCGGCAGGGGCGGACAGCGCATGGCAGACCCTTCGTCACTCAGACCGTGGGGTGCGCTCCGGTGGCCAGCGGGAAGGCGCTTGCACGACGACGCATGTAGTGAACGGTCCGGCCGGTCGGTACATCCACGCACAGCAGGTCGCCCCGCAGCGAAGTTTCGCGGGGACAGCGCGTACTCCTACGCGGCGGCGGCCGGCATGGATCGCAAGGTTGCCTCTCGCGGCGGTTGGCCAGCCCTCAGTCGCGAGGGTGCTTGTGCAGTAGCGAACCAGCCGTGAAATGCCCCGGGTGGGCGCGTAGCCGCAACGGTGCGTCCCTGCGCGTGCGGGGTAGCAGTTGGGCGTGCGCGCCGGGCGAGGTTCATGGCGTGCCGGGAGGTGCGGGCGGTAGGACACATGCCGCGGTGCTTGCAACACTGCAGGTTGCGGCAGTCGCCGTTCTGGTCGGGTTGGTGGGCGGCGGTGACGTCGAGGGCGAGCCGCCACAAGAGAGAGTCGGTCACGTCGTCGGGAATCGCGGCGAGCAGGCTGAGGCGTTCACGGGACACGGCGAGTCTCCTTCTGTCGGTCGTGTTCGCCGTCCGCCGGCACGAGTGGCGGGCGGCAGACACGATCGACGCTCACCTTGGCCAGAAGGTCAAGTCGTTCGTCCGCTCGTGGCCATGAGGTGCGAGGAGCAGGCGCAGGGTGATGCGCTGAGGCTGCCAGCCACGGGTTGGCGGCGGTGGGTCTATTCGGCGGCGGGCGTGGCCCGAGCGGCCTGAGGAAACGGACCAGGAGCAATCCTGACACCGCGACTCAGGCCGACTCAACGCTTTCGATCGAGGCGCAGTCCCCTCTGGTCGCCCCGGTGCGCGCCCGCACGGCGGGTGATGGTTACCGGCCCGGCGAGCTGCGGGTGGAGGGTGGATTCGGCGGCGTGTGCGGCCCGCAGGCCACCGCACGCGCCATGTGTCCCGCTCCCCCTCATTAGGCGGCCCGCTCGTCCGGGGTGGGCTGGTGGTGGGTGGGGTATTGGTCGTCGTGGTGGGTGTCGGTGTAGGGCAGGTCGATGAGGCGGCGACGGCCGGTACGGCCGGGCAGTTGCCAGATCTGGTGGGCGGGGCTGGCGGCGAGGGCGGTGCGTAGTTCGGCGGTCGTGGTGGCGATGACCGCCTTCAGGTCGGTGCCGGCGATCCGGTGGTGCAGGTTCGCCTCGCGTCGTGCGGAGGGTAGGTGCAACAGCACCGGCCATGCCCAGGTGCTGAGGAGGTAGAGCCGCTCGTATTTGATGATTTTGTCGATGAGGACCTGCAGGTTCTCACCGCTGGTGTCGTACTCGAGGAAGAACGGCACGGAACGTTCGTGCTCTGTCCATATCCCGGCGCCGTCCGGGCGGGGGAAGCCGGTCGCTCCGGCGATGATGAGGTGCGGGTTGGCGCCTTTGCGGTAGAGGGTGCCGGGTTCGTGGTAGGCGGACGCGGGCTGCCAGCGGACCAGCTTCGTGTCGGGGTGGGTGCGGGCGTGGGCGGCGAGGTCGATGAAGACCTGGTTGCCGCCGAGCAGGTGCGGCAGGTCCGGCCGGGAGGTGAGGGACTGTTTGCGGCGGCGGGCCTGGTCCCGGCGTGGCCGGCCGAGTCCGCGTTGGGCGTGGACGTGGTCGTAGCCGAGCTGGTCCAGGACGTAGTGGTACGGGTGGGAGCCTCCGTCGGCCTTGTTGGGCCGGAACCGGTCCACCGCGCGTAAGGCGGTGAGGCGGCGTAGCCGGCGTTGGGTGAAGTCCAGGGACGGGAACAGAGCGGCGGCGACCTGGTCGGTGGTGAGCACGCCGTGGTCGTAGAGCCAGCCCAGGAGCCGGTCATCGCGGGCGGTGATGCTGGCCTGCAGGCGCAGCAGCGGATCCGCGGTCGGTAGGTGTTTACCCATGGGCACAAGCCCCTGGGGGGAGACCCGAAACTGGAGGGTCTGTCTGGAGCGGTCGCAGACTGCTGACAGCGGGGTTGACCTGGGCTGTGAGTGGCTGTGGGGGGTCAGGTTGGGGGTCAGGATCAAGACGGACGGTAGAACGGAGATCGGCACTGACCGCTGAAACGCCGGGCACAACGGGTTCGGCCAGACGGTGCGGTGAGGGTGGGTGTGAGTCGGGCCGGTGACGCTGGTGAGGATCGCGGTGCGGGGTGATCATCGTTGTTGCTCCAAGGTCTCAGGTGCGAGTGGGTGTGAGGTTGGTGCGCCCCGCGGCCGCAGCGGGCGGAAGCAACCGAAGGTCCGCAGGCGCTGTGCGGAAATCCTGCTTGGACATGTCAACCTCCCTGGTCTCGCGCGTTTGGCGAACTGTCGGTGACACGGGCAGTGTCAGTCGCCTGCCGATCGACGTGGCCACAGCGGCTGCGACCTGCGGTGTGAGAGCCGTAGGGGTTGCCGTTCGGGTTCGAAGCGAACGGGCAACCTCGCCAGTCCCCTGACACTGACGGGCGGTCGCCTCGGTGGCCGCCCCGGTCTGCTCCTCGACCGGCACGCAGGCCGGTCGAGGAGCAGCGGTCGGGTGGTCAGGGGCGCGGCGGGTAGTGGTACTGGCCGTCGGCGACGGATTCGTCGTAGGGGCGCTCGGGGTCGTAGATGGGGTGTGGGGCTCGGGGCCGTACCTCCTTGAAGGTCACGGTGTCGGGCGGCCACTGCTCGGGGGTGTGGGGAAGGTCGGTCAGGGCGAGGCGGTGTGTCTCGCCGATCGGCTGCCAGACCGGGTCGGCCGGGTGGCCGTTCTCGGGGTTGCTGGTGACGACGGTGAAGTGCCGCGTGTTGCGGCGCTCGAGGTAGCGGCGCAGGTCCTGCTCTCGCTGCGGGTCGGCGGCGTGGAACAGCAGGGTCGCCAGACTGGTTTGTTCGGCCAAGCGTCGGTAGGCGTGGACGCGGTCGGCGAGGTCGGCGGGACGGATCTCGCCGGGGTCGGGCTGGTACCAGAACGCGTGGCGGTCGCGGTCGTAGATGTACTCGCCGTGCCAGGCGGCATGTCGCGCCGCGGTGACGTATCGGCAGGTGCGCGGTGACCACCAGGTGCGTAGGTCGCTCTTGGGTTTGGTGAGCGCGTGGGTGGCCAGGTCGACGAAGAAGTCGTTGGCCTGCAGCAGGCCCGGGCAGCCCCGCGTGTTCGCGGAGCTGGTCGCGGGCCCGGTAGGCCTGCGCCGGTGTGACGTCGCGGTCTTCGTCGAGTGGGGTGAGTTGGGCGCCGATCGGGCCGAGGCACCACGAGGTGTCGGCGGTGGCCGCGGTGCCGGTGTTCCAGAGGCGGTCGATCCAGCCGCGGCGGGCGAGGATCGCCAGACGTCGGGTGGCCGACGCCGTGGTGGTGGCGAAGCCGAGTGCGGTGAGCTGCGCGGTGGTCAGGACGCGGTGCTCGGCGAGCATCTCGACGGCCCACCAGTCGGGCAGGCGCATGCGGCCGCTCTCGGCCAGGAGCAGCTCCGCCGGGATCGGTCGGGTGGACGGAACAGTGAACTGGGGATGATAGGTGGTCAACATGACCGGTACCTCCAAGATGGTGGGTGCCATCCCCGGATTGGGGGTGGCAGGGGTGGATGAATGCCTGTGCGTCCGCGTCGGTGCGGCACACCTCGGGCGGATCACGCCACCGCGGTCGTGCGTCGCGGTGAGTGACAGGGCAACGGCCCGCCTGTTCCGTGCCCGGACGGCAGCCCGAGCACGGAACCGGCCGGTCCGCGCGGTCGGATCACCGGCTGGTACCTGCGGTACGGCGAGAATCCGTGCGCGGCTTGTGGCGCCGTCATTAAGGAACCGCCGTTTGTGTGCTCTGGCGAACGCCTGTCCCACTCACAACCGCTCACAGCCACTCACAGTGGGTGGTTTCTCAGTCGAGGTGATCTTGTCGGTTGCCGGCGACGGTGAACTTCTCGCCATCGAATCTGGTTCGGATCGAGTTGCTGCCATCGAAGATGACCTGCCCGTGTTTACGGGGGCGGACGCGGTTCGACTTCGCTGTCACCGGACAGATCCAGCCCAGGCTCAGGCGAGGGCTGGCGGTCGCTCGCCGGCCAGCCCTTCCCTCGACACCGACGGCAGTACGGCCGCAACCACACCCGCCAAGGAAGCCGCCGATCTCCCCGGGTCGGCCTTCACCCGCTGGAGCAGGCCACCCACAGGCGTTCTCGGCGGCTCACCAACCGGACCACGGACCAGGATCCCACCGCGCGAGGACGAGGCGGTACGGCGCTCACTGGAGTTGGAGAACGAGTGCGCCGACACCCTCGCCCACGACGGCTACCGCGTACACCAAAACCCGACACGGCTGGAAATCGCCGATGCACGCCAGAGCACCGGCGACGGAGGCAAGCCCGACAAGGAACCCGACTACCTCGTCGAGGGCCACGTCTTCGACTGCTACGCGCCCACCCCCGGCAAAGCGGTACGCGGAGTATGGACGGAAGTGTCGCAGAAGGTGGCAAGGCAGCAGACCCAGCGGGTGGTGTTGAACCTGCAGGACTGGCGCGGTGACATCACCGCCCTGCAGAAGCAGTTCGACGACTGGCCGGTCCGACAGCTCAAGGAACTGGCCGCGGTGACCCGAAGCGGTGCGATCATTCAGATCGTCCGACGAGACTGAGAAGGCAGGCAGCACGTGGGCATCGAGTACCGACTGACCCTGGCCGGCAACACTCCGCTGGAGGACCTCGCTCCCCTCGTCGCCCCACACGGCGTCGAGGAGTCGACACAGCCCGGCTACCCCCGGCTGCTCAGCGCCGACCTCCGGGAGGAACTCGGCTACACGGTCACCATCTACGCAGGCAGCAACGGCTACTTCGACGCCGAAGCCGACGGCGGCACCCGATGGGAATGGGAACCCGACACGTACACCAACATCGTCTTTGACCTGCGCAAGAACAACCCACTCGACGACGTGGTCCCCACGATGATGTCGGCCGTCGGCCGCGTTCTCGCCAGCCGGCAAGAGGATGCCGCGCTCGTGCTCAATGGCAACTGGCTCCTGCTGAGGCGAGTCGCGGGAGAACTACGCGAACACCGACAATCGTGGTGGGACTTTTACGGCGTTCGGGAGACGATTGTGCGGTAGGCCGGTCCACGGCGGACACCACTCGTCGGCTGTTCCTGCCGGACTTGGCGGTGGGCCGCGACGGAGGCAGCGGGCGCTGAGAAATTGGGGTGTACGCGGAACGGTGTTGTGCCGCCTCCAGACTGGCGGGTGAGGCCGTGGCCAGCTCGCCCGCGGACCCGACGGCGTCGGGCCGACGTCCTAGTCGGCACGCTGCGACGCCGACGGACCCGTGACCGCCTGCGCGGACTCTTCCTTTCTGCGACCGGCGGATCGAGCCGCCGGTCGTCCTCTGTCCGCCAGGGGTATGTCTCGACTGCTACGCGACCTCTCTTCCCGTGCCGGGCCGCGCAATCTGGGGCGCGGTATCTAGAAAGGTCGACGCCGAGCAGACCCAAGGCGTGATGTTGAACCTCCATGCCTGGCGAGGAGACCTCGCCGCCCTGCACAAGCAGATCCACGACTGGCCCACGACAGGCTGGAGGAAATGGCGGCGGTAACGCGTGACGATGCGATCCTTAGACCATCCGGCGAGGCTAACGAAGGGACGCGGATGGCTGTCGAGTACCGGTTGACACTGGCGGGCGACATCCCACTCGAGCAGCTGGCGGAACTGGCCGCTCCGGGAGCGGTCGAGACGTCCACGGCGTCCGGCGGCAGGATGCTCAGCGGCGACCTGAACGACGAGCACGGGTACGTCCTGGACATCACCGGCGGCCGGCGCGGCTACTGCAGCGCCGAGGACGACGGTGGTGCTCTGTGGGAGTGGGAGCCGGAGGCCTACGTCGATGTCAGCTTCTACATGCGCAAGGAAACCCTGGTCGACAGGGGTAAACCCCAGATGCTGGCAACGGTGGCCAGGATCCTCGCCGGCACGGCCGAGGATGCGGCCCTGACTCTCAACGGCGACGTGCTGATGCTGACGCGCGTCGCGGGCAGCCTTCGAAAGCACAACACCGACGGCTGGAACGACGAAGACTACGACAGGATTCTCCACCCCTGAAGGGCGTACGCCTACCTGCCTTACTCTCCCTGCGTGGAATTATCCCTGGACTCTGCGTTCGCAATCTTCGACGCCCAGGACTCCGGGTGCGTCTCCTACGGCGTCGAGGCGTCCGGGCGCCGCTGGTTCGTCAAGACAGCCACCACCGCGCCCAGTCGCCATTCCCTGCTCCGGGCTGCCAGGTTCCACGCCGCGGTCCAGCACCCGGCGATCGTGCGCCCCGAGCACGTCCTCGACGGGCCGACGCTGGTCTATCCGTGGCATGACGGCAGCGTGCTGAACCACGCCACCGTCCATGGTTCGGATCGCAGCGCACTGCACCGGTTTCAGCAACTACCCGTGCCCGACGTCGAAGCGGCCATCGACACCATCCTCGACGCACACCTGGCCATAACCGCCGCCGGATACGTCGCGGTTGACCTCTACGACGGCTGCTTCCTCTACGACTTCCACGCCCGCCGACTCCGCCTGATCGACCTCGACGAGTACCGGCCCGGGCCGTTCACCCTCGACGCAGACCGCCTCCCCGGATCCCGCCGCTACATGGCTCCCGAAGAATTCGTCCGCGGCGCCGTCATCGACCAGCGCACGACCGTCTACACCCTCGGCCGCACCATCCACCACCTCCTCGACTCCCCACCCGGCTGGCGCGGCTCCCACCACCAGATGCAAGTAGCCGTAAACGCCACCGCCACGACACCTGCCGACCGATACCCTGACGTGGCAGCACTCACCGCCGCCTGGCGCACCCTGCCGAATCCGTAGCCCGGAGCGCATCGTCATCTTCGATGATGTGCACGTTGTGTGCTCTCCAGCGGATGCCAAACCCGAGTGAACCGGTGCCAACGCGGGGCACCGCGGCCGACCGCCGGTCGCAAACCGGGGTACGTGTGCTCGGCGTGTGGCCCTGGGCTGGGCGAACGGCGGTCCGGGTGACGTGGGTGAACGTGGGCCACTCCCTGCCACCCCAGGTGAACCCCCAGGTCGCTAGACTAGGCCCTCGCGCCCCCGTAGCTCAGGGGATAGAGCATCGGTTTCCTAAACCGTGTGTCGCAGGTTCGAATCCTGCCGGGGGCACCAACGCAAGGCCCTGACCAGCAAGAAGCTGACCAGAGTCTTGGTGACTATCTATGTAGTTTCGAATCGCCCCCCGAAGCCCCTCGGTAACGCTGGTGGGCGATCGGGTTCTGGCGGGTCCGTGGTGGGGCACGACGGGGGACGGCCCCTGTGTGTCTATCCGTTCCGGTGTGGGCCATGGGGGCGACGTTCGTGCCTGCTGGTGGCCCGGCCAGCGCCGAGTTGTTCGAGGATGTCGGAGCTGTCCGGGGCGAGAGCGGGCTTGACGATGTAGCGCCTGTTGGTGACCTGCTCGCTGGCGTGCCCGAGCTGGGCTGCGGCGTGCTTGGCGTCAGCCGCCTTGTCGATCAGGGGTGGCGACGGTTTTGCAGGAGGTGTGTGGCGGAGCCAGCGTCGACGCGGGCCTGACGCCACTGGCGGCGCACGTTCTGCGGAGACAGCCAGGTGCCGCGCCGGGAGGCGAAGATCGCATCGTGGGGGTTGTTGGCGGCGTTGAGCTTTCGGGCAATCAGCATTCCTACTGCGAAGCGGGTAAGGACAACGATTCGGAAGCCGGCGTCGGGTTTCGTCCAGTCCTGCCGGAAGAAGCCCTTGCCCTTGAGGTAGACGATGGTGCCGCAGAGCGGCAAGGTCGGGTCTTTCCAGCCCGTTGCCAGGATCTCGCCGATGCGGGCGCCGGTGGCGAGTATGAGGTCGACGATGTCGCCCAGATCGCCGGTGTGCCGAGGCCCGGGTTCACCGGGGCTGGCCTGCTGCTACCGCTGGATTGCCGCACCGACGCCCTCCAACTGCTCCGTTTCTGGGGCGACGACCTTGCGGCGTGGGTTGCGCGGTCGGCCGGTGTCGCGGACGGGGTTGGTCGTTGTTACGCCACGGCGTACGGCCAAGGTCGTCCAACTCGTCCCGTCCGCGCAACGGAAACCGCGGATCGCGTGAGCCTAAGGCCTGTTTCATAAGAACTGGCCGGCCTGCGGCGGGCCCGGACGACGACCGGCGGCGCAACCGCTCCCCCCTGGCGACGTCGCCGTTCTCCACCAGGAGTCCGAGGTTCTCCCTGCCGACCAGGCGCACACCCGTGAAGAACGGCGAGATCGTGCGGGGTGCCAGGCGACAACTGGGGGCATCGTTCGCGCCGCCGGAATATCCCGTTCCGAGAGGGGCCCACAGCCGTTCGCTGTGGGCCCCTCTCTCCGAAAACCGCGACCGTCTAAACGGCGGGCGACCGGTCAAACTCGGTGGACCTGTGACTACTGGGGCACCTTCTCCGGCGTCTCGCCCAGGGCGTGCAGCTCCTCCTTCCTCTTACGGGGCGACGATGAAGTCCCGCACCAACGGCTTGAAGGCCGAACGGCCGCCGTCGTCGACCGCGACGACCACGCGTACCGAATCGTCCAGATCCGGCAACGCATATGTCACCACGTTGTACCGAACCCCGTCGCTACCGATAACGACCGTGTTCTTGTTGTCGTCGAGCAACGCCTCTAGTTGAGCGAAGGGCAGCTCGTGCAACTCTGCCAGAACTTGATCGGCAATCTTCTCTGCCACGGTGATGTCGAACGCCACTGTTTGCACCTCCCTGTTGCCAGCGTCTGCGGGCTGTTTGGCTACCAGAAAATCGGGATGCGATAGGTGCGATGGCTTCCCTTTACTCCCGGCCGCCACCAATCGACCTGGAAGTGCTTCCGACTGCCCAGGCGCCCAAACGGATGCGGCTTGCGATCATAGCCGATCCACCAGCCTGATTTATTGCTCTTGTACTGAAGGCGCTTGTTCTTCCAACTGGTGCCCTTGAATCGGGCCTTGAACCGCACACCCTTCGCGAACAGGCGAGCCGCAGACCCGGCGGCCTTACGCATCTGCCAGTTGGCGAATTTGTTATTAAGGCGCCTGGCGTCATCAATTGTGCGCTGGAGCCACCTCTTCGCCAGCCCCTTCCAGCCGTAGTCAGCGTGTCGCGGTCGGAACCCGGCCCGACGCTTGCCGTGCGACCCCGCCTTGACTTCCCCAACGTGGGGGTTACCCTCATTTAGAGGTAGCACTTATAGAAGGGAGGCACCCATGAGGAAGGCCGGGTCGAGCCGATGGCTGGCGCTGGGGGCGGTCAGCTTGAGCGTGCTGGCGGTGAGTCTGGACGGCACGGTCCTGTCGGTGGCCCTACCGACACTCGCGGAGGAACTCGACGCCTCGCAGGCCGATCTGGTCTGGTTCTCGGCGGGTTACCTGCTCGTCCTGGCCGCGGCCGTGTTGCCGGCGGGTCTGCTTGGTGACCGCTTCGGCCGCAAGAAGGTCATGCTCTCGTCGCTGCTCGCCTTCGGGCTGGGCTCGGCGGTCTGCGCGTACGCCACGTCGGTGGGCGTCTTCCTGGCCGGCCGGCTCCTGCAGGGCCTGGCCGGTGCCGGGATCACGGTCATGGCGCTGTCCGCCCTGATCGTCCTGTTCGAGGAGCAGGAGCGCCCCAAAGCCGTCGGCATCTACCAGGCAGCCAACTTCATCGCCCTGCCACTCGGCCCGATCCTGGGTGGCTGGATGCTGTCGAGTTTCTGGTGGGGGTGGGTCTTCCTGATCAACGTGCCGGTCGTCCTGCTCGCCGTGGCGGTGGGCGCCGCACTCATCCCCGAGTCACGAGCAACACAGCGGCCCGGCCTGGACCCGCTCGGTATGGTCGGTTCGACGCTGGGACTGGCACTGGTTATCTACGGCCTCATCGAAGCTGCCGAGAAGAGCTGGCGCAATCCTGCTGTGCTGGTGTCGATCGTCGGCGGTGCCGCTGTCCTCGCCGGGTTCGCCGCGTGGGAACGCCGACTCGGACATCAGCCAGATGGTCAACCGTTGATCGACACGGCGCTGTTCCGGTCCGCGTCGTTCGTGTGGGGCGCCGTCCTCACCGCGGTCGCGGGTCTGGCCATGATCGGGGTGCTGTTCACCATGCCCCAGTACTTCCAGGGCATCCGAGGCGTCGACACCCTCGGCTCCGGACTGCGCCTGTTGCCCCTCATCGGGGGAATGGTTCTCGGCGCGGGGCTGGCGAGCCGGCTCACACGAGCCTTCGGCCCACGGATCAGTGCCACCGCAGGCTTCGTGCTCCTCGCCGCCGGTCTGGGGGCGGGTGCCGGGACCAGCCTCACCGCAGGCAACGGGTTCGTCGCGGGCTGGACGGCCGTCGTCGGCCTGGGCACCGGCCTGGCGCTGGTCGCCGCGACGGCCGCCGCGCTGTCCGGCTTGTCGGTGGAACGCAGTGGCACCGAGTCTGCGGTGGTTCAGGCGTTCAACAAGACCAGCGGTCCGCTCGGCACTGCCATCATGGGCAGCGTGCTCGTCGCCGTCTACCACGCACGCCTCGACAGCGCCGATCTCGACGGCGTCTCCGCACCCGCCGCGCAGGCGGCCCGCCGGAGCCTGTCCGAAGGCATCGCGGTCGCTCGCGAGATCGGCTCACCTGCCCTGGAACACGCATCCCGCGCCGCCTTTGTGCACGGGCTGAGCGTTGCACTGCTGGTCAGCGCGGGCATCGCCGTCGTCGGCGCGGTCGCCGCCGCCGCATTTCTTCCCCACCGGGATTCCGGCCGGAGCACCGGGGCCGGCCCAACGTCGAAGGAGGCTTCCGCACATGCCGTCGCGGGCTAACTACCCAACGCCGGGCCTGCGCGAACGCAAGAAAGCCAGGACCCGCGCCGCCATCCAGTCCCACGCCCTACGGCTGTTTCGCCAACACGGCTACCAGGACACCACGATCGACCAGATCATCAACGCCGCCGAGGTCTCCGAGACAACCTTCTTCCGATACTTCCCCACCAAGGAAGACGTCGTACTCCACGACGATTTCGACCCCCTGATCGCCCAGATCCTCCTCGACCAACCGAGCGGACTCTCACCCATCCAGGCCATCCGCGCCACATTCCGCCAGCACTTCACTCAGCTCCCACCTGAGCAACACCAGCAGATGCGCGATCGGGTCTCCCTCATCACCGTCGAACCCGCGCTGCGAGCCGCCATGCTCGACCAGTACTCCCAGGCGCTGCAACTCCTCGCTGACGCCATCGCCGAACGCACCGGACGCGCACGCGACGACCTCGCCGTCCGCACCATCGCCGGCGCCGCCATCGGCGCCATGATGGCAACCCTCGCCACCCTCGCCGACAACCCGGCCGCCGACCTGCCCACGACCATGGACCAGGCTCTCGAACATCTGGAGACTGGGCTCTCGCTATGACCAGGCCATCTCGCGACCGCTGAATACCGGGCGCTCCAGCCCGCGCCGACAGCACAACCCGTCGGTGCGGGCTGTGCAACGCCCTGTCCGCAGCGCCCTCGACCGCCGGCCCTCAGCGCCGCCCCAGCACCTCGGTGACCCGGACGAAGCCGTCGGTGCCGTGGCCCAGTCCGATTGCGCGGCGGGCCATGCCCTCGGCGGCACGCATCACACCCGCGTCGATGCCGTGCGCCTCGGAGGTGTGGACGATGTGGGCCATGGACGAGACGGCGGAGGTGATCGGATTGTCCTCGCCGGAGAAGTTGCCGTTGTCCACCTTCACGGCGGTCTGCTCGAAGATCGGCGGAAGGATCGCGCCGATGCCCATGGCGAACGGGGCCAACTCCCGCGCGGCCACACCCTCCGCCCGGGCCACCGCCAGGGCGTGCGCGTAGCCCGCCATCGCGGTCCAGAAGATGTCGAGCAACGCGATGTCGTAGGCGGCGGCCCGGCCGATCTCCTCGCCGAGGTGGGTGTGGGTGCCGTCCAGCGCGTCCAGCACCGGCCGGTGCTCCTGGTAGAGAGCCGTCGGGCCACTGTGGATGAACACCCCGGCCGGCGTACCGATGGTGGTGGTCGGCGTCATGATGGCGCCGTCCAGATACCCGATGTCATGCCCGGCCGCCCATTCCGCCGTGTCCCGGGCCCGGTGGGGAGTGTCCGCGGTCAGGTTCGCCACCGTGCGCCCGCAGAGCGCCGCGGTGACCGCGTCGTGCCTCAGGATGGCGTCCGATGCGTCGTAGTTGACCACGCAGACCACTGTCAGCCCACTCGCGGCGACCGCCTCCTCGGCCGATCGGGCGGCGGTGGCGCCCCGCTCGACCAGATCCCGATCTCGGCCCGGCGTCCGGTTCCAGACCGTGGTCGGCAGGCCGGCGTCCAGGAACGCGCCGGCCAGGGCCCGCCCCATCGGCCCCAGGCCGAGCACCGTGACAGACTTTTCGGAGTACGAGGGCATGCTTCAACTCCCAGAAGTGTAGGAAGACAGCGAAGATGACGCGCAGTCGTGCGCAGGACCTCAACGTGTGCGGAGTGACCGCCGCGATCGCCGTGATCGACGGCAAGTGGAAGACGTCTCTGCTCTGGCTGCTGGAATCCGGTCCGCACCGTCCCGGCGAGCTGCGCCGGCAACTGCCGGGCCTCACCGAGAAGGTGTTGACTCAGGCGCTCCGCGAGATGGAGGCCGACGGACTGGTGCACCGGGAGGTGCACGAGGTGCTGCCGCTGAAGACCGTCTACTCGCTGACGGCGTTCGGCCGGGATCTCGCCGAGGCGTTGGCTCCCGTTTCCGACTGGGGCCACCGTCGCCTGGAGAAGCTCACCGTGGCCGAGGGACCTCCCGCACCATCGCCCACCTCCCCGTAGACCCGGCCCCGCACCACCCACAACCAGACTCACCCGCGCCCGCCGCGCCGACAAGTACCCACAAAAAAGTGGCTACCGCAGGGGTCGTGGTGGCCGCTTCGGATAGTCGTGGCCGACCAGGTAGGTGACGGCGGCGATGCCGGTGAAGACCGCGGCGAGAATCGTGACCGTGACGTAAGCGGCGAACATGAGCCCTCCCTGTGGATGTCTGCCTCAGGGAGGGCTCGCTGTCGCGGTTTGTTACCTGCGGTGCGGTGACCCGCGGCACAGCGGGTGCCACGCCGGCTCGGGTCGGGCGTCAAACGCCGCGTGGGCTGCGGGAGACCCGCAGCCCACGCCTTGCCGCCGACGACATGTCGGCCGCGGTCAGAGGAACGCGTACATCTCCGCGGCGGCCGCCTCGGTCTCGCCGGCGGGCGGAGCTTCCACCGTGACCGGCTTGCCGAAGTCGCTCATCCGCATCTCGGTGACGAGGTCACCCAGCGACTTCGTGGCGATCGTGTAGGAGAGCATGGTCATGCGCCCGTCGGCGTCGAGGGTCGCCTCGAACGGGATCGCCGTCGGGTCCTTCGCCAACTTGGCGGACGCCTCGATGCCGTCCTTCATTCCGGCCTCGGTGCTTGCCGCCGCGGCGGCCTTGTTGAGATCGGCGACGCCGGTGTACCGGCCTTCGCCAGTCTCCTGGGCGGACACGGTGCCGCCGATGAGGCCGGTCTGCGACTTGAAGTCGAACGACTGGCGTAGCGTGCTGGTCGGCTTGAGCTTGCTGAGATCGATCTTCATCCAGGGCTTCTTGCCTTCGAGCGAGTCCGACTTGAGGTAGGCGGCGTCGCCGATCATCCGCACCTCGATCGGCTCCGGAGCCTTGCCGCTGATCTGGACCGCGCGGGCGGCCGGGTCCATCTTTCCGCTGAGGGTGATCGACTGCGGGCCGGCCTTGACCGAGGCCTGCATGCTGAGCGCGCCGGCGAGGCTGCGGTCCATGCCCTGCTTCACGGCGGCAACGGGGTCGGCCTTGGACGTCGCCGGGGCGGCCGACGAACCGGGCGTGTCCGGCTTGTCGGAGTTGGTGCCGCAGCCGCCGACGAGGGCGACGGCGAGGGCTATCGAAAGGGTGGGTATCAATCGGCGCATAGACGTGACCCTAATGGGCGACCGCCACCCGGTTTGCCCGTGGTGGCGGTGTGGCAGGCCAGGGGGTCAGTCGCGGGGATCAGACCGTCGGCAGCTGCTCGGCTCGGCTGAGCACCTGGTCGACGAGGCCGTAGTCCCGGGCCTGCTCGGCGGTGAACCACCGGTCGCGGTCCCAGTCGCGCTGGATCTCGTCGAGCGTTCGTCCACTGTGTTGGGCGATCAGTTCCTGCATCGTCCGCTTCACGTGCAGCATGTTCTCCGCCTGGATGGTGATGTCCGAGGCGGTGCCGCCCATTCCACCGGACGGCTGGTGCATCATGACCCGCGAGTGCGGCAGCGCGTACCGTTTACCGGCCGCGCCCGCGCAGAGCAGGAACTGCCCCATCGAGCCGGCGAACCCGAGCGCCAGGGTGGCCACGTCGTTGCGGACGTAGCGCATCGTGTCGTAGACCGCCATTCCCGCGCTCACCGACCCGCCCGGCGAGTTGATGTAGAGGAAGATGTCGCGGTCGGCGTCCTCGGCGGCGAGCAGCAGGATCTGCGCGCAGATCTGGTTGGCCGACTCCTCGGTCACCTCGGTGCCGAGGAAGACGATCCGTTCCCGCAGCAGCCGCTCGAACACCTGGTCGCCGAAGGACGGCTGCGCGCCGTCCCGCATCCACACGCCGTGAGAGATCATGGGTCGCCGCCTTCCACCGTGCCGGCGAGCGGTGGGACCGCCCGGTGGACCGGCCCCTCCAGCGTGCGGCGACAGTGGTCGTTGGCCCAGTGATTCTGCCGCCGGCAGATCCGCCGACGGCAGAACCGCGCGGCCTACGCGGCGATCACCCGCCGCGCGCCCGCCCGGGCCCCCGCACAGCCACGCAGAGCGGCGGTACGCGGACCGGAGCGCGAGCCACCAGCGGAGGCCATCGCCCCGACGCAGAGGGTCGGGCCGCTCGCCCCGGGCGCCCGGTGCAGGACCGGCCGGCTCGTCCGCAGGGCGTGCTGGCCCGTGTCGTGTCGCGCCACCTCGGCGCGTTCGAACCGGGGGAGTTGCGCCCGCGGCCCGGCCGGGACGCGAGGCTCCACCCGACGCAGGTCGTCGCGGGCCTCCTCCAGCAGGTCGGAGAGGCGGATGCCGAGCGCCCGGCAGATCGCCGCGAGCACCTCCGAGGAGGCCTCCTTGCGACCGCGCTCGACCTCGGACAGGTAGGGCACGGAGACACCGGCGGACGCGGCCACCTCACGCAGCGTGCGGCCCTGGCTCTGCCGCAGTCGGCGGAGCACTCCGCCGATGACTCGTCGCAGCAACGACATGCCGGCCTCACTCTCGCGGTCGTCGTCGGGAACACTCTCATCATGCCCGCCCCCGGCGGTCCGGGCCGACCCATCCGGGCCCGCGCCGCTCGGGGGCGCGGGCCCGGCGCGTCATTGGCGCAGGTGACCGCGCCCGGAGGCCGGCTCGGCCACCCGCGTGGTCGCCGCGAACAGCGCCCGGATGCCACCGGTGGGAGGCTGTGCGTCGCGGGATGTCGTCGGCCCGGTCCTGGTCCTCGCACATCAGGTGGGCGGTCCGTCGCCACTGGACCCTCCGGTGCCGGTGGGGTGCCGGTTGTCCGTTGCGCAACCCGGACGTGCCGGGCGCGGCGTACCCGCTATGTTGTGCTCGTGCAGGCGACGGCGGCGGGGCAGGTTCGACGGTGATCCATTTTCCCGCGCAGCGCCGGGGTCCGCTGAGCGCGCTGAGCCTGCGGCTCGCCGCCGCCCTGGGCCTGGTCTTCGCCGTGGTCGCCGCGGTCTATCTGGGCCGCGACGGCTACCGCGATGTCAACGAGGACGGCCTCACCCTGCTCGACTGCTTCTACTACGCGGTCGTGTCGCTCTCCACGACCGGCTACGGCGACATCACGCCGGCCGCCCCGTCGGCCCGGCTGGTCAACGTCCTCTTCATCACTCCGGCCCGGGTGCTCTTCCTGATCATCCTGGTCGGCACCACCCTGGAAGTTCTGACCGAGCAGTACCGGACCGGCCGTCGCCTGTCGCGGTGGAGGAGAAGCGTGAAGGACCACGTCATCATCTGCGGCTACGGCACCAAGGGGCGCAGTGCGGTCTCCGCCCTGCTGGAGAATGGTCTGGACCGGTCGCGGATCGTGGTGGTGGAGCGCAGCGCCGCCGCCCTGCGGCAGGCCACCTCCGCCGGCCTGGTGGCGATCGAGGGCTCGGCGACCCGCTCGTCAGTGCTGAACGAGGCGCACGTCAAGAACGCCAAGGCCGTGATCATCGCGACCGACAGTGACGACGCGTCGGTGCTCGTCGCGCTCACCGTACGGCAGCTCACCGCCGGGCAGGTCCGGATCATCGCGGCGGCCCGCGAGGCGGAGAACGCGCCGCTGCTCAAGCAGAGTGGCGCCCATCACGTGATCGTCTCGTCGGCCACCGCCGGCCGGCTGCTCGGCCTGTCCACCTCGGCTCCGCCGCTGATCGACGTGGTGGAGGATCTGCTCACCCCGGGGCAGGGCATGGCGTTGGCGATGCGCTCGGCGGAGCGGGACGAGGTGGGCCGTTCACCACGCGAACTGGACTCGTTGGTGATCGCTCTGGTGCGGCGCGGCAAGGTGGTCACCCTGGCCGACCGGGCCGGCGCGGTGATCGAGACCGGCGACATGCTTGTGCACGTGCGCGACGACCGCCCGCAGTCGGCGACGACCGCCTGATCGTTTGCGGCGGTGGCCGCGTGACCGCTGGGCCGGTGTTGGCCGGCCTGGCCGTCGGATTCCGGTGGTGGCGGCTGGTCAGCAGGTGTCGTCGGTGCCGCTGATCGCCTCGGTGCAGGTGACCGACGTGCCGCTGGAAGCACGGCTCAGCAGTTCGTAGAGCGTCTCCCGCTCGGTGGGATCCAGGGCACCCAGCACCTCGTCCTCGGCGCCGGCCAGGGCGCATTCGGCCTCGCTGAGGCGTTTTGCCCCATCTTCGGTGAGTTCGACGACGTGCCGGCGGCGATCCTCGGGGGAGCGCCGACGCTCGATCAGCTGCTTCGCCTCCAGGTCGTTGAGCAGCCCGACGATGTTGGTGCTGTCCATTTCCAGGATGGTGGCGAGCGCCGTTTGACCGGTGCCGCCGCCGGCGCGCAGCACGGTGAGCGCGACCAGATGCCGGGGGCGTAGCCCCAGCGGCGCCAGCACCGACTCCGACCGCAGTCGCATCCGCCGGGCCAGATGGTCCAGGAGTGCGCCCGAGCGGTGCTCTGCGGAGTCGAGCGGCTGCGCGGACATGTGACCCAGTCTACCGACTCAGCGGAACATCGGCCTGGTATAAATAGTTGGTGCTGCACAGACGATCCTTGGAGGAGGAATAATGCATCTGCTGCATATTGACTCGAGCATTCGGGGTGACTGGTCGGTCAGCCGCCGGCTCACCGCCCGCGCGGTCGCCACGTGGCGTGCGGCCCATCCGGACGGCACGGTGACCTACCGGGACCTGGGCGCGGATCCGCTGCCCCACCTGGACGCGGCGGGCGGCCTGGCCCGGATGACGCCCGCGGAGCAGCACACCCCGGCGCAGCGCGAGTCCTGGGAGCTCAGCGAGCGGCTGGTCGACGAGGTGAAGCAGGCCGACGTGGTGCTGCTGGGCCTGCCGCTCTACAACTACGGCGCGCCCAGCAGCGTCAAGTCCTGGGTCGACCACCTGATCGTCGCCGGCCTCACCTACGACCCGACGACGCAGGAGGGCCTGCTCGGCGGCCGCGAGTTCGTGGTGCTGGCCACCCGTGGTGGCGGCTACGGTGAGGGCACCCCGCGGCACGGCTGGGACCACGCGGAGCAGTGGCTCCCGCACGGCCTGTCGATGACCGGCCTGGAGCCGCGTTTCATCAGCACCGAGCTGACCCTGGCGCCCTCGGTGCCGGCGATGGCCGAGCTGATCCCGCTGCACGAGGCGAGCCTCGCGGCCACCGAGAAGGAGATCGACAACCTCTGGACGCCGGCCTCCGCCCAGCGCTGAGCCGGCACCGGTACGAACGAGAGCGGCCGCCCCCGGATCGGGGACGGCCGCTCTCGTCAGCTCGGACGGGTCAGAGGATGGTCCAGGTGTCGCCGCTGGCCAGCAGGCCGGCGAGCTGCTGCTCGGGAGTCTCGGTGACCTTCGCCTTGGCGGCCGCGAGCTGACCCTGCACCACGCTGTCGTAGGACGGTCGGTCCACCGAGCGGAACACGCCGATCGGCGTGTTGCGCAGGTCCAGGCCGGGCAACCGGGACAGCGCGAAGGCGTATGCCGGGTCGGTCACCGTCGCGTCGTGTACGACGATCTCCTCCGGGCGGACCGAGCTGGTCTCCCGGACCTCCAGGCCGAAGCCACCCGGCGGGTGCACCACGCAGAACCGCCCGTCGGTGCCGCCGAGCTGGCCGTTCGGCTCGCGAGCAGCGCCGAAAGTGATCGGCTGGCCGTGCTCCAGACGGATCAGGTAGTCGTCCCGGGTGGACGGGTCCTTGAGCTGCTCGAACGCCCCGTCGTTGAAGATGTTGCAGTTCTGGTAGATCTCCACGAACGCCGAACCCTCGTGCTCGGCGGCGGCCCGCAGCACCGACTGCAGGTGCTTGCGGTCCGAGTCGATGGTCCGGCCGACGAAGCTGGCCTCCGCGCCGAGGGCGAGCGAGAGCGGGTTGAACGGGGCGTCCGCCGAGCCGGCGGGGGTCGACTTGGTGACCTTGCCGACCTCGGAGGTCGGCGAGTACTGACCCTTGGTCAGACCATAGATCCGGTTGTTGAACAGCAGGATCTTGAGGTTGACGTTGCGCCGCAACGCGTGGATCAGATGGTTGCCGCCGATGGAGAGCGCGTCGCCGTCACCGGTGACCACCCAGACCGACAGGTCCGGTCGGGACACCGACAGGCCGGTGGCGATCGCCGGGGCGCGGCCGTGGATCGAGTGCATCCCGTACGTGTTCATGTAGTACGGGAAGCGGGACGAGCAGCCGATCCCGGAGACGAAGACGGTGCGCTCCCGGGGGATGTTCAGCTCCGGCATGAACTGCTGGATGGCCGCCAGGATGGCGTAGTCACCGCAGCCGGGGCACCAGCGCACCTCCTGGTCGGACTTGAAGTCCTTCGCGGTGAGCTTGAGGGCGACGGGCTCAGACATTCTTCAGGACCTCTTCCAGCGTCGTCTCCAGCTCGGCGGCCGTGAACGGCAGGCCACGGACCTGGTTGTAGCTGATCGCGTCGACCAGGTAGCGGGCCCGGATGACGTGGGCGAGCTGGCCCAGGTTCATCTCCGGGATGACCACCTTGTCGTACGAGCGCAGCACCGCACCGAGGTTGGCCGGCATCGGTGCGAGGTGTCGCAGGTGCGCCTGGGCGATGGACAGGCCGCGCTGGCGCACGCCACGGCAGGCCGCGCCGATCGGCCCGTACGTCGAGCCCCAGCCGAGGACCAGCACCCGGGCGTCGCCGTCCGGGTCCTCCACCTCGATGTCCGGCACTCCGATCGCCTCGATCCGGGCGGCCCGGGTGCGCACCATGAAGTCGTGGTTGGCCGGGTCGTAGGAGATGTCACCGGTCTTGTCGGCCTTTTCCAGGCCACCGATGCGGTGCTCCAGCCCGGCGGTGCCGGGGATCGCCCACGGACGGGCCAGGGTCTCCGGATCGCGCAGGTAGGGCAGGAAGGTGGTGCCGTCGTCACCGTTGGGCTCGGTGGCGAAGTCGACCCGCAGGTCGGGAAGCGACTCCACGTCGGGCAGCAGCCACGGCTCCGAGCCGTTGGCCACGTAGTTGTCGGACAGCAGGATCACCGGGGTGCGGTAGGTGAGCGCGATCCGGGCCGCCTCCAGCGCCGCGAAGAAGCAGTCCGATGGTGACCGGGGCGCGATCACCGCGACCGGTGCCTCACCGTGCCGACCGTAGAGCGCCATGTTGAGGTCGGCCTGCTCGGTCTTGGTCGGCATGCCTGTCGACGGGCCGGCGCGCTGCACGTCCACGATCACCAGCGGCAGCTCCAGCGCCACCGCCAGCGAGATCGTCTCGCTCTTGAGCGCCACACCCGGGCCGCTGGTGGTGGTCACGCCGAGCGACCCGCCGTACGACGCGCCCAACGCCGCGCCGACCGCGGCGATCTCGTCCTCGGCCTGCACGGTGAGCACGCCGAAGCGCTTGTGCTTGCTCAGCTCGTGCAGGATGTCCGACGCCGGAGTGATCGGGTACGCCCCCAGGAAGACCGGCAGCCCGGAGCGGACCCCGGCGGCGACCAGCCCCAGCGAGAGCGCCGCGTTGCCGGTGATGTTGCGGTAGGTGCCCGGCTTCATCTTCGCCGGCTTGACCTCGTAGCGGACCGCGAAGTCCTCGGTCGTCTCGCCGAAGTTCCAGCCGGCGCGGAAGGCGGCGACGTTCGCCGCGACGAGCTCCGGGCGGGACGCGAACTTGCGCTCCAGGAAGCGCAGCGTCGACTCGTACGGTCGCGAATACATCCAGGAGAGCAGGCCGAGGGCGAACATGTTCTTCGACCGCTCGGCGTCCTTCTTGGACACCTGGTGGTCGGCGAGCGCGCCGACCGTCATCGAGGTCAGCGCCACCGGGTGCACGACGTAGCCGGCAAGCGAGTCGTCGTCCAACGGGCTGGTCTGGTAGCCGACCTTGGCGAGGTTGCGCTTGGTGAACTCGTCGGTGTTGACGATGATGTCCGCGCCGCGCGGCAGGTCGGCCAGGTTGGCCTTGAGGGCCGCGGGGTTCATCGCCACCAGCACGTTGGGCGAGTCGCCCGGGGTGAGGATGTCGTAGTCGGCGAAGTGCACCTGGAAGCTCGACACACCGGGCAGGGTGCCGGCGGGAGCCCGGATCTCGGCGGGGAAGTTGGGCAGCGTGGAGATGTCGTTGCCGAGCTGCGCCGTCTCCGAGGTGAACCGGTCGCCGGTCAACTGCATGCCGTCGCCGGAGTCACCGGCGAACCGGATGACGACCCGGTCGAGCTGACGGATCTGCTTGGTCACTGTGCCACCTTCGTTCGCGACTGCGGGGCTGGCCAAACCGGCTCACTCCTCGCGCTCACGCCTCGCTGCGCGCGGTCGCGCGAGCGGCTGAACATGATGGCGACCTCGCCTTGCCCGGCCACGGAACCTCCTTGACGCGACGTTTCACCGCACCGCCTCAGGCGAGTCCGGTCGCTGTCGTACCCTCACCCGAGAGCCTACGTCTAAGGGGGCCCTAACCACTGCCGGAGGTCCGCCGACTGGGACCGACCTGGGCCGGGTAATGCCCTGGTTTGCGGGCTTACGCACCGCCCGCCGTAATTCAGATCACCACCCGGCCGCGTCGGCGACCCCGAGCACGCGCGGTCGGGGTCGCCCGTCGATCAGTCGGCGGTGTGGGGCGCGGGCTCGGGCCTGGAGCCGGAGAACCGGCGGCGCAGCGACGTGGCGGCCAGCGTGAGAGCCAGCACCACCAGCAGCGCGGACACCACGATCAGGAGGACCGCGGTGCGCTGCACCGAGGTCATCCCGCCGTCGTCGCCGGCGGCGGCACCCCCGGGGAGTACGCCCTGGGAGCCGGTCGGTGCGGGCGGTGAGACCACAGGGGTGGCCAGCGCGGCCGCCGCGGTGATCCGGAAGCTCATCTGCACCTGCCGGGTCGGACCGCTGCGCGGGTCGAGTCGACCGATCACGGCACCGGAGGACGGCGCTTCCCGCTGGGCCTGCGGCGTCGCCTCCACCGGCAGCCGCAACTCGACTGTCTTGCCCGCCGGCACCGGGCCCGCCTCGCACCGGGTCCGGGTCTCGTCGACCGCCACGCAGCCGGGCGGCGGGGTCGGGACGGTCACCCCGGCCGGCAGGACGACCTCGAACCGGCCGGCGGCGTCCACCGTGCCGGTGTTGCCCAGCCGGAGCGCGAGGGCGCTGGCGGTGCCGCTGATGTCGAAGGCGACCTCGTCGGCGGCCAGCGTGATCCCGGGCACCGGCGGACCGGGCGGGAAGAGCACCGCGAAGCCCTGGTCGTCGACCGCTTCCCCGGGCACGCCGGGCGCGTCCGCGACGACCCGGACGGAGCCGGCGAGCGGCATCTTCTGCCACGCGGTGCCGTCGACGCGCAGGCGGAGCAGGGCGCTGAACCGGACGCCGGCTCCGGTCGTCCAGGCCCCACAGGAGTACGCGCCGCCGCCGGTGGTGGTGCAGCCCTTCGTCCCGGCGTCGGTCAGCCCGGCCGGCAGCGTGTACGAGAGACGGATACGTTGCGCGGTCGTGCCGGTGTTGTTGACAGTCACCTGGAGGGTGGCGGCCGAGCTGGCCGCGTTCCAGTACGCCTCGGTGAGGGTGACGTCCTGGGTGGTGACCTGGACGCCGAGTGGGTTCGGCGGCGGTGCCTCCGGACCTGGGGCCGGGGGGCGGACCGGCGGGACCGGTGGAGGCGGCGGCACCGGGGGTGCCGGTGTGGGTGGTCCGCCCGGCACGGGCGCGGCGTTGCTCGGTGCCGGCGGCACCTCCGGCGCGGTGGTCTCCGGTGCCGGCGGCGGCGTCTCCGGTGGCGGCACGGTGGTCTCCGGCGCCGGGTTGGTCGGCACCGGTTCCCCGCTCGGTTCCCCGGTCGGGGGCGGGTCCTGCGTCGGGCTGGCCCCGGGGTCACCCCCTGGTTCGCTGACCGGGTCGGTCGCCAGCACGACCCGGTCCGCGACCGCCGTCGCCGCGCTGGCCCAGGCCGGCCCGACGGCGAGTGCCGCGAGCAGACCGAGCGTGAGCGAGACCGCCAGCAGGGACGCGGGGCGCGGCCCCTCCGCCCGTGTACCGCGCGCCATCTGTCCTCCGGTGACATGGGTGGGGGTCCAATATCCGTAACAGTTGCCCCGGTGCACTAGTACCGTGCGGAAACAAATCCGTAACGTGTTTGGGACGGCCCCTCCGGGTGGGCGGTAGGCTCCCGACTGTGACCGGTTACCTGGGCTCGTACGCGACGCTCGGGCTCCTGCTGCTCGCCAGCGTCCTGTTCTTTGTTACGGCGTTCTCGGCCAACCGGGTGTTACGCCCCGCGCGTCCGGCCGACCCGCCGGGCAAGCGGGCCAGCTACGAGTGCGGGCTCGACCCGGTCGGCGCGGACTGGGCACAGATGCAGATCCGCTACTACGTGTACGCGTATCTGTACGTGCTGTTCGCGGTCGAGGCGGTGTTCCTCTTCCCGTGGGCGGTGGTCTTCGACCGGCCGGGCTTCGGCCTGGTGACGGTGGTGGAGATGGCCGTGTTCGTGGCGGTGCTCGCGCTCGGCATCCTCTACGCCTGGCGCAGGAACATCCTCCGCTGGACCTGAGCGTCCCGATCTCCGGCGGTCGTGCCGTCGGCCCGGCCGTTGGCGGTCGGTTGCGGCGACGACGGTCAGGCCAGGCCGCGGCGGGTCGCCGCCGGCGGGCGGTCGCCCCGGATCGAGGCCACCATGTCCAGCACCCTGCGGGTCGGGCCGACCTGGTGGGCCCGGAACACCCGGGCGCCCAGCCAGGCCGAGACCGCCGTCGCGGCGAGCGTCCCCTCCAGCCGTTCGGGCACCGGCAGGTCCAGCGTCTCACCGATGAAGTCCTTGTTGGAGAGCGCCACCAGCACCGGCCAGCCGGTGCCGGTCAGCTCGCCCAGTCGGCGCGTGATCTCCAGGGAGTGCCGGGTGTTCTTGCCGAAGTCGTGCGCCGGGTCGATGAGGATGCCGTCGGGGCGTACCCCGGCCGCAACCGCGCGCTCGGCGAGCCCGGTCACCGTCGCGACGACGTCGGCGACCACGTCGGTGAAGGCGGCGCGGTGCGGCCTGGTCCGGGGGACCAGGCCACCGGCGTGTGCGCAGACCAGGCCCGCGCCGGTCCGCGCGGCCACCCGGGCCAGGGCCGGGTCGGCACCCGACCAGGTGTCGTTGAGCAGGTCGGCGCCGGCCGCCACGGCCTCCGTCGCCACCTCGGCGCGCCAGGTGTCGATCGAGATCACCACCTCGGGGAACGCGGCCCGGACTGCGGCGATGGTGTCCACCGTGCGGCGGATCTCCTCGACGACGTCCACCTCCACGCCGGGGCCCGCCTTCACCCCGCCGATGTCGATGATCGCCGCGCCCTCGTCCACGGCCCGCTCCACCGCGCGCAGAGCGCTGTCGGCGGCGAACGTGGCCCCCCGGTCGAAGAACGAGTCCGGTGTGCGGTTGATGATCGCCATCACCACCAGCTCGTCGGGGGCGAACGTGCGCCCGCCCAGCCGAAGCGCCCCGGCCATGCCCGCCTCCCGAGAGTCCGCCGCCGCCGCCGCCGCGTCGGCCGACCCCGACGCTAGTCGGTCGCCGGGCCGCGACCGTGGGCGGCGTCGGTACGGATCGTGATCGGGACGGGTGGCGGGGTCGCTACCGGACGGCTGTCGTGCCACGATCAGTACATGGGTCAGCTTCTGCTCCTCCTGGTCGTGGCGTTGACGGTCGCGGCGGTGATTTTCGGCGTGACGGTGCTGGTCAACGGCGGTGATCCCGGTCTGGCGCCCGCCGAGCCGGATTCGCAGGCCGTGGCGTTGCCCGGCACCCGACCACTGCGTGAGTCCGACGTGGGGGCGGTCCGGTTCGACACCGCTCTGCGCGGGTACCGGATGTCCCAGGTCGATCAGGCGATGCGCCGTGCCGCCTACGACATCGGCTACAAGTCGGAGCTGATCGGCGTGCTGGAGGCGGAGGTCGCCGCGTTGCGTGAGGGC
This sequence comes from Micromonospora sp. NPDC048935, assembly GCF_043197875.1. Lineage (NCBI taxonomy): Bacteria > Bacillati > Actinomycetota > Actinomycetes > Micromonosporales > Micromonosporaceae > Micromonospora > Micromonospora sp. NPDC048935. The sequence goes on along the minus strand of NZ_JBICTZ010000002.1, from coordinate 309,981 downwards.
CGCACCGACGACGCGGACGTGCTGCGTGACGCCCGCGAACAGTCCGCCACCAAGGCGGCGTCCGCGGACGCGGCCAAGCCCGACGGCGCGGAGTCCGACGGTGCGGGGTCCGATGGTGCGGGGTCCGACGTTGGTGCGGGGCCCGACGTCGCGGCGGTCTCGCCGACCGACGAGGCGGGCTCCGGGGCTGCCCCGGTCGGCGCGACCGGCACCGGCCCGCTGCCCACCGCCACCTCGTCACCGGCGGATTCCGACGGCGTGGCCGTCGTTCCCCCGAGCGACGAGCCGGCCGATCGTGAGCAGACCGACGGCACGCCCGCCGCCGGCACCGGGCACCACGGCGCGACGGTACGGTCGGAGTCGGCGTGACCGGGCCGGGCGGGGCGGACGATCTTCGTGAGGCCGCCCACCCCGGCGCCGGTGAGGTAACCGCCACCGTGATCGTCGACGCTCCCGCCGAGCGGGTCTTCGCCGCCCTGCTCGCCTGGGAGCGCCAGTCCGACTGGATCCCGTTCACCCGCGTCCGCGTGGTCGAGGGCGACGGGCGTGAGGGCAGCCGGATCGAGGCCGTGACCGCGCTCGGCCGGGCCGTGCTGCGCGACGAGATGCGGGTGGTCCGCGTCGACGAGCCGTACGAGATCGGCGTGGTGCACTACGGCCAGTTGCTGCGCGGCCCGGGTGTGCTGCGCTGCACGCAGTTGGACCGGGACCGCACCCAGGTCGTCTGGCACGAGTGGTTCCACCTGCCGGGCGGCCGGGCCGGTCGACTGGCGTGGCCGGTGCTCTGGCCCGGCTCCAAGCTCGGCCTCACCCAGGCGCTGAAGAGGTTCGCCCGTCTGGTCGAGCAGGGCCGGCTGCCCTGAGCGCGCCCGGCGCCCTGCCGGCCCGGCGGTGGCGGCGGGATGTCGGAGCTGTGCCCTAGCGTGTACGACGTGACTGACCTGGTGATCGGTGCCGACGGGCTGCCCCGTTGCGCCTGGGGGTCGAGCACCCCCGACTACGCCGTCTACCACGACACCGAGTGGGGGCGGCCGCTGCACGGCGACGACGCGCTGTATGAGCGGATGACGCTTGAGGCGTTCCAGTCCGGGTTGTCCTGGCTGACGATCCTGCGCAAGCGCCCGGCGTTCCGGCTGGCCTTCGACGAGTTCCACATCCCGACGGTCGCCGGCTACTCCGACGCCGACGTGACCCGGCTGCTCGCCGACGCCGGCATCGTCCGTAACCGGGCCAAGATCGAGGCGGCGATCGCCAACGCCCGCGCCGCCCTGGAGCTGCCGGAAGGGCTGTCCGCGCTGCTCTGGTCCTTCGCCCCGGCGCCCCGACCCGCCCGCCTCACCTCGTTCGCCGAGCTGGCTCCGATCACCGCGGAGTCGACGGCGATGGCCAAGGCGCTCAAGAAGCGCGGCTTCCGGTTCGTCGGCCCGACCACCGCGTACGCGCTGATGCAGGCCACCGGCATGGTCGACGATCACATCGTCGGCTGTCACGTCACCCGCTGACCGGCGACATGATGAGATGGCAGGCATGACGACCGAGACCGCGCACCGGGCCGGTGGATCCGGCCGTGCCGACGGCGTGGGCACCTGGGCGGTGCTGCTGCCCGCCGAGCGGTACGACGCCGAGCGGCTCGTGCACCACGACACGTTGGAGTTGACCGGTCTGGCCGACACCGCCCGGCCGGGGCCGGGAGACCGGGTGGCGGTGCTCGTCGACGCGCCGCCACGGCTGGTCGCGCTCGGCCGGGTCAGCACGCCGGGTCAGCGCCACCGGGACGACCCGGACGACCCACAGTCGCCGGTCGAGCCGGAGTCGGTCGTCGTGGCGTACACCCGGCGGGCCTTCGACGAGCCGGTGCCGGCCGACCTGCTGACGCTCGACGGGCCGGTCACCGCGCTGGACCCGGCGGCCTTCCGGGCGCTGGCCGACCAGCTCGGCCCACCCCCGGCCCGACGCACCTGGCTGGTCAGCCTCGACCTGCCGATCGAGGCCGCCACGCGGGCCGAGGCGGTCCGGCTGTTCTGGTCGTACGTGCAGGAGCTGGGCCCGCGTGAGCTGCCCACCTTCGTCTCGCCGTCCGGCGACGAACTGGCCATGCAGGCGTTCGTGCTGGGCGAGCAGGCCAACCAGGACCCGGAAGAGGACGACTAGAAGAGTTTGTCCACCCGTCCCCGCCAGTCGGCGAGGATCGGGCCCGGGTCGGTGTCCAGCACCCGTTCCAGCAGCGTGGCGTAGACATCCCGGAAGTCGGTGGTGAATTTCAGGTCGCCGTCGTCGAGATCGGTGAGGCTCGGCGGCGCGCCGTGCCAGCCACCCCGGACACCCGCGCCGAGAAGCAGCACGTCCGAGGCGGTGCCGTGGTCGGTGCCGTCCGAGGCGTTGGCCCGGACGCGACGGCCGAACTCGGAGTAGACCGCCACCACCACCTTCCGACCCGCCTCGGTGCGGCTCATCCGGTCGGCGAACCCGGTCAACGCCCGGTCCACCTGACCCAGCAGGACGGCCTGTAGCTGCTTCTCGTCGGCGTGGGTGTCGAAGCCGCCGAGCGACACCGAGAAGGCCCGGGTGGACACTTCCGCCTCGACGCACTGCGCGACCAGGTCGAGCTGCGCGTCGAGTGGGGTGCGTGCCCCACCGGTCGCCGTGGCGGGCGCCTGCTCGCCGTCCGGGTCCGCCGCGTCCGGGTCGGCGGAGTCGCGTACCTGGCGGATCATCTCGTCCACCGACCGCAGGTCGGCGAAGCAGGCGGCGGCCCGGCCCCGGGCCGCCGACTCACCCGCCTCGGCGGCGGAGAGCGCGGTCAGCGTCTCGGCGGGCAGCCCCTTGGCGGCCTTCCGGTCGGCCACCGGCACGGCCGCGCCCGCGCTTCGCTCCCCGGCCAACAGTGGCGGCAGCGCCGGCTCGAAGGAGACCGCCAGTCGGGGGTCGCCACCGGCGGAGTCCAGCCAACGACCCAGCCAACCGGTGTTGCCCGGCCGGTCCGGCTGGGCGGTGTGCCAGATGTCCATCGACCGGAAGTGGCTGCGGTCCGGCTTCGGGTAGCCGACCCCGCGCACGATCGCCAACCCACCGCCGGACCAGCGGCGGTGCAGGCCGGCCAGCGCCGGGTTGAGGCCGAAACCGTCGTCCAACCGCAGCACCTCCCCATCCGGGTACGCCAGCTCGGGGCGGGCCGCCCGGTAGGCCGGATCGGCGTACGGGATGACCGTGTTGAGCCCGTCGTTGCCGCCGTAGAGGGTCACCAGCACCAGCGTGCGGGCCTGCGGATCACGGTCCCCGCTGGTGTCCAGCAGGTCCCGCAGGCGGTACGCGCCGGCGCCGGCGGCCAGCGCGCCCGCGCCGACCACCCCGCTGGTCAGCAGGAACCTGCGTCGGGTCTGGGTGTCCATGTCGACTCCTCCGCTCAGCTGACTGTGTATTCGGGGCTGACCAGGCCGGCGGCCAACAGCTTGCGGGGCTCGCCGGCCAGCGGGGTGAGGGCGGCCCGGGTACGTGCCCCCCAACCGTCGACCACCAGTAGCCGGGCCAGCGCGTCCGGTCGGCCGGCGGTGGGCGCGGCGGTCAGCCGGGCCAGCACCGCCGGCGCCACCGCGGCGGCGAGCGTCCCGGCGGTCCGCAGTCGGGCCTGCAACGACGAGGTGGTCAGCCAGGCGGCCCCGGCCGGCCAGCCGCCCACGCTCGGTGGTCGCAACGGCACCTGGTCCAGCGCGTTCAGGCTGGCCAGGAGCTGCTTGTGTTGCTGCTCGGGCAGGGCGGAGGGTCGGATGCCCAACTGCCGCAGCGCGCCGACCAACCACTCCACCGGCTGCTTGACGAGCGTGCCCCGGGTCTGTGCGAAGGCCGGCGACGAGAAGATCGCCCGCAGCGTCGCGATGGTGTCCGCGCCGGCCAGGCCCTGCGGTGCCGGGACGTCGGTGCCGGCGTAGCGGAACCAGAGCCGCCCGGCCACGAAGGTCGCCGCCGCCGGTTGGGCGGCCAGCAGCCCGGCGTACGCCTCGGCGTCGAACCGGCCGCTCTGCCCGAGGATGGTCTTCGCGCCGGGGTCGTGCCGTTTGGCCTCGAAGCGGGCCACCCCGGTACGCCTGTCGACCACCCAGCCCGTCAGGGCACGCGCGCCGGCCTTCACGTCCGCCTCGGAGTAGTTGCCGATGCCGAGGGTGAACAACTCCATCAGCTCGCGGGCCAGGTTCTCGTTCGGCGCCTTGCGGGTGTTCTTCTGCCCGTCCAGCCAGATGATCAGGGCGGGGTCCCGCACCATCGCGGACACCAGCGGGGCCAGCGGACCGCGACCGTGCCGGCGCAGCGTGTCCAGTTGGCCCTGCATCACCCGCGCCGACTTGACCTTCTGCGCGCTGGTCGCCCAGTGCCCGTGCCAGAAGAAGAGCAGCTTCTCGGTCAGCCCGTCCTCGGCGGCCACCATCCGGTCCAGCCACCAGCCGGTGACCTGCTGGAGCTGCTTGCGACGCTCCGCGTTGGCCTGCTGCCGCTGCTCGCGGGTGGATTCGCCGCTCAGCCCGGCGTACGGGTCGGCGGCCAGCACCGGCGGCGGAGTGGCCGCCGCGCCACGATCGGTCCGGGTCGGGGTGAGCAGGCTGTCCAGGGTGGCCGCCGGACCGGCCCGCTCGGCGGCGTCCACCTCGTCTGCGGTCGGCCCGAAGGTGGCCCGGCGCAGCAGGTGCGCCACCGCTTCACGATCGCTCATGGACGCCGACGCTAGGCGGCCGATGTTCGAGGACGGTAAGGGCGGCGTGCGAATTGCGTTCAGCGTCCCTCGAAGACCGGTTTCTGCTTGGCGACGAAGGCGAGCGTGGCCGCCCGGTGATCGGCGGTGGCACCGCAGATCGACTGGGCCTGCGCCTCGGCCGCGAGGGCGTCGGCGAGGGTGCCGGCGTCGGCGATGGAGAGCTGCCGCTTGATCGCCCCGTAGGCGATGGTCGGGCCGGCGGCGAGGCGAGCGGCCAGCTCCTGGGCGGTCGGCAACACCAACTCGTCGTCATCCACCAGGCGGTTGAGCAGGCCCAGCCGGCAGGCCTCCTCGGCGCGGACGGGCTCCGCCAGCAGCAGCAGCTCCACCGCCTTGGCGTGGCCGACCAGTCGGGGGAGGGTCCAGGAGGCGCCGGTGTCGGCGGCGAGGCCCACCTTGGCGAAGGCCATCAGGAAGCTGGTGGTCGGGCCACCGATGCGGATGTCGGCGAGGAACGCCAACGACGCGCCCGCGCCGGCGGCCATGCCACGAACCGCGGCGATCACCGGTTTGGGCAGGTTGGCGAGCCGAGCGGCGATCGGGTTGTAGTGCGCCCGCACGGTGCCCAGGGGATCACCCGCGGAGTTCTCCAGGGTCGATACGTGCTCGCGCAGATCCTGACCGGCGCTGAACGAGCTGCCGGCCCCGGCCAGCACGACCGCCCGGCACGACCGGTCGGTCTCCAGCTCCGCCAGGGTGTCCCGCAGCGCCTCCTTCAGCGCCACGTCGAGCGCGTTCATCGCGTCCGGCCGGTTCAGCGTGAGGGTGACGACGGCGTCGGTCCGGTCGACCAGCAGCGGCTCGGTCACGTGTCTAACGACCCTTCTGTCGGACGAGGCGGTTGCCGGAATCGAGGCACTGTTCGACGTACCGGTCCGCGGCCGGACGCAGGCGGGCCGCGTGCCGGTCGAAGAAACTGGCCGCGGCGGTGCCGGGCCAGCGTTCGGGCAGCAGCGCCGGGGGCAGCTGCGGGTCCCGGAAGAGGAACGTACGCCACGCGTGCACGAGCCGGAACCGGGTCGCGTACGCCTCCTCGTCGCTGCTGCGCACCGTGACGGCGGAGAGGAGGGGGCGTTGGTCCGCGACGAACTGCTCGTATGCGCGGCCGATCTCGGTCAGGTTCCATGCGCGCCGGACGACGCCCATCGCGCCGGGGGTGCCCGAGAAGTGCGAGGCGGTGAACCGCTCGAACCGGATGCCGGCCTCGGCGAGGATCAGGTCGACGTCGTCGGCGGGGCGGGTCGCGACCCAGGTCTGCTCGTCGAGCGTGCCGTAGCCGAGGAAACTCAGGTTCGCGGCGAGCCGCTGCCGGTCCCGTCGGGAGCCGGGGGCCTCCAACACCAGCAGATCGAATCGACCGTCCCAGGTGACCCGGCCGGTCCGGTAGATCCGCGAGGCTGCCTCGTCGAGTCGCCGGGCGGCTTTCGGTGTGATCGAATAGCCCGGTCCAGAGGTCAACCGCAGCGGTTCGAGCCAGCCCTGACGCACCATCCGGGACACGGCGGTGCGAACGGCTGGCGGTGCGATTCCCAGCGGCGCCAGTAGCTTGACCAGGGCAGCAACCGGTGCGCGGCCACCCCTCGGTCGGAGGTGGTCGCCGTACAGGTCGAAGAGTGCCGACCGTGCCTGCATGACCGCACATTGTGACAGGCCTTCTCAAGATAAGCTAGATGCTGTTACATCAATGCTGCTCCGGTTTGGGTCCGGCGGTGTTCATCAGGGAAAATCGTCTGTCGACACCCCCGCGACCGTTGCGGGTGGTCGTGACGAAGTGGCTGTGGGGCAACCCACCGACCCTGGTGTAGGTCTGAGGGGAGACAACATGGCGGCGATGAAGCCGCGGACGGGCGACGGTCCGCTGGAAGTCACCAAGGAGGGGCGGGGCATCGTCATGCGGGTCCCGCTGGAGGGCGGTGGCCGGCTCGTCGTCGAGATGACTCCCGACGAGGCCAACGCGCTCGGTGACGCGTTGAAGGCGGCGGCCGGCTGAGTAAGGAGTGGTCCGGGCGGCTTCCGCCGCCCGGAGCGTTCTTCGGGCCCTGAGTCACCGGTATCGCCGGTGGCTCAGGGTCTTCATCGGCGCGGGCAGGCGGGTTCGGTTCCGCTCCGCGACACTTCCCTGGAGGTACGGTTCCGCGTGCTCGCCATCCGTCTGATCGCCGAGCCCGACCGGCTCGACGTCCTCGTCCTGCCTGTCCGTCCCGCCGACCCGGCGGCGGACGGTGGCGCCTCGGCCGAGCCCGTGTCGACAGTCACGACGCCCCCGGACGACACGGCCGGGGAGGCCGCCGCGCTGGTGCCGGCGGCCCGGCTGACCGGCCGAGCCGGCGAGATCCACACCCAGCTTCGCCCCGGGCGCACCCCGGGTCGGCTCCTGCTGCTCGGCGTCGGCGACGGTGGCGAGGCGGCCTGGCGGACGGCAGGCGCGGCCCTGGCCCGCTCCGCCGTGGATGAGACGCATATCACCATCGCGCTGCCGGCCGAGGTCACTCCGGCCGCGGTGCGCGGGCTGACCGAGGGGCTGCTGCTCGCCCCGTACCGATACCGGCTGACCGAGGCGGTCGACCCACCGGCGCTTCGCGGCGTCGACCTGCTGCTCGCCGACCCGGTCACGTTCGAGGCCACCGTCGCCACCGCCCGGACCACCGCGGCGATGACCCATCTCGCCCGTGACCTGACCAACACCCCCTCGTCGGTGAAGACCCCGCAGTGGTTCGCCGACCAGGTGACCTCCGCCGCCGCCGACCTGCCGGACCTGCGACTGCGGGTCCGGGGCCCGGCCGAACTGGCCGCCGAGGGCTTCGGCGGGATCCTCGCCGTGGGCGGTGGCTCGGCCAGCGGCCCCCGACTCGTCGAGCTGGACTGGCACCCCGCCGACGCGCGCACGCACGTGGTGCTTGTCGGCAAGGGCATCACCTTCGACACCGGCGGCATCTCGATCAAGCCGGTGCCGGCGATGAAACTGATGCGCAAGGACATGGCCGGCGCGGCCGCGGTCGTCGCCGCCACCCTCGGCGCCGCCGCGCTGCGGCTGCCGGTCCGGATCACCACGCTGGCCCCGCTCGCCGAGAACATGGTCAGCGGCGCGGCGTTCCGCCCCGGCGACGTGATCCGGCACTACGGCGGCACGACAAGCGAGACGACGAACTCCGACGCCGAGGGCCGTCTGGTCCTCGCCGACGCCCTGGCGTACGCGGTGCAGCAGCTCAAACCGGACCTGCTGCTCGACCTGGCCACCCTCACCGGTGCCAACGCCGTCGCCCTGGGCAAGCGCACCGCCGCCCTGTACAGCGAGAACGACCAACTGGCCGCCGACGTGCTGGCCGCGACCGAGGCCGCCGGCGAGTCCGCGTGGCGGATGCCGTTGCACAACGACTACGCCGAATACCTGGGCAGCGACATCGCCGATCTCTACAGCGCGCCGGCACAGGGCGCCGGCTCGGTGCTGGCAGCCCTCTACCTGCGCGAGTTCACCGGCGAACTACGGGACCGCTGGCTGCACCTGGACATGTCGGCCCCGTCCTGGGCGGACGGCGACGACGCCGAGGTCAGCCGCGGCGCCACCGGCTGGGGCGTGCGGTGGCTGCTGCGCTGGCTGGCCAGCGTCTAGGTCCCCCGCGCGTCAAGGTCCCCCGCGCGATCTTGCACTTGCTGTCCGGATACAAGGGGCATTCCCGGCGTATCGGCGACCGAAAGTGCAAGATCGGCGGTGTGGGGTCTGGGTCAGCACTTCACCGCGGCGAGCACCCCGTGTCCGACCGGGAGCAGCGCGGGGATCCAGTGCTCCGACTCGCGGACCGCTTTGATCGTCTCGCGGACCGTCACCGTCTCCGCGTCCCGGGCGGCCGGGTCACCGATCCGGCCGCCGGCCAGCACACCGTTGAGCGCGAGCACGCCGCCCGGGCGCAACAGCCGCAGCGCGGCCTCCACACAGGCGTGGAAGCCGGTCGCCTCCGCGTCCACGAAGACCAGGTCGTACGCGCCGTCGGCCAGCCGGGGCAGCACGTCGAGCGCACGACCGGTGATGATCCGGGTGCGGCCGGCGGCGAAGCCCGCCTCGGCGAAGATCCGCCGCGCGATCCGCTGATGCTCCACCTCCACGTCGATGGTGGTGAGCACACCGTCGGCGCGCATTCCGCGCAGCAACCAGACCCCGCTCACTCCGGTGCCGGTGCCGATCTCCACCACCGCGCGGGCGTTGCCGGCGGCGGCCAGCAGCCGCAACGCCGCGCCCGCACCGGGCGTGACGGCGTCGAGGCCCACCTCCAGGGCCAGGCTGCGAGCGGTGCGCAGGACGAGATCCTCGGTGACGTAAGACTCGGCGAACTGCTGAGCCTGGGCCGTCGAACTGCCGGTACCGGCGACCGTGGCGATGGGGCACCTCCGGGGGCGGTGCGTGGTGCGGGGGCGGGTTGGCACTGTGAGCGTAGAGGCGACCGCCGCGGGCCGCAGTCGGGCCTCCGGCTGAAGCGATCACCGGGTCAACCGCTGACCCCACCGCGTGCATCCGTGCAATCCTGGAAGCGGTATCCCGTCAGCCGCGACCAAACGGCCCATGGCCGGGCGGCGCGGCGCGGGATCCGGGGACGGACTGGGAGGCACCAACGTGACCGACGGCTGGGACTGGCGCCGGGGCGGTGAGACTCCGGCTCCGGCGCAACCGCCCGGGGCAGGGACTCCACCGGTGGGACCGCCGACCACGCCGGGCGTCGGCAGCACGCCCGCTGCTGTGCCTCCGGGTGGTGCGCCGGCTGTGCCGCCGGGTAGTGCGCTGGCTGGGCCGCCGGCCGGCGGATCGGCTGTGCCTCCGGGTGGTGCGTCCGTTGTGCCGCCGGGCAGTGCGCCGGCTGTGCCACCGGGTGGCGGGTCCGTTGTGCCGCCGGGTGGCGGGTCGGCATACGGGTACCCGCCGGTGGGGGGTGTGCCGGCCGTGGGGCCGTCGGCGGGCTGGCCGGTGCCGACCGCGGGCGCGACCGGTACGGCTGGTGCGTCGCCCTGGTGGTCGGACGCGCTCGCCGATCCCTGGCGGGATCCGGCGGCACCGGCCGCCGTGGTGGTGCCCGGGGTGGTGGCGGCCGGCACCGAGCCCGAGCCGGTCTCCGATCCGGACGCGCCGGGTCGGCCGAGGCTACGCCACCTGTTGCTCATTCCCGTGATCACCGCGTTGCTGGCCGGCGCCCTCGGTGGGGCGTTGGGCTACGCGTTGGCGGTACGCGGCGGGGTTGGTGGTGGGGTGGTCCTCGGCGGTGCGCCAGCCGAGGCGCCGGCGCTGGCCCAGCGCAAGCCGGAGTCGCTGGCCAGTGTCGCCGAACGTGTCCTGCCCAGCGTGGTCACCGTCCGGGTGAGCAGCCTCGGCGGGACCAGCGAGGGCTCCGGGTTCATCGCCACCGCCGACGGCCACGTGATCACCAACGACCACGTGGTGGCCGGCGGCACCGGTAAGGCGTCGGTGGTCTTCAACGACGGCAGCACCGCGCCGGCGACCATCGTCGGTCAGGATCCGGAGTCGGACATCGCGGTGATCAAGGTGAGTCGTACCGGGCTGCGACCTGTGGAGTTCGGCGATTCCGACTCGTTGGCGGTCGGTGACCCGGTGCTCGCCATCGGCTCGCCGCTGTCGCTTGCCAACACGGTCACCGCCGGCATCGTGAGCGCCGTGGACCGGACGATGCAGGCCGGTGAGCCGGGTGGCCCGATGCGCTACTACGCGGCCATCCAGACCGACGCCGCGGTCAACCACGGCAACTCGGGCGGGCCGTTGGTCGACGGCGCGGGACGGGTGGTCGGGGTGAACTCGACGATCAAGTCACTTGTCGCCGAGGGGCAGGAAGCCGGCAACATCGGGCTCGCCTTCGCCATCCCGATCAACCAGGCCAAGCGGGTGACCCAGGAGATCATCGGCACCGGCAAGGCCCGGCGTACGGTGATCGGCGCCCGAGCGGAGGGCCCGACCGGGGCCGCCGGGGGTGGCCTTCGGCTGGCGGAGGTGGAGCCGTCCGGGCCGGCGGACAGCGCCGGACTGAAGGTCGGCGACGTCATCCTCAAGATCAACGGAAGGCCGATGACTGAGCCGACGGACCTGACCGCGTTGGTCCGCAAGTTCGCGCCCGGCTCGGTGGTGTCTGTCGAGTTTCGACGGGGCTCCGCCCGGCAGAACACCTCGGTAACTCTCGCCGCGGACGCGAAGTGAACAGCGGCTCACCCCTTGCCCGAAAGCCGGGCGGCGTGCGTAGTCTTGCTGCTGACGCCGAGAGGAGGCCCGCGGGATGCTCGACAACCTGAACTGGTGGGAGATCGGTGCGCTGCTGCTCCTGGCGCTGTTGATCTTCGGTGACAAGCTGCCCACGGTCATCAACGACGGCCTGCGGCTGGTGCGCAACCTGCGCAACATGGCCCGTAACGCCACCGGCGACCTGAGCCGTGAGCTGGGCACCGACATCCAGCTTGAGGACCTGCACCCGAAGGCGTTCATCCGCAAGCACCTCCTCAGCGAGGAGGACGAGGCGGCGATCCGCAAGCCGTTGCAGGGCGTCTACGACAACCTGCGTGCGGACGTCAGCAGCGTGCACGACGACCTGAAGGACGTGGCCAGCGCCGCGGACCTGCGGTCGAACGGCACCGGGCCCGGCACCGCCACCAGCAGCAGCTCCCCGGCCCCGGCACCCCGCGTCAGCTACGACGACGCCACCTGACCGCCAGCCACCCCCACTCGCGGGTGTTACCGAGATCGACTCGGTTTTCAGGAAGTCGGCCGTTCTACGGGCACCAGATGCCCCGATTTCCTGAAAGCCGAGTTGATCAAGCTGCCCCGCGCCCGGCGATCAGCCCGCGCCCACCGGCCAGCCCGCCGCCCGGCGGCGACCAGTCAGCGCCAGCGTGCGGCGGCGGGCAGGGGCGCTCGGCGGTCAGCGGCCGGCGGGCTTGAGACCTAGCGGCTTGCCGAGCAGCGACTCACGGCGTAGGGCGAGCCGGTCGGCGACCGCGCCGAGGGCCTGCGCGGCCGGGGACGCCGGTTCGGCCAGCACGATCGGGTTGCCGGCGTCGCCGGCCTCGCGGACGCGGGTGTCCAGTGGGATCTGGCCGAGCAGCGGCACCTGGGCGCCGATGGTCCGGCTCAGCGACTCGGCGACGGCCGTACCGCCCCCGGCACCGAAGATCTCCATCCGGGAGCCGTCCGGCAATTCCAGCCAGGACATGTTCTCGATGACGCCGACCACCCGCTGGTGGGTCTGTAGGGCGATCGCACCGGCCCGCTCCGCCACCTCGGCGGCGGCGGTCTGTGGGGTGGTGACGATCAGGATCTCCGAGTTGGGCAGGAGTTGGGCCAGTGAGATGGCCACGTCACCCGTGCCCGGCGGCAGGTCGAGCAGGAGCACGTCGAGATCGCCCCAGTAGACGTCGGCCAGGAACTGCTGCAACGCCCGGTGCAGCATCGGACCGCGCCACACCACCGCGGCGTTGCCGGAGGTGAACATGCCGATGGAGATCACCTTCACGCCGTGCGACTGCGGCGGCATGATCATGTCTTCGACGCGGGTGGGCCGGGCCTCCGTGCCGAGCATCCGGGGCACCGAGTGGCCGTAGATGTCCGCGTCGACCACACCGACGGAGAGCCCGCGGGCGGCGAGCGCCGCTGCCAGGTTGACCGTCACGCTGGACTTGCCGACACCGCCCTTGCCGCTGGCCACCGCGTACACCCGGGTGCGCGAGCCGGGCTGGGCGAACGGGATGACCGGCTCCTCGGTGGCGCCTCCGCCGCGCAGCTGCGACTGCAACGACTGCCGCTGCTCGGGGGTCATCACACCGAAGTCGATCTCCACGCCGGTGACGCCGGGCACCGCGGCGACCGCGGTGGTGATGTCCGTACGCAGCTTGTCCTTGAGTGGGCAGCCGGCGACGGTGAGCAGCAGCTCGACGCGGACGACGCCGTTGGCAGCGATCGTGGCGGAGCGGACCATGCCCAGCTCGGTGATGGGCCGGCGGATCTCCGGGTCGTTGACGGTGGCCAGCGCGGCCTGGATCGCGTCCTCGACGGTGCTCACGGGTGCTGACATGCCCGCAATGCTACGTCGCGGGGCATCCGTTGCCGCCGCTGCCCGGTGCGGTGTGAGCCAATCGATGACCCACCGATCAGCTGTCCGACCGGCGCGGCCCGGTGCCGTCCGGCCGGGCGTCCCGGACGAAGTCGCCGTCCAGGTCGTCGCGTGGCTCGTCCAGGCCGACACCGTCGGTCGGTCGTTGGCCGCGCTTCTCCTGCCGGCTGTCCTTCTCCTGTTGGCGGCGTTCCAGCCGCTGCCGGCGCTGCCCCATCTCGTCCAGTTCCTCGGCCAGTCGGGCCAGCTCGGAGCGGAGGAAGTCGCGGGTGGCCACCTCACCCAGCGCGATCCGCAGTGCCGCGATCTCCCGGGCCAGGTACTCGGTGTCCGCCTTCTGCGCGGTGGCTCGCCGCCGGTCCTCCTCCAGGGCCACCCGGTCCCGGTCCGCCTGCCGGTTCTGGGCCAGCAGGATCAGCGGGGCCGCGTAGCTGGCCTGCAACGACAACACCAGGGTCAAGAACGTGAAGGTGTACGGGTCGAAGCGCAGGTTCGCCGGGGCCACCGTGTTCCAGACGAACCAGATCGTGATCACCACCGTCATGACGACGATGAAGTTCGCGGTCCCCATGCCCCGGGCGATGCCCTCCGACCACCTGCCGAACGCCTCCGCGTCGAACCGGGGCAGCTTGATGCCCCCGGGCTCACGCGGCTGGTCGAGTCGCTCGTTACGCCGCTGCTCAGCCATCCGCGCCGTCCAGCGCCGCGTCGGTGGTGCCCGGGGCGGTCAGGGCGTCACGGTCCCGCCAGTCCCGGGGTAGCGAGTGGTCCAGCACGTCGTCCACGGTCACGGCGCCGACCAGCCGGTTGCTCCGGTCGATCACCGGCATGGCGACCAGGTCGTAGGTGGCCATCCGGCGGGTGATCTCCGGCAGCGGGGTGGTCGGGCGCAGCGGGTCGATGTCGTTGACCACCACCTTGCCCAGCAGGTCGGCAGGAGGCTCGCGCAGCAGCGCCTGGAAGTGCACCATGCCCAGGTAGCGGCCGGTCGGGGTGTTCTGCGGTGCCCGGGTCACGAAGACCTGCGCGGCGACGGCGGGGGACAACTGTGGCTCCCGGATCCGGGCCAGCGCCTCGGCGACTGTGGCGTCCGGCGGCAGGATGACCGGCTCCGAGGTCATCACACTGCCCGCCGTTCCGGGCGTGTACTTCAGGAGCTGACGCACCGGGTCGGCCTCGTCCGGCTCCATCAGGTCCAGCAGCACGTCCTGCTCCGGTGGGGGCAGCTCGTTGAGCAGGTCGGCGGCGTCGTCCGGGTCCATCTCCTCCAGCACGTCCGCGGCCCGTTCCCGGTCCAGTGCCGCGAGGATCTCCACCTGGTCGTGCTCCGGCAACTCGCTGAGCACGTCGGCCAGCCGCTCGTCGTCCAACGCCGCCGCGACCTCGTTACGCCGGGCGTCGGGCAGATCCTGAAGCGCGTTGGCCAGGTCGGCCGGTCGCATGTCCTCCAGGACGGCGAGCAGATTCGCCGTACCCCGGTTGTCGGCGATGCCGCTGAGGCCGCGCACCCGGTCCCACTCGACCTGGTGCAGGTGGCCGCGGCGGCTGAGCCGACCGCTCTGCTCGCGTACCGCGACACGGGTCAGTGACCACTCGCCGCCCCGGGTGCACTCCATCGCGACGTCCACGACCGTGCCGGGCTGGCCACCCGGGTCGAGTTGCACCCGCCGGTCGAGCAGTTCCTGGAGGACCAGCAGCTCGTTGCCGCGTTTCTCGAACCGGCGCAGGTTGAGGGTGCCGGAGCCGAGCACGACGGCGTCCGCGTCGATGGAGGTGATCCGGTTGATGGACAGGAAGATCCGACGACGCATCGGCATCTCGGCCACGAGGCCGACCACCTCCGGCGGTCGTTTGGTCGCCCGTAGCCGTGCCACGGCGTCGCGAACCCGGCCCACCTGGTCGCCGTTCGGGTCGAAGACGGCGACTCCGGCGAGACGGGCGATGTAGACCCGGGTCGGCGTGCTCACGGGCACCAGCCTAAGCGCCTAGTGTTTATCAACATGTCGACCTTGGCCTACGAGATCGTGGACGTCTTCACCGACCGCCCCTTCGCCGGCAACCCGCTGGCCGTGGTGTTCGGCGCGGAAGGGCTGGCCACCGAGCAGATGCAGGCGCTCGCGCTGGAGTTCAACCTTTCCGAAACGGTGTTCGTGCTGCCGCCGACCCAGGTCGGAGCCACCTACCGGGCCAGGATCTTCACCCCGGCCGAGGAGTTGCCGTTCGCCGGGCACCCCAGCGTCGGTGCGGCGGTCACCGCGAGCCGGCGGGGCCTCTTCGCTGTGGGGCAGGTCACTCAGGAATGCGCGGCCGGGGTGCTGCCGATCGAGGTGACCCCGACCGGGGCGACGCTGACCGGTGGCGCCCCGACCCTCGGGCCGGAGTTGGACCCGGAGCCGTTGCTGGAGATCGCCGGGTTGACCGCGGACGACCACGTCGGGCCTGCGCCCCGCGTCGCCGGCTGCGGGCTGGAGTTCCCGTACCTGCCGGTGCGACCGGAGTCGGTGGCCCGCGCCCGCGTGCAGCCGGCGGCGGCGCAGCGGTACGGGGTGTCGCAGGTCAGCGTCTTCTCCTGGGACGCCGCCGCGCACACCGCACACGCCCGGGTGTTCGTGCCGGGGATGGGCGTCCCGGAGGATCCGGCTACCGGCTCGGCGGCGCTGGGCCTCGGTGTGTGGCTGGTGGCGACCGGGCTGCTGCCCGGCGAGGGGCTGTCGGAGTACGCGGTCCGCCAGGGTGTGGAGATGAACCGCCCGTCCGCGCTGACCTGCACGGTCACCGCGGCGAACGGGGTGGCGGTCGGGGCGACGGTCGCCGGCCAGGTGATGCCGGTGGCCCGGGGCGAGATCAGCGTTCCACCCTTCGTGGGTTGAGCGGAGGCACCGATGGGGGAGGATGCGGGTGTGACGGACGAGGACGCCCCCGGCGGCACGCCGCTTGTCGACGAGGCGATGAAGAAGGCCGCCGTGGCCTGGGTCAGCGTGTCCGGCGGGCCGGCGCTCGCGCTCTGGTGCGCCCCACTCGAGGGCGCGCTGCTGGTGGTCTCCGGGCCGGGCGAGCAGACCGCGCCGGGCCTCGCCGACGCGACCGAGGCGCAGGTCACCCTGCGCGGTGACCACGGCGGTCGGATCGTCACCTGGCCGGCCCGGGTGAGCCGGGTGCGGCCGGGCACCGAGGCGTGGGACACCGCCGCTCCCCTGGTGGCGGCGAAGCGCCTCAACGCGCCGGGCCCGACCGCCGACCTGGTGGCCCGGTGGGCCGCGGACGGGTGCGCGGTGAACCGACTCAGCCCGGCCGGCACACCGTTGGCCGGCGCGGACCTGCCGGCCGACGCGCAGGCCGAGCCACCCCGGGCCACCCCGGCGGTCCGGGCCACCCGCAAACCGTTCCGCCTGCACCGGGTCCGCCGCCGCTGACCATGCCTGCCCGCGCGGGGGCCACCGCCGCTTGAGCCCCGCCTACGCCGGGTTCGCCGATGCTGGGCTGGCCCGTGCCGGGTTTGCCGTTGCTTGGGCTGGCCCGCACCGGGCCGCCGCCACTGGCGGAATCAGCCGGTCGGGCCGCCGGCGCCCACCGCCTTGACGTAGCCGTCGACGAGGGTGAGCACCTCGCCCAGTGTGCCGAGCGTGGGCCCTCGCCAGTCCAGGTCGGAGTTGAACACCAGGTGCGTGGCCAGGTCCGGCGCGGCGAGCCGGACGGCGGTCATCCCGGCCCGCTCGGCGCCGGTCAGCTCCTGGCTGCCGCCGTCACCGACGTACAGGCAGTCGGCGGGCGTGAGCCCGAGCCGTTGGCAGGCGGTCAGGTACAACACCGGGTCCGGCTTGCACCGTCCGACCTGCACCGAGAAGACCCGCACGTCGAGCAGGGGGGCCACCGCGAGCTGGGGCAGGAAGGCCGGCAACTCGTGCGTACAGTCACTGATCACACCGGTGTGCAGGCCGCGCTGGCGCAGGGCCACCAGGACGGGCACCGCGTCGGCCCGCAGCCAGGTGTCCGCGCGCACGGCCCGGTGCCGCGACGCCACCGCCGCCCGCACCGCGTGGTCGGTCGGGTGTACGCCGACCTGGGCGCACACCCAGCGCAGGGTCGCCTCCGCGTCGCCCAGCCGACCGGTGGCCCGCTCGTAGTAGGTGCGGTTCAGCACCTCGGTCAGGGTGTCGGTGGGACACCCGAGCAGCTCGGCGGTGCCGACGTGCGCGACACCACGCTGCACCGGACGGGTCAGGGTGCCGAAGAAGTCGAACAGCACCGCCTGGTAGCTGGGCATGGGGAACGCCTCCGGGCGGTAGAGGGTCGCCGGCGGGACCCGCGCGATCGTAACGGAGTGCTGACCCTCCGTGCTGACCGTCATACGTGTGAGGATTACGTCCCGTGTCCCCACCTCCACACCGTCCGTCCCCGGATCCGCTGACCACCGGCGCGGTCGGCCTGGCCGTGGTCGCCGTGTCGTCGTCGGCGCCGCTCATCGCGTACGCGGCCGCTCCCGCGCTGGCCATCGCGTTCTGGCGCAACCTGCTCGCGGTGGTCGTGCTGAGCCCCTTCGCGCTGGCCCGGCGCCGCGCGGAGTTCCGCGGGCTGACCCGAGGTGTCCGGCGGCGGGAGGGCCTGTTCTGCGTCCTGTCCGGGGTCGCGTTGGCCGGCCACTTCGCCACCTGGGTGCCCAGCGCCCAGCTCACCTCCGTCGCCACGTCCACCGCGCTGGTCGCCACGCAACCGGTCTGGCAGGGGCTGATCGCCCGCGTCCAGGGGCGTCGACTGCCCCGGGTGGTGTGGGTCGGCGTCGCGGTGGCCGTCGGCGGCGCGGCGATCGCCACCGGGACCGACGTGGGTGTCTCCGGCAGGGCTGTCCTCGGCGACGTGTTGGCGCTGGCCGGTGGCCTGTTCGCGGCCGTCTACACCGCCTTCGGCGAGCGGGCGCGCGCCAGCATCAGCACCACCACCTACACCACCATCTGCTACGGGATCTGCGCGCTGATCCTGCTGGTGGTGTGCCTGGTCGGCGGCGTACGGCTGACCGGCTTCGACGGGCACACCTGGCTGGCCATCCTGGCCCTGGTGGCCGGCGCCCAACTGCTCGGGCACTCGATGTTCAACTACGCCCTGCGGAAGATCTCGGCGACCACGGTGAGCGTGCTGATCCTGCTGGAGGCGCCCGGCGCGGCTCTGCTCGGCTGGGTCTGGCTGGGTCAGCTGCCCCGCCCGTACGCGCTTGTCGGGATGGCGCTGCTGCTGGCCGGGGTGGCGGTGGTGGTGCTCGGCGGTGGTCGGGCCGCTCGTCGGGGCACACCGACCGCGCTGCCGGCCGACCCGACCCCGTTGAACGGCTGACCGCGACCGGATCGCGGCGGGCGCTCAGACCTCGTCCACCTCGATGACCCGGGTCGTCGGGGCGGCTTCGCCGAGGGTGGCGCGCAGCGCGGCCCGGTCCGGGTCGGCGAGGAACGACTCGTAGCCGGCCCGACCCTCGAAGCGGATCACGTGCATCTCGGTCCGCCCGTCGGTGCCACGCAACCGGCGTTCCAGGTGGCCGCCGTGCCGCCCGAGCAGGGCCAACACGGTGTCCTCGTAACGCTGCCCGGCAGCCTCGGCCCCGACCGGAAACTCGACGAGCGCGACAAGAGTCAGCATGCCGGCCAGGTTAGGCGTCGAGACCGACGGCCTTGGCGCTGGCCGCCCAGAGCCGGGCGGCGAGCTGTGGATCGGCGGCCTTCCGGTACGGCCGGCGCAGCCGACGGCCGCTGTAGTAGCCCCCGTCGACAAGCCGGGAGCGGGCCTGGTTGGCCAGCCACACCAGGGTCTCGGCGGCCTTCTCCGGGCTGCGGAACGGCATGACCCGCATGCCGAACGCCACGAACTTGCTGTCGTTCGCGAACCGGGTGCGCACCGCCCCGGGGTGGAAGCTGTACGCGGGAATGTCCGGCCAGCGCCGCGCCGCCTCGGCGGTGAACAGGATGTTCGCCTGCTTGCTGGTGCCGTACGCGCCGATCGAGAGGTAACCGCGCAGCGGGGCGTTCAGGTCGTCCGGGTCGAGCGAGCCGAAGCGGTGTGCGCCGGAGGCGGTCACCACGATCCGGCCCACCCGGTCGGCGAGCAGGTTGGTCAGCAGGAACGGGGCCAGGTGGTTGGCCTGGATCGACATCTCGAAGCCGTCGACGGTGCGCAGTGGTTGCAACGCGATCGCCCCGGCGTTGTTGGCGAGCACGTCGATCCGGTCGTACGCGGCCCGGAGCTGCTCGGCCAGTCGGCGTACGTCGTCGAGGATCGCGAAGTCGGCCCGGAACAGCTCGGGGCGTTCACCGGAGTTCTCCCGTACCCGCTCGGCTGCGGCCTGTAGGCGGGCCGGGTCCCGCCCGACCAGCACCACCCGGTCACCCCGGCACGCCAGGTGCACGGCGGCGGCCAGGCCGATGCCGGAGCTGGCCCCGGTCACCACCACCAGTCGGCGCCCAGTGAGATCTTCCACAGGTCCATTCACCCCGGTCATGGCGCGAGGTTACCGTGAGGTCACAACGCCCTTTGGGATCGTTGAGTTTCCCGCGGAGGTCAGGTGGCGTCGGCATGCCCGCCGGACGCTGGAAGGAGCGCATCCATGGCCGCAGTCGGTCGTCCCCGCCGGTCGTGCCTCGCCGTGCCGGGTTCCAGCGTCAAGATGCTCGGCAAGGCCCAGGGGCTCCCGGCCGACCAGGTCTTCCTGGACCTGGAGGATGCCGTCGCCCCACTGGCGAAGCCGGACGCGCGCAAGAACATCGTGGCCGCGCTCAACGAGGGTGACTGGGCCGGCAAGACCCGGGTGGTGCGGGTCAACGACCTGACCACCCCGTGGACCTACCGGGACGTCATCGAGGTCGTCGAGGGCGCCGGCGCGAACCTGGACTGCCTCATGCTGCCGAAGGTGCAGAACGCCGAGCAGGTGCACTGGCTGGCTCTGCTGCTCACCCAGATCGAGAGGACGCTCGGTCTGGAGGTCGGCCGGATCGGCATCGAGGCGCAGATCGAGAACGCGGCAGGTCTGGTCAACGTGGACGCCATCGCCGCCGCCTCGCCGCGGCTGGAGACCATCATCTTCGGCCCGGCCGACTTCATGGCGTCGATCAACATGAGGTCGTTGGTGGTCGGCGCGTTGATCCCGGACTACCCGGGCGACCCGTACCACTACATCCTGATGCGGATCCTGATGGCCGCCCGGATGCACGCTCTGCAGGCCATCGACGGCCCCTTCCTGCAGATCCGGGACGTCGACGGTTTCCGTGCGGTGGCCAAGCGCTCGGCGGCGCTGGGCTTCGACGGCAAGTGGGTGCTGCACCCGGGTCAGATCGACGCCGCCAACGAGGTCTACCAGCCCGCGCAGGCCGACTACGACCACGCCGAGTTGATCCTCGACGCGTACGAGCACTACACCTCGGAGGCCGGCGGCAAGCTCGGCGCGGTGATGCTCGGCGACGAGATGATCGACGAGGCGTCGCGCAAGATGGCGCTCGTCGTCGCCGCGAAGGGCCGGGCCGCCGGGATGAGCCGCACCTCGTCGTTCACCCCACCGGCCGAGTGACCGGTCGGGCCGGGACGACCGCCGCCGGCTGTCGACCTGGCCCGAAACCCGGCGGTACGCCGACCCCGCCCGTCGGTCAGTTGCTCGCGCCCCTGGTGACCGCGAGGATGATGGCGACGACGTAGAAGGCGAGCAGCAGCCCGAGCAGCCCGGTGAGGATCCAGCCGATGATGATGGCGGCCTTCGCCATCCCCGCACCGCCCTCGCCGCTGAGCAGGATCTGCTTCTGCGCCACGTGCCCGAGGATCGCGCCGACCGGCGCGGTGATGCAGGACGCGAAGCCGACAAGCGCGAGGACCAGCGCCGCGATCGCCATCCCGTTGGTCTTCTGCGCGGCCGGGTAGCCGTAGCCGGGGTACTGCGGGGGATAACCGGGCGGGCCGTAGGCGGGCGGGGCGTAACCCTTCATCGGCTCACCGAACGGCGGCTGGCCCCCGGCGTACGGGTCGACCGGCGCGTACGGGTCGGCCGGACCGGGTTGGGTGGGCACCGGTTGACCGGCCACGAGGGTCGGATCCGGTGCGGGGTTCGACGGCTGAGCCGACCACGTGGGATCGGACCAGTTGCCGGGTGGCGGGGGATTGGTCATGCGAGCTCTCTTCGTCAGGTCGGGATGCGCTGTCAGGGTAGCCAGCACACCCCAAACCCGACGCCCCCACTACCGGGTGCCGCGTTGCTCGGGCCGGTCCTAACAGGCAGGATCCTGGCATGGCATTCGACGCGCGCGCCGCGGACCGTTCCGGCAGCCGACCCAGACGGGACGTCAGCCGCCCGGGCGGGGCCCGGCGTGCCCGCGCGGCCGCGCCGGCGGGCAGCCCCGGCCCGGACGAGCCGGTCGCGCTCACCGACCCGGTGACCATGCGGCTCGACGGGAGGGTCGCCCTGGTGACCGGGGCGGGCAGCCCGGACGGCATCGGGTACGCCACTGCCCGGCGTCTCGCCGACCTGGGCGCGCGGGTGGCCATCGTCTCCACCACCCGGCGCATCCACGAGCGGGCCGGCGAGTTGGGCGTGACCGGTTTCGTCGCGGACCTGACCGACGAGTCCGAGGTCGGCGCGCTCGCCGACGCGGTCGCCGAGCAGTTGGGCGACGTCGAGGTGCTTGTCAACAACGCCGGCCTCGCCAGCCGAGCCAGCCAGGGGGTGCTTCGGCCGGTCGCGCAGTTGACCTACGACGAGTGGCGCGGCGAGATCGACCGCAACCTGTCCACCGCCTTCCTGTGCAGTCGGGCGTTCATCGGTGGCATGGCCGAGCGTGGCTGGGGTCGGATCGTCAACCTGGCGGCCACCGCCGGCCCGGTCAACGCCCTGCCCACCGAGGCCGCGTACGCGGCGGCGAAGGCCGGGGTGGTCGGGCTGACCCGGGCACTGGCCATGGAGATGATCGCCGACGGGGTGACCGTCAACGCGGTGGCGCCCGGCACCATCTACACCGCGGCGTCCACGATGGCCGAGATCAAGCAGGGGCTGGGCACGCCGGTGGGTCGACCGGGCACTCCGGACGAGGTCGCCGCCGCGATCAGCTTCCTCTGTTCGCCGGCCGCCTCGTACATCACCGGTCAGATGCTTGTGGTGGACGGCGGCAACAGCGTTCGCGAGGCCCGCTTCCGCTGACCGGCGCGGCGGATCAGTAGCCGCCGCCGTCGCCGGTGTTGCCCAGCGCCACGAGGGCCAGCCAACCGCAGCAGGCCAGCAGGGTGAGCCCGGTGAACACGTACCCGAGGATCAGCCCCCAGGTGGCGAGTTGGTCGCCCTCCTCGCCGCTGGTGCGGATCTGCCGCTTCGCCACGTGACCGAGGACGGCGCCGGCCGGCGGGAACACGAAGGCGAACACCAGCGACAGGATCGCCAGGACGTTGGTGCCCCGGCCGGGGCCGGACGGGGGTGGGCCGTACTGGGCGTAGGGGCCCTGCGGAGGGTACGGCGGCTGCTGGCTCCAGTGCGCCGACTGCTGCGGACCCTGCTGCCCGTACGGCGACGGTTCGTCCGCCGGTGGCCCGTACGGTGAGCGTTCCGCCGGCAACTCGAACGCCGGCTGGTCCGGCTGCGGCGCGTACGGCGGCTGGCCGCCCGGCGGTGGCGCGTACGGTGACTGGTCCCGGGGTGGCTCGTAGGGTGACGGCGGTTGATCGTCTGCCGGCGGTCCCGACGGCGGCGGGTAGCTCACAGCTGTCCTCCTCCTGCCGGTGCCGGAAAAGTCCCTCCTGCCGGACGCTACCCGCAGCGGTGAACCTTTTCACAGCGGTTGTGGGGACTGGTCACCTTGGCCCGGCCGACGCGGAGACCGATACTGACCCAGCGTCCAGTTACCCACGAGTAGTGCGCGGATCCCCGGAGGCTGAGATGGCCCGACTCGCCCAGACGCCCGGTCTGACCGACGTGCAACAGTCGATCCTGGAGACCGTTCGGGAGTTCGCCGACGAGGAGATCATCCCGCACGCGCAACGGCTGGAGCACGCCGACGAGTACCCCACCGACATCCTCGACGGGATGCGCGAGATGGGGCTGTTCGGCCTCACCATCGACGAGGAGTACGGCGGGCTCGGCGAGTCCCTGCTCACCTACGCGCTGGTGGTGGAGCAACTGTCCCGGGGCTGGATGTCGATCTCCGGCATCGTCAACACGCACTTCATCGTGGCGTACCTGATCTCCCAGCACGGCTCCGCCGAGCAGAAGGCCCGCCTGCTGCCGCGGATGGCCACCGGCGAGGTGCGCGGCGCGTTCTCCATGTCAGAACCCGGTTGCGGTTCGGACGTCGCAGCGATCACGTCCCGGGCCGTCCGCGACGGCGACAACTACGTGCTCAACGGGCAGAAGATGTGGCTCACCAACGGGGCGTACTCCTCGGTGGTGGCCACCCTGGTCAAGACCGACACCGGCGCGGAGTCCGTCTACGGCAACATGAGCACCTTCCTGCTGGAGAAGGCGCCGGGCTTCGGCGAGACCGCACCCGGCCTGACCATCCCCGGCAAGATCGAGAAGATGGGTTACAAGGGCGTCGAGACCACCGAGATGATCCTCGACGGGGTGACGGTGCCCGACTCGGCGATCCTCGGCGGCGCCGACCGGGTGGGCCGAGGCTTCTACCAGATGATGGACGGCATCGAGGTGGGCCGGGTCAACGTGGCCGCCCGCGCCTGCGGCATCTCCATCCGCGCCTTCGAGTTGGCCGTCAGCTACGCCCAGCAGCGCAAGACCTTCGGCCAGCCACTCGCCGGGCACCAGGCGATCGCGTTCAAGCTCGCCGAGATGGGCACGAAGATCGAGGCCGCGCACGCCCTCATGGTCAACGCCGCCCGCCTCAAGGACGCCGGCCAGCGCAACGACGTCGAGGCCGGGATGGCCAAGCTGCTCGCCTCCGAATACTGCGCCGAGGTCGTCCAGGAGGCGTTCCGCATCCACGGCGGCTACGGCTACTCCACGGAGTACGAGATCGAGCGGCTGATGCGGGAAGCCCCGTTCCTGCTCATCGGCGAGGGCACCTCGGAGATCCAGAAGACGATCATCTCCCGAGGACTCCTCAAGGAGTACAAGCTCTAACCCCCGCCCACCCCCGCGATCTTGCACTTTCTGTCGCCGCTCTGTCCCCTTGTGCCATTTTTGCGGGGGCAGTAAGTGCAAGATCGCGGGGGTGGGTCAGGGCAGGCGGGTCAGGTCGGCGGCGGCTCGTTCGACGATCAGGCACCGGTCCTCGACGTAGTCCATGCCGGCCTCTTCGGCGATTCGCCGTGCTTCGGGCGAGACGATGCCCAGTTGTAGCCAGACCGCCGGGGCGCCGATCGCCGCCGCGTCCCGGACCACCTGCACGGCGTCGGCCGCCGGCCGGAACACGTCCACCAGGTCGACCGGGTGCGGGATGTCGGCAAGCGACCTGTACGCCCGTTCCCCGAACAGTTCGTCGACAGTCGGGTTGACCGGAATGATGCGCCAGCCGTACCGCTGCATCTGCAACGGCACGCCGTGCGCGGCCTTGCCGGGGTCGCGGGACGCGCCCACGACGGCGATCACGGCGGAGTCGGCGAGGATCTGCTGAGCGGTACGCACCCGCCGACTGTAGCTCTGCTTCGGGCGACGGAGGCAGACGCAGAACCGCCGACGAGCATCTGCGGCTGGTCGCCCCTAACGACCAGTCGGGCCCCGGTCGGCGGTTCGCGCAGAACCGAATCAGGCCGGACACGTCCTCGATCGCCGCCCGCCGGAGCCCGGGGAACGGCGATCCAGGACCGTCAGCTGGTCGGCCCGCCGGGAAGGGTCGGGGCGGTGGGAGTGGTGCTCGTCGAGTCGCCCTTGGTCCGGCCCTCGAACTTCGTGTAACCGGCGGGCGGCGTCAGGTCGAAGTGGCTCAGGTTCTCGGCCGTGCGGGGCAGCCACTCGAAGGTGCTGACCTCTGCCTTGTCGGTCACCTTTCCGCTTTTGTCGGCGACCGTCTTGTACGGCAGGAACGAGGTCTCGTCCACCCAGAGCTCGGCGGTGTAGGTCGCCGTTCCCGGCTTCAACCGCAGGTGCACGGTGTCGTGCCCGTCCACCTTCTCCTGGCCCACGATCTCCAGGCTCCCCTTGGTGAGCCAGGCCCTGATGCTCGCCGGGTCGTTCGGAACGAAGACCGTGCCTGTCGCGTCCTTCGCAGAGCCCACGAACTCGAAGTACGTCCGGTCGGGGTGGCTGATCTGGGTGCCGCGCTGTTTCCCGTCGGCGACGACCGTCACCAGGGAGGAGTCCGGGCTGCCGTCGCCCCGGTAGATGTCGACCCGGGAGCGTCCGGTCTGCTTGTCCGTCCAGTAGTCGATCCGGCCGCCCGGGTAGGCGTCGCGGACCTTCACGACGTAGTCGTCCGCGTCGCCCAGCGCGGCCTGGGTCTGTGCGCTGACGTAGGTGATGTCGCGCAACTGCCACTGGCGAGATGTGTCCGTCGAGTTGGCGGAGGCTCCGCCCGGTTGACCGGTGCCGCCGTCGACCGTGCTCAGCGCGACACCACCGGCGGCGAGACCCGCCAGAGCGAAAGCGGTCGCGGTCGCAATCGCCGGCCGGCGCAGAAACCAGCGCTTCGGGGCCGGGCGCTGGTACACCGACCCGTTGAGGATCGCGTGCCGCATCCGGTCGGTGGCGTCCGCCGGAGCGCCGGTCAGGTTCTCCCGGAAGCCGACAAGCAGGTCGACGCCCGAATTGTCGGCGTCGGAATTGATGTTCATGCGGTTCCCTCGTTCGCAGACGTGGACGGTGCGTAGTGCGCGGGCATCGCGAGGCGCAGACGTGCCTTGGCCCGATGAAGGCGGGACCGGACGGTGCCCGGTGCCAGGCCGAGCGCGGAGGCCAGCTCCGGATAGTCCAGGCCGGCCCAGACATGCAGCAGGAGCAGATCGCGTTGGTCGTGCGGCATCGCGGCGAGCGCGCCGGCCAGTGCCTGCGTGGCGGCCTTGGCGTCGAGCCGTTCGTTGGCCCGGTCGGCGAAGTTGTGCTGACCGGAACCGCCGAGCGGGTCCGAACCCGACTTCTCCAGTGCCCGCAGCCACCGCACCTCGGCACGGTGGTAGTTGCGCAGCAGGTTGGTCAGGATGCCGAACAGCCACGGGCGCGCGTTGGCCACCGACGTGTCGTACCGGTCGCGTCGCGAGAACGCCACCAGGAACGTCTCGGCGACCAGATCCTCGGCGAGCTGTCGCCCGACCCGTCGGGCGCTGAAGTCGTACAGCCAACCGCCGTACCGCTCGTACAGCTCCCCGAACAGTTCAGGCGCCCCCGTTACCAACAGCGCGTCGGAGCGCTCGGTCACAGTCATGTCCCGACGGCCCCCTGGTTCGACGGTGTGTTCATACCTGGTTCTTGTCTGACGCCGACGCCAGGTTCCCGCCACCTCCGGCCCCGGGCCCACGCGAGCACTACGTGTCGCGCCCACCACTGTCCGTTGATCTCCCACGTGGCGCGGGTGCACGGAACAGGTGTGACCGATCAGCGTTCGGGCAGGTAGAGGCGTCTCTGCCCGGCACGCAAGGCTAGAGCAGGGTCAGCTGCTCGGCGGTCGGCGCAGGGGGCGGCTCGGGCAGTTGGCGGTTGTCGCCCACCTCGGCGCGGTGCAGCCCGTGGCGGCGGGCGGCGATCCGCACCCGTGCGGTCACCTCCCGCTGGTACGCCTGCGGCGCGTACGCACCGGCCCGGTAGAGCTCGCGGTAGCGCTGCACCAGGTGCGGGTGCTCGCGGGCGAGCCAGGGCGCGTACCACTCCCGGGCACCGGAACGCAGGTGCAGGGGCAGGGCGGTCACGCTCGTCGCACCGGCGGCGGCGATGGCCGACACGGTGGCGTCGATCGACTCGTCGCCGTCACTGAGGCCGGGCAGGATCGGGGCCATCAGCACCCCGACGGAGAAGCCGGCATCGGTGAGCGCCCGGACCGCGTCCAGTCGGCGGCGCGGGTGCGGCGTGCCCGGCTCGACGGACCGCCAGAGCTGCTCGTCGACGAACCCCACCGAGAAGGAGATGCCCACGCTGGTGACCTCGGCGGCCTGGCGCAGCAGCGGCAGGTCACGCAGGATCAGCGTGCCCTTGGTGAGGATCGAGAACGGGTTGGCGAAGTCCCGTAGGGCCGTGATGATCTGCGGCATCAGCCGATAACGGCCCTCGGCCCGCTGGTAGCAGTCCACGTTGGTGCCCATCGCCACGTGCGCGCCCCGCCACTTCGGCGCGGCCAACTCGCGCCGGACCAGCTCACCGGCGTTGACCTTGACGATCACCTTTCGGTCGAAGTCCACACCGGCATCGAGATCGAGATAGGTGTGAGTGTTTCTCGCGAAACAGTTGTGGCTGACCACTCCGTTGGCGATGAAGTCCCCGGTGCCAGTGGTGATGTCCCAGAGCGGCAACTCCAGCCCGAGTTCCTCGATGCCGACAACCCTGAGGGCGCCCTGGTGCTTCAGGGCGCCACCCTCGATCGATCGCTTTCGAGTGATGGCAGGGTCGGTCAGGTGAAAGAACCGCAGCCGGGCGGCGAGACCGCCGGTCAGCCTGATCTCCCGCACACGGTTGGGTAGGCCGCGGTCTTCTCGCACACAGACGAGCCCGAAATGGCGCAGTGCTGCCGTCGTCTGGTCGAGGATGGCGTCGTCGCTGTTGCTGATGCGCAGGATGCCTCTGCTGCAACTGCCCTCGGCGTCGAAGATGCCGGCCAGGAAGCCAAGTCGCCAATCGTCGCTGGGCTCGACCGGCCAGCGGATACGGTCAGCGATCGTCTCGATGTCCCGCTGCTTCGAGGTGCGGATGGCGGTCATCGCACGTCGTGTGGTGCTGACCTGCGCGTAGGTGAAACGCTGCGTTTTGACCCCTTCGAGGGCGAGGTACCGCTCACTGCGGCTCAATGCCTCGTCATCGGCCAACGCCAGCCGGAACCGGTGCACAGTCCCGTACGAGTACGAGAACGTGCCCAGGTGCGCGTCTCCGCGGATCATCCCGCAGAGGTAACCCAGGCGGTAGCCGAGTGACTCCTTGGGGCCGACCGCGAAACGACCGGTGCCGATCAGGCGGTTGTTGGTGGTCAGGTAGGGGCGTCGCGCGTTGCCATGCATGGTGCCGGTGACGTACTTCCAGCCACGTTCGGAGAGGAACCGGTGGTCCCCACTGGCGATGAGGATCGTGCCGTCCTCCAGGGTGACCCGGTAGGCCGGCTTCACCGTGGACCACTTGTCGAGGACGGTGGTGGTCACGTATCGGCGGTACGCGCCCCGTCGTTCGGTCCCGTAGATGCGGTCACCCGGCTCCAGTTCGCTGATCGGCTTCGTGCGGCCGTCCGCCATCAGGATCGGGGTGTCACCGGAGACGCAGTAAACACACGCATGAGAACAGCCCCGGTACGGGTTGATGGTCCACTCGAAGGGGACGCGGGACTGCCCGGGCACCCGGTTGAGGATCGACTTGGCCTGCACCTCGTAGAAGGTCATGCCGGCGAACTCGGGAGTGTCGAAGGTGCGGGTGATCGCGCCGGGCAGCGCCAGCGGCAGGGGTGGCGTCGCTGGCGCTGCCCGCTCGGGATCTCCCTCGACCGGGGGAGCGGTGAGGTTGTCCCAGCGCATGGCCACTATTCGAACACGCGTACGAGTGGAGTGCAAGTGACCCGCCGTACACCGGTGGGGGTTCGGGTGGTCGGGGAGGGGAGGATGGACACCATGGAGACGTCGACCTTCGTCTACGACGGGGACTGCGCGTTCTGCACGCAGTGCGCCGAGTTCATCGCTCGCCGGATCCCCACGGGCGCGCGGGTGGTGCCCTGGCAGTTCTCCGACCTTGACGCGCTCGGCCTCAGCGTGGCCGAGTGCGAGGAGGCCGTGCAGTGGGTCGGGGCGGACGGCGCGCGTGCCGCCGGCCCGGATGCCATCGCGAAGCTGCTCGCCGACAGTGGCCGGCTCTGGCGGATCGCCGGTGCGGGCCTGCGGTTCCCGCCGGTGCGTGCGGTGGCCTGGCCGGTGTACCGCTTGGTGGCGCGCAACCGGCACCGCCTGCCGGGCGGTACGGCGGCCTGCTCGCTGCCACAGGAGGCGCGGGAGCGGCTCTACGGCCCGGCCGGACGCCCGACCACCGGCGCCTGATCGCCAAACGGCGCCACGTCCGCACCGGCCCGCACCGGCGCTTGGTCGCCGGGCGCGGCCAGGTCCGCACCGGCCCTGACCGTCGCCTGATGTCCGGGCGGCGCCACGTCCGTGCCGGCCTGCGCCGCGGCGTGGTCGCCGAGGCGCGCTGGTGCCGTGTCGGCGTGCGCCGGGGCCGGGGTTTCCGTCGCTGTCCCGGCGGGGTCGCGGCCGAGGAGTCGGCGGGTCCACACCACCGGGCGCACCCGTTCCAGCGGCAGGAAGCTGGTCATCGCGGCCAGGTGCGGCGCGAACGAGATGGTGATGGTCGCGATGGTGACCACGTGGAACGAGTAGAAGAAGCCGACCATGGCGAGCCGCCAGCGGGCCGGCAGGAAGAAGACCACCGGGCTGAGCAGTTCGAACGCCACGATGCCGAACTGGGCGACGATCAGCAGGTGCGGCACCTGGGCGATCAGGTCGGCCAGGTCGGTGCCGCGCCGGATGATCGCGCGGGCCAGCACCGAGCCGGTGAGCCAGTCCAGGCCGCCGAAGCGCAGCTTGGCGAAGGCGGCCAGGAAGTACGTGCAGATCACCGCGATCTGGGTGACGCGCAGCGCCCAGCCGCCGGCCTCGGTGCGGGTGGTGTCACCGTGCCGGGCTCGACCGGCGGTGGGCAGTACGGCCAGTGCGACGAGCAGCCCGAAGCGGTCGTGGTCGACCTTTCCGTAGCTCATCGCGATGATCATCCATTGCAGGTACAGCGCGCAGACCGCCCAGCCGAGCAGTCGGGGCGCACGCCCGGTCGCGGCGAGAAGGGCCAGCAGCAGCAACGCCCAGAAGATCACCGTCACCAGCGTCTCGGTTGGCGTCGGCAGGGGAAGCAGGCGGCCGATCAGGAGCGGCTGGTACAGGTCGCCGGGCACGCTGACCCGGGTGCGCACCCAGGGAGTGAAGATCACCAGGTCGGCGGCGACGAAGAGGTAGATCACGGTGCGGAACGCGGCGATGCGACCGCGCGGCACCGCCTCGGTCAGCCAACGGCTCATCGCGGGGCCTGCCAGCGGACCACTGTCTCGTCGGTGTGCTGGCCGGTCGGCCGGCCGGCACGGATGCCCTGCCAGCGGATGACGATGCGCACCTCGATCAGCGCGGCGGCGTCCGGGTGACGTTCGGCGTACGCGTCGGCGACCTCGGCGAGCAGCGCCGGGTCGGCGGCGTACCGGCTCTGCTGCCCCTCGATCTCGGCCCGGCGGATGCCCGTCGCGGCCTGGTCGAGGTCGACCACGGCGCCCGTGCTGTTCACCCCCTCGACGCGGGTGTCCGGGGCGGGTGCGTTCGGCGGGTTGGAGGTGGAGTACATCCGGAACGGGCCGAACGGGAAGTCGTCGTCGCTGCCCCAGAAGGTGCCGACCAGCAGCAGGGCGAGTACGAGTGCGGTCGCGCCCAGCCGGGTCACGCGCCCGCGGGTGGTCAGGGTCTCCATCAGGTCGTGACGATACGGGATGTACCGGCCGCGTCGGGTCCCTCCGACGGTCAGTTCGGCCTGCCCAGGCAGGTGATCACGGAGGGGTACGACGAAGGCCGGGCCCACGTGGGCCCGGCCTTCGGATGCCGTCGTGGCGACGGCTCAGTGCTTGTGCTCGGCCAGCTGCTTACGCACGTCGTCCATGTCCAGGGCCTCGACCTGCTCGATCAGGTTTTCCAGAGCGGACTCCGGAAGGGCGCCCGGCTGGGCGAAGACGATCACGCCGTCGCGGATCGCCATGATCGTCGGGATCGACCGGATGTCGAACTTGGCGCCCAGCTCCTGCTGAGCCTCGGTGTCGACCTTGCCGAAGACGATGTTCTGGTGCTTCTCCGAGGAGCGCTCGTAGACCGGGGCGAACCGCTTGCACGGACCACACCAGTCGGCCCAGAAGTCGACCAGGACGATGCCGTCGTTGCCGGTCACCTCGTCGAAGTTGGTCGAGGTCAGCTCAACGGTTGCCATTGCACTCTCCGATCACCGCGGTTTATCTACGTCCCGTAGAACCAGGGCTGACCGTATCGAATTCCCGGGCGGTCGGGCCCGAAACGTGCTCCGCCTGCCGGTGGCCGCCGCGGGTCATCGACCCACGTCTGTTCATCTCGATCTGCGGAACGCAAATGCATGACGCACTTGCGTGACCTGCGGTGATGGGAGCGTTTCCAGGGAGATCCACCAAGTCAAGTGCTACGAATCGGTAACTTGGCACCTGACGAGGAGGTATCCGGCCTGCGGAGATCGCCGATCAACCTCCGCTTCGTCACCGAGAGTAGTGTTACAAAAAGATAAATGTGACCTCGATCTCTGTTGGACCTACGCTTCCGTAGGGCAGAATTCTCCGCATCAGAGCGTGGGCGGCGGGTGCCGGGGAGGGCCCCGCCGCTCATTGCGTCTCCCCCCTGGTGAGTGACCGGTGTGACATTTCCGCCGTCGCCGCTCCCGGCCGGTTTCCTTAACCTTCGGTAAGGCATGCTGTGCCGAACTCCATCGCCGCCCGTCGAAGGGGACCAGGATGCAGTTCGGCCGCTACTACGAGGAGTTCGAGGTCGGCGCGGTCTACCGGCACTGGCCGGGCAAGACCGTGACCGAGTACGACGACCACCTCTTCTGCCTGCTCACCATGAACCACCACCCGCTGCACATGGACGCGCACTACGCGGCGACGGCCAGCCAGTTCAAGCGCAACGTCGTGGTCGGCAACTACATCTACTCGCTGCTGCTCGGCATGTCGGTGCCCGACGTGAGCGGTAAGGCGATCGCCAACCTCGAGGTCGAGTCGCTGCGGCACGTCGCGCCGACCTTCCACGGCGACACCATCTACGGCGAGACCACCGTGCTGGGCAAGCGTGAGTCCGGCTCGAAACCCGACCGGGGTGTGGTGTCGGTGGAGACCCGGGGCTACAACCAGGACGGCACGATGGTCTGCGTCTTCCGGCGCAGGGTCATGGTCCCCAAACGGGAGTACGCGGCCAGCACCGTCCCCGACGGGGTGGATCCGGAACGACCCAGCTTCCCCGAGCCGCGCTGAACGGCGCGGCCGCCGCACTCCAGGCGCCTCCTCGCGGCAGCGGGTTGTGTGGGGAAGGGGCCCGGTCCGGGGCGCGGGGGACATATGCTGGCGCCGGAGGTTCCGATGAGCCACTCCGTCGCCGGAGAGCCGCCCTCTGCCGGCCGCCGAGCCGCACCCCTGACCACCGCTGTCTACTCAGCCACCGAGTGGGATCTGCTCATCAGCCTGCCCGGTCGGGTTCTCGTGGCCGCCGTGGCTTCCGGCCCCGGTCGCACGGACCGGGGTGTCCCGGCGGGTCTGGCCGGCCTGGACGCCGTGGCCGCGGGCCGGGCCTTCGACAGCGATCTGGTCCGCGCGGTGGTCGCCGCGATCTACGCCCGCCCCGACGGCACGCCACCGCCCGCCGAACGGCTCACCGACCTGGTGGGCCTGCTGGCCGCCTGCCGGGCCGCGAGCCGGGTCCTCAGGCGGCGCGCCGACCCGGCGGACTCGGCCGCGTACCGCCAGTGGGTGCAGTCGGTCGCGGCCCGGGTCTGTCGTGCGGTGCCCGGCCCCGGCGAGCGCCGGGAGGGCCAACCCACCACCCCGGCGGACCGGCGCTTCCTGGACCACCTCGGCGCGGCGCTCGGGTTGGGCTGATCCGGCGGGCCGTCGCGCCGCGCGCCGACCAGGTCCGTACCCTCTGATGACCGTGACCGACGACCAGCTTGAGGTGGGCGTGGGCCCCTGGCCGGGGGACCCACCGGACGACCCTCGGTACGACCCGCAGTTGCTGGCGGAGGGGGACCGGCGCAACGTCGTCGACCGCTACCGCTACTGGCGGCACGAGGCGATCGTCGCCGACCTGGACCGACACCGGCACGGCTTCCACGTCGCGATCGAGAACTGGCAGCACGACTTCAACATCGGCACGGTGGTCCGCAACGCCAACGCGTTCAACGCCGCCGAGGTGCACATCGTCGGGCGGCGTCGGTGGAACCGGCGCGGCGCCATGGTGACCGATCGCTACCAGCACGTGCGGCACCACGAGACGATCGAGGAGTTCGTGGCCTGGGCGGGGGAGCGCCAGCTGCCGGTGTTCGGCATCGACAACCTGCCGGGGTCGCTCCCGCTGGAGACCGGCGCCCTGCCCCGGGACTGTGTGCTGCTGTTCGGCCAGGAGGGGCCCGGTCTCTCCGCGCCCGCCCGCGCCGCGTGCGACAGGCTCTACTCCATCGCCCAGTACGGCTCGACGAGGTCGATCAACGCGGGCGTGGCCAGCGGCATCGCCATGCACGCCTGGATTCGTGCCCACGCCGGCGCGCCACCGGACTGAGCCAGGCCCGGGTGCCGAATCGGACGTTCCGGCTTGACGTTCCGGCGATACCGGAGAACGGTGGGGATGTGAGTGTCGCGGTGAGTTGTCCGAGATGCGGGGGCCCGGTACGGGCGCCGGATCTGATGCACTCCGACTCGAGGTGTCTGCGATGCGGCCCGGTGCCGCCGCTGCACGTGCCCGAGCACATCGGAGCGGAGATCGTGGCGAGTGTGGTGGAACGGATCACCACGACCGCGGACCCGCCGGTGACTCCGTTGTGGTGCCCGTGGCCCCTGCCGACCGGCTGGACGCTCACCGGCGTGGCGTACGCCGGGGACGAGCGGACGGGTGTGCGGGCGACCGCGGTGGCCTGCGCGGGCCCGGCGCCACTCGGCGGCGGCCCGGCCGATCTGGTCTTCGTGGCCGAGGAGCCGGGCGTCGGCCTGGGCACCCGGTTCGCCGGACTGGCCGGCCCGGATCCGGGGCCGGAGTTGGTCGACGCGTTGACCGACCCCGGGCCTGGTCACCCCGACCATGTGGGCCAGGCCAGGATCAGGGTCGGCGGGCATCCAACTCCACTGTGGTTGGTGAATTCTCCAACAGATCGAAGCGCGTACGCCGGCGAGGCTCGGGGAATGTGGCTCCATGCGATAGCCTGGCCGGCGAGTGCGGGTCATCTGCTCGCGGAAGATGTCGTGTTACACGACCTGACCGAGTGGACTCCGCCCGAGCTCGTGTACGGCGCACCGTCCCCGTATCTAGCCGGGAGGGCTTGACAACCCATCCGGATTGACGGAGAACGGACGCAGATATTCACTGTACGACACCACACTGATACTCTGGGTGCCGCTGCGGTAATGGGACCCGGCGCCGCGCGAGAGGATGGCCCGCCATGGTCAAGAAGGTCCTCACCTGGGCCGGAGTTGCATTCTTGATCTTCTTCGTCGCCTACCGGCCAAACTCTGCGGCAGACGTGTTCAAGTCGCTCGGCGGCGGGATCATGGACATCGCCCAAGGGTTCGGCGACTTCTTCACCAGCCTCGTCGCTTAACCACCGATGGGCAGCCCCTCCGGACCACCCTTCGACCCGGACGACCCCGACCGGGAGCGTCGCGAGCGCGACACCGAGCCGATCCCGCGGATCGGGCCTGATGACGGCCCGGGCTACGGGGCCGGGCCCGGCCTGTCCGACGGTCCGTCCCTTTCGGACGACGTCGGCTATGGTGACGGGCCCGGCTATGCCGGCCAGGGTCGGTCGGGTCGAGCGTGGGTTCGTGATCCGGAGGCCGGCTACCAGCAGCCGCAGATCTCCGAGGACGAGCTGGCCGGGTTGCGCGCCGACGCGACAGGTGCGACTCCACGGCGGGTGCTGCCCCTGGAAGACGAGCCCAGCTCGCTCGTCGCCCGCTATCTCTTCCCCACCGAGCGCTACCGGGGTGAG
Source organism: Micromonospora sp. NPDC048935 (assembly GCF_043197875.1). NCBI lineage: Bacteria > Bacillati > Actinomycetota > Actinomycetes > Micromonosporales > Micromonosporaceae > Micromonospora > Micromonospora sp. NPDC048935. The sequence continues at coordinate 275,276 of NZ_JBICTZ010000002.1, read as the reverse complement.
TGGAAGCGGCACTGGATCCACCTCACCAACCCGCTGCTCATCGGCGTCGCGGCGACCTTCGTGCTCGGCTATCTCTCCGGCTTCCTCGCCGGAAACGACGTCGGCGCGCTGACCACCATCGCCGTGCTGCTCTGGTTCGGGGTGATGGGCTGGGTGGCGTGGAAGGTCGCCGACTGGTGGTATGACCGTTTCATCCTGACCAACAAGCGGGTCATGGTGGTCAACGGCATCGTCACCCGGAAGGTGGCCATGATGCCGCTGGTCCGGGTCACCGACATGAAGTACGAGCAGACGCCGACCGGTCGCGCGCTCAACTACGGCACCTTCGTGCTGGAGTCCGCCGGCCAGGAGCAGGCGCTCCGCGAGATCAAGAATCTGCCCAACCCGAACGAGCTCTACCTGCGTGTGGTCGAGGAGATGTACGAGCCGCAGGCGGTCGAGGCCCGGCTCGGCAAGGAGGCCGACGAGGCCAAGGCCGACGACGGGGCGTGAAGGTTTTCGACCGAACATCGGAGCAAGTGCGCACCTTTCGTCATGGACCAGACCGCCTCTGACGTGGCACTCTGCCAGGACGGCCGGGGTGTGGAGGTGGGCGGTGGCGAGCAGGGACTCGTTGGAGGAGCAGTTCCGCGAGTTTGTCGCGGCCCGCTCCGCCGCGCTCCTGCGCACCGCCTATCTGCTCACCGGCGACTGGGCCACGGCCGAGGATCTGCTCCAGACGGCACTGACCAAGACCTACCTGGCGTGGAAGCGGCTCGGGGGGATCGAGGCCGTCGAGCCGTACGCCAGACGTGTGATGGTCAACACATCGACGAGTTGGTGGCGCCGACGCTGGCACGGTGAACGCCCGACCGAGGTGCTGCCGGAGCGGGCCGGTGTCGACGAGATCTCGCAGCAGCTCGACCGGGATCTGCTCTGGAGGCATCTCCGGCAGTTGCCCCACCGGCAGCGGGCGGTGCTGGTGCTCCGCTACTACGAGGACATGTCGGAGGCGCAGACCGCCGCGATGCTGGACATCTCCCCGGGCACGGTGAAGAGCCAGGCGTCCCGGGCGTTGGCCACGCTGCGCCGTCGGATGGGCGCCGACGCACCGGACCTGACCGCCACCGCCGCTCGATCGGCCACGGCGGGCAGCGCCGGTCGGTCGACAGCCGGTGCCGCGCGGTCCGGTGGCTCGGGTGCCCCGAGCGGTCGGGTCCCGGCCGCCGGTGCCGCCGCCGCGCCGACAGCCCGGCGGGCGGTCGACCGGCCCGTGCCCCGTCCGGCCGCGCCGCAGCCGATCGGTCCGCAGGTCGTGCTCCCCTCCGCCCCGGCGGCCGTGCCCGTCGGCACGGGCTCCGGAGAGCCGCAGTGAGCGCTTTTCCCGGCCAGACCGACAACCTGACGGACGGCCCGCGGCGTTCTTACCAGGTGCGGCCGGACGAGCTGGAAGGTGCGGTGCGGGAGACCCTCTCGCACCAGGTCGCCCTTGCCCGCCCACTGGGCGTCGACCCGGCGGGCCAGGCCATCCGCCGCGCGAACCGGATCCGGCGTCGGCGTACCGCCGCTGGGGTCGCCGTCGCGGCGGTCGTCACCGTCCTGCTCAGCGCCGGCATGGCGCGACTCGGTGCCGAGACCGGGCGCGACGGGGCACCCATCGTGGTGATCGGTGATCCGCACCCGTCCGGTCGGCCGATCCCGACGGCCAGTGTCCCCGGCGCCGATCCCGCCCCCGGACCGTCGGCGGCCCTGCTCGGCAGCGAGACGCTTGTCAGCGCCGACGGTCGACGGCTGGTGCTGCCCGACGTCGGGCCGGCCGAACGCGCCCAACTCCTGCCCGGTGGCAACGGTTGGCTCGTGGTCGGCACGCCGACCACCGCCGGCCGCTCCCTCTGGGCGGTGCAGGGCGACGGTCTCGTGCAGGTGCTGCTGGCCGGAGCCGGCCCGATCGTCCTGGCGGCGGACAGCGGCCAGGTCGCCTGGCGGGACGGCAGCGACCTGTTGGTGGCGGGGGTGGTCGGCAACCAGCTCATCGGGGCGGCGCGCACCCCGGCGCCCGCCGGGGCGGTGCCCGTCCGGTTCGTCGGCGACAGCGTGCTGGTCCGACCCGACCCGGCGGAGGCCGGCCACAGTCTGTGGCGGCCCGGCGTGGGGCAGTTGACCGGGGCCGTCGACCGGGAAACCCTCAACTTCTACGGGCGGCTGCCCGACGGGCGACTCGTCGGGCAGATCTCCACGGCCGAGCCGGGCCGGACCTGCCTGGCCCTGCTCGACCCGACACGTCGGCTGAACCCGGTCCAGACCGGCTGCGGGCCGGACCTCGGCCAGGACGGGGTCGGCGAGGTCTCCCCGGACGGGCGGTGGCTGCTGGTGAACGGGCGTGTCGGCGAGGCCAACCGGGCACTGCTTGTCGACCTGCGGCGGCTCGGGCCGAACACGACAGCCGTCGCGGCCGGGCCGCCGATGACCGGCGCGATCGTCTGGAGCGACGAGTCCCACGCCTCCTACCTCGATGGTTCCGGTGCGCTGGTCCGGGTCGACGTCGGCCAGGCGCGGGCAGGAACACCCGCCAGCCCCGCGGCCGTGCCCGGCGTGTCGGCCGGGGACCGGCCGGTCCTGGTGGCCGACTTCTGACCCGAGCGGTCGAGGTGGCCTCCGCGAGTCGGGCTCGGATGTTCCTCGGTAGCGTCGGGCGGTGACCTCGCGTACCGGCTCCGCCCCGCGCATCGACCTGCACACCCACTCCACGGCCAGCGACGGCACGCTGCCCCCGGCTGACCTGGTACGCGCTGCCGCCACGGCGGGGCTGGACGTGCTCGCGATCACCGACCACGACACCACCGCCGGCTGGGCGCCGGCCGTGGACGCGCTACCACCGGGGCTACGCCTGGTCCGGGGCGCGGAGCTGTCCTGTCGTTGGTCCGGCATCCGGCCGGCGGTGCCGCTGCACCTGCTCGCGTACCTGTTCGACCCGGAGCACCCGGAACTGGTGGCCGAGCTGGGCCGGGTGCGGGCCGCCCGGGAGGAGCGCGGCGAACGGATCGTCGCGCTGCTGCGCGCCGACGGCATCGACGTGAGCTGGCCGGACATCCTGGCGGGCGCCGGCGGCGGCACCGTGGGCCGCCCGCACATCGCGCAGGCGTTGATCCGGGCCGGCCTGGTGGGCAGCACCCGGGAGGCGTTCGGCCCGGACTGGCTGGGCGAACGCTACCGACTGCCCAAGGACGACATCGACGTGTTCCGGGCGATCCACCTGGTCCGGTCGGCCGGCGGCGTGCCGGTCTTCGCCCATCCCCGGGCCACCCGGCGTGGCCGGGTGGTGCCCGACGAGTTGATCGCCGAGCTGGCCGCCGCGGGGCTGGCCGGGCTCGAAGCCGACCACGAGGACCACAGCCCGGCCGAACGGGAGCACGTGCGGGCGCTCGCCGCCGAGCTGGGCCTCTTCGTCACCGGCTCGTCGGATTTCCACGGCACCCACAAGACCGTCCAGCTCGGTGCCTTCACGACGGGCGCCGATGCGTACGAGCGGATCGTCGCCGCCGGGGTGACCGAGGTCGCTTCGGGGTGATCCGGGTATTTTGCCCACTGCGGCGCGGCTAGGTTGATCACGTGGATCTGAAGCTGTTCGGCGAGGTCTTCGTGACTCTGCTGGTGATCACCGACCCGCCGGGCATGATGCCGATCTTCCTGGCGCTGACCGGCCCGCTGCCGGCCCGCGACCGTAACCGGGCCGCCTGGCAGGCCGTCACGCTGGCGTTGGGCGTGATCGTGGTCTTCGCGGTGGCGGGTCAGACCCTGCTGGACTACCTGCACGTGGACCTGCCCGCGTTGCAGGCGGCCGGTGGGCTGCTGCTCGTGCTCGTCGCACTGGAGCTGCTCACCGGAAAGACCGACGGCCCGAGCTCGGACGCCACCTCGAACATCGCCCTGGTGCCGCTGGGCACCCCGCTGCTGGCCGGCCCGGGCGCCATCGTGGCGACCATGCTCTTCGTCCAGCAGGCCGACGGGTTCGGCGACTTCACGGCCATCGCCGTGGCGATCCTCGCCGTGATGCTCGCGGTCTGGATCGTCCTCCGCTTCTCCGGCGGCATCGTGAAGATCCTCCGGCCGGGTGGGATCGAGGTGCTGACCAGGATCGCCGGTCTGCTGCTGGCCGCGATCGCCGTGCAGCTCATCGCCGACGCGGTGTTCGCCTTCGTCACCCAGTACGTGAACATGACCTGACCGGCTCCCGCACGGTGTCGGGGGTGGGTGGCAGGATCGCAGGCGTGCGACGATCCTCCTCAGCGGGACGGCCGGCGGCCGGCGGCCGGGCTCCCCGACAGCGCGCCGGCGGCGCCGAGCAGCTTGGCTTCGAGGGCATGCCGGAGCGCCTCTTCGTCTGCACACCGAGCAAACTCGGGGCGTACGCGGACTGCCCACGCCGCTACCGCTATTCCTACGTCGACCGACCGGCCCCGCCCAAGGGCCCGCCGTGGGCGCACAACTCGCTCGGTGCCAGCGTGCACACCGCCCTGAAAAACTGGTATGCGCTGCCTGCCGACCGACGTCGCCCCGAAGCGTTGGCCACCCTGCTCAAGGGCACCTGGGTCCGCGAGGGTTACCGCGACGACGAGCAGGAGCGGGCCGCCTTCCGGCGGGCGCTGAGCTGGTTGGAGGGCTACGTCGAGACGCTGGAGCCGGATGCCGACCCGCTCGGCGTGGAGCGGGTGGTGGCGGTCAAGACCGCCGTGCTGGCGTTCAACGGTCGGGCCGACCGGATCGACGCACGGCCTGGGCCGGAAGGGCCCGAACTGGTCATCGTCGACTACAAGACCGGCCGCACCGGCCTGGACACCGACGACGCCCGGGGTTCGCAGGCGTTGGCGCTCTACGCGTACGCGGCCGAGCGGGTGTTCCGTAAGCCGTGCCGTCGGGTGGAGCTGCATCACCTGCCGACCGGCACGGTCGCCGGCCACGACCACACGGTCGAGTCGCTGGCCCGGCAGTTGACCCGCGCGGAGGAGACGGCCCGCGACATCATGGCCGCCGAACGGGCGGTCGCGGACGGCGCCGACGCGGACGAGGCGTTCCCGGTGGCACCAGGCCCCCGCTGTGGGTGGTGTGACTTCCGGCGGCACTGTCCAACCGGCGCGCAGGTGCCGGGCAAGGAGCCGTGGGCGGCCATGGACCGGCACGTCGAGGGTTGACCTTCGGTCGCGGCGGCCGGGTCAGCCGGCCAGTGGGGTGGCGGCGCGACGCGCGGCCCGCTCCTTGGCGGCCTGGATCAACGGGCCCTCCAGATAACGACGGGGTACGGCGGCGAACGCGAGCCGCAGCGCCCGCACGCTCAGGTCCGCCGAGACCGCCGTGGTGGGCAGGCCGAGCCCGCCGTACATCCGGCGGGCCCAGGCCGGCAGCAGTGCGAAGGCGATGCCGGCGATCCCCAGGTACGCCCAGCGTGGCGGGCCGAGGGTGAGCCCCAACCGGGCCGGCAGGTTGAGCTTCCACGGCAGCGGCGGGGCGGTGAGGAAGAGCGCCGTCTCGGCGGCCTCCCGTGTCATCCGCAACTGTGGGCGGACGGCCCGGTAGTAGTCAGCGACCTCGGCCGCGGTGCCCGGCACGGTGGCCGGGTCCAGACCGACGAGGGCGGCCGAGCGACGCTGTTCGGTGTAGTAGCCGTCCACCTCGTCGTCGCTGAGCGGCAGCCCGGCCCGCCGGGCGGTGCTGAGGAACGACTCGACCTCGGTGACGTGCACCCAGCGCAGCAGGTCGGGCTCGTCGATCCGGAATTCCTCGCCGGTCTGCGGGTCGGTGGCCCGCAGCCGGTCGTGCAGCCGGCGGAGCCGGGCTCCGGCCGTCTGCACCTCGGCGGTGGTCCCGTAGACGGTGGTCGCGACGTAGGTGGCGGTGCGGACGAGGCGACCCCAGGCGTCGGTGCGGTAGTTGCTGTTCTGCGCGACCCCGGCCATCGCCCGGGGGTGCAACGCCTGGAGGTAGAGCGAGCGCAGGCCGGCGACGATCAGGATCGGCTCCTCGTGCACCTTCCACGTGACCGAACCCGGACCGAAGAGGCCGAGGTCATCGGAGTCCACCGCCCAAGAGTGCCACGCGGGGGCCGACCCCGTCGGGCACGTCCCGTCGGTGCCGGCGGCTCGCACGTCGGGCTCACACGTCGGCGGAGCGGCGCGCCCGGCAGCCCGGGCAGAGACCCCAGAAGGTCACTTCCGCCTCGTCCACCTCGAACCCGTGCGACACATTCGGCTCCAGACAGGGTGCGCTGCCCACCGCGCAGTCGATGTCGGCGATCTCGCCGCAGCTCCGGCAGACCACGTGATGGTGGTTGTCGCCGACGCGTGCCTCGTAACGCGCGGGACCACCGGCCGGCTCGATCCGGCGGGACAGCCCGGCCCGGGACAGGGCACCCAGCACGTCGTACACCGCCTGGGTGGAGACCGAGTCGAGGCGTTCCCGGACGCGCCGGCTGATCTCGTCGACCTCCAGGTGGCCTCCGCCGGCCAGCACGTCGAGCACCGCGAGGCGTGGCCGCGTGACACGCAGGCCCTTCGATCGCAGCAGCTCCTCGGCGGACATTGGCCAATGACAGCACGCGCGAACAGCATCGACAACCGTCGCCCGGCTCGGGTGGTCACCGACACAGCCACGACGATCAGGAGCGCGGCCGCCGCGGTGAACCCGATCGACGACGCGCGCGTGTGACCGGTCGAGAGCCTGGGGGCGGCCGGCGGACCGTACGCTGGCCCTCTCCTGACCATGATCCACCTGGAGGGGTTCGATGTTCGAGGAGATCCTGGGTCTACCGGCGCACGTGATGGTGGTCCACGCGGTTGTCGTGTTCGTGCCGCTGCTGGCGGTGCTGGCCATCGCGTACGTGGGGCTGCCGAGGTGGCGGCACCGGCTGGACTGGGCCCTGGGCCTCCTCGCGGTGGCCGCGCCGGTGACCGCGTTCGTGGCCGTCGAGTCGGGTGAGGCGTTCACCGACGCGCTTGTCGCGCGGGGTTTCCAGGGTCAGATCCTGGACCAGATCTTCGAGCACTCCCGCTACGGCGACATCCTGTTCCGCATCGTGGTGCCGCTCGGGATCGTGGCCATCCTCCTGCTGGTGGCGACAAGTGGGCACCCCCGGGTGCCGCGACTGCCGGCGCTCGTCACCCCCGTGCTGGCGGTGGCGGTCGTGGCGCTGGCCATCGCCGCCCTGATCTACGTCTACCTGACCGGCCACAGCGGCGCCGAGGCCGTCTGGGGCACCACCCTCTGACCGTCGGTGAGGGCGTCACTCAGAAGATGATCCGCGAGCAGAGCAGGCAGACCACGACCACCAGCACCACGCCGGCCGCCATACCGAAGCCGTAGGTGACCCGCTGCGAGCGCTGCTCCGCCACGTCCAGGTCGGCCATGTCCTGCGGCGGCAGCCGTCGCGGCGGTGCCGGCTGCACGTGTACGGGTGGTCGCCAACCGCTCGGCGGCGGCACGCTCGGCGGCGGGCCAACATACCCGCTCGCGGGGTTGTCGGTGGACGTGGCGGGGGGCCGGTCGGCCGCCGCGTCGTCACCGGTGCCGGGCCGTCGCCAGTAGGCGTCCGGGTTGCTGCCACCGCTGGGGGTCGTCACGCCGTCCGACGCTACCAACGCGGCAGGCGGCCCGTCCGTTTCCGCACGGCGTGCCACCGTCGGCGACGGTCCGCTGCGCTAGTCTTGCCGATCGTGAGCACCCTCGACCCCGGCACCCCGGCCGTGCGCGGCGACGACGACCGCACCGTCGACCTGAGCGACGACCTCGTGGTGCTGCCCGAGCAGACCTCCGACGACACCGACCGGGGCTGGGGCGAGCGGACGGGCGGTAACGACGACTGGCTGCTCGCCGAACGTCCTCCGCACTGGGGCTGACCGCCCGCCCCCGGTGGTGGGCCCGGCGAAGTTCCGCGCCGTGCCGCGCCGTGCCGCGCCGCGCCGTGCCGCGCCGCGCCGTGCCGCGCCGCGCCGTGCCGCGCCGTGCCGCGCCGTGCCGTGCCGCGCCGTGCCGTGCCGCGCCGTGCCGTGCCGCGCCGTGCCGCGCCGCTCCGTGCTGCCGCCGTCCGCCGTCCGTGCCGCCGCCCGCTGATCAACTCGGGTTCACGGAAACCGGGGTGTCCGCCCAGCTTGGATAGCGCGACTTTCATGAGCCCGAGTCGATCAAGGTCTGGTCGAGGGCGGACAGGCCGATTTTCCGTGAAACCGAGTTGATCAAGGTCTTGCTGCCGACCGAGGCGGAGCGGGTGGGTCAGGACGTGCGGTACCAGGCGCGCAGCTGCTGCCGCGTCGGGACGCGGGGCTGCGGTCCAGGACGCGGAGCTGGCCGTGGGGTCAGGACGTGCGGTACCAGGCGCGCAGCTCCTCCCGCGTCGGGACGCGGGGCTGCGGTCCAGGCGCGGAGCTGGCCGTGGGGTCAGGACGCGGAGCTGGCCGCCGGGGCCTTGCCGCCGCCCGACCCGCTCGACCCGCCGGACGAGGACGAGCCCGACGAGGACGACCCGGACGGCGAGCCCGACGACGACCCGGACGAGGACGAGCCCGACGAGGACGAGCCCGACGACGAGGACGAACCCGACGAGCCGGAGTCGCCACCCGAGGACGAGGACTCGGACTTCGCCGGCTTGCTGGTCGTGCCGCCGGCGGTCGCCTCGGAGCCGGACGCCCGCGAGTCGGTGCGGTAGAAGCCCGAGCCCTTGAAGACGATGCCGACCGAGTTGAAGACCTTGCGCAGCCGCCCCTGACACGCCGGGCACTCGGTCAGCGGCTCGTCAGAGAAGGACTGCACCGCCTCGAGCTGGTGACCGCACGTGGTGCAGGCGTACTGGTACGTGGGCACGTTCTCCTCCGGATCTGGGCTCAGCCAGTTGGCACTCGACGTATTCGAGTGCCAATGGTGCGTCATTCGCCCCGGGTTCGTCCAGCGGACGTGTGGGGCGCGACACCGTGCGGGGCACCCGGGCCGGCGTCAAGCGTACGCACCCCGTCGGCGGGGGTGACGACCGCGCGGACCCGGCGGTCGTGCGGTTCCGCCGGCAGCGCCTCGACCAGCTCCCCGTCGTGCAGGGGCACCACCGTCAGCGTCGCCTCGGGCACCCGGGTGAGTGCCCGGTCGTACGAGCCGCCGCCGCGCCCGAGTCGCCGGCCGAGGCGGTCGACCGCGACAGCCGGTACGACCACCAACTCCGCCTCCGCCACGGCGGCCACCCCGAGGCGGGCACCGGACGGCTCCCGGATACCCCGACCCGCGGCGATCAAGGCCCCCGGCCCGGTATAGGCCGCCCAGTCCAGATCCAGGTCGTCGAGGAGCACCGGCAGCAGCAACTCGGCGTCGGCGGGAAGTGCCGCCCGCAGCACCTCCGGCAGGTCCGCGCCGCCCGGTTCGGAGCCGACCGGCACGTACGCCGTCATCCGGCGCGGGCGCAGCCGGCGTACCAGCGTGACCAGCTCGGCCTGCACGCGCCCGGCGGCGACGGCCCGGGCCGGACCGCTCAGCGACCGGCGGCGGGCGAGCAGCTCGACGCGGGTGTTCCGCTTCGCCGCACGCGTCACTTCCGCTTCATCAGAAAATTCCGCCACGCAACACTCCTGACGCAACGCCTCTCTCACGGTTGCACTGTGTCAGCATCGCAAGCAACGGAGGCGGAACTTCCGGGGGGACCGAGTGACGCTACGCGGGCGGTTGACGGCAGCCTTCCTCGTGGTGGTGCTCGGCCCGGTCCTGCTCGGCGCGCTCTTCGTCGCCTCCACCGTCACCGCCGTCGACCGCAGCCGCTCGACCGAGCGCCTGGCGGTGGCGGCATCCACCGTGCGGACCTCGGTCGACGCGCTCTGCCAGCAGCTCCGGGCCACCGCCGACGTGATGGCCCTCACCGCCGATCCGGCCGTCGCCGCCGCGCAACTGGTCGGCCGGGGCCTGGTGACCGCGGTGCTGATCACCGACGTGGCCGGCCAGGTCACCTACGTCTCGCCCGGCGCGCCGTCGACCCCGTGGCGGGACTGCGCCGGCCCGAGCACGGACGCGACAGGTCCGGTCCGCGCGCTGGCCGCCCACGTCGACCTCCACGACCGCGCCGGCGCCCCGCTGGGCACGGTGACCGCCGCGCAAAGTGTCGACCCGGCCTTCGTGGCCCGGCTGGCGGCGGTGACCGGGGTGGCGGTCACCCTGCTCGACAGCGGAACGAGCGCCGCGGGGGTCACCCACACGACCGAGTCCCGTGAGGTACGCGACGCGGTGCTGGCCGCCGCCAGCACCGCCGACGGCGAGCGGGTGACCGAGACCAGCCAGGGCCGGTACGTGCGCCGGATCGGGCCGTCGGACGCGCAGCCGCTGCCCCTGGTGGTCTCCGTGCCCAGCGAACGACCGCCGGGGCTGTACGCCACGCTGGTCGTGGTGGTCGTGGTGGCCGCGTTGCTCGCCGTGCTGACCGCCTGGCGGCTGGCCCGGGTGACCACCCGACCGTTGATGGAGTTGGCCGGCGCGGTCGACCGGGTGGCACACGGCGACCTGACCGCCCGGGTGCCGGTGCGCAGCCGCGACGAGCTGGGCCGGCTGGCCGCCGCGTTCAACCGGATGACCCGGGAGACCGGCTCCTACGTCTCGGCGTTGACCAGCAACCGCGACCAGCTCCGTGGTCACCTCGCGGTGCTCGGCGACACCCTGGCCAGCACGCACGACCTGCAACGCATCCTGCGGGTGATCCTGCGCAGCGCCATCGGCGCCACCGGCGCGCGTGCCGGCGCGGTGCTGCTGCTGGAGACCGGTGGGGTGCTCGTCGCCCAGTGCACCGAGGGGTTGGACGGGCGCTGGCCGGAGGTGGACGCGGACGGGTCGCCGACGCTCCGGGTGCCGGTGGGCGTCGGCGTGGTCGGCGCCGTCGCCGCCACCGGCGAACCACAGCGGGGCAGGGCCGAGCCGACCGACGCCCCGCCGATCGAGCCACGCTGCCGCACGTACGTGGCGGTCCCGTTCGCGGCCCCGGTGGGTGCCGCCGGATGCGCCGCCGACGAGGCCGGTGTGGCGGCGGCGCTCGGCGTGCTGGCCCTGTACGACCGGTTGGGCGTCGACGAGTTCGACGACGACGACCTGGTCACCCTGCGCACCTTCGCCGGCCACGCGGCGGTGGCGGTCGACAACGTCCGGGTGCACGAGGAGGCGCAGCGGCTCTCCCTCACCGACCCGCTCACCGGGCTGTGGAACTACCGCTACCTGCGCGAGTCGATCCGGCGGGAGGTGGAACGGGCCAGCCGCTTCGGGCGGATGCTCAGCGTCCTCGCCCTGGACCTGGACCGGTTCAAGGACGTCAACGACACGTACGGGCACGCCGCGGGGGACACCGTGCTGGCCGAGTTCGCCAGGCGGGTGCGCGGCGAGATCCGTGAGGTCGACCTGGCCTTCCGGCAGGGCGGTGAGGAGTTCGTGCTGCTGTTGCCGGAGACCGACGCGCGGGGTGCGGCGATCGTGGCCGAGCGGCTCGGCGCGGCGATCCGCGAGACGCCGATCGCCGTCGAGGCGTACGCCGGGCCGGTCGTGGTGACGGTGTCGGTGGGCATCGCCGTCTATCCGGACAACGGCAGCACCGGGCGGGAGGTGCTGGAGGCCGCCGACGACGCGCTCTACGCGGCCAAGGCCGCCGGCCGCGACACGTACCGGGTCGCCGAGGTACGCCCGGAGGCGGCGACGCGGGAGATACCGGTGCTCGCGGGGGCCGTGAGCCCACCCGACGGGCTGCCGCGCGCCGGCCAGCCCGTGCAGGTCAACCGGGAGCCGGGCGGGCCCGCCCGGTCGGAGCCGGCGGTGGGCGTACCGGAGGGGGCGCCCGCGCACGCCTGGCCCGACCCGGCCGACGACCCGGCGGACATCGACGCGGATGCGGCCCGAACCGGGCCGGACGCGGCGCGGCCGGGGTCGGGCGGCGGCGCGTCTTCTGGGCCACACCCGCCGCGGCAGAGCCGTGGCCGATAGTCTCGCGGCATGTCGGAGCACTCAGCGAACCCCTCATCGACGGCCGCCGCGACCGGCCGTCCCCTGGCGGTCAAGGCCGTCATCCCGGCCGCCGGACTGGCCACCCGGTTCCTGCCGGCCACCAAGGCGGTGCCCAAGGAGCTGCTGCCGGTGGTGGACCGGCCGGTGTTGCAGTACATCGTCGAGGAGGCCGCCCAGGCCGGCATCGGTGACGTGTTGCTGATCACCGGTCGGGGTAAGACGTCGATGGTGGACCACTTCGACCGTCGCCCCGACCTGGAGACCAGGCTGGAGGAGAAGGGCGACGCCGAGCGGCTCGCCGCGGTGCGTCGGCCCAGCGAGCTGGCGGAGATCTACACCGTGCGGCAGCCCGAGCAGCTCGGGCTCGGCCACGCCGTCGGGTACGCCGAGTCCCACGTCGGCGACCAGCCCTTCGCGGTGCTGCTCGGCGACGAGTTCGTCAAGCCGTCGGAGCCGCTGCTGCCGGCGATGCTGGAGTTGCAGGCCCGCACCGGCGGTGTGGTGCTCGCGTTCTTCGAGGTCGACCCGGCCGAGACCAAGCGGTACGGCATCGCCTCCGTCGAGCCCGCCGAGGCCGAGCTGACCGACATCGGCGAGGTCGTCAAGGTGACCGGGATGGTGGAGAAGCCGCAGCCGGAGGACGCCCCGAGCAACCTCGCGGTGCTCGGCCGTTACGTGCTGCCCGGCAAGATCTTCGACGCGATCCGGCGGACCAAGCCGGGCAGCGGCGGCGAGATCCAGCTGACCGACGCGATGGAGCTGCTGCGCACCGAGGGCACTCCGGTGCACGCGATCGTCTACCGGGGCACCCGCTACGACACCGGCATGCCGCTGGGCTACCTCCAGACGGTCGTGCAGATCGCCGCCGAGCGCGAGGACCTGGGCGCCGAGTTCCGGTCCTGGCTGGCCGACTTCGTCAAGGCCGACGCGGCAGGCGGATCTGGTACATGACAGCGACGGCCGACGCCGAGGCGGCCGCGAACGAGTTGACGCCGCTCGCCGAGTACCTGGGCAGCGTGCTGCGCAGGTTACGTGCGCTGCCGCCACTCGACCTCGAGCTCACCCAGGCGCACGGCAACGTCCTCGCCGAGGACGTCGTCGCGCCGCACGCCTTCCCGGCCTTCGACCAGGCGGCCGTGGACGGTTATGCGGCACGCTGGGAGGACATTTCCGGAGGGGGCCGGGGCCCGAGCTACGTCCCGGCCCCCTCCGGTACACGCGGTGGCCGGACCATCCGGCTCAACGTGGTCGGCGATCTCGGGGCGGCGAGCTGGCGGCCGGTGCGGCTCACCCCGGGCTCGTGCTTCTCGGTGGCCGCCGGGGCGCCGCTGCCGGTGGCCGCCGACGTCGTGGTGCCGGTGGAGTGGACCGACCAGGGCATGGCCGCGGTGGAGATCTTCCGCACCCCCAAACGGGGGTACGGCGTACGCCGCGCCGGTGAGGAACTGCCCGCCGGCACCCTGCTCGCCCGGGCCGGCACGTACGTGTCCCCGGCCCTGGTCGCGGTCTTCGCCGCCACCGGCATCGGGCACGTGGTGGTCCGGCCCAGCCCGCGGGTGGTCATCGTGGCCACCGGTGACGAACTCGTCGACGTGGGTCGGGGCAGCCAGCCCGGCCAGGTCGTCGACGCGAACTCGCACGCGCTGACCGCCGCCGCGGCCGAGGTGGGCGCACTGGCGTACCGGGTGGGGATCTGCGACGACGACCCGGAGGGGCTGCGTGGGCTGCTGGAGGACCAGACCCTGCGCGCCGACCTCATCCTCACCACCGGGGGCACCGGCACCGGCCCCGGCGACATGGTGCGCCGGATCCTGTCCCGCCGCGAGGGCGGCCGCGCCGGGCCCGTCACGTTCACCGACGTGGCGCTCTATCCCGGCACCGCGCTCGGGTTCGGCACGGTCGGCGCCGAGGAGGTGCCGGTGGTCTGCCTGCCCGGCGACCCGGGCGCCGCGCTGATCGGGTTCGAGGTGCTGGCCCGTCCCGCCATCCAACTGCTCGCCGGCGCCGAGCCGGTGTTCCGTCCCAGCGTGCGGGCGCACCTGCTGGAAACCGTGTCGTCCCCGGCGGGTCTGCGGGAATTCCGACCGGCGCACGTGGCCGAGCGGCGCGGCGGCGGGTACACGGTGCAGCCGCTCAGCGGTGGGCCGTTCACCCTCTCCGGGTTGGCCGAGGCGAACGGGCTGTTGGTGCTCGGTGAGCGGGTCACCACCGCCGCCGCCGGCTCCACCGTGGACGTCCTGCTGCTCGACCGCCGTCGGTGACGGGTTTCCGCCCCGGCCGCTCGCGGTCGGCCTCCACGTCGGGTGGTCGCCGGATCACCGCGGGTCCACTTGCGCAGGACACGGTCCCGCGCGGGAGACTGTGCGGGTGAGTCTCTTCGGTCCCGCGCGGTCACCCGGCTGGCCGGTGGAGTTGGTCGACGGCCCGGTGCTGCTGCGGCCCTACCGGCGCTCCGACGCCGCGGCGTGGTCGGAGATCAGGAGGGCCAACCGGGCCTGGCTGGCGCCCTGGGAGTCGTCGCTGCCCGGCGGTTGGGACGAGCTGAACTCACCTGCCGCGTTTCGTTGGGTGCACCGTGACCAGCGGCGCTCGGCCCGTGCGGGTGACGGGATGCCGTTCGCGGTCTGCCTGCGCGAGGCCGACAGGGACCGGCTGGTCGGGCACATCAACGTGGGCAGCATCGTGCGACGGGCGCTCTGCTCCGGCTACGTCGGCTACTGGGTGGACGCCCGGGTCGCCGGTCAGGGCGTGATCCCGACGGCGCTCGCCCTCGCCGTGGACCACGCGTTCGGTCCCGGCGGACTGCACCGGGTGGAGGTCAACATCCGCCCGGAAAATCGCCCGTCGCGGCGGGTGGTGGAAAAGTTGGGCTTCCGCGAGGAGTCGTACCACGTGCGCTACATGCACATCGACGGAGCATGGCGCGACCACATCGGATACGCGATGACGAGTGAGGAGATCGCCGCCGAGGGTGGCCTGCTGGCCCGCTGGCATCGGGTACGCGCCAACGCCCGGTAGGGGCTGTCCCGCGGACGGGATCGGCGCGGCGTGGCGGCATCCTGGTCGGCGCGCCGTAACCTCAAGTAACTGCAAGCTGCGGCAAGCGCTCCCCGGCCGGACGATCCACGCACCCAGGCGCGATCGGTGGAAGATCCTGCGGTCGGGTGGCGGTTGCTCCGAATTCGGTGACGGGAGGGGTGAGGGTGCCGACCTCGGTGCTCCTCGCCGTCCTCGCCGCCGCCGGCCTGCTCGCCCTGGCCCCGGCGCTGGTTCGCCGGTACGACGCCACCGAGCGGTTGGTGGCGGAGCGGGCGCAGTCGACGGCGCGGGTGCTCCAGCGCCGCCGGCGGCGCCGTACTGTGCCGGGCCGGCGCCCGGTCCACCCTCCGCGCACACTTGTCGTCACCCTGAGCGAGGACGCGACCACCGGAGCGTTGACCGCGCCGGTCTCCGCACCACCGGCCGGTCGCCGCTCCGGTCGCCTGCGCGCCGTGCCACCCGCACCGAAGCGGTCCCGCCGCCGCCCAGCGCCCCGCCGCCAGCACACCCCCGCCGTCTACCGGCGTCGTCGCGTACTCGCCGCTCTGCTGCTGCTCAACGTCGTCGAACTGGTCGGCGTGCTGTTCGCCAGCCCCGGTTTCTGGATCGGCTTCGCGGTCACCTTCCTGCTCCTGGCCGTCTACGTCGTGCACCTGCGCGGTCGCGCCCTCGCCGGGCGTCGCCGCCGCCGCGCCCGGGCCCGGGAGGCCGCCTGGCTGGCCGCCCGGCAGGCCGAGGTGCGCCGGGAACAGGCCCGCCGCGCCGCCGCCCGCCGAGAGGCGCAGCGCCGCCTGGCGGCCCAACGCGAGGGGGTACGCCGAGCCGCGATGGGCCTGGACCGCCCCGGCGACCTGCCGGCGGCGGTCAACGGTGGCTCAGTCTCGTACCGACGGTCCGGCGGGCTACGCGGACGCCCCTACGAGGCCGGCCGAGGAGCCTGACCGCCAACGCCCGGGGTCGTGGCCTGCGTGCGTCTTGGTCGGGTTGGTGGCCGGGGGTCGTGGCCGGCGTCTTGTTCGGGGTCGTGGCCGGCGGCTTGGCTTGCGTCCCGGCCGGCGGCTTGGCCTGCGTCCTGGCCGGCGTCCTGGCCGGCGGCTTGGCCTGCGTCCCGGCCTGCGACTTGGCCTGCGTCCCGGCCGGCGGCTTGGCCTGCGTCCTGCCTTGCGTCCCGGCCTGCGTCCCGGCCTGCGTCCCGGCCTGCGGCTTAGCCTGCGTCCCGGCCTGCGTCCCGGCCTGCGGCTTGGCCTGCGTCCCGGCCTGCGGCTTGGCCTGCGTCCCGGCCTGCGGCTTGGCCTGCGTCCCGGCCTGCGGCTTGGCCTGCGTCCCGGCCTGCGGCTTG
>NZ_JBICTZ010000002.1:180964-258827 GCF_043197875.1 Micromonospora sp. NPDC048935 | reverse complement strand
TGGCTTGCGTCCTTGCCGGCGGCTTGATCGACTCGGGTTTCAGAAAGGCGGCCTGATCGGTGGCTTGATCGACTCGGGTTTCAGGAAAGTGGGGTGTCGTGGCGTCCCGGATGCCCCGGTTTGCAGGAACCCGAGTGGATCTCCGGGTCGGGTGGAGCGCCGCACCGGGGGCGGATTCGCGGTGGGGGCCGGCGACCTGTTAGCCTTGCTGCCGGCCCGCCCGGTGTAAGCCGGGTGGGACCGAAGCCGGTTCGCCGGCGGGGGGCTGTGGCGCAGACTGGTAGCGCACCTCGTTCGCATCGAGGGGGTCAGGGGTTCAAATCCCCTCAGCTCCACCCCAGTTCAAAGGCCGTCTCCGTTCGTCGGAGACGGCCTTTTCCGATCTCGCACGGCGCAGCGGAAATCTCGGGGCCCCGTCTTCGTTCGGCACTCGCCCCGCCGATGGTGGCCCGGCCACCGGTACGCGGCAGGCCCCCGTCGTACTGGACCTTGCCTGACGACAGCACGACGCGGGCGATCCGCCGCCCGCGGATCAGTCAGCAGAAGCGCTCGGTCGTCACGGGTAGCAGACCGTGCTGTCGCAGGACTGTGGTCAGGTCGGACAGGATCGAACCCACCGTGTCGTCGGCGGCGGTGCCCAGCAGGACTGTCACGTCGAGAGCCCAGGCACGTGTGTGGCCGACCCGCCTTAGCTCCCAGCTGAACCGGTCGGCGTCCGTCTCCAGGTGGCCGCTCGCGGCTGACGTGCTGGTGGCGTCGACCGGCGTACGCCAGCTCGCCCGGAGGCTCGTCACCTGGCCCGGGTGGAGGTCCTTGGCGAAGAGGACGCGGTAGACGCGTCGTTCGTGGTAGCCGGCCGGCGGCTCTGCGGGGCCGAGCCGCAGTGGCGCGGCGGTCGCGATCGGCTGGTGGGCGAGGAAGTACGAGCGCAGCACCGCCTCGTCGGGCAGATGCCCGCCGCCGAGCGTGCGGTAGTGACTCTCGGCCTCGGCGCGAGAGGTGGGCACCACACGTGCAAGCGTGTCCGGGTCGGTGCGGATGCTCCGGCTGAGCGAGGCGGAACTCCACCAGCCGGTGGTCGGCGTCCAGCCCGCGCTGTCCAGGCCGGTGCTGACGTGGTCGTGCTCGCGGGTGAACTCCTCGACGACGAGCCCTCCGACGGCAGTGGTCGGGTCGGGGTCTTCAGGTCGGGGCAGGATCAGGTGGTAGTCCAACGTGGACGGTGACGGGTTCGCCGTGGTCACCGCCGGGTACACGGGATTGGCAGCCATCTCCGACATCCTTCGTCGTGCTTCCGTCGCGGACCCGGCCACCGTAGCGCCCGGCGGCCCGTCGTCGCCCGGCGGCCCGTAGCGCCCGGCCCGTCGTCGCCCGGGGGTCAGGCGCGCACTCGGCGGCCCGTCGTCGCCCGGTGGCCAGAAGCGCGCTCGGCGGCCCGTCGTCGCCCGGCGGCCAGGCGCGCGCTCGGCTGCTGTGGTGCCTGGCGGTCGGGCTGTGCCCGGCCGCCAGGCGTCGACGGGTCAGGACCGGGTGAGCTTGACGGTCGTGGTGTCGGTCACGAAGACGTACTCGTCGTAGGGAATGTCGTAACCGATGGACCGGGTGACGGCCTCGGCGAGCCCCTTACCGAACGGGGTGGTGCCGGTCGGGACGGCCGCGGCCGTCCACGGGACTGCGCTGCCCGGGGTGCAGGTCACCTGGGTGGAGAAGCTGCCACGAACAAGCACCTTCCTGACGATCTGCGTGACCGTGCCGTCCAGCGACACCGAGACGGGCTGATTGCAGGTCACCGTGCCGTGTAGAACCGCGTTGCCGTTCACCCGGTGGGCGATGCCGTCGGTCGCCACCGCGTGGGCGAGCTCCAGCCGCTCGGGCGGCGGCGGGTTGGCGATGTGCACCTCGCCGCGAGCGGCCGCCGGCCCGCCGTTGCAGTACTGCTCGAAGGTGGCGTCGAGGGTCCGCAGGTAGCCCTTGTGGCCGAACACCACGTTGATGATCGTGAAGGTGCCGGTCGCGTCGTCGCAGCCCCGCCCGTTGCCGGACAGGTCGAGGCCGGGGCCGGCCCCGTTGTACGGGTATCGGTTCGTCGTCTCGTAGGTGCCCGGAGCCAGTGCCGCGCTGCCGGGTGCGTCGAAGGTGAGGGACCACTGGTCGCCGTCGTAACCGCTGATGCTGACCGACACGCGGCTGCTGTCGAGCGGGTTGTCCACCTTGAGTTGGTCGCGGTCGTTCGTGGAGTACGAGTGGGAGCCGCCGTCGGTGATGTAGTCGCCGGGGTCGCCGCTGAAGGAGACCGAACCCGACTCCACGATCTGCGCCTGCGCGGGTGCCGCCAGGGCCAACCCGGCCGAGACACCCACGATCGACAGGGTGGCCGCGAGTGCCGCCTTATGCCAGGATCCTTGCATCCCCGTTCCTCTCTGAAGCGAGACAACCGTACGGGCGGTTGCCCGACGGTTACTGTCCGCCAATTACGACACGGATCGATGGTCATATTCGACCGGTGCGACAGACCACCCAAAGGGGACCAGCCACCCGTACGCCTCGAATCCGGCGGCAGCCGAGGGTGGGACGACTAGCATCCGGGTCTCGACGAGAGGAGCTCAGATGACAGCGGCGACCCGGACCCGGTTCGGCATCGTCGGCAGTGGCTGGCGGGGTGAGTTCTTCCTCCGCCTGGCTCGCCTCCTACCGGAGCGGTTCCGGGTGACCGGGGTGGTCACGCGTACCGAGTCGCGTGGTGCCGTGGTCGCGGCCGAATGGGGCGTGCCGACCTTCCGCACGACGGCCGACCTGCTCGCCCACGAGCGACCGGACTTCGTCATCGTGTCGGTGCCCTGGCCCGTAACGCCCGACGTGACCCGCGAGCTGGTCGCGGCCGGCGTGCCGGTGCTCGCCGAGACACCGCCCGCCCCCGACCTGGCAGGGCTGCGGTCACTCTGGACCGACGTCGGCGGCAGTGGCCTGGTGCAGGTCGCCGAGCAGTACCTGCTGATGCCCGGGCACGCGGCCCGGCTGGGCCTGGTCCGCGCCGGGGTGCTCGGCGAGCCGACCTCGGTGCAGCTCTCGTCGACGCACCTCTACCACGCCGTCTCCCTGATCCGGGGCCTGCTGGGCGTCGGATTCGACGCCGCCGAGGTCAGTGCGCGCGCCTTCGTCGCACCGCTGGCCGACCCGCTGTCGCCGACCGGCTGGCGGGCCGACAGCACCCCACAGCAGCTCACCACCACCCTCGCGACAATCGACTTCGGCGGACGGATGGGCCTGTACGACTTCACCGACAACCAGTGGTGGAATCCGCTGCGCGCACGCCGGTTGGTGGTCCGGGGGTCACTCGGCGAGCTGGTGGACGACCGGGTCGTCCGCCTCGTCGACCCGGAGACACCTGTGGAGTCGTCCCTGGTGCGCCGCCAGACCGGGCTCGACCTCAACCTGGAAGGGCTCGACCTGAAGCACATCAGCTTCGACGGCGTCGTGGTCTATCGCAATCCGTTCGTCGGCAGTGGAATGTCCGACGACGATATCGCGGTGGCGGACATAGTCGCCCGCACCGGTGCGTGGGCGCGCGACGAGGGTCCGGCGCCGTATCCCCTGGCCGAGGCGTGTCAGGACCATCTGATCGGCCTCGCCATCGAGGAATCGGTACGCACCGGCGGGCCGGTCGTCACCGCTGCTCAACCGTGGGCGCCCGGGTTCCGCTGAGTCTTCTCCCCGACACACCGCAACCGTGCGGCCCGGTCGCGTGTGTCACCGGTAGAAATCGGCGCCCGGGATCATCCGGGCTGACACGGGGAGCAGAGATGACGCACACCGCTCGACGCCGGACGTTGACCGGAATCACCACCACCGGCCTGCTGGCCGCCTCTCTCGGCGTCGCTGTCGCCACCCCGGCGACCGCCGCGCCCAGGCCGGCGACCCCCGGCACCTGCAAGATCAGCACGCTGCCGTACCCGGCCGACACCTATCGTGCCGACGCGAACGCCATCGACCCGACGGGCCGCTTCGTCGCCGGCTCGGCCCTGCGGAGAGGGGCCACCGACAACCAGTACCTGCTGCTGTTCTGGGACGGGAATCGGCTCACCGAGGTTGCGGCACCGAGCATGGCGACCCCCGCCGACGTCAACGCCGACGGCGTCGTGATCGGCAACGGCTGGGGCGAGAGCGGCCCCGGCCAGCCGTGGCGGTACCGCGACGGCACTGTCGAGCAACTGCCGGTGGTGCCGTCCTTCACGGGTGTCTCCGTCACCGCCATCAACAAGGCCGGCGACATCGTCGGCCTCGGCACGGACGTCAACACCGGGGAGTACGTCGGGCTGCGCTGGCCGGCCATCCGGCCGGGCGCCGTCGAGGTGCTCGACGCCCCGGCCAACGCCCAGCCGACGGGGATCACGGACAACGGGACCATCGTCGGTTTCGGCGGTGAATTCGCGTCCTGGACCAGCTGGGTCCGCCGGCCGAACGGCCGGTTCGACGCGCTCACGGTCCCCGGCGCGCAGGCGGCCCAGGTCAACACGGCGGCTGGTCACTGGGCGGTTGGCAATGTCGACCTGGCGGGCAGCTGGGACAAGGTGCGGTGGAACCTCCGCGACGGCTCGTACACGATGCTCGACCAGCGGCTGGAGTGGCTGGGCGACGTCAACGCCAAGGGCGTCGTGGTCGGCGGTGACCGGGTCGCCCGCGGCACGACCTCCCGGGTGCTGCCGGGCGGCGGCGACCGGGTGACCATCGGCGCTCAGTCCATCTCGGACACGGGCACCATCGTCGGGTTCCGCAACGCGGAGCGGGTCACCCCGGTGCGCTGGACGGGCTGCTGACGCCAGAGTCAACCGACGAGAGGGCGGGCACCCGTACGGGTGCCCGCCCTCCGCGCGTGCGGTCGGCCCGCGCCCGCGTTACGACTTCCAGCCGGTGGTGCCGATCGCGTTGGTCTTGGCGTCGTCGTCGTGTTTGGTGCTGATGACGGCCGCCACGATCCCGCCCGCGCAGCAGAGCAGGGTGAGCACCGCCGTGGTGATCGCGACGACCACGGCGGTGCGCTTGGAGGCGTTCGTGTGTGCCGTCGCCGGTGCGACGAGCGGATAGCCCGGCAGACCGGTCACCGGGAATGGGCGGTCAGTGCCCGGATGCCCACCGCCGGCCGTCGGATACGCGGCGCCCGAGAACGGCGGCTGCGTTGTCGTCACGAAGGACGACCCGTGGTGCGACTGTTGGCGGTGGTGCGGCCCGACGGGGGGCTGGGGGTGGGTCACCGTACTCCTTGACGCATCGGTACGTGCGGTTCCGGGAACCCCACCGACGCTACCGTGCGTGGCAGACAGCCGGACCGCCGCGCCGAGCGCCCCGGGCTCAGCGCCGAGCGCTCCAGGGCTCAGCGCCGAGCGCCCCGGGCCCAGCGCCGAGCGCCCCGGGCTCAGCTCAGCGCGGGGGGAGCACCGCGGCGGTGCGGACGAGCCCGTCGGCGACGACGAAGCGGCCGCTGATCGTCGCCGGTGGGTCGTCGACCTCCGCCTCGGCGATCCGGGCCGGCGCGATCCGGGCCGTGAACGTGCCCGCGTCCGGGTCGATGTCGAGCCGGGCGTCCTGGAAATCCAACCAGGTCCCGACGACCGGATGCCAGACCTTGTAGACGGTCTCCTTTGCGCTGAACACCACGATCGGCCAGAAGATGCCGCTGGGCAGCCGCGCGAGGTCGGCCTCCTCCTCGGGCAGCAGCACGAGTCTGCGTACTCCCGGGCTGATCTCGCGGTGTTGTTCCGCGTCCATTCCGACGGACCGGATGTCGCTGACGTGCGCCGCCGCGGCGGCGCAGTAGCCTGCGGTGTGGGTGATGGTGCCGACCAACCCCGCGGGCCAGACCGGCGCACGGTCGGCGGTCGGCACGGCGGTCGGTGGCAGGCCAAGCTCGGTCAGGGCCCTGCGGGCGCAGACCCGCCCGGCGGTGAAGTCCCTCCGGCGGGTCGGCACCGCCTGGTCGCTGAGGCACGCCCGCTCGGCGGCGAGCAGCTCACCGACCCAGTCGTCCGGGCCGGCGACGGCCACCGCGACAGTCGACGGCAACAGGTCACGCATCGCGCTGGCTTACCCGTCGGTAGGAATGGAGCATCGGGTCAAGCGTCAGATTTCCGACTCCCACAACCGGAGAAGGTACCGCAAGGATGTATCACCGGAGGGCCGCGCATCGCTCTCTCTGATGGCTCCGGGGGGACGACCATCGAACCCTGGCCGGGCACGGTTGCCGGCCACACCCGTGGACATCTGGAAGGACGTGCGATGACCGATGGTGCCGAACGACCGGTCGTGCGGGCCGATGATCACGCCCCGAAGACCCCCTGCTGGAGCTGCGGCTCCTGCGGCGACGAGTGGCCGTGCGCGACGAAACGCAGCCGGCTGCTGGCCGAGTACGGCAGTGACCGGGCGATGCTCAGCGTCTACCTGGGCTCGTGCCTCGCCGCCGCCACGGAGGATCTGCGTACCGCCCCGGTGATGTCACTGCAGAGCCGGTTCATCGGCTGGCTGCCACGCGGTCGCCGGCGCGCCTGAGCCGCTGGTGGCCCCACCGTCGGGCGGGGCCACCAGTGGGGCCGGGCGTCGTTCAGCGGCGTCGGGGCCGTCGGGTCACCGCGAAACCGAACACGCCGGCCACAGCGGCGAGCACGCCGCCGATGCCGGTCCAGACCCAACGCGAGCCGAGGTCCGGCAACCAGTCCGCGAGCGGGTCGCTCTCGTCGTCGGCTTCCGGGTCGACCGGGGGTACGGCGTTGAGCACCGTGCCCGCCTTGGTGTTCGGCACCAGCGGTGCGGCCAACTCACCGTCGTCGGCCGAGGAACCCCGGTCGGCGATGGTGCCGACCAGCAGGTCCACGTCGATCGGCGCACCCAGATCCGCCTCCGGCAGGTCGATCACGGAGAGCCGGACGACGTACGTGCCGGGCAGCGGGTCGGCCGACCAGGGCTCGGCCCACGGTCGTACCTCGCGCAGCGTGCAGCCCAGCGCCACACTCGTCGCCTTCGCGTCCACGGTGGGGGTCTGCGCCCCCGCGGTGCACGCCTGGCGACGCCGCAACCCGTCGAAGACGTCGACCGTCCAGGTGGAGGGGCCGCTGCGTCCCTTCGGGAAGGTCACGGTGGCGCTGACCTCCCGCACCTGACCGGCGGTCGCCGGCAACGACCAGTAGAGGTGGTCGCCGATCGAGGCGTCCACCCGCACCGGTTGCCCGGCGGAGATCGGGGTGGCGCTGAGGAACGACGTACCGGCCCGGTTCACCGGTGTCGCTCCGGGGGAGGGGGTCGGTGCGGCGACGGCCGTGGCCGGGAGCAGCGCGGCCCCACCGGCGGCGAGCAGCGCCGCCAGCGAACGCGACAGTGCGGTACGCATCAGTTCTCCCTCCAGGTGGCGACCCACCAGCGGGTGAGCAGGCCGGCGAGTAGACCGGTGAGCAGCCCGGCGACGGTGAGCAGGGCGAGCAGCACCCAACCCCGGCCGAGGTCCGGGCCGTCCGGCGCGGGGGCTGCGGCGACCACGTCGACTGTCAACTCCACGGGCATGCCCGGGGTCGTCGCGGTGCCGGGGCGCGGGGCGAAGGAGTTGCTCACCACCAGGCAGACGGTGGTGGGTTCGACGACCGGGTCGGCGGTCTCCTCGGCCTGCGCGGCATCCTCGTCGTCGGCGGTGGCGGACCAGCGCAATCCGGCGGAGAGCACGTCGGCCCGCCCGCTGCCGGCGTCCGCGCCGCGGACCAGTTCCCGGCCGTCCGCCGCGGTGGCCCGCAGCAGCACCCCGTAGTCCCGGTTGACCGCACGGTCCAGCGCCATGCTCACCGATGCCCGAAGTTCCTGCCCGGGGCGTACCGGCACCCGGTAGTAGCGGTGCTCGGAGAACGCCTCCCGGTCGGCGTAGACGCCGGGGGCGAGTAGTGGCGCCGAGTCGCAGGCGTTCGTGCCACCGACGACCGTCGGCGCCCGGGTGTTGGTGTCGCCGGCCCGCTCGACGAGCTGCTTGATCCGGCCGGTCAGCTCCTCGGCGCTCTGGGCGGCGGTGTAGGTGCCGCCGGTCGCGCTGGCGATGCAGAGCAGTTGCCGCCGGACCTTCTCGTCGGGGGCCAGGCCGAGGGTGTCGACGACCAGGCTGGTGCCCTGGGCGGCCAGCTCCCGGGCCACCTCGCACGGGTCCGGCGGGGCGCAGGTGTCCTCACCGTCGGTGATCAGCACGATCCGCCGGGTGGTGGCACCGGTGCCCAGGTCCTGTGCGGCCGAGCGCAGTGCGAGGCCGACAGGTGTGAACCCGGTCGGCCGCAGTGTCGCCACCGCGGCCTTGGCGGCGGGACGGTCCACCGGACCGACCGGCACGATCTGCTGGGTGTCCTGGCAGCCGACCTTCTTGTCCTGACCGCGGTAGGTCGCCCCGAGCACCCGGATGCCGAGCTGGGTCTCCTCCGGCAGCGCGTCCACGACCTCGTTGAAGGCCTGCTGGGCGACCGAGATCCGACTGCGTCCGTCGATGTCGGCGGCCCGCATCGAGCCGCTGACGTCGAGCACGAGCTCGACCCGGGGAGGCTCCGGCGCCTGTTCCTCGTCTGCGCGCGCCGGGACCGGCCCGGTCAGTGCGGTGGTCGCCAACAGTCCGAGAAGGACAGCCGCCGATCGTCTGAAGTTGATCACGGCCCGCAGTGTAGTGAGATCCACTTTGGATGATCACCGGGGTTGGTGCGCGTTCCAGTCCTGACGGTCCCGCCCGATACTTCGCGCTCTGGGTCCACGCCGGGTCACCCTCGGGTAACTGCTCGATGGCAAGCAGGGATTCGGCCGCCATCGGTCGGAAATCTGACTTAAGTTGACCCGTTGTGCCGGTGGTGCGCGGTGGTTAAGCTCTTCATGCGCGCCCCAATCGCCCGCTTCCCCCGTGGCAGGCGATCGGGGCGCGCGTCTATGTCAGAAGGGCCCGCACGCTTCGGCGTGCGGGCCCTTCCCCGTCGCGCTGTGCGGCGCGTCGCCTGTCGGTGCTTATATCCACCGACCGTCGAGCCACATCCGCGACAACCAGTCCGCGTACGGGATGTTCTTGCCGACGAAGATCGGATAGAAGTACGCGAAGCAGAGCGCCACCAGCAGCACGTACGCCCCGGCAGCGATGCTGCCCACCAGTCGGCGTTCGTAGGCCGGGTCGCCGGGCACCAGCGGCGCCACGGTGCCCACGTCGCCCTCGGCGGGAGCGATCATCGCGCCCAGCACGTAGACCACGGCCAGCACCAGGAAGGGCAGCGCCGGAGCGGTGTAGAACGAGAACATCGTCCGGCCGTCGAGGGCGAACCAGAACCACGGCAGCAGCCCGGCGGCCACGCTGAGCAGGATCGCGCCGGCCCGCCAGTCGCGACGGGCCAACCCCAGCCAGGCCAGCGCCGCCAGGGCGGGCAGGAACGACCACCAGAGCAGCGGGGTGCCCAGCAGCAGGATCTCGGAGGCGCAGCTCGGCGCGCCGCAGCCGACGTCACCGGACCAGTGGAACGCCACCGGGCGGCCGAGCAGCAGCCACTGCCACGGCCACGACTGGTATTTGTGCGCATCGTCGAGCTGGGCGTGGAAGCCGTACGCCGCCCGGTGGTACTCGAAGAGGTTGATCAGCGGGCCGATCACCGGGCGGTCACTGAGGTGGGCGGCCGGGTAGGCTGACGCGAGCCGGTAGTAGCCGTCGTCGGTGACCAGCCAACCCGACCAGGTGGCGAGATAGGTGCCGATCATGAGCACGCCGGCCAGCAGCAGCCAGGGCAGCTCGTCGAGCAGGGCGTCCCGCCAGGGTCGGCGGGTCCCCGCCGAGCGGCGGACGCCGACCTCCCAGAGGACGACCAGCAGCGCGAAGGCCGGGACGAAATACAGTGCGCTCCACTTCACCGCGCAGGCGCAGCCGATCAACACCCCGGCGACCAGCCGCCACCACGGCCAGGTGCGCCACCCGGTCGGCGGCCGGCCGGCCCGGCCCGGCTGGCTCGGATCGAGCCCCTCGTCCAGGGCCCGCGCCCAGCGACGCCGGCGGGCGTCCCGATCGAGCACCAACGCGCCGAACGCGGCCAGCACGAAGAAGAGCAGGAAGATGTCGAGCAGCGCCGCGCGGGACAGCACCAGGTGGAAGCCGTCCAGGGCGAGCAGGAGGCCGGCGGCGCAGCCGAGCACCGTCGAGCGGAACAGTCGCCGACCGATGCGCACCAGCAGCAACACCGACAGGGTGCCGACCACGGCCGCCGAGAACCGCCAGCCGAACTCCGGTGCGGTGGTCAGCAGGTGCCCGGGGACCGAGACCTTCGAGTCGGCGTCCTGGTAGCCGAAGGCCCACTCGCCGAGGCCGATCAGCCACTTGCCCAGCGGCGGGTGCACGACGTACGACGGGCCGTTGTCCTTGTAGTTCCATTCGACGCCCCGGCTGATTAGCCCGTAGCCGTCCTTGGCGTAATACGTCTCGTCGAAGATCTTGCCCTTGATGTCGGCCAGCCCGACGAAACGCAGGATCGCCGCGATCGCCACCACCACCGCGGTGGCCGCCCAGGAGAACCTGTCCACTTGGCTGTCGACGGTGGCGAACCGTCGCCGGATCTTCTCGGGCGCACCACCGGCACCGGCGGGCGGTGCCGTCGGCTCCTGGTTGGGGCTGGGCTCGCCCGTCACCTCGACCATCTTGGCAGGATCGGCGCTCGGGCTCTGCGCTGTCGACGCACTCGTCACCCGGCGATCGTAGGCTGCCAAGGTGCTCGGTGGCGCCCGTCGTCCCCGATACCGGTATTCGCTGTCGATGAAGGAGACGAATTCGTGGGTGAAATGTCCGAAGCTGGGCGCCTGATCCTGCTCGGTGCCCCGCTCGGCAACCCCGCCGACGCCTCGGCCCGATTCCGGGAGGTGCTGGTCAGCGCCGACGTGGTGGCGGCCGAGGACACTCGCCGGCTCACCCGGCTGGCCCGGGATCTCGACATCACCGTCGGCGGTCGAATCGTCTCCTACTTCGAGGGCAACGAGGAGCGGCGTACGCCCGAGCTGGTCGAGGTCATCCTCGGCGGGTACGTGGTGGCCCTGGTGACCGACGGGGGGATGCCGAGCGTCTCCGACCCCGGCTACCGGCTGGTCCGCGCCGCGTTGGACGCCGGCGCGCCGGTCACCGTCGCTCCGGGGCCGAGCGCGGTCACCACCGCGCTGGCGGTGTCCGGTCTGCCCTGCGACAGGTTCTGCTTCGAGGGTTTCCTGCCGCGCACCCCCGGCGCCCGCCGATCCCGGCTGCGCGCCCTCGCCGCCGAGGAGCGCACGCTCGTCTTCTTCGAGGCCCCGCACCGGATCGGCGCGGCGCTCACCGACCTGGCCGACACGTTCGGCGCGGACCGGCCGGCCGCGCTCTGCCGCGAGCTCACCAAGACCTACGAGGAGGTGCTCCGCCGGCCCCTCGGCGAGCTGGCCCGGTGGGCCGCCGAGGGAGACCCGCGCGGCGAGATCACCCTGGTGGTGGCCGGGGCCCCGGTGACCGCCCCGGAACGCCCCGACGACGACACCCTGCGCGCGGCGGTCGCCGAGCGGGAGGCCGCCGGTCGGTCGCGCCGCGACGCCATCACCGACGTCGCCACCGAGTACGCGCTGCGCCGCCGGGACGTCTACACGATCGTGCACAGCTGACCGAGGCTCCCGCGTCACGCGGCGGCCCGGATTCACCAGGCGGCGGCCAGGAAGCCGACGGTGATCAGGGTCGGGCCGGCGATGGCGACGGCCACGGCCCAGCGGCGGTGCCGGCGGCCGGGCAGCCGCGCCGACCCGGTCCACCGCACGATGCCGACGGTGCAGACCAACATCACCAACAGGCCGGGTAGCCAGCGCAGGTGCCGGCCCACTCCGGTGTCCGCGTACGCGGTGCCGCCGTCGGGGCCGGTCATCCGAGCCGGCAACCGGGTGCCGGTGGCGTCCCCTCCGGCGGATACGCCGCCGACCCGCACACCGTGTGCGATGAACCGCCCGTCCTCGGCCGTGAAGATCCCCCGGCACCGCTGGGTGAGCCCACCGCCGGTGCAGTCGGTGATTACCACCGTGCCGGGCCGGGCGTGCCCGACCGCGAGCCAGAACGGGCCGGCGCTGACCCAGGCGAAGAAGGCCGTGACCAGGGTCAGTGCCACAAGCGCGGCGAGTCCGGGCAGCGGATCCGGCGGTGGCACGGCACGGCCCGGTCCCCGGCGCCCCGCCGGTCGTGAGCCGCGGTCGCGCTCCGGCGGCGGGTCCTCCCGGACCGGGGTGCCGTCCCAGTGCACCTGCTCGATCGGTGCCCAGAAGGTGCCGTCGTCGTCCGGCGGGTCGCTGTCGGGGCGGTGGTCCCGGTGCCGGCGGCCCTGCTGGCGGACGGGCACGCGACTCGGCACGGCGTCCACCGGCGCCCCGGTGGTCGGCTCCACCTCGACGGCGTCCGAGGCGGGTGCCGAGTCGACGGGGCCCGGCCGTGGGGCGGGGCCCGGCCGTGGGGCGGGGCCCGGTCGTGGGGTGGGGCCCGGTCGTGGGGTGGGGCCCGGTCGTGGGGCGGGGCCCGGTCGCGGGGCGGAACCCGGGTCGACGCCGGGCACCAGCCGGGGTTGCGGCGCGACGCCAGCACCGCGCGGCGCGGCAGGCTCGGTGCCGGGGTCGCCGCCGACCGCCGGGCCGCTGGGACGGTCCTCGTGGTCCCACACCGCTCGTCTGCCAGTCACGAGGTTCATTGCACACCGACCGGGAGGGCGGAACGGGCAGTTGAGACGCGTGTCGGCGACAAATCGGACCAAAGGCCGGGGTGGTTGGTCCGGTCCGCTGGCCGGGCACCCCCCATTGGTTCGCGGACGCCCCGGACGGGTCACTAGGCTTGCTGCTCATGAGTCACGTTCTCGCGGCAGTGGCCTGGCCGTACGCCAACGGCCCCCGCCACATCGGCCACGTCTCCGGTTTCGGCGTTCCCTCCGACGTCTTCGCCCGGTACATGCGGATGGCCGGCCACGACGTGCTCATGGTCTCCGGCACCGACGAGCACGGCACCCCGATCCAGGTGCAGGCCGACGCAGACGGGGTGACCCCGCGCGAGCTGGCCGACCGGTACAACAGGGTGATCGTCGAGGACCTGCACGGCCTCGGTCTCTCCTACGACCTGTTCACCCGCACCACCACCCGCAACCACTACGCCGTGGTGCAGGAGCTGTTCGAGGGGATGTACCGCAACGGCTACATCGTGCCGAAGACCACCATGGGTGCGATCTCGCCGTCCACCGGGCGCACCCTGCCCGACCGCTACATCGAGGGCACCTGCCCGATCTGCGGGTACGACAGCGCCCGCGGCGACCAGTGCGACAACTGCGGCAACCAGCTCGACCCGATCGACCTGATCGACCCGAAGTCGCGGATCAACGGCGAGACCCCGAAGTTCGTCGAGACCGAGCACTTCTTCCTGGACCTGCCCGCCCTGGCCGAGGTGCTGCGGCAGTGGCTGGACACCAGGGACGGGTGGCGGCCCAACGTGCTGCGGTTCTCCCGCAACCTGCTCGACGACCTCCAACCCCGGGCGATCACCCGCGACCTGGAGTGGGGTGTGCCGATCCCGCTGGACGGCTGGCGCGACCGGCCGGACAAGCGGATCTACGTCTGGTTCGACGCGGTGATCGGCTACCTGTCCGCCTCCATCGAGTGGGCCCGCCGCTCCGGCGACCCGGAGGCGTGGCGGAAGTGGTGGTCGACCGACGGGGAGGGCAAGGACGCCCGGTCCTACTACTTCATGGGCAAGGACAACATCGTCTTCCACTCGGTGATCTGGCCGGCGCTGCTCTCCGGATACTCCGGCGAGGGCTCCCGCGACGGTGAGCCGGGCGAGCTGGGTCGGCTCAACCTGCCCACCGAGGTGGTCTCCAGCGAATACCTGACCATGGAGGGGCGCAAGTTCTCCTCGTCCCGCAAGGTGGTCATCTACGTTCGCGACTTCCTGGAGCGCTACGACGCCGACGCGCTGCGCTACTTCATCGCCGCCGCCGGCCCGGAGAGCAACGACACCGACTTCACCTGGGCCGAGTTCCTGCGCCGCAACAACGACGAGCTGGTCGCCGGCTGGGGCAACCTGGTCAACAGGTGCGTGTCGATGGCGGCGAAGAACTTCGGGGCGATCCCGCCGGTCGACCCGGCCGGGCTCACCGAGGCCGACGAGGCGCTGCTCGCGGTGGCCCGCACCGGCTTCACGACTGTCGGTGACCTGATCGGCCGGCACCGGCAGAAGCAGGCCATCGGCGAGGCCATGAAGGTGGTCGCCGAGGCCAACAGATACCTGTCCGAGCAGGCGCCCTGGAAACTCAAGGACGAGGCGGACAAGCCCCGGATGGGCACCATCCTGCACGTCGCCCTCCAGGTGATCAGCGACGCCAACACGCTGCTCACCCCGTTCCTGCCGCACTCCGCGCAGCAGGTGCACGAGCTGCTCGGCGGCACCGGCGTGCACGCGCCGATGCCGGTCATCGAGCAGGTCGACGACCTCGACGGCGGCCCGGCGTACCCGGTGCTGACCGGGGACTACACCGTCGGCGCGCGCTGGGAGTCGGTGTCGATCGAGGCGGGCCGGCCGCTGGCCGTGCCGAAGCCGGTGTTCCGCAAGCTCGACCCGTCGATCGTCGACGAGGAGTTGGCCCGGCTGGCCGACTGAACGCCCGACCCCCGGTCGGCAGGGCATCCTGCCGCCCGGGGGTCGTCACATCGCGTACCGCGTGTCCATCACCTGGTCGTCGGTGACCTCGGCGCCCGGTGCCCAGGTCTCGTAGACGCCACGTTCGTGGCACTGCGCGCCGGTCGTCAGCACCGCGTCCGGGTCCGGGTGGCGCAGCCGCACCCGCAACCAACCGGCCTCCTCCCGCAGCACCAGGCACGACACGCCCCGCCACCTGGCGAACCGGACCCGGCGGGCCACCGCGCTGACCGGGTAACGGGCCGCCCGGGTCATCGCCAACACCCGGAACCCACCGGGCAGGTCGGCCACCGCCTCGTACTCGGTGTCGCCGTAGAGCCCCACCAGCTGGGTCGAGCGCGGCGCGTCGGCGTTCGGCACGTACTCCTGGTCCGGGGAGAGGCCCGGCACCGCGGCCAGCAGGTGCCGCCACTGCGGGCCCACCATCCGTAGCCACCCACGCTGCTCGGCCTGGTAGGTGTAGAGCACCACCTCCACCCCCTGGGCCGGGTAGGCGAGCAGGGTGGCGTTCGCCGGCATCGGCAGGTCGGCGAAGTCGCGGGTGACGAACTCCGGGATGAGCTGCGCGTTGCTCGGCACGAAACCGGTGCCCAGCACCGGTGCACCGAGCCGGTCCCGGGAGGCCAACGCGGTCAGGCCGCGGTGCGCCTCGCCCGCCGGCACGTCGTAGTCGCCCGGGTCGGACGCCCGCCAGCGCAACGCGTACGCCACCTCCGGGCCGTCCCGGCCGACCTCACCGTCGGTGCGCAGCACCGTCGTCGACGCCGGCGTACGCAGATGCGCCACGTCGTGTTCGCGGTAGCAGAAGCCGTGCGGCAGCCAGCCCCGCAGGTACCCGGCGACCTGCTGGGCGGAGAGCACCTTCACCATCCGGGTGCCCCGCCGGACCACCGCCGACGCCCGTGCCGCGGCCAGCGTCGGATCCCCGGCGGCGGCCGGCTGCTGGCTGAGCTGGTGCAGGTACGCCCAACCCCGCTCGCGGTGCGCCGGCACCATCAGCGGTGTCTCCGGCTCGTCGGAGGGCTCGTCGGCGCCGTGCACCGCGGTCACCTCGGTGACGTGCACGAACCGCCGCCACGGCAGGGCGCTGCCCGGTCGGGGCGCCCACTCGAAGCCGGCCACCTCGTCGGCGCTGAACAGCTCGTACGCGGCGCCTCGGGCGATCTCCTCGGCCGGGTAGACGCCACCGCCGAACGCCACGTGCAGCCCGGTGTGCGTCCGCCGGCCGCGCCGACCTGAGGGGTGACGCTCATGCTGCCACCTCCCCCCGGTTCGGTCCGCTCGCTCACGCCACCGCCTCGCTGCGCTCGCTCACGCGGCGACGGTAGAGTCGCGCGGCGTAGTCGGGGTGAACGTCGGGTGGCGGGCAGATGGACAGGCCCGGTGTGTGATGCTGTCGCTGATGAGCGAGCCCACTGAATCCCGCCGTGAGCGTGCCGCCCGGCGGGCCGGAGAGTTTCCGCCCGCCCCCGAGCCGCTGCCCCGGCCGGTGCTGGACAGCCACACCCACCTGGACATCACGGTCAGTGAGGCGGGTGTGCCAGGTGGTGGGCCGGCCGACGACCCGGTCGCCGTGGCGATCGCGTTGGCCACCACGGTCGGCGTGGACCGGCTGGTCCAGGTGGGGGTGGATGTCGCCTCTTCGCGGTGGGGCGCGGACACCGCCGAGGCGTACCCCGCCGTGCTGGCCACCGTGGCGCTGCACCCCAACGAGGCACCCCGGTTGGCCGACCTCGACGAGGCGCTGCGGGAGATCGAGTCCCTCGCCGCCCGCGACCGGGTCCGGGGGATCGGCGAGACCGGAATGGACTTCTTCCGCACCGGCGACGAGGGACGTGCCGCGCAGGAGGCGAGCTTCCGGGCACACATCGCCATCGCCAAGCGGTACGGGAAGACGCTCGTCATCCACGATCGGGACGCCCACGCCGACGTGCTGCGGATCCTCGACGACGAGGGTGCTCCGGACACGGTGGTGCTGCACTGCTTCTCCGGTGACGCCGAGTTCGCCCGCGAGTGCGTCCGCCGGGGTTACCTGCTCAGCTTCGCCGGCACCGTCACCTTCGGCAGCGCCGCCGCGTTGCGCGAGGCCGCCGCACTCACCCCGCTGGACCAGATCCTGGTGGAGACCGACGCCCCGTACCTCACTCCGACTCCGCACCGGGGCCGGCCGAACGCGTCGTACCTGATCCCGCTCACCGTCCGCGCGCTCGCCGCGACCACCGACACCGACCTGGACGAGCTGTGCGCGGCCATCTCCGCCACCGGTGACCGGGCCTTCGGCCCGTGGTGAGCCCGGCCCGACGGTCGGCCCGGACGTCGCCGTTACGCTGCCAGGCATGACCGGTCTCCTCGGCCCGGCGGAGATCCGGGAGTTGGCCGCCCGGCTGGGCGTCGCGCCCACCAAGAAGCTGGGCCAGAACTTCGTGCACGACCCGAACACCGTGCGCCGGATCGTCACCGCCGCCGGGCTGACCCCCGACGACGTGGCCCTGGAGGTAGGCCCCGGGCTCGGTTCGCTGACCCTGGGGTTGTTGCCGGTCGCCGGGCACCTGCACGCCGTGGAGATCGACCCGGTGCTCGCCGGGGCGCTGCCGGAGACCGTCGCCCGGCACGCCGGCGCGGACGCCGCCCGGCTCACCGTGCACCGCGCCGACGCGCTCCGGGTCAGTGCCGCCGAGCTGGGTGACCCGCCGCCGACCGCGCTGGTCGCGAACCTGCCCTACAACGTCGCCGTCCCGGTGGTGCTGCACCTGCTCGCCGAGCTGCCCACCCTCCGGCACGGCCTGGTCATGGTGCAGAAGGAGGTCGCCGACCGGCTCGTCGCCGGTCCCGGCTCCAAGGTGTACGGCATCCCGTCGGTCAAGCTCGCCTGGTACGCCCACGCCCGGAGCGCCGGCAAGGTGCCGCCGAACGTGTTCTGGCCGGTGCCCAACGTCGACTCCGGCCTGGTCGCCTTCACCTGCCACGAACCACCCCGCACCGACGTAGGGCGGAAGCAGGTCTTCGCCGTGGTCGACGCGGCGTTCGCGCAGCGCCGCAAGACGCTGCGCGCCGCCCTGGCCGGCTGGGCCGGTGGCCCGGACCGGGCCGCCGCCGCGCTCACCGCGGCCGGTGTCGACCCCGGTGCCCGGGGGGAGTCACTGACCGTCGAGCAGTTCGCCGCCATCGCCGCGTCGGCCCCGGTCGGTACGCGGGCCGCGAAGTAGGCTGACGCCGTGCCCGCCGAGGAGGTGTACGAGTGACCGCGCAGCCGATCGAGCCCCCCGCCCACGGGATGTGGACCCCGGATCCCGTCCGGCAGCGGCTGGCCAACCACACCATCGAGGACGTGCTGGCCCTGCCCGACGACGCCCCCCGCGTCGAGCTACGTGACGGAGTCCTCGTCGTGGTTCCTTCCCCGACCATTGGTCATCAGAACATCGGCAACCGGCTCTGGATGTGGCTGTTTCAGCATGCACCCGCCGAGTACGAGCCCGTCACCGCTGTCGGTGTTGCGCTCACCCACCGCAACACACTTGAGCCCGATGTGCTGCTGCTGAGTCGGCCAGTCGTCGTTGAGAACCACTACGTCGACGCCGAGCAGGTCGTGCTCGCCGTTGAGGTCGTCTCGCCCGGCACCCGTCGTCGGGACCGGCTGGAGAAGCCGGCCGGCTACGCGGACGCCGGTATCCGGCACTACTGGCGGATCGAGCAGAATCCGGTGCACGTGTACGCGTACGACCTGGTTGACGGCCGGTACGAGCTGGTCGCCGACTCCGCCGAGGAGCTGATCGTGGCCAAGCCGTTCGACATCCGCCTGCACGTTCGGGACATCACCCCGTGACCGAGGCCTGGCGACCGGACGGCGAGGACGAGCGACGCGGGGCCATCGGGCCGGTGCGGGTCCGGGTGCCCGCGAAGGTCAACCTGCACCTCGGGGTGGGCCCGCTGCGCCGGGACGGCTACCA
The DNA here is from genome assembly GCF_043197875.1 of Micromonospora sp. NPDC048935. Taxonomy (NCBI): domain Bacteria; kingdom Bacillati; phylum Actinomycetota; class Actinomycetes; order Micromonosporales; family Micromonosporaceae; genus Micromonospora; species Micromonospora sp. NPDC048935. The sequence goes on along the minus strand of NZ_JBICTZ010000002.1, from coordinate 240,185 downwards.
CGAGCTGAACACCGTCTACCACGCCATCTCGATCTACGACGAGCTGACGGCCCGCCGGGGCGACACGCTCGCCCTGACCATGGAGGGCGAGGGCACCGGCGAGTTGGCGCTGGACGACACCAACCTGGTGATCCGGGCCGCGCACGCCCTCGCCGGGTACGCCGGTGTGCTGCCGCACGCCCGGCTGCACCTGCGCAAGCAGATCCCGCTCGCCGGAGGGCTGGCCGGCGGGAGCGCCGACGCGGCCGCCGCGCTGGTGGCCTGCGACGCGCTCTGGGGCACCGGGCTGTCCCGCGACGAGCTGGCCGGGATCGCCGCCGACCTCGGCTCCGACGTGCCGTTCCTGATCTACGGCGGCACCGCGCTGGGCACCGGCCGGGGCGAGGCGGTCAGCCCGGTGCTGGTCCGCCCCACCTCCTGGCACTGGGTGGTGGCGATCGCCGACGCCGGCCTGTCCACCCCGGCCGCGTACCGGGAGCTGGACCGGCTCCGCGACTCCGGTGCCGCTGGTGCCCCGTTGGGCAGCACCGACGCACTGCTCGGCGCGCTGCGTCAACGCGACCCCCGGGTGCTGGCCCGGACGCTCGGCAACGACCTCCAGGACGCCGCGCTGGCCATGCGCCCGGCGCTGGCCGACACTCTCAAGGCCGGCGAGGCGGCCGGCGCGCTCACCGGCATCGTCTCCGGCTCCGGGCCGACCTGCGTGTTCCTCGCCGCCGACGCGGCCGACGCGGAGCGGATCGCCGCCGAGCTGACCGCCGCTGGCGTGTGCCGTCAGGCGCGTGTCGCACACGGCCCGGTAGCAGGCGCCCGAGTCGGCTGACCCCCACGCCCCACACCGCACGCCGCGCACCCGCACGCCCCGCCGATCTTGCACTTTCGGTCGCCGAGATGAGGGGAATTGTCCAAGTATGCCGCGACAGTAACTGCAAGATCGCGGGAGGAGGGCGGGTCCGCGTACCCTTGGGGTCGGCGTCCAGGTGCCCGCCGGCACCCGGACGCCTTGATCATGAAGGGTGGAACGTGGCGAACATCGTCAATCTGGACCGGGTGTCCAAGGGGTACGGCGCGGCAGGGCGGCTGCTCACGGACGTCTCGCTCGGCCTGGACGACGCCGACCGGATCGGCGTGGTCGGCCTCAACGGTGCCGGCAAGTCCACCCTGCTGCGGCTGCTCACCAAGCAGGAGGACCCCGACGACGGCCGGGTGACGCACCGCCGTGACCTGCGTGTGCTCTGGCTGCCCCAGCAACTCACCCTCGCCCCCGACGCCACCGTCCGGGACGTCGTGCTCGGCACCGCCTGGCTGGCCGAGGGCATGGGCGCCGAGCACGAGTGGGCCGGCGACGCCGGGGTGCGCGCCATCCTCGACGGCCTCGGCATGCCGCACCTCGGCCTGGACCAGCCGGTCGGCCCGATGTCCGGTGGCGAACGGCGCCGGGTGGCGCTCGCGGCGCTGCTCGTGCGCGACTCCGACCTGCTCATCCTCGACGAGCCCACCAACCACCTCGACGTCGGCGGTGTCGACTGGCTGGCCCGGCACCTGGTGGGGCGCAAGGGCGCTCTGGTCGTGGTCACCCACGACAGGTGGTTCCTGGACGCGGTCTGCACCAACACCTGGGAGGTCGCCGACCAGACCGTCCGCGCCTACGAGGGTGGTTTCGCCGCCTGGACCCTCGCCCGCGCCGAACGCGAACGCGTCGCCGCCGCGACCGAGGCCCGCCGGCAGAACCTGCTCCGCAAGGAGATCGCCTGGCTGCGTCGTGGGCCGCCGGCCCGCACCTCCAAGCCCCAGTTCCGCATCGACGCCGCGAACGCGCTGATCGCCGACGTGCCGCCGGCCCGCGACACCATGTCGCTGCAACGCATGGCCACCTCCCGGCTCGGCAAGCAGGTGTACGACCTGGAGAACGTCGAGCTGCACGCCGGTCCCAAGGAGATCCTGCGCGACGTCACCTGGCTGGTCGGCCCCGGTGACCGGATCGCCATCCTCGGCGCCAACGGCGCCGGCAAGACCACGCTGTTGCGGATGCTGGCCGGCATCACCCGCCCCGACGGCGGTCGCCTCGGCACCGGCTCCACAGTGCGGCCCGCGTTCCTCTCCCAGGAGCTCAGCGAGTTGCCCGGCCACCTGCGGGTGCTCGAAGCCGTCGAGGAGGTCGCCCGCCGGGTGCAGCTCGGCGACCGGGAGGTCTCCGCCGCGCAGCTCGCCGAGGTGTTCGGCTTCGACGACCGCCGGCTCTGGACCCCGGTCAGCGACCTCTCCGGTGGGGAACGCCGCCGGTTGCAGATGCTGCGGCTGCTCGCCGGGGAGCCCAACGTGCTGCTCTTCGACGAGCCCACGAACGACCTGGACACCGACACCCTCGCCGCGCTGGAGGACCTGCTCGACTCGTGGCCCGGCACGATCATCGTGGCGAGCCACGACCGTTACCTCATCGAGCGGGTCACCGACACGGCGTACGGAATGTTCGGCGACGGCCGGCTGGTGCACCTGCCCGGCGGTGTGGACGAATACCTCGCCCGGACCGCGGAGCGGGCCGGCCTTCCCCGGGCGGGCGGCACGTCGTCCTCCGCGCCCGCCGCCCCCTCGGGAGGTGGCATGTCCGCCGCCGAGGTCCGTCAGGCCCGCAAGGAGCTGACCCGGCTGGAACGGCAGCTCGGCAAGCTCGACCAGCGCGAGACCACGCTGCTCGACCAGCTCGCCGCGGACGCCACCGACTACGCCCGGGTAGCCGAGCTGGACACCCAGCTCAAGGATCTGCGCGCCGAGCGGGAGCGGATCGAGGAGACCTGGATGACGCTCGCCGAGGAGCTTCCGGAGAGCTGACCGGGCCGGACGCACCGGCCCGGGGGCCGTGTGCGGCGTCACACCGCCACATGCGGGACAATCGTCGGCGACACCTACCCCACGGCGTTGGAGACTCAGACATGGCCCACACCCCCGTCAACCACCCCGCGCGGCCGATCTACCGGGCGATCGGCGGGCTGACCGGTCTGTACCTGGTGGTCTTCGGAGTGCTCAGCATCATCGCGAGCACCGGCAACGAGATCCTCGCCCAGGACGACACCCGGGTCCTCGGTCAGGGCACGAACCTCGGCCTCGGGCTGCTCAGCGTGCTGCTCGGGCTCGTCGTGCTGGTCGGCACCGCGCTCGGCCGCAACATCGACGTGGCGATCAACCAGTGGCTGTCGTACGCCCTGATGGTGATCAGCCTGGCCAGCCTCGCGTTCATCCGGACCGACGCCAATGTCCTCAACTTCAGCATCGTCACCGTCATCGTCGTGATGACCGTCGCCCTGGTGCTGCTCATGGTCGGCATGTACGGCAAGGTCGGTTCGGAGGAGGAGGCGGAGGCATTCCAGAAGGCTCGGCTGGTTCTCTGATTTTTGCTTCTTTGGTTGCGGTCGTGGGTTTTCGCCGGAGCCCGAGCTGCTCCGGGCGGTCAGGCTTGATCCCTGCGCAGCTCGGGCTCCGGCGAAAACCTGACCTGGTCCAGCCATTCGGCGGACCGCGCGACCATCGGTGTTTTGCCTGACATGCCGGTGTCCTTGGGCGACAATTCCCCTGAAACAGTCACATCAGGGGGTCAGGGGTATGCCGCACTTTCCGGTCAACCATCCGGCACGGCCGCTCTACCGGGTCCTCTCCGGTCTGATCGGCGTCTACATCCTGGTGTTCGGCGTCTGGGGCGTCGCCGAGACGATCGGTGACCCGCTCTTCGCCCGCAACAGCACCTGGGCCCTCGGCCTGCGGACCAATCTGGCCTTCTCACTCGCCTCGGTGGTCTTCGGAGTCGTCCTGATCATCGGGGCATCCCGGCGCACCAACCTCGGCCACTACATGAACCTCACGGCCGGCGTGGTGTTCCTGGTGACGAGCATCCTGATGATGTCGGTGCTGCAGACCGGCGCGAACTTCCTCAACTTCTCGATGTCGACGGTGGTCGTGTCGATGCTGTTCGGCCTGATCCTGCTCGGCACCGGCCTCTACGACAAGGTCGGCCCGCCGGAGCACGCCGAGGCGGAGCTGGAGAACCGCAAGCACCCGGTCGCTGACGTGCACCGCCGCTGACGGATGGTCAGTGGCGTCGGGCCGTGATCAACGTTGGCTTCGCCTCCAGGTGCGACAACCCGTTCCAGGCCAGGTTGACGAGATGCGCGGCCACCGTCTCCTTGCGTGGCTTGCGCACCTCCAGCCACCAGCGGCCGGTCAACGCCACCATGCCCACCAGCGCCTGCGAGTACAGCTCGGCGAGCTTCGGATCGTACCCCCGGCTCTTGAACTCGGCGCCCAGGATGTGCTCGACCTGGTGCGCGACGTCGTTCATCACGCTGCTGAAGTTGGCCGTGCCGGACATGAGCGGCGACTCGCGGACCAGCACCCGGAAGCCGCTGGTCTCCTCCTCGATGTAGGTCAGCAGGGCCAGCGCCGCCTGTTCCAGCAGCTCCCGTGGATGCCCGGCGGTCAACGCCGTGGTGATCCGGTCGAGCAGGGCCCGGACCTCCCGGTCCACCACCACCGCGTAAAGCCCTTCCTTGCCACCGAAATGCTCATATACCACAGGCTTGGAGACCTTGGCGCGGGCCGCCACCTCCTCGATGGAGGTGGCGTCGAAGCCACGCTCGGCGAAGAGTTGCCGACCGGTCGCGATCAACTGCTCGCGGCGCTGGGCCGCCGACATGCGGACCCGGGAGGTGGGCTTGGGTTTGGGAGCCGGGGTCGACGGTGCCACCCGTCGGCCACCGACGCTGTCACCATCGGTGACCTCAGGCATGTCGCCGCCTAGCTGGCGCTCGGTGACGCCCTGCCGTGGAATGGTGCCTCCGCTGTGCCCGTTCACGTCGTCGCCTCACTGGCCGGCGGTCCGACCGCCCTGCCGCGCCGTCCGACCGGCCCCGGATCGGGACCGGCCCCCGTCTGCCGAGCCGCCCGGTCCCCCCGCGTCGCTCGGTCATCCGGCCATCCTGCCAGGCGTCATCCTGGCGCACCGCCCGGTTTTACCGAGGTGCGACCGGCTTCACCAGCTTCGCGGCGAGGCGCTCGGGTTTTGGCCAGCGCACCTGGGTCGCCGCACCGGTCTTCTCGAACAACCAGATCACCCGCGCGGAGATGTCCACCTGGCCACGCAGCACGCCGTGCCGCGCGCTGGTGGGGTCGGCATGGTGCAGGTTGTGCCAGCTCTCGCCGAACGACAGGATCGCCAGCGGCCAGAAGTTGGACGCGCGGTCGCCCTGGCGCATCGCGAAGGGACGCTCGCCGTAGACGTGGCAGACCGAATTGATCGCCCAGGTGACGTGGTGCAGCAGGCCGATCCGGACCAGCCCGGCCCAGAAGAACGCGGTGAGCGCGCCCTGCCAGGACCAGGTCACCAGACCGCCGATAAGCGCCGGGCCGAGCAGCGAGATCGCCACCAGCGCGGGAAAGAGCCTGTCGACCCGGCTGATGTCCCGGTCGGCGACGAGGTCCGGTGCGAAGCGCTCGCGGTTGGACAGCTCCCGGCGGAACAGCCAGCCCACGTGCGCGTGGAACAGGCCCCGGGTCAACGCCCAGAAGCTGGTGCCGAAGCGCCAGGGGGAGTGCGGGTCGCCCTCCAGGTCGGAGAACGCGTGGTGGCGTCGGTGGTCGGCGACCCACTGGATGATCTCGCCCTGCACCGCCAGCGACCCCGCCACCGCCAGCGTGACCCGCAGCCAGCGCTTGGCCTTGAACGAGCCGTGCGTGAAGTAGCGGTGGAAGCCGACGGTGATGCCGAGCCCGGAGACGACGTACCAGACCAGGCCGATGATCACGTCGCTCCAGCCCAGCCAGCCGCCCCAGGCGACCGGCACGGCGACCAGCAGGGCGACGAAGGGGATCACCACGAAGGCCCAGAGGGCGGCCAGGATGCCGTTGGCCTGACTGCCGTCGGTGAGTGGTTTGGGGCCGCTGGCGGGCGGTTGGGGATCGAGCAGTGTGGTGGACATGAGACCTCGCAGGGGGACGGGGGACGGTCACGAAGCTACGCCTACGTCACCGTAACTTACGGCTCCGTAGATCGCACGGGGAAGTTTCGAAAAGCTCTCGCGTAGCCGGCCAAAGTCCCAGGTGAGGTGCCTTGTAGACGGCGGTTCGGGTGGCCCGGGCGGCGGCGTCGGAACGGGCGACCCAGCCCCGCGCGTTAATCGAGAAGTCGTCCGCGCGTGTCGTAGGCGTCTGGGGCGACACCTCCGTGATCCCGCGGGTGGTGCGCGTGGTGAGCCGGCGCTCGGATTCTCCGACCGCGGCGAAGCGAGGCGATCAGTGCCCGCGCTGGCGGGGATGAGCGATGGCGGCCGGCGGCCGGGGCGCTAAGGTGTAGCGGCGGGATGTCCATCCCACACGCGACGTCCTCGCGTCGCTGATCGGCCGTGGTGTAATTGGCAACACCCGGGTCTTTGGTACCCGTATTTCAGGTTCGAACCCTGGCGGCCGAGCTGCCCACCTACGTCCGTTTTAGGCTCGGGTGGGGGTAAGAGGGGAAGGTGCCGGGCCTCGCGGTTAGCATGGCCGCGAGAGTGTCCGCCGTCCCGACGGGAGCCACGTCGTGCCCCAGCCCCACCTTCGTACCGTCGTCGTGCTCGCCGCCGGTGAGGGCAAGCGGATGAAGTCGGCACTGCCCAAGGTGCTGCACCCCCTGCTCGGTCGGACGCTGCTCGGTCACGTGCTGAGCGCCGCCGCGCCACTGGCCGCCGAGCGGACCGTGGTGGTGGTGGGGCACGGCGCCGACCAGGTCCGGGCGCATCTGTCCGAGGTCGCCCCGGACGCCATGCCGGTGCTCCAGGCGGCGCAACTCGGCACCGGGCACGCCGTGCGGATCGCGCTGGACGCCGTCCCCGAGGGCGCCGGCACGGTCGTGGTGATCAACGGGGACGTGCCGCTGCTGCGCCCCGAAACGGTCGGCGCGCTGGTGACCGCGCACGAGGAGGCGGCCGCGGCGGCCACCGTGCTGACCGCCGAGGTGCCCGACCCGACCGGGCTCGGGCGGATCGTCCGGGACGCCGACGGCCGGCTGGAGCAGATCGTCGAGGAACGCGACGCCGATGCGACGCAGCGCGCGATCCGGGAGATCAACGCCGGCATCTACGCGTTCGACGCGGTGCGGCTGCGTGCGGCGCTGGGCAAGCTCTCCACCGACAACGACCAGGGCGAGGAATACCTCACCGACGTCTTCGGTCTGCTCCGCTCGGCCGGCGAGCCGGTGGCGGTGCATGTCGCCGTCGACCACTCCGAGACGTTGGGCTGCAACGACCGGGTGGAGTTGGCGACACTGCGCCGGCTGTTGCGCGACCGGGTCAACGAGGCGTGGATGCGCACCGGGGTCAGCCTTCTGGACCCGGTGACCACCTGGATCGACGTGACGGTGGCAGTGGACCGCGACGCGGTGATCGACCAGAACACCCAGTTGCGCGGCGGCACGGTCGTCGGCGCGGGGGCGCTGGTCGGGCCGGACGTCACGCTCATCGACACGATCGTCGGCCCCGGTGCGTCGGTGATCCGTAGCCACGCCGTCGGCGCGGAGGTCGGTGCGAGTGCCAGCGTCGGGCCGTACGCGTACCTGCGGCCCGCCGCCCAGTTGGCCGAGAAGGTCAAGGTCGGCACGTTCGTCGAGGTGAAGAACTCCGAGATCGGCCCGGGTGCGAAGGTTCCGCACCTCAGCTACGTGGGTGACGCGACGATCGGCGCGAAGGCCAACATCGGCGCGGCGACGATCTTCGTCAACTACGACGGCGTGCACAAGCACCGCACGGTCGTCGGCGAGGGCGCGTTCGTCGGGTGCGACACGAGCCTGATCGCGCCGGTCGAGGTGGGTGCCGGGGCGTACGTGGCGGCGGGCAGCGCGATCGCCCAGGACGTGCCGCCGGGCGCCCTCGGGGTGACCCGCGCGCCGCAGCGCAACATCGAGGGCTGGGTGGCGCGCAAGCGGGCCGGAACGATCTCCGCGGCGGCTGCGGAGCGTGCGGTGCGCGGCGCCGAGGGTGCGTCGGGGATGGCCGGCACCGCAAGCGACAGTGAGGCAATCCACGGGGTGACCGAGACGGTGGGCGGCGCGTCCGGCACGGGAGATACTGCAACCGAATAGTCCCTGACCCACCACCACCGGGTCGGGTACCGCCGACAAAACGGGAGCAGACGGGCCCATGGGCAGCATCGTCGCCGAAAACCGCAAAAGCCTGATGCTCTTTTCCGGACGTGGCTTTCCGGAGTTGGCCAAGGAGATCGGCGAGGTGCTCGGCGTCGCGCCGACCCCGGCCGACGCGTACGAGTTCGCCAACGGTGAGATCTTCGTACGTTTCAAGGACTCGGTACGTGGTTCGGACGCCTTCGTGGTGCAGTCCGTCACGCACGGGGTGAACACCTGGGTCATGGAGACCCTGATCATGGTGGACGCGCTGAAGCGGGGGTCGGCCAAGCGGATCACCGTGGTGCTGCCGTTCTACCCGTACGCGCGGCAGGACAAGAAGCACCGTGGTCGGGAGCCGATCTCGGCCCGCCTGGTGGCGGACCTGCTGAAGACCGCCGGCGCCAACCGCATCCTCACCGTCGACCTGCACACCGCGCAGATCCAGGGCTTCTTCGACGGCCCGGTGGACCACCTCTTCGCGATGGACATCCTGGCCGAGTACGTGGAACACAAGTACGCCGGCCGGCCGATGACCGTGGTGGCACCGGACTCGGGCCGGGTGCGGGTGGCCGAGCGGTGGACCGACCGGCTCGGCGGCTGCCCGCTGGCCTTCATCCACAAGACCCGTGACCCCATGAAGCCGAACCAGGTCGTGGCGAACCGGGTCGTCGGCGAGGTCGAGGGCCGGGTCTGCCTCATCGTCGACGACATGATCGACACCGGTGGCACGATCGCCAAGGCCGCGGACATCCTCAAGGAGTCGGGGGCGGCGGAGATCGTGGTCGCGTCCACCCACGCGCTGCTGTCGGACCCGGCGACCGAGCGCCTGAAGAACAGCTCGATCAGCGAGATCGTGGTGACCAACACGTTGCCGCTTCCGCCGGAGAAGCAGCTGGACAAGCTGACCGTGTTGTCGATCGCGCCGCTGCTGGCGCGGGCGATCCGGGAGGTCTTCGACGACGGCTCGGTGACCACCCTCTTCGGCGGTCTGAGCTGAGCCCGAGCCCCGTTTCCGCCACTCGGCACGCTGGGGGAACGGGAACGGGGCTGGCAGACTGACGGAACCGAGGCCGGCGCGCTTGTGGGAAACCACCGACGCGCCGGTCTGGAGCCGTGAACGGGGACTGCCGGAAACCCTGGAAACAGCTCGGGTAGACTGGTGCGGTTGCCACGGCGAGGGTGCCCGGCGGGCCGCTGATAAAGCGCCGCACGGAGGCACCGTCATCGACGCGGTGCTCCGGGCAGTCGTTCATGACGCATGAGCCCCAGCGAGCCCCTCGCCCCAGCACCGCCAGACGACAAGCCGCCGCAGCGAAAGTATCAGGAGTTTCCCCGTGTCCGAGGTAAAGATCAGCGCCGAGCCCCGCACCGAGTTCGGCAAGGGTGGTGCCCGCCGTACCCGCCGGGCCGGCAAGGTTCCCGCCGTGCTTTACGGTCACGGCGAGAAGCCCAAGCACATCGCGCTGCCGTCGCGGGAGTTCGCCGCGGCGATCCGCAAGGGCGGTGCCAACCAGCTCTTCGCGATCGACATCACCGACGGCACCCAGGTGCTGGCGCTGCCGAAGGCGATCCAGCGCGACCCGATCCGGGACACCTTCGAGCACGTCGACCTGCTCCTGGTCCGCCGGGGCGAGAAGGTCACCGTCGAGGTCCCGGTGCAGCTGACCGGCGAGGCCGCCCGCGACACCCTGATCGTGCACGACCACGACACCCTCTCGGTGACCGCCGACGCCACCAAGGTTCCGGACCACCTCGAGGCGTCGATCGAGGGCCTGGAGGCGGGCAGCCAGGTGACCGCCGGCGACGTCGAGCTGCCGTCCGGCGTCGAGCTGGCCGCCGACTCGGACCTGACCGTCGCGTCCGTGACCGCCGCCCCCACCGCCGAGCAGCTCGAGGCGACGCTGCCCGAGGTCGAGGTGGCCACCGACGAGGCCGAGGCCGAGGTCGGCGAGACCACCGAGGGCTCCGAGGGCGCGGACACCGCCGAGGGCGAAGAAGCCACCGAGGCGCGCACCGAGGCCTGATCGGTTCCAGCTTTGCGACAGGCGCTCCCGGACGTTCGGGGGCGCCTGTCGGCGTATCCGGTGGGATGGACGGCGAGAGGGACGGGTCGTGACGGACGAGGTGGCGGGGCCGTGGCTGGTGGTCGGCCTGGGCAACCCGGGTCGGGAGTACGCCGGTAACCGGCACAACGTCGGGTTCATGGTGGCCGACCTTCTGGCCGGGCGGTTGGGTGCGCGGTTCGGCCGGCACAAGCGGGCGGTGGCCGAGGCGGGCGAGGCGCGGCTGGGGTTCGGCGGGCCGAAGCTGGTGCTGGCGAAGCCACTGACGTACATGAACCTGTCCGGCGGGCCGGTGGCGGCGCTGGCGCAGTTCTACAAGGTGCCGGCGATGCAGGTGATCGCGGTGCACGACGAGTTGGACATCGGGTTCGGCCAGGTGCGGGTCAAGTTCGGCGGCGGCGAGGGCGGGCACAACGGCCTGCGGTCGATGTCGAAGTCGTTGGGTACGAAGGACTATGCCCGGGTCCGGTTCGGCGTCGGGCGACCGCCGGGGCGGCAGGATCCCGCGGATTACGTGCTGTCGGATTTCGGCACGGCAGAGCGCAAGGAGCTGGATTTCCTGGTCGACCGGGCTGCCGACGTGGTGGAGTCGGTGATCACCAAGGGTGTGGAGCCGACGCAGAACCTCTACCACGGGGGCTGAGTCGGGCGGGGCGTACCGGATCGGAAACGGTTGGCCGGTAGTCTGCGCCTTTCGGCGTGCCGCGACCACGACGCGGGTCGCGGCGAATCGGTCCGTGCGGGCACGGGTCGCGGCGAGGCGACAGGAGCGGGCAGATGACCAGTCCTCCGATGATCGACGGCGCGTTCGCCAGATGGTTGGCGTCCCGGGCCGGGCAGGCGTTGCTCGACCTGCGCACCGAGATGGGTTTCGCGGACACCGGCGCGCTGAAGTCCGCCGGGGACAAGGTGTCGCACGACCTGATCCGCACGGAGTTGGCGAAGTGGCGGCCGGGCGACGCGGTGCTCTCCGAGGAGGACGAGGGGTCCCGGTTGGCCTGGGCGGCCGAGGTGAACACCGGGGCGGTGTCGCGGTTGACCTCGGACCGAGTGTGGATCATCGACCCGTTGGACGGCACCCGCGAGTTCTCCGAGGAGGGCCGCTCGGACTGGGCGGTGCACGTGGCGCTCTGGGCACGTAACGCGCCGAGCCCGCACGGGCTGGTCGCCGGAGCGGTGGGGCTGCCGGCGCAGCACCGGGTGCTGGGCACGGACTACCCGCCGGCGTACCCGCCGATGACCGTGGAGGCCGCGACCGCCGGTGAGCGGAAGATCCGTCTGGCGGCCAGCCGGAGCCGGCCGCCGGTCTTCCTGACCGACCTGGCCGAGGACGTCGGGGCGCACCTGGTGCCGATGGGCTCGGCCGGCGCGAAGATCGCCGCCGTGGTCACCGGCGAGGTGGACGCGTACATTCACGCCGGTGGTCAGTACGAGTGGGACTCGGCGGCACCGGTGGCTGTGGCGACGGCCACCGGACTACACGCTTCCCGGATCGATGGTTCTGCGCTGAAATACAACGAGGCAGATCCGCGCCTGCCGGACCTGCTGGTCTGTCGCAAGGATCTCGCCACCCGGTTGCTTGCAGCGCTGCAGAGACATTCCGGGTAGCCTGAGCGCACTTTCTTGACATGTCCGACCGGAAAGGTCTGGAAATCGGATGATCGAGCCAATCGAGCCGGTGTCATGACCACCCCCGCCGCCTACCGGGTCTCCCACCTGGACGCCCTGGAAGCGGAGAGCATCTTCGTGATGCGCGAGGTGGTCGCCGAAATGGAACGCCCGGTGCTGCTCTTCTCCGGCGGCAAGGATTCGATCGTCATGCTGCGGCTGGCGCAGAAGGCGTTCGCCCCGGCCAGCATCCCCTTCCCGGTCATGCACGTCGACACCGGGCACAACTTCCCCGAGGTGCTGGAATACCGCGACCAGCGGGTCGCCGAGCTGGGGTTGCAGCTCGTGGTGGCGAGCGTGCCGGAGGCCCTGGCCAGCGGCATGGTACGGGAGTCCGGTGACGGGATGCGCAACCGGATCCAGACGCCGGTGCTGCTGGACGCGGTGGAGAAACACCGCTTCGACGCGCTGTTCGGGGGTGCCCGCCGCGACGAGGAGAAGGCTCGCGCCAAGGAGCGGGTGTTCAGCTTCCGCGACGAGTTCGGCCAGTGGGACCCGAAGAACCAGCGGCCGGAGCTGTGGTCGTTGTATAACGGCCGGCACCACCCGGGTGAGTCGATCCGCGTCTTCCCGCTGTCCAACTGGACCGAGCTGGACGTCTGGCACTACATCGCCCGGGAACGCATCCCGCTGCCCTCGATCTACTACGCGCACGAGCGCGAGGTGATCGAGCGCGACGGCATGGTCTACGCGGTCAACGAGTTCTTCCGCCCCCGTGCGGGCGAGGAGCGGTTCAAGGCACAGGTGCGCTACCGCACCGTGGGCGACGCCTCCTGCACCGCCGCGGTCCGTTCCGACGCGGACACCGTGGAGAAGGTCATCGAGGAGGTGGCCGCCACCCGGATCACCGAGCGTGGCGCGACCCGTGGTGACGACCGGGTCAGCGAGGCCGCCATGGAGGACCGCAAGCGGGAGGGCTACTTCTGATGAGCACCGAGATGATGGCCCCGGCCGCCGAGGCGCGGGCGATGGACCTGCTGCGCTTCGCCACCGCCGGCAGCGTGGACGACGGCAAGTCGACACTGATCGGCCGACTGCTCTACGACACCAAGTCGCTCTTCACCGACCAGTTGGCCGCCGTCGAGGCGGTCAGCGCGGCCCGCGGTGACGAATACACCAACCTGGCGTTGCTCACCGACGGTCTGCGGGCCGAGCGGGAGCAGGGCATCACCATCGACGTGGCGTACCGGTACTTCGCCACCCCCCGGCGCAAGTTCATCATCGCCGACACCCCCGGGCACACCCAGTACACCCGCAACATGGTCACCGGTGCCTCCACCGCCGACCTGGCGCTGATCCTGGTGGACGCCCGCAAGGGCCTGGTCGAGCAGTCCCGCCGGCACGCCTTCCTGTGCTCCCTGCTGCGGGTGCCGCACCTGGTCCTCTGTGTCAACAAGATGGACCTGGTCGACTGGTCGCAGGAGGTCTTCGAACGGATCGCCGACGAGTTCACCGCGTTCGCCGCGAAGCTCGACGCACCGGACCTGACCGTGGTGCCGATCTCGGCGCTGCGCGGTGACAACATCGTCGCCCGCTCGGAGAACATGCCCTGGTACGAGGGCCCGTCACTGCTGCACCACCTGGAGCGGGTGCACATCGCGAGTGACCGCAACCTGGTCGACGTCCGGTTCCCGGTGCAGTACGTGATCCGTCCGCAGTCGACGACTGTCACCGACTACCGCGGCTACGCCGGTCAGGTCGCCTCCGGGGTGCTCAAGCCGGGTGACGAGGTGATGGTGCTGCCGTCCGGCTTCACCAGCCGGATCTCCGCCGTGGAGACCGCCGACGGGCCGGTGCCGGAGGCGTTCCCCCCGATGTCGGTGACGGTACGACTGGCCGACGAGATCGACATCTCCCGGGGTGACCTGATCTGCCGGCCGAACAACGCACCGGCCGTGGCCCAGGACATCGAGGCGATGGTCTGCTGGATGGACGAGACAGCTCCGCTGCGGGTCGGCGGCCGGTACGCGATCAAGCACACCACCCGCTCGGCGCGCGCGATCGTGCGCGGGCTGCACTACCGGTTGGACATCAACTCGCTGCACCGCGACGAGTCGGCCGACGAGCTGCGGCTCAACGAGATCGGCCGGGTGCGGCTGCGGACGACGGTGCCGCTGTTGGCCGACGAATACCGCCGCAACCGCACCACCGGCGGCTTCGTCATCATCGACGAGGCGACCAACCGCACGGTAGGCGCCGCCATGATCGTCGAAGCCAGCTAACCCCCACCCCCTCCCCATCCCGTGCGGTGATCAAGAGGTTTGCGTCAAAATCCGAGCCTGGACTGACGCGAACCTCTTGATCACCTGGCTGGGTCGGGGTGGGGTGGGTTCTAGGGGAGGCGGGTGGCGCCGGGGGAGGGGAGGACCGTCAGGGTGCCGGGGGCGGTGAAGCCTCGTTCGGCGTACGCGGCGGTCACGGCGGCGGCCACCTCGTCGGCGCGGTCGGCGTCGATCAGGGCCAGGACGCAGCCGCCGAAGCCGCCGCCGGTCATCCGGGCACCGAGCGCGCCGGCCGCCAACGCCGCCTCGACCGCCGTGTCGATCTCCGGCACGGTGATCTCGAAGTCGTCGCGCATGGAGACGTGCGACGCGGTGAGCAGGGGGCCGATGTCGCGGACCCGGGCCGCGCGCAGCAGCGCCACCGTGTCCAGCACGCGTTGGTCCTCGGTGACGACGTGCCGCACCCGCCGCCGGGTCTCCTCGTCGTCGAGCCGCGCCAGCGCGGTGTCGAGCTGGTCGACGCCCACGTCCCGCAGCGCGGCGACGCCGAGCGCGCGGGCCCCGGCCTCGCAGGAACGGCGGCGGGCAGCGTACTCACCGTCGGCGTGCCGGTGCGGCGCCCGGCTGTCGATGACGAGCACCGCCAGGCCGGCGGCGTCCAGGTCGAAGGGGATCTGCTCGACCGACTCGTCGCGGCAGTCCAGGAAGAGGGCGTGCCCGGCACGGCAGCGGATCGAGGCCGACTGGTCCATGATCCCGGTCGGCGCGCCGACGTAGACGTTCTCCGCCCGCTGCGCCAGCCGGGGCTGCGACTCCGCGGGCAGCTCCAGCCCACCGAGGTCGAGCAGGGCGGCCAGCACGGCCGACTCCAGCGCGGCCGAGGAGGAGAGCCCGGCGCCCAGCGGCACGTCGGAGGCGATGGCCAGCCGCGCGCCCGGAACCGGATGACCGGCCTCGCGCAGGGCCCAGACCACCCCGGCGACGTACGCGCCCCAGCCGGTCACCCGACCCGCCTCGGCGACGTCGTCCGCCCCGAAGGTGATCGTCTCGTCGGACAGCTCGGACCAGACCGTCCACTGCTCCGCGTCCTGCCGGTCGGCGGCGACGACGGTCTGCAACGGCAGCGCGAAGGGGAGCACGAACCCCTCGTTGTAGTCGGTGTGCTCGCCGATCAGATTGACCCGGCCGGGAGCCGCCCAGCGGCCGGCGGCCTGGCCGCCGTACTGGGTGGTGAAGCCGGCGGCGGCCCGGTCGGCCACGGCACGCGTGGGGTCGGTCACGGCTGCTGCTCCAGGATGTGTTCGCGGTAGAAGGCCCAGGCGTCGCGGACCATGTCGTGCAGGGTCGGCTTCTGTGGCACCCAGCCCAGCTCGTCGCGGGCCAGCGCGGAGGAGGCGACCAGCTCGGCCGGGTCGCCCTCGCGGCGCGGGGCCACCTCGACGGGCAGGTGGTGCCCGGTGACCTCGCGGACCACGTCGGCGACCTGGCGGTTGGTGAAACCGTTGCCGTTGCCCAGGTTGTAGATCCGGTGTTGGCCGCTGGTGGCCGCGTCCAGCGCCAGCAGGTGCGCGCGGGCCAGGTCGGCGACGTGGATGTAGTCCCGGACGCAGGTGCCGTCCACGGTGGGGTAGTCGTCGCCGAAGAGCTGGAGCTTCTCCCGTCGGCCGGCGGCGACCTCCAGTGCGATCGGGATCAGGTGCGTCTCCGGGTCGTGCCGTTCACCGAGCGCGATGTCGCCGTCGAGGTGGGCACCGGCGACGTTGAAGTAGCGCAGCGACACGGCGGCCAGCCGGTGCGCGATCGCCTCCGAGGTGAGCGCCATGTCGACGGCGAGCTTGGTGGCGCCGTACGTGTTGGTAGGTGCCTTGACGGCGGTTTCCGGGATCGGCAGCTCCGTGGGGTTGCCGTAGACGGCGGCGGTGGAGGAGAAGACCATCCGCGGCACGCCGGCGGCCCGGACCGCGTCGATCAGGGCGAGGCTGCCGATTGTGTTGTTCTGCCAGTACAGCTCGGGTTTGACCATCGACTCGCCGGCGGCGATCAGGGCGGCGAAGTGCAGCACCCCGTCGAACCCGGCGTCGCGGGTGAGGACGCGGGCGGCGTCGTGGATGGACGCCTCGACGTGGGTCGCGTCCGGCGCGAGCGCCTGGCGGTGCCCGGTGCGCAGGTCGTCCAGGACGACCACCTGGTGACCCGCGTCGAGCAGCATCCGGGTCACCACGCTGCCGATGAAGCCGGCGCCCCCGGTGACGAGCAGTTTCACGTCGTTGCCTCCTGCCTGGCCCGCCCGGGACGTGGCCTTCGCTGATCACCCTAGGGTGGCGGCCGGTGCCCTGACCGATGGCACCACCATCCTCATTCCACCATAATCCTTCATGCTTAAACAGAGCCGAACATGTACGGCTCCTCCGCGTGATCCCCGGTGCGGTGAGCCAACGGTGTCTACCATCTCTGTCATGCGGGAAGTGGCCCGTACCGGGCTCCGGCGACGCGTGCGGGTGCGACCCCGTCGCGACCCCGGGCCGCTCGCCCGGGCCGTCGCCCGGATGCTGGTCCGCACCGCCGACGGCGCCTCCCGACTCGTCACCGACCTGCTCGGGGCCGGGCCGGCGGCAGGCCGGGAGCGCATCAGCGAGGCCGAGCTGCGGGACCTGGTCGCGGCGAACACGGTGCTCGACCCGGACGAACGGCGGATCATCGACGAGGTCCTGGTGGCCGGTGCCAGCCTGATCCGCGAGGTGATGATGCCGCGAACCGAGGTCGTCTTCCTCCCGGCACGGCTCACCATCACCGAGGCTGCCCGGCTGGTGCGCGCCGAGACGCACACCCGCTACCCGGTCACCGACGGCACCCACGACGACGTGGTCGGCTTCGTGCACCTGCGGGACGTGCTGCTGCGCCCGGACGCCGATCCGTGCGTCACGGTCGGCGAACTGGCCCGGGAGGTGAAGCGACTGCCCGGGAGCAAACGGGTGCTACCCGCGCTCACCGAGATGCGCCGGGAGGGCCAGCACCTGGCGGTGGTGGTCGACGAGTACGGCGGCACCGCCGGCATCGTCACGCTGGAAGACCTCATCGAGGAGCTGATCGGCGAGATCCGCGACGAGTACGACGCGACTCCGGACCCGGTGCACGCCGGCCTGCCGGCCGTCGTGGACGGTCGCCTCAACCTCGCCGACTTCGCCGAGCGGACCGGGGTGGTACTGCCTGCCGGGCCGTACGAGACGGTCGGGGGATTCGTGATGGCCGCGCTGGGTCGGCTTCCGGTGGCCGGCGACGAGGTGTCGGTGCCCGGCGAAGCGGCCGACGGCGTCGGACCGGATCCGGCCGACCCGGCGGGCGGCTGGCTGCTGCGGGTCCTCGCCCTGGACGGCCGTCGGGTGGCCCGGCTCGCGGTCTCCGCCGTCCGGGTGCCGGAGCAGCGCCGCGAGCGGGAACACGAGCAGCGCCGCCAGCACCACGGCGCGTCGGCGCGGCAGACGGTGGCCGGGCCGACGCGCCGGGTCGGCCCGGGCGCACCACCCGAGGTCAGCACCCCGACGGCGGCGGGCCGCAGCCGACCCGCCGGCCCGTCATGACGGACCCGCTTGGTTGCTGACAGAATTATCGCCATGTCCGACGTTCCCGCCCGTCCCCGCGTCTTCTCCGGCATCCAGCCGACGGCCGACTCGTTCCATCTCGGCAACTATCTGGGCGCGGTGCGGCACTGGGTGGCGCTACAGGAGACCCACGACGCGTTCTACTGCGTGGTCGACCTGCACGCCATCACCGCGGGGCACGACCCGGCGCTGTTGCGGCAGCGGACGCGGGTGGCCGCCGCCCAGCTCTTCGCGGTCGGGCTCGACCCGGAGCGCAGCACCCTGTTCGTGCAGTCGCAGGTGCCCGAGCACCCGCAGCTGGCCTGGGTGCTCGGCTGCATCACCGGCTTCGGCGAGGCCAGCCGGATGACCCAGTTCAAGGACAAGTCGCAGAAGCAGGGCAACGAGCGGGCCAGCGTCGGGCTGTTCACCTACCCGGTTCTGCAGGCCGCCGACATCCTGCTCTACCAGGCCAACACGGTGCCCGTCGGTGAGGACCAGCGCCAGCACCTGGAGCTCTCCCGGGATCTGGCCCAGCGGTTCAACTCGCTGTTCGGCCCGACGTTCACGGTGCCGGCGCCGCACATCGTCAAGGACACGGCGAAGATCACTGACCTTCAGGACCCGACGGCGAAGATGTCCAAGTCGTCGTCCTCGCCGGCCGGCATCATCGACCTGCTGGAAGATCCGGCCCGATCCGCGAAGAAGATCCGGTCGGCGGTGACGGACACCGGCCGGGAGATCGTCTTCGATGCCGAGACGAAGCCCGGTGTGTCCAATCTGCTGACCATCCACTCGGCGCTCAGCGGTCGCGGCATCGACGAGTTGGTGGCCGCGTTCGCCGGCCGTGGCTACGGCGACCTGAAGAAGGAGTTGGCCGAGGTGGTGGCGGACTTCGTCCGTCCGGTCCAGGAGCGCACCCGCGCGTACCTCGACGACCCGGCGCAGTTGGACAAGCTGCTCGCGTCCGGCGCGGAGAAGGCCCGCGCGGTGGCCGCGGCGACCCTGCGCTCCACGTACGAGCGGGTCGGGTTCTTCCCGCCCGTGCGCGGCGAGTAGCGCCGCGGGACAGGTGGACGGGTCGGTGGCCGGAGGGGCGGCGCGAAGCGTGGATCGCAGTGGCGGGGTGCCGCCGACCGGCGACACCATCCAGATCGGCATCGCGGTGGACATTCCCGAGCCCTGGGGTGCCCAGCTCACCCGACGGCGGATCGAGGCCGGCGACCAGCTCGCCGTGCCCGCGCACGTGACGTTGCTCGGGCCCACCGAGATCCCGACGGCCAGTCTGCCCGACATCGAGCGGCACCTGGCCGCCGTCGCCGCCGCGCACCTGCCGTTCGCGCTGCACCTGCGGGGCACCGGCACGTTCCGGCCGGTCACCCAGGTGGTGTTCGTCGCGGTGGCCGCCGGCATCAGCGAGTGTGAGTTGCTGGCCGCCGCCATCACCGCGACGCCGGACCTCCACCGCAAGGCCCGCTTCCCGTACCATCCGCACGTCACCGTGGCGCAGGACGTGGCCCCGGAGGCCCTGGACAACGTGTACGAGGATCTGGCCGACTTCTCCGCGATGTTCGAGGTCGACGCGTTCACCCTCTTCTCGCACAGCGGAGAGGCACGCTGGCAGCCGCGTCGGGACTTCCGCCTCGGCGACTGACCCGTCGGCGACGCGCCGGTAGGTGAGCATCGGGAGCCGGTTGCCACTACGGCCGTGGGAGATCGGCGAGGATGATCGCGTGAACGTGATCGGCGGGATCGAGGCGGCCATCGACCGCTGGGTGAGCGCCGCGCGCCACCGGTCGGGGCTCTTCGATCACATCTGGCGCGCCGGCGCCCTGTACGCCGAGGTGCTGGCCGGCCGGCTGGCCGCCGCGATCGCCTACTACGGCTTCTTCGCGGTGTTCGCCCTCGCCCTTGTCGCGTTCTCCATCTTCGGTGCGATCCTGGAGGACAACGACGACGTCAGCGAGGCGGCGGCCGGCTTTCTCAAGGAGAATCTGCCCTTCCTGGACGCCGAGCAGATCGCCAACTCCAGCGGCACGGTCGGGGTGGTCGGCCTGGTCATCCTGGTCTTCACCGGGATCGGTTGGGTGGAGGCCATCCGGTCCTCGCAGCGGCTGATGTACGCGCTCAACCAGCAGCCCGGCAACCTGGTGATCCGGCGGTTGGTCGACCTGGGCGTGATGATCGGCATCTTCGTGCTGCTCGGCGTCTCGGTAGCGGCGGTGGACGCGTTGGAGTCGCTGCTGCGTTTCCTGCTGCGCAGCACCGGGTCGGTCGGTCTCACCACGATCAGCGCGGTGCTCAGCGTGCTCGTCAACGCGGTGCTCGCCACCGCGTTGCTCCTCGCGGTGCCCCGGCTGCGGATGAGCCGGTCCCGGCTGCGCCCGGTGGTGCTGCTGGTCGCGGTCGGCATCACCCTGTTGAACACGGTGGGGCGCTACTACGTGGTGCGCACCGAGCGCAACCCGGCGTACACGGTGGTGGCCGGCGCTGTCGGTCTGCTGCTCTACCTCTACCTGCTCAACCAACTGGTGCTGTTCGGCGCGGCCCTGCTCGCGACGAGCACCAACGGTCGCGTGGTGGACCTGGCGGAGACCCCCGCCGCACCGAAGGCGGTCGACGAGGACACCGATCCCGGTACGCCGGGCGGTGCGGGCTGAGGACGGAAGGTGTGCAGGTGCTGATCTCGGTCGACCCGGACTCGTCGGTGCCCCCGTACGAGCAGGTTCGTGGGCAACTCGCCGAGCTGATCGGCGACGGCCGGCTGCCGGTGGGCAGCCGACTGCCCACCGTCCGGCAGCTCGCCGCCGACCTGACGTTGGCCGCGAACACGGTGGCCCGGGCCTACCGGGAGTTGGAGGCTGCCGGGCTGTTGGAGACCCGGGGGCGCAACGGCACGTTCGTCGCCCCCGGGCGGGACGACGCCGTCGACCGGCTACAGCGGGCGGCGGCCAGCTACGCGGCCGAGGCGGCGCGACTCGGCGTACCGCCGGCCACCGCACTCGCCCTGGTCCGCGCCGCCCTTGATGCGTTCCGCCCCGGCTGAGGGTCGTCGGTCACCCGCCGGACGGGCGAAAACCGAGCCGAAAGTCATCGGCGCTCGCGTTCGCGGACCATGATGAGCCGGTGGGCGCACTCATGACACTGGACCTGCCGGCCGACTCGCCGCTGCTCGGTCTGCCGTGGATCATCACCTTCGGTCCGCTCGGCGATCTGGACGAGTGGGAGCCGGTGGTC
The DNA here is from genome assembly GCF_043197875.1 of Micromonospora sp. NPDC048935. NCBI lineage: Bacteria > Bacillati > Actinomycetota > Actinomycetes > Micromonosporales > Micromonosporaceae > Micromonospora > Micromonospora sp. NPDC048935. The sequence continues at coordinate 219,274 of NZ_JBICTZ010000002.1, read as the reverse complement.
TGCGGGCCGTACGAGCGGCCACACGCGTTGGCGCTCGCCGAGGCCGTGGTGGCCGAGGAGCAACTGATGGCGGTGGTGGAGCCGTTGCTGCCGGCGTTGTCGGCCGACGAGATCCGCAGTGAGATCGCCGCCGCGCAGGTCGCCGCCGAGGACGAGGCCCGCCAGGTCGAGGGCGCCGACCTGTACGGCGACTTCGAGGACGTCATCGACGAGGAGTTGGACGCCGCCGCCGACGAGGCGGGCCACGGTGAGCCCGCCGAGCCGCCGGACGAGGCCGAGGTACGCGAAGGCTTCACCCGGATCGCGGCGCTGCTCACCGCGAAGTGACGCCGGCAGCCGTCAGCGGGTCGGCGGACCGTCCAGCACGCAGAGTTCGTTGCCCCGCTCGACCTCGTGGCCGAGCGCCGCGGACCAGCACGCGACCCATCACGTCCAGGGCCTCGACGTCGAGCGTGCACTGCGCGATCCGTACCCCCAGCGGGTCACCTCCGTAGCGACGGTGCTCGATGCGGTACCCGCGACGGTCGCCGGTCACCCGACAGGCGTCCCACGGACACCGGCGCCGCGCGGAGCGGACTCCGCGCGGCGCCGGTGGCACCTCACCCCCCACCACAAGGGGCCGGTAGCCCAGTCGCCCGCCGGCGCGGGGCACGACGAACGACCAGGTCGAGAAGGTCTTACCCACTCAGCGCCGTGGTAACCAGATGCCGGCCCGGGGCGGGGTGGCGGTGCGATCATCGGAGCGATATGCGGGGTGAATCCGCTCTGCGCCGGGGTCGACTCGATGACCTGGGCGATGTTTGCCCGCCGTTCCGCCGCCTGCGAACTCTTGCGGGTAACCGGCTGCGCCCGACTCTCCGGTGCGCTGGTACCCGGCTGGCGGCCGGGCCTGACGGCCGCGCCGTGCGGCACCGACGCGCCGAGTGACCCGACCCCCTACTACAAAGCGTCGTTGATGGGGGAGGATGGGCGACGTGGAAGCACTGCGACTCATTCTCCTCTATGTCCATCTGATCGGCTTCGCCCTGCTGCTCGGCGGCTCGATCGCCCAATACCTCAGTGGCCGGCTGCGGATCAACCCGGCGATGCTGTGGGGGGCGGTGATCCAGTTGCTGACCGGGCTCGGGCTCTCCGCGCCGCTGCGCGACGGCGACGAGCCGGCACCCGCGAAACTTGTGACGAAGTTGGTCATCGCGCTCTTGATCTTCGTAATGGTCTTCTTCTCGCGGAAGCGGGACGTGGTGAACCGCGGTCATTTCCTCGCGATAGTCGGTCTGACCCTGGTCAACGCGGCGGTCGCGGTCTTTTGGCGGTAACGTCCGAGGGGGCCGCTGCCTCGGGGAAAACGGACGTTACGGACGCCTGCACGCGCCATTAGCAGCCTCAGGAGTGACGTGCCCCACCCAAGGGTTACACCCGGGTAACAGGCGCTCAACAGTCGTGCACGATTGTCGGCCGGTGGGTGGGCGCGGGCGTACGCTCCCGTCCGTAACGTGGGACAGCCGGCGGCACACCGCAGGTCGGCTGATGGGCTGCCACCGCACTAGGCGCGGTGTGCAATGGGAAGGAGACGTCTTGCGTTCGGTGCGTGGGATGCGGATCGCCTCGATCTTCGCGGTGGGTGGGCTCGCGCTCACCGCCGCCGCTTGTGGCGAGGCCCCCAAGGATGGCAACAACGCCGGCAGCGGCGCCAAGAAGTTCAGCGCCTGCATGGTGACCGACGTTGGCGGCATCGACGACAAGTCGTTCAACGCTTCGGCCTGGAAGGGCCTGCAGGACGCCAAGGCCGCCAACGACAACATCGACATCAAGTTCGTCGCGTCGAAGGCGCAGGCGGACTACGAGCCGAACCTGACGCAGTACGTCAACCAGAAGTGCGACTTCATCCTGGCTGTCGGTGGCCTGATGGCCGACGCCACCAAGAAGATCGCGACGGCGAACCCGAAGCAGGAGTTCGGCATCGTGGACTCCGGCTCCGCGCTGGAGAACGTCTACCCGATGCAGTTCGACACGGCCCAGGCCGCGTTCCAGGCCGGCTACCTGGCCGCCGGGATGACCAAGAGCGGCAAGGTGGCCACCTACGGCGCGCTGCCGATCCCGCCGGTGACCATCTTCATGGACGGCTTCGTCGACGGTGTGAAGTACTACAACACCACGAAGGGCAAGAACGTCCAGGCGCTGGGATGGAACAAGGAGACCCAGAAGGGCTCCTTCACCAACGACTTCGCCAAGCAGGACGAGGGCAAGAAGGTCTCCGACGCGCTGGTCGCCCAGGGCGCGGACATCATCATGCCGGTCGCCGGTGGCTCCGGCCTCGGCACCACCGCCGCGGCCAAGGCCTCGGGCGGCAAGTACAGCACCATCTGGGTGGACGTCGACGGCTGCGAGAGCACCCCGGACTGCTCCGCGATCATCACCACCGTTGTCAAGAACATCCCGGACGCCGTCAAGGAGGCAGTGGTGAAGGCCGCCGCCGGTGACAAGCTGCCGGCCAATCCGGGCTTCGTCGGCACCCTCGCCAACAACGGTGTCTCGCTCGCCCCGTACCACGACTTCGACAGCAAGGTTCCGGCCGAGCTGAAGGCCGAGGTCGACAAGATCAAGGCGGACATCGCCGCCGGCACCATCACCGTCACCTCGAAGGCCCAGCCGACCAAGTGACAACCGGCCGGTCCCTCCGGTGAGATCATCGGAGGGTCGGCGGGGACAGGTACGACCGACCGGCCGCTCCGGCCCCGCGGGTGACAGTGGGGTCGGAGCGGCCGGTCGCGCACCACGTCAGCCGGGCCGCTCCGGTCGGGTTGACGGCAGCTAGGCTGCACCATCGCTCGCACTCCAGGAGGTTGCGCTGAGACTCGAACTGCGCGGCATCACCAAGCGGTTCGGTGATCTGGTCGCCAACGACCACATCGACCTGACGGTGGAGCCTGGAGAGATTCACGCCCTGCTCGGCGAGAACGGCGCGGGCAAGTCGACACTGATGAACGTGCTCTACGGGCTCTACCAGCCCGACGAGGGCGAGATCCTGGTCGACGGCAAGCCGCTGAAGCTGAGGGGCCCGTCCGACGCGATCGGGGCCGGGATCGGCATGGTGCACCAGCACTTCATGCTGGTGCCGGTCTTCACCGTCGCCGAAAACATCATGCTCGGCGCCGAGCAGACCCGGGGCGGCATCGCTGGCTTCCTCGACCGACGCCGCGCCCGGCGGCAGGTCACCGAGGTGTCCGAGCGCTACAACCTGCGGGTCGACCCGGACGCGGTGATCGAGGACCTGCCGGTCGGCATCCAGCAGCGCGTCGAGATCGTCAAGGCGCTCACCCGCGACGTCGACCTGCTCATCCTGGACGAGCCGACCGCCGTGCTCACCCCGCAGGAGACCGAGGAGCTGCTGACGGTCATGCGGTCGCTCAAGGCGGCGGGCAAGTCGATCGTCTTCATCACCCACAAACTTGGCGAGGTCAAGGCCATCGCCGACCGGATCACCGTGATCCGACGCGGAAAGACCGTCGGCACCGCCTCACCCGAGGCCAGCCGGGACGAGTTGGCCGCCCTGATGGTCGGGCGTAACGTCCGGCTGACCGTGGAGAAGTCCCCGGCCACGCCGGGCGACCCGGTGCTGGAGGTGGCCGGGCTCGTCGTCGACGACGACCGGCAGGTCCGCGCGGTCGACGGGGTGGACCTGACCGTGCGCGCCGGCGAGGTGCTCGGCGTGGCGGGCGTACAGGGCAACGGCCAGACCGAGCTGATCGAGGCGATCATGGGCCTGCGCCCCGTGCTCGCCGGCACGGTCAGCCTGGCCGGTGACCGGATCGACGGCTGGACGCCGAAGAAGGTGCTCCGCGCGGGCGTCGGCTACGTGCCCGAGGACCGCAGCGTGGACGGCCTGGTCAAGGAGTTCAGCGTCGCGGAGAACCTGGTGCTGGACATCTACGACCGGCCACCGTTCGGTGCGGGGCTCGCGCTCAGGCCGGATGCCATCGCGGCCTCGGCGAAGGAACGGATCGAGCAGTTCGACGTCCGTACCTCGTCCGCGGAAGCGGCGGTGGGCACCCTCTCCGGTGGCAACCAGCAGAAGGTGATCGTGGCCCGGGAGCTGTCCCGGCCGCTGAAGCTCCTCATCGCCGCCCAGCCGACCCGTGGCGTCGACGTCGGGTCGATCGAGTTCATCCACAGCCAGATCATCCACGAGCGGGACATCGGCACCGCCGTCATGGTGGTCTCCAGCGAGCTCGACGAGGTGATCGGGCTGGCCGACCGGATCGCGGTGATGTACCGCGGTCGGATCATCGGCGTCGTCGGCCCGGACACCCCGCGTGAGGAGATCGGCCTGCTGATGGCCGGCATCAGCCCGGACGAGGCCCACGAGGCCGTCGCGGCACCCGCCGCCGACGAGCCCGGCGTGGCAGACGGGAGCCCGGCGCGCGACGCGGGTTCCGCGAGCGAGGACGAGGCATGACCAACCCCCCCAACCCGCAGTCGGGTTCCCCGGACAAGGGTCCGGCGAGCGAGGCGCAGGCCGCGCAGAACGCGCTGGGCAACACCGAACGGGCCGAGTCGGCGACCGAACCGGACGGCTCGGCGGCGACGCCAGCGCCGGACCAGCGGCCCGAGCCCAGCCTGGGCCGGTTGTTCGTGGACAACCTCTGGGCGGCCAACACCTTCACGGTGACCCTGCTGTCATTGGTGCTGGCGATCGTGGTCGGTGCGGTGCTGATGATCGTTTCTGATCCGGCGGTGCTGTCCACCTACTCGTACATCACCTCGCGGCCGTCCGACGCGATCAACTCCAGTTGGACGCTCGTCAGCGAGGCGTACGCGAACCTGTTCAAGGGTTCGGTCTTCGACCCCGAGGCGTTCTCCGGCTGGTTGAACGGCAGCAACGGGTGGGAGGCCGCGCTCGCGCCCATCTCCGAGACGCTCACCTACGCCGCGCCGCTGGTCTTCACCGGCCTGTCGGTGGCACTGGCCTTCCGGGGCGGCCTGTTCAACATCGGTGCCCAGGGCCAGGCGACCGTCGGCGTGATCCTGGCGGCGCTGGCCGGCTTCCTACTGCCCCTGCCACCGGGCCTGCACCTGCTGGTGGCGGTGCTGGCCGGCGCACTGGGCGGGGCGATCTGGGGATTCATCCCCGGCATCCTCAAGGCCCGTGCCGGGGCGCACGAGGTGATCACCACGATCATGCTCAACTACGTCGCCACGTACCTGCTCACCTGGTTGATCGTGCAGGACGGCGTGCAGGACCCGACCCGTACCGACGCGATCAGCAAGGCGGTGGACACCTCCGCCCAACTGCCCCGGCTGCTCGGCGACAACCTGCGGGTGCACGCCGGCATCCTGCTCGCCGTGCTGGCGACCTGGGCGGTCGCCTGGCTGCTGAACCGCTCGACGCTCGGCTTCGAGCTGCGGGCGGTCGGCGCCAACCCGGACGCCGCCCGCACCGCCGGCATCAGCGTCACGCGGACGTACATCCTGATCATGGTCTTCGCCGGCATCCTGGCGGGCCTCGGCGGCTCGAACATGGTCCTCGGCTCCACCGCCAGCGCGCTGACCCCGTTGGTGGTCGCGCAGATCGGCTTCGACGGCATCCTGGTCGCGCTGTTGGGGCGGGTGAAGCCCTGGGGGGTGCTGCTCGCCGCACTGCTGTTCGGGGCGTTGCAGGCCGGTGGCAACCGGATGCAGTCGTACTCCGGGATCTCGCTGGAGCTGGTGACCGTGCTCCAGGCGTTGATCGTCATCTTCATCGCCGCGCCGGCCCTGGTGAAGGCGATCTTCCAGCTCCGGGCCGCGCGCGCCGCCCGGTTGCAGACGAGCCTGGCGAAGGGCTGGTAGCTCATGTCCACCATGGCTGTCCCCGACATCGCGGTCGCCCCGGTCCACCAGGGTTTCTGGACCCGGAGCCGCAAGGTCGGCCTCACCCTGCTGGCGCTCGGCCTGCTGGCCGCTGTGCTCTTCGGCGCGCTCGCCACCGACCAGCAGGCCCGGTTCACGCTCAGCGACGACGCGGCAGGTGCCGCCTTGGAGATCAACGGCACGATCGGGGCGATCCTGTTCGGGATCATCGCGATCGCCGCCGGCGCGGCACTGCTGGCCGGGGTGCCCAAGCGGTGGTTCCTCCCCGTGCTCGGCGTCGGGCTCGCCGGCTTCGTGCTCTCGTTCCTCTGCTGGCAGGTCTCCGCCGCGCCGGCCGGACAGAACTTCCTGCCGCTCGTCAACATCATCCGGGGCACGTTCATCCTGGCCCTGCCGCTGATCTTCGGCGCGCTCGCCGGGGTCCTCTGCGAACGATCCGGCGTGGTCAACGTGGCCATCGAGGGCCAGTTGCTGATGGGCGCGTTCAGCGGCGCGTTGTTCGGCAGCATCTCCGGCAGCGTCTGGATGGGTCTGGTCGCCGCCGCCATCGGCGGTGCGTTCATCTCGCTGCTGCTGGCCGTCTTCGCCATCCGCTACCTGGTCGACCAGGTCGTCATGGGCATCGTGCTGAACCTGCTCGCGGTCGGCGTCACCGGCTTCCTCTACGAGCGGCTGATGCAGACCGACGCGGCGAAATACAACAGCGCGCCGCGCTTCAGCAACTGGGAGATCCCACTGTTGAAGGACATCCCGGTGCTCGGGCCGGCGTTGTTCCGCGGCAACATCTTCCTCTACCTCGGGCTGCTGCTGGTGCTGGTGATCCACATCGGGTTGTTCCGCACCCGGTGGGGTCTGCGCACCCGCTCGGTCGGCGAGCACCCGATCGCCGCCGACACGCTCGGCGTCAAGGTGCTGCGGGTCCGCTACCGCAACGTGCTGCTGGCCGGGGTGGTCGCCGGCATCGGCGGCGCGTCCTACACCCTCGCGCTCTACTCGTTCACCAAGAACATGATCGGTGGCAAGGGCTTCATCGCGCTGGCCGCACTGATCTTCGGCCGGTGGAACCCGACCGGCGCGCTGCTCGCCGCGCTCTTCTTCGGCTTCGCCGACCAGCTCGCCACCTACCTGGGCGCGATCAGCAGCTCGATCCCCAGCCAGTTCCTGGCCATGCTGCCCTACCTGGCGACCATCCTCGCGGTCGCCGGCCTGGTCGGCCGGGTGCGGGCACCGGCCGCCGACGGCAAGCCGTACATCAAGGGCTGACGCCCGTAGCCGTGCCCGGCGGGACGCCCCCGCCGGGCACGACGACAGCACCCGCGCACCACGGCGTCAGGCCGCCGCGGTCGCTCCGATCCGCTCGGAGAACTCCACGAGGCGGTTGGAGAACCCCCACTCGTTGTCGTACCAGCCGAACACCTTGACCTGGTTGCCGACGACCTCGGTCAGCGGCGCGTCGAAGACCGTCGAGTAGGGGTTGCCGACGATGTCCGCCGAGACCAGCGGCGCCTCGGAGTACTGCAGGTAGCGCCGCAGCCGCTGGGACGCGGCGGCCTCGCGGAACGCCGCGTTGACGTCCTCGACGTCGGCGCGCTGGCGGAGGACAACGGTGAGGTCGGTGAGTGAGCCCGTCGCCACCGGTACGCGCAGTGCGGCGCCGGTGAGACGCCCGTCGAGCTCCGGGATGACCTTGCCGATCGCCTTCGCCGCGCCCGACGACGTCGGGATGGTCGACACGGCTGCCGCGCGGGCCCGGCGCAGGTCGGAGTGTGGCGCGTCGTGGAGCCGCTGGTCGCCCGTGTAGGCGTGGATCGTCGTCATCAGTCCCGACTCGATGCCGAACGAGTCGTTGAGGACCTTCGCCAGCGGCGCGAGCGAGTTGGTGGTGCAGGAGCCGTTGGAGAAGACGTCGTGGCTGTCCGGGTCGAGGCTGTCGTCGTTCACGCCGAGGACGAACGTGGGGACGTCCCCCTTGGCCGGCGCCGAGATGACGACCTTCCTCGCGCCGCCCTTGAGGTGGGCCGCCGCCGTGCCGCCGTCGGTGAAGTGGCCGGTGGACTCGATCACGACGTCGGCGCCGACGTCACCCCAGGGGATGGTGGCCGGGTCGGACTGCGCGAAGACCCTCATGCGGGTGCCCTGAACGGCGATCGCGTCACCGTCGTGGGCGACGCCGTCCAGGTGACCGGAGACCGAGTCCCACTCGAGCAGGGTGGCCAGCGTGCGGGCGTCGGTGAGGTCGTTCACCGCGACCACCTCGACGTCGGCGTTGTTGGCCAGGGCCGCGCGCAGGTAGGTGCGCCCGATCCGTCCGAACCCGTTGATGCCGATGCGTACCGTCATGGCTTCAGTTCCTCCTGTTGTTCTGGTGGGCGAGCCCGGCTGGGGCCGCCGCCCGGAGCAGGTCGAGAGCGCCGGCGCGGGCATCGTCGAACGGGCCGGAGTCCTGCTGGGCGATCGCGAGCACATAGCCGCCCTGTAGGACGGCCATCAGGGTGTTGGCGAGTTGCTCGGGGTCGAGGTCGTCCCGCAGTTCGCCCGCGGCGACGGCCTCGCGTAGCACCGTGACCCAGCTGACGCGGACCTGGGCGAACGCGCGCGCTACCGGGGCGAGCAGCACCGGGTCCTCGCGGACCTGCGGGTCCTGGGTCATCCGGCCGACCTTGCAGCCCTTCAGGGCGTCGCGGGGACGCATCAGGTAGGCCTCGATCCGAGCCATCGGGTCACCCGGGGCGTCGAGTTCGGAAGCGGCCGGCAGCAGATCGGCGACGTTGCGCTCAAGGGCGGCGAGCGCGAGATCTCGTTTGGTCGGGAAGTGGTGGTACATGCTGCCCTGGCCCACGCCGGACCGTTCGCGAACGTCACGCGGGCTGGTGTCGGCGTAGCCGCGCTCCCACATGAGCTCGCTCATCGTGTCGACAAGGAGTTGTCGCGAGTCCATGGCGTCACTGTACATACCAGTAGGTACAGACTCGGCGTGGACCCCGCCCTGCCTGCTTCTGACCTGGGCCGCTTGGGCAGAATGGTGGCATGACCGACATTGACTGGGCGCGGCTGCGCGCCGCCGCCACCGACGCGATGCGGCACGCGTACGCGCCGTACTCGACGTTTCCGGTCGGCGCGGCCGCGCTTGTCGACGACGGCCGCGTGGTGGTCGGCTGCAACGTGGAGAACGCCGCGTACGGGGTGACGCTGTGCGCCGAGTGCGGTGTCATCTCCAGCCTGCACGCCACCGGGGGCGGTCGGATCGTCGCGATGTCCTGCGTCGACGCGACAGGTGAACCACTGATGCCGTGTGGTCGCTGCCGGCAACTGCTCTGGGAGCACGGCGGGCCGGAGTGCCTGATCGAGAGCAGGACCCGCCCGCTGCGGATGGCCGAGCTGCTGCCGCACGCCTTCGGCGTGGAGGACCTGGAGGCTGTCACCGGGGAGACACCGGTGCCGGTGGTCCCGGAGCGGCTGGCCGCCTGGCGTGGGCGCGGCACCGTCTTCGTGCACCCGGACATGTCCGCCGGGCAGCAGGTCTGGACCGCGTACTGGGAGCGGTCGGCCGGAGACGACGTCGGTGCCGAGACCGGCGTGCTGGAGGAGGCGCCGAGCTGGGAAGAACCGGCCGAGGCGATCACCTGGGGCCTGGCCCGGACACCGCGTGTGGTGGTGGTCGACGCGACCGGCACGATCTTCTGGGCCGGGGAGGGTGAGCCGCCTTTGGAGATCCCGGTTCGGTGGGGTTGAGCTTGGGGATTGGGCCGACCGTGCCCGGCTCCGGGCGGTCAGGCTTGATCCCTCCGCCGGGCACGGTCGGCCCAATCCCTCGGTGCTCGCTGTCCTTGGGTCGGGATCTGCACAAGACTAAGAAAGATCATTTGATGAGTGGTTTTGCTGCTGTTGACGTTATTCGGGTCAAGCGGGATGGCGGGGTGCTGTCGGACGCGCAGATCGACTGGGTGGTCGACGCGTACACCCGGGGGGTTGTCGCCGACGAGCAGATGTCGGCGCTGGCGATGGCGATCCTGCTCAACGGCATGACCGGGCCGGAGATCGCCAGGTGGACCGCCGCGATGATCGCCAGCGGTGAGCGGCTGGACCTCTCGGCGGTACGCCGGCCGACAGTCGACAAGCACTCCACCGGCGGCGTCGGTGACAAGATCACGCTGCCGCTCACTCCGCTGGTGGCGGCGTGCGGCGCGGCCGTGCCGCAGTTGAGCGGTCGAGGGCTCGGGCACACCGGCGGCACACTGGACAAGTTGGAGTCCATCCCCGGCTGGCGGGCCACGGTGAGCAACTCGGAGTTCATCGCCCAGCTCGACGAGGTCGGCGCGGTGATCTGCGCGGCCGGTGCCGGGCTCGCCCCGGCCGACCGCAAGCTGTACGCGCTGCGCGACGTCACCGGCACCGTGGAGGCGATCCCGCTGATCGCCAGCTCGATCATGAGCAAGAAGATCGCCGAGGGCACCGGCGCGTTGGTCCTCGACGTGAAGGTCGGCTCGGGTGCCTTCATGAAGTCCGTCGACCAGGCCCGCGAGCTGGCGCGCACGATGGTCGAGTTGGGTGGCGCGCACGGCGTTCGGACGGTCGCCCTGCTCACCGACATGTCCACCCCGCTCGGCCTGGCGATCGGCAACGCGGTGGAGGTGACCGAGTCGGTCGAGGTGCTGGCCGGAGGTGGACCCGCCGACGTGGTGGAGCTGACCCTCGCGTTGGCCCGGGAGATGCTCGACGCGGCCGGCCTGCCGGACGCCGACCCGGCGGCGGCACTGCGGGACGGCCGGGCGATGGACTCCTGGCGGGCGATGATCCGGGCGCAGGGTGGCGACCCGGACGCGCCGATGCCGGCCGCGAACGAGGTCGAGGTGGTCCGCGCCGAGCGGGACGGGCACGTCGCGGCCGTCGACGCGTACGCCATGGGGGTTGCGGCGTGGCGGCTCGGCGCGGGTCGGGCCCGCAAGGAGGACCCGGTCAGCGTGCCGGCCGGGGTGGTGTTGCACAGGCGGCCGGGTGACCCGGTCCGGGCCGGTGACCCCCTCTACGAGCTGCGTGCCGAGGACGCGACGCGGATTCCGGCGGCGCTGGCCGAGGCCGCCGACGCGGTGCGGATCGCGCCGACCGCCCCGGCGGCGACACCGCTGGTCATCGAACGCGTCGGCTGAGGCGAAAACAGGGGTCGGGGTGGCGTGGTGCCGGTCACCTTGGAGCGCTATTGTCGCAGGCCAAGGGGGGACAACCGGCGTTGAGCCGGCGCGAGCAGACAGGAAGACCCGCCGTGACCGTTGCTGCTCCCAACCCACGTGAGGTGCGCGAAGCGAGCCTGGACGAGCTGTCCCGGCTTGGTCTGCCGCTGCCGCCGGCCCAGTTTCCGCTGGTCTGGGAGCCGGGGGACGAGATCGACCTGCGCCCCACGGCGGAGATCGAGGCGCGGATCGCCGTGCTGCACCTGATCCTGGCCCGCTGCTTCGGGATGCCCCCGGAGGCGGCGATGAGCTGGCTGCTCGGCTCGCACCTGGTCGAGATGGTCACGCCGCCGGAGTGGCAGTTCGTGATGGGCGGCAAGGGCGACCACCGCTCGTTCGTGCTGCACCACGACGCGCTCTTCGCGCTGGCCTGGGTGCTCGGGTTGAGCAAGCAACTCGACCCGACCCTGGCCGTCGACGAGCGGCTGGTCGAGCGGCTGCCGCACATCGCCGAGGGGGAGACGTTCCCGCGCTGGCGTTCCCGGATCCTCACCGCGCCGCAGCACCCCGCCGACGCGGCCGCCCTGCTCGACCTGCACTACTGCCTGGACTGGGCGTACCTGGAGACCGAGCGCGACGGTCGGCGGGCGCCGGGCCTGGTCGACGCGAACGCGATCGGCCAGCGCCGCTGGGCGCTGGAGTGGGCGGTGATCCTGCGCGGGCCGTACCACGACGAGCCGCCCGGCTGGGAAGAGGTCGACCTCTCCACCTGAGCTCAGCGCGGTCGGTACGCGTCGACCCGGACCGCCACGGTCACCCGCACCGGCTCGGGCAGCGCGGCCAGCCGGGCGCGCAGTGCCTCCGGGTCGGTGTGCCAGGCGTTCGGGCCCATCCCCACCAGGGTGGCGACCTCCGGGCGGGCCAGGGTCAGCTCCGCCCGGTGCGCCGCCGAGCTGACCAGGGTGAAGTGCCCGCCCAGGCTGCCGGTCACCCGGTCGGCCTTGTCCGGGTCCACCCGCAGCAGGTCCAGCGCATCCACCAACTCGGTGAGGTGGTCGGTGTCGGGTGTGACCACCAGCAGGGTGCCCGCCGGGTCGAGCACCCGGTGGAACTCCGGGCCGTTACGCGGGGCGAAGACGTTCAGCAGCACGGCGGTCGAGGCGTCCGCGAGCGGCAGCCGCTGCCAGGTGTCGGCGAGCGCCGCGGCGGCCCGGGGATGCGCGCGGGCCGCGCGACGCAGCGCCGGCTTGGACACGTCCAGGGCCAGACCCACGGCGTCCGGCAGCGCCGCCAGCACCGCGCCGAGATATCGGCCCGTGCCGGCGCCGGCATCCACCACCAGGGGGTACGCCCCGATGTCGGTCGCCGCCGGTTCGACCCGTACCCCTGCGGTCGTGTCCTTTGCTCTGCACCCGCCGAGGCGACGGTCGCCGGACCGGAGTGTCGCCTCCGCGGGTGCAGAGCAAAGGACGGACGGGGCAGGTGCGGTGGTCGTCGCGTCCGGCGCGCGGAGCCGGGCGACGGCCTCCGTCGCGGCGGCGGCGAGGGCGACCGAGATGAGGTCGTAGTGCCCGGCCGCCTGGAAGTCCGCGCGGGCCGCGACCATCTCGGCGGTGTCGCCCACGTGCGGGGCCCGACCGGTGAGCAGGTTGACGTAGCCCTGGCGGGCGATGTCGAAGCTGTGCCGCCGTGGGCAGCGCAGTGCTCTCGCGTCGGTGGTCAGCCCCAGAGGTTCGCCGCAGACCGGGCAGCGCAGCCGGTCGAGGATGCGGAGGTCCACGTCAGGCCCCCGCCCAGCGGTGTGGCGGGCTGCCCCTCACCGTGGTGCTTCCATGCCGTTCAGCCTAGTTCGGGCCGATCCGGGCCGGAGCCGGGACCTCTGGCGACCTCCCACACCCGGTCATATCCGTCGCTGGCTAGGGTCTGAGCATGGTCGCAACTATCCGGTACGAGGACATTGTCAAGGCTCCGAAGGCGCTGCTGCACGACCACCTCGACGGCGGGCTGCGGCCGGCGACGATCGTCGACCTGGCCGCGGAGGCGGGGCACGAGCTGCCCACCACCGACCCCGAGGCGCTCGGACGCTGGTTCGTGGAAGCGGCCAACTCCGGCTCCCTGGAGCGTTACCTCGAGACGTTCGCGCACACCGTGGCGGTCATGCAGACCCCGACCGCGTTGCGTCGGGTGGCCCGCGAGTGCGCACTGGACCTGGCCGCCGACGGGGTGGTCTACGCCGAGGTGCGCTTCGCCCCGGAGCAGCACCTGGAGCAGGACCTGACCCTGGACGAGGTCGTCGAGGCGGTGCTGGCCGGGTTCGCCGAGGGCACCGCCCAGGCTGTCGAGGCGGGCCTGACCATCCGGGTGGGCACCCTGCTCACCGCCATGCGCCACGCCGCCCGCTCGCAGGAGATCGCGGAGCTGGCCGTGCGGCACCGGGACGCCGGGGTGGTCGGCTTCGACATCGCCGGCGCCGAGGCGGGCTTCCCACCCACCCGGCACCTGGACGCCTTCGAATACCTGCAGCGGGAGAACTTCCACTTCACCATCCACGCCGGTGAGGCGTTCGGTCTGCCGTCGATCTGGCAGGCGATCCAGTGGTGCGGGGCGGACCGGCTCGGTCACGGGGTGCGGATCGTCGACGACATCGGCCCCGACGGCGCGCTCGGCCGACTGGCCGCGTACGTGCGGGACAAGCGGATTCCGCTGGAGCTGTGCCCCTCGTCGAACGTGCAGACCGGCGCGGTGGCCTCGATCGCCGAGCACCCGATCGGCCTCCTGCGGGACCTGCGGTTCCGGGCCACCGTCAACACCGACAACCGGCTGATGAGCGGCACCTCGATGTCGCGGGAGATGTCGCTGCTGGTGGAGAACTTCGGCTACGGCTGGAAGGAGATGCAGTGGTTCACCATCAACGCGATGAAGAGCGCCTTCATCCCCTTCGACGAGCGGCTGCGGATCATCGACGAGGTGATCAAGCCGGCGTACGCCGACCTGCTGGCCTGATCGGCTCAGGCGTGCGGGTGGCCGGCGAGCAGGCCGGCCACCCGACGTAGCACCTCCCGGGCGCGGGCCGCCTCCGCGCCCAACCCGGTCTGCCGACGCAGCACCGCCGGCTCGGCCCGCAACAGCGCCACGCCCCGGCGGACCAGCACCCGGGGTGCTTTGCGCTGCTCGGACAGGTCGCGGGCCAGCCGGCGCAGGAAGGTCGCACCGCGCGGCCGGCGCAGCGCGTACGCCCCGGCCAGCAGCCCTCGGCGACGGCACTCCTCGACGATCTCGGCGGCGAAAATCCCTTCAGCCACGAAAAGTGGCGATCCGGCGAGATCAAATGGCCGGGTGGCCACACGTCGATCTGCGCCGATCGCATAAACCGGCACATCGGCTCGGCCCTCACGAGCGAGCTGGGCAATGATTTCCACCGCACTCGGCGCATCCCAGGAGTCTGGCGATTCCCAATCCACCTGGTCGTTTCGTCGTGGCAACGTAGGGTCATCGCCGTCTTTGTAGAAGTCGTCCAAGCAGAGCACCGGGAGGCCGGTTTGCTGGGCTATGTACGACTTCCCGGACCCGGAAGGGCCGGCGAGGAGGACAACGCGGTGCGGATGTTCCATTACCTTCAGTTACTCCGGCCAGACGGACTGCTATCAAATCGCATCAACATCTCATCACACCTTCGGTAGGTGACAACCTGGGCTTTCTTCTTGTCGACCGGCGTGATGGAATCTCGGGGGTCCGACCCGCCGGGTCGGTCGCTGGGCGTTGCCCGGAGGCAACGCGTTGAAGCTGTAATCGCGAGGGCGGTGACGTGAGCAAACGGCCAAAGACGGCGGGCTCCTTCCTGTCGCGGCTGCGCCGGCCGGCCAGCCGGCTCCGGGACATGCCGATCTGGTCCAAGCTCGGTCTCATCATGATCGTGCCGACCATCGCCACGGTCGTGGTGGGCACCAGTGGTCTTGTCGACCACGTGGAGACGCTCAACAATGCCAACCGAGCCGGCGACCTGGCCAACCTGTCGAGCTATTCGGGTGACCTGGTCGACGCCCTACAGGACGAGCGGACCGCCGCCGTGCTGCTGCTGGGCGCGGACGGGACGCAGCCGACGGCTCAGTACCAGGAGGCCTACAACCGGGTGAACTCCCGGGTGGACCAGGAAGCGGGCCCCTACCGCCAGCAGCGGACCGAGATCGAGGATCTGCCGAGCAGCCTCGAGACGCTGCTCGACGGCATCGACCAGAACCTGCAGGACCTGTCCGGCATCCGCAGCCAGGTGTTCAACGGCAAGCTCGCGCTCACCGAGACCGTCCAGGCGTACGAGGGCCTGATCAGCGACCTGCTCGCCATCCGTGACTCGGCCACACAGCTCGCCGGTGACAACGACCTGAGCGACCGGATGCGCGCCGCCGCGGCGGTCGCCCGGGAGAAGGAGTTCCTAGCCGCCCGGCGGGTCGTGGTCCACCGCGCGCTCGGCGTGAAGGGTGGCCAGCGGCTGACCCCCGCCCTGCGCACCGACTACATCGCCAGCGGCACCGGCCAGCAGCAGGCGCTGCAGAGCTTCAAGGCCGTCGCCACCCCGGACGACGCGAAGTTCCACGACCAGACGGTCGCGGGCGGCGATCGTCGGGAGGCGCAGAACTACACCGGCTGGATCGACGGCAACACCACCGGCGACATGCGCGGTGCGCCGTTCAAACCGGACCAGTGGGAAGCCGCGATGACGGCCAACGCCCGGCTGATCCGCACCGTCGAGCGCAAGCTCGACAGTGAAGTGGTCGCCGGGGCCGACAACCTCCGCTCCGACGTCCAGCGTCAGGTTTTCCTGGAGACCGGCCTGCTGCTCAGCATGCTGCTGCTGGCCATCCTCTTCGCGTACCTCGTCGCCCGCTCGATGGCCCGCTCGCTCCGTGAGCTGCGACAGGGTGCACTCTCCGTCGCCCAGTACGGCCTACCCCAGGCAGTGGCCCGCCTGCGCGACCCACAGGTCGTCGGGCAACTCTCCCCGGTGCAGCTGGCCAACCAGATCGCCGAGCCGCTGCCGGTGCGCAGCAAGGACGAGTTCGGTCAGGTGACCGAGGCGTTCAACGCCGTCCACCTGGAAGCCGTCCGGACCGCCGCGGAGCAGGCCGCACTGCGTGCCTCCGTCGCGACCATGTTCGTCAACCTGGCCCGCCGTTCACAGATCCTGGTCGACCGCCTGATCGGGCACCTCGACCGGCTGGAGCGCGGCGAGGAGGACCCGGACCGGCTGGCCGAGCTGTTCCAGCTCGACCACCTGGCCACCCGGATGCGCCGCAACGACGAGAACCTGCTGGTGCTCGCCGGCGCCGACTCCACCCGTGTGCAGCGTGAGCCGGCCGCTCTGATCGACGTGCTGCGTGCCGCGCAGTCCGAGGTCGAGCACTACACCCGCATCGAGTTCGGTGTCATCGACCGCGACATCGAGGTCGCCGCGCACGCGGTCAACGACCTGGTGCACCTCGTCGCCGAGCTGTTCGACAACGCCACCGCGTTCTCGCCGCCCGACTCGCAGGTGATGGTCGAGGCCCGCCGGGTCGGCGACCGCTCCTCGCTCTACGTCGAGGATCGCGGCATCGGCATCAGCGCCGAGCAGTTGCACGACCTCAACGAGCGGCTCGCGACGCCGCCGCAGGTGGACGTGGCGGTGTCCCGGATGATGGGCCTCGTCGTGGTCGCCCGGCTGGCGTCCCGGCACGGTGTCCGTGTCGAGCTTCGCCCCGGCTCCGACCGCGGCACGGTCGCCGACGTGACCCTGCCCACCTCGGTCTTGGTGCCCCGGGCGCTCTCCGGTCGGGTGCAGCAGCCCCCGGCCCTGCCCGCGGCCGGCGGCCCCCAGCAGGGTGGGCCCACGCCGGTCTTCGGCGCGCTGCCCGCACTGGGCAACCACCCGCGCTCCAGCGAGTCCGGCAACCAGGTCACCCTCGGCGGTCGCCCGTTCGAGCCGGCCTCGCGAAACGGTGCCGGCACCCCGGCCAACGCCGGTGCGTACGGTTCGATGCCGGCCTGGTCGGATCTGACCGGTGCGGCCGGGACGAACGGCGTCAACGGCGGCGACGGGTTCACCCCGCGGCCGGCCAACGGCCAGCCGATCGACCCGCTGCCGCAGCGCCGCTCCGGGGACGACGCTCCGACCACCGGTCAGCAGCCGTCCATTCCCCGGCAGTTGCCGAGCAGCCCCGAGACGCACCCGTACTCGGTGCCGCCGGTCTCCGCGCAGCCCTACTCCGGTGCGCCGGTCTCCGCCTCGCCGGCCTCAGGTCAGCCATACTCCGGGCAGCCCTACTCGGGTGCTCCGTACGGCGGCGCGCCGGTGTCCGCCGCCCCGGCCTCCGGGCAGCCGTACGCTGGTCCGCCGGTGTCCGCCGCGCCGGTGTCCGCGTCACCGACGTCCGGTCAGCCGTACCCGGGTCAGCCGTTCTCGGTGCCACCGGTGTCCAGCCAGTCGTTCAGCGGGTTCGCCACCCGGTCCGCCCCACCCGCGCAGGCGCCCAGCGCCCCCGCACCCCCGGCCTGGCCGCCGGTGCCGGGTGGCGACCGGGACGCGGCGACCCCGCCGGTGCCGGAGCGGCTCGCCGCCGCCCTGGACATGACGACGGAGCTGCCGCGCGTGCCGCGACCCGGTGAGCAGCCGCCCGCCGCGGCGCAGCCGCCGGCACCGGTGCCAGCTCCGGCTCCGCAGACTCGGCCGACGCCACAGCAACCGCAGGCACCGAACCGACAGCGGTACGCGGACGAGACGATGGAGCTGCCGATCTTCCGGGAGCTGGAGTCGGCCTGGTTCCGTACCCGCCGTCCGGGCTCGGAGGAGTCCGCCGCCGGCGCCCAGCCGAGCACGAACGGCGACACCGCGACCCAGCAGTTCGCCACGGTCGAGGCCACCGGTCGGACAGTCCACAAGACACCACCCGGGACGACAGGTAACACACCGATGGCAGACACTCCGGCGGCCGGAGGAGCGCCGCGGGACAACGGCTCCACAGCGAACGAGGGCACCCGCCCCAGCCTCGCCGAGAGCCTGCCGAACCGCCGGCCCCAACCGCAGAGCAACGGCTGGCAGACCGCGGCTGACGACGGCTGGCGTGCCGCTTCGGCGGCGGCCGGCGCGGCACCGGTGAGCGAGACCACCACTACCGGCCTGCCGAAGCGCAAGCCGATGGCGCAACTCGTGCCGGGTGCGGTGGAGAAGCCCGCCACCTCGGTCCAGCGCCGTTCCCCGGAGGCAGTCCGTGGCCTGCTCTCCGCCTACCACCGGGGTGTGCAGCGAGGGCGTAGCACCTCGGACAACCCGACCAGCCCGGAGGCGACTCCGGGAGGGCAGCAATCCTCGCAGTCTGGCTCAGGCCCGGTGGCCGGGAGCGGGCAGAAGGAGCAAGAAGGATGACAACTACGCAGGATCTTGGTTGGCTGCTGGCCAACTTCGCCGACCGGGTGCCCGGCGTCGCGCATGCGGTTGCCGTCTCGGCGGACGGCCTACTCCTGGCGTCGTCACGGGATCTGCCGCGCGACCGGGCCGATCAGCTTGCCGCGATCTCCTCGGGTCTGGTCAGCCTGACCCAGGGGGCAGCCCGCTGCTTCGAGGGAGGCGCGGTGTTGCAGACCGTCGTGGAGATGGACAATGGTTTCCTGTTCCTGATGTCCATCTCGGACGGTTCCTCCTTCGCCGTGCTGGCCGCCCGCAGCTCCGACGTGGGCCAGGTGGGCTACGAGATGGCGCTGCTTGTCGACCGGGTGGGCGACGCGCTGACCCCGCAGCCGCGTGCGGCCGCGGGCATGCTGGGCTGACGCCTCGCCGATCGTGAGGTCGGCACGACTGCAACGACGACAACGACGGGTTTCACCGGTGGGAGCCGGTAGCGGGCACGAAGGGGGTGAGCGGCGAGATGGCCGATCGTGACGAACCAACCGGAGCGTTGGTCCGTCCATACGCCGTGACCCGCGGTCGTACCCGTCCTCGGCTCGACATCGCGCTGGAGGCGCTCGTCGAGACGACGGTGCGCGGCCGGGCCGCTGCCAATGGCAACGGCGGCCAGGGTCGCGAACACCAGTACATCGCCGCGCTGTGTGACGGACGCGTGCAATCGCTCGCGGAGATCGCGGCGCGGATGCAGCTCCCGCTCGGTGTGGCCCGGGTGCTCATCGCCGACATGGCGACGGACGGCCTGGTCGCGGTTCACGAGCCGACCATTTTGGACGACTCCGACGACGCGGTGGGCACTGAACTGCTGGAGAGGGTGCTGAGTGGACTTCGCAGGCTCTGACATGTCGCACCGCCCACCGAACCCGAGTGGGCGCGTGACGTCGGCGAAGATCGTTATCGCCGGTGGATTCGGCGTCGGTAAGACGACGCTGGTCGGCTCGGTCTCGGAGATCACGCCGCTGACCACCGAGGCCATCATGACCTCTGCCGGCGTGGGCGTCGACGACACCCGGCAGGTGCCGGGTAAGACGACGACCACGGTGGCTATGGACTTCGGCCGGATCTCGATCGACCGTGACCTGATCCTGTACCTGTTCGGTACGCCGGGTCAGACCCGATTCTGGTTCATGTGGGACGAACTGGTTCGGGGCGCCATCGGTGCGGTCGTGCTTGTCGACACGCGCCGGCTGGCCGACTGCTTCGCGGCGATCGACTTCTTCGAGCACCGACGCCTCCCGTACCTGGTGGCGATCAACTGCTTCGACGGGATGCAGTACCACGACCCGCAGGACGTTCGGGACGCCTTGGCGATCTCGAGCGACGTGCCGGTGGTGGCCTGCGACGCCCGTAACCGGGAGTCGACGAAGCACGTGCTGATCTCGCTTGTCGAGTACGTGCTCACCATGCGTCGTACGCGCGCGGTCGCCCCGGCCTGATCGGGCATCGCACGCCCGGTGGTGGCTCCGGCCGCCACCGGGCGTCGCGCCCTGTCCGCCGTACCCTGCACGCCGCTTCTCGAGATCTGGAAGGTGTCGCCCCCTACCGGGGCGCGGCTCTTCCACGATCTTCGAGGAGCGGCGTTGTCGTGTCCGCGGGACGGCGCGCTGACGCGAGCGCGCCCCCAGCCGGTCGACTGGGGGCGCGCTCGTGGACGCCAGAGGGGTGTGTCGGTCAGGACTGGTAACCGGCGGAGCGGTACTCGTACTCCCGGTCGTCGTCGCGGTCCCCGTGGTCGCGGCTGAAGTCCCAGCCGCCGGCCGCCTCGCGACCGGGCCGACCACCCACCGCGAAGCCGCCGATCTCCTGTCCGCGACGCCAGCCACGGAAGTAGCCGGTGGTGTTCTCCGCGAGGCTCGCCGCATCACGCACTATCCGCAACGGGCGTTCCTCGCGCAGCGGAGAACCAGGGACCAGGTTGGCCTGTGGCACGCGCTTGGGCAGCCCGGCGTTGGTCTCGGCACCCACCGCGGGGCGGGCTGCCTGCTCGGCGGCCTGCCAGCCGGTGTCGGCAGTGGTCGACCAGTCCAGGTCGGACTCCTCGGCCTGACCGACGAACCAGGCCGACTTGGCCTGCGCGAAGATCAGCAGGTCGCCGTCGCCCTCGTCGGCGACCGGTGGCGGGCGGTGCTCGACCGGAGGGGATCGGCGCTCCAGCGGAGGCGGCCGGTGCTCCACCGGGGGTGCCGGCCGGTGCTCGGGGGCGCGGTCGGTGCGCGCGGCTGCTCGACCGCCGCGAGCGGCCTGCTCCCGGTCGACCAACCGCAACGGCGGCGTCTCCAGGTGCGCGTCGGCCGGCTGGTTGAGCCCCTCACGCAGCGCCCGGTCAGCGAGCGGCGGTGGCTCCACCAGCCGCAGCATGGGGGGCTCCTGGGGCAGGTCGTCCGCCAACCAGGGTGGGGTGACCCGACCGTCGGCGCGACCCGGGTCGGTCGGCGCGTCGATACCGCGGCCGCCACCGTACGAGTAGGGGGCCGGGTTGTTCGGCGAACTGTCGGCCGGGTCCTCCGGGTTGTTGACAAGCGGCCAGTTGGCCCGGGAGCCGGGCGGTGCCGACTCCTGACCAGGCCGGGGGGTCGGCACCGGAATGCTGAGATCGGTGGCGCTGAACCCGCCGGTCGGCGGCTCCTCGACCGGGCGTTGCAGGTGGCTCGGCCGGGGCTCGCCGTTGGTCTTGGGGCGAGGCGGGATGACCGTGCGCTGCCGCTCCGCCCGCGCGTGGTTGATCGCGGCAGTGGTCAGCGTCGGCCGGAACGGCTCACCGGCCTCCGCTGGCGGCACCATGCCCCGCTGGGCGGGTGCGATCGGGGTGATCCCGGGCGGCGGAGGAGGCGGAGACGACACCGGTCGGTTGGTCGGGCCGTCGATTCGGTTGGGGTTCGGATCGGTGCGCCCGGGAAGCGTGGACGACGGCGGACCGGCCGTCGCCGCCGGGGCCATCGGCGCGGGTGCCACCGGCGGCGGCGTGACCGGCGGAGGGGCGACCGGTGGCGGCCCGAGTGGGCGGGGCGACGTCAGCGGTGCGTTACCGGGGACCGGCTCAGGGCGGCTGCGCCGCCCGACGGCCGGTGCGGGGTCGACCGCGGGCGGGGTGGGTCGGACCGGACGCAGACCGGCACCGGTGCCGGCCAGGCCAGTCAATCCCACGTTGGTGCCGGCCAGGCCGGTCAGCCCCGCGTTGGTGCCGGCCAGGCCGGTCAGCTCGCCGACCGTCTCGCCGCGGCGGGCAGCGGCACGGCGGCCGGGCGCCTGGGCGGGCGTGCTGACCCGGGAACTGAGCGCGCTGACCAGCGCCTCACACCCCGCGTCGCAGGCCCGCACGGAGGCGACGGCCTGCCGGACCGTCTCGGCCACCGCGGACGTGAGCGCCCGGTTGACCGCGGCGCGGCGCGGCGTCTCGGAGATGGCGACCCGCAGTGCGGTGACCGCCTCGTTGATCTCCTCGGCGTCGGCGACCCCGTCGGCGGCGAGGTGCGCGGCGATGGCATCCGCCGCGACGGACACCTCGCGGCCCCGGGCGACGGTGCCGCCGAGCATGCCCGGCTCGGGCAGCGCGTCCAGCACCGCCAGCGAGACCGGCTCGGCCGGATCCGGGTACGCGCGCAGCGCCGCCGGGTAGAGCTCACGCAGCACCTCGCGCAACGCCACGGCGGCGGAGTGCCGACCGCTGGCCAGAGCGGCGTGCGCGGAGAGCACCTGCTTGTAGCCGGCGAGGTCCCGGGGTGCCGGCAGGGTGACCGCGGAGAGCGCGCCCGCCTGTAACGCGCGGGCCAGGCCGACGGCCCGTCGTTCGGCCGGAGGCGACTGCATCTCCTCCAACGAGTCGTCATCGGCGAACCGCTCGGCGAAGTCGTCCACCGAGTCGTCGTCCGCGATGGCCAACGGCCGTCCCGCCGCGCTCAGCAGCGAGGTGACCGTGTGGTCGTCGCTGTCGGCGGCGATGGCCGCACCGCTCGGCCCGCCCGACCGCTCCACGAGCAGCGCGACGAGCTGGGCGTAGCCAGCGGCGTCGTCGCTGATCTCGCAGACATGCAGCAGACGGCCTGCGTCGTCGACCACAGCGGACGTCAGCGTCGAACCGGCGGAGGCCGGTCGGTCAGCCGGATCCGCCGAGGCCAGACCGCAGTAAACGCGCACGAGCGCCACGGCGTCGTCCTCCTCCCGGGACAGGTCTTTCCTCTGCCAGCAACTGATGCTCCCCGGTACGGGTCAGTCGCGCCAGTCCACCACCGCAGAGATCTTGCCGACAATGGTGCGCCAACCCAAACTCGCGGTCTGTGCTCCGATCTTCTTCAGCCGCCGCCGACCCATGAAAGCGCCGATCCCGCCGTTGGTGGTGGCACGCAGCGCCTCGTCCAGGTCGTCCAGGCTGGAGCCGGCGGAGAGCATGTCGAGTACCGCAGGCAGCCGCAACGCGTACGAGATGTCCCGTGCGATCTCGCCAGCCTCGATCAGCAGGGTCGAATCCCAGGTGTCGTGCCCGCCGCGCAGGTTCTCCACGACCAGGTCGAGTTCGTAGGTGTCCTCGTCGAGCGGAGCGATGTCGGCCGGCTCCACCCGTTCGGACAATTCATTCCAGCTGTCCAGTTGGGACAGATCGTTGGGCGCACCGGACCGGATGAAACTGACCAACGACTCGGGGGTCTTGAACAGCAGCAGCTTGCCCTGGTTGCTGAGGAAGACCGGCACCTCCTCGTCGTCCGCCTCGTCCGTGACGTCCTCGTCGGCCTCGGTCTCGTCCTCGGCCTTGCCGGCGCCCCGGCGGTCCGTCGACTCGTCCTCGTCGCTGTCGGCGAACTCGTCGGCCAGCTCCTCGTCGAGGATGACGACCGTCTCGTCGTCCTCCTCTTCGACGACCTGGCGGCGGGCGAGGAACGGGTCGTCCTGGTCGCGTTCGGTGACGTCGGTCGGGGTCAGCGAGCTGGCCGGCCGGTACGCCCGCAGCGTGTAGCCGGTGCCGGCGGGCAGGGCGATCTCCACCGGATCGATGCGCAGCTCGTCCCAGAGTGAACGGTCGACCGAGGCCGACGCGCGGTCGGTCTCCTCGGCCTGATCTGGCTCGGCCGCGCCGGTGGTGTCGTCGAGCTCGGGCTCGTCGGCGTCGGGCCGTTGGGGCGACTGGCGGGCCACGCTGACCTCCGTGTGCTTCGGGTTGCCCACCCGCCGGGGTCTCTGACCGACGAGTGACTCTGGGCACATACCCTAGTCGGCGGCCCGGGGTGACCGATGCCCGCACCCCGGTGGCCGGTTGGCGCATGGGTTCGACCTGCTGGTGACTGCCGCTGGCGAAGCGACCGTTCGACAAGTAGCGTAGCTACGCATGAAGGCCCAGTCGTTGCACGGCCATCTCGACGCTCTGCTGCTCGCCGTGCTGGAGCAGGGCGAGCAGCACGGCTACGCCATCATCGAGGCGCTGCGTGAGCGCAGCGACGGCAGCCTGGACCTGCCCACCGGCACGATCTATCCGGCGCTACGTCGTCTCGAACGTGCGGGGCACGTGGCGAGCACCTGGAGCACGGTCAACGGTCGGGAGCGGCGGACGTACCAGCTCACCGACTCCGGCCGCCGGGCGCTGGCCGGGGAGCGTGCCGGTTGGCACGAGTTCCAACTGACCGTCGGCCGGTTCCTCGATCCCGGCAGCCCACCGGTCACCCCGGCCTGACCCCCCGGGCCCGGGTCAGCGGGCGACGGCCAGGAGCCAGCCGCGCGTCGCGCGGGTCAGCGAGAAGTACGCCCCGCCCACCAGCACCGCACCGATGATCATCGGTGGCCAGCGCAGCGCCTCGTCCCAGAGGTTGAGTGACCAGGTGAAGAGGGCACAGCCGGCAACCATGCCAAGGGCCAGCAGACCGGTCAGGCCGGCGCCCACCGCGCGTTGCGCCACGGCCAGGCCCGGCCGGGGCGACCTGGCGCTCGCCGTGACCACCAGCAGACCGGCCACCGCGACCAGCAGCGTGCCGATCCAGATCCAGTCGACCGACTGGGAGAGCAGCACGTAACCGGCCGGCGGGCGGGGGCCGTCGCTCCAACTCGCCCCGCGCCAGGTCAGGTCGCCGGCGGCCATCCCCACACCGGCGACGGCCAGCATCCGCAGGGAGAGACCGCGCAGCGCGCCCACCGCCAGCTCGGCCTGCCAGGAGGGGAGCAACTGCGCCGGTGAGCCGAACTCGACCACCGCCCGGCGCTGCGCCTCCGTGGGGGGCACACCCCTCTCCTGGTACGCCTCGACGGCGTCCAGCAGCCCGTGCCGGGCCTCGGTCAGCAGGTCGGTCTTGAGTCGCGCCGGCCCCTGCAGGCGGGCAGCCAACTCCTGCAGGTGTTCGTCGACCAACACATCCTCACCGCGCGGCATGGCACCACCCTGCCACGACTTCACCACACCGACCTCGGGGGGAACCCTGGTCCGCCCCGGAGGACGGTCAGGGGGCGAGCGCCAGGTAACCCCGTTCGGCCGCCGCCTGAAGCAGCCACTGGTCCCGGTACCAGCCGTCGGTGGCGACCAACTCGGTGTGCCGCCCCCGCTGGATCACCCGCCCGCCGTCGAGGACGACGATCTCGTCCAGCCCGGCCAGCCCGCTGAGCCGGTGGCTGATCAGCAGCACCGAGTGCCCGACGGGGGTGGCGGCGAGAGCGGACGCGAGCACCGCGTCCGCGGCGCTCGGGTCCAGCCCCTCGGTGGGCTCGTCGAGCACCAGCACCGGCGGCGCGGCGAGCAGGGCCCGGGCGAGGGCCAGCCGTTGCCGCTGCCCACCGGAGAGCTGCCCGCCCTCCTCGCCGACCAGCGTGTCCCAGCCGGCCGGCTGGGCGCGTACCCACTCCAGCAGGCCGGCGGCCGCGGTGGCTGCGCTCAGCTCCTCCTCGTCTGCCCCGGCGCGCCCGAGCAGCAGGTTCTCCCGCACGGTGGCGTGGAAGACGTACGCCTCGGCGAGCAACCCGCCGACCGCGCGGGGCAGCGCCTCCTCGGCGTACGCCGAGAGATCTTGACCATCCAGGGTGACCCGGCCGGCCGCCGGCCGGACGGTGCCGGTCAGCACGGCGGCCAGGGTGCTCTTGCCGGCGCCGCTCGGGCCGACCACCGCGATCCGGCGCCCCGCCGGCAGGTCCAGGCTGACACCGTCCAGGGCGGGTGCTGCCCCGGCCCGGTACCGCACCGTCACCTCGTCGAAGCGCAACTCGTGTGGGCCGGCCAGGTCGGTGCTGCCGTCCGTGGTCGGGCGACCCGGCGTGCCCGGGTCGAGCAGCGCGGCCACCCGGGCCAGGCCGGGCCGCAGTTGCGTCCACTGTCGGGCCGCCCCGACAAGCGCCAGTGTCACCTCGACGGCGGCCAGTGCGCCGACGGCCAGGACGCCCACCAGCACCCCCGGTACGTCGGCGGCCAGCGCGGCCAGCACCACCGCCGCGGCGGTCGACCCGGCGGTCAGCACCCCGGCCGCGTCCACCGCGAACCCGGTGGCGGCCAGCCGGCGTTCCAGCCGGGCCAGCCGTCGGGCGCGCTGCCCGGCGGCGCGCAGGGCACCGTCGGTCGCCCCGAACGCGGCCAGGTCGGCAGCGCCGTGGGTCAGGTCGATCGCGTCGGTGGCCAGTGCGCCGCGCAGCGGGGCCACCTCGGCCGCGCTGCGGCGGGTGACCACGGTGGCCAGCGCGGGTAGCGCCACGCCGGCAACCAGTAGCCCGACGGCCAGCGCCCCGGCGGCCGGCGGCGAGATCAACCCGGCCCCGGCGACCGCCAGCACCCCGACCAGGGCCGCCGCCGATCCCGGGACCAGCACCCGCAGCAGCAGATCCTGAACCGCCTCGACGTCGGAGACCAGCCGGCTCAGCACGTCTCCCGACCGGTGTACGGCGTTGCGGCGGGCCGCGAGGGTGGCGAACACCCGGGCCCGGACATCGGTGATCATGCGGAGCACCGCGTCGTGCCCGGCGAGCCGTTCGGTGTAGCGCAACACGCCCCGACCGATCGCCAGCGCCCGGACCGCGACGATCGCCACGGTGAGCCGGTCCAGTGGGGGCTGCCCGGCGGCGCTCATCAACAGCCAGGTGGCCGTGGCCATCAGGGCCAACCCGGCGAACTCGGTGGCGGCCGCGAGCAGCCCGGCGCCAACGAGGCGACCCAGGTACGGCCGGGCCAACCGCAACACGGCCCGCTCGGCGGCGACCCGCCCGCCCGCTGCGGCGGCGCTGCTCTTCCCGCCCGCGGCGGCGCTGGTCTGCCCGTCTGCTGCGGTGGCGCTGGTCTGCCCGTCCGCTGCGGCGGCCGGTTGCCCGTCTGTCGGGTCCGGTCCGTGTGCCGCGGTCATCGGGGTGCCCCTCCGGTCGGCTCGGGCGTCAGCTCGGTGACCCGACCGTCCTCGACACGCAGGATCCGGTCGGCGTCGACGAGCAGCGCCGGTCGGTGTGCGACAAGCAGCGCGGTGCGCCCGGCGACCAGCCGGCGGGTGGCGTCGAGCACCACCGCCTCGGCCGCGGTGTCCAGTCGGGCGGTGGGTTCGTCGAGCAACACCACAGGTGCGGCACGCAGGAACGCCCGGGCCAGCGCGACCCGCTGCCGCTGCCCGCTGGACAGCCCGTGGCCGCGTTCGCCGAGCAGGGTGCCCAGGCCGTCCGGCAGGCCGGCCACCACGTCGTCCAGGGCGGCGTCGTGCACCGCGGCGGCGAGTGCGTCAGCGGGTGTGTCCGGTGCGCCGAGCCGGATGTTGTCGGCGAGTGAGGCGGCGAAGAGGTGGGCCCGTTGCGGCACCCAGGCGAGTTGCCGACGCCAGGCGTCCAGGTCGGCGGTGGCGAGGTCGACCCCGTCCACGGTGACCCGGCCACTGGTCGGGGTCACGAAACCGAGCAGCAGGCCGAGCAGGGTGCTCTTGCCGGCGCCGCTGGGCCCGATGACGGCGATCCGTTCGCCGGGCCGGATGGTCAGGGTCACGTCGCGCAGCGCGGTGGTCCGCTCGTACGCCACGGTCACCCCCTCGAACCGGATCTCGCGTCGCGCGTCCGGTGCGGTGGCGCCCTCGGCGGCCCGGGGTGCGGCGGGCTCGGCCGAGATGGTCAGTGCCTCGTCCAGCGCGGCGAGCCCCTCCATGCTGGCGTGGAAGCGGCTGCCGGCCGACCGCAGCGGCAGGTACGCCTCCGGGGTGAGCAGCAGCACCAGCAGCGCGGTCCGCAGGGCCAGCCCGCCGTCGAGCAGCCGGATGCCGACCGGCACCGCCACCAGGGCCACCGAGAGGGTGGCGACCAGCTCCAGCACCAGCGCGGAGAGGAACGCGATCCGCAGCGTCTTCATGGTGGCCACGCGGTGCCCGTCGGCCATCCGGCGCACCACGTCGGTCTGCGCCCGGGCCCGCCCGAACGCGCGCAGCGTGGGCAGCCCGGCGACCATGTCCAGGAAGTGCCCGCCGAGCAGCGACAACCGTCGCCACTGCCGTTCGGTGGCGGCCTGCGCCTGCCAACCGAGCAGTGCGCCGAAGACCGGGATCAGCGGCAGGGTCAGCGCGATGATCACCGCCGAACTCCAGTCGGCGAAGACGACCCGGGCCAGCACCGCGAGGGGCACCGTCACGCTGAGCACCAGCTGCGGCAGGTAGCCGGTGAAGTAGGCGTCCAGCGCGTCCAACCCACGCCCGGCCAGGGTGGCGATCGCACCGGCCCGCTGCCCGGCCACCCAACCCGGGCCGTGCCGGCCCACCGCGCCGAGCAGGTCGGCCCGCAGCGCGGCCTTGACCGTGGCGGCGACCCGCGCCGAGACCGTGCCTTGTGCCCAGACCAGCGCCGAGCGGGCCCCGACCGCGACCACGAAGCCGGCCAACGCCTGCCGATCCAGCCGACCGTCGACGGCGGTGGCCAGCACCGACGCGAGCGCGGTTGCCTGCGCCACGATCAACCCGGCGGCGACCACACCCAGCAGCGCGAGCACGGCAAGATCGCGCCGGGCCGCGGGGACCCGGCGCAGCAGACGCGGGTCGAACGGACGGCGGTTCACCAGTACACCGGTGCCCTACCGTCGGTCCGTCCTCGGAAAACCCACCAGCACATCGCCTGGAAGCCTAGTAGGGCCGGAAGGAGCGGCAGCGCCACCCAGCCCAGCAGCCGCAGTGTCGGTGCGCTGGCGGCCGCGTCGGCCACCGTCAGCGAGGCGCCCGGATCGGTCGTGGACACCAGCACGTAGGGCCAGAGGGCCGCGCCGACCAGCACCACCGGCAGCGCCAGGGCGGTGCCGGTGGCGACCAGGGCCCACCCCGGCCGCCGCCGTGCCAGCGCCGCGCGGGCCGCCAGCAGCGCCACCACGAGGAGCACCGGCAGGAGTACGGCCACCGTCGGTCGCTGGACCGCGTCGCGTACCCGGGCAGACAGCAGGCCCACGACGGTGGCCAGCGCGACCGCGGTGAGCGCCACCCGCACCAGCCGGCGAGCGGTGCGGCCGAGCACGGCGGCCTCGGCGCTCGGCAGTCGCAGCGCGAGGAAGGTCGCCCCGTGCACCGCGACCAGAGCGACCATGGCCAGCCCGGCGGCGGCCGCGAACGGGGTGGCGAGGTGCGACACACCGGCGACGTGCCCGTCGGCCTGGCGGGGTACGCCCTGCAACAGTGCGGCGAGCACCACACCCCAGCCCAGTGCGGCGAGTGCGCTGCCGATCGTCACGATGCGGTCCCACCGGGCGCGGATCCGCTCGTCGGCGTGCCGGCTGCGCAGTTGCACCCCGGCGGTGACCAGGATGACGCCGACCAGGGCGCCGGCGACGGCCGGATAGCAGCCGGCGAGCAACTCGCCCTCCAGCACCGGAAACGCGCCGAACAGGATGCCCACGGCGGCCACCAGCCACACCTCGTTGCCGAGGAAGAACGGGCCGAGCGCGGTGAGCGCGGCCCGCCGCCCGGCGGGGCTTCCACCCCGCGCGAGCAGCAGCCCGACGCCGTAGTCGTAACCGGCGAGCACCAGGTAGCTGGCGAAGAAGAGGCCGAGCAGGGCGTACCAGGCGAGGTCCACGGTCTTCTCCTCAGATGCTCAGACGAGGGCGGGTTCGGGAAGGGCCGGCTCGTCGGGCATCGCCGGCGGGCGGCCGAGTGCCGGGTCGACCGCGCCGCGCTTGGCGTGCCGGGCCAGCAGCACCCAGTTCGTGACGGCGAGGGCACCCAGCAGCAGGCTGAACCCGATCAGCGAGGCCAGCATCAGCGGTGCGCCGACCGGGGAGACCGCCTGCTCGGTGGGGAGCAGCCCGTACGCCACCCAGGGTTGCCGGCCGACCTCCCGGGAGATCCAACCGAGGATCACCGCGACGAACGGCAGTGGCAGCGCCAACAGGATCAGCCAGAGCGGGAAGCGCAGCCTGATGATCCAGTCGCGGAAGAGCAGGGGGAGCAGCAACCAGACGCAGCCGAGGGTGAAGCCGATCAGGATCATGAAGCCCAGCCCGACGCTGGACAGCACCGGCGGGGTGTAGTCGCCGGGGCCGAACCGCGTGGTCCACTCGGCGATCAGTGCCTGGGCCTCCGGGCCGTCGCCGCCGAACTTGGTCGGCTGCACCGAGCCCACCGGGCCGAACTGGGCGAAACCGAAGCCCTGCACCATCGAGATGGCCAGCGCCGCGGTGACCAGACCGATCCGCAGCGAGGTGCGGAAGAACGCGAAGTCAGGGGTACGCCGCAGCAGGTGCCACGCGCTGACCGCCGCCATCAACATCCCGCCGACAAGCAACGCGGCCGAGACCACGTGCCCGAAGGCCATGCCGAGGGTGGGGTTGGTCAGGAGCGCGCGGAAGTCGGTGAGATGGGCGATCCCGTCGCGGACCTCGTATCCGACCGGGTTCTGCAACCAGGAGTTGGCCACCATGATCCAGAACGCCGACGCGTACGCGGTGATCGCCACACCCCACAGCAACGCGAGGTGGACGCCCTTGCGGAGCCGGTGCCAGCCGAAGATCCACATCCCGAGGAACGTGGACTCCAGGAAGAACGCCACGAGCGTCTCCAGGGCCAGCGGCGCACCGAAGACGTTGCCGACGTAGCGCGACAGACCACTCCAGTTCAGCCCGAACTGGAACTCCATCACGATGCCGGTGGCGATGCCGAGCACGTAATTGATCACGTAGAGCTGGCCCCAGTAGCGGGTGAGCCGCTCCCACTTCGGATTACCGGTGATCACCCAGGCGGTCTGCATCCCGACCAGCAGGGTGACCAGCCCGAGCGTGACGACCACGAACAGGAAGTGGATCGAGGTGGTAGTGGCGAACTGCAGGCGGGCGAGGAGCAGGGTGTCCATGGCCGGCTCTCCGTAGTGTTGGCTCCCTTGTCGTAGTCACCCTACACGTAGTTTCTCTACATGTCCGACTACTACGCCTTGTCGTAACCCAGTCTACGACAAGACGTAGTAGTCGTGCCGCCGGGGAGATCGTGCTCGATCGTGGATGCAGTGGCCTCGGCGGCCGTGGAATGCCACTCGATCCTGGTTCGAGCACGATCGTGGGCTTCGAGAGGCGGGCGCGAGGCGGAAGCGGGAACGTGGGTGCGGGTGCGGGTGCGGGTGCGGGTGCGCGGGTCGAGGGCCCCGGGGTGCGGGAGCGGGCGAGGGCCCCGAGGCGCGGGGTGCGGGGCGAAGGCCGCGAGGGTGCGGGAGTGCGGGGCGAAGGTGCGGGGTGCGGGTGCGCGGGGCGCGAGGGCGCGGGGTGCGGGAGCGGGGCAAGGGCCGCCAGTGTGCGGGGCGGAGGCGGAGGCATGGAAGCGCGGTGCGTGGGGCGCGCCGCGGTGCGCGGAGGCGCGGGGTCAGGGCCAGGAGGTTGGGGCTCGACTCAGCTCAGGAAGAGGGAGATCGGGAGGGCGACCAGCGTGGTGGCGACCGCGAGGGCGGTGGCGCCGAGCACCCGGGGCGGCCGGTCGCTGACCAGGAGACGCTGGACCCGTACGTCAAGATCCCGGTCGCCCACGCCCAGCGCGCCCGCCGGGGTGATTCGGTGACCGGCGGCGGCGAACCGGCGCAACGCTCCCGCAAGCGGTGCTTCGGCGTGCAGCTCACGGGCCTTGTCGTCGGCCCGCATCTCGACCAGCAGGGCGACCCGCTCATGGGCGTCGCGGACCCAGGCGAACCACGGCAACGCGCGGCACAGCGCGGTGAACGGCAACAGCACCAGGTCGTGCCGCTCGTGGGCGTGCGCGCGCTCGTGGCTGAGCACCGCGGCCAACTCGGCCCGGTCCAGCAGGCTCAGCGTGCCGGCGCTGACCACCACCTGCGGCTTCACGCCCGGCAGGCAGTACGCGGCGGCACTCGGATGATCCAACACCAGCGCGCCGGGCGCGGCCGGGTCGTCGCGGGCGACCAGGGAGAGTAGGTCCCGGTGCCGGCGCTGCGCGCGTACGGTGCCGTGGATGCTGCGTACGGTCGTGGTGACCAGCACCGCGCCGATGCCGAAGCCCACGCCGACGCCGGCAAGGTGGAAGGTGCTCAACCCGGCCGGCAGGGTGCCGTGGCCGAGGTCATTGGCGAGGGCGAGCAGCGCACTTCCGGTTGGCAGGTCGTACGCGCTCAACCCGAGCGCCATCGGCAGGCCCATCGCGGAGAGACCCAGTGCCAACCCGACGGCCTGCCAGCAGATGATCGCCACCCGGGGGCTGCGCCACGTCCAGGTGGAACGGGCCAGCACCTGAGCCGTCAGATAGCAGGCCAGCATGGTGGCGGCGAAGTGCACGGCGTAGGCCATGGCGCGCGCCCTACCGCTCCGCGGTCTCGCCGGCAGGTCGCCGGCCCACCGGCCCGTCCACCCGGTCGGTCAGGTCGGCACCCGACCCGGCCGGGCTCGGCGCGTTCGGTTCGGCGACACCCGTGCCGCCGCCGGTGGTGTCCAGCCCGGTCTCGTTCCCCAGTGCCGCCCGCAGCACCTCGGCCTCGGTGCCGGTGACCGAGCGGGCGAAGCGCACCAGCGCGGCGTCCCGGCTGCCGCCCAGGTCCAGGGCGTCGAGCATGAGCTGCGCGATGTGCGCCTCGCGGCTGGCCGCCGGCCGGTACCGCCAGGCCCGACCTTCGCGCTCCCGCTGCACCATGCCCTTGCCGGCGAGGCGGTCCAGCACGGTCATCACCGTGGTGTACGCCAGCTCGCGGCCATCGAGCGCGTCGGCCACCTCGCGCACGGTCACACCATCCGACGTGCCGGGAACCACGTCCCACAGCACGTCCATCACCGCACGCTCAAGATCGCCCAACCGAGTCACCACCCAATCCTACCCCCGGTAGTAGACCCCGACCCCCCACCCACCCATGCCACCCCTCGGCCCCCTCCGCCCACGCCGCCTCCACCCACCCTCCGCCGATGATCATGAGGTTGGCCGACCCTGGCGAGATCAACACCCCGCCAACTCCATGATCACCGTGTCCGGCCAGGGCGCCGGCGCAAGATCTGCGCAAGAACAGGGATATTGCTGCCTCGGGCGCGCCGGAGACAGCAATATCACCGAAATTGCGCGGATCTTGAACGGCGCGCGGGGCGGCGGGGGAGGGCGCTCGGGTGGAAGTGCGCACGGGGACGGCGCGAACGGACGGAGGGCGCGCAAAGATGGCGCGCAGAGCCGCGGTGCAGGCCCGGGGCGGAGGGCGCGCAGGGCGGGGGCGCAGGGCGCGGAGGGGCGCAGGGCGCGGGGCGGACGGTTGTGGAGGACCGGGGTCCCCCAAACGCCCGCTGGCTGGTGCCCCAACCCGGGGCACCAGCCAGCGAGATCAACGCCATGACGAGCCTGGCCCGCGTCAGGTTTTCCGGGAGTGCCCGCCCACGCAGGGATCAAGCCTGACCGCCCGGAGTGGGTGGGCTCCCCCGGAGAACCCAAAGGCCGAGAAAGACGATCACACCCCCTTGGGGTGCCACACCGTCTTCGTCTCCAACAGCGCGGTCATCGGCGCCACCCCCGGGTCGGCGGTCCAGTCGTGGTCGGCCGGGGCCGGGCGGAGCACCCGCTTGAGGTTCTCCGCGGCCTTGACCTCGAGGTCGGTGGCGAGTGCGGTGTCGGTCACCCCGGTCAGGTCGATCGCATTGACGTCCATGTGGGCCGCCAGCGCCGGCGCGGTCTCGGTGATCGCGCCGGTGAGGATGTTGACCACCCCGCCGGGCAGGTCGGAGGTGGCCAGCACTTCGGCCAGCGTCACCGCCGCCAAGGGCTCCGACGGCGACGCCGCCACCACCACCGTGTTGCCGGTGACGATCGCCGGGGCGATGACGCTGACCAGGCCGAGCAGCGCCGGGCGTTCCGGGGCGACCACCGCGACCACGCCGGTCGGCTCCGGGGCGGAGATGTTGAAGTAGGGGCCGGCGACGGGGTTGGCACCGCCGTAGACCTGGGCGAGCTTGTCGGCCCAGCCCGCGTACCAGACCCAGCGGTCGACCGCGGCGTCCACCTCGTCGCCCGGGATGCCGAGGGCGACGAACTGCCCGCGGCGGCCCTCCAGCATCTCGGCGGCACGGTAGAGGATCTGACCCCGGTTGTACGCGGTCGCGCCGGCCCAGCCCTTGACGGCGGCGCGGGCGGCGACCACCGCGTCCCGGGCGTCCTTGCGGGAGGCCAGTGACACATTCGAGGACTGCACGAGATACGACCGTCCCGACTCGCTGCGCGGGAACTTCCCGCCGATGAAGAGCTTGTACGTCTTGCGTACCGCGACCCGCTCAGACATTGAGGTACCCCTCCAGCCCGTGCCGGCCGCCCTCGCGACCGTAGCCCGACTCCTTGTAGCCACCGAACGGCGAGGTGGGGTCGAACTTGTTGAACGTGTTGGCCCAGACCACCCCGGCGCGCAGCCGGTCGGCCATCCACAGGATCCGGGAGCCCTTGTCGGTCCAGATGCCGGCCGACAGCCCGTACGGCGTGTTGTTGGCCTTTTCCACGGCCTCGGCCGGCGTGCGGAAGGTGAGCACCGACAGCACCGGGCCGAAGATCTCCTCCCGGGCGACGCGGTGGGCCTGGGTGACGCCGGTGAAGATGGTCGGCGCGAACCAGAAGCCGCGGTCGGGCAGGTCGCACGGCGGTGACCAGCGTTCGGCGCCCTCGGCCGAGCCGGCGTCGGAGAGTTCGCGGATCCGTTCCAGCTGGGCGGCGGAGTTGATCGCCCCGACGTCGGTGTTCTTGTCCAGTGGGTCGCCGACGCGGAGTTGGGCCATCCGCCGCTTCAGCGACTCCAGCACGCGGTCGGCGACGTTCTCCTGGACGAGCAGCCGGGAGCCGGCGCAGCAGACGTGCCCCTGGTTGAAGAAGATGCCGTTGACGATGCCCTCGACGGCCTGGTCGATGGGGGCGTCGTCGAAGACGATGTTGGCGGCCTTGCCGCCCAGTTCCAGGGTGAGCTTCTTGCGGGTGCCGGCGACGGAACGGGCGATGGCCCGGCCGACCTCGGTGGAGCCGGTGAAGGCGACCTTGTCCACGCCGGGGTGCTCGACCAGCGCACGGCCGGTGTCGCCGGCCCCGGTGAGGATGTTGACCACACCGGCCGGCAGGTCGGCCTGCTGGCAGATCTCGGCGAACAGCAGCGCGGTCAGCGGGGTGGTCTCGGCGGGCTTCAGCACCACCGTGTTGCCGGCGGCGAGCGCCGGGGCGATCTTCCAGGCCAGCATGAGCAGCGGGAAGTTCCAGGGGATGACCTGCGCGGCCACGCCGATCGGCCGCGGGTTCGGCCCGAAGCCGGCATGACCCAGCTTGTCGGCCCAGCCCGCGTAGTAGAAGAAGTGCGCGGCGACAAGCGGCAGGTCGACGTCGCGGCTCTCCCGGATCGGCTTGCCGTTGTCCAGCGATTCCAGGACGGCCAGCTCGCGGGAGCGTTCCTGGACGAGCCGGGCGATCCGGTACAGGTACTTGGCCCGGTCCCGGCCCGGCATCGGACCCCAGACCTTGTCGTACGCCTTGCGGGCGGCACGGACCGCGCGCTCGACGTCGGCGGCGCCGGCCCAGGTGACCTCGGCGAGCACCTCCTCCGAAGCAGGGTTGATCGTCTTGTGGAGATCCTCGCCGTCGACGAACTCGCCGTCGATGAACAAACCGTAGGACGGCTTGAGGTCGACGATCGCGCGCGACTCGGGCGCAGGGGCGTATTCGAACATCGGCTATCAGTCCAGGGTGAAGTAGTCGGGACCGGAGTAGACGCCGGTCGTCAGCTTGGTGCGCTGCATCAGCAGGTCGTTGAGCAGGCTGGACGCGCCGAAGCGGAACCAGTCCGGGTCGAGCCAGTCCGGGCCGACGGTCTCGTTGACCATCACCAGGTACTTGATGGCGTCCTTGGTGGTCTTGATGCCACCGGCGGGCTTCACGCCCACCTGCCGCCCGGTCGCCTCGCGGAAGTCGCGGACCGCCTCCAGCATCACCAGGGTCACCGGCATCGTCGCCGCAACCGGGACCTTGCCGGTGGAGGTCTTGATGAAGTCGCC
Organism: Micromonospora sp. NPDC048935; assembly: GCF_043197875.1. Lineage (NCBI taxonomy): Bacteria > Bacillati > Actinomycetota > Actinomycetes > Micromonosporales > Micromonosporaceae > Micromonospora > Micromonospora sp. NPDC048935. The sequence continues at coordinate 183,450 of NZ_JBICTZ010000002.1, read as the reverse complement.
GCCGGCCAGCATGGCCAGCCAGGAGGCCCGTCGCACGTTGTCGTAGGTGGCCAGCTCGCCGGTCTCCAGGATCACCTTGAGGTGGGCGTCGCCGCAGGCTTCCTTGGTGGCCACGATCTCGTCGTAGACCTCCTTGTACCGCCCGGCCAGGAACGCACCCCGGTTGATCACCATGTCGATCTCGTCGGCGCCGGCCGCCACGGCGGCCCGGGTGTCGGCGAGTTTGATCTCCAGCGGCGCCTGGCCGGACGGGAATGCCGTCGCCACGCTGGCCAGGTGAACGATGCCGGGTCCGGCCGGCGCGGCACCGGCTGCCTCGACCGGTCCGCCGGCTGGCCGCCCGACTCCGGCGGCGCTGCCCCGCAGCACCTCGGCGACGTACGGGACCATCGCCGGGTAGACGCAGACCGCGCCGACGTGCGGGCAGGACGGGTCGGCCGGGTCCGGACGCAGCGCCTTCGCGGCGAGCGCGCGCACCTTGCCCGGGGTGTCCGCGCCTTCCAGGGTGGTCAGGTCGACCATGCGGATCGCCAGGTCGATCGCCTGGGCCTTGGCGGTGGTCTTGATGGATCGGGTGCCGAGCTGTGCCGCCCGCTGCTCCGCGCCGACCTGGTCCACGCCGGGTAGGCCGTGCAGGAAGGTCCGCAGAGCGGTCTCGGATCGTCCCAGCTCGGAGAGCTCCGACCGGGCCGACGTCGTTGTCGCCGTCATGCCCCGAAGTCTACGCACCGGAAAGCCAAGTGATCTTGCTCACATCGGGTGGCCGGACGTGAGCGGCATCGCTGGTCCGAGCGCGGCCACACCGCCGAGCCGGGCGGACCGGTAGGTTGAGCGATCGTGGACGTACACGTCATTGACCACCCGCTGGCCCAGTCCAGGTTGACTGCCATGCGGGACGCGCGCACCGATTCCTCGACGTTCCGGGCGGCGCTGCACGAACTGACCACCATGCTGGTGTACGAGGCGGCGCGCACCTTCCCCGTCGAGCGGTACCCGGTGCAGACGCCGGTCACCGGCACCGAGGGCACCCGGCTGGCCAACCCGCCGCTGCTGGTCCCGGTGCTGCGGGCCGGCCTGGGCATGGCGGACGCCGCGCTGGGCCTGCTGCCGGAGTCCTCGATGGGCTTCGTCGGCCTGGCCCGCGACGAGGTGACCTACGAGCCGCGCGCGTACATGGAGTCGTTGCCCCGCGATCTGGCCGGACTGCCGGTGCTGGTGCTGGACCCGATGCTGGCCACCGGTGGCTCGCTGGAGCACTCCTGCCGGCTGCTGGCCGATCGTGGCTGCACCGACATCACCGTGCTCTGCGTGCTCGCCGCGCCGGTCGGCATCGAGCGGCTGGAACGCTCCGGCCTGCCGTTGCGCCTGGTCACGGCCTCGATCGACGAGGGGCTCAACGACCGCATGTTCATCGTCCCCGGGCTCGGCGACGCCGGTGACCGCCAGTTCGGTGGCATGCCCCGGTTCTGAGAACGGCACCCGGTCGATGCCGGGTCGGGCGGGTCCGTGCGCGGTGGTGCGCGGACCCGCTACCGTCTCCGGCCATGACTGGTGTTGCGCTCGCCGAGGAGTTGTTGCTCCTCGCCTACGACGACACGACCGGCAAGGCGACCATGCCGCGAATCAGCCTGGACCTGGGCATGGCCGCCGCGGTGCTGGTCGAGCTGGCCCTGGCCGGCCGGATCGCGTACGCCGACGGATCGTTGGCAGTGATCGACCCGACGCCGACCGGCGAGCCGGTCGCCGACGAGGTGCTGGGCCGGATTGCGGTCGACACCCCGCACAGTCCGGCCTCCTGGGTGCAGCGCCTGCGGCACGGCCTGCGGGACCGGATTCTCGGGGATCTGTGCAGCCAGGGTGTGGTCCGCGACGTCGACGAGACCGAGTTGGGCTTCATCCACGTGCACCGCTACCCGGTCGTGGACGCCTCCGTCGAGGCGGAGACCCGGCAGCGGCTGGCCGAGGCCCTGGCCGGCGCGGCCGCCCCGGACGAGCGGACCGCCGCACTGGCCACCCTGGTCGTGGTGCTGCGGATGGAGTCCGCGCTCGGGGTGAGCGGCGAGACCGCCGCCGACGCGCGCCGCCGGCTGGAGGAGATCGCCACCGGCGCCGGCTTCTCCGGTGAGGTGAGCACCGACGACTCGGTGGTCCGTCCTTCGGTGGGCCTGGTCGTCGCCGCACTGGGCCGGGCCGTCGACCAGGCCCTCGGCCCGCGCCGCTGACCGTCGGGCCGACCCCGCTCGGCGTGCCCTTTGCTCTGCACCCGCCGAGGCGCCACCGGGGCTCTGCACCTGCGGAGGCGCCACTGGGGCTCTGCACCTGCGGAGGCGCCACTGGGGCTCTGCACCTGCGGAGGCGCCGCTGGGGCTCTGCACCTGCGGAGGCGCCACTGGGGCTCTGCACCTGCGGAGGCGCCACTGGGGCTCTGCACCTGCGGAGGCGCCACTGGGGCTCTGCACCTGCGGAGGCGCCACCGGGGCTCTGGT
>NZ_JBICTZ010000002.1:0-180866 GCF_043197875.1 Micromonospora sp. NPDC048935 | reverse complement strand
CACCTGCGGAGGCGCCACCGGGGCTCTGCACCCGCCGAGGCGCCAGCCGGCGACAGGTGAACGGCGCCTCCGCGGGTGCAGAGCAAAGGGGCGGACTTGGGGTGGGTGGGTCCTGCCGGGCTCAGATGCCAAGGGCAGCGCTGACCTCAGCGCGCAGCGCAGCGACGGCCGACGCCGCCCTGCTCCGGGCCGTCCGCACGTCACCGTCCACGACCGGTTCCACCACTTCGAGGTACGCCTTGAGCTTCGGCTCGGTCCCGGAGGGACGGATCACCACCCGGGCCACAGCGGTCCGCAGGATCACCACGTCCGCCTCGGGTAGCAGGTCCCGGACGCTGTCGACCGGCTGCCCGAGCAGGGAGGTCGGGGTGGCCGCCCGGATCCGGGCCATCGCGTCGACGATCACCCGCAGGTCGTCCACCCGGGCGGAGAGCTGGTCGGTGTGGTGCACGCCGAACTCGGCGGCCAACTCGTCCAGCCGGTCGGTAAGCGTGCGGCCCTGCGTCTTGAGCCCGGCGGCCAGCTCGGCCACGGTCAGCGCGGCGGTGATGCCGTCCTTGTCCCGGACGTGTTCCGGGGCGACGCAGTAGCCGAGCGCCTCCTCGTAGCCGAAGACCAGCGGCGCGCTGCCACCGCCGGCCCGCACGATCCACTTGAAGCCGGTCAGTGTCTCGTCGTAGGGCAGGCCCCGGGCCGCGCACATCGCCCGCAGCAGGGACGACGACACGATGGTGGTGGCGTAGAGCCCGGTCACCCCACGGCGCATCAGGTGGTCGGCGAGAAGCACGCCCACCTCGTCGCCGCGCAGCATCCGCCAGGGCTGCCCGCCGTCGCGGACGACGACCGCACACCGGTCGGCGTCCGGGTCGTTGGCGATGGCGAGGTCCGCGCCGGTGGAGTCGGCCAGCGCGATCAACCGGTCCACCGCCCCCGGCTCCTCCGGGTTGGGAAACGACACCGTCGGAAACGCCGGGTCCGGCTCGGCCTGGTCGGGCACCACACCGGGCACCGGGAAACCGGCGCGGGCGAACGCGGCGGTGAGCACCGCCGCGCCCACCCCGTGCAGTGGGGTGTACGCCACCGTCAGGTCCCGGGGCCCGTCCGGGTCGATCACGGCGGTGGCCCGTTCCACGTACGAGGCGACCAGGTCGTCGCCGAGCACCTGCCCGGGTTGGCCCAGCGGCACCTGGGTCAGCGGCCCGACCGCTCGGATGGCGGCTTCGATGCCGGCGTCGGCGGGCGGCACGATCTGCGCACCCGCGCCCAGCTCACCGCCCAGCTCCGCGCCGAGGTAGACCTTGTAGCCGTTGTCCTGGGGCGGGTTGTGGCTGGCCGTGACCATTACCCCGGCGACCCCGCCAAGGTGGCGCACGGCGTACGCCAGCACCGGGGTGGGTAGCGGGCGGGGCAGCAGCAGCGCCGGGCGGCCCGCTCCGGTGGCCACCTGTGCGGTCCGCTCGGCGAACTGCCGGGAGCCGTGCCGAGCGTCGTACCCGATCACCAGGGGGCCGGTGCCACCCTGGGCCGCGAGCCAGCCGACCAGGCCGGCAGCGGCCTGGGTGACCACGGCGAGGTTCATTCCGTTCGGGCCGGCGCGCAGCGGGCCGCGCAGGCCCGCGGTGCCGAAGGTCAACGGGCCGGCGAACCGGTCGGCCAGCTCCGGGGCGCTCGCCGGCAACCGGTCGAGCACCGCCGTCAGCTCGTCCCGGCTGGCCGGGTCGGGGTCGTCGGCGAGCCAGCGTCGGGCTTGCTCGCGAATGTCGTCGATGTCAGTGGTGTCCGCCGCCATGCCCCTTGATAGCACGGCTGCGGATCACCGCTGGCGGTTCCCTCCGGCTCAGCCTTCCCCGGTGAGCTGGAACGTCTTGACCATCTCGTCGAAGATCGGCTTGCTCTCGGCGAACTTGGCGTCGGTCGCGGTGAGGTAGAACGAGTACGCCTTGCCACCCTCCGCCACGCCACGCCAGACGCCGTGCCGCATGACGTCGCCCGCGCCGCAGGTGTATTCGAACTCGGCGGCCGGCTTGCTGGCCAGCTCGGTCTGCGCGGCGTTCACCTGCTGGTACGGCTTGACGCAGGAGGTGCTCCTGGTCTTGAGACCGTTCTCGGCCGTCTCCGCCCAGCGGTTGGCGTCGCTCGACCACTTCTCGGTGATGATGCGGACCTTGCGGCCGCTGTCCTCCGGGTCGATGTAGTCGGTGTACGAGGGGCCGGTGGCCTTCTTCCAGCCCTTCGGCACCATGACTTGGATGCCGCGAGCCGAGTGCTCCTGCATCTCGACCGCGGGAGCCGCCGGGGCGGACGCGGTGGGCTGCGCCGCCGGGGTATTCGGCGGCGGGTCGTCACCGCTGGTGAGGGCCACCACGGTGAGCAGCAGCACGACGGCCAACCCGCCGGCCGCGGCGAGCTGCACCTTGCGGGGCCAGCCCTTGACCGTGCTGACGAGCTGACCACCGGTGGCGCGGACCTTGTCCAGGGCACTGCCGCCGCCGGCGGCCGGGGGCGAGGTGGCCCAGGGCTGGCCGGTGCCCGGCACCGACCACTGGTTGCCGCCGCCGTAGGTGCCGCCGATGCGCTGGGTGGCCTCCGGTGCGCCGCCGTAGCCGACCTGCTGGGTGGCATCGCCCGGGCTGCCGTAGCTGACCCGCTGCGTGGCGTCCGGGTGCCCGCCGGCGTCCACCCGCTGGGTGGCGTCGGCGCTGCCGCCGTAGGTGCGCCCGGAGGGCTGCTTGTCCGGGCCGGGCATCGCGCCGGTCGGGGTGTGCAGCGGGCCGGCCAACGCGTCGGCGCTTGTCTCGTCGAACCCGCTGCCGCCGACCGGGGTGACCGGCTGCGGGCGTTCGCCCCGGCGCAGCGCGGCCAGCCGGTCGGTCAGGGACTCGTTCGGGGCCAGCATCGCCGGGCCACCGATCTGGTTGTCCGGCTTCGGCTCCGGCTGCGCCGGCGGGAGGACGGGCACCGGGCGTTGCTGCACCGGCACCACCGCGTACGGGTCGGTGACCGAGTGCACCGAGGTCGCGGTGCTGCCCAGCGGGCCGGCGAGTAGCTCGCGCAACATGGCCCGGGAGGTGTGCACGTCCAGTCGACGGGCCGGGTCCTTTTCCAACAGGCCCATGAGCACGCGGGTCAGCGGGCCGCTGCGCTGCGGCGGGGCGGGCGGGTCCTCGACCACGGCGTGCATGGTCTCGATCGGGTCACCCTTGTCGAACGGCGGTCGCCCCTCCACCGCCGTGTACAGCGTCACACCCAGCGAGAAGAGGTCGCTCGGCGGGCCGAACTCCTGGCCCATGGCCCGCTCGGGCGAGATGAAGTGTGGTGAGCCGAGCACCATGCCGGGAGTGGTGAGCTGCACGTCGGTGGGCATCCGGGCGACCCCGAAGTCGGTGAGCACGCAACGCCCGTCGGTGCAGATCAGCACGTTGGCCGGCTTGACGTCGCGGTGCAGCACGCCGATCGCGTGCGCCACCTCCAACGCGCCGAGCAGCGCGATGCCGATCTTGGCGACGGCGCGGGGCGCGACCGGCCCGTCCTCGATCACCATGTCGGCGAGGCTGCGGGCGTCCAGCAGCTCCATCACGATCCACGGCCGACCGGCCTCGGTGACCACGTCGTACACCTGCACCACGGCCGGGTGCTGGATGGCCGCGGCGGCCCGCGCCTCGCGCAGGGTGCGTTCGTACATGGCGTCGCGGTCGCTGGGGGCCAGCCCCGGGGGCAGGACGACCTCCTTCACCGCCACGTCGCGGCGGAGCAGGGTGTCGGTGGCGCGCCACACCGTGCCCATGCCGCCGTTGCCCACCGAGGACCGCAGCGCGTACCGGTCACCGATGGTGGTGCCGGGTGCTGCGCGGCCGTTGGCGGGACTGACTGGTCCGCCGCTCCACGTCGGGATCTGAGTCACAGAAAAGCCACCGGGGGAAATCGAGGGGGGCTGGGACACAACCCCCCTATCTTGCTGGTTCCGACGCCCGATGCGAAAGCCGACGCGACGGACGTTTGTCGAAGTCGACGGAAAGTGCTGGTTCGTTCACCTCCTGTGGGCGGGTCGGAATCCGCTGTGCGGTATCCCTCCCCCCGGCCGCTGCCTGCGCGTCCTACCATCCGGGGATGAGTGAACGGCGGTCAAGCGAGTCCGGTTTTCCGATCAAGGGCGTCTACACGGGTGCCGACCTTCCGGAGGATCTGGACTCCAGGCTGGGCGCCCCCGGCGAGTTTCCGTACACCCGGGGGGTTTATCCCACCATGTACACCTCCCGTCCGTGGACCATGCGCCAGTACGCCGGCTTCGGCACCGCCACCGAGTCCAACGCGCGCTACCACCAACTGTTGCGGGCCGGCACGATGGGGCTCTCGGTCGCCTTCGACCTGCCGACCCAGATGGGCTACGACTCCGACGAGCCGATCGCGCACGGCGAGGTCGGCAAGGTGGGCGTCGCCATCGACTCCATCGAGGACATGCGGCTGCTCTTCGCCGACATCCCACTGGACAAGGTCTCCACCTCGATGACCATCAACGCGCCCGGCTCGGTGCTGCTGCTGCTCTACCAGCTCGTCGCCGAGGAGAACGGGGTGCCCGGCGCGGCGCTCAACGGCACGATCCAGAACGACATCCTCAAGGAGTACATCGCCCGGGGCACCTACATCTTCCCGCCGAAGCCGTCGCTGCGCCTGGTCGCGGACACGTTCGCGTACTGCCGCAAGGAGGTGCCGAAGTGGAACACCATCTCCATCTCCGGCTACCACATGGCCGAGGCCGGCGCGACGCCCGCGCAGGAGATCGCGTTCACCCTGGCCAACGGCGTCGAGTACGTGCGGGCGGCGCTGGCCGCCGGGCTCGCGGTGGACGACTTCGCGCCCCGGCTGTCGTTCTTCTTCGTGGCCCGCACCACACTGCTGGAGGAGGTGGCGAAGTTCCGCGCCGCCCGGCGGATCTGGGCCCGACTGATGCACGACGACTTCGGCGCCAGGGATCCGAAGTCGCTGATGCTGCGGTTCCACACCCAGACGGCCGGCGTGCAGCTCACCGCGCAGCAGCCGGAGGTCAACCTGGTCCGGGTGGCGGTGCAGGGGCTGGGCGCGGTGCTCGGCGGCACGCAGTCGCTGCACACCAACAGCTTCGACGAGGCGATCGCGCTGCCCACCGAGAAGGCCGCCCGGCTCGCGCTGCGAACCCAGCAGGTGCTGGCGTACGAGACCGACCTGACCGCCACCGTCGACCCCTTCGCCGGCTCGTACGTGGTGGAGGCGATGACCGCCGAGATCGAGGCCGCCGCCCTGGAGTTGATGGAGCGGGTGGCCGATCACGGCTCGGCGGTGGACGCCATCGAGGCCGGGTTCCAGAAGCGGGAGATCGAGCAGTCCGCGTACCGGATCGCCCAGGAGATCGACTCGGGTGAGCGGGTGGTGGTCGGGCTCAACCGGTTCACGGTGGACGAGGAGGAGCCGTACGAGCCGTTGCGCGTCGACCCGACGATCGAGGCGGCCCAGGCCGAGCGGCTGGCACGGCTGCGTTCCGAGCGGGACGCCGACGCCGTGACGCGGGCACTCGCCGATCTGCGCGCCGCGGCGGAGGGCTCGGACAACGTGCTCTACCCGATGAAGGAGGCGCTGCGCGCTCGGGCCACCGTGGGCGAGGTCTGCGGGACGCTGCGCGAGGTGTGGGGGCTGTACCGGCCCACCGACCGCTTCTGACCACTTCCGGTCGCGGATGCGGTGTGTCGGCCGGGCCTGGCGGGTACCGGGTCGGAGGAGCGCGGACGCACACGGTGTGCGCCCGTGGCGGACGCCGCCATGTGAGCGTCCCTATCCGGCTGGTTGCGGAGTGTGGTCGGCTAATTGTCGGAGTGTCAGTTCATCACCCCGACTAATGCGACAATTTGCACCAGGATCCGCACGTGTGCCACCAGGTCCACGGCCGCCGCGATTGGTTACGCGTTGTAGGAGGTGAGGGGCGGATGTCGGCGTTCGATAGCGATCTACCTGCTGTCCCAGACATCTCCGAGCGCCCGGAACAGGGCATACGTGACGCTGTGCGGTCCGATCACTACCGTAACGAGGTTGCGCAGCGTCACCGTCGGAGGTCTAGGCTGTCTGCTGTCCCCGATGATCCATCCGTTTCTACTGATCGAGAATTCGACGTGACGAGTGCGTTGACGCTGCCCACGGATGGCCACCTGGCGTCGTCCTGGCCGGAGCTGCCCCCGGGATCCCAGCCGCTGCCCCGCGAGCTGGACCACCTCCTGGCGCTCCGCGTGCCGGGACTGATCGCTACCCGCCGTCACCTCCACTCGCACCCTGAGCTCTCCGGCTCCGAGTTCGAGACGGCCGCACTGATCGCTCGGGAGCTCTCGCTGGCCGGGCTCAACCCGCGCCTGCTGCCCAAGGGCAACGGCGTGATCTGCGACGTCGACGGCAGGCCGGACGGCCCCGTGGTCGCGCTGCGCGCCGACATCGACGCCCTGCCACTCGACGACGTCAAGGACGTGCCCTACCGGTCGACAGTGGCGGGCGTCTGCCACGCCTGCGGCCACGACGTGCACACCACGATCCTGCTCGGCGTCGGCATGCTGCTGGCCCAACTCGCCGACCTGGGTGAGTTGGACGGGCGGGTCCGGCTCATCTTCCAGCCGGCCGAGGAGATCCTGCCCTGCGGCTCGCTGGAGGTCATCGAGGCCGGCGGCCTGGACGACGTGGTGCAGATCTTCGCGCTGCACTGCGACCCGAACCTGCCGGTCGGACGGGTCGGGCTGCGCGTCGGCCCGATCACCGCGGCCGCCGACAACGTCACAGTCCGGCTCTCCGGCCCGGGCGGGCACACCGCCCGCCCGCACCTGACCGTCGACCTGGTCGACGCGCTCGGCCGGCTGGTCACCGAGGTGCCCGCCCTGGTCAGCCGCCGGGTGCCGGCCAACAGTGGCCTGCTGCTGGTCTTCGGCCACGCGTCGGCCGGCACCCGCTACAACGTCATCCCCTCCGAGGCGAGCGCCTCCGGCACCCTGCGGGTGATGGACCGCGACACCTGGGAGCAGGCCCCGAAGATCGTCGCTCAGGTGGTCCGGGACGTGATCGCGCCGACCGGGGCCACCGTCGACCTGGAATACCTGCGCGGCCGGCCGCCGGTGTCCAACGACGCCAAGGCCATCCAGGTGTTGACCGGGGCCACCGCCGCCGCCCTCGGTCCGGAGGGCATCGCCGAGACACCGCAGAGCATGGGCGGCGAGGACTTCTCCTGGTATCTGGAGTACGTCCCCGGTGCCCTCGCCCGGCTCGGGGTGGGCCGCTCGGGTCCCAACGTCGACCTGCACCGGGCGAGCTTCGACGTGGACGAGCGGGCCATCCCCGCCGGCGTACGCGTCATGGTGCAGACCGCGCTGCGGGCACTGGCGGCGGCGCGCTGACCGGAGCGGTCGGGAGCGAGACCTTCCTGCGCCGACGCAGCACCAGCAGCAGCACCGCCACCGGTACGCCGAGCAGCACCAGCCACGGCAGCAGCGCCCCCAGCACGGTGAGCAGGACGGTCAACGAGGCGACGAACGCCTTCCAGCCGCCCCTGAGCCCGACCAGGAAGCCGGTTTCGGTCTTCTCCTCGGCGGCCTTCGCGGCCGGCCCGACGAGCGTCACGGTGATCGTGGAGAGGGCGGTCAGGTCGGCCAGTCGCCGTTTCTTGGCCTCCAGCGACGCCAGGTCGGCCTCGCGGCGACCCAACTCGTTCTCCAACGACACCAGGTCGGTGATCGAGCTGGCGCGGGCCAGCAGTCGGCGGGCGCTCTCCACCCTGGCCCGCTGGGTGGTGATACGCGCGTCGAGGTCGACGATCGCCTCGGTGGCGTCCTCGGTGCTGATCTCCCGGCTCAGCTGGCTGCCGCGTGTCGCGATCTCGTCCACCACGGCTGTGAACTTCTCCGCCGGCACCCGCAACTCCAACTCCGCCACCGCGTCGGCGCCGGCACTGCGCCGCTGGTCACCGCCGACGAAGCCACCGGCGCGGGTGACCAGGGCGCTCACCTCCCGGGCTTCGGCGTCCACATCGTCCACCTGCACCCGCATCGAACCGGTGTAGATGATGGCCCGTTGGTCGACCCGCAGGTCCGCCGCACCGGTGCCGCCCCCCTGGGGTGCCCCGGCCCCGCCCTTCTGCGGGTCCGCGGCGGCCTCGGGTGCTCCCGCCGCGTTGTCCCGCTGGGCGGCGTCGCCGTTCGCCGGGGCGACGGCCGCCTTGTCCGCCGTTCCGCTGTCGCCGGCCCCGCACCCGGTCAACACCAGCGCCGCCCCCAGCGCCGTTGCCGCCAGCAGTGTGCCGCGGCGTCGTACCGCCTGTCCGTCCATCCCCGCTCCCATCGTCGTGATCCGGTGTGGCGATAGCTCGGACGCGGCGCACACGTCGGCTGGTTCCGGCAGACTGCGCTGAGGACATCACGATTCGATAATCGAGGAGTCACGATGCGGCTCACCAAGTACGCCCACTCCTGCCTCCGGGTCGAACACGACGGGGGAGTGCTCGTCGTCGACCCCGGGGTGTTCAGCGACTCCGCGAGGGCGTTGGACGGTGCGGACGCGGTGCTGATCACCCACGAACACCCCGACCACCTCGACCTGGCCGCGGTGCGCCGGCACCTGGACAGGCAGCCGTTCCCGATCCACGGGCCGGCCTCGCTCGCCGGAGCACTCGGCGACACGGCCGAGACGTTGCGCCCGGTCGCCCCCGGCGAGTCGTTCACCGCCGCCGGGGTCGCCGTCCGCGCGTACGGGGGGCGACACGCGGTGATCCACCCCGACATTCCGGTGGTCGACAACCTCGGTTACCTGATCAACGACGTGGTCTACCACCCGGGCGACTCCCTGGTGGTGCCCGACGAGACGCCCGTCGACACGCTCTTCGCGCCGATCCACGCCCCCTGGTCGAAGTTCTCCGAGGTGGTCGACTTCATCCGCGCGGTCGCGCCCCGGCGCGCGTACGCCCTGCACGACGCGTTGCTCAACGACAACGGGCTGGGCGTGCTCGACCGGCAGTACACCGCGCTGTCCGGCACCGAATACCAGCGGCTGGAGCCCGGCAGCCGGGTGGACGTCTGACCCGATGCCCGGCCCCTCAGCGGAGCTGGTGCAGCAGCTCTACCGCATCCCACCGGACCGGTTCGTGGCCGCCCGGGACGCCGCCGTGGCCGAGGCCCGCCGTGCCGGTGATCCGGGCACCGCCCGCCAGTTGGCCCGACTACGTCGTCCGACGGTGGCCGCCTGGCTGGTGAACCTGCTCGCCATCCAACGCCCGGAGCTGGTGGCCGACCTGGTCCAGCTCGCCGACGCGCTGCGCACCGCCCAACGCGAGCTGCGGGGTGCCCGACTACGGGAGTTGTCCGCGCAGCGCCGGGCGGTGGTCGGGGCCCTGGTCGCCGAGGTCCGCACGCTCGCGGCGGCCCAGCCGGACGCCCCACCGGCCAGCCGGCTGCCACTGGCCGAGGTGGAGGCGACCCTGAACGCGGCGTTCTCCGACGTCGAGGTCGCCGAGCAGGTCCGGGCCGGCCGCCTGCTCCGGGCGACCAGCTACGCCGGCTTCGGCGAGGTGCCCCGGCCGCAGCTGCGGTTGGTCACCGGCGAGGACGAGGAGCCGGAGGAGGAACGCCCGGCCCGCCGACCGGGTGCACAGCGGGGGCGTCCCGAGGCGGTGCCCCGCCCGGACCGGTCGGCGGAGCGCGCCGAGCAGACCGCGCAGCGGGCCGCCCGCGCCGAGCGGGCCCGGCAGCGCCGCGCCCTGGACCGGGAGCTGGCCACCGCCCGTAGGGACCAGCAGCGCGCGGAGGCCGAGCTGACCGAGGCGGCCGGGCAGGAGCGGGACGACGCCGCCGTACTCGATGGGATCGAAGCCGAACTGGCCGAGCTGGAGCGGCGGCGGGCGGTCGCCGAGCAGGATCTCAGCCGGGCCAAACTCGCTCGGCGTGCCGCCGAGCGGGCGGTCACCGTGGCGCGGCGGCGCGCCGGTGAGGTGGAGGCGGCGATCGAGGCGTTGGCCGCCGAAGAGGGGGATGCGGACGCGGGCGGTGGCGCGGCAGACTGACAATCGATGGACGACGACGAGTGTGCGGGCCGTCCAGGGCGGGCGACCCCGGGTCGGGGCCCCGTCGTGGTCGACGGATCGGGCTGCCCGCGAGGGCCGCGCCGATGACACCGGAGCAGGTCGCGGCCGCCAGCAAGCCCGTCGTGCTGGACCTCGGCGACGCGTTCACCCGGGACCCGGCCACGTTGCGTCGTGCCCGGCTGCTCGGCATCTCCGGCTGGGCGTTCTACATCAGTGGCCGGGCCGGCGCGCTCGGCGACGTGCGGGCCGAGACGGCCGCCGCCGCTCTCGGGTTCATCGCCCCGGACGCGGTCGCCGACGGGTGGGACGCCGCCGCCCGGGTCGTCCCGCCCGTCGAGGTGGCGGCGGCGAGCCTCGCCGAGTGCTGCCGGTGGGGGTCGCAGCAGCTCGGCGCTCTGCCCGCCACCGAGCGCCTGGCGGTGCTCGTCGAGCGGGCGGTGGTGGCGGCGGACGCCAGCGGGATGCCGCTCTTCGCCGCGTGGCGGGTCATGCCACTGCCGGATCACTCCCCGGGTGCCCGGAGTGCCGCCGGGCTGCGACTGCTGCGGGAGCACTTCACCGGCGCCTACCTGCTGGCCGTACGCGCCGCCGGGATGACTCCGCGGGAGGCCGTGCTGGCCGGGCCGGAGGGGGAGGCCGGGGCGGTGGCCTGCGGCTGGCCGCCGCCCTACCCGCCGATCGGGCCGTTGGTGCGCCGACGACTCTGGGCGGAGGCGGTGACCAACCGTCTCGTCGCGCCGGCGTTCACGGCTCTCGGCCCGGCCGACGGCGCCGAGCTGGTGGAGTTGCTGCACCGCACCCGGGCCGACCTCGCCGCCGGTGTGTGATTGCCGACCCCGGTCGGGCCCGACCTCCGGTCCGGTCGGCGGCGGGAGCAGACTGGAGGCGTGCGAAACGCGCTGCTACGCCGACGCGGTGCCGGTGGGGCGGGACCGCAGTTCGGTGACGTAGTCGTCCGGGGCGCCCGCCTTCTCGGCGGCGTTCGCTATCTCGGACAGATACCACGAGGTCGGCAGGCCGCCCTCGTACCCGTTGAAGACGTAGATCCACGCGGTCACGTCGCCGTCGAGGGTGGAGACCCGCACGTGCAGCTTGCGGTACGTGCCGGCGGTCACTCCCTCGATCTCGTCGAGCTGCCCCGCGTCGTACGGGTGGATGTCGTAGAGCGCCACGAAGACCCGGTCACCGGGCGACTCGACGAGGGTGCTCACCGCGCCCTCCCAACCGATCACGTCCGCCCCGGCGAAGGTCAGCCGCCAGCCTTCCAGCCAGCCGGTGCCCACCATCGGCGAATGCGGGCAGTAGGCACGCATGCGGGCAGGGTCGAGATTTGAGCCGTAGGCGGCGTGATGACGCACGGCGATGACGATAGCCCGGCGGACGGGTGGGGGAGAATACGACAGTGCGTGTCGAATGCGCTCGGGAGAACAAAGTCACTGTGACCATGGACGAAGGGCGAACGCTGTGAGCCAGATCGTGATCATCGGCGGGGGGCCGGCCGGGTACGAGGCGGCCCTGGTCGCCGCCCAGCTGGACGCCGATGTCACCGTGGTCGAGGCCGACGGGGCGGGCGGAGCGTGTGTGCTCTCCGACTGCGTACCGTCGAAGACCTTCATCGCCAGCTCGGGGGTGGTCACCGGCTATCGGGACACCGAGGAGTTCGGGGTGCACTCGGACGGCCTGGAGGCGGTCACCGTCGACGCACGGGCCGTGCACGAGCGGGTCAAGCGGCTGGCGCTGGCGCAGTCCGCCGACATCCACGCCAAGCTGCTCAAGGCCGGCGTCACCGTCGTGGCCGGCACCGCGCGGCTCGGCGAGGACGCCCTCGGGCACACCCACCGGGTCGTCGTGACTCCCGCGGACGGCGGTGCGGAATACTCCATCGCGGCGACCACCGTGCTGGTGGCCACCGGCTCGACACCCCGCCAGTTGCCCACCGCCGTCCCGGACGGCGAGCGCATCCTGACCTGGCGCCAGGTGTACGACCTACCGGAGCTGCCCGAGCACCTGATCGTGGTCGGTTCCGGTGTCACGGGGGCGGAGTTCGCCAGCGCGTACCTGGCGATGGGGGTCCAGGTCACCCTGGTGTCCAGCCGGGACCGGGTGATGCCGCACGAGGACGCCGACGCCGCGTCCGCCATCGAGCGGGTCTTCCGCAACCGGGGCATGGAGATCCTCAACAACTCGCGGGCCGACGCGGTCCGTCGTACCGCGGACGGCGTCGAGGTGGAGCTTTCCGACGGCCGCAGGGTCACCGGCTCGCACGCGCTGATCACGGTCGGGTCCGTTCCGAACACGGCCAACCTGGGCCTGACCGAGTACGGCGTGGAGCTGGGCCGGGGCGGCTACGTGACGGTGGACCGGGTCTCCCGGACCAACGTGCCCGGCATCTACGCCGCCGGCGACTGCACGGGGGTGCTGCTGCTGGCAAGTGTCGCCGCGATGCAGGGTCGGATCGCCATGTGGCACGCCCTCGGTGAGGCGGTACGCCCGCTGCGGCTGCGTACCGTCGCCGCGAACGTCTTCACCGACCCGGAGTTGGCCACGGTGGGCGTCTCGCAGGACGAGGTGGACGCGGGCAGGACCCCGGCCCGGCAGGTGATGCTGCCGCTGTCCGGCAACGCCCGGGCGAAGATGGACGATCTCTCCGACGGGTTCGTGAAGTTGTTCTGCCGTCCGGCCAGCGGCCAGGTGATCGGCGGTGTGGTGGTCGCGCCGAAGGCCAGCGAGCTGATCCTGCCCATCACCATGGCCGTGGAGAACAACCTGACGGTCAACGAGCTGGCCCAGACCATCACCATCTATCCGTCGCTGTCCGGCTCGATCACCGAGGCGGCCCGCCAGCTCATGCTGCACGAGCTGGAGTAACCCGCTCTCCTTCCCGTCCGGTCTGGAGGACCGCCACCGTGGCCAGCACCGCTACCTCGGTGAGGATGAGCAGGCGTTCGGCCAGGCCGATGAGCACCCGGTCGCCGGGGTAGGCGGACCAGGCCATGGCCGCTGCCAGGGCCAGGCTGACCAGGACGAGGGTGCGTAGCGTCCGGGCGGCGGGGGCCAGTTCCGTCCGGCGGGCGAGCAGCCAACCGCCGATCGGCAGCGCCAGGAAGGCGACGACCGACGCGTACCGGTGGACGTACGCGGCGGTGGTCATGGCGGTGCCGGGCTCGTTCGTCGGCACCAGTGCGGCCAGCAGCAGCCCGCCCACCCACGCGCCGAGCAGCAGCTCGTCGGTCCCGGCGCGCGGTCGGGGCGGGCCGGTGCGACGCAGCCCGTACAGCAGCGCCACCGTGGCGAGCGCCAGCACCACCATGGCGGCGTCGATGGCGCCGCCCCGGTCGGAGACCGCGAAGTCGCTGATGGTCAGCGCCCACGGGTTGAGGTCGTCGTTGACTTCGAGGTGACCGATCAGGGTGAGCAGCGCCGCCAGGGCGATCCCGCCGAGGGCGAGCACGCCGGTGTTCCGGGTTCCAGGCATGACTCAGCCTGTCGCCGCGGACACCCGAGCCGGATCCGGGAAGCCCACCGAAATCGCCCCAGGGGACCACCCCTAGATGAATGGGTTGGGGCACACCTTCCGCGATCTTGCACTTGCGGTCGCCCTTATGTAGCTATACAACCCATTTGCGGGGACAGTAAGTGCAAGATCGCGGGGCGGGGCGGGGCGAGTTAGTCGATCGGGATGTTTGTGGCGGCGCGGGCGTGGCGGGCGCTCAGCAGGGTCATGGCCCAGCCGGCTGCGGCGAACCCGGCGGCGGCGGCGGTGGCGATGATGGCCAGCCGCCACGCCGACTCGGTGAGCGCGGTGCCGCCGAGGTGCCCGACCAGCGCGCCGTAGGTGGCCCAGCCCAGCGCGGCGACGGCCTCGTAGAGCACGAACAGCCGGTACGGGTAGCGACTGCGGCCGGCCGAGAAGCAGGCCGCCATCCGGCCGCCGGGCACGAACCGGCAGAGCAGGATGACCATCGGCCCGGGTTGGCGGAGACCCTTGGTGACCCGACTGGCCACCCGTCGGGCGCGGCTCAGCTCGGCGTGCCGGGGTGCCCGCCGGTCCGGTGCGTTTCGCCCGAGCAGGTAGCAGGCCAGGTCGCCGGCGAAGACGCCGAGCGCGCCGACGGCGATGGTGACCGGCAGGTTGAGCCCGCCGTAGACGGTGAGAGCACCACTGGTGATCATGACGATCTGGGTGGGGATCACCGGGACGAAGGCGTCCGCGACCAGCAGTGCGAGCAGCAGCAGGTACGCCCACGTCGGCGATGCGACGTCAGTCAGTAGTTCGGGCACGCCTGCCACCTCGCCGAATGCGGCCGATTGGGTGCCCTGAGCCTGACGGCGTGTCCGGCGTCACGGTGGACGGGCCCGGCCCGTCGTGACGGTCGACACGACAGGACCCACCCGGATACAACGAGGCGAGCCAGTCTCGGGTGACGGGTCCGGGGCCTGTCCCACCCGTCCCAGGCCGGTCGGCAGATCGGCTGACGTCGGCGTACCGTTGACGCGCGCGGCCCACGCCCGTCGGGTCCCCCGTTCCTGACGACTCGGGCCGCGAGGGCCGCCGGCGGGTCCCGCGCCGGCGGCCCACCTCTCCCCTCGCCGCCGTGAATCCGGGTGCGCCCCCGGTCGTCCGGGGAGTACGGTCGCCGTATGCGCAGCGCGGTAGTGGTGACCACGACGCCGGGAATCCCCGGCGCGCCGCTCTGACGTAACCACCGTCGACCAGGCCCCGGGGCGATCCGCCCCGGAGGGCCGCGCGCCGAACGGAGCCCAGGTCGTCTCCGGGTCCTCCCCGATCCAGGAGCCCGACATGATCGACCACCGTCAGCTCGGCCGCGAGCTGGACCTCTTCGTCTCCGATCCGTTGGCCGGGGCCGGCCTGCCGATCTGGTTGCCGGCCGGAGCCGCCGCCCGGCATGCCGTCGAGGAGTACGTCCGGGAGTTGGAACGCGGCTCCGGCCACCAGCACGTCTACTCGCCCCCGCTGGGCAAACGCCAACTGTTCGAACTCTCCGGGCACCTCGGCTACTTCGTCGACGACATGTTCCCGCCGATGCGACTGAGCGCGGACGACGAGTTCGTGCTCCGGCCGGCGCTCTGCCCACACCACGCCCTGGTCTTCCGTGCCCGGGGCCGCTCCTATCGCGAGCTGCCGCTGCGGATCGCGGAGTTGGGCGGAATGTACCGCTCGGAGCGTTCCGGGGTGCTCGGCGGGCTGTCCCGGGTACGCGCCATCTCGCTCAACGACGCGCACACCTTCTGCGCCCCCGAGCAGGTGGGCGGGGAGGTCGTCGAGATCCTCCGACTGATCCGCGCCGCGCACGCCGCGCTCGGCGTCCGCCCGGCCGGCTTCCGGCTGTCGCTGCGCGGACCGGGCGAGAAGTACGTCGGTGACGACGCGCAGTGGGCCGTCGCGGAGGACCTGCTCCGCGGCGCGCTGGCCGGGGTGGAGTACGTCGAGGCACCGGGGGAGGCGGCCTTCTACGGCCCGAAGATCGACATTCAGATCGTCGACGCCGCCGGCCGGGAGTCGACCATCTCCACCATTCAGCTGGACTTCGACAAGCCGGAACGGTTCGACCTGTCGTACACCGACTCGGACGGCAGCCGGCGTCGACCGGTGATGGTGCACCGCAGCCTGGTCGGCAGCATGGAGCGGCTCTTCGCGTACCTCATCGAGGTGCACGAGGGCGCCTTCCCGGCCTGGTACGCGCCGGTCCACCTGGTGCTGCTGCCGGTCGACGACGGGCAGGCCGACGCGGCGGCCGACCTGGCCCGGCGGGCCGTCGACGCCGGCCTGCGGGTCGAGGTGGACGTCGCCGGTTCGCTGGGCTCCCGGATCCGGGACGCGGCTCGCCGCCGCGTCCCGTACCTCGGGGTGTTGGGTGCCCGCGAGGCGGCCGACGGGCACCTCGCGCTGCGCCTGCGCGGCGGCCGGACCCTGGATCCGATGCCCGCGGACGCGGCGCTCGCCCTGATCGGCGGCCAGGTCGCCGCGCGCGCCGCCGAGCTGCTTCCGGCCGGCTGACCCACCCGCCGAGCTGGGGTGGGTCGCCGTCGCTCGCGTGGCGCGCACGGCGACCCGCCTCAGACCGCAGCGGGTTGGGCGGCCGGGTCGGCCGCTTCCTCGTCGGCGACGGCACCGGTGAACTGGGAGCGGTACAGCCGGTGGTACGCGCCATGGGCGGCGAGCAACTGCTCGTGGGTGCCCTGCTCGACGATCCGACCGTCCTCCATCATCAGGATCAGGTCGGCGTCGCGGATGGTGGAGAGCCGGTGGGCGATGACGAAGCTGGTCCGGTCCGAACGCAGCGCGGCCATCGCCCGTTGCAACAGCACCTCGGTGCGGGTGTCCACCGAGCTGGTGGCCTCGTCCAGGATCAGCAGCGACGGCTCGGCGAGGAACGCGCGGGCGATGGTGATGAGCTGCTTCTCACCGGCGCTGACGTTGCTGCCCTCCTCGTCGATGACCGTGTCGTAGCCGTCCGGCAGGCTGCGCACGAACCGGTCCACGAAGGTCGCCCGAGCCGCGGCGAGGATCTCCTCCTCGGTCGCGGCCGGTCGCCCGTAGGCGATGTTGTCGCGGATGGTGCCGCCGAACAGCCAGGTGTCCTGGAGCACCATGCCGATCCGACGGCGCAGGTCGTCGCGGCGCATCGTGGTGATGTCCACCCCGTCGAGCGTGATCCGGCCGGCGTCCAGCTCGTAGAAGCGCATGACCAGGTTGACAAGTGTGGTCTTGCCGGCGCCGGTCGGGCCGACGATCGCCACCGTGTGCCCCGGCTCGGCGACCAGCGACAGGTCGTCGATCAGCGGCTTGTCCGTCTCGTAGCGGAACGAGACGTGCTCGAACTCGACCCGACCGTGCGGGTCGGCCACCCGGGCCGGCTGGACCGGGTCGGGCGTCTGCTCGTCGGCGTCGAGCACCGCGAAGACCCGCTCGGCCGAGGCCACCCCGGACTGGAGCAGGTTGGCCATCGACGCGAGCTGGGTGAGCGGTTGGGTGAACTGTTGGGAGTACTGGATGAACGCCTGCACGTCACCGAGGCTCATCGTCCCGGAGGCGACCCGCAGCCCGCCGACCACGGCGATTGCCACGTAGCTCAGGTTTCCGATGAACATCATCGACGGCATGATGATCCCGGAGATGAACTGCGCCCCGAAGCTCGCCCGGAACAACTCCTCGTTCTTCGCGTGGAACGCGGCCTCCACCTCACGCTGCCGGCCGAAGACCTTCACCAGCTCATGACCGGTGTACGCCTCCTCGATCTGACCGTTCAGCTCGCCGGTGTGCGTCCACTGGGCGATGAACTGCTTCTGCGAGCGCTTGGCGATTCGCTGGGTGACAAGCACCGACAACGGCACGGCGACCAGGGCCACCAGGGCCAGCAGCGGTGAGATCCAGAACATCACGGCCAGCACGCCGACGACGGTCAGCAGCGAGGTGAGCAGCTGGCTCAGCGTCTGCTGGAGGCTCGTCGCGATGTTGTCGATGTCGTTGGTGACCCGGCTGAGCAGCTCGCCGCGCGGCTGCCTGTCGAAGTACGGCAGCGGCAGCCGGTTGATCTTCTCCTCCACCTCGGCGCGCAACCGCAGCACGGTGCGCTGGACCACCCCGCTGAGCAGCCAGCCCTGCCACCAGGACAGCACGCTCGCGGCCAGGTAGAGCCCGAGCGCCAGCAGCAGCACCCGACCCAGGGCGGTGAAGTCGATGCCCACACCGGGCACCACGTCCATCCGGGCGAGCATGTCGGCGAAGCTGTCGTTGCCGCTGGCCCGCGCCGCGGCGACGGCCTGGTCGGCGGTGGTGCCGGCGGGCAGTTCCCGGCCGATCACCCCGCTGAAGATCAGGTCGGTGGCGTGGCCGAGGATCTTCGGCCCGGCCACGCTGAACCCGACGCTCACCACGGCCAACGTGATGATCGCGGACAGGTGCACCCGGTGCGGGCGCAGCCGGCCGAGCAGCCGTCGGGCGGACGGCCCGAAGTTCATCGACTTCTCGGCGGGCATCCCGGCGCTCATCCAGCCCGGGCCACGGCCGGGCGGCAGCCGCTTCGGCGTCGCCCCGCCACCGCCGGGCTGCTGCGCGGCGTCGCCTCCCGGCGTCCGTCCGTCGGCGGCCGGCTTCTGACTGGGTACGGCCGCGCCGCGCGGCTCGTCGCGCTCGCTCATGCCGCCACCTCCGTGGTCTGCTGGGACGCCACGATCTCGGCGTACGTCGGGCAGGTCTCCAACAGGTCCGCGTGTCGTCCCACTCCGACGACACCTCCGTTCTCCAGAACGATGATCTGGTCGGCGTCGATGATCGTGGACACCCGCTGGGCCACGATGATCACCGCGGACTGCGCGGTGACCGGCCGCAGGGCGGCTCGCAGCCGCGCGTCCGTGCCCAGGTCCAGCGCCGAGAACGAGTCGTCGAAGAGGTAGATCTCCGGCTGCCGGACCAACGCCCTCGCGATGGCCAGGCGCTGTCGCTGCCCACCGGAGACGGTGGTGCCGCCCTGCGCGATCGGCGCCTCCAGGCCGCCGGGCATCTGGGCCACGAAGTCTCGCGCCTGGGCGATCTCCAACGCCGCCCACAGCTCCTCGTCGGTGGCGTCCGGGTTGCCGTAGCGCAGGTTGCTGGCGACAGTCCCGGTGAACAGGTACGGCCGCTGCGGCACGAGGCCGATCCGCCCCCACAGCTCGTCGGGCGCCAACTCGCGCACGTCCACCCCGTCGACGAGCACCGCGCCGGCGGTGACGTCGACCAGGCGGGGAATCAGCGACAGCAGTGTCGTCTTGCCCGCGCCGGTGCTGCCGATGATCGCCGTGGTGGTGCCCGGGGTGGCCCGGAAGGAGATGTCCCGCAGCACCGGCTCCACCGCGCCCGGGTACTGGAAGCGCACCCCGCGCAGCTCCAACTCGGCCCGGGCGGCCAGCTCGCTGACCGGCGCGGCGGCCGGGACCACCGAGGAGTCGGTGTCCAGCACCTCGACGATCCGCTCGGCGCAGACCGCGGCCCGGGGCACCATCATCAGCATGAAGGTGGCCATCATCACGGCCATCAGGATCTGCATCAGGTATTGCAGGAAGGCGATGAGCGCGCCGACCTGGATCGCGTTGGCGTCCACCCGCTGCGCACCGAACCAGAGCGCCGCCACGCTGGAGACGTTCAGCACCAGCATGACCACCGGGAAGATCAGCGCCAGTAGCCGGCCGGTCCGCAGCGCGGTGGCGGTCAGGTCGGCGTTGGCCACGCCGAAGCGGTCCGTCTCGTACGGCTCGCGGACGAACGCGCGGACCACCCGGATGCCGGTGATCTGCTCGCGCAGCACCCGGTTGACCGTGTCGATGCGGGTCTGCATCAGCCGGAAGCCCGGCACGATCCGGCGGATGATCGTGCCGAGCGTGATGGCCAGGACCGGCACGCTGACCAGCATCAGCCAGGAGAGCCCGACATCCTCACGCAGCGCCATCACCACGCCGCCGACGCTCATGATCGGCGCGGCGACCAGCATGGTGCAGCTCATCACGACGAGCATCTGCACCTGTTGCACGTCGTTGGTGTTGCGGGTGATCAGTGACGGCGCTCCGAACCGGGCCACCTCGCGGGCGGAGAAGCGGTTGACGTGCTCGAACAGCGTGGCCCGGACGTCTCGGCCGAAGCCCATCGCGACCCGCGCGCCCAGGTAGACCGCGGCGATCGAACAGACGATCTGAACCAGGCTGACCAGCAGCATCCACCCGCCGGTGTGCACGATGTAGTCGGTGTCGCCCCGGGCCACGCCCTTGTCGATGATGTCGGCGTTGAGACTGGGCAGGTAGAGCGAGGCCATGGTGCCCACGAACTGGAGCAGCACCAGAGCCAGCAACGGTCGTTGGTAGGTGCGCAGTTGGTTGCGCAACAGTCGGATCAGCACGCCGGGTCCTTCTGCTCGGTAGGGCGGCCGGTCATCCGCGGGTCGTCCCCGCTGCCGATGACCTCTAGCAGGAACTCGCGGATCACCTGTGCCTTCGCCGGATCGCTGTCGACCGAGGTGAGTGGGCGTCCGGCGTGCATCAGCGTGCTGAGCGTGGCCGCTCGCTCCCGCCCGGCGGGGGTGAGGACGATGCGTACGCTGCGTCGGTCACTGTCGTCGCGCTGCCGTTCGACAAGTCCGTCGCGGACCAGCGTGTCCACGATGCCGGTCAAGGTCGCCGGCCGGACGAAGCCCTTCTCGGCGACCTCACGGTGGGGCAGCTCGCCGTGTCGGGCGAGCGTCATCAGGGTGACCATGCCGGCTTGGGTGAGGCCGTGCTCCTCGGCGAGGTAGCGGTTCCACCGCTGCCCGACCAGGTGTCCGGCCACCACCAGCAGCCGGGCCAGCGGCACATCCTGGAGAGTGACGAGTTCCACGGGAAGCAGATTAGCTCCCTGATAGTCAGGGGCCAAACGAAATTGCCGCGGCAGTGGCCACGAACACGATCTGCAGGACGGTGCGCGGCCCGAGCGCGGTGACCGGACGCCCGCCCAGGGGCAGCCGCCGACGCGCGGCGGAGACGTTGGCCGGGAACATCGCGAGCATGAGCAGGCCGAGCCCGGCCGCGGCCAGTCGTGCGGTCGCCGGGATCAGCAGTCCGACGGCACCCGCCAGTTCGAGGACGCCGGTGAGCGTCACCAGCAGGGCCGGGTGGGGTAGGCGGGGCGGGACCATCGCGATCAGGTCGGCACGGCGCTGACCGGCGAAGTGCGCGAGACCGGTCAGCACGAACATCGTGGCCAGCCCGACCCGCAGCGCGGGGTGCCAGCCGTCCAGTGCGGAGCTGCCGGTCGCGCCGGCGAGGCGGGCCAGTGCGGTGCCGGCGATCAGGGCGATCAGGGGTGCCATCGGAATCCTCCTCGGAGAAACTTGTCAGTGACAAGATTGCGAGGCGGGATGGCATCTTGTCAATGACAAGATAGGATTCGGGTATGACCGGGACGCGCGCCTACCACCACGGCGACCTCCGCCGCGCCCTGCTCGCGGCGGCCCTGGAGGCCATCGAGGAGGTGGGACCCGCCACGCTGAGCCTGCGCGACCTGGCTCGTCGGGCCGGCGTCTCACACGCCGCGCCCGCACACCACTTCGGCGACAAGGCCGGCCTGCTCACCGCGCTCGCCGCTCAGGGCTTCGAGCTGCTGGCCCAGACGTTGGTTGCCGCGAAAGACGACTTCCTGGAGGCCGGTGTCGCGTACGTCGACTTCGCTGTCACGCACCGCGCGTACTTCGAGGTGATGTTCCGGCCCGAGCTCTACCGGGCCGACGACCCCGAGCTGATCGCGGCACGGGAGCGCTCCGGTGCCGCACTCCGCTCCGGAGTGGCCGCCCTGGCCGGCGACAGTGGTCCGGTCGACGCCGACCGGCACGCGCTCGCGGCCTGGTCGATCGCCCACGGCTTCGCGACCCTCTGGTTGTCGGGCGCCCTGCCGGACCGCGTCGGCGACCACCCGGGCGACGCGGCCCGAGCCGTGCTGAGCCGCCTGCCCACCCACCAGCAGGCCCCCGGCCCGGCCCCGGGCTCGTGAGGCTACTGCCACGACACGTCGACGCGGACGGCGACAACCTCATGATCAACAGAGGTTGGGCGGGGGTTACCAACTGGTGGGCAGGGGCATCCCCTCGGTGAAACCGGCGGCACTCTGGACGCCCACGATCGCCTGGTCGTGGAACTGCGTGAGGTTGCGTGCGCCGGCGTAGGTGAAGGCGCTGCGTACCCCGGCGATGATCTCGTCGATCAGGTCCTCGACGCCGGGCCGGGCCGGGTCCAGATACATCCGGGCCGAGGAGATGCCCTCCTCGAACACCGCCTTGCGGGCCCGGTCGTACGGGCTGTCGTCGGCGGTTCGGGCGCTGACCGCCCGAGCCGAGGCCATCCCGAAGCTCTCCTTGTACCGCCGGCCGTCCGGCTCGGTGTAGAGGTCACCGGGGGACTCGTAGGTGCCGGCGAACCACGAGCCGATCATCACGTTCGACGCCCCCGCGGCGAGTGCGAGCGCCACGTCCCGGGGGTGCCGCACCCCGCCGTCGGCCCAGACGTGTCGGCCCAGTTGCCGGGCCGCTGCCGCGCAGTCGAGGACGGCGGAGAACTGTGGTCGACCCACGCCGGTCATCATCCGGGTGGTGCACATCGCGCCCGGCCCGACGCCGACCTTGATGATGTCCGCTCCCGCCTCGACCAAGTCGCGTACCCCTTCGGCGGTGACCACGTTGCCGGCCGCCACGGGCACCCCCGGGTCCAGCTTGCGGACCGCCTGAAGGGCGGAGATCATCCGCGTCTGGTGGCCGTGCGCGGTGTCCACGACCAGCGTGTCCACCCCCGCCTCCAGCAGCGCGGCGGCCTTACCTGTCACGTCGCCGTTGATGCCGACGGCCGCGGCGATGCGCAGCCGGCCCCGGTCGTCCACGGCCGGCGTGTACAGGGTGGCGCGCAGCGCGCCCTGCCGGGTCAGCACCCCGACCAGCCGGCCGTCGGCGTCCACCACCGGAGCGAGCCGGCGACGACCCGCGGAGAGCAGGTCGAAGCCGGTACGCGGGTCCGCGTCCGCCGGGACGGTGTGCAACTCGGTGGACATCACGTGCCGGAGTTGGGCGAACCGGTCCACGCCCGTGGTGTCCGCCTCGGTGACCACGCCCATCGGCCGACCGGCGTCGTCGACCACGATCACCGCCGCGTGCGAGCGCTTGGGCAGCAGGTGGATGGCGTCACCCACGGTCTCGGTCGGGCCCAGGGTGATCGGCGTGTCGTAGACCAGGTGCCGCTGCTTGACCCAGGCGACGACGTTCGCGACGACCTCGATCGGGATGTCCTGCGGGATCACCGCGATCGCACCGCGCCGGGCCACCGTCTCGGCCATCCGCCGGCCGGCGACCGCCGTCATGTTGGACACCACAAGCGGGATGGTGGTGCCGGTGCCGTCACCGGTGGACAGGTCGACGTCCAGCCGGGAGCCGAGGTCGGAACGGGCCGGCGCCATGAAGACGTCGGTATAGGTCAGGTCGTGCGCGGGGGCCGCGCCGTGAAGGAACCGCACCCGACCATCATTCCCGCTCCCGGCCGCCGCCGCCGGGTCCGGTGCCGCAAACCACTCCCGCCGCGCGCCCAGCCCGCCTCCGCGCGGGGTGCCGTTCCGTCAGGCGATGGTGCAGATGGGGGCACCGGCGGTGAGCACCGCGCCGACCTCGGCGGTGAGCCCGCTCACCGTGCCCGACTTGTGGGCGTGCAGCGGCTGCTCCATCTTCATCGCCTCCAGCACCACCACCAGGTCCCCCTCGGCCACCGTGTCGCCGTCGGCTACCGCGATCTTGACGATGGTGCCCTGCATGGGTGAGGTGAGCGCGTCGCCGCTGACCGGTGCGCCCGCCTTGGCCGCGCCGCCGCGTCGAGCCGGCTTACGGGTGGCGGGTGCCGCGGTGGTCGTACTCCCGCCGAAGCCGGCGGGGAGGCTGACCTCCAGGCGCTTGCCGCCCACCTCGACCACGACGGTCTGGCGTTCCGCCGGCGCCTCGGCGGTGCCGGCGGCGGCGGCGAACGGCGGCACGGTGTTGTGGAACTCCGTCTCGATCCAGCGGGTGTGCACGGTGAACGGTTCGGCGGTGAACGCCTCGTCCCGCACGACCAGCCGGTGGAACGGCAGCGCGGTCGCCATCCCGTCGACGATCATCTCGTCCAGGGCCCGGCGGGCGCGCTCCAGTGCCTCGGCCCGCGTCTCACCGGTGATGATCAGCTTGGCCAGCAGTGAGTCGAAGTTGCCGCCGATCACGTCGCCGGCCGAGATGCCGGTGTCCACCCGCACACCCGGGCCGGTGGGCAGTCGCAGCGCGGTGACCGTGCCCGGGGCGGGCAGGAAGTTGCGGCCCGGATCCTCGCCGTTGATCCGGAACTCGATCGAGTGCCCGCGCGGCGTCGGGTCCTCGGTGCTCCGCAGCTTCGCGCCGTCGGCGATCCGGAACTGCTCGCGCACCAGGTCGATGCCGGCGGTCTCCTCGGTGACCGGGTGCTCGACCTGGAGTCGGGTGTTGACCTCCAGGAAGGAGATGGTGCCGTCCTTGCCGACGAGGTATTCGACAGTGCCGGCACCGTGGTAGCCGGCCTCGCGGCAGATCGCCTTGGCGCTGTCGTGGATCTGGGCCCGCTGGGCGTCGGTGAGGAACGGCGCGGGTGCCTCCTCCACGAGCTTCTGGTGTCGACGCTGCAACGAGCAGTCCCGGGTGCCGACCACGATCACGTTGCCGTGCTGGTCGGCGAGGACCTGCGCCTCGACGTGGCGGGGTTGGTCCAGGTAACGCTCGACGAAGCACTCGCCCCGCCCGAACGCGGCGACCGCCTCCCGGGTGGCCGACTCGAAGAGCTGGGGGATCTCCTCCATCGTCCGGGCGACCTTGAGGCCGCGCCCGCCGCCGCCGAAGGCGGCCTTGATGGCGACCGGCAGGCCGTGGTCGACGGCGAACGCCATCACCTCGTCCGGGCTGGCCACCGGGTCCGGGGTGCCGGGCACCAGCGGCGCGCCGGCACGCTGCGCGATGTGCCGGGCGGTGACCTTGTCGCCCAGGTCGCGGATCGCCTGCGGGGTGGGGCCGATCCAGGTCAGCCCGGCGTCGATGACCGCCTGGGCGAAGTCGGCGTTCTCACTGAGGAAGCCATAACCCGGGTGTACGGCGTCCGCGCCGGCGCGGGCGGCCACGTCGAGCAGTTTGTCGATGCGCAGGTAGGTCTCGGTCGCGCTGTCCCCGCCGAGTGCGTACGCCTCGTCCGCGAGGGTGGCGTGCAGGGCCTCGCGGTCGGAGTCCGCGTACACGGCGACGCTGCCCAGGCCGGCGTCGCGGCACGCACGGATCACCCGAACGGCGATCTCGCCGCGGTTGGCGATGAGTACCTTGCGCACCTTCGTGGCTCCTCCCCGGGCAGGTTACTGACGGGGAGTGTATCGGCCGCCCCGCTGACCCTAACGATCGCTCAGTGTGGAATGCGGCACTCATCATAGTCAAACTTGGCTATTACGCTTGCGGGGTGTCTGCGACTCGAATGATGATCCTCGGTCTGGTGCGGTGGATGCAGCCCGTGCACGGCTACGACGTGCGCCGCGAGCTGTTGAGCTGGAGCGCCGACAAGTGGGCGAACGTGCAGCCTGGCTCGATCTACCACGCCCTGCGCAAGCTCACCGAGGAGGGACTGCTCCGCGCCGTCGCCACCGAGCAGGTCGGAGCCCGTCCGGCCCGGACCACCTACGAGGTGACCGCCAAGGGTGAGGACGAGTTCGAGACCATGCTGCGCAACCTCTGGTGGAACCTCGTCGAGCCCTCGGACCCCTTCGCGGTGGCCTTCTCGTTCCTGCCGGCCATGCCGCGTGCCGAGGCCGCCGCGGCCCTGCGCAATCGGGCCAATCTGCTGCGTGCCGGCGTCGAGTCCATGCGGGCCTCCCTTGAGTCGGACTGGGTGCGTCATCGCAAGCCGGTGCACGTGGGCTGGATGTTCGAGCTGTGGGCGGCGCGGGCGGAGGCGGAGATGGGGTGGTGCGAGCGGATCGCCGAGCGGATCGACTCCGGCGTGTCGTACCTGCCCGCTGAACTGGAGAGCGTCGAGGGTTGGTCGGGGTGGAAGGAGCGCCGGGAGTCGGAGCCTCCGACACGAGCGGAATAATCAACGTTGACTACAAGAGTTATATCGCGTTAGCCTGCTGTCGGCACAGCGGGGGAGTGCGCCGTCCGGCGTTCGTCCCACTCGACGGCCGGCGCGCGGCCGGCCCGAACGACACTCGACGGCCGGCCCCGCCGGCCCGAACGACCAGGAGCAGAAATGATCGAGACCAGGGGGCTGCGGAAGTCGTTCCGCTCCCGCGCGGGTCGAGAGACAAAGACGGTGGACGCCGTACGCGGTGTCAACCTTGAGGTCGCCGAAGGCGAGATCTTCGGCTTCCTCGGCCCGAACGGCGCTGGCAAGACCACCACGCTGCGGATGCTCGCCACGCTCATCGAGCCGGACGGCGGTGACGCCACCATCGCCGGTGCCGACCTGCGTAAGGACCCAGCCGAGGTGCGTCGGCGGATCGGCTACGTCCCGCAGGGCGGCAGCACCTGGGACGAGTCCACCGCCCGCGACGAGCTGGTGCTGCACGCCCGCATGTACGGCATCAGCAAGGCCGACGCGCAGCGGCGCGCGGTCCGCGCGCTGGACGCCTTCCAGCTCACCGAGTACGCGGACCGCAAGTGCAAGACCTACTCGGGAGGCCAGCGCCGACGGGTCGAGATCGCGCTCGGCATCATCCACGAGCCGAAGATCGTCTTCCTGGACGAGCCGACCACCGGCCTCGACCCGCAGAGCCGCGCCCACATGTGGGACGAGATCCGGCGGCTGCGCAGCGACGGCATGACCGTCTTCATCACCACGCACTACCTGGACGAGGCCGACGCGCTCTGCGACCGGATCGCGATCATGGACAACGGCGAGGTGGTGGCCGAGGGCACGCCAGCCGAACTCAAGCGCGAGATCTCCGGCGACGTGGTGCTTGTCGGTCTCGACCTGGCCGCGACCCCGCAGGCCACCCAGGTGCTCGACGGCGAGCCCTACGTCAACAAGCTGGAGGCCATCGACGAGGGCGGCCTGCGCCTCTACGTCGACGAGGGCGCCACCGCCATCCCGCAGGTGCTGCGCAGGCTCGACCAGGCCGGGCTGGAGCTGCGCTCGATCGAGCTGCACCGACCCAGCCTGGACGACGTCTTCCTCACCAAGACCGGCCGCTCGCTGCGCGAGTCCTGACCACCACTCGCTGCGCGAGTCCCGACCACCGGAGACCACTCATGAAATTCGCCCGTGACACCTGGTTGATCTTCCAGCGCCAGACGCAACTCCTGCTGCGCAACCCGGTCTGGGTCTTCGTCGGCGTGTTCCAGCCGGTCATGTACCTGCTGCTCTTCGCCCCGCTGCTCAAACCGGCACTGAACGCGCCCACCCAGGCCGCCGCCTACAAGATCTTCGTTCCCGGCCTGTTGGTGCTGTTGGCGATCTTCGGGGGGCTGTTCCAGGGCTTCGGCCTGATCGCCGAACTGCGCGCCGGCGTCATCGAACGCTCCCGGGTCACCCCGATCAGCCGGCTCGCCCTGCTGCTCGGCCGCTCACTGCGTGACGTCGTGTCGCTCGTCGTGCAGGCGATCATCATCACCCTGCTGGCGCTCCTGTTCGACCTGCGGGTGTTCATCGGGGACCTGCTGCTGGCGTACCTGATGCTCGCCCTGATCGCCCTCATGACCTCGGCCGTCTCCTACGGCGTCGCGCTCAAGGTCAAGAGCGAGGACGCGCTGGCCCCCCTGATGAACACGGTGGCGCAGCCGGTACTGCTGCTGTCCGGCATCCTGCTGCCGCTCACCTTCGCCCCCGGCTGGTTGCAGGGCATCGCCAACTGGAACCCGTTCTCCTGGGCGGTCGACGGCACCCGTGCGCTGTTCGCCGGTGACCTCGCCAGCGACAAGGTCTGGCAGGGCCTCAGCATCACCGCGGTGCTCGCCGCGCTCGGCGTCTACTGGGCCGCCCGCCAGTTCGCCCGCAGCGTCCGCTGACGCGATCTGCCTGCGCGGCCCGGCCGCTCCGGTCGGCCAGGCGGCGCGGGCAAATCGACGGCGCGGGCGGTCGACGCGGGCGGTCGGCGCGGCGCGGGCGCTTGGCTCGGCGCCGCGCGGCGGTCGGCGCGGCGCGGGCGGTCGACGCGGCGGCGCGGGCTTGATCGACTCGGGTTCCTGGAAGTCGGGGTGTCCTACCGCTTGGGAGGCCGCGACCTTCAGGAACCCGAGTGGATCAAACGCCGGGCGTGGCCGCTCAGAGCACCCGGGCGAGGGTGAGGCCGTCCGCGATCGGCAGCATCACCGGGTCCACCCGTACGTCGGCCAACACCTCATCATTGAACGCGGCGATCGCCCGGTCGCCCTCGTTCTGCGGCGCGACGATCCGCCCGCCGCGCAGGACGTTGTCGACAGCGATCACCGCACCGGGCCGCATCCGGGGCACCAACTCGGCCCAGTAGACGGGGTAGCCCGTCTTGTCGGCGTCGATGAACGCAAAGTCCAGGTAGCGCTCGTGCGGCAACTCCCGCAACGTCTCCCCGGCCGGGCCGATGCGCAGCTCGATCCGGTCCTGCACGCCGGCCCGTTCCCAGTAGCGCCGGGCGATGCCGGTGAACTCCTCGGAGATGTCGAAGCAGGTCAGCCGCCCACCCTCGGGCAACCCGCGGGCGATCGCCAGCGACGAGAGCCCGGTGAACGTGCCGATCTCGACGGCCTGCCGTACGTCGAGCAGCCGCGTCAGGAACGTCAGAAAGGCGGCCTGCTCCGGTGCCACCTGCATGGTGGCGTGCTCCGGCAGCACCGACCGGGTTTCCTCGGCCAGGTCCAGAATGATTTCGTCGGGCGGGGAGCCGTGCGAGACCAGGTACGCGTGCAGTTCGTCAGTGAGCGGGATCGACTTGGTGGTCATGACCGGACGTTACCGAGTGGCTCGACCGATTGGCCGCCCGGCGCGACCTTCGTCCACAGGTCGGTGATCCGCAGATCCAACTCGGCGAGGAGGCGGCGCAGCAGCGGCATCGACAACCCGATAACCGTCCCCGGGTCACCCTCGATCCGTTCCACGAACGGCCCGCCCAACCCGTCGATGGTGAACGCGCCGGCCACCGCCAGCGGCTCGCCACTGCCCACGTACGCGGCGATCTCTTCGTCGCTGATATCGGCGAAGTGGACAGTGGTCGAGGCGACCGCCTCCGCGCGCCGCCCGGCGGCAACGTCGATCAGGCAGTGCCCACTGTGCAGGACGCCGCTGCGCCCCCGCATCCGCAGCCAACGCCCGGTGGCATCCGCCGGGTCCGCTGGCTTGCCGAGGATCTCCCCGTCGAACGCGAGCACGGAGTCGCACCCGATCACCAACGTCCGCTGGTCGGCACCAGGGCTCAGCCGGGTCAACACCGCCTGCGCCTTGAG
This sequence comes from Micromonospora sp. NPDC048935, assembly GCF_043197875.1. Taxonomy (NCBI): domain Bacteria; kingdom Bacillati; phylum Actinomycetota; class Actinomycetes; order Micromonosporales; family Micromonosporaceae; genus Micromonospora; species Micromonospora sp. NPDC048935. The sequence goes on along the minus strand of NZ_JBICTZ010000002.1, from coordinate 151,841 downwards.
GCGCGCCAACTCCAGGCACAACTCCTCGGCCCGCTCGGTCACCACCAACGACTCGTCCACCCCGCTGACCAGCACATCTGGCTCAATCCCAGCAGCCTGGAGCAACTTGCGACGGGCGGGGCTCGCCGAGGCGAGCACAAGGCGGAGCGGCAGAGTCTCAGACACCCACCCGACGTTACCGGCTAACCACCCACACAACGCCCCCCACCACGCAGCAACACCCGCGCCGGCCCAAGCGGCGTCGCCCGTGCAGCGTCGCCCGTGATCGACTCGCTTTCCTTGAAACCGCGGTGTCCCACCGCCCCCGACACCGCGACATCAAGGAACCCGAGTCGATCACGGCGCCGTCTGCCAATCAGCGACTGATCCTGGGCGGTGGATCATCGCCGCGCCGCCGCCGCCGCGCCACCACCGCCCATCCGACCCCCACAGCCAAGATCACCCCAAGGGTGACCACGCCACGCACCGTCGCATCGCCGTCATCACCCGGCTGGGCATCAACGGCCGTCTTCGGGCCAGCATCAGCCGGCGCGCTCACAGATTCAAACCCCAGCGGCGGTACGTCCGCAGTCAGCGCCGCCACAAGATCGATCACGCCATAGCCGTACTCGTCGTCACGCCCAGGCGGGCCCTTGTCCACAGCCGTCGCCGTGAGTCGATGCGCCACCTCCCGCGCTGGCAGATACGGGTACTTGGACCGGATCAACGCAGCCGCCCCCGCCACGATCGCCGTGGCGTCAGACGTGCCGGTGCCTTTGCGGTACTTGCCGTCGATACTCGTGCTGTAGATATCGACCGCCGGCGCAACCACGTCAATCTCCGGCCCGGTCACCGAAACGGCAGCGTGGTTGCCGTCCCGGTCGATTCCGCCGACAGCTATTACCCCCTCCTCGGATGCGGGATAACCAACTGCGGCGTCCTGGGGGTGGTTGCCAGCTGAGGCTACTACAACTACATCCGCCGCAAGTGCTGCCTTGATGGAACGCTGGAGTGGAATCCCGGCCCCGCCTACTGAAGATATGCTGATTATGTCAGCCCCATTGCGGATGGCGAAGTTGATGGCAGCAGCCAGATTGTCGGGTTCCTCTTTACCGTCAGCAGGTGTGTCACGAATTGGCAGTATACGCGCTTCTGGAGCTATTCCTAGCACGCCCAAGTTGGCGCCTTGGCCATGTGCAGCAATTAAGCCAGCCATTCCGGTGCCGTGACTGTGCTGGTCGCTCTGGCCGTTGCCATCACCTCCGGCGAGGATGTCGGTTCCTTGAAGAAGATTCCTGCGAAGGTCGGGGTGTGGTTGGACGCCGGTATCCGGGACTGCGACGATTACTCCCGCTCCTCGGCAAATTTGCTGGGCTTCGGAGGTTTTGAGGTAGGTTAGATGCCATTGATCAGACCGGACTCGTTCAATACCGCCGGGCTTATAATTCGTAGGTTGGGCACTAGTTTTGAGGGGATAAACCGTCGACAGCGTCACCAGCAGGCTGATCACTGATATCTTGGGGATTTGTCTGGCTAATGTCATTACCTGTTAAAGCCGATGGCCGGGCCAGGGTCATGCGGACCGTGTTCCTCTGAAGGTCGCACGACAGGATCTACTCCCTGCTCAGTTTCCCATGGATGGTCAGGGTCCCAGCCGTGCCGTCCTTCGTTCTGCCCCTGCCTGTTGGTGCGGCCGGGCGGGTAGTTTGCGCCTGGGCTCGTGGTGGCAGTGCCACCGAAGCCGGGGGCACCACCGATCGGTGGCAGGTGCTGTCCTCCGACCAAACTCCGACCTCCGCCTGGACGGGAGCCTGCTCCACCGGTTGGAGCAGTCCCGGCGCCGCCGCCGCCGATTACGCCGCCGATCGGATTTACTCTTCGTGTCGGGTTGGAGCCGGACCCAGGCTGTCCGAGTCCAGGGTTAGGCGCTCCACCAATAAGGCCACCTGGCGGCATCGGTCGTGTTGTTGGCGGCGGGGTATGCGGAGCGAAGTTGTTGCTCCCATTGAACGGCCGACCACTGGTTGCGGGATTTCCGTTTAAGGGCGAAGTTGGGGGATGAGCTATTGGTCCCGGCTGCAGCGGTGCTGGGCCGATGCCGGGCGCTTGAGCGGATATTCCAGCCACGGGTGCCGCAGCGCTCGTCGGAGGCGAGGCAACTCCGGCACTGGTGCCGCCAAGGACTGGCCCTATCACGGGGGCGGATTGGGTGGGTTGTGGGCCGCTCGGCGAACTGGGCCTGGGCGAAGGAGGGCTTGAGTCGACGGCTATTGGCACCGACAGGATTGGAGGGATTATCGGCGCGGCGGAGCCATAAGCGTCCGAGTCTGAGGGATCCCGTCTCGGGCGTGGAGGTGCTGCTGGTGGTTTTTGGAGGGTTGCTTGGGCTTGTTGGAGTTCGCCACTGAGGTTGAACATGGCCGTCCGTGCCTGAGTATTCAGTCGTTCCAGGTCCGCGTCAGTAACAGGCGCCTCGGCCATCCGGTTGCCCATTATCGCTTTCGGGTCGGTGGCCATCGACTCGTACGCCTGCTTCTGTTGGGACTTGGTCGCGTACTCCTCGTGGATCTTGCGGAGCGCGGCGCGGGTGGTGCCGATGGCCTGGGTGGCGGCGGCGAGCGCGGTGTAGTTCGCGGCGGCGGCGTCGTGGGTGCGCTGCACCTTGTCGATCAGTTCGTCGAGCTCGGCCAGATACGTGCTGGAGGCGGCGCTGGTCTCGGGGGGCCACGCCTCGGCGAGCCCGCGCCGGTATTCCCGGAGGCGGCTGAGGTGGGTTTGTGCCAGGTCGCAGACCTTGCGCCAGCCGGCGACCTGCTTCCAGTGGTTGGTGGTGTCGTGGTCCTGTAGGCAGGCCCACATGCTGTTGACGTCCATCAGGTGCCAGTCGGTGAGGGCGGAGGTGCGGCCGGTGCCTCGGTCGATCATGGCAGGACCACCGGCCCTCCGGCATCGGCGTCGGCGCCGGTCGGGTCGGTCAGCATCGGTGTCGGACCGCCGGGCAGCATGCTGGTGGGGTCGGCGAGGGCCTGTCGCACGTCCACCACTCGCGCGGCGGTGAAGGCGTCGCTGTCGGCGTATCGGCTGGCGACCTGGTCGGCGGCGGCGGCCAGGTGGCCGGTGGCGCCGCGGACGGCGTACACGATGTCGGCGGTGGCCTGCTGCGTCTCGTGGTGCGCGTGCAGGAACGTGACCAGCTCGACGAAGGCGTCGCACGGGTTGGGCAGCTTCGCGGACATGTCTTCGGCGATGTACGACAGGTGCGGCGCGTAGTTGCTCTCGACCTCGGCGGCGAGCCGGTCGGCGAACTCTCTGAGCTGGCTGATGTCGGCCTCGATGCCGCCGTAGCCGCGCAGCCAGGGCGCTGGCCGGTCCTCCTGAGGGATCACGGGTCCTCCCTAAGTGTCACCGCACCGTCTCCCTGAGTGAGGGTAACCGCTCCACGTGCCCCTGACAGCCCCCGCCCGGCCGGTCGGGTCAGCTGCGGGGCAGGCCGGAGGTACGCCACCCGCCGGAGGCGACCGGCCGACCGCTGCGAGCCCAGGCGGACGTGGTCGTCGGCGCGAGAGCGGCGGCGGGGCGGGATCGGGTGATGATCGCTCCCACCAGGGCGGCCAACTCCTCCGCGGTGGGCACGCCGCGAACGACCCGGAACAGCGGCTCTTCAGCAGACATGCCGCCAGGGTACGCGGCCGAAAGTTACGGGGACCGCACAGTGGCGTGCCGGCGGTGTGAGCGTCAGCGGGTCCGGGTACCGTCTCAGCGATGTCGAACGCGCTTCCCCAACTCGTCGCTGACCGATACCGGCTCCTGTCGCCGCTCGGCCAGGGCGGCATGGGCCGGGTGTGGAAGGCACGCGACGAGGTGCTGCACCGGGACGTCGCCATCAAGGAGTTGGTGCCGCCGCCCGGTCTCACCGATGAGGAGCGCCGCGAGATGCGCGAGCGCTCGCTGCGGGAGGCGCGGGCCATCGCCCGGCTCAACCACGCCAACGTCGTCCGCATCTTCGACGTGCTGCGCACCGACGGCGATCCGTGGATCGTGATGGAGTACGTGGCGTCGAAGTCGTTGCAGGACACTCTCGCCGAGGATGGCCCCGTCTCGGTGGCCCGCGCCGTGGAGATCGGCCTCGGCGTGCTGGGTGCGCTGAGTGCGGCGCACAAGGCGGGCGTGATGCACCGCGACGTGAAGCCCGGCAACGTGTTGCTGGGCGAGGACGGCCGGGTGGTGCTGACCGATTTCGGTCTCGCGACCATCCCGGGTGACCCCAACGTGACCCGCACCGGCATGGTGCTCGGCTCGCCTGCGTACATCTCGCCGGAGCGTGCCCGGGACGGCACCGCCGGCCCGGAGGCGGACCTGTGGTCGTTGGGCGCGACGCTCTACGCGGCGGTCGAGGGCAAGTCGCCGTACGCCCGGCCGTCGGCGATCGGGACCCTGGCCGCGTTGGCCACCGAGCCGATTCCGCCGCCGAAGAACGCCGGTCCGCTGAAGGCCGTCCTCAACGGGCTGCTGCGCAAGGACCCGAACGAGCGGATCACCGCCGAGGTGGCGGAACGCCTGCTGCGCCGCGCCGGTGGCAAGCGTGCGCGTGGCATCTCACTGCTTGATGGCGTACGCCGGCCGGGGCCGAACGGTCCGCGCGAGCCGCGTCCGCCGCACGTGCCGGCGCCGCGACCCGCCGAGAGTGTCGACCGGCCGGTGTCGCCGCCGGCCTCCGCTACCTCCGCCGCTGCCACGACCTCCGCCGCCGATGCCACGCCGACGGCCGTCGTTCCCTCCGGCGCGCACGGCGACCCGACCGCGCCGGTGACTGCCGACCCGACCGCGCCGGTGCCGGCCGAGCCGACCGCGCCGATCGACCGCCCGTCCGATGCCGCGCCGTCCGATGCCGACCCGACCGCGAAGGTCACGGCCGCGGCCGACACGACCGGCGACGGTACGACGAGCGCCGTCGACGGTACGACGAACGACGACGAGCCGACGGCGGTCGACGGCCCGCCGGTGGCTCCGGAACAGCGCAGGCCGACGACGCCGACGTCGCTCATGCCGCCGGTGAGTCCGGCGGGTCGCGCGTCGGTGCCGCCGTTCGACGGCACGAAGCCGAACAACACCCGACGTAACCTGCTGATCGGGGCCGTGGTCGCCCTGCTGCTGATCGGCCTCGTGGTGGTGGTGCCGATGCTCACCAAGGGCGACGACACGACCCCGCAGACCGAGCCGACCGGGGGTGGCGGGACGTCGGCAGCGGCGCCGAGTTCCGCTGCGCCGGCGCCCACCACCGGTGCCCCCAGCGCGACGCCGTCGGCCTCGCCCTCGGTCGACCCGAACGCGTTGCCGGCGGGCTGGAAGCTGCACCGGGACCCGGCCGGCTTCAGCCTGCCGATCCCCGACGGCTGGGTGCGCGAAGAGGCCAGCAGCGACACTGTCGTCTTCGACGATCCCGACGGCCCGGGTGAGCTGCTCGTGCAGTGGACGCCGAGGCCGGAGAAGGACGCCTACGCAAACTGGGTGCGGATCGAGCCGGACCGCGCGGGCATCGTCAAGAACTACCAGAAGCTCGGCATCGTGCGCTGCAACTTCTGGAAGACCTGCTCCGACTGGGAGTGGCTGGAGACCCGCGACGGCACCAGGATCCACGTCCGCAACCGTGGGTTCGTGACGGCCAGTAACCGGGGCTACGCCCTGCGGTGGGAGATCGCGGAGAAGGACTGGCAGGCCAACCTGCCGAACTTCGACCGGATCGCCAAGGGTTTCGTGCCCGACCGGCAGGACTGAAACTCATTCGCATGACCCTCCGTCGTCCGGGGTACTTGACCTTCGACGACGGAGGGAGGCACGACATGGGTTACCGACGGAGGGACACCCGGCCTCGGCTGGCACTGTGGATGCTCGTGGCGCTCGGCGACGCGATCCTGCTGCTTGTCACCATGGGGATTCCGGCGCTCATCGCACTGCTCAGCGTGGTGCTGGTTGTTGGTTCCGGGGTGGCCGCCTGGCGGTTGACCCGCCGGGGCGCGCTGGCCCGCGAGGAAACTGTGGTGTCGGCGTTGAGCCGGCGGCGGGCCTGACCCGTGACCGGTGGTGTGGCGGCAGCCGGACCGATTGTCGACCGTGTGGTGACAGTCGATCCCGCTGCCGCCAACGGCCCGGTCAGGTGTTGTTGGCCAACGCGGTAAGCCGACTGCGGTCACCGTTCCAGTAGTTGCGGTCCACGTTGCCGCTGATTCCGGAGACGACGCCGGAGCTGGTGTACTGCCAGAAGCTCCACACCGACGCGCCGGCCGGCAGGGCGCCGGGGGTGCTCGACCAGCGGGCCAGCCAGAGCGGGTGGTTCGCCCACGGGCCGGTCCAGCTGCCGGTGCACTGGTTCCACCAGCTCGTGGTGGTGTAGATGACGGCGTACCGGCCGGTGCGCGACCGGTAGGTGTTCAGGAAGTCCTGCACCCAGTTGCGCATCCCGGTGGTGCTCAGGCCGTAGCAGTAGCCGCCGCTGTACGGGTTGGCCTCGATGTCCAGCGCCGCCGGCAGGGTGCGGCTGTCCGCCGACCAGGCGCCGCCGTTGGAGGCCAGGTAGTTGGCCTGGGTGGAGCCGGCGGAGATGTTGGGCCGGGCGAAATGGTACGCCCCACGGATCACCCCGGCGTTGTACGCGTTGACGTAGTTGGCGTTGAAGTTCGGGTCCTTGTAGGTGGTGCCCTCGGTCGCCTTGATGAAGGCGAACTCGATGCCCGCGTTGCGGACGCTCGTCCAGTTGATGGTGCCCTGGTAACGGGACACGTCGATGCCGGCTGTGGTGGCCGCGGCCGCCGGTCCGGCGGTCGCGACCAGGGCCGCCGCCGCGGTGGCGAGGACGGTGAGGCCGGCCGCGAGCGCGCGGCGCAGCGTTGACGAGGTACGGGCCATGAGTGCCTCCAAGGACGTCGCTCTATCGACAACCATCTTTGGAGGTAAGTGCCCTAGATCACAAGGGCGACTGAAAAAAGCTTCATCGACGGGTGTGTGTCGCCCCGGTTGCGAGAGTCGAACGGATCAGCGCAGCGTGGCCGGGTCGAGCTGCCAGCGGAACGGCTCGACGACGGTCAGCGTCTCGCCCGGCTTGGCCACCTGGTCCTCGACGTAGTGCTCACCGTCGAGCCGGTAGAGCCGCAGCGAGTGACCGTCGCCGTCCTGCTCGACCAGCAGATACCAGGGGATTCGCGCGATGGCGTAGAGCTGCATCTTGACCAGCCGATCGGCAGCGGCGTTGCCGGGCGAGACGATCTCGCCGACGAGGACCACCCGGTCGGGGTCGAGGAAGGTGCCGTCGTCATCGACATCTGTCACGACGAGGTCCGGGATGACGACTCGATCGACGCCGAGCCGAACGTTGACCGCCCCGAAGACTGCGAGACCTTCTGCTGCGCGCTCGACCTGGTCTGCCAGCCGGCGCGACACCAACTGGTGACGCTTACTCGGGACCGGGCTCAGAAGCAGGCTCCCGTCGAGCAGTTCGATCCGGCCCGGAGTCTCACCCAGGGCGAAGTAGTCGGCCTCGGTCCAGAGCCCGACATGGTGTTCCAAGGGCAACGATGCCATCTGCAATCACCTCTACCCTCGATGGCCACCCGAAGTCTCAGGCATCACGAGGCGGTGCTCCGGGAGCGACACGGAACGCCGCCGGTAGGCTCGCGCCCCATGATGTCGATCGACGGGCTGGGCGAGACGTGGGACACGCTGTTCGGCGCGCAGCCGGACCCGCCCCCACTGCTGGTGCTGATCACCGCGGCCATCGCGCTGGTGGTGGTGTCCACGCGGCTGCCGTGGCGGATCGCCCGCAACGCCATCACCATCGCGCACGAGGGCGGGCACGCGCTCGTCGCCCTGCTCACCGGTCGCAAGCTGCGCGGCATCCGGCTGCACTCGGACACGTCGGGGCTGACGCTCTCCGCCGGCCGTCCCACCGGGCCCGGCATGATCCTCACCCTGCTCGCCGGTTACGTCGCCCCACCGCTGGTCGGGCTGGCCGGTGCCTGGCTGCTCGGCGGCAACCGGATCACGCTGCTGCTCTGGGTGGCGGTGGTGTTGCTGCTCGCCATGCTCATCATGATCCGCAACGCCTTCGGCGTGGTGTCGCTGCTGGTCACCGGCGCGCTGGTGTTCGCCGTCTCCTGGTACGCGACACCGCAGGTCCAGGCCGCGTTCGCGTACACCGGGGTGTGGTTCCTGCTGCTCGGCGGGGTGCGGCCGGTGGTGGAGCTGCAACGGCTGCGGTCGCGGGGCCGGATGCCCGCCTCCGACGCGGACCAGCTCGCCGGGCTCACCCCGTTCCCGGCGCTCTTCTGGGTGGGGCTCTTCGCCCTGGTCAACCTGGCCGCCCTGGTTGCCGGTGCCCTGCTGCTCGCCGGCCCGATCCTCACCGACGCCGGCCTGACGCTCTAACCCGCCTCAACCCCGCCTCCGCCCGGGTCGATCAAGGAGTTGTGGTGGGCCGCGAAAGCCGCGATACCCCCGCAGCCAGGCACCACAACTCCATGATCGACGGCGGAAGGGGCGGAAGGGGCGGAAGGGGCGGGAAACGCGCGGGCGGCAGAATGAGGCAATGCGATACGTGATCATCGGGGCGGGTGCGGTCGGCGGGACCATCGGCGTACGGCTGGCCCAGGCCGACCGGGACGTGACAGTGGTGGCCCGTGGTGCCCACCTGGAGGCGATCCGGGCGCGGGGATTGACCCTGCGGCAGCCCGACGGGGAGGCCACCGCCCGGCTCGCCGCCGTGGACGGGCCCGGCGAGCAGCCGCTGCCGGCGGACACCGTGCTGATCCTCACCGTCAAGTCGCAGGACACCGCCGGCGCGCTGGCCGCCTGGGTGGACGCGCCGGTGGTCGGCGGCGGTACGGCAGGTGAGCGGTTGCCGCTGGTGACCGCCCAGAACGGCGTGGCGAACGAGCGGGCCGCGCTGCGCCTCTTCGCCGACGTGCACCCGGTCTGCGTCTGGTTGCCGGCCACCCACCTGGACCCGGGCGTGGTGGTGGCCAACGGCCACCCGCACCCGGGCATGCTCCACATCGGGCGACACCCCGCAGGCGCCGACGACACCGACCGGGCGATCGCCGCCGATCTGAGCGCCGCCGGGTTCGTCGCACCGGTCCGCGAGGACGTGCTGCGCTGGAAGTACGGCAAGCTGCTCAGCAACCTCGGCAACGGCCTACAGGCGCTGCTCGGACAGGACATCCCGGACGTGTTGGTCGAGCGGGTGCGCGCCGAAGGTGTCGCCGCGCTCGCCGCCGCCGGGATCGCGCACACCTCACCGCAGGAGGAGAAGGCCGAACGCGGTGACCTGGTGCAGCAGCGCCCGGTCGACGGGGAGACCCGCTCCGGCGGCTCCACCTGGCAGAGCCTGGCCAGGGGCACCAGCTCGACCGAGGTCGACCACCTCAACGGCGAGATCGCGCTGCTCGGCCGGCTGCACGGCGTGCCGACGCCGGTCAACGTGGCCGTGCAGCGGGCCGTCCGCCGGGCGGCCCGGGAGCGGATCGGGGCGGGCGCGTTCCCGCTCGCCGAGCTGGAGAAGATGATTCCCTGATCCCGGCAACCGACGACCCTGCTCGGCGCGTGTTCCCTGCGACCGACACGGGGAGGTAACGGGTGCCGGACATCGACGGGTTCGACGAGTTCTACCGGGGGAGCCGACAACGGCTGCTCGGGTTCGTCTACGTCCTGACCGGCGACCGGGTCGAGGCTCAGGACGCCGTACAGGAGGCGTACATCCGGGCGTGGCAGCGCTGGTCGACGATCAGCGCGTACGACGACCCGGAGGCGTGGGTGCGGGTGGTGGCCAGCCGGATCGCGGTCAGCCGGTGGCGCAGCCTGCGCAGCCGTGCCCGCGCGTACCTGCGGCACGGTGCCAGCGAGACCGTTCCCGGCCCGGGCACCGACACCGTCGAGGTGGTCGCCGCGCTACGCCGGCTGCCCGAGGAGCAACGCGTCGCGATCGCCCTCTACTACCTGGTCGGCATGCCGGTCGCCGACGTGGCGCGGGAGACCGCAGCCCCGGTCGGCACCGTCAAGGCTCGACTCTCTCGGGGGCGCGCCGCGCTCGCCGGCCTGCTCGCCGTCTCTGATCTGGAGGAGGCCACCGATGCGTGACGACCCGACCTTCGTCGAACACATCCAGCGGGAACTGCGCGACGTGCACTGGCCCGGCCCGGAGGAGATCCGCGCCCGGGCCCGCCGCCGCAGCCAGCGCAGGATCGTGGCGGCCACCGTCGTCCTGGCCCTCGCCGGGGGCACCGCCGTTGCGCTCGTCGCAACCGGCGGGTCTCCGGCGCCGTCCACACCGGCCGCCTCGGCCGCGCCCGACGCCACGCCGACCCAGCACGAGATCACCACCGACGCCCTGCTCCAGCCGGCCGACCTGACGCGCCCGATCGAGGTGCAGTTCAGCCAGGCGGGCATGGGGGAGCCGGTCCGGGTCGACGCGATGCTCGAACAGTGCCGGGCGAACCTGGGGCTGCCGGCGGGGTGGCGGTTCTCCCGCCTGTCCCGCTCACAGACCCTGTTTCGGGCACGTCCCGCCGGAACCGAGCCCGGCAACGCCGACGTCCTCGTGATGCAGGACGTCTACCGGATGGCAACACAGGACGAGGCGACGTTGGCCCTCGTGACCCTCCGGGGTCTGGTGGACCCGTGCGACGAGTGGCGCAGCCGCGGGCCGTACGAGCGGAAGGGGCAGACCGGTACGGCGGAGGCGGTGCATCGGTGGCAGGTCCGGCCGCTGGACACAGGGGGGCAAGGCGGCGTCCTGCTGACCCACACGGTTTCCCGGGCCCGGGACGTGAACACCGGCGCGACGGTCAACGACGAGACGCGCCCGACCAACACTGCGGTGGTGCAGGTCGGCGATCTCGTCTCGGTGCTCAGCCTCGGTCGCGACGGCACCGAGGCGGAACTCCAACAGTTCGCCGTCGCGGCCGTGGCGCGCCTGTGCGCGAACGCCAACGCCCCACCCCCGAACTGTTGAGGGCGATGCGGTCCCGGTCGATCGCGAACCAGGGAGATCGCGCCACGTCAGGGAAAGTGTCCTCTCCGGACAGTGAGAGGCAAGTCTTCGCCTGACGTTGCGCGGATCGAGGGAACCGGACCCGCGTTACAGTGGGATGTTGCCGTGCTTCTTGGGCGGCAACGTCTCCCGCTTGGTACGCAGCACGCGCAGCGCCCGGACGATCTGGGTGCGCGTCTCGTGCGGCGCGATCACCGAGTCGACGTAACCGCGCTCCGCCGCCACGTACGGGTTGGCCAGGGTGTCCTCGTACTCGGCGATCTTCTCGGCGCGGACCGCCGCCGGGTCGTCCGCGTCGGCCAGCTCGGAGCGGTAGAGGATGTTCACCGCACCCTGTGCGCCCATCACGGCGATCTGGGCGGTCGGCCAGGCGAAGTTCAGGTCCGCGCCGAGGTGCTTGGAACCCATCACGTCGTACGCGCCGCCGTACGCCTTGCGGGTGATCACGGTGACCTTGGGGACGGTGGCCTCGGCGTACGCGTAGATGAGCTTGGCGCCCCGGCGGATGATGCCGTCCCACTCCTGGCCGGTGCCGGGCAGGAAGCCTGGCACGTCCACGAAGGTCAGCACCGGGATGTTGAACGCGTCGCAGGTGCGCACGAACCGGGCCGCCTTCTCGGAGGCGGCGATGTCCAGGGTGCCGGCGAAGTGCATCGGCTGGTTGGCGACCACACCGACCGGACGCCCCTCGACCCGGCCGTAGCCGACCACGATGTTCTGCGCGTAGAGCGGCTGGACCTCCAGGAACTCCCCGTCGTCGAGGACGTGCTCGATGACCGTGTGGATGTCGTACGGCTGGTTGGCCGAGTCCGGGATCAGCGTGTCCAACTCCCGGTCCTCGTCGCTGACCTCAAGCGAAGCGGGGGCCTCGAAGACGACCGGCTCGTCGAGGTTGTTCGACGGCAGGTACGACAGCAGCGCCTTGACGTAGTCGATCGCGTCGTCCTCGTCGCTGGCGAGGTAGTGGGCGTTGCCGCTGCGCGTGTTGTGCGTGCGCGCCCCGCCCAGCTCCTCCATGCCAACGTCCTCACCGGTCACCGTCTTGATCACGTCGGGGCCGGTGATGAACATGTGTGAGGTCTGGTCGACCATCACGGTGAAGTCGGTGACCGCCGGGGAGTAGACCGCGCCGCCCGCGCAGGGCCCCATCACCAGCGAGATCTGCGGGATGACCCCGGAGGCCCGCACGTTGCGGAAGAAGATCTCCCCGTAGAGGCCGAGCGACACCACGCCCTCCTGGATGCGGGCGCCACCGGAGTCGTTGATGCCGACCACCGGACAGCCGATCTTCATGGCCAGGTCCATCACCTTGACGATCTTTTCCCCGAAGACCTCACCGAGCGAGCCGCCGAAGACCGTGAAGTCCTGCGCGAACACGCACACCTGCCGGCCGTCCACCGTGCCGTAGCCGGTGACCACGCCATCACCGTACGGGCGGTTGCGCTCCAGCCCGAAGGCCGTGGAGCGGTGCCGGGCCAACTCGTCGAGCTCGACGAAGGAGCCCTCGTCGAGCAGCATCTCGATCCGCGCGCGGGCGGTCTTCTTGCCGCGTGCGTGCTGCTTCTCGACGGCACGGGCCGACCCGGCGTGCACCGCCTCGTCGACCCGGCGCTCCAGGTCCGCCAGCTTGCCCGCGGTGCTGTGGATGTTGGTCCCGGTCTCGGTAGTCACCCAGGAAATATAACGATGGTTCAGGTCGGTGCCGGCGTGCCGTACCCCTCAGTGTCGGCACCGCCACCGCCGTAGGCTGGCGGAATGTCGGGCTCCCCGTACACCGATCTGGACCGGCCGCCGCTGTCGGCGGCCCGGCTGCGCCGCGCGTTGGTCGCGCCGAACGGGCCGTGGGCCCGCCTGGAGTTGCGCACCGAGACCGGCTCCACGAACGCCGACGTGGCCGAGGCGGCCCGAGCCGACGAGCCCGAGGGCCTGGTCGTGGTCGCCGAGCGGCAGACCGCCGGGCGTGGCCGGCGCGGCCGGGTCTGGCAGTCGCCGCCCCGGGCGGGCATCGCGACGAGCGTGCTGCTGCGGCCCGGCGAGGCCGTGCCGGACCGCGGTTGGCTGCCGGCGACACCCGCGGGGTACGGGTGGCTGCCGTTGCTGGCCGGCGTGGCGCTTGTCGAGGCGGTGGCCCGGCTGGCCGAGCTGGAAGCCACCCTGAAGTGGCCCAACGACCTGCTGATCGGCGACGCGAAGTGCGCGGGCGTGCTGGCCGAGGCGGTGCCCGGGCGTTCGCCGGACCAACCGCCGGCCATCGTGCTCGGCATCGGGCTCAACGTGACGCTGCGCGCCGAGGAACTACCGGTGAATCCGACCGGGCTGCCGGCCACCTCGTTGCAGTTGGCCGGTGCGACGGCCACCGATCGGGACCCGCTGCTGCGGGCGCTGCTGCGCTCGGTGGCCGACTGGTACGACAGGTGGCGCTCCGCCGGCGGCGACGCGGTGACAAGCGGCCTGCGCGACGCCTACCTGGCGGCGTGCGCGACTGTCGGCCGCGAGGTACGCGTGCTGCTCCCCAACGGCGACTCCCTGACCGGCACGGCCACCGGAGTGGACCCGGACGGCCAACTGGTGGTCGCCACCCCCACCGGCCCCCGAACCCTGACCGCCGGAGACGTCCTCCACCTCCGCTAACCCACCCACCCCACCCCCTCGCCCCCGCCCCCGCCCCCGCCCCCGCGATCTTGCAGTTTCTGTCGGGGTAAATCGGGGTGAAAGTCGCGTAACGGCGACAGGAAGTGCAAGATCGCGGAGAACCGGGTGGGGCCGCGTGGCGGATGTTGTGGTGGGGCTTGGGGGGTTTACCGTCTGCGCGTCTAGAAAATCGCGATGGAGGTTCCCGTGGCGTTTCCTGAAGACGTGCTCACCGAGGACGAGCATGTCGTGCTGCACCTGCACCCGCACTGGAAGGCGTTGATCCAGCCGATCGCGGTGCTGGTGCTGGCCATCGCCGCGGTGGTGGTGGGGTTGCTCCTGCTGCCCGAGAGCGGCGGCGGCTCGGTCGCGCTGGCCGTTATCGGCGTGATCGCCCTGGTCGGGGTGCTCTGGCTCGGCCTGTGGCCGTTCCTGGTCTGGCGTACCACGCACTACCTGTTCACCAACGAGCGTGTGCTGATCCAGCAGGGTGTCTTCTCCCGTGACCGGCGGGACCTCCCGCTCACCCGGGTCAACGACCATTCGATGAACCAGCGCTTCGTCGAGCGCCTGCTCGGCTGCGGCACGCTCACCATCGAGTCGGCCGGCGAACGAGGCCAGTCGGTGCTCGCCGACGTGCCCGGTGTCGGAAGGGTGCAGACCACCCTCTACGAGCTGGTCGAGGCACAGCACGACAAGCATTCGCTCGGCGACGGGGAGATGCGCGACATCCTCGCCGACATGCAGGACGGCAAGCCGCTGCGCGACACCACGACCTGACCCGGGGTCGACCGAGGCCGTGGCCCGCCCCGGGCAGTGTCGGGGCGGGTCAGGCGTGTGGTTCGGCCCTGGGTGAGACGGTTTCGGGTCGTGCGGGACCCGGTGGGCTGGTCTCGGCCAGGTGGGCGTCGGGCGGCCCACTCTCCGGCTGATCGCTCCCGGCTGGGCCGCTCCCGGCTGCGCCGGCTTCGGATGGGCCGTGACCGGCTGGGCCGCTCCCGGCTGGGCCGACACTGGCTGGGCCGCTCCCGGCTGCGCCGGCTTCGGATGGGCCGTGACCGGCTGTGCCCCCTCCGGCCGGGCCGGAGGCGGCTATTCCGGGTCCGGTTCCGGCTTCGGACCCGGCTTCGGCGGAGTCTGCCTCGGCCGGGTCGGCCTCGCTGGGGTCGGCTTCGGCCGGTCGCAGGGCGAACCAGCCACGGAAGCGGGTGCGCAGCACCTCCTGCTCGGGCCTGTCGTCCGGGCCGAGGCGCAGCATGGTGCCGGTGAGGCTGACGGTGCCGAGCCCCGGGCGGGCCGTCGACGGTCGCGCGCCCATCACGTCGACCCGGACGGCGAGCCGGTCGCCGGCGCGCACGGGGGCGAGCCAGCGCAGCTCCTCCAGGCCGGGGGACGCGTCCGCGGCAGCCCGGGACAGCAGATGGTCGACGTACGCCCGCATGAACAGGCTGACCGTGTAGAAGCCGCTGGCGATCAGCCCACCGTGCCGACTGGCCCCGGCCAGTTCGGGGTCGACGTGATACCACTGCGGGTCGAAGCGGCGGGCGAAGGCGACCATCTCGTCGCCGTCCACGGTGACCACGCCGAGGTCGACGGTGAGCCCCGGAACGAGATCCTCGAAGAACAGCTCGGCGGGTTGCCCGGTGCCGGAGCGGGCGTCGGGTGTCGTCACCGGCGGGGCGCGCGGCGAGTGCTGACGTGCAACTCCGCGGCGAGCTCCGCGTCCAGGTCGGCAGCGGGGCTGACGCTCAGCCGGGTGGGCCGGCCCTGGGTGGGAGCGCCGGGTGGTGGGTCGGCGCGGTCCGCGGACTTCGCCTCCTCCTCCAGCTCCGACACGGTCTCGGCAAGCTCGGCGACCGGGTCCATCTCGGCCAGGGTGTCCCACTCGTCACGCGGGATGTCGTGCCAGGTGGGCTCGGGTTTCGTCTCGCCCTCGGCCGGCACGACCGGCTGGAAGACGAAGGTCCGGTAGGACCAGAACCGGAAGAGCGTGCCCAGCAGGACACCGACGGTCTTGGCCACGTTCAGTGCGAGGAGGCCGTGGACGCCGAGGCCGTACTTGGCCGCCGCCACGGCACCCAGCTCGATGAGCAGGCCAACCCCGTTGAACAGGAAGAACAGGACGTACTCGCGGCGCAGCGCCGACTTCGGGCGATCCCGGTACGTCCAGTGCCGATTCATCAGATACGACGTGATCGTGGCGACCAGGGTCGCGATCACGTTCGCCTTCAATTGACCATTGACGAAAACGGTCAGTGCAAGGGCATTGAACACCGCGTAATTGATGACGGTGTTGACGCCGCCAACGATGCCGAACTTGAGCGCCTCGTGGATGAACTTCTGCCAGCGCTCAGGCAGCAGACGGACAAGACGCATGCGAAACACCTTAGGGCAGTCGGTGCGGCCGGCGATCACCGGCCGAACGGGGTGAGCGGCAGGTCACGCCCTGCGATCGGGGTCGGGTCTTACCTGCGGAACGGTCCGGGTTCCCGCTTCGACGAAGACGAACCGCCGGTACGACCAGAATCGGAACAGTGTGCCGAGGCCCGTGCCGACGACGTAGCTGGCGACGTTGTCGGCCAGGCGCGTCTCGAACACGGCGGGCCAGATGCTGCCGAGCCCGTACCGGCTGATCGCGAGGCAGGCCACCGCGATGCCGAGGCCGACGATGTTGAAGAAGAAGAACAGCGCGTACTCGCGGGCCGGGTTGCTGCGCTGCCGGTGCCGCCAGGTCCAGAAGCGATTGCCCACGAAGGCGACGGAGGCCGCGATGATGGTGGAGATCGTCTTCGCCGTCAGCTCCTCGACGCCCCGCGTGCTCGTCAGATAGTTGAAGAGCGCGAAGTCGACGAGGAAGGCGGCGCCACCCACGGTGGCGAACTTGCTCATCTCGCGGACGAGGTGACCGAAGCGGTCCAGCAGCCTGCCGACCAGACCCCGTGGGGTCTGCCGGGGACCCGGTTGCTCCCCGGTCATCGTGGCGGCCACGGGGCGAGCCTACCGGCTGTCGACCAGTCAGAGGGGTAGCAACGGCGAGCGGGCGTGGTCTCCCGGAACGGCGGATCACCGTGTGCGGGGCCGTTGTACGCAGCGTAACCAATTGGGAGGACTGACGCGCCCCGGAACGGGAATCCACGCACCGGTCGGCGGGGCAGGTCACGGCCCGACCGCAACAAGCGTCCGCCGGGGTGCACAACAAGATTTGCGTGAAACTGCGCAGGAAAGCGGGTATCAGCTCGTGATACCGCAGCGTGGCCGTAGCTTGTGCAGTTCTTCACAACCAGTCCCACTGACTCGGAAGGCTGCCCGGTTTACGCTGAGGCCAATCCCAGGTTTCCACGAAGGCGACGCATCGCGCCGCTGAGTCTCGTGCATCCCATAGATCGGTCAGCGTCGACCACAAGGAGATGTGTCATGGTTGCTCCGGCTGTTGTGCGGGGTATTGATCAGGCCCCGACGTCCCATCCGAAACTGCTCGCCTGGGTCCGTGAGGTCGCGGAACTGACCACCCCCGACCGGGTCGTCTGGGTGGACGGGTCCGACGAGGAGTGGCGTCGCCTCACCGACGAGCTGGTCGAGGCCGGCACGCTGATCCGGCTGAACCCGGAGAAGAAGCCCAACTCGTTCTACGCGCGTACCGACCCGACGGACGTCGCCCGGGTCGAGGAACGCACCTTCATCTGTTCCGTCGACGAGGCGGACGCCGGCCCCACCAACAACTGGATGGCGCCGCCGGAGATGAAGCGGACGATGACCGAGCTGTACCGCGGCTCGATGCGCGGACGCACCATGTACGTCATCCCGTTCGTCATGGGCCCGGTCGAGGCCGAGAGCCCGATGTTCGGTGTCGAGATCACCGACAGCCCCTACGTGGTCGCCTCGATGCGCATCATGACCCGGATGGGCACCCGCGTCCTGGAGGCGATGGGCGACGACGCGAACTTCGTGCACGCGTTGCACTCGATCGGCGCCCCGCTCGCCCCTGGGCAGCAGGACGTCGCCTGGCCGTGCAACGAGACCAAGTACATCTCGCACTTCCCGGAGACCCGGGAGATCTGGTCGTACGGCTCCGGTTACGGCGGCAACTCGCTGCTCGGCAAGAAGTGCTACTCGCTGCGGATCGCCAGCGTGATGGGCCGGGACGAGGGCTGGCTCGCCGAGCACATGCTGATCCTCAAGATCACTTCGCCGGAGGGCAAGGTCCACCACATCGCCGGCGCCTTCCCGTCGGCCTGCGGCAAGACCAACCTGGCCATGGTGGAGCCCACCATCCCGGGTTGGAAGGTCGAGACCATCGGCGACGACATCGCCTGGATGCGGTTCGGCCCGGACGGCCGCCTCTACGCGGTAAACCCGGAGTACGGCCTGTTCGGTGTCGCGCCCGGCACCGACTGGAAGACCAACGCCAACGCCATGCGCACCCTGGACCGGGGCAACTCCGTCTTCACCAACGTGGGCCTCACCGACGACGGCGACATCTGGTGGGAGGGCATGGGTGAGCCTCCGGCGCACCTGATCGACTGGAAGGGCAACGACTGGACGCCGGAGAGCGAGGGCCTCTCCTCGCACGCGAACAGCCGGTTCTGCACCCCGATCACCCAGTGCCCGATCCTCGCCGACGAGTACTTCGACCCCAACGGGGTGCCGATCGACGCGATCCTCTTCGGTGGCCGGCGTAAGGACACCATCCCGTTGGTGACCGAGGCCCGCGACTGGGTGCACGGCGTCTACATGGGTGCCACGCTCTCCTCGGAGACCACGGCCGCCGCGTCCGGCGCGGTGGGCGTGGTCCGCCGCGACCCGATGGCGATGCTGCCGTTCATCGGCTACCACGCGGGCGACTACTTCCGGCACTGGATCGAGATGGGCAAGGGCACCGACGGCGACGAGGCCAAGCTGCCGAAGATCTACTACGTCAACTGGTTCCGCAAGGACCCCGACGGCTCGTTCCTCTGGCCGGGCTTCGGCGAGAACTCCCGGGTGCTCAAGTGGGTCGTCGAGCGGATCGAAGGCACGGCCGACGCGGTCGAGACCCCGGTGGGCATGGTTCCGACGCCCGAGTCGCTGGACGTCGAGGGCCTGGACATGACCCCGGAGGACGTCCGGATCGCGCTGAAGGTCGACCCCGACGAGTGGCGCGACGAGCTGCCGATGATCACCGAGTGGTTCGAGAAGTTCGGTGACAAGCTGCCCGGCGTGCTCTGGGCCGAGTTGGACGCGCTGCGCGCCCGCCTGGACGCCGCCCAGCCGCAGCGGTAGGTGTGAAGATCGCCCCGCGCGGGCATCATCTGATCCCATGAGGACGGCCGCCGAGACCCAGGTCCGGCGGCCGTCCGCCGTCCGGGTGCTCACCCTCCTGCTCGCGACGACGGCGGCGGCCACCGTCGTGGTCGAGCTGATCAATTGGTGGTACGCCCCGGAGCAGGGCTTCGGTCTGGCGGTGCGCACCGGCTGGGCGATGCTGCGCTCGTTCGGTTTCCTGCTGCTGATCGGGCACGTCCGCCGGGGCCGTACGGTGGCTCGTCCGTTCGGGCTGATCCTCGCGGTCACCACGGTCTTCGCCGTCGGCCGGTTGATCGTGCCCCGCGCGGGGGTGCCGCCGCTGCCCGGCCTGCTCGGCTTCGCCGTGCTCACCGCGCTCTGTGCGGCGGTGGTCTGGCTGCTGTACCGTTCGTCGGCGCTGGCCGGGCATCTCGTCCGGCACCGGCCACGGCTGGTCCTCGACCGGGCCGGCCTGTCCTGGCGGGAAACCCCACCACGCCGACCGGAGGCGAACGCCTGGCTGTTGACCAGTCGGGTGGCGGCGTTCACCTACAGCCCGCTGATGCTGGTGCCGGCCCTGGTGGCCGGTGGTGCCATCCTGGACGGTCGGCTGTCTGCGCTCCCGGCCGTCCTGTTCTGGTTCGGCGCCGGCATCGCGGCCAGCTACGCGGTGCTGTTCTGCACCGCGTTCCTGATGCGCGGCAAGGACTGGGCGCGGGGCCTGCTGGTCGGCGTCACCCTGGTCGTGCTCGCCGTGGACCTGCCGCTGTGCTGGTGGCTGCTGGGCGTGGACGGCCTGGTCCGTGACGGTGCCCCCCTGCTGGCCGCAGCCGGGCTGGCCCTGTACAGCCTGCGCCGCGCAACCCAAACCCCACCCTGACCCCCACCCCACCCCACCCCCACCCCCACCCCCACCCCCACCCTGACCACCCCGCCCCCACCCCACCCCACTCGCCGTCGATCTTGCACTTTCTGTCGCGACATAAGGGGGTGAAAGGTGTGAAGCGGCGACACAAAGTGCAAGATCGCGGGGGTTGGTGGTGGCGACGGTCCGGGACTTTTGTCACCGCGCACCGAGTACCGCTGGCGCTGTCCGGTGGCATCCGCCCTTTCGTAGCGTGGAGGGCATGGTGACTTCGCCGTGCGTCTCACTGGATTACGTCGACGTCGCTGCCCGACAGGAGTTCTGGGCTGTCCTGCAGCGGTACGCCGCCGAGGACCCGCGGCGGGGGCCGACCGGCGCGCGCCCGTACGCGGTCGACCACCACTAGCGTGTCCGTCGTGCCCGGTGCCAGCGAGGTGACCCGTACCGTCGACCGCAGCCTGCGGCGTCGCGGCCTCATGCTGGTGGCGGCCCACACGCTGTGGCTGTGGCTGCTGCTCCCGCCGGCTGCCACGATCGCGCGCGGGCAGGTCCACCCCGTGCCGGTGGCCATGGTTGGGCTGGCCGTCTTCGCGTCGCTCTACCTCGCGCTGGTGGCGGTGCCGGTGGCCGCACTGGCCGTTCGGCCGGCCGTGCACCACGCCGGGCTGGCACTGCTGGCGCTGCTCGGGGTTGCGCTCGCCGCAGCGTACGGCAACGCCACGACCGGCTGGCTGGCCCTGCTGATCTACGTGTGCTCCGCGGGCGCCGTGGGGCTGCTCCGGGTGAACCGGGCCTTCGCCTGGGTCGGTGGCAGCGTGGCGGCCGTGCTGGTGATCGGGGCGGCGCGACGCCTGCCCGCCGACGACACCGCCCAGATCGCACTGATCACGCTGCTCGCCGGTGCCATGACACTGGCGTTCGCGCGGGTGGCCCGCCTGGTCGACGAGTTGCGCCACACCCAGCGGGAGTTGGCCCGTTCGGTGGTGGAACGGGAACGGCTCCGGTTCGCCAAGGACCTGCACGACCTGCTCGGCCACACGCTGTCGCTGGTCGTGGTGAAAGCGGAGGTGGTCCGTCGGCTCGCCCAGACGGATCCACTCCGGGCGGCCGCCGAGGCGGCCGACATCGAGCGGATCGGCCGCACCGCCCTCACCGAGGTCCGCGAGGCGGTCACGGGCTACCGCGAGCACAGCTTCGCCCGGGAGCTGGACAACGCCCGGACCGTCCTGGGTGACGTCGGCATCACCGTCACCGTGCGGGGAACGGCGAATCTCGACGTCGAGGCCGACGACGCGTTCGGTTGGGTCCTCCGGGAGGGAGTGACGAACGTGCTGCGACACAGCCGGGCGTCGCGTTGCGACATCGACATCGACACCGATGCCGACGGATCGGTGCTGACCATCCGGGACGACGGGGTGGGCGGCCGACCGCGGTTCGGAAACGGCCTGCGGGGTCTCTCCGAGCGGCTTGAGCAGACGGGCGGCACCCTGCGGGTCGGTCCGGCGCACGGCGGTGGTCTGCTGCTCACGGTGCGGATTCCCACTCGCCCGCTGGCGACGGTGACCGAATGATCCGGCTGCTGCTCGCCGAGGACCAGGGCATGATGCGCGGGGCGCTGGCCCTGCTGCTGAACCTCGAACCCGACATCGAGGTGGTGGCGGAGGCCCGGACCGCCGCCGAGGCGTTGGAGGCGGCCCGGAGCAGTCGTCCGGACGTGGCGCTGCTGGACATCGAGATGCCCGATGGCAGTGGCCTGGACACCGCGGCGACGCTGCGGGAGCAGTTGCCGGACTGCCGGGTGCTGATCCTCACCACGTTCGGTCGGCCCGGCTACCTGCGTCAGGCGATGGAGGCTGGCGCGGCCGGTTTCCTGGTCAAGGACGGTCCGGTGGAGGAACTGGCGGTGGCCGTCCGGCGGGTGCTGGCCGGTGAGCGGGTGATCGATCCGACGCTCGCGGCGGCGGCCCTGTCGGCCGGCCCGAATCCGCTCACCGAACGGGAGCGGCATGTGCTGGCGGCCGCCGTGGACGGTGCGACCATCGCCGACATCGCCGCCCGTCTGCACCTGTCCGAGAGCACGGTGCGCAACTACCTGTCGTCCGCCATCGGCAAGACCGGTACCCGTAACCGGATCGAAGCCGCCCTCAGCGCCCGAAGCAACGGCTGGATCTGACGCTGCCGAGCTCCGCACGGCGTCGACGGAATGCGGGCCGTGCGGCGTCGCGCCGGGTGAGTGGCCGCGGGCAGGAATCCCGGCCGTGCGGCGTCGACCCGGCCGTGCGGACGGGGTAGCGAGATTCGGCCGTGCGGCGTCGCGCCGGGTGAGCGGCAGGGAAATTCGGGCCGTGCGGCATCGGCCTGGGCGGGCGGCCAGCGGGCAGGATGGGGTGGTGTCGGTCACAGTGATCGGCGCCGACGGCCCAGGGCCAGAGCAAGCCGGAACTGGCCGGCCGGCTGGATGCCGGTGCCGCGGATGGCCGGGCGGGTGGCGAACGGGCCGTGCCGCCGAGGGGGAGGGAGGCGCGCGGTGAGCGACGACTTCGATGTGGTGGTGGTGGGAGCGGGGCCGGCCGGGGCAGCCGCCGCGTTGACGGCGCGCCGGGCGGGTGCCAGCGTGCTGCTGCTGGACCGCGCCGACTTTCCCCGGGACAAGGCGTGTGGCGACGGGATCGCCGCGCACTCGGTGGACGTGCTCTCCGAACTGGGGGTGCCCGAGGCGGTGGCCGGCTACGCGCCGCTGCCCGCGTTACGCATGATCGCGCCGGGTGGTGGTGCCGTGGCCCGGGCGCTGCCCCGACCCGCGTACACCGTGCCCCGGGAGGTCTTCGACGCGCGTCTCGTGGCGGCTGCCGTGGCGGCCGGCGCGCAGTTGCGCCGGCACTCCGTGCGCCGGGTCGAGCCGCGCGCCGACCGGGTGGTGCTCGACGGGGAGGTGTCCGGTCGGGTGGTGGTGGGTGCCGACGGCGTCGGCTCGGTGGTGCGTCGGACGCTCGGCCACCCGCAGAATCCCGACCGGCACCTGGCGCTGGCCATCCGGGGGTACGCCCCGGCTCTGCCCGGCCCGTCCGAGCAGCTCATCGTCACCTCGAAGGCGCGCTGGCCGGCGTACGCCTGGTCGTTTCCGATCGGCGACGGACGGGCGAACGTCGGGTACGGGGAGGTGCTGCGCGGTGAGCCGCTGAGCCGGGCCTACCTGCTGGACCGGCTGGCCGCGTTGCTGCCCGGCACCGACCTCGCGACGGTGAGCGCGTTGCGTGCCCACCACCTGCCGCTGTCCACCCACCGGCCGGCACCGGGGCGTGGCCGCACGTTGCTGGCCGGGGACGCGCTGTCACTGATCAATCCGTTCACCGGGGAGGGCATCTTCTACGCGCTGCTCTCCGGTGCGCTCGCTGGTGCGGCAGCGGCCCAGGCGCCCGAGGCGGCCGCCGCCCGTTACGCCCACGGGTTGCGTCGCCGCCTCGGCACCCACCTGCGGCACAGTTCGTTCGCGGCCTGGTTGGCGCGGCGTGGCCGAGTGGTGGACGCGGCGGTCCGGGCCGCCCGGCGGGACGACCGGGTGTTCTACGACGTGGTGGAGTTGGGGCTGGGTGACGGACGCCTCACCGCCCGTACGCTGGCGATGATCGGCATCGGTCTGCCCGGCGGGGATGGGGCTCCGAGGCGGTGATCTGGCCGAAGGGTCGCTACGCTGCTAGGTGATGACGCTGCGGGACCTTATCTACTCCGTGTACGAGCGCCGGCTCACGGCGAAGCTCGCGGGTAAGCCGGTGCCCCGGCACGTCGGGGTGATGTGCGACGGCAACCGCCGATGGGCGAGGGAGATGGGCTTCGTCGACCCGAACGACGGCCATCGGGTCGGGGCGGCCAAGATCAAGCACGTGCTCGGCTGGTGTGACCAGGCCGGCGTCGGGCACGTCACCCTCTACCTGCTGGCCACCGACAACCTGCGCCGCCCGGCCAGTGAGCTGGACCCCCTCCTCAAGATCATTGAGGATCTGGTGGTGGAGCTGGCGGAGGAGGGCAACCCCTGGCGGCTGCGCATCGTCGGGGCTCTCGACCTGCTCCCGGCGCAGACCGCGGCGGCGCTGAAGGGTGCCGAGGAACGCACCCGCGAGCGCACCGGCGGCGCGGAGGTCAACATCGCGGTGGGCTACGGCGGTCGCCGGGAGATCACCGACGCGGTCCGCTCGCTGCTGTTGGAGCACGCCGCCTCCGGCGGCACGATCGAGGAGTTGGCCGAGGTGCTGGACGTCGAGCACATCGCCGAGCATCTCTACACCCGTGGCCAGCCCGATCCCGACCTGGTCATCCGCACCAGCGGGGAGCAGCGGCTGTCCGGCTTCATGCTCTGGCAGTCCGCGCACTCGGAGTTCTACTTCTGCGAGCTCAACTGGCCGGATTTCCGGCACATCGACTTCCTGCGGGCACTGCGCTCGTACGCGACGAGGCAACGCCGCTACGGCGCCTGACCCGGCGGTCTGCGACCGGCCGGGGTCAGGGCAGGTGGGTCAGTGCCTCGGTGAGGAAGTCACCCAGGGCTGCCGGGGACTCGATCGTCAGGTCGGCGGCGTTGGCGACCTCGTGGCCGGTCTCCGGGTTGGCCACCGCCACGCAGACGCCGAGGAAGTCCGGGTCGGCGGCGGCGCGGGCGCGCAGCGCCGCGAATGCCTTGATGTCCGAGACATCGTCACCGAAATACCAGGCACCGGTGGCGCCCTTGATCGCCTCGCCGATCACCATGCCCTTGTCCCTGTCGACGGGCGGTTTGAGCTCCAGCACCATCCGCCCGGCCTGCACCCGCAGGCCCAGCCGATCGGCCTGCGCCTGCCCCCACTGCTGCACGGTCGTGCCGAGCTGGGGGGCGGTCCGCCAGTGCAGTGCCACGGAGAGCCGCTTGTATTCCACGAGCGTGCCGGGCGGCAGCTCCGCCCGGGCCAGGTCGGCCAGCTCCACCATGGTCGGCACCCAGGGCAGCGCGGCCGGCTCGGTGACGGTCTCCCCACCGGAGTGGCTGTGCTCCAGCCCGTACAGGCCGTAGAGGTCCACGCCGGTGAGCCCGCCGAGCTGATCCCGTAGGAACTCGACGGGCCGGGCGGAGACGATCGCGACCCGCTGCACGACCGGGGCCAGCGCCTCGATCGCGGCCATCGCCTTGGGCGCCGGGCGGACCGCGGTCGGATCGTCGTCGACGGGCGCGAGCGTGCCGTCGAAGTCGAAGAAGAGCACTGTCCCGGCCGCCCGGCTGGCGGTGGTTCGCCAGGCCTGGTCGGCGTTCAACGGGGTTCTCGGCTGGTGGTTGCCCACATTCAACGACGGCACGCGCGTCAGCGTACCCCGGCGATGAAGGCTCATTCCTGGCCGAGCGGACCCGTTGCGCGGTGGGCGATCAGCGTTCGGCGGCTCCTCGTCCACGCCGACCGAACGGCACCACCGCCGCTTCCTGGCCGTGGCTCAACAGGTAACCCTCCACGAACCCGGTGTTGCGATCACCGGTGTGGGTCTCGATCTCGTTGAGCCGTGCCACCAGGAACTCGGTGAGTGCGCTGATCCGGTCGTTCAAGCGTTCGTGCAGCTCGGCGACGACGGCCAGGACGACCGCGGTGCCGGCGGTGATGAGCACGAAGAGGTTGACGAGCAGCGGCAGCTGCCCGCCGTCGACCGCGAGGGTCACTGTGTTACCGGTCGCCCACAGTGTCATCGACACCGTCGCGACCACGACTGCCAACCACTTCAGGGTCATGGACAGACCCCTCCTTTTGTCCCGCAGGGCTGGGTTCGGCCTTGTCCCGTCCCCCCGCCGATGACGAGCCCAAGCAGTACGAATAGGGACGCTAGCGTGCCCGTTCCGACCCCGGAGGCAAACGAATGAACCTGACCAGGCGTTCTTTCGCCATCTGAGGAACTACCCTGCTTGATTGCCTCTATTTCGGACATCGACCGGCAGCGTTGGGCGGTATGCGAGGTATCTAATGGTTTCCCGGATGTGGAACTTCTCCGCGTCCGAAACGTTCGGATCGACCAGCCGGCGCAGCAGAGCCTCCACGTCGGGGTCCATCGGAGGGGCGGGCTGGCCGCTGCGGGGGCCGCTCGCGGTGCGGTCCCAGCCGAGTGCGGCGAAGGCCGCCGCCGGGTTGAGCCCCAGGCCCTCGCAGAAGGCGACCACCCGTTCGGCCTCCGGGTCACTGGCCCAGTCGCCCCGGACCCACCGGTTGATGGTCTGTCGGGAGACGCCGGTGCGCCGGGACACCTCGGTGCCACTCCAGGCCCGGGTCGCCCGTGCCTCGTCCAGGGCGCGGCGGACGAAGGTGGCGAAGGCGATCTTCCGCGCATTGGCCGTCTCGGTCACCCCGTGACGGTACGGCCACGCGGCGCTGGGCGCGCGCCCCGGCTCGCCACTGTCACGCATACGTGACGGGAGCTTCGGATTTCCGGTAAACGATTCAGTGCCACTGTTGAGGGGTGTCACGCGGGCAGAATAGATGCCCGTAGTGGCAAACGTAAGCGGACGAAAAGCTGATACTGTCACGTCCATGGGACAATCTACGGTGTGTCACGTGCATGAGACGATTGGTGCTCACATGCGTCATACCCCCGACGCCAAGGGGGTGTGGTGACCGAGCTCGCCACCCGCGCCCAGGCCTTCGGGCTGATCGCCGAGGGGGTCGCCGCGGGGCTGACCGCCCCCTGGCGTCTCTACCTCGCCCGAGGCTGCCGCTACCTGTCGCTGAGCGTCGGCGACCGCGCCGAGTGGAACGCCTGGCGTACCCATCTCGGCTGCCCGGAATTGAGCGTCCGGGTCTACGACGCCGGAGGCGAGATCCGCCGCTCCTCGGTGGCCGAGATCGTGCTGGACGGCTGCCGGATCAGCGTCGAGCTGGTCGAGGAGGTCAGCACCGACGACCTGGACCGGCTGCTTGTCGCGGACCCCACCACGATCGAGCCGGAGGAGCGATGACCTGGCGTCCACGCTGGGCCGGTGTTGCCCGATGAGCCCGTTCCTCGCGGTGTTCCTCGTCCTGGTGCTCGGTGCGACAAGCTACGCGGCCGGTCGGTTGCACGGGCAGCTCAGCTACCGCATCGGCTACCGCTTCGGCTACCGGCAGGGCTACTTCGACGGTGACCGGGGCGCCTGGAACCGGCGTCGCCGCGACGCCCAGGCCGCGATCGCCTCCGCCCTGTCGGTCTCCCCGGCGGGCGTGGTCCGCTCGGCCAGCACCGTCGCCCGCCCCGGCACCACGTACACCGGCTCGTCGTTCAGCGCTCCGGCCGCCCCGACCACCGGGCGGCACCCGACCGGCACGCTCGTCCGACGCACCGGCTGAGGTCGGTCGGCGGGCGCAGGCCCGCCGACCGGCAGCATCGACGCGGTGCGTCGTCCGCGGCGGACACGCACCGACGGGGTCACGTCAGACCGGTGACGGTGACCCCAACCGGCCGGGGTGCGCGCAGGGGGCATGCATCCCGGCCGGTTCCGCCGTGCCCGTCGCGGGCCACTCCCGGCGAGGCACCCGTCCTGGGAGTTCCCCGCACGCACTAGCCGGAAGGGTTCGGCGCGGCTAGCGTCTAGGCATGGCGCGGGGTTCT
The DNA here is from genome assembly GCF_043197875.1 of Micromonospora sp. NPDC048935. Taxonomy (NCBI): domain Bacteria; kingdom Bacillati; phylum Actinomycetota; class Actinomycetes; order Micromonosporales; family Micromonosporaceae; genus Micromonospora; species Micromonospora sp. NPDC048935. The sequence goes on along the minus strand of NZ_JBICTZ010000002.1, from coordinate 124,479 downwards.
CCCGAGCCAGCCGGTCCGCCCGGATCTGCGACCTCGCGCACGGGGTTCCGCATCCGACCCCGTGTCCCCGGGCACCGGAGGAGGCGGAACACGGGTGGCGGGTGCCCATCCGTCGGAGCAGGCCTGTGACGACTCGCCGTACCACCGCCGGTGCCGACCAGACCCCGGCCGCGACTGCCACGACCCGCCGAGCCAGCAGGAGCCGCCGCACGGCGGCCGCCGCGCCGGCCGACCCGAAGGAGCCACGACCAGCCGGCCAGGCCTTCGTCCTGGACACTTCCGTGCTGCTCTCCGATCCGGCGGCGTTCCACCGGTTCGCGGAGCACGAGGTGGTGCTGCCTCTGGTGGTCATCACCGAGCTGGAAGGCAAGCGGCACCATCCGGAGCTGGGCTGGTTCGCCCGGCAGTCGCTGCGAATGTTGGACGACCTACGGGTCCGGCATGGCCGACTCGACCGACCGGTGCCCGCCAACGAGGCCGGTGGCACCCTGCGGGTGGAGCTCAACCACACCGACGACGGCGTGCTGCCGCCCGGTTTCCGTACCGAGAGCAACGACGCCCGGATCCTCTCCGTCGCGCTCAACCTCGCCGCCGAGGGGCGGGAGGTGACCCTGGTCAGCAAGGACATGCCGCTGCGGGTCAAGGCGGCCTCGGTGGGCCTGCGTGCCGACGAGTACCGCCACGGCCAGGCCAGCGACCCGACCTGGACGGGCATGTCCGAGATGCAGCTCAGCGAGGAGCAGATCGGGTCGCTGTACGCCGGTGAGACGCTCGACCTCGACGAGGCGGCCGGCCTGCCCTGCCACACCGGTCTGGTGTTGCACTCGGGGCGGGGCTCCGCGCTCGGCCGGGTGCTGCCGGACAAGTCGGTCCGGTTGGTCCGGGGCGACCGGGAGGCGTTCGGCCTGCACGGCCGCTCCGCCGAGCAGCGCGTCGCCCTCGACCTGCTGCTCGACGAGGCGATCGGGATCGTCTCGCTCGGTGGCCGGGCCGGCACCGGCAAGTCGGCGTTGGCGCTCTGCGCGGGGCTGGAGGCGGTGATGGAGCGCCGCCGGCACAAGAAGGTGATCGTGTTCCGCCCGCTGTACGCCGTCGGTGGCCAGGAGCTGGGCTACCTGCCCGGTTCGGAGTCGGAGAAGATGTCGCCGTGGGCCCAGGCGGTCTTCGACACGCTCGGCGCGGTGGTGCACGAGAACGTGCTGGAGGAGGTCACCTCGCGGGGCATCCTGGAGGTGCTGCCGCTGACCCACATCCGGGGGCGCAGCCTGCACGACGCCTACGTGATCGTGGACGAGGCCCAGTCGCTGGAGCGCGGGGTGCTGTTGACCGTGCTGTCCCGGATCGGGCAGGGCTCCCGGGTGGTGCTCACGCACGACGTGGCCCAGCGGGACAACCTGCGGGTCGGCCGGCACGACGGGGTGACGGCGGTCATCGAGGCGCTCAAGGGCCATCCGCTCTTCGCCCACGTGACACTCAGCCGTTCGGAGCGGTCGCCGATCGCCGCGATGGTCACCGATCTCCTGGAGGACATTCCCATCTGATGGTGCTTATGCGGCTTTTGTCCACATAATTAATGTGGCAGAAGTCACAAACAGCGTGGTTGGTTTCCCATCAGCCTCACTGTGCGCAATCGTGTCCCACGAGCGCCCACGCACCATGGGGATCGTCGGTGATCGTTCGTCGCACGACGGAGGACATCGGCGGTGATCGGTGCGTCGGCGCGACCGGCAAGCGGTCGGGGCGCTCGTGGCACGGTTGACGGTCCACCTGTGACCGGCGCCGTGCCGCGTCCATGCCCCCGACGAAGGGACCACTTCGTGAGTCGGCTGTGGAGCCGGTTGGGTGCCCGTACGGCTGCTGTGGCGCTGCTCTCCGTGGGCGTTGCCGGTGGCTTCTACCTGGGCCAGGACCGGGAAACCCAGCAACAGGGGTTGGTCGAGCAGGCCAGCCTCGAGGTCGACCGGGCCGACCTCGCGTACCAGCGCGAGCGGCAGGCCGCCCACCAGGTGCAGTTCTCCAAGCAACGGGCCGCCGAATACCAGGCCAAGCTGCGTGCGGCACAGGCCGCCAAGGAGGCCGCCGAGCGAGCCCGCAAGGCCGAGGCCGCCGCGGCGTCCCGCAAGCGCGAGCGCGAGGCCGCCAACGCACCCGCCAAGCCGTACGACGGGCCGATCCCGGCGTCCTGCGAGGAGTTCAGCGGCAACCGCAAGACCGGCTGCGCCCTGATGATCGGCGCGGGCTTCGGCATCGCCGAGTTCCCCTGCCTGGAGAAGCTCTGGACCAAGGAGAGCGGCTGGAACCACAAGGCCGCCAACAACTCGTCCGGTGCGTACGGCATCCCGCAGGCCCTGCCGGGCAGCAAGATGGGCACGGTCGCCTCCGACTGGCGGAACAACCCGGCCACCCAGATCAAGTGGGGGCTGGGCTACATCAAGGGCAAGTACGACACGCCCTGCGGCGCCTGGACGTTCTTCCAGAACAACAACCACTACTGACGGCTTCCGAAGGCGGGGCGGGTGGCTCTCCACTCGCCCCGCCTTCGCGCGTACCCCGGACGGGACGTGAGTGGCGGCCGGCCGCTTTTGCTGATAGCAGTTGTCAGGTGACCCTGCACCCGTCAAGCGGCGACCCCTTCCGGTTCGGCACCGAGGCGTTCTACGCCGCCCTCGGCCGGGCGTTCGTCGCCATGTGCGCGGTGGTCCCGTTCCTCTTCCTCATCGAGGCCGTCGACCAGGGGCTCGCGTTCGGCCTGGACGCCAACGCCGGCATCATCCCGCAACGGATCGAAGGGCTGGACGGGGTCTTCTTCTCCCCGTTCCTGCACCACGGCTTCGACCACCTCTACAGCAACAGCATTCCGTTGATCCTGCTGGGCACGTTCGTGCTGGCCGCCGGTGCCCGCCGCTTCCTCTGGTCGACCCTGGTCATCATCCTGGTGAGCGGGCTCGGCGTCTGGTTCACCGGCTCGCCCAACTCGGTGGTGGTCGGCGCCAGCGGCGTCATCTTCGGCTACCTGGGCATCCTGCTCACCCGGGGCATCGTCGAACGCAGCTGGTGGAACTTCGCGGTCTTCCTGCTTGTCGGCCTGCTCTACGGCTGGCAGCTCGTCGGCATCCTCCCCACCGACGAGCGGATCTCCTGGCAGGGCCACCTGTTCGGGCTGCTCGGCGGGGTGGTCGCGGCGATCCTGTTCCGTCGTCGACGGCCGGCGGTGGACGGGCCGGACCACTTCGGGTCCACGCTCAGCCTGCCCTGACCAAATCCCCGGCGCGCCCCTGGGACGTGCTTGCCGGACCGCTGCCACCCGCCTACGGTCGAGATCAGCACGCGTTGATCCGTAAGCGGAAAGCGACGGTACGCCATGCGCGAGGTCGATGTCGCCGTGATCGGGGCCGGTCCGGCCGGTCTCTTCGCCGCGTACTACGCCGGGTTCCGAGGGTTGTCGGTGGCGGTCATCGACGCGCTGCCCGAGCCCGGCGGCCAGGTCACCGCCATGTACCCGGAAAAGTTGATCCTCGACGTGGCCGGCTTTCCCGCGGTCAAGGGCCGGGATCTGGTGGCCAACCTGGTGGCACAGGCCGCCCCATTCGCGCCTCAATACCTGCTCAACACCCGTGCCGAGAAACTGTCGTACGCCGACGGTCTTCCGGTGCTCGGCCTGGCCGGCGGCGAGCAGCTCGCGTGCGGGGCGGTCGTGGTCACCGGCGGGCTCGGCAGCTTCAGCCCTCGACCCCTGCCGTGCGCCGACGGCGCTCCCGGCACCGGGATCGTCTACTTCGTCACCGAGCCGACCGAGCTGGCCGACCACGACGTGCTGATCGTCGGTGGCGGCGACTCCGCCTTCGACTGGGCGTTGGCGCTGCAACCACTGGCCCGTTCGGTGACCCTCGTGCACCGCCGGGAGAAATTCCGGGCGCACGCCTCGACTGTCGCCCGGGTGCTCTCCCTGCCGGTGCGGGTGGTGGTCAACGCCGAGGTCACCAGGCTGTTCGGGGAGGGTGCCGTGACCGCCGCCGAGGTGCGGGTGCACGGCGGTGCCACCGAGACGCTGCCGGTGGACACCGTGGTCGCCGCGCTCGGCTTCACCGCCGACCTGGGCCCGCTCGCCGAGTGGGGGCTGCGGCTGGACCGCCGGCACATCCTGGTGGACAGCGCGATGGCGACAAACCTGCCCCGGGTCTTCGCGGCGGGTGACATCACCGAATACCCGGGCAAGGTGCGCCTGATCGCCACCGGCTTCGGCGAGGCGGCGACGGCGGTCAACAACGCGGCGGTGGCCATCGACCCGAGCGCCCACCTCTTCCCCGGGCACTCCTCGGACGCCGGCTGACCGTCGGTATCGGACCCGCATCGATCCGTGTCCGGATCGAGACGGGTCGACCCGACCCTGGGAGGATGACCGGTCCCGCGGCACGCCAGGACGGCGCATCGACCACCCTGCCCTGGCTCGGCCACCCCAGCACCCTGCTCGCCCTGGTGCTGCTGCTGGTCAACGACCACGTCCTGAAGCCGGCCTTCCCCGGCCCGCTGACCGGCAAGCTGAGCGACGTCGCCGGCCTGGTGCTCGCCCCGCCACTGGTCGCGGTGCTGCTGACCCTCCTGGTGCCGCGGTTGCCGGCCCGGGCCGCCGCGCTGGCCGGTCTGGTCGTGGTGGGCGCCGGGTTCGCGCTCGTCAAATCCAGCGGGTACGCCGCCGAACTGGCCTCGTCGGGCTGGACCGTGCTGGCCGGGCCGTCCCTCGTCCGAGCCGACCGGACCGACCTGCTGACCCTGCCGGCACTCGGCCTGGCCTGGTGGAGTTGGACGCGAGCGCGTCGCCGACCGGTGCGGCAACGGACCGCCCGGCTGGTCCGGCTGCTGGTGGTGCTGCCGCCGGCGGTGCTGGCGGTGGCCGCGACAAGCGTGGTGCGCTACCCCTACGCCGTGGGCACCGCCCTGCTCGATGGTCAGCCGGCGGCCTCGATCGGCTCGGGCTACGACGACCGATCCTGGCCGACCCAGCCAGCCGAGGGCCGGTGGTCGGTCAGTACGGACCGGGGGACCAGCTGGCGACCCGCCGACGACGGCGAGGAACAGCGGCTGTCCCGTCCGGGCGTCGGGCAGCGGCAGGCGTGCGTGCCGGCCGAGCCGCGGCGGTGCTACCGGGCGGTCCCCGACCACCTGCGGGTCGAACAGAGCGACGACGCCGGTGCGACGTGGCGGGTGGCCTGGGAGATGTCGGACGCGCGCCGCGAGGCGTTCGCCCGTCGGTTCGACAACCCGGGCGACATCCGTCGGCACTTCGCCTCCCGCGATCTGATCGTCTATCCCGTGGCCGACGGCGGCCACGAGGTGCTGGTCGCCAACGGTCGCGACGGCCTCCTGCGCCGAGGATCGGACGGCGGCTGGCGACGTGCCGGATTCCCCAGCGAGCAGACCACCCTGGACGTCCGCTCGGACGATCCACCCATGCTGGGCCCCGAGGGACCCGACGACCGCGACACCGACGTCTTCCTCGCCTTCGCGCTCTCGCTGACCCTGGCCGTCGCGGTCACCGTGCTCGCCGCCCACCTGGCGATCCGGCGCGGCGGAGGCCCACGCTGGTGGGGAGTCGCCGGCAGCGGGGTGATGCTGTCCGCCGGGATCGTGCTGGCCCTGGCCTGGGAGCGCAACGACGACTACTCGACGTTCAACGCCCTGCTGCTCGTCGTCCTGCCGGCGTGTCTCCTGACGGCGGTGAGTCTGATCGTCCGGGCCTCCTACCAGGGGGCGCTGGGCCGATGGATCACAGGGGCGCTGATCGGGCTCCTGCTCACCGCCTTCCTGGCCTGGCTGCCGCTCATCGGTTGGCTGCACGGCACCCCACCACAGACCCGGATCGCGGTGCCGCTCGCCCTGTTGGGCACGGTGCCGGGCGTGCTGCTGGCCATCCGGATCGCCGGGCTTGTCGACCCGACCCGCGCGTACGAGCGCCGGCATCCGCCGCGTCCGCCCTACCCGCCCGGGCCGCACGGGCCCTATCCGCCCGCGCCGCAAGGGTGGCCCTATCCGCCCGCGCCGTACGGCCGGCCCTGTCCGCCCGCGCCCTACCCTCCGGGCCCGCCCGCGGTGCCTGACCCGACCTACCCGAATGCACCCGACCCTTCGCGACCGCTGGCGGTGCCTGATCCTTCGCGCCCGCTGGCGGTGCCCGACCCTTCGCGCCCGCTGGCGGTGCCTGATCCGCCCGCGCCGGCGCAGTTCCCGCCGCCCGCGCCGGCCCAACTCCGGCCGCCCTACCCGTTGCAGCTCCCGCCGGACTGAGCGTTCCGCGCGGAGCCGCGAGCGCGGGGGTTGGTCGGCGTGCCGGGTGCCCAGGGCACGGGTTGGTCGGCGCGTGAGGCGTTCGGCGCGGGGGGGCGTGGGGCGTTCAGCGCGCGGGTTGGTCGGCGCGGGGGGCCGGTGGCGCCAGCGCGGCGATCAGCACCGCCACCATGGTCAGTGCTGCACCGAGCAGGGTGTTCACACCGGGGTGGGAGGCCGCGGTGGGCAGCACCAGGTCCAGCAGGACCGCCCCCACGATCTGGCCGGCGATGGTGGCCAGGCCGAGCAGCAGCACCCCGGTGAACCGTACGATCGCGGCGGCGATCGCGATGAACACGATGCCGATCGGGCCGCCCAGGTAGAGCCACGGCTCGCTGGGTAGGTGGCCGGTCGGCCAACCGCGTACCGCGATGTCGATGGCGAACGCGACGAGCAGGGTGGCCGTGCCGACGGCGAAGTTGACGAGTGTGGCGGTCAACGCGCTCTCGGCCGCCGCCCGGACCCGCCCGTTGACGGCCTGCTGCCAGGCGGTGCCCACCCCGGCGACCAGCGGCAGCAGGGCCAGCGCCAGCGTGCCCGGAGCGCCGAGCCGGTCACCGACGGCCAGGCCGACCGCGAGCACGGTGAGCACCGCGCCGGCCAGCCGCTGCCGGGTGACCGGCTGCCGGCCGGTCGGACCGATGCCGGCCCGGTCCACGGCGAGGCTGCTGCCGGACTGGCCGGCTACCACGGCCACGGTGAACACCGCCACGCCCAACGTGCCGATGGTGAGGCCCTGGGAAGCCACCAGGAAAGCCCCGCACATGCCACCGAGGCACTGCCACGGCCGCAGCGTGCCCGTCGCGAGCGCGCGCCGCACCCCGACCAGGCCACGTCGCCCGCCGGGGGTGGCGGGCACCAGCACCAGGAGCACCAGCAGACCCAGCCCGAACGAGACCACCGCGGCGGCGAACCCGTCGGCCAGGCGTACCCCCAACTCGCCGTTGATCCGCGACTGCACCGCCACCGCGACCCCGGAGGCCGACGCCAACGCGACACCGGCGATTCGGCGGGTCGCGGAGATGGCCTGCGGTGTCGCGGCGCCGGTGGTGATCACTCCTGCTCGGCCAGCGGCCGACCGTCGAAGTCGACAGCGGAGTAGAGCGCCAGCTTCTCCAGCCGGTGGTACGAGTCGATCACCCGGATCGTGCCGCTCTTCGACCGCATCACGATCGACTGGGTGTACGCGCCGCCGGCCCGGTACCGCACTCCGCGCAGCAGATCTCCGGAGGTGACCCCGGTCGCCACGAAGAAGCAGTTGTCGCCGGTGACCAGGTCGTCGGTGGACAGCACCCGGTCCAGGTCGTGCCCGGCGGCGAGCGCCTTCTCCCGTTCCTGCTCGTCGCGGGGCCAGAGCTTGGCCTGCATCGCACCGCCCATGCACTTCAGCGCGCAGGCGGAGATGATGCCCTCCGGGGTGCCGCCGATGCCCATCAGCACGTCGACCTCGGACTCGCCCCGGGCGGCCGCGATGGTGCCCGCGATGTCGCCGTCGGAGATGAACCTGATGCCCGCCCCGGTCCGGCGGATCTGGGTGACCAGGTCGTCGTGGCGGCTGCGGTCCAGCACGCAGACCGTCACCTCGGACACGTCGGTGCCCTTGACCTTCGCGATCCGGCGCAGATTTTCGGCCACCCCGGCGTTGATGTCGATCACATCGGCGTACGCCGGCCCGACGGCGAGCTTCTCCATGTAGAAAACGGCGCTGGGGTCGAACATCGCACCCCGCTCGGAGACGGCGAGCACGGCGACGGCGTTCGGCATGCCCTTGCTCATGAGGGTGGTGCCGTCGACCGGGTCGACGGCGACGTCCACCTCGGGGCCGGTGCCGTCGCCGACGTGTTCGCCGTTGAAGAGCATCGGGGCGTTGTCCTTCTCGCCCTCGCCGATCACCACCACGCCGCGCATCTGGATCGAGTTGATCAGCTTGCGCATGGCGTCGACGGCGGCTCCGTCGCCGCCCTCCTTGTCGCCCCGGCCCACCCACCGGCCGGCGGCCATCGCGGCTGCCTCGGTGACCCGGACCAGGTCGAGGGCGAGGTTTCGGTCGAGATCCTGTGGGATCCGCGTCCTGGTGTTGGTCATGACGGCTGCTCCTCCTCGCGACGGTGCGGGGACGACCGGCGGCGGGGCGGTCCCCACTGCCGGCTCTGTCGCTGATCCTCACACGATGGCCGACCCGGGGTTGGCGCGGGGCGGTGATGGCCTGGATACCGCCGGTCGGGCGGCTGCGAAGATGGAGGGGTGGAGCCCGCACAGCCAGCCGACCGCGTACCCGCCGACCGCACGCCGCCCGACGGTCAGCCGCCGGCCGACGTCCCCGTCGGCCCCGGTGGTGACCCCGCCCGCGATGAGCCGACGCCACCGCCGGGAGTACGACCCGCCAAATCCGAGCGGTCGCCGAAGGACATGGCGATCTCCTTGCTGGTGCTGCTCGTCCCGATCGCGCTGCTGCTGGCGTTCTATCGCGGCTTCCTCGGCGGTGACCAGGCCACGACAGTCGATCCAGCCCCGGCCATCGAGCAGGCCCGGTCGGCGAACGTGTTTCCGGTGAGCCAGCCGGAGGGGCTCAGCCCCGAATGGTCGACGGTGAGCGCCCGCTACCAGAGCGTCGACGGCGGCGCGAACCTGCGTATCGGCTATCTCACACCGGAGGGGCGGGGCCTGCAACTCTTGCAGAGCAGTGTGCCGGCGGAGCGGCTGCTCCCCGCCGAGCTGACCGACCAGGGGCAGCCCCGGGGCCCGACCGAGCTGGCCGGGCGCACCTGGCAGCTCTACACGGCCCGGGGCAACCAGCAGGCGCTGGTCCTCCTGGAGCCGTCCCGCACGGTGATCGTCATCGGCGACGCCCGGGACAACGAACTACGCGAGTTGGCCGGCTCGCTGCGCTGACCAGGCCCGGTGGTGGTCGCGGAGGGCAACCGGACAGAAGGGTGATTGTCCGACCCGTCAACAGGGAACAGAGAGGGAGTGATCCGGGTGCGCTGCTCGGCCCGGATCGCGCGGCGCGGCCGACGGTGCTGCCGCGTCGCCCGGTTTCCGGCGCCGTCCAGGCCGTCGGGTGACCCCCTTGGGAGACACGTATGACTGTCCGACGATTCGGCGCCGGCCTGGTAGCCGCTGCCCTGATCACGCCCGCACTGGCCGCCTGCGGCGACGGTGGGACCGGCACCGCCGGATCGACCGCCACCCCGACGGTGACCGCGTCCGGCACGGCGAGCGCGTCCGGCGCTCCGGCGGCGGGCGACGCCAAGCAGGCCCTGCTCGACTCCACCAAGGAGATCAGCAGCGGCAACTTCCGGTTCACTCTCGCTGGCGCCGGCTCGACAGCCGAGGGCCAGGTGCACCAGCCGAGCCAGAGCGCGGCGATGAAGTTCGCCATCGGCGGCCCCTCGTCCGACCTGGCCATGAAGCTCGACGTGATCCACTACAAGCCGGACAGCTGGGTGAAGCTGGAACTGACCGGCCCCACCGCCGACAGCCTGCCCGCCATCAAGCAGCTCAACCTCGGCAAGTACCAGCACCTGGACCAGGCCCGGATCAAGGGCAACCGCAATCTCGGCTTCGACTTCGACAAGGTCGACCCGGCCGGCAGCGCGGTGCTGACCCAGGGCATCACCGAGGTACGCAGCACCGGCACCGGCGCGTACGCGGGCACCATCGACGTCAGCAAGGCCGCCGAGGCGGGCTCGTTGAACGCCGCCACGATCGCCGCGCTGGGTACCCAGGCGAAGACCGTTCCCTTCACCGCGAAGGTGGACGCGCAGGGCCGCCTCAGTGAGCTGGTGTTGCAGTTGCCGGCAGCCGGGCAGACCGCCGCCCAGGAGATCAAGATGACGTACTCCGACTACGGTGCCGCCACCGCCGCCCAGAAGCCGCCGGCGGACCAGGTCGTGGAAGCGCCGGCCGAGCTGTACAGCCTGTTCAACTGACGTACGCGTGTGGGGCGGCTCCGGCCGCCCCACCGGCGGTCGGTCAGGAAGCGGGCTCCTGCCGGGCGGCGTCGATCCGTGCCCGCGCGCCGTCCAGCCAGCGTTGACAGATCACCGCCAGCGCCTCACCGCGCTCCCAGAGCGCCAGCGACTCCTCCAGCGACGTGCCGCCGGCCTCCAGCCGTTCCACCACCGAGGCCAGCTCGGCGCGGGCCTGCTCGTAACTGAGCCGCTCGTCCGGCCCGGCCTTCGTGTCGTCAGTCATCGCACCCATCTCAGCACACCCCTCGCCGGGTCACCGCGTCGCCACTCAGCCGTCGACCGTGGCGGCCAGTTCGCCGTCGGCCAGTCGTACCCGCAACGGGTCGCCCTTGCCGACGTCGGACGCCGCGCGGACGACGTGGCCGTCCGCACGTTGCACGATCGCGTACCCCCGGTCGAGGGTGGCGGCGGGGGAGAGCGCACGCAGCCGGGCGAGGGTGTGCCGCAGGTCGTCGTCGGCGGCGGTGAGCCGGTGCTCCAGGCAGCGGCCGGCCCGCTGGCGCAACGCGCTCAGGTCGGTCGCTCGATGCTCCACCATCACCTGCGGTCGGGCCAACACCGGCCGGGACCGCAACCCGTCGAGCCGGTGCGTCTCCCGGTCGACCAGGTTGCGCACCGCCCGTTCCAGGCGGTGCCGGGCCTGACCGATGAGGCGTACCTCCTCGGTGAGGTCGGGGACGACACGCTTGGCCGCGTCGGTCGGGGTGGAGGCGCGGACGTCGGCGACGTAGTCGACCAGCGGCGCGTCCGTCTCGTGGCCGATCGCGCTGACCACCGGGGTACGGCAACCGAACACCGCGCGGCAGAGCGCCTCGTCGGAGAAGGGCAGCAGGTCCTCGATGCCGCCGCCGCCCCGAGCGATGATGATCACGTCGATGCTCGGGTCGGCGTCCAGGACCTTGAGCGCGTCGACGATCTGCGGCACCGCGGACGGGCCCTGCACGGCCACGTTCACCGTGCGGAACTGCACCGCCGGCCACCGTCGCCGGGCGTTGGTCAACACGTCCCGCTCCGCCGCCGACGCGCGACCGGTGATGAGCCCGACCCGGCCGGGCAGGAACGGCAGCCGGCGCTTGCGGGCGCGGTCGAAGAGCCCTTCGGCGGCGAGTAGCTTCTTGAGCTTCTCCAGCCGGGCCAGCAGCTCCCCGAGCCCCACCTGACGGATCTCGTCGGCGCGCAGGCTCAGCGTGCCCCGGGCGGCGTAGAACTCCGGCTTGGCGTGCAGCACCACCCGGGCGCCCTCGCGCAGCTCCGGCGCCCCGGCGTCCAGCACGTCCCGGTTGGTGGTGACGGTCAGGCTCAGGTCGGCCGACGGGTCACGCAGGGTGAGGAAGACAGTGCTGGCCCCGGGTCGGCGGCTGATCTGCGCCACCTGCCCGTCGACCCACACCCAGCCGAGCTTGGCGATCCACGCCCCCACCTTCTGGCTGACCACCCGCACCGGCCAAGGCTCCTCCGCGCTGCTCCGCGCCCCCTCAGTCACCCGCCCACCCTACGGACCCCACCCACCAGCCCCGTCGATCATGAAGTTATCGCGCTGTTCGACGGCGTGTCGCGCCGCTAACTTCATGATCATCGAGGGCTTGGGGCAGGGTTGCGCGGGATTTGGCGGAAGTGGCGGCGGGAGGGCCGGCACGTACGATGGGGGGGTGACTGAGGCTGAGGCGACTCCCCGGACCGGCAAGCGCGTGCTCCTGGCGAAGCCCCGCGGCTACTGCGCCGGCGTCGACCGCGCGGTGCAGACCGTCGAGGAGGCACTGAAGCTCTACGGTGCCCCGATCTACGTGCGCAAGCAGATCGTGCACAACAAGCACGTCGTGCAGACCCTGGAGGCGCAGGGCGCGATCTTCGTGGAGGAGAACGAGGAGGTGCCGGAGGGAGCCACCGTCATCTTCTCCGCGCACGGCGTCGCTCCCGAGGTCTACGAGCAGGCCAGGGCGCGCTCGCTGAAGGCGATCGACGCGACCTGCCCGCTTGTCACCAAGGTGCACCACGAGGCGAAGCGGTTCGCCGCCGAGGACTACGACATCCTGCTCATCGGCCACGAGGGGCACGAGGAGGTCATCGGTACCGCCGGCGAGGCCCCCGCGCACATCCAACTCGTCGACGGCCCGGACGGCGCCGACAAGATCACCGTCCGTGATCCGGAGAAGGTCGTCTGGCTCTCCCAGACCACGCTCTCGGTCGACGAGACGCTGGAGACGGTGGCCCGGCTCAAGCAGCGACTGCCGCTGTTGCAGTCCCCGCCCAGCGACGACATCTGCTACGCCACGTCCAACCGGCAGCACGTGGTCAAGGAGATCGCCCCCGACTGCGACGTGGTGATCGTGGTCGGCTCGACCAACTCCTCCAACTCGGTCCGCCTGGTCGAGGTCGCCCTGGACGCGGGCGCCCGCGCCGGCCACCTGGTCGACTTCGCCCACGAGATCGACGACGCCTGGCTGGAGGGGGCCACCACGGTCGGCCTGACCTCCGGCGCGAGCGTCCCGGACGACCTGGTCCAGGAGGTGCTGGCCTACCTCGCGGCGCGGGGCTTCGCCGACGTCGAGGAGATCACCACCGCCAACGAGCGGCTCACGTTCTCCCTCCCGCAGGAGCTGAAGCGGGACATGAAGGCCGCGGCGGCACGCGGCTGAACACGGGAACGAACCCGGCCCGGCGTACGTCAGATTCGGCATGAGGACCTTTCGGCTCGCCGTCTCCGCGCTGACCGTCTGCGTGGCGCTGAGCGCCTGCGGCAGCCAGGACGCCGGACGCGGCAACCCCCCGCCGACGCCGACCGGCACGCCGTCGGCGACCGGCCAGCCCACGCCCGACCCGTCCGGCACGCCGTCGATCGTCGACCCCGCACCGACCGGCGTGCCGTCGCGCCCGAAACCGGGCGGTCCGAGCACGCCCCCGGGGGTCCGGGCCACCACCCTGTCCGGGGTGGTGCAGGGCGGGGTGGAGCCCAACTGCGTACTGCTCGACGGCTACCTGCTCCTCGGCGGGCCGCGGGACGTGCTGACCCCCGGTGCGCGGGTGGAGGTCACCGGCCGGGCCGAGCCCGGCATGATGACCACCTGCCAGCAGGGCACCCCATTCGTCGTGTCGAACGCCAACCGGTCCTGAACACCCGCGCTAGCGGGTCGTGACCTCGTCGTCGGCCGGATCGGCCAGCTCGGGTGCCTGCGGCTGCCGGGGCGTCAACTCGACCTGCGCGGGCGTGGCCAACTCGTCGTCCGAGACGCCCAACTCGGCGAGCTTGCGCGCGCTGACCAGCACCCGGGCCTCCAACGACCCGACCGCCCGGTTGTACGCGGTCACCGCCCCGGCCAGCGACGACCCGAGCTTGCCCACGTGGTCGCCGAGCGTGGAGAGCCGACCGTACAGCTCCCGCGCGAGGGTGTGCACCGCGAGCGCGTTGCGGGCCAGCGCCTCCTGCCGCCAGGAGTAGGCGACGGTCCGGAGCAGTGCGACAAGCGTGGCCGGCGTGGCCAGCACCACGTTGCGGGTGAACGCGTGCTCCAGCAGCGTCGGGTCACGTTGGAGCGCGACGTCGAGGAACGTGTCGGCCGGAATGAACAGCACCACGAACTCGGGTGAGTTGTCGAACGCCGACCAGTAGGACTTGGCGGCCAGCGCGTCGACGTGCCCCCGCAGGTGCCGGGCGTGCGCGTCGAGGTGGGTGTCCCGGCCGCGTTCGTCGCGGGCCTCCATGGCCGTCAGGTACGCGTCGAACGGCGCCTTGGCGTCCACCACGACGGAACGGCCGCCGTGCAGCCGGACCACCAGATCCGGTCGGACGACCTGCTGGTCGGTGGCGGCGGTGACCTGCTCGGAGAAGTCGCAGTGCTCCAACATCCCGGCCGCCTCGACGATCCGGCGCAGTTGGTGCTCGCCCCAGCGGCCCCGCACCTGCGGCGCGCGCAACGCCGCCACCAGTTGCTTGGTCTCGGTGCGCAGCTCACCGGAGACCGTGGTCATCGAACGGACCTGCTCACGCAGCTCGGCGTACGCGTCGACCCGGTCGTGCTCCAGCTCGGCCACCCGCAGCTCGTAGCGGCGCAGGGTGTCGTGCAGCGGCGCGACAGCCCGGGCCACCGCCTCCTGGGACTGCGCGGTGGCCTCGTAGCTCAGAGCCCGCATCGACTGCTCCAGCCGGCCCTCGCCCTCCCGGGTGGCGGCCAGGGTGGCGTCCAGGCGGGCGATGTCGGCCGCCGAGCGGGACCGGGCCGCGAGCCAGCCCACCGCCCCGCCGGCACCGAGGCACACGATCACCAGGAGCAGGGTCGAGACGTCCATCACCGGAGCTTGCCAGACCGGTACGACGTGCGGGCCGGGGGTACGTTCGTTGTCATGGAACTTGTGCTCTGCCTCGCCGTCGTGGTGGTCGGCGCGTTGGGCGCCGCGGCGCTCGTCCGCGCCCAGGCCGGCGCCCGCCAACGCACCGCGCTCGGCGACGCCCGCGCGGAGGCGCAGCGGTGGTACGAGCGTCTCGGCGGCCAGTTGATGAACCTGCAGGGCGACGATCCAGCGGTACGCCAGGCGCTGGCCGATGCCGGTGAGCGCTACAACGCGGCCGGCTCGCAGTTGGAGCAGGCGCGTACGCCGCACCAGTTCGGGTTGGCGCGGGAGACTGCGCTGGAGGGGCTGGCGTACATCCGGGCGGCGCGTACCGCGCTGGGCATCGATCCTGGTCCGGAGGTGCCGACGCTGGCCGCCGCACGCGGCGTCGGGCAGCTCACCAAGGAGCGCGAGGTCGACGTGCAGGGGCAGACCTTCCGGGCCGGGCCGCAACCCGGCCGGGAAACGCCCTACTACTACCCCGGTGGGCGTTACCAGGGTCGGCCGGTGCCGGCCGGTTGGTATTCGACGCCGTGGTGGAAGACGGCGCTGGGCGCCGGCGCCGGTGTGCTCGGCGGCATCCTGATCGCCGACGCGCTGTTCTCGCCCGCCTTCGCCGACCCCGGGTACGGCTACGACGCCGGCTACCAGGAGGGCTTCGGCGACGGAGTCGACCAGGGCAGCGACGACCAGGACTTCGGCGGCGACGGCGGCGGCGACTTCGCCGGCGGTGACCAGGGCGGCGACTTCGGTGGGGACTACGCTGGTGGGGACTTCGGCGGCGGCGGCTTCGGTGGCGGTGACTTCGGTGGCGGTGACTTCGGGGGTGGGGACTTCGGCGGCGGCGACTTCTGACCGTCGTTCACACCTACGGAAACGGGCCCCGGTCGCAGCGACCGGGGCCCGTTCTCGTACCTGTTGATCAGCCGGTGTTGCGCATTCCGGCGGCGATGCCGTTGACCGTGGTGAGCAGTGCGCGTTCCAGGGCGGTGCCGTCGCTCGGTGCGCGTCGGCCACCCGGGGCGGTGGCGATCGCCCGCCCGGCGGCACCGGACTCCCGGTACTGCCGCAGCAGCGCCACCTGGAGATGGTGCAGCGGTTCCAGGTAGGTGTCGCGCACGGCGAGGGTGCGCTGGAGCACCGGCGAGTTTTCCAACAGGGCGGGTGAGGCGGTCACCGCCAGCACCTCCCGCTTGGTCAGCTCGTACTCCTGCTCGATCTGTTCGAAGATCGGGTGCAGATTCTTCGGGACCAGGGTCTCGACGTACCGGCGGGCGATGCTCAGGTCGGTCTTGGTCACCATCATCTCGACGTTCGACAGGAACGTGCGGAAGAAGTGCCAGTTGCGGTGCATCTCGGCGAGCACGTCCGCCAGACCGGCCTCGCGGGCGGCGGCCAGCCCGGAGCCGACGCCGAACCAGCCCGGCACGATCTGCCGGGTCTGCGTCCAGCCGAACACCCACGGGATGGCCCGCAGGCCGGACAGCCCCGCGCCGGTGTTCGGGCGCTTCGCCGGCCGGGAGCCGATGTTCAGGGCGCCGAGCAACTCGGTGGGGGTGGACGCCCAGAAGTACGCCGGCAGGTCCGGGTCCTCGACGAGCGAGCGGTAGGACCGGTACGCCGACTCGGACACCACATCCATCGTGGCGTCCCAGCGTTCCAGCATCTCGGCTGGCTGCCGCGGCGCGGTGTGCAGCAGCGTCGCCTGGAGCACCGCGGCGAGGGTGAGCTCCAGATTCTCCCGGGCCAGGGACGGCAGGGTGTACTTGTCGGAGATCACCTCACCCTGCTCGGTCACCTTGATCGCGCCGTCCAACGTGCCGTACGGCTGAGCGAGGATCGCCTCGTGCGTCGGCCCGCCGCCACGCCCGACCGTGCCGCCCCGGCCGTGGAACAGCCGCAGGTGCACCCCGTGCCGGGCGGCCACGTCGCGCAGCGCGCGCTGCGCCCGGTGGATCGACCACTGGCTGGTGGTGATCCCGGCTTCCTTGTTGGAGTCGGAGTAGCCGAGCATGACCTCCTGCACGTCGCCCCGGGCCCGCACCAGCGCCCGGTACGCGGGCAGCGACAGCAGGTCGTCGAGGAGTTCGCCGCCGGCGTTGAGCTCGGCCGGGGTCTCCAACAGCGGCACGAACCCGATCCGGGCGCGCCCGCTGTGCACGTCCACCAGGCCGGCCTCGCGGGCCAGCACCACCGCGGCCAGCACGTCGTCGATGCCCATGGTCATCGAGATGATGTACGACTCGATGACCTCGTTGCCGAACCGGTCCTGAGCCTCCCGGATCGTGCTGAACACGTCGAACGTCTTGCGGGCGGGCTCGGAGAGCGGGGTGTCGAGGGTGGACAGCGGTCGCCGCCCGGTCAGCTCGTCGGCGAGCAGCTTGGTGCGTTCCAGCCGGCTCAGCGCCGGATAGTCGGAGACCTCGCCAACGGCCTCGTAGAGCTGGGCGAGCACCGCGTGGTGCGCCTCGGCGTGCTCCCGGACGTCCATGGTGGCCAGGTGCAGGCCGAACGCGGAGACGGTACGAATGGTCGAGGCCAGCCGGCCGACGGCGGTGAGCTGCCCGGAGTTGCGGGCCAGCGAGGCACGCAGCAGGTCCAGGTCGGCGATCAGCTCGGCGGAGCCCCGGTAGTCCCGGCCCGGCACGTGCGCGGTGCCCTGCCGCAGGCGTTGCCGGGTGTTGGCGAGCTTCGCCTTCACGCAGCGCGCCTTGAGCCGGTACGGCTCCTCGGCGTTGACCCGCCGGAACCGCGTCGCCACCTCGGGCAGGGCGTCCAGGTCGGCGGCGAGGCTGGCGGAGAGGTCCAGCGACACCCCGCGCAGTCGGCGGGAGACCGAGACCTCGTTGATCAGGTGGTCCATCGCCTTCTCGGTGGCCGCGATGCCGTGCTCGTGCTGGATGGCCAGCACCTCGCGGGTGACCGCCGGGGTGACGAACGGGTTGCCGTCGCGGTCGCCGCCGATCCAGGTGCCGAAGCTCAGCGGCCGGGCCGTCGGTGACGTCTCCACGCCGAGGGTGCGCAGCGTGTCGGCCAGATCGTCGAGCACCTGCGGGGCGGCCTCGGCGTAGAGGTCGCGCAGGTAGTAGATGGCGTTGCGGGCCTCGTCGGTCGGGTCCGGTCGGTCGAGGCGCAGCTCGTCGGTCTGCCACATCAGGTCCAGCAGCTCGGCGAGGCGGCGGTTGGCCGGGCCCTCGTCGCTGGCACCGTAGAGGATCGCGTTGGCGGTCTCGGTGTCCAACTCGTCGGCGATCGCCCGCAGCTTGGACAGGATCGAGCGGCGGGCCGCCTCGGTCGGGTGGGCGGTGAAGACCGGGCGGACCGCCAGCCGGCGAGCCGCGTTGGCGATCTCCTCGGCCGGCACCCCACGCTCGGCGATCATCTTGGCCGCCTGGTCCAGCCAGCCGCCCTGCACCGCGCGACGGCGGCGCAGGTCCCGTGCGCGGTGCACCTGCTCGGTGATGTTGGCCAGGTGGAAGTAGGTGGAGAACGCGCGGGCCAGCTTGGTGCCGGTGGTCACGTCGAGCCCGCCGAGGCGCTGGGCGGCCGCCGGGGCGTCGGTGCGGACCTGGGCGCGGATCTCCTCGACGAGGTCGAGCAGCGGGCGACCCTCCTGGCGGGCCAGGGTCTGACCGAGCAGGGTGCCGAGCCGGCGGATGTCGGCACGCAGCGCGGCGTCGGGGCCGTCGTGGTCGTGCTGGTCAGTCACGGTGCGCTCCCTCACGTGGATGCGAAGGACAGCGCTGTCCGACTCACTGGATGGTATCCGCGCCCACCGTATGTCTGGAGACCCCCGGGTGATCCACTGCCCCCGGGGCGGTGTTTTCGGGCGTGATCTCAACCACCGTTTCGGGCTGCTCGCCGCGTGGGTGGGTGATCGCCGGGCTCAGCGGTTGGCGGGTTCAGCGGTTGACGATGGCGAAGGCGCGGACCGGGAAGGTGCCCATGCCGGCCACTCTCGGTGGGGCCGCCGTGAACCGGAACCCGCTTGGCGGGAGCGCGTCCAGGCCGGTCAGGTGCTCCACGATCGGGATGCCGGCGGCGAGCAGGGTGCTGTGCGCGGGGCGTACGCCGCCGGCCGTCGGACTCATGTCGTCGATGTTGATCGAGTCGATGCCGACCAGTGCGGCACCAGCGTCGGCCAGCGCCTGGGCGGCGTCCCCGGTCAGGTAGGGCGCCTCCGGAGCGCCGTACCGTTCGGTGCCGAAGTGCACGTCCCACCCCGTGTGCAGCAGCACCGCGCATCCCGCGACCTCGTACGGCGCCAGCATCAGCCGGTCCACGGCCCGCGTCCCGGCCGGCACCCGAACGACCACACCGGGCAGGTCGGCGAGGCGGCTCAGTGACACCCCGGCCAGGTCGTCGCCCCCGGCCCAGCGGTGGGCGGGGGTGTCCAGGTACGTGCCGGTGTTGGCGATCATGTCGATCCGGGCCACGTGGAACTCGGTGCCCGGCGCGTAGTTCGCCCGGGACGCCGCGAAGGTCAGCCAGTCACTGATCCGCGGTGCCGGCCAGCCGGGCAGGGTGATCATCCCGTCGCTGATCACGTGGCTCAACTCGACAAGCCGACGATCGGAGCCGCGCTCCTCGACGGCGACGCCCCGGCCACCCTTGTGCGGCTCTTCGATGATCGTCTTCGCGCTGATCCGGACCTCGGCGACCATCAGCAGCCCGAGGTGCCGGACGAACAACGCCGCCAGGTCCTCGTCGCTGATCTCCGGACCCGGAATGTCCAGCCGGAACTCCTCGGTACGCAGCCCGCCGCCGTTGGCGAAACTCACCTGCGCGTCGAACTGTGCCCGCCACTGCCGCATCACGAAACCCGACCACAGACACCACCCACCGGTCAAGATCCACGCTTCCGCTGGCGGGGGTTCGCGCCGCCCGATCGGAAAAGGTCGCGCTCGATCCAGGAAAGAGTGGGTTCCCTAGCCCTGGAGGCCACTAGATCCTGGATCGAGCACGATCTTGAGGCGGCTCGCGAGGGCGGCAGTGCGAGCGCCCCTCCCGCCTCCTTCCCGGGGCGGTCACGTGCGCGCTCGCCCCCAAGATCCGCACAACATCGGGGAAACTGCTGCCTCCCGCGCCCCGGAAGCAGCAGTTTCCGAGAAGTTGCGCGGATCTTGGGGCGGTGAGGGGTGAGGGGCGAAGGGCGTGGCGCGGACCTGGGCGGGGGTGCGCGGGCGGGTGGGGTGTCGAGCGCGACGCGACGCGGACCTCGACGGAAGGGGTTGTGTGTCGGTGCGCGGGGATAGGCTTGTCGTCGTGCACCCCTCGTCCGGCTGGACGCGGGGCCGCCGTCGTGTGCGTCGACTCCCCTGGAAGGTTTCCCTTGCTCACCGGTCTGTTCTCCGCCGCCCTGGCCGACCCGGGGCTGACCCGCGCGCGTGACCTGGCGCGCTCCGGTGCCGCCCAGGTCGACGGCCTCGACATCACCGCCCCCGCCGCGCTGCGCCCCTTCGCCGTCGCGGCGGTCGCCGCGGACAACGACGGTGCCGGGCGGCCGGTGCTCGCCGTGACCGCCACCACCCGCGAGGCCGACGACCTGGCCGCCGCGTTGGGTGGGCTGCTGCCTGCGGAGCAGGTGGTGGTCTTCCCATCGTGGGAGACGCTGCCGCACGAGCGGCTCTCCCCACGCTCGGACACGGTGGGTCGGCGGCTGGCCGTGCTGCGCCGGCTGGCGCACCCGGAGGCGACCGACGCGCACGGTGGCACCGGGCCGCTGCGGGTGGTCGTGGCCCCGGTCCGTTCGCTGCTCCAACCGCAGCTCAAGGGGCTCGGTGACCTGGAGCCGGTGCAGCTCGCCGCGGGTGAGGAGGCGGACCTGGAGGAGGTCGCCCACCGTCTGGTCGACATGGCGTACGCCCGGGTCGACCTGGTCACCAAGCGCGGCGAGTTCGCGGTGCGCGGCGGCATCCTGGACGTCTTCCCGCCCACCGACGAGCACCCGTCCCGGGTCGAGTTCTGGGGCGACGAGGTGGAGGAGATCCGCACCTTCGCCGTCGCCGACCAGCGGACCATCGAGCAGGTCCCGCTGCTCTGGGCACCGCCCTGCCGTGAGCTGCTGCTCACCCCGGCGGTCCGCGACCGGGCCGCCGCGCTCGCCGAGCAGCACCCCGAGCTGGCCGAGATCCTCGACAAGCTGGCCGAGGGCATCCCGGTGGAGGGCATGGAGTCGCTGGCGCCGGTGCTGGTCGGCCCCGACTCGCTGGAGCTGCTGCTGGACGCCATGCCGGCCGGCACCCACGTGTTGCTCTGTGATCCGGAACGCATCCGCACGAGGGCGCACGACCTGGTGCGTACCTCGGAGGAGTTTTTGCAGGCCAGTTGGGCCGCCGCCGCGGTCGGCGGCCAGGCCCCGGTGGACGTCGGCGCCGCTGCCTTCCGGACCCTCGGTGAGGTGCGCGCCACCGCCGGCCAGCTCGGCCAGCCGTGGTGGACGCTGTCCCCGTTCGGCCTGGTCGACGACCCTCATTCGGTCCGGAGTGCCGGCTCCCGGCGCGGAGGCCGAATTATGGTCGAGGGGGAGACGGCGACCGAGACGCGGCAGCCCTGGGAGGACGCACCGGAAGAGGCCACCGTCACCCCGGATGACGCCATCGCGGTGACCCTGTCCGCCCAGCCGGCCCCGCTCTACCACGGTGAGACCACGCGGCTGGTCGACGACCTCAAGCGTTGGGCTGGTGAGGGCTGGTCGATCGCGCTGGTCTTCGAGGGGCACGGCCCGGCCCAGCGGGCGGTGGAGGTGCTGCGCGACGCCGGCCTGGGTGCCCGGTTGACCGAGGAGGTGCCGACCGCGCCCGCCCCCGGCGAGGTGGTGGTGGCCTGCGGCGCGCTGACCAGCGGGTTCGTCGACGAGGCGTCCCGCTTCGTGCTGCTCACCGGCAACGACGTGACAGGTGGTCGGGGCACCTCGACGCGGGACATGCGCAAGATGCCGAGCCGGCGGCGCAACACCATCGACCCGCTGGAGCTCAAGGCCGGCGACCACGTGGTGCACGAGCAGCACGGCATCGGCCGCTACGTCGAGCTGGTGCAGCGCACCGTCAACGGCGCCAGCCGCGAATACCTGGTCATCGAGTATGCGGCAAGCAAGCGGGGCCAGCCCGGCGACCGCCTGTTCGTGCCGACCGACCAGCTCGACCAGCTCTCCCGCTACGTGGGCGGCGAGCAGCCGACCCTGCACAAGATGGGCGGCTCGGACTGGCAGAAGTCCAAGGCGCGGGCCCGCAAGGCGGTCCGGGAGATCGCCGCGCAGCTCATCCAGCTCTACGCCGCGCGCAAGGCGTCCAAGGGCCACTCGTTCGGCCCGGACACGCCCTGGCAGCGAGAGCTGGAGGACGCCTTCCCCTGGCAGGAGACGCCGGACCAGCTCGCCGCGATCGACGAGGTCAAGCGGGACATGGAGCAGACCGTCCCGATGGACCGGCTGATCTGCGGCGACGTCGGCTACGGCAAGACCGAGATCGCGGTACGAGCGGCGTTCAAGGCCGTGCAGGACGGCAAGCAGGTGGCGGTGCTGGTGCCGACGACGTTGCTGGTGCAGCAGCACTACAACACGTTCGCCGAGCGGATGAGCCAGTTCCCGGTGCAGATCCGGCAGTTGTCGCGGTTCCAGACCCCGAAGGAGACCGAGCGGACGTTGGAGATGGTCGCCGACGGCACCGTCGACATCGTGATCGGCACCCACCGGCTGCTGCAGACGGCCACCCGGTTCAAGCAGCTCGGCCTGGTGATCGTCGACGAGGAGCAGCGCTTCGGTGTCGAGCACAAGGAGCACCTGAAGACGCTGCGCGCCTCGGTCGACGTGCTGAGCATGTCGGCCACCCCGATCCCGCGGACCCTGGAGATGGCGATCACCGGCATCCGGGAGATGTCCACGATCGCCACCCCGCCGGAGGAGCGGCACCCGGTGCTCACCTTCGTCGGGGCGCAGGACGACCGGCAGGTGGCCGCGTCCATCCACCGTGAGTTGCTGCGCGACGGGCAGGTCTTCTACCTGCACAACCGGGTCGAGTCGATCGACCGGGCGGCGCGGCGGCTGCGGGAGTTGGTGCCCGAGGCGCGGGTCGCGGTGGCGCACGGCCAGATGGGTGAGGATGCCCTGGAGAAGGTCATGGTCGGCTTCTGGGAGAAGGAGTTCGACGTCCTGGTCTGCACCACGATCGTCGAGTCGGGCATCGACATCCCGAACGCCAACACCCTGATCGTGGAGCGGGCCGACCTGCTCGGCCTGGCCCAGTTGCACCAGATCCGTGGCCGGGTCGGCCGGGGCCGCGAGCGGGCGTACGCGTACTTCCTCTACCCGCCGGAGAAGCCGCTCACCGAGCACGCCCACGAGCGGTTGGCGACCATCGCCCAGCACACCGAGCTGGGCGCCGGCATGTACGTGGCGATGAAGGACCTGGAGATCCGGGGCGCCGGCAACCTGCTCGGCGGCGAGCAGTCCGGGCACATCGAGGGGGTCGGGTTCGACCTGTACGTGCGGATGGTCGGCGAGGCGGTCTCCGCGTTCAAGGGTGAGCGGTCGGAGGAGGAGCCGGACGTCAAGATCGACCTGCCGATCGACGCGCACCTGCCGCACGACTACGTGAGCGTGGAACGGCTGCGCCTGGAGATGTACCGCAAGCTGGCCGAGGCACGCGACGAGGAGCGGCTGACCGAGGTCGTCGCCGAGATGACCGACCGGTACGGCGAGCCGCCGGCACCGGTGCAGAACCTGGTGGAGGTGGCCCGGTTCCGCCTGCTGGCCCGCCGGTACGGCCTGACCGACGTGTCCATGCAGGGCAAGCACGTGCGGTTCGGCCCGCTGCCCCTGCCGGATTCCAAGCAGATGCGGCTCAAGCGCTACCACCCGGACGCGGTCTACAAGCAGGCCACCGACCAGGTCAGCGTGCCCCGACCGAGCACCCGTCGGGTCGGTGGCGAGCCGTTGCGTGATCAGGCGCTGCTCCAGTGGTGCGCGCAGCTGCTCTCCGATGTGCTGGGTGCTCCCGCCCCGCTCGCCGTCGCGGCGGGGTGAGGCGGGAGCCAACGTGGGGCGGGGCCAACGCGGGGCGGGGGCCAACGTGAGGCGGAAGCCAACGTGAGGCGGGGACCAGCAGCGTGCGGCGGGGGCCGGTGTGCGGTGGGGGCCGTCACCGCACGGACGGGGGCATGAGAGAGTGACGGGCATGCGTGCTCGCCGTGTGATCGCCGCCGCCAGCGTCGCGGCCCTGGCTGTCCTTTCCCTCGCTGCCTGCGGCCGGTCCGCGCCGGACGTCGCCGCGTACGTCGGTGACACCACCTACTCGTTGGACCGGGTCGACGCGATCTACGCCGATGTGCAGGCGAAGTACGGCGAGGCGGTCCGGCAGCAGGCGGTCCAGGCGGGTGCGTCGCCGTCGCCGGAGCAGTTGCGCTCCAAGATCACTCGCCAGGACGTGGTCGACCTGCTGGTCAGCCTGGATCTGGGCAAGCGGGTCGTGGCGGCGAAGAACGTGCAGGTGCCCGACGAGATCACCCCGCAGCAACTCGAACAGAACCTGCGGGTGCCGGCCAGCACCGAGTACGCCACGCTCTGGGGCGAGTGGATCGACATGCTTCAGGTGCTCAACCAGCAGCTCCCCCCGGCCGACCTGAGCGACGACTCGCTGATGGCCGTCTACAACGCCCTCGCGAAGGCCGGGGCGATCGACGGCGGCATGTCGGTGGCCGACGTTCGTAAGGCGTTCGGCGACGGTGGCTTCGTGCGCAGCGCCACCGCTCTCAGCACCGCTCTGGAGGCGGAGGCGGATCGGGTCGACGTGTCGATCAACCCGCGCTACCGGGCGGTCGGGGTGCCGTCGGTGGTGAGTAACGGTCAGTCGCTGATCTTCTATTCGCTGCCGTTCATCAACGAGGACGGCCCGGTCACCGACATCTCCACCCCGGAGCCCGTGCCGTCGACCGGCTCCCCGAACGTCGATGGCCCAGCGCCGGACCAGGGCACGGCCAGCTGAGCATGACGGCACGGATCGTCCTCCTGGTCACCTCGCCTCGGCTCCCGGCCGGCCTGCTGACCTCCGCGGCCTGGGACGTCGTACGCCGGCACCCGGTGTTGACCGGTGCGGAGAGCGAGATGACCACGGCCGTGCGTCAGGCGGGCGCCGAGGTGACAGTTGTGGACGGTCCGGCGACCCAGCCGCTGCTGGATGCGGTGGCGACGCACGGCACGGTGGTGTGGCTGGCCGGCCCGGCCGGCGACGAGGCGTTGGCCCGGGAGTTGGGTCTGCGGCTGGCCCGGCAGCCAGGGCTGGCCGAGATGGAGCTGATGTACGGCTCGTGGGACCCACCGGGTGCGCGACTGCTCGACGCGGTGGCCGTGTTGGACCGACTGGCCTCGCCGGGTGGTGACCCGTGGAAGAGGGCCCAGACGCACCGCAGCCTCGCGGGTTATCTGCTGGAGGAGAGCTACGAGGCGTACGACGCGATAAGCGCCGACGACACCGACGCGCTGCGCGAGGAGTTGGGTGACGTCCTGTTGCAGGTGGTCCTGCACGCGCGGCTCGCTGAGGAGTTGCCCGAGGACGAGCGGTGGACCATCGACGACGTGGCGGGTGGCCTGGTCGACAAGATGATCCGGCGCAACCCGCATGTCTTCGCCGGGGCGGAGGTGGGCACGCTGGAGGAGATCACCGAGAACTGGGAGCGGATCAAGCGCGCGGAGAAGGCCCGCAGTTCGGTGCTGGACGGGGTGGCCCTGAGCCAGCCCGCGCTGGCCCTGGCCGCGCAGATCCTGGACCGTGCCGCCCGTGCCGGCCGAGCGGTCCCGCCGCCACTCGCCGACACCCAGGTGGGCCCGGAGGCGCGGTTGGGTGCCAGCCTTCTGGCAACTGTCGCGGCAGCCCGCGAGGCGGGAATCGACCCGGAGGCGGCGCTTCGCCGCGCCACCCTCGCCTATGCCGAGGCCATCCGCGCCGCCGAGTGACGAGGGTGCTGCCCCAGCCCCGCTCGCGGCTCGACCGGGCGGGCCAGGGGTCGGCGTGGCTGATCGGGTCAGGGGTGCCGTCTAGGGTCGGGGCATGGAGTCCTTCGTGCCATTGGCTGAGCGGATCGTCGACGCGGTGTTGGAGAGCCAGCCCGGGCTCGCCACCTCGGTGGGGGACCACCGTTACGACGACCGCCTGCCGGACCTCTCCGCCAGCGCGGTCGCCGCCGACCGGGCGATGTTCAAGGAGGCCGCCGACGCGCTCTCCGACATCGATCCAGCTGCTCTGGATCTTCCGGAGCAGGTCGACCACGCGCTGCTCAGCTCACTGGTGGACCGCAGGTTGTTCGAGTCGACCGAGATGCGGACCCACGAATGGGACCCGCTCGTGCACAATCCCGGTCCGCTGCTGCACGCCCTGCTCGCCCGCCCGTTCGCTCCGGCGGATGTCCGGCTGGCCAGCCTCGCCGGCCGGCTCGCCGCCGTACCGGACGCTCTCGCCACCGCCCGCGCGACGCTGCGGGACATGCCGCGGATCCACGCGGAGACGGCGGTCGGGCAGTTCACCGGCACGGCGGCGCTGATCCGCGACGAGCTGCCGGCGCTGCTCGCTCAGGCGCCGAGCCAGCTCGACCGGGTCGAGCCGGCGGCGACTGCGGCGATCGCCGCGCTTGAGGAGTTCGTCGCCTGGCTGCGGGTCGGCCTGGCCGCCGACGCCGGCCCCGGCCGTGACCCGCGACTGGGCCGGCGCCGCTGGGAGGCCCGCCTGTGGCACACCCTGGACACCGAGCTGGGCGCCGCCGAGATCCAGCGCCGCGCCTGGGCCAACCTGGACCGGGTCACCGCCGAGATCCGCGAGGCGGCCGTCGAGCTGGTCGGTGGTCGGGCCGACGACGCGGCGGTACGTCAGGCGCTGGACCTGCTCGCCGCCGAGCACCCGAACGACGGGACCATCGTCGAGCTGGCCGGTGTGACCCTGGACGACGCCACCGACTTCGTCCGCGCACACGACCTGGTCACGCTCGTCGACGACAGGTGCGTGATCCAGGAGATGCCGGAGTTCGCGCGTGGTGTGGCGGTGGCCTACTGCGACGCACCCGGCCCACTGGAGACCGCGGAGGTGCCCACCTTCTACTGCATCGCGCCCACCCCTTCGGACTGGCCGGCGCACAGGGTCGAGTCGTTCTACCGCGAATACAACGACCACATGATCCGCAACCTGACCGTGCACGAGGCGATGCCGGGGCACTTCCTCCAGCTCGCGCACGCCCGCCGCTACGTCGGCGGCACCCGGGTCCGGGCCCTGGCCGAGTCCGGCCCGTTCATCGAGGGCTGGGCGGTGTACGCGGAGGAGCTGATGGTGAGGCTCGGCTTCGGCGGCCTACCGGTGCGGTTGCAGCAGCTCAAGATGCAACTGCGGATGACCATCAACGCGCTGCTCGACCAACTGGTGCACGCCGAGGACCTGTCCGAGACCGAGGCGATGGCGCTGATGACCGGGCGCGGCTTCCAGGAGGAGGGCGAGGCCGCCGGCAAGTGGCGCCGGGCGTTGCTCACCTCCACCCAGCTCTCCACCTACTTCGTCGGCTACAGCGAGGTCGCCGAGATCGCCGCTGCCCGCCGGGACGGCGTGTCCGTCCGCGACTGGCACGACGCCATGCTCGCCCACGACTGCCCGCCCCCGCGCCACCTGAGAACCCTCCTGGAGATCTAGACCCCGTGCCGGGGCGCGCCCGCCAAGATCCGCGCAACGTCGCTGATGTTGCTGCCTCCGGCGCCGCCGGAGGCAGCAACATCCCTGAAGCTGCCCGGATCCTGTTCGGCGCGCAGCGCGCGGGTCAGCGCCGTTGGGCGGTCACCGTCGCGTCGATCAGCCAGCGCGAGATGGAGTACGCGGGCGGCAGTTCCGCCGGCAGCGCGTCCAGGCCGAACCACCGAGCCTGGGTCAGTTCCTCGCCGTCGACCACCGGCTCGGCGTGCGGGTCCGCGGCACGGGCGGTGAACCCGGCGAGCAGCACACCGGGGCCGGAGATCGCCCACGGCTGGCTGCCGAAGTAGGCCAGGTCGTCCACGGACAACCGGACCTCCTCGCCGACCTCCCGGTGCACCGCCGCCTCCAGGGTCTCGCCGGCCTCGACGAAGCCAGCCACCAGTGCCCACAGGCCGGTCGGCCCGGTCGCGTGCCGGACCAGCAGCAGCTCGTCGGCGTGACCGGCCGCTCCCGGCCGGGTGATCGCCACCAGCACCGCGGCGGAGAGCTGCATCGGCACGTACAGGTCGCAGCCGGGGCATCGTCGGGCGGTCTCGCCGGGCAGGTCGGTCAGCTCGGCACGGCAGGCGCCGCACCACCGGTGGGTACGCCGCCACGTCGTCACCGCCAACGCACGGCCGGCGAGCGTGGCGTGTGGCTCCGGCACCTCGGCGGCGAGCGAGGCCCAGCCGCGCGCCCGGCCGGGCAGATCGTCGGCGGTGGACAACTCGGTGGCCCACGCGGGTGTTCCGTCGAGGGTGCCCAGCGGCACCCAGTCGGTGTCGGCGGGCAGGTCGACCACCCGCAGTGGTCGGCCGTCGGTGCCGGTCAGCAGCTTCGCCCCGGTCACCGGCAGGGCCAGGTCACCGGGGGCCGGCGGCCGGCTCCGGTCGGCCCCCGGCCGAAACCCGCCGGGGGGTGCGTTGGACGTGGGCCCGCCGGCTGGTGTGGTGGCCGTCGGCCCGCCGTGCGGTGCCGCGGACGTGGCCGCGCCGCGCCCTGGCGTGGGCCCAGCCGTCCGGTCGGTCACGACCCGCCGGGGCGACGGTCCACGACACCGGCGCCGGCGGGCGGATCGAACGCGCCCGTGTCGACTGTCGCGGAGTAGCGGCTCAGCGCCAGGTCCACCGGCTTGCCGTCGACCGGCCCGACGAAGCTGCCGAGCACGCCCTCGGTGGTCACGCAGGCGGTGAAGTCGCCGGAAGAGCTCTGCACCTCGACGCAGGCGGCGTGGTGCCCGGCGACTGTGGTGTCGCTCTGCTTGATGACCGCCTGCGGGTCGAGCGCGGCGGCGGTCAGCAGCCCGACCACCACCGGCGGGGTGACGAGGCCCTGGCGGTTGGCCTCGCCGAAGAGCGTCACCGTGGGTTTGCTGCCCGGGGTGGGCGGGGCGAGCACCGTGCACTCGGGGTGGGCGCCGGTGGTCGTACACCGGGTGATGGCCTCCGGGGTGACGGTGAGTCGACCGCCCGGGTAGGTGTAGGCGGACCTGGCCGGGTCCTGCGCCTGCACGATGGCGGCGTTCTGGCCGCCCGGGAGTTGGTAGTCGGCCGAGTAGGTCAACTCCAGCGCCCGGTCGAGCCGGGCGGCGAGGTCGTTGACGAGTTCCGAGCGACCCATGGCGACTCCGGCGTCCTCGAATGTCTGACAGCCGGTGACCGTGAGCGACGCGATGACCGACACGGCGAGCATGCGGAGGGTGGTCGAGGCGGCGGGCATGGCGACCAGCCTGGTGGATCTGGTCCGCACAGCGCAAACCCGTTGCCGGTTGACGCCCGGAAATCCGGGAATGTCCGTCAACGCGGGGCGACTCGGGTGCGCGGGCGACGCCGTACCCGTTCGCGCGGCCCGATACGCTGCGTTCAACACCTGCCTCAGCCGCACCGTCGCGGCCCACCCACGGACCGGATCACAACAACGAGGAGCGACTTAGTGGCAACCATCGAGGGAATCGTCGCCCGGGAGATTCTCGACTCGCGGGGCAACCCCACGGTCGAGGTCGAGGTCGGCCTGGACGACGGCACGGTCGCCCGCGCCGCCGTGCCCTCCGGCGCCTCCACCGGCGCCTTCGAGGCGATCGAGCTGCGCGACGGTGACGCCGACCGCTACCAGGGCAAGGGCGTGGAGAAGGCGGTCTCCAACGTCGAAGACAAGATCGTCGACCAGATCATCGGGTACGAGGCCAGCGAGCAGCGGCTGATCGACCAGAAGATGCTCGACATCGACGGCACCGACAGCAAGTCGGAGCTGGGCGCGAACGCCATCCTCGGGGTCTCCCTGGCGGTGGCGAAGGCCGCTGCCGGCAGCGCCGAGCTGAGCCTCTTCCGTTACCTGGGCGGCCCGAACGCGCACCTCCTGCCGGTGCCGATGATGAACATCCTCAACGGTGGCGCGCACGCCGACTCGAACGTCGACATCCAGGAGTTCATGGTCGCGCCGATCGGCGCGCCCACCTTCCGGGAGGCGCTGCGCTCGGGCGCGGAGGTCTACCACGCGCTGAAGTCGGTGCTGAAGAAGAAGGGCCTGTCGACCGGGCTCGGCGACGAGGGTGGCTTCGCACCGAACCTGCCGACCAACGCGGCAGCCCTGGACCTGATCGCCGAGGCGGTCGAGAAGGCCGGTTACCGGCTCGGCACCGACATCGTGTTCGCGCTCGACGTGGCGGCCACGGAGTTCTTCGACAACGGCACCTACACGTTCGAGGGCGCCGCGAAGTCCGCCGAGGAGATGAGCAACTACTACACCAAGCTGGCCGGTGACTACCCGATCGTGTCGATCGAGGACCCGTTGGCGGAGGACGACTGGAGTGGCTGGCAGACGCTGACCGCCTCGATCGGCGACCGGGTGCAGATCGTCGGTGACGACCTGTTCGTGACCAACCCGCAGCGCATCGCCCGCGGCATCGCGGAGAAGTCGGCGAACGCGGTCCTGGTCAAGGTCAACCAGATCGGTTCGCTGACCGAGACCCTGGACGCGGTGGACCTGGCCCACCGGGCCGGTTTCAAGTGCATGATGAGCCACCGCTCCGGCGAGACCGAGGACACCACCATCGCCGACCTGGCGGTGGCCACCGGCTGCGGTCAGATCAAGACCGGCGCTCCGGCCCGCTCGGACCGCGTCGCGAAGTACAACCAGTTGCTCCGGATCGAGGAGGAGCTGGCCGACGCGGCGCGCTACGCCGGCGCCGGCGCGTTCCCGCGCTACCGTTCGGCCTGAGCACGGAAAGCCTCGGGGGAGGGGTGTGACGATGCAGCAGCGCCGCACACCGGGTGGTCAGCGTCCCGCCCGCCGGCCGGGTCAGTCCGGCCGGCCGGGTGGTGCCCGGGCCGCGCGGGGATCGGTCCGTGAGGCCGGCGTACGCGCCGAGCCGCGCGGCACCGCTGGTCGGGCTCCGGGCGCGTCCCGGGGCGCCGACGGCGTGCGGTCCGCGAACCGTCCGGCCGCCGCTCGGCGGACCGCCGCCGGTGGTTCCGTCAAGCGGCTCGCCGCACCCCACCCCCGTCGCTTCACCGGTCGGGCCACCGTGCTCTTCGCGGTCCTGATCGCGCTCGCGTTGGCCTACACGTACCCGGTACGGGTCTACCTGGACCAGCAGGCCGACATCGAGCGGATGGAGGCGTCCCAGGCGGCACAGGAGGCGGAGATCGCCAAGCTCGCCGCCGAGGCCGCCAACTGGAACGACGAGGAGTACATCAAGACGCAGGCCCGGGAGCGGTTCTTCATGGGCCCCCCGGGCGAGAAGATGATGGTGGTGCTGCACGACGCGCAGGGTGCCGCCCGGGACGCCGGGAAGTCGGCCGGAGCGGCCGCCCCGACCGGGCCGGCGACCTGGTATGACACGCTCTGGTCGAGCGTGCGGGCGGCGGACAGCCAGCAACCGGGTAAATGATCCACCGAACAAGCGCACCAGGAGAGATGGGCACCGTGACTGTCGTACCACCGTCGAAGCCGGCGGCGGATTCCGTACCTCCGCCGCAGCGCGAGCCGGCCACCGAGGCCGACCTGGCCGCGGTGGCCGCGCAGCTCGGCCGCACGCCCCGGGGCACCCGGGCGGTGGCCCACCGGTGCCCGTGCGGGCTCCCGGACGTGGTGGAGACGACTCCCCGTCTGTCCGACGGCACGCCGTTCCCGACGCTCTACTACCTGACCTGCCCCCGGGCCACGGCGGCTTGCAGCCGGCTGGAGTCGGCGGGGCTGATGAAGGAGATGGCGGACCGGCTGACGACGGATCCCGAGTTGGCCGCTCACTACCGTGCCGCGCACGAGGACTACCTCGCCCGCCGCGAGGCCATCGGGGAGGTGCCGGAGATCGCCGGTATCTCGGCCGGCGGGATGCCGGGTCGGGTGAAGTGCCTGCACGTGCACCTGGGGCACGCGCTGGGCGCCGGCCCCGGGGTCAATCCGTTCGGTGACGAGACGTTGGAGCTGGTCGAGCCCTGGTGGGCGGCCGGTCCGTGCGTGGACGTCCCGGCGGGCGAATGAGCGCGCCGGCCGGGTCCTCGGCACCCGAGAGTCAGATCGTGGTGCGGCGGGCCCGCACCGGGGACGTGCGCGGCATCCGGCGGCTTGTCGACACCTACACCAACGACCGGCGGCTGCTGAGCAAGGCGACGGTCACCCTCTACGAGCAGGTGCAGGAGTTTCGGGTGGCGGTCCACCCCGACGACGGCACGGTGGTGGGCTGCGGCGCGCTGCACGTCATGTGGGAGGACCTGGCCGAGATCCGCACCGTCGCGGTGGATCCGGTCTGTCGGGGCCGGCGTATCGGGCACCGGCTGGTGGGCGAGCTGATCGACGCGGCCCGGGAGTTGGGGGTGGCCCGGATCTTCGTGCTCACCTTCGAGACCCGGTTCTTCGGCGCGTTCGGTTTTCAGGAGATCGACGGCGCACCGGTGCCACAACCGGTGTACGAGCAGTTGCTGCGCTCGTACGACGAGGGTGTCGCGGAGTTCCTGGACCTGGAGCGGGTCAAGCCGAACACGCTGGGCAACACCCGGATGCTGCTGCGGTTGTAGGTCAGGCCCTGCGGGGGTGCGCGGCGAAGAACTCCCACATCAGGTCGGTGGCCGACAGGCCCGCGGAGGAGGCGGCGAGCGAGCCGATCGTCGCCCCCGGCCAACTGTGGCCCATCTCGGGCAGGGTGTAGACGCTGACCTCGCTGCCGTCCGCGCAGCTCGCCACCGTGTGCGTCACGCCCGGCACCCCGGACGCCTTCGGGCTCGGCCGGCAGGAGAGCCGCTGCTGCCAGGTCTTGATGCCGGTCTGGAACGTCGAAGCGTACTGGTCCTGGCCGCCGATGAAGGTGATCACGGAGACCGGGCTCTTCGGCACGTAACTCTCGGCCGTGGTCAGTTTTCCGCTGTAACCACCGCTGACCACCCCGATCGCGGCGAAGGTGCCGGTGCTCTCCACCGCCGCCCGGAAGCTCATGTCGCCGCCGTTCGAGATGCCGGTGAGGAAGACCCGGTTCGGGTCCACCCGCCAGGTCCGCACCAGGTGGTCGGTGAGGGCGGTGAGGAAACCGACGTCGTCCGCGCTGCCGCAGCAGACCAGCGCGTTGAAGCCGCCGCTCACCCCGTCGGGGTAGGCGACCAGCACGTTGTCCTTGTCGGCCTTCGCGTCCAGGCCGGCCAGCTCCTGCACGCCGGTGGCGCTTCCGGGATAGAAGTGCAGCGCGATGACCAGCGCGGGCGACCGGCTCGGGTCGTACCCGGATGGTGCGTGCAGCAGGTAGGTGCGGTCCTGCCCGTTGTGGGTCAGGGTGAGGTCGTGGTTGCCCGCGGTCAGGGGTTCGCTGGACGCGGCGGGCGGGGTCGGCGCGGGCCGCCCCCGCTCACCGCAAGCCGCAACCATGACAATGAGGCAGAGCCCCGTTAACGCCGCCATCATTCGTCGCACTTCGGCCACCCCCCGTAGACCTGCGGTCCATGCTGGAGGCGGCCCGCCCACGGATCAACCCTTTCGGCCCTGGGCGAAGGGAGGCAGGCTGTCCTTCATGCTTCGTCTCCAGCTCGGGCCGGCGGACCTCTGCCGGGTGCGGTTCGCCGACCGGCTGCACCCGGTCGGCACCGCGCTGCTGGCCGGCCAGTGGCTGCGCGACCCGACGGTCGCGGCGATGGCACCGACACTGGCCGAGCGGGCGGCGGCGGCGGAGAGCACGGGCGACGCACAGGCCGCCACCGCGACGCTGCGGCACCTGCTGCCCGCCCGGGGGCGACTGCCGGATTTCGTCACCCCACTGTCCGGCCTGGAGTCGGTCGAGGCCGGCCTGGAGGCGATCCGGGCCACCCCCGCACAGCGGATCCGCGTCGAGAGCACCGAGGCGTACGCGCACGTGGCCAGCTCCCCGCTGCGGCGGCGGTTCGCGGCTGCCGACCCGGAGGTGTTGGACCTGTTCGGCGGGGCCGTCCGCACCTGGTTCGACACGGTCCTGGCGCCGCTCTGGTCGGATCTGACGTCCGCGTACCGCCAGCAGGTGACTTGTGCCAGCCAACGGCTGGCGCAGCATGGCCTGGACGGCCTCTTCGCGGGGTTGCACCCGGCGATCCGGTGGCGGGAGCCGGTGCTGGAGGTGCGGACGTGGTGGAGTGGGGAGCTGCCCGGCACCGGCCACGGGCTGATCCTGCTGCCCTCCCCGCTGGCCGGGCCCCGCCCCCGGGTGCTGGTGCAGCCCGGTCACCCGATCCTGCTCGTCTATCCGACGGTGGTGCCCGCGCTCGGGATCAGCGCCGGGGGCGACTCCCTCGGCCGGCTGCTCGGCGCCACCCGGGCGCTGGTGCTGCGTCGGCTGGCGGCCGAAGGCGGGTTGACCACGACCGTGCTGTCCCGCGCCGTCGGGATCAGCCTGTCCTCCGCCTCGGAGCACGCCACCGCGCTGCGCTCGGCCGGCCTGGTGGCCAGCGAGCGGGACGGCGGGGCGGTGCGGCACCACCTGACCGCGCTCGGGGCGGAGTTGTCGAGAGGCTCACCCGGCGACCCGGCCGCCGGCTAGACGGCGGGATGCCGGCCCGTCCTGCCGTATGGTTGCTGCCGTGACGACGCGTGTGGCGGCCATCGACTGCGGGACCAACTCGATCCGACTGCTTGTTGCCGACCTGCCCGAAGAGTCCACCGGGTCGCCGGCGACGCTTGTCGACCTGACCCGGCGGATGGAGATCGTCCGGCTCGGCCAGGGTGTGGACCGCACCGGCCGGTTGGCGCCGGAGGCGATCGAACGGACCCGGGTGGCGCTGTCGTCGTACGCGGCGGACATCGAGAAGCTTGGCGCACAGCGGGTTCGCATGTGTGCCACCTCGGCCTCCCGGGATGCCGCCAACGCCGACGACTTCACCGAGATGGTGCGGAGCACCCTCGGCGTCGCGCCCGAGGTCGTCACCGGCGACGAGGAGGCCCGGCTGTCGTTCACCGGCGCGGTGCGCGGCCTGCCGGCCGACGCGAAGGAGCCGTTCCTGGTCGTGGACATCGGCGGCGGCTCGACCGAGTTCGTGGTCGGTGACCGGGCCGAGGGGGTGCGCGCGGCGATCTCGGTGGACATCGGCTGTGTCCGGATGACCGAGCGGCACCTGCCCGGCGACCCGCCGACGCCCGAGCAGGTCGCGGCGGCGCAGGCCGACGTGGCGGCCGCGGTGGACCGGGCGCTCGCCGTGGTGCCCGGCCGCGAGGCGGCCACCCTGGTCGGCCTCGCCGGGTCGGTCACCACGGTGGTGGCCATCGCGCAGGGCCTGCGGGAGTACGACCCGGAGCGCATCCACCACGCCCGGGTGTCGTACGAGGCGGTCGCCCAGGTGACAGCGGACCTGCTGGGCCAGACCCGTGCGCAGCGGTTGGCGATCCCGGTGATGCATCCGGGTCGGGCCGACGTGATCGGCGCGGGGGCCCTCGTGCTCCGCGTGATCATGGAGCGGGCCGGGATGCCGTCGGTGGTCGCCTCGGAGCACGACATCCTCGACGGCATCGCCTGGAGTCTCCAGCCAGCCGCGTGATCGACTCGTCTTCCTGAAAGTCGCGGTGTCCGGGTCGCGCGGATGGCCCGACTTTCAGGAACCCGAGTCGATCACGCGTGCTCGTGCTGCGTGTCGGGGCGAGATCATTGACGGTACTTCGCAATGCACAGTAGTGTGCATTGCGTGGACACCACACAGTTGCTGAAGGGCGTGCTCGATATGGCCGTCCTGGCCGTGCTCCGGGAGGAGGACGGTTATGGTTACGACATCCTGCGCCGGTTGCGTGAGGCCGGCCTGGAAGAGGTCGGCGACGCCTCGGTCTACGGGACGCTGCGCCGCCTCTTCGCCGCCGGCCTGCTGACCACCTACGTGGTGCCGAGCGAATCCGGGCCGCACCGCAAGTACTACTCACTCAACGCCGCGGGGCGTGACCAGTTGACCCGCTCCGGCAAGCTCTGGCGCTCGTTCGCCACCACCATGGACACTCTGCTCGACGAACGGGGGTTGGCGGCATGACCGTCACGGAGCAGGAGATCACCGACTACGTGGCGCGGGTCCGGGCCGCTCTCGCCGACCTGCCGGCCACGCAACGCGACGAGCTGACCGAGGACCTCGCCGACCACCTCACCGAGGTCGCCGCCGAGGCCGAGGGCACCCTCGTCGAGCGGCTGGGCGAGCCCGAGACGTACGCGGCCGAGCTGCGCGCCGCGGCCGGCGCCGCCCCGGGCGGCGGTGGGCGCAATCTCGACCAGCGGGTCGCCGCCGCGCTGGTCCGGGTCCGCAGCCGCCTGCGCGCGGTCGACACGCAGTTCGGCCCACCCCTGGGGTACGCGCACGCCAGCGACTTCCTCCGCCTCCTGCGCCCCGGCTGGTGGGTGCTGCGCGGCTACCTGGCGGCGATGCTGGTCACCGTGATCAGCACCGGCGGCAGCTTCGGTCTGCTGCCCCGCTTCGGTGGCGAGCTACTGGCTGGCCTGATCATGCTGGTCGGCTTCGTCCTCGCCTCGATCTGGCTCGGTCGCCGGTCGGCCCAGCTGACCCGTTGGCCACGATCGGCCGTGCAGGTGGGCAGCGCGGTGCTTGTGGTCTTCGCGCTCGTCGGGCTTGTCGACGCCGAGGGTCGGCACGCCAACGACTACTACTACGACCAGACCTCGGTCGACAGCCAGTACAGCCGGGTCCGGGACGTCTTCGTCTACGACAGTGAGGGCCGGCTGGTGGAGAACGCCCGGCTCTTCGACCAGGACGGCAACCCGATTCGCCTCGGCTACCCGGACTGTGCGAGTTCGGTCAACGACTACGGCGCCCCCCTGCTGCGGCCGTACCCGTACTGCGTGGGCCGGGCGCCCTTCGGCCCTCGCGCTCCGGCCGGGTCCGACCCCATCCCGACGCCGCCCGCGTCCAGCTCGCCGCCGGCGGAGCCGACCAGCACCCCGCCGACGGAGCCGACCGGCACGCCGACGGCCGGGCCGACCAGCACGCCGACGGCGGGCGCAACGGCGACCGGCGAGCCCTCGGCGGACCCGACCGCGACCCCGGCCGGCACGCCGAGCCCCACCCCGACGAGCTGAGTAACGGTGTGAACTGGATCATGCGGGCCGGGGTGGGAAATAACTGAACGGACGAGGCGGGCGGGACGACACCGGAAATCAATGATCGTTACGGTGTCGTCTGCTCATCCACCCCTCGGAAGGAACCCCCGTGCCAGAGCAGGTCGCAACGCCCCCCGCCTCCGATGGTGCACCAGCCGAGCCGGCCAACGCGACGCCGGAGCCGGCCGTCGAGACGCCCCAGTCGGCCGAGCCGCAGGCGGGGGTGTCGCGTCCCGCCGAGCCGAAGTCGACCGGATCCGAGCTGACCGGGTCCCGTCCCGCCGAGTCACAGTCGGCCGAGCCGAAGTCGGGCGAGTCGCGCCCCGCCGAGCCGAAGTCGAAGTCGGAGTCGAAGTCGACCGGATCCGAGCTGACCGAGTCGACGTCGGCCGAGTCGACGTCGGCCGAGTCGACGTCGACCGAGCCGGGTCCGGCCGAGCCCAGGCCGACCGGGCCGGAGTCGGGGTCGGGGTCGGGGTCGGGGGCGTCGCGTCCGGCCGAGCCGGAGCCGGGCGAGCCGCGTGCGGCCGGGTCGGAGTCGACCGGGTCGGAGCCGGCCGAGTCGGAGGCTGCCGAGCCGGAGCCGCAGAAGTCCGGTGCGTTGAAGGCCCTCGGCATCGTGGGCGCGATCCTCGCGGTACTCGTCGTCGCCGGCCTGAAGTTCGGCGTCGTCTCGGCGATCGGCAACCTGGTGAACAGGGACGAGACGGCGGACGCCAAGGCCGGTGACTGCATCGCCAAGCTGCCCGAGGTCACCGGCACCAAGCAGGAGAAGGTCACGAACGCCAGGATCGTCGAGTGCACCTCCACCGAGGCGGCGTACAACGTGGTCGGTCGGGTCGACGGCCAGACCGAGGCCCAGGCCAAAGCCCCGACCGCCTGTGAGCAGTTCTTCAAGCCGGCCGAAGAGGGGTACATCTACTCCAGCATCAAGCCCGGCAAGACGGGCTACGTGCTCTGCCTGACCAAGAGGGCCTGACCGCGGCCGTAGATCAGCGTTGACGGCGGCGGGAGCCTACCCGCCGCCGTCGGCGTACCCGGAGTCATCGGCGGGCGAACGGGAGGTGAATGCCACTGTTCCGGCGTCTTCCCGGCGGCGGCGCGGCATGGCAGGCTACCGGCACTAGGACCACTGGGCGACCAGCCAACGATGACTGACCGCTAGGAGGACGGCCCATGGGCGAAATGGTGACCTACCGCAGCAACGGGGGTACGAGCGAGGGGTATCTCGCGATACCCGCGAGTGGCACGGCCAGCCCCGCCGTCATCGTCATCCAGGAGTGGTGGGGCCTGGTTCCGCACATCCGGTCGGTTGCGGAGCGGTTCGCCGAGGCCGGGTTCGTCGCCCTCGCCCCGGACTTCTACCACGGTGAGACGACGAGCGAGCCGGACGAGGCGCAGCGGTTGCTGATGGCGATGCGGATGGACGAGGCGGCGAAGGACATCGCCGGCGCGGCCGACTATCTCGCCGGGCGGCCGGAGGTCACCGGCAAGGTCGGCGCTGTCGGCTTCTGCGCCGGTGGCAGCCTCGCCCTCTGGTCGGCCACCATCTCCGAGCGGATCGTCGCCACCGTCGGCTTCTATCCCGTGCTGCCGTGGGAGTCGATGCGCCCCGACTGGGCCGACTACGCCGGCAAGGCCGCGGTCATCCACTGCTCCGAAGAGGACGGCACCTCGGCCACCGAGGGCGTGCAGACCGCCCGCCGGGCCATCGAGGAGGCCGGCGGCGACTGCCATCTCTACGACTACCCGGGCACCTCGCACGCCTTCTTCAACGACGACCGTCCGGAGGCGTTCGACCAGCGCGCCGCGTCCAGCGCCTGGGCCCGCACCCTGGAACTCTTCCGGGCCAAGCTTGGCTGAGTCGCGTACCCCCGAGCAGGTGGTCGCCCGCGCGGCGCGGGCGACCGACCTGGCCGACCTGGACGCGGCGGTGAGCGACTGTTTCGCCTGTCCCCGGCTGGTCCAGTGGCGGGAGGAGGTGGCCCGCACCCGACGGGCCGTCTTCCGCGACCAGGAGTACTGGGGTCGACCGGTGCCGGGCTTCGGCACCGGCGACGCCCGGATCGGCATTCTCGGGCTGGCGCCCGCCGCGCACGGCGGCAACCGCACGGGCCGGATCTTCACCGGTGACCGGTCCGGTGACGTGTTGTTCGCCGCGCTGCACCGGGCCGGGCTGGCCAACCAGCCGACAAGTGTCGCCGCCGACGACGGGCTCGCCCTGCGGGACCTGCGGATCTTCTCGGCCGTGCGGTGTGCGCCTCCGGACAACAAGCCGACCCCGGCGGAACGGGACACCTGCGCACCCTGGCTGCACCGCGAGGTCACGCTCATCCGGCCCACGCTGCGCGTCGTCGTCGCGCTTGGCGCGTTCGCCTGGGCCGCGTGGTGGCCGGTGCTTCGCCAGGTGTACGGGCAGCGCCCGCCCAGCCCGCGACCGGCGTTCGGTCATGGGGCACACTGGTCCGGCACGGACGCTCCGGACTTGCTGGGCTGCTACCACGTCAGCCAGCAGAACACCTTCACCGGGCGGCTGACACCAGAGATGCTGGACGACGTCTTCGGCCAGGCTAAGCAGCTGGCCGGGGTGGACTGAGACACGCGTGGGGCGGTGGCGATGACAGACCGGACACAGCCCCCCACGCCGTTCGGGTCCGCCGAGCCGGGGGTGTTGCGCCCGGTGCTCGGTCTGCTCCGCCGGTGGTGGCCGGTCGCCGCGATCGCCGCACTGCTCGCCGGTGCCGCGTTGGCTTCCGCCCACTCGTCGATCGGGGCCAGCCGGATCCCGCCGGCCGCGGAGAACGTCCCGTGGGTGCCCGAGTACCCGACCGCCGAGCCGTCGCCGTCCATTCGGGTCGAGCCGCGTGACGCCGGTGAGGCCACCCAGGCGCACATACCGGAGTGGGTCGCCAAGGTGGCGATGGTCCTGCTCGGGCTGGCTCTGCTCGCCGCCCTCGGTTACCTGACCTGGGTGCTGGTCCGGGGCGCACTACGCCGCACCACGCGGGCACTGCCGGCGCAGCGGGCCCGACGTACCGCCGAGGGCACCGCCCGCGAGGTGGCCGCCGCCCTCGACGCCGGCCTGGTGGAACTCGACGACCGGGACACCGATCCCCGGGTGGCGGTGATCGCCTGCTGGGTGCGCCTGGAGGAGGCCGCCGCCGCGGCCGGTGTGCCACGGCTCGCCGGGGACACCCCCACCGACCTGGTCAGCCGGCTGCTGCGTGGCGACCCGGCGGCGGGTATTCCGGCGATCGTCAGCGCCGACGTGCTGGCCGAGTTCGCGCACGTCTACCGGGAGGCCCGCTACGCGACCCGACCGGTCGACGAACGCACCCGCGACCAGGCCCGCGCCGCACTTCGCCGGCTGCGTGGGGAGCTGACGGTGGTGGCCCCATGAGCAGCACCAGCATCGACGACCTGCTCGCGTTCGAGGAGGAGGCGGCGCCCAGAGGCCCGCAGGAGCCCCGGTCCCGGACCGGCCCGGTGGTGCGCGCGATCGCGG
Source organism: Micromonospora sp. NPDC048935 (assembly GCF_043197875.1). Taxonomy (NCBI): domain Bacteria; kingdom Bacillati; phylum Actinomycetota; class Actinomycetes; order Micromonosporales; family Micromonosporaceae; genus Micromonospora; species Micromonospora sp. NPDC048935. The sequence goes on along the minus strand of NZ_JBICTZ010000002.1, from coordinate 84,120 downwards.
GGGCCGCCGCGGTGGTCGCGGTGCTGCTCGTCGGCCTCCGCGCGGTTGGCCTCCAGGTCTCGCTGCCGGTACTCGTCGCCGGGGTGCTCGCCGTGCTGGCGATCCGCAGGGTCACCGCCCTGCTCGCGCCGCCACCTCCGCCGCCGGCGGGTGGCCGGGCCGGGCCGGGTGAAGACGACGGCAGCTACCACTGGGGTGCCCGGGACGCGTTGCGCACCGCGATCAACCGCTGGGAATGGCCACTGGACTGGTCCATGACCCGACCCGAACGATTCACCGGGGTGGTCCTGCCCCGGATCGGCGAACTGGCCGACGAGCGGATGCGCCTGAAGCACGGCGTCACCCGCGAGTCGGACCCGGCCCGCGCCCGTGTCCTGCTGGGTGACCGGCTGTGGACGTTCCTGGAGACCCCGCCTCACCGCACCCCGTCGCCGCGCGACCTCGCGGTGATCGTCGCCGAACTGGAGAAAATCTGATGAACGACGTGGACCGGAGCATTGCCCCCGCCGAGGTTGGTCACCTGGCTCGGGCGGTCCTGGACGCGGTCGGCACCGTCGTGGTCGGCAAGCGGGACGCGTTGGAGCTGGTCCTCGCCGGCATCCTGGCGGGCGGTCACGTGTTGCTCGAAGATCTGCCCGGGCTGGGCAAGACGCTCACCGCCCGCTCGTTCGCCCAGGCGCTGGGGCTGGACTTCCGTCGGTTGCAGTTCACCCCCGACCTGCTCCCCGCCGACGTCACCGGCTCGTTCCTCTACGACCAGCGCAACGGCGACTTCACCTTCCGGGCCGGGCCGGTCTTCACCAACCTGCTGCTCGCCGACGAGATCAACCGGACGCCGCCGAAGACCCAGTCCGCGCTGCTCGAGGCGATGCAGGAGAAGCAGGTCTCGGTGGAGGGGGTGACCTACAAACTGGACGAACCGTTCCACGTGCTGGCCACCGCCAACCCCATCGAGTACGAGGGCACGTACCCGTTGCCCGAGGCACAGCTGGACAGGTTCCTCCTGCGGGTCTCCTTCGGTTATCCGCAGCACGAGGAGGAGTGGGAGGTGCTCCGCCGCCGGATGGGCCGTCGCCGCGAGGAGGCGGACATCACGGCGGTGGTCGACGCGGCCACGCTGCGGGCCATGCAGGCCGCCCTGGAGGACGTGGTGGTGGAGGATTCCATCGGCCGCTACATCGTGTCCCTCACCGCGGCCACCCGTGAGCACCCGTCGGTGCTGGTCGGCGCCTCACCGCGTGGCTCGCTGGCGCTCCTGCTGCTGGCCCGGGTCCGCGCGGTGTTCGGCGGACGGGACTACGTGGTGCCGGAGGACGTCAAGGAGGTGGCGGCTCCCGCCCTGGCCCACCGGATCACCCTGCGCCCGGAGATGTGGTTGCGCCGGGTCGACCCGGCGTTCGTGGTCGGTGAGGTGCTGGAGTCCACTCCCGCCCCGGCGAGTGGCGCGCTGCCCAGCTACGCCGCGGGCGGGCCTCGGCGCTGATGACCGGACCGACCGTGCCGATGGCCACCGAGCCGGAACCGGCTGCCGGCTGGGCCCCCACCCGGGCGCTCGGTCGGGCGGTGCTGCTCGCCGGGCTGCTGCTGGTGGCAGGGGTGCTGCTGGGCCGGGTCGACCTGATCGTGCTGGCCGCCCCGTTGGCGCTGGGCACCGCGTACGCGCTGCGCCGGCGGCCCACCGCGCTGCCGCAGGTGTGGGTCACCCAGGGTGAGGGCGGGCCGCTTGTCGAGGGCGGCGACGTGACGGCGGCGGTGAGCGTCGGCAACCCGGACACGGTCGACTACGACCTGGTGGTGGTGCGTTCCCGGGTGTCGCCGTGGCTGCGCATCGTCCGGGCCGGCTTCGCCCGGAACGAGGCTGTCCAGGACGTGTCGCCGAGCACCACTCCGGCGACCGGTGCGACGGCTCCGGCCAACGGCACGGGCCGTTCCGTCGCCGACCGGCCGTTCGTGACGTCGGTGCCCACCGGCGCCGTGGTGGACCTCGAACTCGCCGGCAACGCCCTGCGCTGGGGCCGTCATCCGGTGGGCCCGGCCGGTGCCCGGGTCGCCACGGCCGGTGGCCTGCTGGTCTCCCGGGCGGTGATCACCGAGCCGGTCCGGGTGCGGGTCTACCCGCGTACCGAGCCGTTCGAGGCGGTCGAGGCGATGCCCCGCGCCGCCGGTCTGGTCGGAGCGCACCACTCCCGCCGGCCCGGCGAGGGCGGCGAGTTGGCCGGCGTACGGCGCTTCGGCCCCGGGGACCGGCTGCGTCGCATCGACTGGCGGGTGTCGTTGCGGGCCCGGCAGTTGCACGTGGCCGCCACGCTCTCCGACCGCGACGCCGAGGTGGTGCTGCTGCTCGACGTGTTGGCCGAGGCGGGCCGCTCCGGCGGGGTGAGCGGCGCCGCCTCGGTGCTGGACACCACGGTCCGGGCCACGGCCGCGATCGCCGAGCACTACCTGCACCGTGGCGACCGGGTCTCGCTGCTGGAGTACGGGCCGGGCGCTCGCCGGCTGCGTCCGGCCGCCGGGCGTCGGCAGTACCTGACCGTCCTGGAGTGGCTGCTCGACGTCCGGGTCCACCCGTCCTCGCACGAGCCGTACGACCAGGTCTTCGGTCCGCAACTGCTCTCCTCGGACGCGTTGGTGGTGGTGCTGACTCCGTTGCTGGACGAACGGTCGGCGCAGATGCTCGCCCGGCTGGCCCGCGCCGGGCGGTTCGTGGTGGCCGTCGACACACTGCCGACCGATCTGCCGTCGCCAAAGGACCGGGGCTGGGCCGAGGTGGCGTACCGGCTGTGGCGCCTGGATCGTGACGTCATGATCGGGCAGCTCCGGGAGCACGGCGTACCTGTGGTGCGCTGGGCCGGTGCCGGCAGCCTGGACCTGGTGCTGCGGGACGTGGCCCGGTTGGCGACCGCTCCGAGGGTTGGTGGCAGATGATCGACGTGGTGACCGGGCGGGTCCGGGCGGCCAAGAACGCCGTGGCCCGCGTCAGCATCGCCCCGCTGCTGGTCCGGGCCGGGATCTTCGTCATCGTGTTCGTCGGGTTCGCCCTGGCGTTTCCCGCCGAGGTGCTGTCCGGCCGGCCGCTCCTCTTTCTGGCGGTCGCCGCGCTGTTGCCCGCCTTCGGTCCGCGCCGGATCTGGGCGACCTTCACGGCCCTGGTCACCGTCGGCGGCTGGCTGCTCGCCACCGACGGGTACGGCCGCCCGGTCGCCCTCTGGCGACTACTCGCCGTCGCCGCCCTGCTCTACCTGGGGCACACCCTCTGTGCGCTCGCCGCACTGTTGCCCTACGACGCGATGGTGGACCCCGAGCTGATCACCAGGTGGTTCCTGCGGGCGGCTGCCGTCCTGCTGGGCAGCGCGGTGCTGGGGGTCCTGTTGTTGCAGGCCGCGGGCATGGGTGGGGACAGCGGCTACCAGTGGGTGACACTGCTGGGGCTGGTGGTGGCCGTGGGGACCGCCGGGTTACTGGGCTGGCTCCTGCGACGCCGGTGACCGCTGGGACACGAGGGTTACGCAGGTCACATGGGTTGTGCTCCGTCACAGATGGGGGGCGCGAGCGGGATTACCCGAGCCGGCCGGGGAAAGATAGACAACGTGAATCCGAAGCGGATCCTTGTGGTTGGTGCCGGGCACGTCGGTCTCTACGCGGCGCTGCGCCTGTCGAAGAAGCTCAGCTCCCGTGAGGCTGAGGTCATGGTGGTGGACCCCCAGCCACACATGACCTATCAGCCGTTCCTGCCCGAGGCCGCGGCGGGCAACATCTCCCCACGGCACTCCGTGGTGCCGCTGCGCCGCGAGTTGCGGCGGTGCAAGATGGTGGCCGGCACGGTCACGCGGATCGAGCACGACCGCAAGGTGGCCACCGTCCAGCCGATCAGCGGCCCGCCCCGGGAGATCCCGTACGACCACGTGGTCGTCGCCCCGGGGTCGGTCTCCCGCACCCTGCCGATCCCCGGCCTGCACGAGCAGGGCATCGGGTTCAAGACCATCGGCGAGGCGATCTACCTGCGCAACCACGTACTGGACCGGCTCGACGTGGCGGCCGCCACGCCGGATCCGGAGGTCCGTCGTTCCGCGCTGACCTTCACCTTCGTGGGCGGTGGGTACGCCGGCATCGAGGCGCTCGCCGAGATGGAGGACATGGCTCGCGACGCCCTGCGCTACTACCCGGAGCTGAAGCAGGACGAGGTGCGCTGGGTGCTGGTCGAGGCGACCCAGCGGGTGCTGCCCGAGGTCGACCGGGACATGGGCGCCTACACCGTCCAGCAGTTGCTGAAGCGCAACATGGACATCCGGTTGGACACCCGGCTCGAGTCCTGCGTCGACGGGCTGGTCAAGCTCTCCGACGGTGACAGCTTCCGGTCCGACACGATCGTCTGGACGGCCGGCGTGAAGCCGTCGCCGATGCTTGACGCGACGGACTTCCCGCGCGACGACCGTCGGCGGATCACCTGCCTGCCCACCCTCCAGGTGGTCGACGGCGACCGGCTGGTCGAGGGCGCGTGGAGCGCCGGTGACTGCGCCGCCGTGCCGGACCTCACCAAGGAGCCGGGTAACTTCTGCTCGCCGAGCGCGCAGCACGCGGTGCGCCAGGCCGCCCGGATGGCCGACAACATCGTGGCCGTGATCCGTGGCCGCGAGCCGGTCAACTACAAGCACAAGCACGTCGGCAGCGTCGCGAGCCTCGGCCTGCACAAGGGCGTCGCCCAGGTGTACGGGATCAAGATGACCGGCTGGCCGGCGTGGGTCATGCACCGGACGTACCACATGAGCCGGATCCCGTCGTTCAACCGCAAGGTCCGGGTCGTGGTGGACTGGTCGTTGGCGTTCTTCCTCAAGCGTGAGGTTGTCGCCCTGGGGCAGTTGCACGACCCGCGCGAGGAGTTCGTCGAGGCGTCCCAGCCGGTCGGCGCCCCCCGCGTCTGACCCGCCCGCGGTCCCCACCCCGTCGATCTTGCACTTTCGGACGCCGTAACGCACCTTTTGGTGCATCTTGTCCGGGCAGAAAGTGCAAGATCGGCGGGGGTCAGACGCGCCAGATCCACACGTCGGCCACCCGGGTCGCGGGGCCGTAGAGCTGCTCCAGGGTTCCTCGCAGGCTCTCCGCGTGCGGGGCATCGTCGGCGAGGGCCACGCAGGAGGCGCCCCAGAAGTCCGCGTCCCGGGCGGCCTGGCGGCGTTGCTCGTCGCCGATGGCCGGCTGGTCGCCCCGCCGGGCCACGTCCGCCAGCAGAGCCGAGGTCGGCTGCTTGAACGTCCCCATCGCCGCGGTGCCACCCCGCCCGTACGGGCCGATGAAGAATCCCTCGGGCAGACCGAAGGCGGCGTTGGCGGCGGTCGGCCAGCGCATCGGCCCCGGTTCCCTGGGCGTGGGCAGCGGCACCGGAACCAACACCCCGCCGGGGGGTACGCACTGCCGCCAGTGGCCGCCGGTGACGAACTCCGGCACGGCAGCCCGTGCGACCGTCGGCAGGGGAGTCGGGAAGATCGGCAGCAGCGCCGCGCCGACGGCCAGCGGCACCAGCCGCCGCGTGCGACCGGTGCCGCGCAGGGCCCGGTCGACCGCCAGCACCAGCAGCGTCGCGACGATCGGCAGCACCGCCAGCGCGAACCGCATCGGCAACGCGCCATCCACCACCGGCAACCCGCCGATCAGGGCGTACGGGCCGGGAATCGCCGTCCGGGTGCCGTCGAGCACCACCTCGGGGCCGAGCGAGAGCGTGCCCATCACCAGGCCCGCCACCACGCAGGCGAAGACCAGCCGGCGTCGCCCGACCCAGACCGCGCACGCCACGGCGGCCAGCAGGAGGGGCCAACCGAGGAAGGTGTTGTACTCGGCCGGACCGGTGGTCAGCCGGGCGGACTCGACGCCGCCGGCCACCGACAGTGGGGAGACCGCCCACCAGCTGCGCAGGTCGGCGGAGAAGTTCGCCGGCCTGAACAGTCCGTCGGCAACACCCTGCGGCCCGGCGAACTGGAACCACAACGGATAGGCGAGCACCAGCAGGGCGAGCCCGGCGGCGATCGCCAGCCCACCGGCGAAGCCGGGTAGCGCGCGCCGCGTCAGCTCCCGGTCCGTCACGGCGTAGGCGATCGCCATCAGCAGCAGCGTGAGCGCGGTGAGGAACAGCACCTCCTCGCCGATGAGGACCTGCGCGCTGACCACCCCGGCCAGCCCCGCCGCCGAGGTGAACATCCGCCGGCGATCCGGCCCCTCGGGTCGGGCCAGAACGCTCTCGTCGGGTGCCGCCGGACCCGGATCGGCTGCCCGCAGCAGGCGGACCACCAGCCAGACGATCACCGGCACCAGCCACTGGGCGGTCATGTGCAGGTGGCTGTTGGTCTGCGAGACCATGCCGGGGCCGAACCCGCACAGCCCGCCGCCCAGCGCGGCAGCGAGCCGGCGGGCGCGCAGCGTCCGGTGGAACAGCAGGTACCAGGCGAGCGCGGTGCCGGCGAGGTTGGCGGCGGCGAGCAGTGCGAAGCTGACCGGTGCGCCCAGCAACAGGGTGACCGGCGCGACGGCGACGCCAAGCGCGATCACCGTGGTGTTGGCCATCAGGTTGACGCCGTCGGGCGCGTTGAGTCGGTCGGTGAGCAGGTGGAAATCGCCGAGCAACGCGCGGGCGTCAACCGCCAGGAACCACTCGTAGAGGGTCTGGTCCTCCGGGTTGAGCGCCAGGGTGCGGCCGGCCGGATCGGGCCACAACCCGTGGGTGAGCCAGCCGGCGAGCACCACGCAGACCAGAGCGACGAGTAGATCCGCACGGTGCCGCTTGACGGCGGCCGGCAGCCGGGCGACCCGGGACCGACGGTCGATCCGACCAGCGAGGCGGAGGGCCTGCTCAGGGGCGGCGTCGGGGGCCGTGGGGGCTGCGCTGCTCACGGCCTCGACCCTAATGTGGCAAGCCCTGCTGGGTACGTCGGGACGCCGCTAACCCGCTACGGTGACACTGCACGGTGCGTGTCGGCGCGCCGGTGCCACCCCGCCCGGGTGGTGGAAAGGCAGACACGGCCGCCTTAAAAGCGGCTGCCGCAAGGCGTGCGGGTTCGACCCCCGCCCCGGGCACCAACCAGCTCGACCCCCAATCCCGTTCGCGATCACCGGTACTTGGCTGCGCCGTTTACTCTTGGAGGGCACGTTCCACGTGCAAACGACCCCCTGAGGGAGGCCAGACAGTGAAGACCTCGAACCCGGTGCTCGCCCGGCTCGGCCAAGCGGCCGAGCGGGAGCGCTCCGCCGGGTACGCCCCGGCCGGGCCGTACGGACAGCCCGGCATTCCCCAGCAGTACCCGTCCCAGGCCGGCTACCCGGCCGCGCCGCCCACCGTGGCGCCGATGACTGTTGACGACGTCGTCGTCAAGACCGTCGCTCTCCTCGGCATCCTCGGCATCACCGCCGCGGCGGCCTGGGTGCTCGTGCCCGACACGTTGGTCGGTACCGCCTGGATCGGCGCGGCAGTGGTCGGTCTCGTCCTCGGCCTGATCATCTCGTTCTCCCGGATGGCCAACCCGGCGCTCGTCATCGCGTACGCGGTGGTCGAGGGCGTCTTCGTCGGCATGGTCAGCAAGGCGTTCGAGACGGCGTACGACGGCATCGTGCTCCAGGCCGCCGCCGCCAGCTTCGGCATCTTCTTCCTGATGGCGATGCTCTACCGGGCGAAGGTCATCCGGGCCACCCCGGCGTTCGTCAAGGGCATGATCGCGGTGATGGTCGGCCTCTTCGCCGTCATGCTGATCAACCTGGTGCTCGCGCTGTTCGGCGTCAACACGGGCCTGCGCGACGGCAGCCCGCTGGCCATCGGCTTCAGCCTGGTCTGCATCGTGGTCGCCTCGCTGAGCTTCGTGCTCAGCTTCAAGGAGATCGAGGACGGCGTCCGGATGGGCCTGCCGCAGCGATACTCCTGGACTGCCGCGTTCGGCATCCTGGTCAGCCTGGTCTGGCTCTACATCGAGATCCTGCGCCTGCTGAGCTACTTCCAGGGCGACGACTGACCTCGTCCGCACCGTCGACCGGCGCCCGCTCCCGCTTCGGTGGGGGCGGGCGCCGTCGTCAGCGCCGTTTCCCCGCCGCCGCCGGTCCGTCCGGGGCAGAGTGACTGCGAGGGCACCTGCCCTGGGGTACGCGGGCGGAGGAGGCGGCGGTGCGCAGCAACAACCCGGTGCTCAACCGGCTGGACGAGACCGGCCGGGTGGAGGCCCGGGTGCTCGGCGCCCGCGACGTCGAGCCCATGACCGTCGACGACGTGGTGACCCGTACCGTCGGACTGTTGCTGGTCACCGGCGTGGCCGCGGCGGTGTCCTGGGCGGTGATCCCCGACGCGGCCTGGCTCGGCGCCGCGCTGGCCGGCAGCGCGCTCGCCTCGATCGCGCTGGTTCTGGTCATCTCGTTGCGGGGCATCACCAACCCGGTGCCGATCGTCGGCTACGCCGTGCTCCAGGGCCTGCTGCTCGGGGTGGCGAGCCGCACCTTCGAGCAGGTCTACCCGGGCATCGTGGTGCAGGCGGTGGCGGGCACGTTCGGTGTCTTCCTCGGCATGGCGGCGCTCTACCGGGCCCGGGTGATCCGGGCGACGCCCCGGCTGGCCCGCCTGGTGATCGGGACGTTGCTCGGGATCGCCGTGCTCAGCGTGGTCAACCTGGTGTCGTATCTGGTGTCCGGCCGGCCGGGTCTGGAGGTCTACAGCGTCAGTGGGCAGGTGGGCTGGCTCCCGTACGCCTTCTCGGTGGTGGCCATCATCGCCGGGGCGTTCAGCTTCATCCTCGACTTCGACCTCGTCGAGCGGTCGGTGCGCGACGGTCGACCCCGCCGGTACGCGTGGCTGAGCGCGTTCGGCCTGCTCACCGGGCTGGTCTTCCTGTACTGGCAGCTACTACGACTGCTCAGCTACCTACGCCGCTGACCGGCCCGACCGGCGGACCCGGCCCTGCCCCGGCCCGGCGGGGCCCGGCGGCATGATCGACTCGGCTTTCATGAAGTCGGGGTGTCCGGGTCGCGGTGATGCCGCGACTTTCAGGAAATCGAGTCGATCTCGGGGGACGCGTCGGCCGGCCGTAGACTCGGTGCCGATGAGCGCAGCAGAGTTGGACCAGGCCGTACGGCTGCTGGTCGGTCAGGTCGGGCACTGGCAGCAGCGACGGTGGGCGGCGGTCGCGACCACCGGCAACGTGCCCCGCGCCGACCTGGTGCATCGTCTGGTGCAGGAGGTCGCCAACCTGGCCGCCGACGCCGAAGGGCAGCCACGCCGGGTGGTGCCCCGGCTCGACAACGACCTGGCCCTGCCCGATCAGCTCCGGGTGGTGGCGGCCGACCTGATGGCCGCCGGAGCCGACGACGAGGTGCTGGCGCGGGCCGCCGCCGAGGTTACGGCGACCCGCGGCGTGCTCTGAGGATCACCCGCGACCTGCGGCGCGCTCACCCGCGACCTGCGGCGCGCTCACCCGCGACCTGCGGCGCGCTCACCCGCGACCTGCGGCGCGCTCACCCGCGGCCTGCGGCGCGCTATGTCGCCTACTCCACGAGGGTGAGGCAGTCCGGGCGTCGGCTCAGTTGAGCCGTTCGAGCACCATGGCCATGCCCTGGCCGCCGCCCACGCACATGGTCTCCAGACCGATGGTCCTGTCGTGCCACTCCAGGGCGTTGAGCAGGGTGCCGGTGATCCGGGCACCGGTCATGCCGAACGGGTGACCGACCGCGATCGCGCCGCCCATCACGTTCAGCTTCTCCTCCGGGATGCCCAACTGGCGGTAGGAGGGGATGACCTGCGCGGCGAACGCCTCGTTGATCTCGACGAGGTCGACGTCGTCGATGGTCATGCCGGCGCGGCGTAGCGCCTGCCGGGACGCCTCGACCGGCCCGAGGCCCATGATCTCCGGCGACAGGGCGGTCACGCCTGTCGAGACGATCCGGGCGAGAGGGGTCAGCCCCAACTCCTCGGCCCGCTGGGCGCTCATCACCACCACGGCGGCCGCGCCGTCGTTGAGTGGGCAGCAGTTGCCCGCGGTGATCCGACCGTCCGGGCGGAACACCGGCTTCAGGCCGGAGACCGCGTCGAGCGTGACACCGGCGCGAGGCCCGTCGTCGGTGCTCACCACTGTGCCGTCCGGCGTGGTGACCGGGGTGATCTCCCGCGCCCAGAAACCGTCGGCGATGGCCTTCTCGGCGAGGTTCTGGCTGCGTACGCCGAACTCGTCCATGTCGGCGCGGGTCACGTCGTACACCTGGGCCAGGTTTTCCGCGGTCTGTCCCATGGTCAGGTAGATGTCGGGCAGTTCACCTGCCGCACGCGGGTCGGTCCAGACCTCGGCACCGCCCTGGGCGCGGCGCTTCGAGCGCTCGGCGGCCGGGCCAAAGCGCGGGTTTTCCCAGCGGCCACCGACCAGGGCCTGCGCCTCGGGAGGCAACCCGTCGGAGCTGCCCCGGGCGTAACGGGAAACGATCTCCACACCGGCGGAGACGAAGACGTCACCCTCGCCGGCTCGGATCGCGTGCATCGCCATCCGGGTGGTCTGCAACGACGACGCGCAGTAACGGGTGAGCGTGGCACCGGGCACAGTGTCCAGACCGAGCAGGGTGGACACCACCCGGGCCATGTTGAAGCCCTGTTCGCCGCCGGGCAGGCCGCAGCCGAGGTAGAGGTCGTCGATCGTTGTCGGATCGAGCGCGGGGATCTTGTCCAGCGCGGCCTGGACGATTGTCGCGGCGAGGTCGTCGGAGCGGACGTCGCGCAGCGACCCCTTGTGCGCCCGGCCGATGGGGGAGCGGGCGGTGGCGACGATGACGGCGTCGCGGGACGACTCAATCGGCATGAGCCAACGTTAACCCGCCAGTAACATCGTGCGGAAGAAGCCGGCACGGCGGGAAATGTCACCCCTGACCGGGGACGATCTAGCGTCGGGTCGTGGCCGCCGCCGCGGCGGCGATGGCGGGCAGCAACGCGTGCGCCCACACCCGGTAGCCGTCGGCCGAGGGGTGGAAGCCGTCGTGGCAGAGCGTCCCCGCGTCGGCCCGGAACACCGGCCCGGTCTCGGTGGCGAGGTCGACCACCGCGCCGCCGGCGTCCAGCACGGCTGCGGTCTGCGCACGGGCCATCCGACGCCCCGACCAGCCGACCACCTGGCGCAGCGGGGGTGCGATGGCACGCGCCGCCCCGAGGTCGGGGCAGGTGCCCACCACCACCTCGACCCGCGCCTCACGCAGCCGGTGCACCGCCGCGGCGAGATAGGCCGAGGCGTCCGCGGGTCGGCGCAGCCCGGTGGCGTCGTTCGCGCCGATCAGGATCAGCGCCACGTCGGGCCGTTCACCGAGCAGAGCCCGAGCCACCTGGGTGGCCAGGTCGGTCGAGCGGGAACCGGAGACGCCGACGCTGGACAGGTGCACGCGCCGGCCGGTCGGGCCCTCGGCGAGCAGGTGGGCCAACTGCCCACCGATGGTGTCCTCCAGGCGGTCGACACCCACCCCCAGTGCGGACGAGTCGCCGAGCAGCACCAGCCGCAGCGGCGGGGCACCCGCCCGGCCGATCGTGGCCCGTAGGGCCAACCCCAGCTCCGGTTGGGCGTAGCGCCGGTGCCGGGCGACGAACGCCTCACCGGCAAGGACGGCGGCCCCACCGACGGTGCCGGCGAGCAGCGAGAACGCCGCCGCCCGACCCAGCCGGCCGGCGAGGCCGGTGATCACGCCCCGCTCGCTGCGCTCGTTCATGCCAGTCCCTCCACTGTCGAGGTGTCCGGGGCGGACCCGTGCTGCGGCACCGCGCCGACACCGAAGAACGCCCGGCGGCGCAACTGCGCCCACCGGCCGGCCGGCCCCCGTTCACGGCCCCGGACCTGGGTGCCGCTGACCTCGGTGCCGGCGTGCCGGGCCGCCTCCTGCGCGGCCTCCGGCAGCGACCGTACGCCCTCTCCCCACGTCGGCGTGGTCCGTCGTTCCTGCCCTGTGCCGAGCGCGGACAGCATCGTCGGCAGGAGTGCGGCGGCGGCCATCGCGTACCCCTCGGCGGAGGGATGGAAGCGGTCCCAGGCGAACATCCGGGTCGGCTCCGCCACGAACCGGGGACCGAGGAGATCACCGAGGGAGACCGTCCAACCGCCCGCCTCGACCACCGCGACCGTCTGGGCGGCGGCGAGTTGGCGGCTCCACCGGTGCGCCAACCACCGCAGCGGAGGCTGGATCGGGCGAATCGCACCCAGGTCGGGGCAGGTGCCGACGACCACCTCGCACCCGGCGGCGCGCAGCGTGCGCACCGCCTCGACCAGATAGCGCACCGCCAGCCCGCGCGGCGTCCGGTTGGTGATGTCGTTGCCGCCGATGAGGATCACCGCGATGTCGGGTCGGCAGTCCAGTGCCGCCTCGACCTGGTGGCGCAGCGCTGCGGAGATGGCGCCGACCACCGCGAAGCGGTGCAGTTGCACCGGCCGGTGCAGTCGACGCGACAGGCCGGTGGCGAGCAGCGCACCGGGCGTCTCCCGACGGCGGTGCACCCCGTAGCCGGCAGCCGACGAGTCGCCGAGGACGACCATGGTGAGTGCCGGGCCGGGGAACTTCGCGCCGTAGAGCCCGTCGCAGCGCGGTGGCGGCGCCTCGGCCATCGGGATGGTGCGGCGGGCCTGTCGGGCCTGGCCGAGCAGCACCCCGCCGGTCGCCACCGCGGCCGCCGCGGTGGCGCCCGTCCCGATCGCGGCCAGGCGGGCGAACCGCCTGGCCTGCCGCCAGCGCTCACCGGGTACGACGGAATCAGCCACCCCCATACCGCGACATTATCGCGCCGCCCCGACACGCCGCTGTCGTCGTGACGGCACCCGGGTGCCTGGAAACCGACGCGGCGGGGTATCTCTGCGGCAGAGGCCGGCCGATTTGCGCCGACCCGCCACGCTGATCCGGCGGAGAGGAGCGCGACGATGGGGAAGACACTGAAGCGCAGCGCGGCGTTCACGGCCCTGGCGCGGGCACTGATGGCCGGGGCGCGGGGAGGGCCGTCGCTGGGCACCCGGTTGGCCGCCCTGCCCCGGATGATCCGGGCCACCACCAGGGGGGAGTACGACGGCGGCCTACGGCTCGCCCTGATGACGGCGGCGACGGCGTACATCGTCTCGCCCATCGACCTGCTCCCGGAGATCCCGCTGGCGATCTTCGGGCTGGCCGACGACGCGGTCATGATCACCTGGTTGGCGGGCAGCGTGCTCGCCGAGACCGACAGGTTCCTGGAGTGGGAGGCGGCCCGCAGCTCGGTCATCCCCGGAGGGCTGGTGCCCTGACGACACGTACGCTGGGCGACGAGGAAACGTCTGCCCGGCCGCCGTTGCCGGCGCCGCAACGAAGGGCACACCGTGCAGTACTACGACAACGTCGTCGACATGATCGGCAACACCCCGCTGGTGCGTCTGCGTAACGTCACCGAGGGCATCCAGGCCACCGTGCTGGCCAAGGTGGAGTACGTCAACCCGGGCGGCTCGGTCAAGGACCGGATCGCCCTGCGGATGGTGGAGGACGCCGAGGCCGCCGGCCTGCTCCGGCCCGGCGGCACCATCGTCGAGCCGACAAGCGGCAACACCGGCGTCGGGCTGGCCCTGGTGGCCCAGCTCAAGGGCTACAAGTGCGTCTTCGTCTGCCCCGACAAGGTCAGCCAGGACAAGCAGGACGTGCTCCGGGCGTACGGCGCCGAGGTGGTGGTCTGCCCGACCGCCGTCGCCCCGGAGGACCCGCGCTCGTACTACAACGTCTCCGACCGGCTGACCCGGGAGATCCCCGGCGCCTGGAAGCCCAACCAGTACAGCAACCCGGCCAACCCGCGCTCGCACTACGAGACCACGGGCCCGGAGCTGTGGAAGCAGACCGAGGGCGGGCTCACCCACTTCGTGGCCGGCGTCGGCACCGGCGGCACCATCTCCGGCATCGGCCGTTACCTGAAGGAGGCGTCCGAGGGGCGGGTGCGCATCGTCGGCGCCGACCCGGAGGGCTCGGTCTACTCCGGCGGCACCGGCCGTCCGTACCTGGTGGAGGGCGTCGGCGAGGACTTCTGGCCGGAGACGTACGACCGGGATGTCGCCGACGAGATCGTCGAGGTCTCCGACAAGGCGTCCTTCGAGATGACCCGGCGGCTGGCCCGCGAGGAGGGGCTGCTGGTCGGCGGCTCCTGCGGGATGGCGGTGGTCGCCGCGCTGGAGGTCGCCCGCCGGGCCGGCCCGGACGACGTGGTGGTGGTGCTGCTGCCCGACGGCGGCCGGGGCTACCTTTCCAAGATTTTCAACGACTCGTGGATGGCCCGGTACGGCTTCCTCGACAACTCCGGCGCCGAGCCGACGGTGGCCGACGCCCTGGCCAGCAAGCCGGGCGGCCTGCCCGAGCTGGTGCACGTGCACCCCACCGAGACGGTCCGCGACGCGATCGACTACATGCGCGAGTACGGCGTCTCGCAGCTGCCGGTGCTCAAGGCCGAGCCGCCGGTGGTGACCGGTGAGGTGGCCGGCTCGATCGCCGAGCGGGACCTGCTCGACGCGCTGTTCACCGGCCAGGCCCACCTGCACGACACCATCGAGCGGCACATGGGCGACCCGCTGCCGATGATCGGTGGCGGCCAGCCGGTGAGCGAGGCGGTCGGCATGCTGGAGAAGTCCGACGCCGCCCTGGTCCTCGTCGACGGCAAGCCCAAGGGCGTCCTAACCCGCCAAGACCTCCTGGCCCACCTAGGAGCCCACTAACCCCACCCCCATCCCGCGCGCCCCCGCCCCCGCCGATCTTGCACTTACTGTCGCCTGAATGTCGTTGTTGCGGCGTTTCGTCCCGACAGAAAGTGCAAGATCGGCGAGGTGGGGTGGGGCGAGGACGGGTGGGGTGGGGCGCTTAGAGGGGGCGGGTGTAGCGGAGTTGTCGGGTTGGGGCCGATCCGATTGCCTCGTCCCGTTCGTCGCCCGTGGGGGTCCAGCCGCCCCGCTCGTAGAACTCGCGGGCGTGGGCGTTGTCGCGCAGCACCCAGAGCACGGCACGCCGCCAGCCCAGCGCGCGCATGGCGTCCAGGGCGTCGATCATCAGCGCACGGCCGGTGCCGCGGCCCTGCTCGGCCGGGTCCAGGTGGATCGCGTTGAGCAGCCCGGTGGCGGGGTCGTCCTCGTCGTCCGGGCCCAGGTGGCTGAACCCGGCCAACGCCCCGGCCCGCTCGGCCACGGTCATCCGGTGGGTGTCCCGCTCCCACTGCCAGCGTTCCGCCCAGTACCGCCCCATCGCCTCCGGTGTCGGGTCGGCCAACGCGTCGGCGGGCAGGAATGCGGAGTAGGCGGCGACCCGGGAGCGCTGGTGCAGGGCGCCCACCGCCATCATGTCGGCAGCGGTCGCGGGGCGCAGCGTGACGGTCACCCGGCCGAGGCTACCCGGCGAGGTGGGAGCTGCACCGTGGTCAGATCCTCGGCGATGATCAGATCACCGTCGAAGTGTGCGCGCGCCTCGTCGTGAAACCGGCGCGGGTCCGGGTAGCGCTGGGAGAAGTGGGTGAGCACGAGCCGGCGTACCCCGGACTCGGTGGCCACCCGCGCGGCCTGCGCCGCGGTCAGGTGGCCGACCTCGGCGGCGAGCGCGACCTCCGACTCCAGGAAGGTCGACTCGATGACCAGCAGGTCGGCGTGCTCGGCGAGGGCGTAGACCCCGTCGCACAGGCCGGTGTCCATCACGAACGCGAACCGCTGCCCCGGTCGGGGCACGCTCACCTCGTCGCGGGTGACGCGACGCCCGTCGAGGTCGAGGTGCCCGACGCGGATCAGCTCCCCGACGGCCGGCCCACTGATGCCGTACGCGGACAGCCGCTCCGGCAGCATCCGGTGGCCGTCCGGCTCGACAAGCCGATAGCCGTACGTCTCGATGGGGTGCCGCAGCCGGCGTGCCTCCAGCGTGCCGCAGCGCAGGGCGATCCGCTGCCCATCCTCCTCGATCGGGGTGACCTGAAGCTCGGCGGTCTCGTAGAAGGAGGTCGCGTGCCGGAGCCGGGCGAAGTATTCGGCGCCGCCGGCCGGGAAGTGCACGGCGACCGGGTGCGGCACCCGGTCCAGGGAGAGTCGCTGGATGGTGCCGGGCAGGCCGAGGCAGTGGTCGCCGTGGAAGTGGGTGACGCAGATCCGGGTCAGGTCGCTGGCCGTGACCGTGGTGTGGAGAAACTGGCGTTGGGTGCCCTCGCCCGGGTCGAAGAGGATCACCTCGTCGTCCCAGCGCAGCACGTACCCGTTGTGGTTGCGCTGTCGGGTCGGCGCCTGGCTGGCCGTTCCGAGGATCACCAGCTCGCGCATGGACATCGCCGCTCCCCCGGATATGGAGCGACCCCCGGGGCGCTCCGCGCTGGTGCGCGGGCCGGCTGGACTTGGCCGGCACCCCGGGGGTCGGGTGGCTGTCGTGGATTCGCCGCACCGCTGCCACACGGTCTCGACGATGGTGCTGATTGCCCGCCTTGAGGCGGACCGATCACTGTCGAGGACAGCGGCTAGCTGACAGCCACCTCACGAGTCCGATTGCTATACAAGTCTGGACCACCTCCTTTCACGTGTACGGCCACGTTATCGAGTCTCCGGCGGGGTCTGCAACGGATTTCGATCACACGGCCAAACGGGAATGCCCGGCCGCCCTTTCGGCGACCGGGCAGCAGTAGCCGTTCGGGTTCTTCGTCGGGGCGAGGTACTGCTGGTGGTAGTCCTCGGCGAAGTAGTAGCTGCCGAACGGGGCGGACGAGGCCTCAGCCACTGTGCCTACGAAGCTTCGGTGAGCTCGCGTCGCCAGTGCGCGAAACGCTCGCGGACAGCGGGTAGTTCGGCGGCTGGTATCCCGTAGCAGTCGAAGTCGGCGTCCGTGATCTGCGTCAACGCGCCCAGTGCGTCTGCGAAGGCGCGCGGCTCGAAGCCGGGATCCGCAGCCGCGGCCAACTCGAGCAGGCGTTGCCTCGTGTATCGGCCGCTCAGGAGGGCGGCGTCCACGTCGAGGAAGTCCCGGGCTTCGGCGCGGCCGAAGAGCGCACACATCTTGTTGGCGACGGCGTCGTCGGGATGGAGGACAGGGCCGACGGTGGACATCACGGGGGCGTGCGCGCGCCAGTCCGCCGACATCTCCAGCTTGTCCGGCTCCCCGTCTGGCTTATTGCGGTCCGCGACGAGCAGACGGGCGAACGTGTCATTCCGAATCAGGGCGGTGACCGCGTATTGGTGCTCTTCCAGAGCGAAGATGACGTTGTCGACCGCTTCCGGGAACGATGCGCGCAGGTGCCAGGCCGTGAAGAGATCCACATCACCGCTGAGTCGACTACCCATGCCGTGCGCGCTCACCGCGTAGCCACCCGCCAGGGCGAAGCCAAATCGACCGGCAGCCGCGAGTGCGACCCGGGTGATCTTGATGTGGCTCGGCAGCATCGTTCAGGCAGCGCGTCGAGGGGCGCTGCGGAGGGCGGGGAAGCGTTCTTCCCATGCGCGGCGCACGGCTCGGGGCAACCACATCGACGGCCAGAGCTGGATCAGCGAGTCGCGGCTGATGTAGGTGTAGAGGTCGGTCGGACTCGCAGCCTCGTTGAGGACCGTCCGGTACAGGTCGCCGATGCGTCCGGGTTGCGTGAGGTCGTAACGGGAGTTGCCGGACCACTTCAAGTGGCGTGGCAGATCTACCACCCCGGACGTGGGCCCACGAAGCTGATCAAGGGTTTCGGGCACGACGACCGGCTTGGCGTAACCGTGTGGACGGCTAGCGCTGTCGCCGCTCATCGTGCCCTCCCATGCGTCTGAATCAGGCTAACGCCTCGATTCAGCCGGCGGTACGGGCCACGCCGACCGGGCAGCTCAGCCCGTTCGGGCCGTGGTTGCAGTAACCGTTCGGGTTCTTCGTCGGGGCCAAGTACTGCTGGTGGTAGTCCTCGGCGAAGTAGTAGCTGCCGAGCGGGGCGATCTCCGTGGTGATCTCACCCTTGCCGGCCCGCGTGACGATCGGCTGGAACGCGTCCCGGGACGACTCGGCGATGGTCCGCTGCTCGTCGGTGGTCGTGTAGATCGCCGACCGGTACTGGGTGCCCACGTCGTTGCCCTGGCGCATGCCCTGGGTCGGGTCGTGGTTCTCCCAGAAGACCTTCAGCAGATCCTCGTAGGTGATCTTGCTGGGGTCGTACACCACCTGGACGACCTCGGCGTGCCCGGTGCGACCGGAACACGTCTCCTCGTACGTCGGGTTCTTGGTGCTGCCGCCCGCGTAGCCGGCGGAGGTGGTGTAGACGCCGGGCAGCGTCCAGAACAGCCGCTCGGCCCCCCAGAAACAGCCCATGCCGAAGACCGCGACCTGTAGGCCCTCCGGGAACGGGCCCTTCAACGGGGTGCCCAGCACCTCGTGGCGATCAGCGACCGGCATGGCGATCGAGCGACCAGGCAGGGCCTGGTCGGGTGAAACCATCTCGGCGTTCATGCGACGCAAAAACACGGTGGGGATCTCCTCTCGTACCTCTCCCAGCGTGTAACACCGGTGGGTCTTCCTTCCTTACCCGCGTCGCCGTGACTCAGGCCCCACCTCGGAGGGCGGCGGCGACCCGGTCGGCGTACGTCTGGGCCTCGGTGTCGTCGTCGTACCGGGTGCGTGGCCAGAAGAAGCCCCGCAGTCCGTCGCCCTTCGTCCGCGGCACGACGTGTGTGTGCAGGTGGGGCACCGATTGGGACACCTTGTTGTTCGTCGCCACGAACGTCCCACCGGCGCCGAGACCGGTCTCCACCGCCACCGTCAGTCGCTGGACCAGCGCGAAGTAGCCGGGCAGCAGGTCCGCCGGCAGCTCGGCAAGGGTCACCAGGTGCACTCGCGGCACCACCAGCACGTGCCCCTTGAACACCGGCCGGGTGTCCAGGAACGCCACCCCGTCCGGGGTGTCGGCGACCCGGAACGCCGGCACGTCACCCGCCACGATCCCGCAGAACACGCAACCGCTCATCGGCTCAGGCTATGCCGAGGGGCTGACGAATCTCGGTGCCCCCCACGCGGGCATCGACTGTGATAGTCATTGACCGGTCTGGATAAGCACACGGGGGCAACGTGCTGTCGCGACAGCGACGCCCGGCCGGTCGGCCGAGGCGGGCTGTCGCCTGGACGGCGCCCTCACGGCGACGATCTGATTCCTTGCTGCGGCCTCAGGACCCCGGGCCGTCGTGGTTCGGGTCGTCGACACTCCGAAAGGACGCACCTTGCAGATCAGAAGAGGTCCGACGCTGGCGCTGGCCGCCCTGACCGTCGGGCTGCTGACCGCCGCGATCTCGACCCCCGCCCAGGCGGCCCCCGCGCAGACGGCCACCCCGCTGTCGCTGCCGGGCGTGGCCGACGTGGTGTCGGCCGGCGACCGGGTCTTCGTCAGCGGTGGCTACTCCTCGACCGAGGTCGTGGTGACCAGCGCGACAGGCACGGTGGTCGGCACCCTGTCGGGGCTGCCCGGCCCCAGCGACCTGCTGCTCAGCGCCGACCGGCAGACGCTCTACGTGGCGCTGCCCAGCGCCAACGCCATCGCCGCCTTCAACACCGGGTCGCTGACCGAGTCGGCCCGCTACGACACCGGCGCGGGGGAGTGCCCGTCGTCGCTCGCGCTGACCGGGCGGTACCTGTGGTTCGGCTACGGCTGTGACCAGTGGGGCGGCAACATCGGCCGGATCGACCTGGGCCGGCAACCGGCAGTGGTGACCACCGGGGTGGCCACCGGTCAGGACTTCTACGACGCCCCGCTGCTGGCCGCCGCCAGCCAGAACCGTTCGGTGCTGCTGGCCGGGCAGCCCGGGCTGAGCCCCGCTTCGGTGTACGCGTACACGATCGGCACCGGGGGCGCACTGAGCGCGCCCAGGGAGAACGACTTCATGGCGGTCGGCAGCTACCTGCGAGACGTCGCGCTCGACCCCACCGGCACCACCGTTTTCACCGCCTCCGGTGCCCCGTACGTGGTGCAGGCGTTCCCGTTCGCCGACATCAGCACCCCGTCGGTGACCTACCCCACCGGTTCGTACCCGAACGCGGTCGAGGTGTCCCGCGACGGCACCAGGATCGCCGGCGGGGCGGACGCCGCCTATGACCCGGACGTGTTCGTCTTCCGGGCCGACGGCACCGAGCTGGCCCACTTCGAGCTGAACGACGACCTCAGCCCGGGCGCGCTGGCCTGGGCACCGAACGGCGCCCGGGTCTACGCGGTCTCCTACGACTGGACCGGGGAACACCCGGTCACCCTGCACGTCCTGCCCGTTCCGGCCGGCTGACCGGCCCGCCGACCCCTGGTCGGCCAGCGCGGGGCCGGGCCGGACGGTCCGGCCCCGCCGGGGAGCGCGGGTTCCGTTCCGGCCATCCCGGACGGGCACTAGCCTCACCAGCATGAACCACGGCTTCGAGACGCTCGCCATCCACGCCGGTCAGGACCCCGAGGCGCGGACCGGCGCGGTGATCCCACCGATCTACCAGACCAGCACGTACGCCCAGGACGCCGTCGGCGCGCCCCGGCTCGGCTACGAGTACAGCCGTTCCGGCAACCCGACCCGGGACGCCCTCCAGGAGTGCCTGGCGGCGCTGGAGGGCGGGTCGGTGGGGCTCGCCTTCGCCAGCGGCCTGGCGGCGGAGGACGCCCTGCTGCGGGCCGTGTGCCAACCGGGCGACCACGTGGTGATCCCGGACGACGCGTACGGCGGCACGTACCGGCTCTTCGCCCGTGTCGCCCAGCGCTGGGGCCTGGAGTTCACCCCGGCCAAGGTCTCCGACGCGGCCGCGATCCGGGCCGCCGTGCAGCCCGGCCGCACGAAGATCGTCTGGTTGGAGACGCCGACCAACCCGCTGCTCGGCATCGCCGACATCGCCGCCCTGGCCGCCGTGGCACACGACGCGGGCGCACTGCTGGTGGTGGACAACACCTTCGCCTCGCCGTACCTGCAACAGCCGATCGCCTTCGGCGCGGACGTGGTGGTGCACTCGACCACCAAGTACATCGGTGGGCACTCCGACGTGGTCGGGGGTGCGCTGGTCGTCGCGGACGCCGCGCTCGGCGAGGAGCTGCGTTACCACCAGAACGCGATGGGCGCGATCAACGGCCCCTTCGACGCCTGGCTCACCCTGCGGGGCATCAAGACCCTCGGCGTACGCATGGACCGGCACTGCGACAACGCCGAGCGGCTCGCCGCGTACCTCGACGGGCACGCCGAGGTGGCCCAGGTGCTCTACCCCGGGTTGCCGTCGCACCCCGGTCACGAGGTGGCCGCCAAGCAGATGCGCCGGTTCGGCGGCATGATCTCGTTCCGTGCCGCCGGTGGGGAGGAGCACGCGGTCGACATCTGCAACCGCACGAAGCTCTTCGTGCTCGCCGAGTCGCTGGGCGGCGTCGAATCGCTGATCGAGCACCCGGGTCGGATGACACACGCAAGTGCTGCCGGCTCGCCGCTTGAAGTTCCCGGCGATCTCGTGCGACTGTCTGTCGGCATCGAGACGGTCGACGACCTACTCGCCGATCTGGAGCAGGCGCTGGGCTGACCGCTGGGAAGGATGGCCGTGCAGGACATCATGGCGACCTGGGTCGGAGCGACCGCCAAGCAGATCGCCCGGGGCGTACGCCGAGGTGACGTGTCGGCCACGCAGGTCGTCGCCGACCACCTCGAATACATCTCCCGTGCCGACCATGAGCTGGCGGCGTTCCGCGCCGTTCGCGGCGGCGAGGCGATCACCGAGGCGGAGAAGGTCGACGAGCAGGAGGATCTGGCCAACCTGCCACTGGCCGGGGTGCCGGTGGCGGTCAAGGAGAACACTCCGGTCGCCGGTCTGCCCACCTGGAACGGGTCGGCGGCGGCACGCACCGACGTCGCGGAGGCCGACCACGAGGTGGTGCGCCGGCTCCGCGGCGCCGGCGCGGTGATCCTCGGTGTGACCCGGATGCCGGAGCTGGGGCTGTGGGCGGTCACCGACGACGACAACGCGGTGACCCGCAATCCGTGGGACAGCACGCGTACCCCCGGCGGTTCCTCCGGCGGCGCGGCCGCCGCGGTGGCCGCCGGGCTGGTGCCGATCGCGCACGCCAACGACGGTCTCGGCTCGATCCGGATCCCGGCGGCCTGTTGCGGCCTGGTCGGGCTCAAGCCCGGCCGGGGTGTGGTGCCCTGCCAGCTCGGCGCGGACGACTGGTTCGGCCTCACCGAGCACGGTGTGCTGACCAGCACGGTCGCCGACGCCGCGGTGGGCTTCTCGGTGCTCGCCGGTCGGCGGCCCGAGAAGCTGGTCCCGCCGCAGCGGCTGCGGGTGGGTGTCTCGCTGCGTTCGCCGGTGCGGGGCGTCGCACCGGACGCGCCCAACCGGGACGCGGTCGCCGCCGCCGGTCGGCTGCTCGCCGCCGCAGGGCACGACACGGTGCCGGCCGATCCGGTCTACCCCACCGCGCTGGGTCTACAGGGCATCGCCACCTGGCTCGCCGCCGCCGCCACCGACGTGCGGGCCGCCGGGTTGGACCGCCGTGGCCTGCAACGGCGTACCCGGCGGCACGTCGCGTTGGGTGAGTGGGCGCAGCGTCGCGGCTACGTGCGGGAGTCGGACCGGGCCGCGTGGCGGCAGCGGTCCGTCGACTTCTTCACCGACCACTCGGTCGACCTGCTGCTCACCCCGGCGTTGGCCACCGCGCCCCCGGAGGCGGCACGCTGGTCGGAGCGGTCCTGGCGGGCGAACATGACAACCAACATCCGGTACGCCCCGTACGCCGCACCGTGGAACATCGCCGGCCTGCCGGCGATCGTGGTGCCGGTCGGTCGCCGCCCGGACGGCCTGCCGGTCGCCGTGCAGATCGTCGGTCCGCCCGGCTCGGAGTTACTGCTGCTCGGTGTGGCCGGCCAGTTCGAGATGGCCGCCCCGTGGGCCCGCCACGCCCCTGGTTACCCCCGGGTCGGAACGGGGTCGCCGGCGGTCGCATGATCGTCTACGGTGTGCGCGCATCGTCGCGCTGACCGGGAGACACCCATGCGTTGCCAGACCTGCGGGGCCACCACGTCCTCCGCACACCACGAGTGTCAGCGTTGCCACACGCCGCTCGGCCAACCCGCCGTCACCCCGGGGCTGCCGACCTACTCCGTACGCGGCATCGGGCTTGCCGCCCGCATCGCGGTCGGCGCGACAGCCGTGCTGTACCTCCTGGTGGCACTCTCCCCGCTGCTCGGGATGGCGATCGCCCGGCGCGCACAGACCGACACCGATCCTGACCTGCTGCTCGGTGCGGTGGTCATCGAGCTGCTGGTGGCGCTGCCCATGGTGGTGGCGTACCTCACCGCAGCCGTGCTGGTGATCATCTGGACGTGGCGGGCGCGGAAGAACACCGACGCGTTCCCGGGTGCGCTGCCGACGCTCGGCGCCGGCTGGGCGATCGCCGGTTGGCTGGTGCCGTTCGCGAACTTCGTGGTGCCGGCCCGCGTGGTCGCCAACGTGGCGCGGGACAGCCTCTGGCGGCGGGTCACCCCGCCCCTGGTGGCCGTCTGGTGGAGTTCCTGGCTGGTGTTCAGCGTCGGCGAACGGTTGGCCAGTCGCCTCGACGGCCGAGCCGCCGACGCGCTGCCGGAGAACCCCGCCACCGCTGGCGACTACCAGGCGTACGCCGACTACTACCGGGACTCGCTCCTTCGCAACGCGGTGCCGGCGGTGGCCTGTGTGCTCGCCGCAGTGACGTTCTATCTGCTGATCCAGCGGATCTCCGCCGCACAGGAGGCCCGCATCGCCCACGCGCAGCCCGCGTGGCCGACCGCCTCCGGCTGGCCGGCTGCCCCGCCCGTGGGTCCGGAGGCCCTGCCCGTGGGTCCGGAGGCGCCGCCCGTGGGTCCGGAGGC
Organism: Micromonospora sp. NPDC048935; assembly: GCF_043197875.1. Lineage (NCBI taxonomy): Bacteria > Bacillati > Actinomycetota > Actinomycetes > Micromonosporales > Micromonosporaceae > Micromonospora > Micromonospora sp. NPDC048935. The sequence continues at coordinate 60,325 of NZ_JBICTZ010000002.1, read as the reverse complement.
GCCGCACCGGGCATGATCGACACGGGATTGCCGAAACCGCGCTGGCACACCCCGAGGTTGATACCGCGGTTTCGGTGAAGTCGAGTGGATCAAGCGCTGAACAGGGACGGGGTCTTCGTCGGAAGCGGTGTCGCCGCAGAGGGCCCCGGAGGCGGGTGGCACGATCGGGGCATGACGGAACTGGTCGGTCTCGACGACGTGCGGGCCGCACGGGAGTTGCTCGCCGGTGTCATCCGGACCACCCCGCTGGAGCCCTCCCGTCCGCTCAGCGCGGCACTGGGCGGGCCGACCTGGCTCAAGTGCGAGAACGTGCAGCGCGCCGGCTCGTACAAGGTGCGCGGCGCGTACGTGCGGATCTCCCGGTTGTCGGCGGCGGAGCGGGCGCGCGGCGTGGTCGCGGCGAGCGCGGGCAACCACGCGCAGGGTGTCGCCCTCGCCGCGGGCCTGGTCGGCACGCACGCCACAGTCTTCATGCCGGTCAACGCGCCGCTGCCGAAGGTGGCCGCCACGAAGGGGTACGGCGCGCAGGTGGAGTTGGCCGGCAACACCGTCGACGAGTCACTGGTCGCCGCGCACACGTACGCCGAGCGCACCGGCGCGGTGCTGATCCACCCGTTCGACCACCCGGACGTGATCGCCGGCCAGGGCACGGTGGCGCTGGAGATCCTCGAACAGTGTCCGGACGTCAAGACGATCATCACCGGGGTCGGTGGCGGCGGTCTCATCTCCGGCATGGCGGTCGCCGTGAAGGCGTTGCGGCCGGACGTCCGGATCATCGGCGTCCAGGCGGCCGGCGCGGCGGCGTTCCCTCCCTCGCTGGTGGCCGGCGAGCCGGTCCGACTGCCCGCCTTCTTCACCATCGCCGACGGCATCGCGGTCGGTCGGCCCGGCGAGATCACCTTCAACCACGTGCGCAAGCTCGTCGACGAGATCGTCACGGTCTCCGAGGAGGACATCTCCCGGGCTCTGCTGATGCTGTTGGAGCGGGGTAAGCAGGTGGTCGAGCCGGCCGGTTCGGTCGGCGTCGCCGCGCTGCTGGCCGGTGTGGTCGAGGTGCAGACGCCGGTCGTCGCGGTGCTCTCCGGCGGCAACATCGACCCGCTGCTGATGCTCCGGGTGATCGAGCACGGTCTGGCCGCCGCGGGTCGCTACCTGCGGGTGACCGTGCGCTGCTCGGACCGACCGGGACAGCTCGCGTCGCTGCTCAGTCAGATCGCCGAGCACCGGGCCAACGTGGTGGACGTGGAGCACCAGCGGGCCAACCCGCACCTCAGTCTCGGCGAGGTCGAGGTGGCGCTGTCGGTCGAGACCCGGGGCGTGGAGCACTCGGACACACTGATCAGTGCGTTACGGGCCAGCGGCTACCAGGTGGTCTTCGCCGCCGAGGCGTGACACCTGTGGGGTGCCACGCCTCGGAAGCGGTGCTTGGCGCGCGCCGCACGGGCGGCGCCGGGGTCCGCGCGTCGCGCGGCGGTGCTGGGATCAGTGCCTCGTGCGGGCGGTGCCGGGGTCGGCGCGTCGCGCGGCGGTGCTGGGATCAGTGCCTCGTGCGGGCGGTGACGGGGTCAGCGCGTCGCGCGGCGGTGACGGGGTCGGCGGCTCGCGCGGGCGGTGCCGGTCAGCCGGAGAACGGCTCGAAGCTGACCACTGTCACCTTGATGTCGGCACCGCTCGGGGCCGTGTAGGTGCAGGTCTGCCCCGGCCGGCCGCCCAGGATCGCCTTGCCGAGTGCGGACTCGGGGCTGTAGACGGTCAGGTCGGTGGTGGCCGCGATCTCCCGCGAGCCGAGCAGGAATGTCTCGGTGTCGTCGGCGTCGTCGTCGAAGTAGATCGTCACGACCATGCCGGGTGACACCGCGTCCGCCGCCGGCGCCTCGCCGACCTTCGCGGTGCGCAGCAGCTCCTGCAGGTAGCGGATGCGCCCCTCGGCCTTGCCCTGCTCCTCGCGGGCGGCGTGGTAGCCGCCGTTCTCCCGCAGGTCGCCCTCCTCACGCCGAGCGTTGATCTCGGCTGCGATCACCGGACGGTTGGCGATGTGCTCGTCGAGCTCGGCCTGGAGACGGTCGTGCGCGTCCTGGGACAGCCAGGTGGCGGGCGCCTCGTTGCCAGTGGACACAGGCGTTCTCCTCAGTTGTGCGTGGCTGGCTGACAGGTGAACTACCAAGTTACCAGTGCGGTACGACACAGCGTGTCGGCCATCACCACGGGTGTCCGGATCCGACACCCCGGGTAGGCGTCCTCCGGGCCGGCTGGCGAATGCTGTTTGGGCAGCTCAGGATGGGGGTCGACAGCGCAGAACCTCGCCGATGAACGGCCGCGCGGTGGTGGTGAGGCGGTGTCGGGTCGTCACGTGCCGGTTGCCGGGGCGCGCGGTCACGGTGATCTGGTCACGGGCCACCTCGGCACCCGCGCGGTCGCGGGCGCGCAGCACGCAGACCGCCGACCTGCCCGTCGGCACGGTGACCCGAAAGTCGACCACCACCTGCGTGTCCGTGATGTCGGTGTACGTGATCACCTGGGCGTCGTACACCGGATCGCCGTACTGGCGGTAGAGCCGCACCGAGATCACGGTCAGCGTTCCCACGAGCGCCAGCAGCACCAGCGCGGCCAGCAGGCTGCGGCGGCGTTCTCCGCCGGGTGCCCGGCGCCGGCCGTACCGTCCGGCCGGGAAAACCGGAGCGCCGGCTGAAATTGTGGCGTGCGTCTCGGTCACCGGCGGGTATCTCCTGGCGTTGTTGTCGGCGGCATCGGCAAGAATGGCAGAGTCCATCCTCCCACCCGGTCCAGAGGCAGGAATGGCAGGTCATGCCCTGCGGTGCTGGCCGGCGACAGGATGCGGTGAGCAATGATCCCGGCAGGTCAGCCGGTCGAGCCCGGTCGGGTCCACCGGCCGGCACAGACGAGGAGTGCCAAAGTTGGCAGAGCAGCTGCGACTCATGGCCGTGCACGCGCACCCGGACGACGAGTCGAGCAAGGGCGCGGCGACCATGGCCAAATATGTCGCCGAGGGCGTGGATGTCCTGGTCGTGACGTGCACCGGCGGGGAGCGCGGCAGCGTGCTCAACCCCAAGCTCGACCGCCCCGACGTCTGGGCCAACATCGCCGAGATCCGCCGCGCCGAGATGGACGCCGCCCGGGCGATCCTCGGTGTGGAGCAGGCCTGGCTCGGCTTCGTCGACTCCGGGCTGCCCGAGGGTGACCCGCTGCCGCCGCTGCCGGAGGGCTGTTTCGCCCTACAGGATGTCGAGGTGGCCGCCGGCCCACTGGTGCGGCTGATGCGCGAGTTCCGTCCGCACGTGGTGACCACGTACGACGAGGAGGGCGGCTACCCGCACCCGGACCACATCATGTGTCACAAGGTGAGCGTGGCCGCGTTCGAGGCCGCCGGTGACCCGGAGCGTTACCCGGAGCTGGGCGCGCCCTGGCAGCCGCTGAAGCTCTACTACGACATCGGCTTCTCCAAGGCCAAGATCATGGCGCTGCACGAGGGCATGCTGGCCGCGGGCAAGGAGTCGCCCTACGAGGAGTGGCTCCAGCGCTGGGAGGACCGACCGGACAAGGGCCCGCGGATCACCACCCGCGTGGAGTGCTCCGAGTACTTCCCGGTCCGCGACGACGCGCTGCGCGCCCACGCCACCCAGGTCGACCCGGACGGCTTCTGGTTCCACGTTCCGATGGAGTTGCAGCGCCGCGCCTGGTCAACCGAGGACTTCCAGCTCGCCCGGTCAGTGGTCGACAGTCCGCTGCCCGAGTCTGATCTCTTCGCGGGGGTGCGGGAGACGGCGCACGCACGCTGATTCCGGGCGGAGCTACCCTGGTAACCAACCGCACATCGGAGGAACGCCATGCTGACCGCTGCCCAGGTGCTCGCGGAGAACAACTTCGGAGACACCCGCACGGGTGGTCTGGCCGGGCCGATGGGCCTCTTCCTCATCCTGCTGCTGGCCGCCGCGACCATCCTGCTGATCCGCAACATGAATTCTCGGCTGCGCCGCCTGCCGGACCGGTTTCCGCAGCAGACGGGGCCGGCCGACCCGGCCAGGGTCGAGGCGGCAGTCGTCGATCCGACAGACGGGACCGGAGGGCGTGATTCATCCGCCCCTGGTCCCAACGGGCACCAGCAGCACCGGAACGGGTAGCCCGCACGTGAATCATGCCGAACCGGGTGGTCGCCCCCTGTTGCGACCACCCGGTTTGGCTTAGCCTTCCGCCGGGGGACCAAAAGTCTCCGAGCCGTGTGCGGAAGGGGGCGCCGATGACCAGCACAGCACCGGTCGCCCACCGTATCGTCGGTCGGTCGGCTGACGGGGGAGGTCGATGACCTCCGGTCCGGCCGGCGCTCCGTACGACCGGCTCGGTGTGCGGGGCACGCCAGGCTGTCTGCTCGTGCTCACCGCCGCCGTCACCGTGACCGCGCTGGTCGCCTCCGCGGTCGGGTTGACGCTTCCCGCCCGGCTGCCGGCCGACGACTCCCTCGGTGGGCCGGCCCGGTTCGGCATCGCGGTCGCCGTCCTCGCTCTCGCCCAGCTCGCCCGGCTGCGGTTCCGATCGGCCGCGGGCATGGTCAGCATCACCTGGGGCGAGGCGGCGTTGATCGTCTGCCTCTATCTGACACCGGCCGGCTGGCTGCCGTCCGCCACGCTGCTCGGCACCGGCCTGGCCTGGACGATGCTCTCCCTGCACACCGACCGCCGTCCGGTCCTGGAGATCGTCCGGATCGCCGCGTCGCTGGCCGCCGCGTCCGCACTCGCCGTCTCCGTGGCCACCGCGCTGGGGCAGCCGTTGCTCGCCCCGCCCACCCCGATGCTGGCGGTGGCCGTGATCGCCGGCTCGGTGACCTACCTCCTGGTGACCGCCTGGCTGGGTGGGGTGACGCTGGGCCTGCGGCACGGGCTGCCGATCGGGCCGCCGCTGCTCGCCGCGCTGCGCGGCAAGCTGCTGATGTTCGTCGGCAACGTCGCGGTCGGTCTGGTGGTCGTTGCCCTGCTGGAGCTCGACGCGCGCTGGTTGCTGTTGCTCCCGCCGCTGCTGTGGTTGCTACAACAGACCTACCGCTACCGGCTGCGCTCCGATCAGGAGCGTCGCACCTGGCGAGCCTTCGCCGAGGCCACGGCGGCCCTCAACCAACTCGACGAGCGGGGCGTGGCCAGTGCGGCGGTCACCGGGGCGTTGACGCTGTTCAACGCCGAGCTTGTGGACGTCGAGGTGGCTCGCACCGAAGGTCGGTGGCACCGGTACCGGGGAGACGCCACCGGCCAGTTCGTGGACCGGGAGACGGGCCCACCGGACCGGCCCGAGCCGGACGAGCACGAGCTGAGCCGTGCGCTGTCCGTCGGCGCCGCGCCGGTCGGTCGGCTGCGGGTCCGGTTCCCCCGCTCTGCCCCACCCAACGCCCGGGAACGCGACGCGGTGGCAGCGTTCGGCGACGCACTCGCCGCCGCGCTGCACGACGCCGCGACTCACCGAGAGCTGCGGCTGGTCACCGCCCGCTCGTCGTACGAGGCGGTGCACGACCCGCTCACCGGGTTGGTGAACCGGGCGGCGATGCTCGGTAAGGGCGATCAGTCGCTGCGGCAGCTCGCGCACGACCATCCGGTGGCGCTGCTGCTGTTGGACATCAACCAGTTCAAAGAGGTCAACGACACGCTCGGTCATGCCGCGGGTGACCAACTGCTGCGGCTGACCGCGAACCGGCTCAATGTGCTGGCCCGCCCCGGTGACCTGCTCGGCCGCCTCGGCGGTGACGAGTTCGCGCTGCTGCTCACCGCGGTGCCGGTGCTCGGCGACCGGGCCGCCCCGATGGCGTACGCACTGCGCCAGGCCCGCGAGATCGCCGAGCGACTGGCCGCGCCGACCGAGGTGGCCGGCGTCCGGATGTCGATCGAGGTCTCCGTCGGGGTGGTGGTGGCCGACGCAGGCACCGCCGACCTGACCGAGCTGCTGCGCCGGGCCGACATCGCGATGTACCAGGCCAAGGAGGGCGGCGGCAACGTCGCCGCGTACGACGGCACCCGCGACGCGGCCAGCACCGATCAGCTTGCCCTGCTGGCGGAGCTGCGCGAGGCGCTGAAGGTCGACGACCAGTTGGTGTTGGCGTTGCAGCCTGCTGTCGACCTGGCCACCGGCGCGCCCACCGGGGTGGAGGCGCTGATCCGCTGGCAGCATCCCCGGCGTGGGTGGCTGAACCCGGCCGACTTCATCCGGCCGGTGGAAAACAGCGAGCAACTCGGCACCTTCACCCGGTACGTGCTGGACAAGGCCCTCGGCGTGGCCGCCGGCTGGGCCCGAGAGGGCCTCGACGTCCCGATCTCGGTAAACCTGTCGGCGCGCAGTCTGCTCGACCCCCGGTTGCCGGCGGAGATCGCCGAGGCGCTGCGCCGCCACCAGGTGCCGCCGCACCGGCTCGTCCTGGAGATCACCGAGACGGTGGTGATGAGTGAGCTGGAGATCATCGACGAGGTGCTGGCCACGCTCCGGTCGATGGGCGTGCAGCTCGCGGTCGACGACTTCGGCACCGGCTTCTCGTCGCTGACGTTCCTCACCCGGATCGCGGTGGACGAGCTGAAGGTGGACCGCTCGTTCGTGATCCGGATGGCCGACTCGCCGGAGGCCGCCGCGATCGTCCGGACGACAGTGGGCCTCGCCCACGAGCTGGGGTTGCGGGTGGTCGCCGAAGGGGTGGAGACCGCCGAGCAGCGGATGGCCCTGGCCGAGCTGGGTTGTACCTCCGCGCAGGGATACCACTTCTTCAAGCCGATGCCGGCGGACAAGATCGGTGCCGTCCTGGGGTCACTACGGGACTCGGCGGAGTCGAACGTGTTCCGGCTGCGCGCCGACGGCGCCTCCTGACGGGCCCGGCCGGACCGGGCGACCGCCCGGCGCGGTTCGGCGGGGGTGGTTATGGTCGTCGGGTGAACCGACTCGTCGACGCCACCAGCCCGTACCTGCTCCAGCACGCCGACAACCCGGTCGACTGGTGGCCCTGGTCGGACGAGGCGTTCGCCGAGGCGAAACGGCGGGACGTGCCGGTGCTCATCTCGGTGGGCTATGCCGCCTGCCACTGGTGTCACGTCATGGCGCACGAGTCGTTCGAGAACGAGCAGGTCGGCGCCCTGATGAACGACAACTTCGTATCGATCAAGGTGGACCGTGAGGAACGCCCGGACGTGGACGCCGTCTACATGACCGCGACCCAGGCGATGACCGGCCAGGGCGGCTGGCCGATGACCGTCTTCGCCACCCCGGACGGCACGCCGTTCTTCTGCGGCACCTACTTCCCGCGGCCCAACTTCGTCCAGTTGCTCCAGTCGGTCACCACCGCCTGGCGTGAGCAGCGCGAGGCGGTGCTGGGCCAGGGCGCCGCGGTGGTCGAGGCGATCGGTGGCGCGCAGGCCGTGGGTGGCCCCACCGCCCCGCTGGACGCGCCGCTGCTCGACGCCGCGGCGGGCAGGCTGGCCGGTGAGTACGACGCGACGAACGGCGGCTTCGGTGGCGCCCCGAAGTTTCCACCGCACATGAACATGCTCTTCCTGCTGCGTCACCACCAGCGCACAGGCGACCCGCGCAGCCTGGAGATCACCCGACACACCGCTGAGGCGATGGCCCGTGGCGGCATCTACGACCAGCTCGCCGGTGGTTTCGCCCGATACTCGGTGGACGCGCACTGGACGGTGCCGCACTTCGAGAAGATGCTCTACGACAACGCGCTGCTGCTGCGGGTCTACACCCAGCTGTGGCGGCTCACCGGTGACCCGTTGGCCCGCCGGGTGGCCCGGGACACCGCCCGGTTCCTCGCCGACGAGCTGCACCGGCCGGGGGAGGGTTTCGCCTCCGCGCTGGACGCCGACACCGAGGGCGTCGAGGGGCTCACCTACGCGTGGACGCCCACCCAACTCGTCGAGGCGTTGGGCGACGACGACGGCCGCTTCGCCGCCGACCTGTTCACGGTGACCGACGAGGGCACCTTTGAGCACGGCATGAGCGTGCTCAGGCTGGCCCGGGACGTCGACGACGCGGCCCCCGAGGTCCGCGCCCGCTGGCAGCAGGTGGTGGGTCAACTGCTCGCGGCCCGGGACACCCGCCCGCAGCCGGCGCGCGACGACAAGGTGGTGGCCGCCTGGAACGGGTTGGCGATCACCGCGATCGTCGAGTTTCTCCAGGTCGCCGCATTGTCCGCGTCCCCGCAGGACGAGGACGCCAACCTGCTGGAGGGCGTCACCATCGTCGCCGACGGCGCGATGCGCGACGCCGCCGAGCACCTGGCCGCCGTGCACCTGGTGGACGGCCGGCTGCGTCGGGTCTCCCGCAACGGCAAGGTCGGCGATCCGGCAGGCGTCCTGGAGGACTACGGCTGTGTGGCCGAGGCATTCTGCGCGCTGCACCAGCTCACCGGCGAGGGCCGTTGGCTCACGATGGCCGGTGAGCTGCTGGACACCGCCCTGGCGCACTTCGCCGCGCCCGGTGGTGCCTTCTACGACACCGCCGACGACGCGGAGCGGCTGGTCGCCCGCCCGGCCGACCCGACCGACAACGCCACCCCGTCCGGCCGGTCGGCCCTGATCGCCGGGCTGGTGGCGTACGCGGCGCTGACCGGGGAGACGCGCTACCGGGAGGCCGCCGAGGCGGCGCTCGCCACTGTCGCGCCGATCGTCGGGCAGCACCCCCGGTTCGCCGGGTACGCGGCCATGGTCGGCGAGGCGCTGCTCTCCGGGCCGTACGAGATCGCCGTGGCGACCGACGACCCGACCGGGGATCCGCTGGTGGCCGCCGCCCACCGGCACGCCCCGCCCGGGGCGGTGGTCGTCGCCGGCCGTCCGGACCAGCCCGGTGTGCCGCTGCTCGCCGACCGGCCGCTTGTCGACGGGCGGTCCGCCGCGTACGTCTGCCGGGGTTTCGTCTGCCAGCGGCCGGTCACCTCGGTCGAGGAGCTGGTCGCCGAGCTGGGTTGAGCGCACAGTAGTCGCCCACCGCCGCATGCCGAGTGGCCCCGCGGCAGTTCCGAGGCGGGTTGCCGGCCCACCGGGTGGGCGTGCCGAGGGCCCGGATAGGCTGGCCGCGCTATGGATTCCCGTACCGGTCTGCCTGTTGTCGGCATGGTGGGTGGCGGCCAGTTGGCCCGGATGACCCACCAGGCCGCGATTGCCCTCGGCCAGTCACTGCGTGTGCTCGCGACCGCCCCTGACGACGGTGCGGCGCTCGTCGCCGCCGACGTCCAGTACGGCGACCACACCGACCTGGCCGCCCTGCGCACCTTCGCCAAGGGCTGCGATGTGGTCACCTTCGACCACGAGCACGTACCCTCCGAGCACATCCGCACGCTGGCGGCGGAAGGGGTGACCCTCTATCCGCCGGCCGACGCGCTCCTGCACGCCCAGGACAAGCAGGTCATGCGGGAACGCCTGACCGAGCTGGGTGCGCCCAACCCGGCGTGGCGCCCGGTCGGCGAGCCCGCCGACCTGGTCGGCTTCGGCGAGCGGGTCGGCTGGCCGGTGGTGCTCAAGGCCGCTCGGGGTGGCTATGACGGTCGAGGCGTCTGGATGGTTGACGACGCCGACCAGGCCGCCGAGCTGGCAGCCACGCTGCTCGCCGGCGGCACCCGGCTGATCGTCGAGGAGCGGGTGCCGCTGCGGCGGGAGTTGGCCGTGCAGGTGGCCCGCTCGCCGTTCGGTCAGGTGGCCGCGTACCCGGTGGTCGAGACGGTGCAGCGCGACGGCATCAACGTGGAGGTGCTGGCCCCGGCGCCCGACCTGGACGAGGAGTTGGCGGTCGCCGCCCAGCAACTCGCCATCGACCTGGCCACCGCGCTCGGTGTGATCGGCCTGCTGGCCGTGGAGCTGTTCGAGGTGCGCGACCAGGCCGGCCGGCCCGCGATCGTGGTCAACGAGCTGGCGATGCGCCCGCACAACTCCGGGCACTGGACCATCGAGGGTGCCCGGACCTCGCAGTTCGAGCAGCATCTGCGGGCGGTGCTGGACTACCCGATGGGCGACACCGCGTTGACCGCGCCGGTGGTGGTGATGGCGAACGTGCTGGGCGGCGAGCCGGGCGGAATGTCGATCGACGAGCGGTTGCACCACCTCTTCGCCGCCGAGCCGGGCGCCAAGGTGCACCTCTACGGCAAGCAGGTGCGACCAGGCCGCAAGATCGGGCACGTCACGGTGCTCGGCGACGACCTTGACGACGTACGGGCACGGGCCGCACGGGCCGCCCGCTGGCTGCGCGAGGGGAACGAGTGACAGTGACCACGGTCGGGCTGATCATGGGCAGCGACTCGGACTGGCCGACCATGCGGGCCGCCGCCGAGGTGCTCGACGACTTCGGCGTGGCGTACGAGGTTCGGGTGGTCTCGGCGCATCGGACCCCGGTCGCGATGATCGAGTACGGCCGGGACGCCGCCGACCGGGGCCTGAAGGTGATCATCGCCGGGGCTGGCGGTGCCGCCGCCCTGCCGGGCATGGTCGCGTCGGTGACGCCGCTGCCGGTGATCGGTGTGCCGGTGCCGCTGAAGCACCTCGACGGCATGGACTCGCTGCTGTCCATCGTGCAGATGCCGGCCGGGATTCCGGTCGCCACCGTGTCGATCGGCAACGCCCGCAACGCGGGCCTGCTCGCCGTGCGGATCCTCGGCGCGAATGACGAAACCCTGCGCTCCCAGATGGTTACCTACCAGCAGAACCTGGAAAAGCTGGTGGCAGAGAAGGAAGCAGCCCTCCAGGCAACCCTGCCCTAGCCGCACCCCCAGCGAGGTGACGCGGGTCGCCGCGCGAACCCGCACCACTCACCGCGCCCACTCACCCAGACCGCCGTGACCCTCCCATTCATCTCATGCCGCGCAGCGCGGTCTGGAGGCGTTCCTGGGCGCGGCGGCGGCGTTCGTTGCTCGCGCCGAGCACGAGTAGCACGATGCCCACCGGGATGAGCACCAGCCACGGGCCGAGGCTGAACAGCGCGTGGATCGCGGTGATCGCGGTGACCGACGCCCCGACGATCACCGGTGCCTGCTGACGGCTGGACGAGCCGAAGATCAACACTGCGACCGCGCCGAGCAGCAGGAGCATCTGCCGCAGCGTGCTGGACTCGGTGGCCAGCACGATGGCCAGCGTCGGCACGAAGGCGGCTACCAGTGCCGGCCCGTACGCCACCCAACTGCTCAGGTCCGGTCGGTGGCGCAGCTCCAGGACGCCGACGAGCAGGGCCAGCGCGGCGAACGGCAGCGTGTACGCCTCGGGCAGCGCCACGTTGGCGACCCGCATCAGGATCCACCACGCGGTGATCTCGCAGACCACCACGGCCCAGAACAGGATCCGGCGTTCCACCGGCCGGCGACCGGGCCGGGTCGCCGCCACGCCGAGGACCGCACCCCAGGCGGCCAGCAGGGCGGCGATGTGTCGGGGCGAGTCGAAGGCGAGGGCCAACGCGATGAGCGCCGCAGCGTACCCGGTCCACTCCACCGTGGAGGCTTCCCGTTGCGCCTCGGGGCGGCGCAGTCGAGGCAGGGTCGCGGCGAGCACCTGGAGGACCGCCCCCACGGCGAGCACTCCGAACGCGGACCAGACCGCGGCCAGCCCGGCGACCAGGCCGACGGTGAGGACGAAGAGCTGCGCCATGAGTGAGGCGAAGAGCCAGCCGAGGATGCGCGCCCGTTGGGTGGTGCCGAACAGGGCCGCCACCATGCCGACGCCGACACCGCTGCCGAGGGTGAGCAGGGTCATTTGCCGGTCGGCCAGGCTGCCGGCGAGCCCGGCGCTGCCACCGGCCAGACCGATGACGAACACCAGCACCCGGGCCAGCCGCAGCGAGCGGGCCCGCTCGGCGAGCGGCGGCGGTGGGGTCAGCGCGAGACCGAGCATCGCGATGGTGAAGACGGAGAGCGCGGCAACGGTGCCGGCGGGCCAGCCCCAGCCCAGCGCGACGGGTGCGATCAGCAGCGTGACGGCGGCTCCGGGCAGCACCACCGGGACGGCACGGGAACGTCGACCACCGCTGAAGCCGGTGGCGGCGAGCGCCGCGGTCGCGGTGAGCAGCAGCGCCGTCAGCACGTGGGTGGGATTGACCACGTCCGCTGGCGGGCTGAGCAGCTCCGGCGGCGGCCCCTGCCAGATCCGGGTCAGGGTGCGGTGTGGCTCGACAAGTGCGGTGACCAGCGCGGGTGCGATCGAGGCGAGGGCCAGGGCGGTCGGCAGGGCCGCCGCGGCCAGCGCACCCGCCGCCGGGTTGACCCGCCAGCGGCGTCGCTCCGGGTCGTCCGGCAGTCGCCGTAGCGCGCCGTCGAGGCGTACCGCCCAGCGCCGGACCGGCTGGGCGGACCCGGTGGGAGGCACGGTGGCCGCGCGGATCAGCTCGGCCAGCACGCCGAGCAGGGCGGCGGCGGCCGCGTAGACACCCGCGGGAAGGCCGGTGGGGATGGCGGCGAGGGCGCTGATGCTGGCCCCGCCGACCACTGCGACGCTGACCCAGGGCAGATACTGCGGCACCTGCCGGCGGGCCGCGGCCACGGCGGCCAGGCCGAGGCTGGACGCGGCAAGCGCGGCGGTCAGCACCACCTGCGTCGGGTTGTCGAATTCGGCGGCCAGTGCCGCCACCGCACCGGGAAGGGCGAGCAACGCGCCACCGATGGCCGCACCACCGATGAGCACCAGGTGCGGCGGCATCCCCTCGGTGTCGACGTCGGTCACCTGTGGGCCGGCCAGGACGCGCGCCAGCGTCGCCACCACCACACCGATCAGCGCGATGCTGCCCAGGGCCAGTGCCGTGGTCCAGGGCCGGACCAGGCCGGCTCCGGCGGCGTGCAACGCGACCACCCCGGCCACTGTCGCCCGGGACAGCCCGGCCCGCGCCTCCTCCGTGGCCACCGCGGCCATCCCGTAGATGGTGGCGACCATTCCGCCCACCAGGACCGGCGACCACCAGGCCAGATCGAACGCGGCCGGCGCGCCGATCGTGGCGAGCACCACGGCCCCGCCGGACACGTCCCACCGCCAGGGCGGCGGGAGCAGGATGCCGGCCGCGAGAGCCAACAGCGCCAGCGCGACAGGTGCCTGCCAGGTGGCCCCGCCAACGGGCGAGGCCGGCCAGCCGCTCAGGTCGCCCTGCCAGATCGGACCGGGTGTGGCCAGCACGCCGAGCCCACCGCGCGCCGCCGACCAACCGGCGAGTACGCCGATGAGGAGACCACCGGCGGCGAGGCCGAGGATCGGTCCGCGTCGCCACTCCTCCGGCATGGTGCGTGCCCCCACGGCGACCACCAGGAGCAGGGCGGCGGCCACCGCCAACTGCCCGCCCGGGGCGAACACCGCCCCAATCCGCACCAGCGTGGCGATCAGGGCGGTGGTGACCGCCGCGGCGGCCAGGTCCGAGCCGTCGAGGGTGAGGTCGGCGCGTCGGCCGGCGTCGATGGACGGGGCCAGGAAGAGCAGGACCGCCGCCACCAGCAGTAACGCGCCCACCCAGGCGTCGGCGACGGTCGCGCCGGGTGCCCCGAACGCGGCGGCGGTGACCAGCAGCGCGCCCAACCCCGTGCCGACCGACAGCGGTACGGGGATGCGGCGCTGGGAAACCTGCACGATGGCCGCGTAGCCGAGGGTCACGCAGACCGCCAGGAAACTGGCCGCCAGGACCGGGACCGTCACCTCCCGGAGGCTGGCCGGGGTGGGGGTCGGGTCGGTCGGCACGCTGGCGGCCACGAACGCGGCCACCGCCCCGGGCAGCGCGAACGCCGCGCCTCCGGCGGCCCAGGCGGTGACCGTGTCGGAGGCGGCCGAGGCGATCCGGATCCGGGGTGCCAGGGCGACAAGCGTGCCGGCCGCGAACAGGGTGAGCAGGACCGCGGCGGTGAGGGCGGGGCGCGACAGGCTGGCGCCGGCACCGAGCAGACCCACCACGGCCGCCCCGATGGCGTGCGCCGCCGCGGCCCGGTCGGTGCGGGCGGAGAGGCCGACGACCCCGATGCCGATCGCGGTGATCACCATCGGCCAGGGTGCCGTCGCCCAACCGAGGCCGAGCGACGCCGGCACGGCCAACGCGGTCAGCGCCGCGCCGGCGACCGCGAACTCACTACGGATCTCCGTGGGCAGGGCCAGCACCGCCGCGATGGTGAGCAGGAAAGCCGCGCCCGCCAACTGCCAGGAGGTCGGCCCGACCGCCGCGGCCAACTCGGCTGGATACCTGTCGAGGTCGGCACCCCAGGCGGGCAGCGCCGCCCGGACCGGTGCCAACCCGGCGCGTAGCGCGCCTCCGGCGACCACCAGACCACTGACGGTCAGCGCCACCGCCGAGGCGATCTGCGGGCCGCGTCGGGCCGCCTCGGGCACCGCACGCACGGCCAGCCCGGTGACCGTGATGACCGCCGCGATCAACAGCAGCGCCCGGCCCGGGAAGGCCACCGAGGCGATCCGACTGAGCGCGCCGATCACGGCCAGGGTGACGATGCCCGCCGCGACGTCGGGCAGCGGCGGGCGGCGCAGCACCAGCGCGCCGGCCAGCCCGACCATGGCGGCCAGCAGCAGCACCACCCCGGTGCCGGTCGCGGTCGGCACGGTCTGTGCCCGCAGGAGGGCGGTGGTCGCGTACGCCAGGGCGACCGCGACCGCCACCGCGTGCAGCAGCCAGGTCAGCTCGCGCAGGCCGGGAACCGGACGGGTCGGTCGTGTGTCGGCGGAACCCGCGCTGGCGTCGATCAGCTCGGCGGCTTCCTCCGGGTCGCCCTCCGGCCGGGTCTCGGCGCCGCGCTGCCGGGGTGCCGACGTGGTGTCCGAGGGTGGCAGATCCTGCCGGGCGGGGCGTTCCAGGGCCACGCCGGAGCGGGCCAGCCACAGGTCGACGAGGGCGACCAGGGCCAGCACCAGCGCCCAGCCACCCGGGCCGGTGATCCGGTCGTACGCCAGCAGCGGCAGGACCGGCTGCGCGGCGAGCACGGTGGCGAAGCGGGGTGCGCGCAGACCCGTCCAGCCGGCGTACCCGAATGCGACGGCCGCGGTGACTGCGAAGATCACCCCGGCGAAGACAGTGGCGGACGCGCCGCTGGTGCCGATCTGGTCCACGGCCCAGAGGGCGTTGCCGGCGAGCGGCACCAGCAGCAGGCCGACCGCGGAGATGGTCTCGGCGGTGGAGGTGAGCCCACGGCGGGCCAGCACCGGCGGGGCGAGCAGCATCAGGACGGTGGCCAGGAGCAGGATGCCGAGCCGGGCCAGCGCGTCCATCGAGCTGGTGGCGACCACGGCGAAGACCACTGCGGAGACCGCGAGCAGCAACGCGCCCAGCCCGAGAGGGATGTTCTGTACCTCGCGTGACGAGGCCTCCGGAGGGTGCTCGGGATCGTCCGCGTCCAGCCAGCTCGCCCGCGGCGGCGGAGGCGGCGGGTCCTCCGGTGCGGGCGGCGTGCCCTGGCGGGGCACCCGGGGCGGCGCCCCGGTGGTGGCGGTCGGCGGTCGGCGGCCGGGGCGGCGGCGGAGCACTCGGCGCGGCCGGGTGGCCTGCTTGAGTCGCTCCTCCCCGGCGTGCGCGAGGATGTCCCGCTGGAAGAGCGCGGCCTGCATCTTCGCGGCGATCTGCCGCTGCTCGCGGGCGATGGCGGCGTCGCGCGCCTTCATCTCCGCGATCGAACGCTCGATGTCCGCGAGGTGCTCGACCCACTGCGGCTGGTCAGCCCCGCAATGCGGACACTGGACGGCCGGCTTGATCTCCCGACCGCACGAGGAGCACTGAAAGGTCGCCACGACACCCCTCCACCCGCACTGTGGACACCCACTGTCGCAGCATGCCCAAAGCTGGCGCGGATTTCGACTCTTGTCGGCGGGTCCGGGGCAAACAACGACACCGGCCGGCCACCGAGATGCTCGATGGCCGGCCGGCGGACGCCCGTCGATCAGGGGCGGCCCATACCCCGGTACTCCCAGCCGGCCTGGGTCCAGAGCGCCGAGTCGAGGCAGTTTCGGCCGTCGACCACCTTGCGGCCGTTGACCAACTCACCGAGTGCGACCGGGTCGGCGTTGCGGAAGTCGGCCCACTCGGTGAGGACGCACACCAGGTCGGCGCCGGTGACCGCCTCGTTGATGCCGGTCTCGTAGGTCAACTCCGGCACCGCACGGCGGGCGTTCTCGGTGCCCTGCGGGTCGTACACGTGCACCTCGGCGCCGGCCTTGTGCAGCAGCGCGGCGACGGCGAGCGCCGGAGCGTCGCGGACGTCGTCGGTGTTGGGCTTGAAGGTCGCACCGAGTACGGCGATCCGGGTGCCGGAGAAGTCCGGGCCGGCCGGACCGGAGCGGCGGCCGAGCAGATCCGCGGCGAGTTGCAGTACCCGGGTACGACGGCGCAGGTTGATCAGATCGACCTCGTGCAGGAAGCGCAGCGCCTCGCCGGCACCCAGCTCCTGGGCCCGGGCCTGGAAGGCGCGGATGTCCTTGGGCAGGCAGGCGCCACCGAAGCCGAGGCCGGACTGGAGGAACCGGTTGCCGATCCGCGGGTCGTAACCGATCGCGCGGGCCAGTTGGGTGACGTCGCCGCCGGAGGCCTCACAGACCTCGGCCATCGCGTTGATGAACGAGATCTTGGTGGCCAGGAAGGCGTTCGCGGCGACCTTGACCAGCTCGGCGGTGGCGAAGTCGGTGACCACCAGGGGCACCTCGCGGTCCTCGGTGGCGGCCAGGTCGAACACGCCCTTGTGGGCGGCGTAGAGCATGCCGTTGGCCCACTCGCTCTTGACCCCGACCACGATCCGGTTGGGGCGCAGGACGTCGTCGACGGCGAAGCCCTCCTGGAGGAACTCGGGGCTCCACGCCACCTCGACGCCCAGGTCGTGGGGGGTGTGCTTGCCGACCAGCTGCTCCACCCACTCGGCGGTGCCGACCGGCACCGTGGACTTGCCGACGATCAGCGCCTTGCGGGTCAGGTGCTGCGCGAGGCTGGTGATCGACGCCTCGACGTACGACAGGTCGGCGCCCATCCCGTCGGCCCGCTGCGGGGTGCCGACGCAGATGAAGTGCACGTCACCGAAGTCGGCGGTCTCGGCGATGTCGGTGCTGAAGCGGAGGCGGCCGGCGGCGAGGTTGCGCCGCAGCAGCTCATCCAGGCCGGGCTCGTGGATCGGCACCTGTCCGGCGTTCAGCATCGCGATCTTGTCGGCGTCGACGTCGAACCCGAGCACGTCGTAGCCCAGTTCGGCGTAGCAGATGGCGTACGTCGCACCGAGGTAACCAGTCCCCAGGAACGTCACCCGCGGCCGAGGCGCGCCCGAGGGCGGTGTCACCGCGGCGATGGCGGGGGTCGGCTGGATGGTGGGGTAGGGGATCGTCACGCCTGTCTTCTCCGCTCGCACTGGCGTCGCGTCGTCGCGTCGCATTCTGCTGCGGCGCCTGGCGGGGCACCGGAGGGGTGGCTCACTGTTGTCCTCCATCATTGCCCAGCGGCGTGGGTGCACCCTCATGCCCATACCTACGCGCCGGTAACATCACTTGAACTGCAGTCGCTAGTCTTCAGTCTGCGCGGTCGGCGGTCAGAAGTCGTCAGAGACTGCGCATGATAGCGGTGAAGGGGAGGGGCCAACATGGCCGCAGGCGAGTCGTTCGACGTCTACCAGTTGCCCGAGGAGCACCAGGCGATCCGGGAGGCGGCGCGTGCCGTCTGCACGGCGAAGGTCGCCTCGCACGCCACCGAGGCCGACGAGACCGGGGAGTTCCCCAAGGCGTCCTACGAGGCACTGCGGGCGGCCGACTTCCACGCCCCGCACATCCCCGAGGAGTACGGGGGCGCCGGCGCGGACGCACTGGCCACCGCCATCGTGATCGAGGAGGTGGCCCGCGCCTGCGCGTCCTCCTCGCTGATCCCCGCGGTGAACAAACTCGGCACGATGCCGCTGTTGTTGTCCGGTTCCGAGGAACTCAAGCGCCGCTACCTGCCACCTGTCGCTTCCGGTGCGGCGATGTTCTCGTACTGCCTCTCCGAGCCCGAGGCGGGCAGCGACGCCGCCTCGATGACGACACGCGCGGTTCGTGACGGGGATCACTGGGTGCTCAACGGCGTGAAGCGGTGGATCACCAACGCGGGCGTGTCCGAGTTCTACACCGTCTTCGCCGTCACCGACCCGACCGCCCGCTCCCGGGGCATCTCGGCCTTCGTGGTCGAGAAGTCCGATCCTGGTGTGAGCTTCGGCGCGCCCGAGAAGAAGCTCGGCATCAAGGGCTCGCCCACCCGCGAGGTCTACCTCGACAACGTGCGGATCCCCGCCGACCGCATGATCGGCGCGGAGGGCACCGGCTTCGCCACCGCGATGAAGACCCTGGACCACACCCGGGTCACCATCGCCGCGCAGGCCGTCGGGATCGCGCAGGGCGCGCTCGACTACGCCAAGGGGTACGTGGCCGAGCGCCGACAGTTCGGCAAGGCGGTCGCCGAGTTCCAGGGCGTCCAGTTCATGCTCGCCGACATGGGCATGAAGCTGGAAGCAGCCCGGCAGCTCACCTACGCGGCGGCCGGCAAGTCCGAGCGCGGCGACGCCGACCTGACCTACTTCGGCGCGGCGGCCAAGTGCTTCGCCTCCGACGCCGCCATGGAGATCACCACGGACGCGGTGCAGCTGCTCGGCGGTTACGGCTACACGCGGGACTACCCCGTCGAGCGGATGATGCGCGACGCCAAGATCACCCAGATCTACGAGGGTACGAACCAGGTGCAGCGGATCGTCATGGCGCGGGAGCTGCTGAAGGGCTGATCCGACTGTTTTGGCAGCTCAGTGGTGGTGTGGCCAGGTGGATGTCGCGGCTACGTGGGGTAGTTGAGCGATTGCCTTGTGGGAGGTTCTTGGTTTCCCGGAACGCTTCTCGCTGGAGTTCTGGGGAAACCCGGGGAAGTCCATCTTTGTATCTGCATTCAAGAATTGCCAAGTGGTTGGTGCGCCGGTGTGCCCCGATGGAGCGAAACCTGCTGCCTCGATGGATCCGGTTGATGCCGCAGGGGTGACGGTCACGCGGAGTGGCGATGATGGTGTTCTGGAGTGTCCCCGTCTGGTGCGAGTCGGCATCTCGGGGGTGCTCTCCGGGGGTCGGTTCGTTTGCCGGACCGGCGTCTGGCGGGATTCGAACGAGCGGCTTGGGTGTTGAAGCCGATGTTCTTCGGGTTGGGCCGTGACACGCATAGTTTGCTGGGGTTATGCCTGTGTACGTGCCGCCTCGCCCGTGTTCCGGATCCGCCCAGTTGCGAATGATCCAGGCGCATCCGAATATGGGTGGACGCGTGTCCGGCGTGGTGATCGTTTGCACCTGGGTCGGAGCGAAGGTGGGCAAGATGAAGATCGTCGCAGCCTGTGAGAAGCCGTCGATCACATGGCGGTGGCACCGCATCTATCGCCTGCCGACCACGCACTCGATAGTGTCGAACACCTCGGGCTGACGCGAACGGTGACCTTTGTGGGGCCGCTCGTGATCTAGGAACCTTCAGTGACCACTCAGGCAGCCTGATGTTCCTAACCACTCAATCGCACTAATTGGGACTTGTCTGGTGTCACGGCTGGTGTCTAATTACTGGTTAACTTGAATATTGGCTACTCACGAGCTGCTGCGCCCGGTCCCCGGACCGGGCGAGGATCGCAACAGGTTGAGCGCGTCGTAGACCTGGCAGTAGTAGTCCGGCTGCGCCCGGTCGCTGGACCGGGCGAGGATCGCAATCCCGGCGCCGGCCGCGGCGTGGACCCGACGGACCTCGATGGTGGCCACCGCGGCTCGTTGCCGCGAACCGCACCGGTGGCTGCTGACCTGACAGGTCGTTCCCGGTCCGGTGAAGAGGTTGCCCTCGGGTCTGACGGGCGTCGAGAGGCTCAGCTCAGCCGATGCGGCCGACGCCGCCGAACAGGTAGACCTCCGGCTCGTCGGACTCGGGGTGGGGGCGCCAGCGCGAGCACGTGACGACGCCGGGCTCCAGCAGATCCAACCCGTCGAAGAAGCGTTCGAGCTCCGTCTTCGTCCTGGCGCGGATTGGCGTGCCGCCGCGTTCGGTGGTTTCCCGCATCACGCGCAGCATCGGCTCGCCGTGGATCTCCGCGGTGGAGTGGGTGAGCACCAGGTGGCTACCGGTGGGCATTGCCTGCACGAGCTGCGCGACCGAGCCGTACGCCACGTCGTCGTCCATGAGGTGGTTGACGACGCCGAGGAGCATGAGCCCGATCGGCTGCGAGAAGTCGAGCGTCTGCCGCGCGGACGCGAGGATCGTGTCCGGCTGCCGTAGGTCGGCTTCGACGTAGTCACACCTGCCGCCCGGCGCGCTGGTCAGGAGCGCACGCGCATGTGCCATGACGAGTGGGTCGTTGTCGATGTAGACCACCCGGCAGTGCGGGTCGAGGGACTGCGCGACCTCGTGGGTGTTGTCCGCCGAGGGGAGGCCGGTGCCGACGTCGAGGAACTGACGGATGCCGGCATCCTCGACGAGGAACCGGACCACGCGCTTGAGGAACGCGCGCTCGGACTTTGCCCCGACGGGGATGTCGGGGATGTGGGCGATCACCTCGTCGCCGGCGGCCCGGTCGACCGCGAAGTTGTCCTTGCCGCCGAGCCAGTAGTTCCAGATCCGCGCCGAGTGCGGAACCGTAGTGTCCAGTTTGGATCCTGGCGGGAACTCCCGGTCCTCGGTCATGAGAGCATTCTTCCGCACCGACGGCTCGGTGACGCAAGTGGGGCAGCGGTCCGACGGCACGGCGGACTCCAGTTGGATGCCCAGGTACGGCGACTGCGTGAGGACCACCAGAGTATCGATCGCCACCGCTGGGTCCGGGGCGCTACTGGTCCAGCCCACGGCGATGATCAATGGGCTCGACTAGGATGGCGGAAGCCTCAGCGTAACCGGCGTGCCGACTGTCCGTGGTTGACCATCAGTAGTCGGGCCAGTTCACCCCTCCCGGAGCACGGGGTCGCCGGTGGTTGAAGGCGACCACTGATCCTCTACGGAGGGGCTGCGGCGTCCGGCGTGCAGGCCGGTGCCGCGGGTCGCAACACCGTGATGATGTCAGCGGTTTGAGGACCACCTGCGTGGTACGGCCACCCTTGCTCGGAGTTTCGCGGCGCCCTGCGGGGGCGGCGATCTGGCGTACTGGCTGGGCTTGCTGACTGCGGCAAGGCCAGCGATGCCTGGCAGGAGCGGTTGTCGAAGGTTGCCGCTCAGGGCGGGCAAATCGGCATCGGCTACTTGGCACTTCGCAAGCAAGGCGCGAAGTGAGTGCTAAGTCGAAGAAGGTGAGCGAGCGACAGTCGAGTGCGCTGGCCGGCAGCCCGGGGTCGATGAGCCGGGGAGTCAGTGCGCTATGTCGGCACGCTACGCCAAGCAGCGACGCAGTCATGGCTCAAGAGCCTTGACGCTAGGTAATGGTTCGTGCAGGTCGGCCGCCCCGGAAGGCAACGCGGTTCTGCTCGCGGGACTAGTAAGCGAAATTCTCCGTGCCGGGCCTACACGCACTCTGGGGAAATCCTGGGCAGCGCGGCGAACGGCAGTGTTTTCCCAGCTCAGAGGTCATGCCCTCGTTGTTCACCCAGATCTACGAAGGTACGAACCAGGTGCAGCGGGTCGTCATGGCGCGGGAGCTGCTGAAGGGCTGAATCGGGGCTGTCTTCGCAGCCCCACGCCCGCGCCAGGAAGCTCCGGCGGTCATCTTCCGAGTAGTCCGATGAGCGTGCGGTCGGCCTGGGCCAGGGTCGGGGGGCCAGACATCGGTCTTGTCAGGATTCGCCGGCAGTGGTCGAGTTCGACGTAGATCTCGCCGCCGGTGTTATCGGCGGCCCGCAGTACGGCGAACCGGTCCGCCGGGCCCGAGCACTCCTGCGTCGGGGGCATCGAGGCCAACGTCCGCACGATGACCTCGCGCCGCTGCTCCGGAAGGAGCAGGCCGCTGTCGAAGGTTCCGGCGATCTCGCGTGTTCCCTGCCGATCGGCCGGTACCCGGAACACGCACAGCCGCAGCTGTGAGGTGGGCTCGAACGGAAGCGATACGTGGCCCGGTAGCGCACTGGGCGTCGGGCCGCTGGTTTCGGTGGCCACCATGTCTTGCCAGTCCTGGGGGCAGCCGGAGGCGGCGGCCCCGGACGACAGGATCTCCCGGATGACCTTCTCTTTGACGATGGTCAGCCGCAGGGCGCGTACCGCTCCCGCCCGGTGACGACCTCCGTCTCCCGTCCAGGCAGTGGGCCCACCGCTCAAGGGGTCTCATCTCGTCGCGCTCAGTAGGCGAAGCGGCCGTAGCGACCGCGGAGGAACAGCAGGGGCTGCCCGTCCATCCGACCGTGCAGGTGGTGCACCCGCAGCACGACTATGACGTGGTCGCCGGCGGCATGTTCGGCTTCCACAGTGCCCTCCACCCAGGCCACCACGCCGGCCAGTATCGGCGCGCCACCGGGGGACAGCTCCCAGTCGAGGCCCCGGAAGCGGTCCGCCCGGGAGGCGGCCATGCGTTCGCAGACGCCCTGCTGTTCGACGCAGAGGATGTTCACGCAGAGCCGGTCGGCGGCGCGCATGATCGGCCAACTCCCGCTGTCCCGGCTGACGCAGAAGGAGACCAGCGGCGGGCGTAGCGAGACGGACGCGAACGAGTTCACGGTCAGGCCGACCGGCCGGTTGGTTGCGGGGTCGAGGGCCGTCACCGTCGTGACGCCTGTGCCGAAGTGGCCCAGGATGTGGCGGAACTGATCGGGTTCAACCGTTGGCGCGGGTGGGTTCACGAGTCTGTCCTCCGTTCCGGTCGCCGCCGGCCCGCCTTCGACCAGTTGACCAGAATGAATGAAATCAACGCGGGCGAAATTGGGTTTGGCCAGCATGAATGCTGGTAGGCGACGGAGATTTCGAGGATGGTCCGGAATTGTCGGTGTCAGGGTCGTCTCATGGTTGAAACGTTCGCGATGATAACGGACTTCGCCCCTGGTGTGGGGGATGGCTACTTTCCGTGATGCGGGCCGGCGGAATGTTCTCAGATGTCCGGACGGGGGTGTCGCGTTGTCGAAAAATTGCAGGTCATGGCTGAGGTGGGGGCGCTTTGTGGCGCGTCGGCACCTGTCGCTGCCGCGATGCGCAGCGCCTCAACTGTTTCACTCCAGGTAATCGTAAGGGGCGCAATTTCACCATTTTTCCGCCCAGGCGAAGTCGCCCGCACCTCTCGATTGATGTGACGTGGATCACTATTGTGCCCGGTGTTGTCTTGGTAGTGTGGCGCGGGACTCCTGCGGGGAGACATTGTCATCTGTCATGCCCCTGCTCATTGTCGCTAGCGCATTCAGGGGGGAATGTGTTGCCAGCAGAATGTTCGCGCTCGGTGCCGTCACTCGTGGAGAGCTGGGTCCAGAGTCGACCGGATAGTCCGGCCATTTTCGACCCGAGCTGTGAAGAAGCGACGAGCTACGCGCAATTGTGGCGATCCTCCGGCGCGCTGGCCGCCCACCTCCGCCGCCTGGGCGTGGGCCGGGGCGAGGTGGTCGCCCTTTCCCTGCCGCGCGGAGTTTCGTTGATCGTGGCGATGCTCGCGGTGGCGCGTGCCGGCGCGGCATACCTGCCGGTCGACAGTGCGGCACCGGTGGACCGGGTGCGCCGGACACTCGACAGTGCGGGCGTCTCCGTCGTGATCGCCGATCAGGACGAACCGTGGCTCGGTGCCGCCCGGCGTGTCGACCCGGCGGCAGCCGACGATGAGACCGCACCCGGCCCGGTTCCGGACCTGATCGACGCGGACGACCCGATCTACGTCATGTTCACGTCCGGCTCGACCGGCGAGCCGAAGGGGGTCGTGGTTCCGCACCGGGCGGTGAGCCGGCTGGTGGTCGAGCCGCTGTTCTGCACCGTCGCGCCCGGCGATCGTGTGGCCCACACCTCGAATCCGGCATTCGACGCCAGCACCTTCGAGGTCTGGGGCGCGCTCGCCGCCGGCGGCTGCGTGGTGCCCCTGCCCGCGGTGACCGACCTGCCTCTCGAGGAGTGGACGACGCATCTGGACGGCCTGTCGGTCGATGTGCTGTTCCTGACCACCTCGTTGTTCCACATGATCGCCCGGGAACGTCCGGCCGCACTGCGGACCGTCGGTACCGTCCTCGTCGGCGGTGAGCAGCTCGACCTGTCCGTCGTACGGCGGTTGCTCGCCGGCTCGCCGCCCGCGCGGCTGGTCAACGGGTATGGCCCGACCGAGACCACCACCTTCGCCGCGTTCCACGACTGCACCCCGGAGAGCCTGGCCGGCCGGGACCGGGTCCCGGTGGGTCGTCCCCTCCAGCACACCAGCCTGCATGTGCTCGGCCCGGACCGCACCGAGGTCCCGCCGGGCGAGGTCGGCGAGCTGTACATCGGCGGTCCCGGCGTCGCCTTGGGCTACCTGGGCCGTCCCGACCTGACCGCCGAGCGGTTCGTCACCCGGCCGGGCACCGACGAGCGGGTCTACCGCTCCGGCGACCTGGCCCGCCAGCTTCCCGGCGGTGTCTTCGAGGTGTTGGGCCGGCGTGATCGGCAGGTGAAGATGCGTGGCTTCCGGATCGAGCTGGACGAGATCGAGCTGGCCGTCACCGCCACGGGCCTGGCCGACGCGGCGTACGCGGAGAAACTCGGCGACGGGCCGCAGGCGCTGCTCGCCGTGGCTGTCGTGCCGGCGGCCGAGGAGCTGGATCTCACCGAGTTGGCCCGGCGGTTGGCCGAGCAGGTCCCCGACTACATGGTGCCCTCCCGGTGGGTTCCGCTCGACCGCCGACCGCCGATCGGCCCGACCGGCAAGGTGGACCGGGCCGCGATCGCCCGGCTGTTGGCGGAGTCCGGACCGGACGCCGCCGCCGGTCCGGCCGGCCCGGAGGCCGCCGTCGGGCCGGAGACCGATCCGGTGACCGCCGCCCTGCGGGTGATCTGGCGGGACGTGGTCGGCAGCGAGCCCACCGCTACCCGCAACTTCCTGGAGATGGGCGGCAACTCCATCATGGCGGTCCAGCTCGCCGGGCGGGTCCAGGACCGCCTCGGCGTCCGATCCGAGCCGCACGACGTGCTGCTCGCCGACTCGTTCGCCCACCTCGCCGACCAGATCAGGGTCGCGCTCGAGCGCACGCACTGATCGACCATCCGGAGCACGCGGACGTGCGGAGCCGGTCGCTGTGGCGACCTCGGCGAGCGCAGGTAACGGGAGGAAGACGAATGGACACCCGAGCGCCCCTGTCGGTGCCCGAGACCGATATCCCACCGGCCGACATCCCACCGGCCAGCAGCCCGCAGACCGACCGACCGGAGTGCGGCCCGCTGTCCTTCGCGCAGGAGCGGTTGTGGCTGATCGACGTCGCCGCCCCCGACGCGGCCACCTACCTCGTTCCTGTGCTGCTGCGCTGGCAGGGCCGGGTCGACCTGGCGGTGCTCGGTGCCGCGCTGACCGCGGTGCTGGCCCGGCACGAACCCCTGCGGACCGGCTACCGGTTGCGCGGCGACGAGCCGGAGCAGTTCGTCGGCCCGGCGGCCGACGTGGCGGTCCGAGTCGTTCGGGCCCCCGGTAGGTCCTGGGCCGACGTCGAGGACGAGGTACGCCAACTCTGCGCCGCGCCGCTCGACCTGTCCACCGGCCAGGTGCTGCGCTGCGCCGCGTTCACCGGCCTCACCGGTGGCGACGCGGTGCTGCTGGTCCTGCACCACATCGCCTTCGACGGCTGGTCGATGGGGCGGCTCTGCGCCGACCTCGCGACGGCGTACGCGGCCGGCGTCGACGGCCGGCGGCCTGACCTGCCCGCCGTCGCGACCCGCTTCGTCGAGCTGGCGCGGCGCGACCGGGAGGCCGGGCACCGGCCCGACGCGCGCGCCGCGGTGGCGGAGCGGGCGGCGGAACTCCTCGCCGCCGGGCCCGGGCTCACCCTGGCCGGCGCGCTGCCCGGCACATCAGGGCGCGCGGTGGTGCGGGCGGGCGACGAGGTGGTCACCGCCCTCCCCGCAGGGCTGTGGGACCGCGTCACCGAACTGGCCGCCGAACACCGCCTCACACCGTTCGTGCTGTTCGGCACCGGGTTCCAGGTGTTGCTGAGACTCTGGTCCGGGCGGGACAGCTTCCGGTACGGGGTGATCGCCGCCAACCGGCCCGGTTCCGAGGCCGACGACGTGGTCGGCTTCTTCGCCAACACCGTGCCACTGCGGGCCCGCCTGGGCGAGGCGGACGACTTCGCGCGGTTGTGCGCCCAGGCGCGGGGCGAGGCGTTCCGCACCCTGCTCTACCAACGCCTGCCGTATCACCATCTCACCGCTGCGGCGCGCACCGAGCTGGTCGAGGTCGCCTTCGCCCTGCAGAATTTTCCCGTGCCCGGCCCGGAGGTGCCGGTGCGGTGGGCGCTGCCCGAGGTGCTGCCCAACGGCACCGCCAAGTTCGACCTGATGCTCACCGTCGAGGAGCGGGCCGACGGCTGGTACGCCCGCTGGGAGTACGACCTGGCCCGCTATCCCCGGACGGTGGTGGCGGCGCTGGCCGAGGCGTACCTCGGGTTGCTCGGGGCCGTGACGGAGCGATTCTCCGTACCCCTGGCGGAGCTGGCCCGGTTCGGTCCGGACCCGGCCTGGACGACGGCGGCACCGGCACCCGCGACGGCCACGGTGTCCCCGGTGCCGGAAGCGGCGGTGCGCCGGGCGGCCGAGTGTTTCGCCGCGGCGATGACCGACCTCGTCGAGGAGCCCCCGGAGGTGATCGTGGCCGGGTTGACCCCGGCGACCGACTTCTTCGCCATCGGCGGCCACTCCCTGCTGGTCGTCACCATGCTGCGCCGGATCGAACGCCAGGACGGCATCGTCCTGTCGGCGAGGGATTTCCTGGCCGACCCGACGGTGGCCGGGCTGGCCCGGCTGCTCGTTGCTCCGCCCCGGGTGGCCGTCGCGACGCCTACGGAAAGTGACGGCAGGCAGGTCACCAGCCCGGCGCAGCAACGCTTCTGGTCCATCGACCGCCTGCCGTGGCTGCGGCAGGCGTACCTGGTCCCCACAGTTGTGGACTTCGCCGGTGAGGTCGACGTCGAGCGGCTGCGCGCCGCCGTCGAGACCGTGCTCGCCCGGCATCCGGCGCTGCGGGCCCGCTTCGAGCTCGACCGTCGGCAGCGGAGGGTCTACTACCGCACCGACGGCCCCGCCGGTGAGGTCACGGTGGTTGACGCCGCCGGTTGGACCGACGCCGAGGTGCGCGAGGCTGTGGCGGAGTGGAGCTGGGCCGGCTTCGACCTGGCGCGCGCCGCCCCCGCCCGGGCGCATCTGCTGGACCGGGGCGGGCGGGACGTCACCCTCGTCGTCGTCGTCCACCACATCGTCTTCGACGGCTGGTCGCGGCATCTGCTGATGCGACAGATCGCGGCGGCGTACCGGGGCGAGGGGCTGCCCGAGCCGGTGGCCGAGACCGGCCACACCGACCCCGACGACACCGCGCAGGCCGATACCCGGGCGGTGGTGCAGGCGCTCGCCGGTGCGCCGGTGGACGTGATCCTGCCGTACGACAGGGGCCGGAGCGACACCCAGGAAACCCGGGCGGGCCGACTGACGTACGACCTCGACCCGACCCGCGCGGACCGGTTGCGCAAGGTCGCGGCCGACGTCGGCTGCACCATGTTCATGGTCTCGGCCGCGCTGCTGGCGGTGGCGCTGGCCCGCGTCGGCGGCCAGCGGGACTTCCTGTTCGCCTTCCCCTGGTCGCAGCGGACGGGGGCGCGCAGCGCCGACGCGGTGGGTCTGTTCATCGACACGCTCGTGCTGCGCGCCGACGCCAGTGGCGAGCCGACCTGGCCGGAGTTGCTGGCCCGGGTGCGGGACGCGGCCAACCTCAGCTTCCGGCACTCCGCGGCGCCGTTCGACGCGGTCGCCGCCGCGTTGCATCCCGACCGCGACCTCGGTCGACCGCCGGTGACGCCGGTCTACCTCAGCGCCGAGGACGGCGAGCTGTCGGCCCCGGACCTTGGGCCGGACGTCACCGCCACGATCCGCCCGCTCGATCCACTGCACCTCAAGTACGAGATCGAATTCTCCGTCGTCGATCGGCGGCAGGATCTGCGGTGGGAGTTGCTGTACTCCGCCGCCCTGTTCGACAGCGCCACCGCACAAGCCGTTCTGCACGCGGTCGTCACCGCGGCGGACGACGTCATCCGGCAGCCCACTGCGCGACCACTGGAGGGACATTGACCACCCTGACGGAGGAGCAACTGTTCGATCGGGTCAGGGCCGCCTGGGCGGAGGTCCTCGACGTCGACGACCCGGAGCGCCTCGACCCGGACCAGAACTTCCTGGAGGCCGGCGGCAGTTCGCTGCTGCTCATCATGCTCTGGGAGGACCTGCACCAGCTCACCGAGCGGTCGTTGCGGGTGGCCGACCTGTTCCAGCACGCCACGATCCGGGCGCAGGCCAGGCTGCTGGCCGGCGTCGGCGAGGAGGTGCGGCCACAGGTGACCGGCGCCAGCCAGCGCCGCGCCCTGCTCGGCCGGGCCCGCACGGCGGAGGTGCCTCGCCCGTCATGACCGAGATATCCGACACGGACATCGCCGTCGTGGGGACGGCCTGCCGCTTCCCCGACGCGTGGAACCCCGAGCAGTACTGGCGCAACATCGACACCGGCGTGGTGTCCATGCGGGAACTGACCGACGAGCAACTGCGCGCGGCCGGGCACAGCGAGGAGGAAACGCGCCAGCCGGGCTTCGTCCGGGTCGGCGCGACCCTGCCGGGCGTGGCCGACTTCGCCGCCGACTTCTTCGGGTACGCCGCCCGGGAGGTCGACGCCATCGACCCGCAGCAGCGCATCTTCCTGGAGTCCTGCTGGGAGGCGCTGGAGTCGGCGGGGCTGGCACCGGGCGCGGACCGCCTGGTGACCGGCGTCTTCGCCAGCAGCGCCGCCGGCAACTACTCCGCGGCGGTCTTCGCCGCCAAGGTCCGTGACCGCGGGCTGGCGGCCGCGATCGGGGACCTCGACCTCACCGTCGGGGGGCAGGCCGACTTCATGACCTCGCGGACGGCCTACAAGCTCGGCCTGCGTGGGCCGTCCCTCAGCGTCCAGACGGGCTGCTCCTCGTCGTTGTACGCGGTGCACTACGGCATGCTGAGTCTGCTCGCCGGGGAGTGCGACGTGGTGCTCGCCGGTGGCGCGACAGTCGTGGAGCCGCTGCTCGGCTACCAGCCGATCCCCGGGGCCTGGGTCTCCGAGGACGGCTACATCCGGTCCTTCGACGCGAGCAGCAGCGGCACCACGTACGGCTCCGGGGTCGGGGTGGTGGCCCTGCGCCGGCTCGCCGACGCGCTCGCCGACGGTAACCCCGTGCTGGCCGTGCTGCGTGGCTCGGCGGTCGGCAACGACGGCGGCGCGCGCCTCGGCTACGCCGCCCCGAACCTCGACGGGGTGGCCGACGTGATCGCGGCGGCGCTGTCGGTCGCGGGCGTCTCCGCCGACGCGGTCCGGTACGTCGAGGCCCACGGCACCGGTACGCCGCTGGGCGACCACATCGAGCTGCTGGCCCTGACCGAGGCGTTCCGGCGCAGCACCGACGAGGTGGGCTACTGCGGCCTCGGTTCGGTGATGTCCAACATCGGGCACCTCGGTCCGGCCGCCGGCATCGCCGGGCTGATCAAGGCGGTCCACGTGGCCGGCACCGGCTCGCTACCCCCGCATCCGACGTTCGACGTGGCCCGCGACCCGGCGGAGCTGGAGAAGAGCCCGTTCTTCGTCACCACCACCCGCCGCGAGTGTCCCGACCCGCAGCGGTTGGTACTGGTCAACTCGATGGGCGTGGGCGGCACCAACGCCACAATGGTGGTGGCCGCCCCGCCCGTGCCGATCCGGCCGGCCGCGCCGTCGGCCCCCGTCGTCCGGCTGAACGTCTCCGCCCGCAACCGGGTGGAGCTGGATCACCTGTGCCGGGCGCTGGCCGATCGGCTGGACAGCGACCCCGCG
The DNA here is from genome assembly GCF_043197875.1 of Micromonospora sp. NPDC048935. Lineage (NCBI taxonomy): Bacteria > Bacillati > Actinomycetota > Actinomycetes > Micromonosporales > Micromonosporaceae > Micromonospora > Micromonospora sp. NPDC048935. The sequence continues at coordinate 30,456 of NZ_JBICTZ010000002.1, read as the reverse complement.
CAGGCGGCGGACGTCGCGTACACCCTGCGGGTCGGGCGGGCGGTCTTCGACGAGCGGCGGGTGGTGACCGCCCCGGCCGACCGGCTCGCGGCGGCGCTGCGGTTGCCCCGCCCACCGGCCGTCCGCACGGTCCGGGCCGCCCTCCGCACCGCCGTCATCGTGGCGGGGGAGCAGGCGACGCCCGCGAGGCTGGCCGCGCTGCTGGCCGCGCTGCCCGGCTCGGCCGTGGTCGACCGGCTCGACCTCGCCGGGGACCGGTACGCGGTGGTGCTGGAGGGGGCCGGCGGCGACGCAGACCTGGCCGACTCGCGGGGGGTTCTGGTACCCGCCGGGGACGACGGCTGGGATGCGGCGTTGAGCACCGCCTGGCTGCACGGCGTGCCGGTCGACTGGGAGGCGGTCAGCGGCGGCCGGGGGCGGCGGCTTCGCCTGCCGACGTACCCGTTCCAGCGCAAGCGGTACTGGCCACTGGACCACCTCGACGTGTTCCGCCGGCAGCCGGCACCCGCGCCCGTCAGTGCGGAGCGGGCGACGGCGGGGGACGCGATGGAGGAGAGCATCGCCGGCATCTGGCGGGAGCTGTTCGACCGGGAGGACGTCGGGCTGGACGACGAGTTCGGCACGCTGGGCGGCACGTCGCTGCTGTCGGTGCAGATGGTGCTGCGGATCCAGCAGCAGTACGGCGTACTGATCAACCTGCACCGCGCCGGCGGCAGCCGGGCCACGGTGCGCCGGCTCGCCGAGATCGTCCGGGCCGGCGTGACCCCCGACCGGCAGAGCGCGGCCGACCGGGACGGCGAGCTGATCGACGCCGACCTGGCGTTGTCGATCGGGCCGATGGCGGAGCGCCGAGCACCGGGCCGGGACGTGCTGCTCACCGGAGCCGCGGGCTATCTCGGTGCCTTCCTCCTGCACGAGTTGCAGCGCGCCGGCCGTCGCGTCCACTGCGTGGTGCGGGCGTCGGACGAGCGGGCGGGTATGCGGCGGTTGCGCGAGACCGCCGCACGGTTGGCCCTGCCGGAGCCGGACCCCGACCTGGTCCGGGTCGTTCCGGCGGACCTGCGGGCCTTCGCCGGCACCGGTGCCGTGGACCTCGACGGCGAGCTTGCCGACCAGGTCGGGCACGTGCTGCACTGCGCGGCCCGGGTGGTCTTCACCGAGCCGTACCGGACGCTGCGGGAGGACAACGTCCTGCCGATGGCGGGCCTGCTGAACTGGATGTGCCGGCACGGCATCCGCGACTTCAGCTACGTGTCGACGCTGGCCGCGACAGGCGCGGGGTCGGGCACGGCGGGCACCCGGCTGGAGACCCGCAAGCAGCCCCTGCACTCCGACCTCGGCGGCTACGGGGTCAGCAAGTGGGTCGGCGAGCGGCTGTTGGAGAAGGCCGAGGAGGCCGGCGTACGTGGCCGGGTGTTCCGGCCCGGTCTGATCATGTCGGCCCGGGAGACCGGTGCCTGCAACAACAAGGACCTGGTCTGGCGGATGCTCGCCAGTGGCCTCGCCATCGGCGCCCACCCCACCGACGAGCGCGCCGAACCGGTCTCCCCGGTCGACGTGATCGCCCGGGCGATCGTGTCCCTGGCGCTGTCGCCCTCCTCGGTCGGCAGGGTCTACCACCTGGCCGACGAACGTTCCGTCAGCACCCGGGAGCTGTTCGACATGCTCGGCCGGGCCGGCCTGGCGACCGAGCCGATGCCGCTGCCGCAGTGGCAACGGCGGGTGGCCGAACGGGCGCTGGACGGCGGCAGCGAGGTCATGTCGGCAGTGGCCCTCTACGAGTTGGAGGGGCACGAGCTGGCCGAGGACGACGTGCAGGTCCGGGGCTGGCAGTCCTGGCTGCGCAAACAGGGCCTCTCCGCCGCCATCACCCCCGAGCAGCTGCGCCGGGGCCTGGTCTTCCTGGCCGAACGCCACGAGGAGTTCGCCGCGCTCCTGCCCGAGCTTGCCGGGCGGCGGGGCGATGACGTCAACGCGATCGAGGAGCGGGTATGAAGCAGCGACATGTCACAGTGCTGGGCGCGGGCGTGATGGGCAGCGCCATCGCCGCCCTCGCCGTCGGGCACGGCCTGCCGGTTACCCTGGTCGACGTCGACCGGGCCGTGCTGGACCGGGCCGGGGACGAGGTCACCCGCCACCTGAGGCTGGCCCGGCTGATGGGGGCGCTGACCGGGACTGACGTGGGCGAGCTGCGTACCACAGTGGAACTCGACAACGTCGCCGACGCCGACGTGGTCGTCGAGGCCGTCACCGAACTCGCCGACGTCAAGGCCAAGGTGCTCGCCGAGGTCTCCGCGCTCATCGGCCCGGAGGCGCTGGTGCTCACCAACACCTCCGCCATCCCGGTGGACGAGCTGGCCGGGGCGGTCGCCCATCCCGAGCGCACCGTCGGTGCCCACTTCATGAACCCGCCGTACCTGATCAAGACGGTGGAGGTGATCCGCGGGCCGCGCAGTTCCGCCGCCGCGCTGGACGTGGCCCGGGACTTCCTGGCCAGCATGGGCCGGGAGGTCGTGCTGGTCGGAGACGGGCCGGGATTCGTGATCAACCGGGTGCTGCAGCGGATGATCAACGAGGCGGCCCGCATCGCGGACGAGGGGCTCGCCACGCCCGAGGAGATCGACCTGCTCTTCACCGGCTGCCTCGGGCACCGCACCGGGCCGCTGGCCACGGCAGACCTGATCGGCCTGGACAACGTCGTCGACTCGCTGCGGGTGCTCCGCGATCGCACGGGCGACCAGGGCTACGAGCCATCCGCGCTGCTGCTGGCCAAGGTCGCCGACGGTGACTTCGGTCGCAAGACCGGGCGTGGCTTCTACGAGCACAGGGGGACCAAGTGAGCTCATCCACCACCAACCAGCACGTCCTCAGCCCGGGATCGATCCGCGGCCAGCTCACCACCTTCCTGGAGCGGCAGACCAAACGGGACATCGAGCCGGACCTCGACATCTTCGCCGCCGGCCTGGTCTCGTCGCTGTTCGCGCTGGAGCTGGTGGTGCACATCGAGTCGACGTTCGACGTCACCATCGGCGGCCCCGACCTTCGCCTGGACAACTTCCGGACGGTCGACCGGATGACCGAGCTGGTCCTGCGGCTGCGCGGGGAGTCCGATGACTGAGCGGTGGTCCGAGGCGGCGGCGCTTGTCGCCGCCGCCGTCGGCGATCGCGCGGAAACCTGGGACCGCACCGGCCGCATTCCGCTGGAAACCCTGCGCGAGCTGGGCACCAAGGGGGTGCTCTGCGCGCAGATCCCCCAGGAGTACGGCGGCCTGGGCCTGTCCAGCCTGGACAACGGTGAGCTGACCGCCGCCACCGGGGCCCGGTGCAGCTCGCTGCGGAGCGTCCTCACCTCGCAGGGCATGGCGGCGTGGACCGTCCTGCGCCTCGGCTCGGCGGCCCAACGGCGTACCCACCTGGCCGCGTTGACAAGTGGCAGCCTCGCCGGGGTCGCCTTCAGCGAGCCACAGGCGGGCAGTGACCTCTCCGCGATGAGCACCCGGATCAGCGAGGACGGCTCCGGCCTCAGGATCGACGGGCGGAAGGTGTGGATCACCGTTGGCGCCTACGCCGACCTGCTGGTGGTCTTCGGTCGGTTCGGCGACGATGCGGCGGCGGTGCTGGTGCCGACGGACGCGCCGGGCGTGCGCGTGGAGCGGGTGGCCGACCCGCTCGGCTGCCGGGCCGCCGGCCACGCCGACGTCCACTTCGACGGGGTACGCCTGCCGAGGGACGCGGTGCTCGGCGGGGCGGCCATGCCACTGGGCCTGATCGCCACCACGGCACTGACGTACGGCCGGGTCTCGGTGGCCTGGGGTTGTGTGGGGATCCTCCGCAGTTGCCTGACCGAAGCCGCCCGGCACGCCGGCTCCCGGGCCCAGGGCGGGGCCACGCTCTCCTCCCACCAGCTCGTGCGGCGTCACCTGGCGGAGTTGACGGTCGCCGAGCAGGCCGCGACCAGGCTGTGCGAGCACGTCAGCAGGTGTTGGGACGCCCGCACACCCGACCTGGTCATGGCCGCCGTACTGGCCAAGCACTTCGCCGCGACCCGGGCCGCCGAGGGGGCGAGCACGGCGGTGCAGGTCCTCGCGTCCGCCGGCAGTCGCGACGGGCACCCGGTGGCCCGCGCGTACCGGGACGCCAAGCTGATGGAGCTCATCGAGGGGAGCAACGAGATGTCCCAGCTGATGCTGGCCGACCACGCGCTGGCAGCCTGGTCATGACCGTGGGCATCGGTGCGATCCGCTGCGTCCTGCCGGAGGATTTCACAGCCGTCACCGCGCTGCCCGAGGTCGACTCACTGCGGACCGAGGAGCGCGAGTTCGTCGCCACCTGCGGGATCGACCGCGTCGGCGTGTTCCCGGACGCCCCGACCACGGACTTCGCCGTCCAGGCATGTCAGGAGCTGGGCAAGACGACGCCGCTGGACCCGGATTTGCTGATCATGGTGGGGTCGCGCGCGCCGGACGTCCTGCTCGGCTCCGACGCGGGGCGGTTGCAGCTGCACGGCGGCTTCGACAGAGCCTTCGCCTTCACGCTCGACAGTCTCGGCTGCACCGGCTCCAGCGCCGCCTGGGCGCTGGCCCGGGACCTCCTGGTCGCTGACCCGACCCGGCAGAGCGTGCTGATCGCGCACGCCAGCCGCCCCACCGGCGTGGACCGGGTGCGCTTCCCGGTGACCGTCATCGGCGACGGCGCGTACGCGATGACCATCGTCCGGGACGGCCGGCCGGCCCTGGTGGCGCACCGGCAGGAGAGTGACGGCACGTTCCACGACCTGTTCCAGGTGGACTACAAGCAATCCCCCTGGTACGAGTGGCGCGAGGAGTGCGAGTCACCCGACCGGTACCGGTTCGAGCTGGCGCTGCACAGCCGGCAGCGGCTCGGCCGGATGGTCGAGACCGTGCTCGCCGACGCCGGGATCACCAAGACCGAAGTCGCCGCGACGCTGATGCAGAACGTGACAGCGAGCGCCTACGGCTTCTACCAATCCCTGCTCGGGCTGCCCATCCACCCGGTCTGCCAGCGGCAGCTGACCCGGTACGGCCACCTCGGCGCGATGGATGTCGTGCTCAACCTGGACCGGCTGCTCGCCGACGGCGACGTCGGCCCCGGCGACCACGTCCTGGTTCTCAACAACAGCCCCGTGGCGGCCTGGGCGGCCACGGTCTGGCAGATCTGACGAAGGGAACGACCATGAGCCAGACACCGCCGACGGTGAAGTGTCTCGTCTGGGACCTGGACAACACCCTGTGGCGCGGCACTCTGCTGGAGGACGGCGAGGTGACCCTGCCGGACGAGGTGCGGGAAACCATCGTCGCCCTGGACGCCCGTGGGATCCTGCTGTCGGTCGCCAGCCGCAACGACCACGAGCACGCGTGGGCTCGGCTTGTGGAACTCGGCCTGGCCGACTACTTCGTGGTCCCGCAGATCGGGTGGGGACGCAAGCCCGACTCAATCCGGGCGATCGCCGACGAGTTGCAGTTCGCCCTGAACACGATCGCCTTCATCGACGACCAGCCGGCCGAGCTCGCCGAGATCGACCACCAGCTGCCCGAGGTCCGGTGCTACCGGGCCGAGCAGGCCGGGGCGCTGGCCGGCCTGCCCGAGTTCAGCCCGGGGGCCGTCACCGTGGACTCCCGCCGACGCCGGCAGATGTACCAGGCGAAGTTCCGCCGAGACACCGCGCGGGAGGGCTTCCAGGGCCCAGACGAGGAGTTCCTGCGCAGCCTGGAGTTGGAGATGGTCATCGACCGGGCACGGGACGAGGACATCTCCCGCCTGGAGGAACTCACCCTGCGCACCAGCCAGATGAACGCCACCGGCGTGCACTACTCCGACGCCACCCTGCGTGGCCTGCTCGACGATCCGCACCACGAGGTGCTGGTGGTCAGCATGGCCGACAGGTTCGGCCCGCACGGCGCGGTCGGGGTGGTGCTGCTGGCACGCCGCCCCGGGGTCTGGCACCTGAAGTTGCTCGCCACCTCCTGCCGGGTGGTGTCCTTCGGGGCCGGCTCGATCATCCTGCGGTGGATCGGTGACCAGGCCGCGCGTGCCGGCGTACACCTCGCCGCGGACTTCCGGCCGACGAACCGCAACCGGATCATGGAGGTCGCCTACCGGTTCGCCGGCTTCGCCGACGACGGGTGCGCGTGCCTCGCCGACCTGGGCCTGGCGACGGAGGACGGGGTGCATCTGCTGCACCTGCGTCCCGAGCGCACCTGCGGACCGACCTCGCTGCGGTTGCGCGCCCCGGCGCTGGGCGAGTCCGACGCCCGGCTGCGGGACTGGTCGGAGGTGGTGCCGGCATGACCGGGGAGACCCTCTACGAGCTGTTCGCCGCCTCCGTCGCCCGTGATCCGGACGCGGTCGCCGTCGAGCTGGAGAGCGGCCCGCTCTCCTACGCGGACCTGCACCGTTGCGCCCTCGGGCTGGCCGAGAGCATCGTCGACCGGCACGGCGGCGTGCCGGCCCGGGTGGCGCTGCTCGCCCAGCGCAGCGTCACCGCCTTCGCCGGCTACCTCGCCGCGCAGCGCCTCGGCGCGGCGGTGACCCCCCTGAACCCGGGCTACCCGGTGCTGCGCAACCGGCGGGTGTGCGACCTCGCCCGCGTGGACGTGCTGGTCGCCGACGACTCCGGCGCGCCGCAGCTCGACGGCGGTCTCGGCGACGCCGCCCCGACGGTGCTGGCGCTCGACGACGACCGGGTGCGCGCGCTCGCCGGCACCGGCGCCGGTCTCGCGGACCAGCACGGGGTCCCGGACGATGTGGCCTACGTCCTGTTCACCTCCGGGTCGACCGGGCGCCCCAAGGGGGTGCCGATCCCGCAGCGCGCGGCGGTGGCGTACGTCCGCCACAACGTCGCCCGCTTCGCCGTCGGCCCGGGGGCGCGGGTGTCGCACACCTTCGATCTCACCTTCGACCCGTCGGTGTTCGACCTCTTCGTGACCTGGGCCGGTGGCGCGACACTGGCCGTGCCCCGCCGGGCGGAACTGCTCAACCCGGTGGACTACCTACGGGACCGGCGGATCACGCACTGGTTCTCGGTCCCGTCGGTGGTCTCGGTCGGCGACGAACTGGGCACCCTGCCCACCGGGCAGGTCACCGACCTGCGATACAGCATCTTCATCGGTGAGCCGCTCACCTACCGGCAGGCCGAGCGGTGGCAGGAGATCGCCCCGGGGGCCGTGGTCACCAACGTGTACGGCCCGACCGAGCTGACCGTGGCCTGCACCGAGTTCCGGCTGGACCTCGACCCGCTGCGATGGCCGGTGACCTCCAACGACACAGTGCCGATCGGACCGGTCTACGACTTCCTCGACCACGTGATCGTCGGTGCGGACGGCCGCGCCGCCGACGAGGGCGAGCTGTGTGTACGGGGGGTGCAGAGGTTCGTCGGATATCTCGACTCCGGCGACGATCTCGGCCGATTCCTGACGTATGGTCCCAACGGTGCCGAACCGTACGAGGGCGGTGGTCTCACCGACGAGCACTACTACCGGACCGGGGACCGGGTGCGGATCGAGGACGGCCACCTCGTCCACCTCGGTCGGTTGGACAACCAGGTGAAGGTTCGCGGGTACCGGATCGAGCTCGGTGAGATCGAGGCGGCGCTGCGCCGGCACGACGGCGTGACCCAGGCTGTCGTCGTCGCGATCAACCGAACAGGAGAGACGGAATTGATCGGCTTCTACACCGGCGTTGAGGTGCCGCAGCTGCGTCGTTGGCTGCGCCGGCAGGTGCCGCTGCACATGGTGCCCCGGGTGCTCAACCACCTGCCCGCCCTGCCGCTGAACGCCAACGGCAAGATCGACCGGGGGTCGCTGCGGGACTCCGTGGCAGAACTGGCGACGGCGGGCCCGGCGTGACCGCGGCCGCCCGGCTGCGTGCCGCCACGGCGGAACTCGTCCCACCCGCCGGCGTGGTGCGGGTGGTGTCGCTGAGCAACCTGGCCAAGACCGCCGCGCACGGCATCATCATGTCGGTCAGCGTGCTCTACTTCACCACGTCGATCGGCATTTCGGCGACCAGGGTCGGCCTGGCGCTGACCATCGGGGCGGCGGTCGGCATGCTGGTCGCGGTCCCGGCCGGTCACGCGGCCGACATCTTCGGGCCGCGCAACGCCACGGTGCTCGCCATGCTGGCTCTCGGGCTGGTCACCTGCGGCTACGCCTTCGTCACCAGCTTCTGGTGGTTGACCGCCGTCGCCTGCCTGGTGCTGGCCGGCGAGTCCGCCACCGACGCGTCCCGGGGGGCGCTTGTCGCTGGCGTGGTGCCGCCGGAGGAACGGGTCCGGGCCTGGTCATACTTCCGCGCCGTGGCCAACCTGGGCGTCACCCTCGGCGCGGTGATCGGTGGGATCGGGCTCTACTTCGACTCCCAGGAGGGCTACCGGACGCTGCTGCTCCTCGCGGGTGTGCTGTTCGTGGTCGCCGGCCTGGCCTACCTGCGCGTGCCGACCGTGCCGCCGACCCGCGACACCGAGGCGCGGCCCAGCCTCGTCGTACTGCGGGACCGGCCCTACGCGGCGTTCGTCGTGCTCAACGCGCTGCTGGTGATGAACGGGCCGTTGCTGACGGTGGCGCTGCCCATCTGGATCGCGCAACGCACCGAGGCCCCCACCGCGCTCTACCCCGTCATCCTCGTGATCAACACGATCTGCGTGGTGCTGCTACAGGTGCGGGTCAGCCGGGGAGCGGAGCGCCTCGACGGTGGCGCCCGGGCCTGGCAGCGGGCCGGCCTGGTGCTCGCCGCCTGCTGCGTGCTCTTCGCCCTCGCCGGTGGCCTGCCCCTCTGGGCCGCGGCGGCGGCCCTGCTCGCCGGCGCCCTCGTGCACGTGCTCGGCGAGATGCTGCACAGCTCGGGAGCCTGGTCGTTGGCGTACGGGTTGGCCCCCGAGGGCAGCCACGGCCAGTACCAGGGCCTGTTCGGCATGTCCACGCAACTCGGCTCCACCATCACCCCGTTCGCCGCGACGGTGCTCATCATCGGGTTCGGCTGGCCCGGCTGGCTCATCTTCGGCGCGGTCATGTGCGCCGCCGGCCTGCTCGCTCCCGCCGTGGTGCGCGCGGCACAGAAGGACGTGACCCGCAGCGGCGTCTCGGCGGCCGACGAGCCGGCGACGGTGCCCGACACCAGGTCAGCGGCGGACGAGCCGACGACGGTGGCCGGCGACGAGCCGGCCGGTGATCCCCTCTCATTCGACAGGAGCTGACCGGATGGACTTCAGCCTCTTCTACTTCGCCAATGACAGTCGCCTCGGGCAGAGCGACAGGTACCGCGTGCTGCTGGAGGGCGCGCGCTTCGCCGACGCCAACGACTTCGCCGCCGTCTGGACGCCGGAACGGCACTTCCACCCGTTCGGCGGCCTGTACCCGAACCCCTCTGTCACCAGCGCCGCCGTCGCCGCGGTGACCAGCCGGGTGGCGATCCGCGCGGGCAGCGTCGTCGCGCCGCTGCACCACCCGCTGCGCATCGCCGAGGAGTGGGCCATGGTGGACAACCTCTCCAACGGCCGGGTCGGCGTCTCCTTCGCCTCGGGCTGGCACGCGGCCGACTTCGTGCTCCGGCCGGAGACGTACGCCGACCGCCGCGCCCTCCTGGCGGAGTACGCCGAGCAGGTTCGGGCGCTGTGGCGGGGCGAGTCGATCACCGCCACTGACGGGGTCGGGGAGACCCGCGAGGTACGCGTGTTCCCGCCGCCGGTGCAGGCGGAGCTGCCGATCTGGCTGACCAGCGGCGGCGCTGTGGAGACCTTCCGCAGCGCCGGCCAGCTCGGCGCCGGCCTGCTGACCCACCTGCTCGGCCAGGATCTCGACGAGTTGGCCGGGAAGATCGCCGTGTACCGGGAGGCTGTCGCGGCCCGGCCCGGCGACTGGCCCGGCCACGTGGCCCTCATGGTCCACACCCACCTCGGCGACGACGAGGACGAGACGCGGGACCTCGTACGCCCTGCGTTGAGTGACTACATCCGCAGTTCGCTGCACCTGATCCTCGGGTCCCGGCTGGACGGCAAACGCGGCATCGACCCGGCCCGCCTCCCCCCGGACGAGCTGGACTTCCTGGTCGAGCGGTCGTTCCAGCGGTACTTCGACGAGGGGGGTCTGCTGGGCACCGTGGACAAGGCGTACGGGGTGGCGAGCCGCCTGCGCGAGATCGGGGTGGACGAGGTGGCCTGCCTGATCGACTTCGGGTTGCCGGACAAGACGGTGCTGGCCGGGCTGGACCAGCTCAACGAGCTCCGGTTGCGGTTCGCCACTGCCGCCAGCTGACCGACATGGCCGCACGGGGGCGACCGAAGGCCGAGCTGATCCTCTCCGCGCGCGAGCGCCGGACGCTGGAGGAGTGGGCGACACGGACGAGCGCGGGTCGCCTCGCCCTGCGCGCGCGGATCGTGCTGGCCAGCGCGGAGGGGCTGTCCAACAAGGATGTCGCCACGAAGGTGGAGGTGGGGCCGCACACGGCGGGCAAGTGGCGGGCCCGCTTCGCCGACAAGCGGCTCGCCGGTCTGCTGGACGGGCCGCGTCCAGGAGCCGGCCGGCGGATCACCGCGGCGCAGATCGACGCGGTGGTGACCTGGACGCTCCAGGCCGCACCGCCGGCCGGGGCCGGACTCTGGTCGACACGGGCCATGGCGACGGTGGCGGGGCTCAACCAGACCGCTGTCTCCCGGCTCTGGCGGGCGGCGGGCCTGCGTCCCCACCAGGTAGCCACCTGGCGGCTCTTCCAGGACCCATGCTTCGCGGAGGCGGTCCGTTCGGTGGCCGGGCTGCGGATCGCGGCTGGTGACCGGATTCTGGCGCTGGCGGTGGAGCGAGACCAGCCTGGGCCGGGCCCCGGCCGCCGCTCCTTCGCCACCCGGGCCGCCGGCGGCCCCCGACACCAGCGCCTGCTCGACGTGATCCGCGCGATGCCCCTGACTCCGGCCTCCCTGACCCCCGGCGCGGCCCCCGAGGAGGTTCTCGACTTCTTCTGTGCACTCGACGCGCGGGTGCCGCTCGAATGGGACGTGCACGTCGCCTGCGCCGGGCAGACCGCCCGCGCACACCCGGCCGTCCGTGCCTGGCTGAGCGCCCGCCCTCGGTTCCAGCTGCATCCGGTGCCGGCGGCGGAGAGCTGGCACCGGCTGCTGGAACGGTGGGCGGGGTGGCTCGAACGGCCCCGTGACCTGAACGGGTTGGCGACAGCGGTGGGCACCTGGTCCGGGGAGCCGGTCGTCTGGTTTCCGTCGTCTCCGGGGAAGCCGGCGTCAGGCCGTCAGCGCCGGTCGGGTGCTGAGCCGGCTCAGCTGCGGCGCAGCGCGGTCACGCCCCAGGAGAAGCCCATCCCGCTGCTCGCCACCAGCACCACGTCACCCGGCGAGAGCCGTCCCTCGTCCGTGAGCTGGCCAAGGGCGATGAACGGGTCCGAGCCGCCCATGTGCCCGTAGCGGTGGTAGTTGAACACCGACTGTCGCGCGGCCATGCCCAACGCCTCGAGAACCCGCTCGTGCATGTTGCGGTCGCCCTGGTTGATGAGCAGGTAGCGCACGTCGCCCGGGGCCAGGTCCAGTGTCGACAGTGTGTCGTTGGTCAGCTCCACGAAGTTGCGCAGGTATGCGTCGCCAAGCCCTCTGCGGTGGCCCCGCCGACGCATCACGACGCGGTCGTCCTCGATGTCGCCGGAGTAGTAGTCGGCCCACTCCGGATCCGTGCGCATCTGCGAGTGCAGCAGTTCGAGAGGCCCGTCGCGGCCGACGAGGACGGCGGCGGGAGCGTCGCCGAAGTTGAACAGCGCCTTCGACTCGGGGTCGTGGTAGTCGACCAGTTGACTCAGCCGGTCTCCGATGAGGACCAGGGCGTGCCTGGCTCGCCCGAGGCTGACCTTGTCGGCCGCGAGCTGCACGGCCGTCATCGCCGCGTTGCAGAAGTTGGACACCTCGAAGCAGTGTGCCCGTTCGATGCCCAGTTCGGCGGCGACTCGCGCCGCCGGTGACCAGAACGGCCGGTCCCACTCGCCGGAGCCGGCGTAGAGCACCAGGTCGACGTCGGTCGGCGGGACGCCGCTGCGTTTGAGCACCGAGCTGGCGGCCTCCGCGGCGAGCTCCCAGGCGGTCTCGTACTCGCCCAGGACGGGGAAACGCTCGGCGTGGGTGATCTCCAGGATCTCGGCCAGGGCCAACCCGGAAGCCTGCTGCATGTTCCGTACGTCGGCGTGCCCGGAGGGCAGCCGCACCTCGAAGTCGACGATTGCCGCCACGCCACACTCCTCCCGCTCAACCCGCCTGACGGGTGGACCCTTCGGCGAGGGTCCTGATGATCGCGCTCACGTCCTCGTCGCCCAGACCGGCGTCGCGGCCCTCGGCCAGGGCCCGTTGCGCCGCCGCGATCACGCCCTCGGGGCGGGCACCGGCCTCCATCGCCAGACGCAGGTCCTTCTCGGCGTGCCCCAACGCGAAGAGCGTCGGCTGGTGGGAGGCGGCCAGCCGGGGACGCATCACCCCGGTGATCGGAGCCAGCGTGGTGCGGCCGAGCGCGTCGAACGCGGTCTCCCGGGCGATGCCCAGTCGGGCGGCCAGGCCCAGTGCCTCGCCGAGGAGCACTGCCGAGTTGATGGTGGCGACGTTGACCACGAGCTTGACGGCGGCCCCGTCGCCCAGGGGGCCAACGTGTTGCACTGTGCCCAGCTCGGACAGCACCGGCGCGCAGCGGGCCACGTCCTCCGCCGACCCGCCGGCGAAGATGTGCAACGCGCCGCTCTGCGCCTGGGGGACACTGCCCAGCACCGGCGCGTCGACGAGCGTCACCTCCGCGGGCAGCCGCTTGCGCAGCTCGGCCACCGCGTCCGGCCCGATGGTGGACATCTCGACCAGTGCGGTGCCCGGGTCGAGGGTGAGCCCGTCGAGGAGACCGAGGACCGCGCCGGGGTCGCTGAGCATCGTGATCACGAGCTGCCGGCCGGCGACCGCCTCCTGGGCGCTGGCGGCACGGTGGGCGCCAGCGGCGACGGCCTCCTCCGCCCGGTCGGCGGTCCGGTTCCAGACGGCGAGGTCGTGACCCGCGCGGGCCAGTCGGATCGCCATGGGCAGGCCCATCCGGCCGAGCCCGAGGAATGCGATTCGGAGCTGCATTGAGGAAGTGTAACCGCCGATCTGACGATGGGACAACGCGGCAATTACTACAACTACTTGTGACTCACCGATTCAAGCAGGGAATGGCGTTCACCACTGATTGTGGTAACGTCCCCGGCGTCCGTAGGCTGACGAAGGTGCTTCTCCGGATCCCGGTGCGAGGTGGCAGACAATGCAGATGAGACTGGTGAACCCGAGCGGAGCGCCCGCCCCGGCGGGGCCCTACTCCCAGGTCGCCGAGGTGCGTCTCGGCGACACCACGCTGCTCGTTCTCTCCGGTCAGGTCGCACTCGACGACGACAACCGCGAGATCATCGGGCCGGGCGACATGACGGCGCAGGCCGAGCGGACCCTGGAGATCATCGGTCAGCTGCTCGCCGCGCACGGCGCGACCTTCGCCGATGTGATCAACATCCGGACCTACCTCACCGACATGGCCCACCGCGCCGAGTACGCGGCGGTGCGCGGAAAGTACTTCACCGGTGATCTTCCGACCAGCACGACAGTCGAGGTGTCGAAGCTGTTCCGCGACGACGCGCTGATCGAGATCGAGGTCACCGCCGTCGTCGGCGCCAACTGAGCGGTGGAGCTTCGAATGCGCGTGGATCGCACCGTCAGCCCGGAGTTCCAGCGCGCCGTCGCCGGCATCCGGGTTCCGGAGATGGGCACCGACGTGGTGGCCCCGCTGCTGGTCAACCTGGTCCACCTGCTGCGGCCGGCCCGGGTGATCGAGGTGGGCATGGGTTACACCACCCCGTTCCTCGTCGCGGCGCTCGCCGACGTGCGCGATCAGGTCGCCGCCGAGGCCCGCGGGCTCGCGGCGAAGACCGGGCGACACCTCGCCGGTGGCCTGCACGACGAGTGGCTCAACGAGGAACCGGCGCTGGCCGCGCCGGCCTTCCACCTGCGCCCGTACGACCCCCGCCTGGTCGCCGTCGACGATCTGTCCAACCCGTTCTCCTCCGCCGGTCGGGTGCTCGAGGTGCTTCGGGAGATGTCCGTCGACGAATTGGTCACCGTGGTCAACTCCGACGTTCGGGAGTGCGGTGACAAACTGCCGGCCGACTTCGACGTCATCGACCTCGCCTGGGTCGACGCCTGGGAGTGCCTCTATTTCTTCGAGCACTTCTGGGAGCGCATCAACCCTGACGGTGGCGTGTTGTTGATGCATTACCTCATGACCTATCCGGAGGGTGAGGCAATTCTGCGCTACCTGCGTCGGTTTCAGCAGTCGAATCCAGGAGAACTGGAGATGGTCAATCTGCTGGAATCGCACAAGCTGACGCAGAACAGCGTCACTATGCTCCGTCGCACGAGCGGGGCCAGCCGCCTCGACTACGGCACCTCCGGCGGCACCGTGAAATATTCGGCGGCGCTGCGAGAGGCCGCCGAGGAACAGGCCCGGCTCTTCTGACCGGCCTCGGACGCGGAAGCTGCCGAAGGGCTGGCTTCAGCGTTGGCGGTCCGCGCCCGGTGGCTGGTCCGGGTCGGGATCCGATGGGCGGGGCATTTCGGGGCCGCTGGAGCCCATGCGCAGCAGGGTCTCGATGCGGGTGACCCGGAATTGGCGCCCGAGCACCGTGACGTTGTCGACGGGGTTGGTATCGAGGTTGTCGGCGGCCTGTTGGTAGGCGGCCGTCTGGTCGTCGGTCAGCCGCAGCAGGCGCGGTTCGATGTGCCGCAGGCCGAACGCGATCTCGTCGCGGGCCAGTTGCGGTGTGGCCACCGCGCGACTGTAGGGCCGCCACGACCCGCCGACGGGTTCGGCGGCGGCGTAGCGGGCCGGCAGGATGACCCCGACCGGGTGGGAGGCGACGGCGGCGACGCTGTCGGCGTACACGTCGGCGGGCACCTGGGCTCGGGGGTAGTGCGCGGTCGTCAGCTCCACCCGCAGCATCGCCTCACTCAGGCCGGTCGCCCCGTCCGGGTCGATGACGATCTCTGGGGCGAGGAAGCTGTCGTGGTCCTCGGCGTCGCGGGGGTCGCGGTCGGTGGGTCGGGGTGGTTCCGGCCCGTCCGGGCCGAACCGCGCGAACGTGTCCACCCGCACGACGCGGTGCACGCGGCCGGTGATCACCACCTCGTTCACCTTCTCCCGGTCCAGGACGGCGAGCGCGGTGGTCAACTCCGCAGCGAGCCGGGGGTCGGTGGTCTCGTCGAGCTGCTCCATGAGGTGGTGCGCGAGGTCGTTCCGCGCGGCCTGCGGCGTGTCCGAGATGACGGCGTAGACCTGCCACCGCCCGCCGGCTGCCTGCACGGCGTGGCCGAACAGTGGGGCGCCGATGCGGATCTTCGGGTAGGTCGCCGCTCGCCGTGCCGCGTCGTCCTCGGTGACCGCGCCGACTGGGTCGGTGGGCTGCTGCACCCGAAGGACTACCGGCGGCGGCACTCCGTCACTCACGCCATCAATTGTGCGACGGTTTGTGGCTTGTGTCACGGCGGCGCGCCCTCGCCGATCCGGCCTGTTCCGCGCCCCGGTCACCGAGGACCAGCACCGGAGTGTGGAGGATGCGCGAGGACGGCTGCGTCAGGGCTGCGGCGTGTCCTTGGGAACCGCGCCCGCCGCGAAGGACGGCACGTCGGCCACCAACTGGGCGAGCGCGGGGTTCTCCTCGTAGCTGCGCTTGTGGAGCTGCGCGATCTGTGCGCCGATCTCAGGGTCGCCGTCGTCGGTGATGTCGAAGGACACGAAACGGTCGATCAGCGGAAGGCCCGCCTTCTCGCTTTCGAAGTGCACCGGGTGGATGAGGTACTCCCAGTAGCCTTCGAGGTCCTCGACCGCGAAGACGGCGCCCCACTCGTAGTCTCCGCCGATGTCCGGGCCCACAACCCAGGACTTCACGGCGTCGATGTCCGACCCCTGCCGGCGCAGCCGGTCGAGCGCATCCGCTCGTTGTTGCTCATCTACCTCGGGCCGGAACGTCAGGCGGCAGATTCTGTTCCTGGAGGGCGAGGATCTTGCCGGCGTGCTCGATGATGTTGGTCCCCGCGACGCTCGCGGTCAGGTCCGTGCTGCCGTCGGCACGGCGGTAGGGGGCACCGTCGAGCGCGGGAGTGCGGACCCAGGAGTTGCGGTACCACTCGGCCTGTCCGCCGCGCAGCCGAATGCCATGGATCATGCCCGAGCCGGCGAACCAGTTCGAGGGGACGACGCCGGGCAGCGGGTTGTGGCTGTTGCGAAAGTAGCGCCCCTCCAACTCGGTGGGCAGGGAACCGTGCACGGTCAGCGAGGTCGCGCTGATCTCGTCGACGACCGGGGCGAAGTGGGCCCGCAGGTACGGCTTCGGGGAGTTGCCGACCGAGGCGGCAGTGGTGACAGACATGTGGCGTCTCCTTCTGTGCGACAGGGGCATTCGGTCAGGGAGTCCGACGGCGGACCGCGCGGCGGCGCAGCCCGGTGGCGCTGACGGCAGCGGCGAGCAGCGCGACGACCGCGGCGGTGAGCAATGCGGCGCGGTACCCCGCGGCGAGTGCTTCGACGGCGGGCAGGGCTTGTGCGGCCGACGTACGCGCCTTCGCCACCGCGAGCATGGCGGCGAGACCGATCGCACCGCCCACCTGGCGCGTGGTGTTCACCAGGCCACCCGCGACGCCGACGTCGCCGGGGGCCACGCCCGTGGTCGCCGCGTCGGTGAGCAGTACGAAGGCCGCACCGATACCGAGGCCGATCAGGACTGTGGGCCCGAGCAACGTCCGCAGGAAGGTTCCGTCGGTGCCGGCGGTACCCAGCCAGGCGAGCCCCACGGCGAGCAGCAGCAGCGCGCCGACAGTGGCCGCCGCCGCTCCGACGCGTGCGACGATCCGGGGCGTGAGCATGGCCGCGGCGATGTTGGCCAGCGCCAACGGAAGCTGGGTGACTCCGGACTCCAGCGGTGACCACCCCAGCACCTGCTGCTGGTAGAGCGGCAGCACCACGAACAACCCGACCCAGACGGTGCCCAGCAACGCCATGGCCACGTTGGCCCGGCTGAGTTCGACGTTCGCGAACAGCCGCAGGGGCAGTAGGGGCTGTGCCTGCCTGCGCTCGACGACGACGAAAGCCACTAGCGCCGCCACGGCGGCCGCCGTCACCAGCGCCGTGGTCACGGTCAGCCAGCCGTCTGCGCCGCCCTGCACCACCGCGTACGTCGCCAGTACCACGCCGACGGTCACCAGCGCCGCACCGGCAACGTCGAGCGAGCGACGGGTGCGACCCTCGTCTGCCGGCAGCACCCGTGCCGCGGGCAACAGCGCCGCCAGGGCGAGGGGTACGGCGGCCAGGAACACCCAACGCCAACCCAGTGAGTCGGTCAGCACGCCGCCGAGCAGCACTCCCGCTGCGCCCCCGGCCGCGGAGACCCCACCCCAGACGGCGACGGCGCGGCTGCGCTCCTCCGGGCCGGGATGCAGGCGGAGCAACAGCGCCAGCGCCGCGGGGGACAGGAGCGCGGCGCCGACGCCCTGCCCGGCCCGCGCCGGGAGCAAGACCTCCGCGGTGGGCGCAAACCCCGCGGCCAGCGTGGCGACGAGGAAAACGCCGAGACCGATCGTGTACGTCCGTCGCTGCCCGACGACGTCAGCCAGGCGCCCACCGAGCAGCAGCAGCGCGCCGAATGCGAGAACGTAGGCGTTGACGACCCAGGTCAGCGCCCCTGCGCTGAGGTTGAGGCCGGCACGCACCGACGGTAGTGCGACGTTGACGATGGAGGTCGAGAGCAGCACCAGGAACTGCGCGGTGGCGAGGACCACGACGGCACGCGGATGCCGTGTGATGGCGGCCGGGGTTGCCGCCGAGACGGTGGACATCGTTCACTCCTGCCCCTAGGTGCCGCAACCGCCCGGGGGGTGACGGCTCCGCTCGGCAAGGAGTCTTCGTCTCAGCGGTGTCCACGTTCCACAGTTCAGCGCTGTCCACGTCCGTCCGACACCGTCCACCGATGTCGAGAACAACTGGCAGTAGACGGCCTTCCACCCGGATGTACGGGAGGCTGTCTCGCCGACGGCGGTCCTGCTCAGGGCTGACCGGGACTCGCCGTCACTCGGCTGTCGGACCACCGAGTTGGCGCATCAGCACCGCGTACCCGCGCCCCGATTCGGTGAAGCCGATCCGCTGGTACAGCGCCAGCGCCGGTTTGTTGGTGTCGCTCACCTGGAGTCGCAGTCGGCGGAAGCCCGACGACCGTGCCCGGTGCAGGGCCCGCAGAATCATCGCGGTAGCCAGGCCCCGGCGGCGCCAGGAGGGCCGGGTGCCGAGACAGTGCAGTATCGCTGTCGGTTCGTCCGCGTCGTCGTCGGCCAACGCGAACAGGAAGGCCGCGACCGGGTTCTCGTCTCGGCCCCCCTGGGCGAGCAGCAGGCAGGAGAGGTCCGGCAGGAACTGCGGGTGTGCGATGGCGTGTTGCGGCCACGTGCGCTGGTCCGGCCGGAGGGCCGAGGGGCTCTGGGCGTAGGTCTCGTTGTGGGCCAGCCGCGCGAGTTCCTGGTGACGCTCGTCGACGGGCTCCAACGCCAGGCTGGCCGGCAAACCCACGGCGGGTGGCAGCTCCGGCACCGCCAGGACGAGGTCTCGTTCGTGCCGGACCAGCGTGAAGCCGTTCTCGGTCAGCAGCCGACACCCGGCCGGGTCGTTCTCGGCGCACCGGGTGCCGAGCATGGCCGCCTGTGCCGTCCCGCCGGCCCGCCGCAACTGCTCGGCCCGGTCGACGAGCCACCGGTGCAGCTCCGCGCGGACGTCGCCCCCCAGTTCGGGATGTGCCACAGCCGTCAGCCGGATCCGGAGTACGCCGTCGGCCACCCCCATGTTCGCGACCTCCGCGTACGCGGCGACGGTCCCCTCGCCGTCCAGGCCGACACGGGTGTGCCGAGTGAGGTCCGGCCCGAGCCCCGCCAGGCGGGTGCGGACGTTCTCGGCGCGTTGGTCCAGGCCGACCGGTGTGATCGCCTCGGCCTGCCGGAACAGCGCTGCCAGCGGCACGGCATCCGCTGGTGTGGCCGGGATCCAGGTGAGGGCCTTCATCGACGGGCATACTATCCGCGTCGGCGCTCAGGACGGGGATCGGCCGCCGGCTATCGGGCGGGCACCGCGGGACATCGAGTGCCTAGGATCTCCAACATGTCCGGATACCGCGACTTTCAGTCAGGTCTGAGATTCCTGCCGACGCTGGTCATCGCGCCCGACGGCAGCCAGATCGCGTACGTTGACGACCGGAACGGCCAGTTCAACCTGGTCACGCAGTCGTTGTCGGATGGCGGCACGCGTCGGTTGACCGCCAGCACCGACTCGACGGTCCGCCGGGTTGCGTGGCACCCCAGTGGTGAGTGGCTGTTGTTCCTGGCCGATGACCAGGGTAATGAGTACACGCAGTTGCACCGCATTGCCGCCGAGGGCGGGGACCCGGTGCGGCTGACCGACACTCCGGGCGTGCAGTTCTCCGCGGCCGAAGGTGATCCGTTCTCTCCCGACGGCAGGTTCGTCGCCTACTGCGGCAACGATCGGACGCCCGCCGATCAGGACGTGCTGGTCCTCGATCTGTCGTCCGGGGAGGTCCGCCGGGTGTACGACGGCGGTGGGAGGACGTACCCCGGCTACTGGTCTCCCGACGGGACCAGGCTCACCGTCGCCGAGTGGAGGACCACCAACAGCGACCACCTTGTGTACGTCGCGTCCCTGGACGGCGCCGAGCCGCGTTCGCTGACGTCGCCGGACGGTGTGGCGACGTACTGGTTGGGCCCGTGGTTGCCGGACGGCAGTGGTTTCCTGGTCCTGTCGAACGCCGAGCGGGAGTTCACCGGTCTGGCGGCGATGGACGCGGACACCGGCGCCCTCACGTGGTTGGACACCCCGGACTGGGATGTGCAGGAGGTCGCTCTCTCCGGTGACGGGCGGGTGCTGGTGTGGAACGTCAATGTCGACGGGTTCTGCCAACTGCGTGGTCGTGACCTCGGCAC
Organism: Micromonospora sp. NPDC048935; assembly: GCF_043197875.1. NCBI lineage: Bacteria > Bacillati > Actinomycetota > Actinomycetes > Micromonosporales > Micromonosporaceae > Micromonospora > Micromonospora sp. NPDC048935. Next base: position 10,424 of record NZ_JBICTZ010000002.1, on the reverse strand, counting down.
CGGTGCCGACCTCCGGATGCCGGAGCTGCCCGCCGGGGCGGCGACCGGCCTCACCGTCTCCGCTGACGGTCGCTTCGTCGTGCTGCGGTTCTCTACCGCGACCCAGCCGTGGAACATCCTTCTGACCGATCTTGAGACCGGAGAGCTCCGGTGGCTCAGCGACGCCCGGCCGGTCGCGGCCGACCCGGCCACCTTCGTCGCGCCGACGTTGGTCCGTTATCCGGCCGGCGACGGCCGCCGGATTCCCGGCTACCTCTACCGTCCCCGGCACGGTGCGCCCGCCGGAGTCCTGATCTCGGTGCACGGTGGTCCGGCCTGGCAGGAGTTGCCGGTCTACATGTACGACGGCTTCTACCAGTACCTGCTCGCGCAGGGGATCGGCGTCTTCGCCCCGAACATCCGTGGCTCTCTGGGATATGGCCGCACGTACTCGGACCTGGTGAATCGGGACTGGGGCGGCGGTGACCTGACCGACCTCGCCGACGCGGTCGCCTTCCTGCGAGCCCAGGAGTGGGTCGATCCGGCCCGGGTCGGGGTCATGGGCGCCTCGTACGGTGGGTTCGCCGTGCTGTCCTGCCTCAGCCGGCTGCCCGAGGTGAACTGGGCGGCCGGCGTGGACCTGTACGGACCGAGCAACCTCGTCACTCTGGCGAAGGCGTCGCCTCCGACGTGGCGTTCACTTGTGGCGACGGTGATCGGCGACCCGGAGGCGGATGCGGACCGGCTGATGGCCCGCTCACCGGTGACCCACGCGGACCAGATCCGGGCCCCGTTGCTTGTCATCCAGGGGGCCAACGATCCCCGGGTGCCCCAGCGGGAGAGCGATCAGATCGTGGAGCGGCTGCGGTCGCGTGGCGTGGATGTGCGGTACGAGATCTTCGAGGACGAGGGGCACGGCTTGCTCCGCCGGGAGAACCAGGCCAGGGCATTCGCGGAGGCGGGCGAGTTTCTGGTCAAGCACCTCGGCACCTGACGCGGGAATGGTCGGCTGACGGTCGCTCCTCGTCGGGGAGGTGCGACCGTCAGCCGACCGGGTCATCCGGTGTGCTGCGGCTTCTCAGTGCTCCGGTGCGCACCAGTCGCAGCCCGTCGACAGGCTGGCGGCGGACGTTGATCCCGCCGGCGAGGTCGGGGCCGACTGCGGCGCGGAGACGGCCAGAGCCATGGCGAAAGCAGCTACCACGGCAGCGATACGCTTCGTCAAAACTGGTCCCCTATGTCGATGTTTCGATGGACAGCAGGATCGTAACGTCTCTGTCATCATCCGTGCTGTCCATTAGCGATCGCCAGGTCAGTCGCCGTCGCCAAAGAGATCGTGAACGGTCCGCCGCACGAACATCTCGACGATCGTGGGCGTCGGCTGCCGAACCAGCCGCAGTGCCTCGTCGAGCGTCGCCCGCGCCTGCGGGACCTGTCCCGCCCGGTGCTGGCAGATGCCGAGTCCGCGCAGCGCCTGGGCCTGCCCGTGCCGGTCGCCCAGCACCGCGGTGATCGTCAGGACGTGGTCGAACAGTGGGGCCGCCTGATCGTGGCGGCCCGCCGCCAGGAGGCGCATACCCTGCCAGAACAGCGCTTGCCCGCGTCCCATCGGCGGGGAGCCGATCGTGTCGTACAACGCGATCGACTCGTCGAGGTGCGCCTTGGCGCCCTCCTGGTCGCCGAGATCCAGGTATGCCTGCCCCATGCCCCGCAGGACGAAGGCGGCGCCGCCCACGTCGGTGTCCCGCAGGCCGGTCAGCGCCGACGAGTACCGTTGCAGCGCCGCGCCCGGCTGACCCCGGAAACGCAACACCATGGCGAGGTACGCATCCACGACCGCCACGCCGTGCCTGTCACCTGTCCTGTCGAAGACGCGCCTGGCGCGCTGGAAGTGTTCGTCGGCCCTGTCGAACTCCTGGCGGTCGACTGTCAACATCCCCAGTCGGTAGGAGATCGCCGCCTGTCCCCGGCTGTCGTTCGCCGCCAGCGCGCTCTCCCAGGCGACATCGAGAATGTGCTGCCAGTCGTCGTACTGCCGGCGCATCGGAAACAGGGGGGACGCGGTGCAGGCGAGATCCCACGCCGTTTCGCCAAGCCCGTCCCGAGCCGCACGTTCGATGATCGACACGATGGTGGGGCGTTCCACGTCGAACCATCCGAGCAGGTCGGTCGCCGACGACCCGACCAGCAGCTCGTCGACCTCCCATCGTGGGGTCCCGCCCCGCATGGTGAGGGTGGGGCCGCCGTACAGCGCGTGGAGGAGCCGCTCGATGATGCTCAGGGCGGCGCCGAAGGCCCGGCCACGTGCCGCGCCCAGCTCCCCGGGGCTGGCTTCCGACAACGCCCGCTCCCGGCCGAAGAGGCGTACGAGGTCGTGCAGGCGGTAGCGGGGCTGACCGGCCGGGTAGTGGCCGGAGAAGTCCAGCAGTTGCGCGTCGATGAGCTGCTCCAGCAACTCCTGTGCCCGATCGGCGGTCGTGTCGAGCAGTGCGGCGGCGAGCCAGTCGCTGACCTCGGCGATCTCGATGTCACCGAGGCGGCGCAGCAGCGTGCGCGCCGCCGGGCTCAGCACCTGGTAGCTGAGTGCGAGGCTGGCGCGGACGTCGAGGTGACCGTGCGAGAGCCGGTCCAGTCGGCTGCGCTCGTCGTCGAGCATCTGCACGAGCCGGTCGACGGTCCAGTGTGGTTTCGCGGCCAGTTTCGCGCCGACGATCCGGATCGCCAGCGGCAGGTACGCGCAGCGGCTGAGCAGGGCGGTGGCGGACGCCTCGTCGAGCACCGCGCCCGGGCCGGCGATCCGGGACAGCAGGAGCGCCGCGTCCGTCGCGTCCATCACCGTGAGCGCCACGGTCTGGGCGCCGAGGATGGCACCCAGCCGGGCGCGGCTGGTGACCAGGACGCCGCACGACGTGCCGCCGGGGATGAGGGCCGACAACTGGTCGTCGGCGGCGGCATTGTCCAACAGGACCAACAGCCGCCGATCGGCGAGCAGGTCCCGGTAGAGGTCCATCCGCTCGTCCAGGGTCGGGGGCAGGTGCAGCCCGTCGACGCCGAGCGCGCGAAGGAACCGACCCAGCACCTCGTACGGGGTCAGGCCCCGGTCGCTGTCCACGCCGCGCAGGTTGACGTAGAGCTGTCCGTCCGGAAAAGAGCTGGCCAGCCGGTGCGCGACGTGGATGGAGAACGCGGTCTTGCCGACGCCGGCAGGCCCCGAGACCACCGCGATCCGGGCGCCGGCGCCCGATCGGAGCAGGATCTTCTCGATCCTGGTCAGCTCCGGCTGCCGTCCGGAGAAGTCGGCGATGTCGGCGGGAAGGTGTCGCGGCGTGCTGAGTTGGAAACCGGCTGGAGATCCGCTGTGCTGCCCGTCCGGAGGGTGCGGCGGCTGGGCGGAGGCCACCGGCGTCCCGCTGCCGTCGGTGTCCGGCTGATCGTCGGCGCCCCGCAGCACGGCGAGGTGGATCGCCTGTAGTTCGGCGGACGGGTCGGTGCCCAGCTCGTCCCGCAACCACCGCCGCCACCTGTCGAACGACCTCAGCGCCTCGGGGCCCCGCCCCGACCGGGTCAGGGCACGCATCATCTGACCGGCCAGCCGTTCCCGGGTCGGATGCCGGCCGGCCAACTCGGCGACCTCGTCGACGATGTCGCGGTGGTTGCCGAGCCGAAGCTCGACGTCGAAAAGGTCTTCGGTGGCGGTCAGGCGCAACGCCTCCAAGCCCCGGGTCAGGTCCGCCTGCCCGTCGTCCGGCAGCCACCCGCCGAGGACCGGTCCCCGCCAGAGGGCCAGCGCCGACCGGAGGATCGACCGTGCCTCGTCGTCGGAGCCCCGCGTCCGCTGATCGCTGACCAGACTCTTGAACAGTTGGGCGTCGACCTGCTCGGGTGGCACCCGCAGGAGGTAACCACCGCCCGTGGTCTCCAACAGCACGGCCGGGTCGGGTTGCTCGGCCAGGTCGAGGATCGCGCGGACCTCGGACAACCGGGTCTGGAGCACCGCCCGCGCCCGCCGGGGCGGTCGCTCACCCCACAGGAGATCGACCAGCCGGTCGCCGGTGACCAGTTGGTTCGCCTCCAGCGCGAGGATCCCCAGGAGCACCCGTTGCTGACGCCGAGCGAACTGGAGCGAAACGCCGCGGTTCCACACCTCGACCGGGCCCAGGACCCGAAGCTCCACCACGACCTTCCCGGTGCCCATGGCTGTCGAACTGACGTTTTTCGGTGATGGGAAGAATACGGGAAGGATTCGGCATGGGCGGTCCGTGATTCTTCTACCAACCGATACGGGGGCGGTTGGTCGGCACGCAGCGCAGCGAGGGACGAGGCCGACCAGCCGAGCGGTTGCTGGACGACGGGGGCGTGCGGAACGCGGGACAACCGTTGGTTGTGGAGATACGCCAGGACGGCGAGGACGCGCCGGTGATCATCATCGGACGGGGGCGGCCGAACTGGTGAAGATGCTGCTGACGTTCTTGTCGACGGTCCTCTCGGCAAGGTGGGGCGTGGCAGCGACCGCGGAGTTCGTACGCCCCTCGACGACCAGCGCGGGCACGTCGACGGCACCACCGAGGTCTGTCACCGGTCGGGTCCGGTCTCGCTGGCCGGTCGCAGGGGGCAACCCCGCAGGCCGTACACGAGCAGACCGGCCACCGCCAGGGTGACGGCGCAGACCGTGGCGGCGGTGGTGCCGACGGGTTGGACCAACCAGCCGGCGACCTGCATCCGCAGGTCCCTGCTGGGGCCCACGAACGGCATGACCGCGACGAGGGTCCAGGTCAGCGGGGAGATCCAGGACAGGGCGGCACCGAACAGGGCGGCACCGAGGGCGGTGAGTCCGAGCAGCCCCGTGATGTTGCGCAACACCAGGGCGAACGGTTCGAAGCGCGCGTCGCTGACCGTGCTGAGGGCGAGCAGGGCGGCGATCGTGGCGACGGCGAGCAGCAGGTGCCCGGCACGTCGTAGCGGCCAGTTGACCGCCGCCGTGTGGTCGAGGGAGTCGTCGGCACCGCCGAGGGTGGTGCCGGCCGCGACCACCGCCAGCATGATGACGAGGCTGACCGTGCGGGTGTTGATGGTCGTCGCGTCGGTGTAGGCAAGCGACAGGGCCCACGCCACCGCGATAAGCGCCGTCGCGGTGGTCAGCGCGAGGGGGACCCGACGGGAGCGGAGGTAGAGCTGAAGCCACCTCACGGCTGCTCCTTGGGCAGGACCGAGGCGAGGCCGTCGCCCTGGCAGGCAAGCGCCGCCTCGCGTGCCGCTCCCATCCGACGCCGTTGCTCGGCCTCCGGGAGAGCGACAAGCGCCTGGTACGCGCTCACCAGCCGCTCCATCTCGGTGGGGTCCCATCCGGGCTGCGGTGCCGGTGGTCGACCGGTCAGCCAGGCGGCGGCGACGATCCGGGCCCGGTACTCGTCGCCCTGAACCGACTGGTCGGCACACTCCTGCTTCCAGGCGGCCTCCAGCAGGGACGGCAGGAAGTAGTCGCCGGACATGTCGGCGCGCCCGAGGCTGTCGATCGTGGGGGTGTCGAAGACGACGGTGTCGGCGGAGTGCGGTGTCGGTGGCGTACTCGGGTCCAGCCGTGCCCAGTAGGTGACCTGCTGGGTCTGCACCGCCCGCACGGGCGCGTCGGGCAGCTTGGCCGCCATCATGGCGAGAGCCTGGCGGGCCGGGCCGACGACGTCGGGCAGCAGCTCGGCGTGCACCCGTGTCACGCAGACCTGCGGGCCGGCGTTGTCACAGACCAACTCGATGGCGACCGGGTCGACGACCGCCGCCCCGCGCGTACCGCCGGCGGGCAGCAGCGGTACGGCCACCGCGGCGCCGAGCACCGCCGGGAGCACGGCCAGCGCGGCGGCGCGGCGGCGGACCGTGCCCAACAGCAGCAGCCCGGTGGCGGCGAGCGCCACCAGCCACAGCGTCTGGAGCGCGCTCACCCGCGGCATGATCGTCTGGAAGTCGTCGAGGCCGCTGATGACCGGGATGAGCAGTAGCGCCGAGGGCTCGGGTAGGAAGACCGGCGCGTCGGGAGCGGGCTGCGCCATGAGCTCGGGGAGGAGCCCGAGCAGCGCGAACCCGGCCACCGCGACGACGGGTGCGGTGATCACCCGGGGTACGGCCCGACCGGCGGCCATGCCCAGCCAGCCGGCGGCGATCACTGCCGGAACACCGACGGCGGCGACGACGATGGCGGCGCTCGGGAAGTAGTGCGCCGTCGGCACCACCCATCCGGTCGCGATGAGACACAGCAGGGTGTACGCGGCCACCACCGTGATCGCGAGCGCGCTGGCGGTCACCGTGGTGCGGTGCCACCGGGGTCGGGCGGTGCTGGTGAACAACTCGTCGACCCGGTTACGGGCGTCGCGCCGACCCAGCCACGCCCCACCGGCGAGTGCCAGCGGCAGCAGCACCACGAGCATCGACCGTGCGATGACGGCCAGTTGCATCCACCGGCCGGCGAAGAACAGGGTGGAGGTGAGCAGTAACGGCACGCCGGTCACCAGCAACAGCAGTGCGACGCCCAGGGCCGCCGACCGGCGTAGCTCGATGCGGAGGATGCGCCCGATCATGCCGGCACCTGCCCGCGGTGGGAGCGCAGCAGCGCCGAGTAGCCGCGTTCGGTGGCGCTGTCGCCCGCGTCGCCGGTGCCGCCCTGCTGGGCCAGTTGCCCGGTGGTGCCCTGCCACACCAGGCGACCCTCGTGGACCAGCACCACGTCGGTGCAGGCCACCGCGACGTCCTCGACCAGGTGGGTGGAGACGAGCACGCAGCTGTCCAGGCCGATCTCGCGCAACAGCTCGCGGAAGTCGAGACGCTGCTCCGGGTCCAGGCCGACCGTCGGCTCGTCGAGCAGCAGCACCTCCGGGTCGTTGACGATCGCCTGGGCGATGCCGGCACGGCGCAGCATTCCGCCGGAGAGCGTCTTCATCCGGGAGTCGGCCCGGTCGGCGAGGCCGACCCGCTCGACGGCCCGTTGCACCGCGCCCGGGATGACCGTCTTCGGCATCTCCTTGAGCCAGGCCATGTACTCGACGAACTCCCGGACCGTGAAGCGCGGGTAGAAGCCGAAGTGCTGCGGCAGGTAGCCCAGGCCACGGCGTACCCGACGGAGGTCCGCCCTGGCGGTGATGTCCTCGCCGAGCAGGCGCAGCCGGCCGTCGGCGGGTTTCACCACCGTGGCGAGTGCGCGCATCAACGTCGTCTTGCCGGCGCCGTTGGGGCCGAGCAACCCGTGTACGCCGGTGCCCAGCGCCAGGTCCAGCCCGTTGACCGCCAGGTGCCTGCCGGCGCGGACCTGCAACTTCTCGGTCTGTACCGCCCACGGATAGGTGGACGGCGTGGTCTCAGCCACGCTGACCATACGCATCATTACTTCTCCATTCGGTTCGTGGTTTGTGTCGTCAGCTGTCACGACGTGCGGGAAAGTCCTCCGAACGGACGTCGTCGGGCCCGGACGAGCACCACGGCCACAAGTGCCACGGTGCTCGCGGCCCACCAGGGCGAGCTGCTGTCCGCGAGGACGGCCGGGAGTCGCCCGCCGGCCAGACTCGGTGCCACGACACCCGCGGACCAGGTGAGGGCCAGCACGGCGGCGGCGCGGTCCACCCCCACCAGCCCGCCCAGCGTCAGGGCCCCAGCGGTGAAACCCAGCGCCGGCAGCAGCCAGAGAGTCGGGGAGTGGCCGGTGCCCCAACCCGCCACGGCCAGCACCGGGATGACCGCCACCAGGACCGCCAACGTGCGGCGCAGCAGCAGCGCCAACCCGGCACGCGGCATGGTGGCCGTCAACTCCCAGGCCGGGTCGAGTCGCCGGCTCCAGAGCGCGGCCACCGGCAGCAGCGGTGCCATCGGCGCGACGAGCAACACCAGCGACGGCAGGCTGTCGAAGGTCGTCTCGAAGAGCACCGCGGCCAACATCATGCCGGCGGCGGTGGCCAGCCACGGCAGGATCCGGGCGGCGACCCCGGTCCGCCGCAGTCGCCGCCGACGCACCGGAGCGGGGCCGGTGGCGATTCCGGTGGCGATGCCGTCGGCCACCCGGTCCAGCAGGTCGCGGGTGGCGGGGTCGGCCGTGTCGGCCAGGACCGCCCGGCAGGCGGCGCAGGACTCCAGGTGCGCCTCGACCGCCCAGATGGTCGTGTCGTCGACGCCGCGACCGCCCGAGGCGTACGCGGAGATCAGTGTGGGGTTGGGATGAGTGGTCATGACAGCGCCTCCCGCAGCGCGATTCGGGCCCGCCGCGCGCGGGTCTTCACGGTTCCTTCCGGCATGCCGAGCAGCAGCGAGGTCTCCCGTACGGTCAGTCCGTCGAGGACCATCGCGCGCAGCACCTGGCGCAACTCCGCCGGCAGGGCCTGTAGGGCCCGCTCCAGGTTGGCGTCCAACCCGCCGGCCAGCGCCTCGTCCTCGGCCGCCGGAGCCACGGCGTCGTAGGTCTGCACCGACGGGATCCGTTCCCTGCGGGCCCGGTGGCGGAACGCGTCGATCAGCCGGTGGGCGGCGATCGTCCACAACCAGCCCACCGCGCTGCCGGAGCCCGCAGACCGCGCCTGGCTGCCGGCCGACCGCCACACCGCCAGGTACGTCTCCTGCAACACCTCGGCCACCACGTCCTCGTCGGCGCAACGCCGACGCAGCCGCGCGGTCAACCACGGGGCGGTACGCCGGTACAGGGCGTCGAAGGCACGCCGGTCGCCACGGCCGACGCGGCGGAGCAACTCGGCCTCGTCGAGGCCGTCCAGACTTCGTCTCACGACAGGCAAGACGACGCGGACCTCCTTCCCGGTTCTGGTGTGTCTGTGACCCCGGTCACCACACGACCTGTGTCCGGGGCGAACCAACCCGGCGTGACTCCCCCCACAGCGGGAACGTCGTACGGCTCCTGGACGTTGGCGAGCGGCAGGATCACCACCGGGTGATCACCCGTCCGGCCACCCCGGACATCGTGCTCCGCACCTGTGGACGCGCTGAACGCCGTGACGACGCACAGGCTTCCGCAGAGAGATCGAGATGATGAGGCAGTTGGTGGACAAGACCGGAGCCGGCACCCGCGCGGGCAACCCGGGCACGACCGAGGACATGCTGCCCGGTGACCTGATGACCAACCGGCAGCGGGCGCAACTCGTCCTCGTGCTGGGCGCGTTGATCGCCATCGGGCCGTTGACCATCGACATGTACCTGCCCGCACTGCCCGCCATCACGGCAGGTCTGCAGACCACCGAGACCGCTGTGCAGTTGACGCTGACCGGCACGCTCGTCGGCCTCGCGCTGGGCCAGTTGCTGATCGGGCCGCTCTCCGACGTGGTCGGGCGGCGGCTACCGCTACTGGCCGGCCTGGCCGCGCACATCCTGGCATCCGTGCTGTGCGTCTTCGCGCCCACCATCGCCGTGCTCGGCGCGCTGCGCGTCCTCCAGGGGCTGGGCGTGGCGGCCGCCACGGTGGTCGCGACCGCCGTCGTCCGCGACCTCTTCAGCGGTGCCTCCTTCGCCCGGATCTTCTCCCGGCTGATGCTCGTCATGGGCCTGGCGCCCATCCTCGCGCCGACCCTGGGCAGCGGCCTGCTGAGCTGGACCGACTGGCGGGGCGTCTTCGCGGCGCTGGCGGTGCTCGGCGCGTTGCTGATCGTCGTGGCCGCGCTCCGGCTCCCGGAGACCCTCCCGGTGACGCGTCGGCGGCACGGGGGAGTCGGTGCCACCCTGCGCGACTACCGGGGGCTGCTCAACGACCGGGCGTTCGTCGGTCTGGTGCTTGTCGCCGGGCTGGCGATGGCGGCCCTGTTCGCGTACGTCTCCGGGTCGTCGTTCGTGCTCCAACGGGAGTACGGCCTCGACGAGCAGCAGTTCGGCCTGGCCTTCGGTGCCGGCGCCGTCGGGCTGATCGGGGCCACCCAGTTCAACGTCCGGTTGCTGCGCCGCTACAGCCCGCAGCGGATCCTGGTAAGCGCCCTGCTCGCCGGCACGGCGGCGGGGCTACTGCTCGTCGTGTTCGCGGCGACCGGCTTCGGTGGTCTGGCCACCCTGCTCGCGGCACTGTGGCTGGTCCTGGCCGCGGCGGGCCTGGCCCTGCCCAACGCGCCGGCGCTGGCCATGAGCCGACACAGCGAGGCCGCGGGCACCGCCGCCGCGCTGCTCGGCGCGGTGCAGTTCGGTGTCGGCGCGCTCTCGGCACCCCTGGCGGGCCTGTTCGGCGCCGGGAGCGTACCGATGGCTGTCGTCATCGCCGGTGGCATGGCCGCCGCGCTGACGGTCATGCTCCTCGTCGTGCCCCGCGCCGGCCTCGCCACGGTCGACCCCGACCTGGTGGTCGCCCTGCACTGACCAACGAGCGGGGGGGGCGGGTGGCCGGCCCCCCCCCCCCTAACCGGGTCTGCGGGGTGTTTTGCTCCGGGGGCGGGTGGGCGCGCGGGGGGGGGGGGCCGGGTGTCTAGCCCCCCCCCCCGCGCGGCCCC